>NZ_JYKA01000015.1 GCF_001676875.1 Chromobacterium subtsugae | reverse complement strand
TGGAGCGGTGACGGTTTGGCCGGCGTAGCCGCTCAGCAGGGCGGCGATTTCCGCCAGGGTGGCGGCGCTGCGCAGCTCGTCGCTGGCGGAGGCGGCGGAGACGCCCAATGCGTCGCGGACGCTGGAGAGGATTTCCACGCGCTTGATGGAGTCGACGCCGAGGTCGGCTTCCAGGCGCATGTCCAGCGACAGCATGTCCACCGGGTAGCCGGTTTTGTCGGCGACGGTGGCCAGCAGCAGCTGGCTGATGTCGGCCGACGGCGCGGCGGTGGGGACCGGAGCCGCTTGGGCAGCCAGCGGCGCAGCGGCCGGAGCCTGTGGCGGCGCGATGGCGGGGGCTGCTTGGACGACGACCGGCTGAGGAGCCGCGCTCGCGGCGGCGGCCGGGCGCTGGCTGTCGAGGAAGGCCTGGTGCAGCGCGTGCACCTTGTCCTGGGCGCGGCGGATTTCCGCCAGCACTTCCGGCGCGGGCTGGCGTTCGGCCAGGATGCGCGCCAGCTCGGCCTGCTGCTGCAGGAAGCTCTGGTGCACCTGGGCCAGCAGCTGGGCGCTGTCGACGGCGGGTTCGGAGGCGGCGGCCGGCTGCGGAGCGGGCGCGGCGGCGGTTTTGTCGACTACCGGCCAGGCCGGCTGATTGGCGGTGCGGATGATATGGGCTCCTACTTGTATCGACAGCGGGCTGGCCGCCGGTTTGCGCGGGGCCGGCGAGGCCAGGCGCATCGCCTGTCCCAGCACGGCGAGCCGCAGGATCGCTTCCTGGATTTGCCGGCCGTCGTCGCCAGCCGGGTCGTGCGCCACCGGCAGGGCGATGTGCGCCCTGTCGCCGAGGATGTCGTCGACCATGCGGGTGAGGATCGCGCGCGGGCCGATTTCGATGAAGATCCGGCCGCCGGCCTGGTAGGCGGCTTCGATCTGCTGCTGGAAGCGCACCGCGTTGAACGGCTGCTGCGCCAGCAGCGAGCGGATGCCCTCGCTGTCAGCCGGGTAGGGCTGGGCGTTCAGATTGGCCAGCACCGGCATTTTGGGGGCCTGCAGCGGTATGTCGCGCAGCGCCGCCTGCCACGGCGCGGCGGCGTAGCCGACATGGCCGGTGTGGAAGGCGGCGGCCACCGCGATGCGGGTGGCCTGGATGCCGTGGCGCGCCAGTTCGGCGATGGCGCGCTCCAGCGCGGCGGCGTCGCCGCCGGCGACGGTCTGCTTCGGGCTGTTGTGGTTGGCCAGGTGGAGGCCGGGCAATTGCGCGGCCAGCGCCTGCAGCTGTTCGGCCGATGCCTGGATGGCGATCATGCCGCCGGCGTCGGCGCCGGCCGGGGGGGTCAGCGCGTCGCCGCGGGAGAGCACCGCGGCGCGGTAGCCGGCGTCGTCGAACACGCCGGCCGCCCACAGCGCGCTCAGTTCGCCGAAGCTGTGGCCCAGGGCCATTTTCGGCTGCAGGCCGGCGTCGCGCAGCACCGAGTAGGCGGCCATGCTGTAAGCGCCGATGGCGGTTTGCGCGTACAGGGTATGGGTGAGCGCGGCGCGCTGGGCGTCGGCGCGCTCGGCGCTGAAGGTGTCGGGCGCGAAGATCAGCTGCGACACCGGCGTGAAGCCGCGCTCGCGGCCGGCGTCGTCAAAGGCTTCGAAGTATTGCCGGACTTGCGGCTGGTCTATCAGCAGGCGCGAACCCATGCCCACGGTTTGCGAACCCTGGCCGCTGAACACCGCCACCACTTCGCCCGCCAGCGCCTGGCGGCGGTAGTGGACGCCGGTGGGCAGCGACCAGGCGTCCTGGTCGGGCCGCTTGTCCAGCATGTCGGCGGCGCTCTTCAGCAGTTCGGGCGCGGCGTCCAGCGAGCGGGCCAACAGGCCGACGCGGGCGGCCGCGGCTGGCGGCGGCGCGTCCGGCCACAGCGGCGCGCTGTGGTCGCCGGCTTGCAGCCGGTCGGCCAGTTCGCGGCAGCGGCGCGCCAGTTCCGCCGGGGTGTCGGCGCTCAGCAGCATGGGCGCGGCCGCGTGGTGGCTGGGGGCGGGGTGCTTGTCCTGGTATTCCTCGACCGCTACGTGCAGATTGGCGCCGCCGAAGCCGAACACGCTGACGCCGGCGCGGCGCGGGCCGTTGGCGGGAGCCAGCCACGGCCGGGCGCGGCGCGGCAGGTAGAAGGGGCCGTCCTGCTTCAGGCGCGCGTTGGGCGCCTGCACATTCAGCGTGGCCGGGATCACTTTGTGATAGAGCGCCAGCACGGTCTTGATCAGGCTGGCCGCGCCGGCGGCCGCCTTGGTGTGGCCGATCTGGGCCTTGACGCTGCCCAGCGCGATCGGCGCGGCGGCCTCGCCCAGCACGGCTTCCAGCGATTCGATCTCCACCGCGTCGCCGACCACGGTGCCGGTGGCGTGGGCTTCGATCAGGCCCACCGACAGCGGATCGAAGCCGGCGTCGGCGTAGGCGGCGCGCAGCGCGCGCATCTGGCCTTCGCTGCGCGGCGCGTAGATGGCGCCGCCGGCGGCGTCGGTGGAGGCGCCCAGGCCGCGGATCACGCCGTAGATGCGGTCGCCGTCGGCCTCGGCGTCTTCCAGCCGCTTGAGCACCAGCATGCCCACGCCTTCGGAAATCATGGTGCCGTCGGCGTCGGCGTCGAAGGAGCGCACCTTGCCGGTTTTGGACAGCGCCGGAGTTTTGCTGAAGCTGAGAAAGGCGACATTGGAATTGTCGGTGTCCACCCCGCCGGTGACCATGATGTCGGCGGCGCCGCTGCGCAGCTCCTGGCAGGCCAGCCGCACCGCGGCCAGCGAGCTGGCGCAGGCGGCGTCTACGGTATGGCTGGCGGCGCCCAGGCCGAAGCGGTTGGCGACGCGGCCGGCGACGACGTTGGCGAGAAAGCCGGGGAAGGTGTCTTCGGTCCAACTGGGGTAGTGGCTGCGCATCGCGCGCGCCACGCTGTCTATCAGCTGGTCGTCGACGCCGGCCTGGCGCAGCGTGTCTATCCACTTGGGGATTTCGCTGCGCTTGGCCATTTCCAGCGTCAGCTTCATGGTGGTGCCGGACACGCCGAGCACGATGCCGGAGCGGCTGTTGGGCAGCTTGCGGCCGGTCCCGGCCGGGTCCGGATTGTAGCCGGCGTCAAGCAGCGCTTGCCGTCCCACCGCCAGCGCGTACAGCTGGGCGGCGTCGGTGGAGCTGAGGACATTGGGCGGCAGGCCGAACAGCAGCGGGTCGAACGCCAGGTCGGGCACGAAGCCGCCGCGGTCGGAATAGGTGCGGTCCGGCGCGGCGGGGTCGGCGTCGAAATATTCATCCAGCGGCCAGCGGCTAGACGGAACCCGCTCCAGGCAGTCGGTTTCGTTGAGGATGTTGGTCCAGTAGTCGCTCAGGCTGTTGGCCTTGGGCATCAGGGCGGCCAGGCCTATCACCGCTATCGGCGCGGCGTGGTGGTTGCGGGGCGGAGTGTTGCTTGCCATGTCCATTTCTCTTGTGCAATTGGAAAAATCTGGTTTTTGGTTTGGGTGCTGCCTGGATGTAAGGTGCTCACACTGTCGCCGCCGCCTCCTTGTCTCGCGCCTGTCCCGCTTCCAGCGCGCTGTCCACGCACAGCACGATCCGCTTGGCCAGCTCCGCCGCGTGGGCGGAGGCCACCATAGAGATGTGGTCGCCCGGCGCCGCCGCCGTGATGCCGATTTCCCGGCACAGTCCGCCCCAGCCCAGGGTGGGGTCGTCGATGCCGTGTTCCTGTTCGCTGCGGATCACGCTGAGCGCGCCGTCCCAATAGGCCGGGCGATAGGCGGAAAACGCCGCGATGCTGTTTTGATAGGTGGCCAGCAAATCGTCTATCACCTGCCGCGACGCGCCGGCGGGCAAGGCCCCGGCGGCCTGGAAGCGCGCCAGCATCAAGGCGCGGCGCGCGTCGGACGGCAGCGGCTCCAGCTCTTCCGGCGCGAGGTCGATAGGCTGGCCGAAGTAGCTGCCGGCGGCGTCGGCGATGGAGACGATCCAGTCGATCTCGCCGAAGCCGGCGAATTCGTCGCCGCCGTTCGGCACCGGGGTGTCGATCAGCACCAGCGCGCCCACGGTCCGCCCCTGGCGGGCCAGCAGCCGCGCGGTTTCAAAGGCGATGGCGGAGCCGAAGGAGTGGCCGGCCAGCAGCACCGGGCCTTGCGGCTGGCGGCGTTCGATAGCCTGAGCCAGGTCGGCGGCCACGGCTTCTATCGTCAGCGCCGCGCCGCGGTCCACCATGTCCGGCTGCGCGCCTATCAGCGCGTAGCGCCCCTCCAGCGCCTGCGCCAGCTCCAGGTAAGCCAGCGGGTTGCCGCTGGCGCCCGGCATCAGGTACAGCGGCCGGCCCTGGTCGGCCAGCGGCAGCAGGCTGACGCCGCCTTGCAGCTCGTCGCCGGCCAGCAGCCGGGCCAGGCCGGCCACGGTAGGCTCGGCCAGGAAGGCGGTGAACGGCACGCGGCGGCCGAAGCGGGCGCGCAGCCGCGCCATCAGGTCCAGCGCCAGCAGCGAATGGCCGCCCAGCAGGAAGAAGTTGTCGTCCGCGCCTATCGGGCTGAGCGCGAACAGGTCTTCCCACAGCTTGGCGATCTCCAGCTCCAGCGCGGTGCGCGGCGGCTGCACCACGCGTTCCGGCTGGCGGCACAGCCGCGGCGGCTGCGGCGGCAGGGCGGCGCGCACGCCGTCCAGCGCGGCGCCTTCGTCGGCCAGCGCGGCCAGCAGGCGGATGAAGGCGTCCAGCAGGCGGGCCGCTTCCTCGGCCGGGATGTACTGGTTGTCGCAGACGAATTCGCAGCGCCAGCCGTCGCCCGGCATGATCAGCAGCGTGACCGGGAAGTGGGTGCGGGCGCCGCGGCCGGCCACCGACACCAGGCGCGCGCCGCCCTCGGCAACCGGCTGCTGCGGGGTGTTGGGGTAGTTTTCGAAAATGATCAGGGTGTCGCTCAGGCTGCGGCCCAGCGATAGCCCCGACCAGGCGTGGATGTCGCCGCCGGCGCACCATTCGTACTGCGAGCGCTCGGCGGCGTTGTCGCCCAGCTGTTCCAGCCAGCGCCAGGCGTCGCCGGCGGCGGGCACCGTCAGCCGCAGCGGCAGGCTGTTGATGAACAGGCCCACCCAGGCCTCGCTGCCTTCTATTTCGGTGGGGCGGCCGGACACGGTGGAGGCGAACACCACATCGTCCTGGCCGGAGGCCCAGGCCAGCGTCAGCGCCCAGGCGCCCTGGGCCAGCATCGCCGGGGTGATGCGGCGGCGGCGCGCCAGGGTTTCCAGCTTTTCGGCGCGGGTGGCGTCCAGGGTCTGGCGCAGGTCGGCATAGCCTTCGCCCGGCTCCAGTTCGGCATCGCGGCGGCCGGGCAGGCTGGGGGTGGCGGCGTCGGCCAGGTAGCGCCGCCAGAAGGCCGCCGCGGCCTCGCGGTCGCGGCTGGCCAGCCAGCGGGCGTGGTCGCGCGCGCTGGCGGGGGCGGCCTTGCCGCTGGCCGGCTCCAGCACTTCGGCCAGCAGCCGCGCCACGCTCCAGCCGTCCAGCAGCGCGTGGTGATAGGTCCAGACGAACAGCCAGCGCTCGTCGTCCAGGCGCATGGTGGCGAAACGCAGCGGCGCGGCGCTGCCGGCGAAGCCGGCGGCGGCGTCGACCGCCAGCCAGTCGCCTATCCGGCTTTCCGCGCCGGCGTCGGCGCGCCAGTCCAGGTGCTGCCAGCCGGCGGCGGCCTGGCGATGCACCACGCGCAGCGGTTCGCCGTCATGGCGCCAGATGAAGCCGCTGCGCAGCGTTTCGTGGCGGGCGATCAGGCCGCTCCACGCCGCTTCTAGCGCCGCCGGCTCCAGCGGGCCGGCGAAGGTGGCGACGAATTGCTCGACGTGCATGCCGCGGCCGGGGTGGGCCAGATTTTCCAGCAGCATGCCGCGCTGCTGGGCGCTGACGGGCAGCAGGTCGTCCAGCGCCGGCGCCGCCAGCTGGTGCTCGGCCAGCAGATCGTCCAGCTCGCGCTGGCTGGCTATGCCGGACAGCGGGAAGTCGCAGGGGGCGCGGCCGCCGGCGGTTTCGGCGTCGGCCAGCGCGGCCAGGGCCAGCAGATTGGCGCGGGCGGCGTCCACCCAGGCGGCGATGGTGGCGCGCTCGAACTGTTCGGCGCTGTGGCGGAAGTCCACCCGCAGGCCGTCGGCGTCGACGCTGGCGACGATTTCCAGCGCGTAGGGACGCGCGCCGGCGGGATCGGTGCAGACGCCGCTGTCGGCGTCCAGCGGCCGGAACGGGCCGCCCGGCGGCAGGGTGTTGTCGAAGCGCCCGAGGTAGTTGAACGCCACCGCCGGCGCGCGGCCGTCGCCATTGCGCATCCGGCGCGGCGCGGTGCGCGCCGCCTGCTTGACTGCCAGCAAGGCCTGGCCCGGCGTTTGCGCCGCGGCGAGATCCAGCCGCACCGCGGCGATGGCGGTGAACCAGCCGACTGTGCCGGACAGGTCGATGCCGTCCGCCTCGCGGCCGTGCCGCTCCAGCGCCACCGTCAGCGCGTCGCGGCCGAAGGCGTCGCGCAGGCCCAGCATGATGGCGGCCAGCAGCAGCTCGGTCGGCTCGGTGCGGTAGGGCGCGTTGGCCGGCCCCAGCAACTGGGTAGCGGCATCCGGCGGCAGCAGCAGGCTGGCGATGGCGGTTTGCGATTCCAGATTGCCGCCTTGCGGATGGTCCAATGGCGGCAGGGCGGGAGCGGTTTCGGCGGCGGCCGGCTCGGCGTCCGGCTCGGCGTCCGGCTGTTCCGCCAGGTGGGCGGCCCAGTCGCACAGGCCCAGCGCCGGCGGCGTCAGCGCGCGGCCTTGCAGCGCCAGCGCCAGGTCTTCCAGCAGGATGCGCCAGGACACGCCGTCCACCACCAGGTGGTGGGCGATCAGCACCAGCTGCGGCCAGTCGCCCAGGCCCTCCAGCAGCAGCGCGGTCCATACCGGGCCATGCTCGATGTCCAGGCTGCGCTGGGCGGCGGCGATGCGTTCGCCGGCCTGTTCCTCGCCGGCGACCCGCTCGCGGCGCAAGCGCGGGCTGGCGGCGGCCGCGGGCAGTTGGCGCCAGCCGCCGGCATCGGGGCTGAAGCGCAGGCGCAACGCGTCGTGGGTTTGCTCCAGCGCGGCCAGCGCGGTTTCCAGGCGCTCGGCCGCGGCCGGCTCCAGCGCCAACCGCAGCGCCTGGTTCCAGTGGTTGCGGTTGGCGAGCGGCAGCTGGAAGAACCAGTTCTGGATCGGCGTGAGCGGCAGCGGCTGCGAGAACTCGCGCCGGGCCAGGGTTTTCGCCTTGCGGCGCAGCAGGCGGCTTTGCGCGCGCAAGGTGGGATGGCGCAGCATGTCCTGCGGCCGCAGTTCCCACTCTTGCCGGGTCAGGCGCATCGCCACCTGCATCGCCATGATGGAGTCGCCGCCCAGCTCGTAGAAGTTGTCGTCCAGGCCGATGCGCTCCGCCTGCAGCACATCGCGCCAGATCGCCGCCAGCAGGCGCGCTTCGGCGCTGGCCGGCTCCTGGCCGGCCGAGCTTTCCACGGCAGGCTGCGGCAGCGCGCGGCGGTCCAGCTTGCCGTTGCGGGTCAGCGGCAGCGCGTCCAGCGCCACCAGCGCGCCGGGGATCATGTGTTCAGGCAGGCGTTCGGCCAGGAAATCGCGGATATCGTCCAGGCTCAGCGGCGCGGACGCCACCACGTAGGCCACTAGGCGCTGGATGCCGCCTTGCTTTTGCGGCTCCACCGCCGCTTGCGAGATGGCCGGGTGCTCCTGCAGATGCGCTTCGATTTCCGCGGGCTCGATGCGGAAGCCGCGGATCTTCACCTGGCGGTCGGCCCGGCCCATGAATTCCAGCAAACCGTCGGCGCGCCGGCGCACCAGGTCGCCGCTGCGGTACATGCGGGCGCCGGGCGCGGCGTTGAACGGATCGGGGAGGAAGCGTTCGGCGGTGAGGTCCGGGCGATTGATGTAGCCGGCGGAGACGCCGGCCCCGCCGATGTACAGCTCGCCGGCGGCGCCGGCCGGCACCGGCTCGCGCCGGCTGTCCAGGATGTAGAGCCTGGCGTCGCCGTGGGCGCCGCCCAGCGGCACCGAGCGGGCGTCGGGGCCGACATCGGCCGGCAGGATGCGGTGGAGGGTGGCGAAGACCGTGGTTTCGGTCGGGCCGTAGGCGTTGTATACCCGCGCCGGGCCGTTTTGCGCCAGCACCGCGCGCGCCGCGGCCACCGACAGCCTGTCGCCGCCGCTCAGCAGGTAGTCCAGCCGCGACAGCGCCGCCGGATGGGCCTCGCACATCTGGTGGAACAGGCCGGCGGTCAGCCAGCAGACATTGACGCCCCGGCTCTCGATCAATTCAGCCAGCGCGTCCAGGCTGGGCAGGCCGGGCGGGGCGATCACCAGCCGGGCGCCGATCAACAGCGCGCTCCAGATCTCGATCACCGACGCGTCGAAGCCGGACGGCGCGAACTGCAGGAAAACTTCGCGGCCGCTGCCCGGCGTGGTCGGCATGTTGGCGACGAAATGCAGCGCGTTGGCGTGGCTGACCACCACGCCCTTGGGGCGGCCGGTGGAGCCAGAGGTGAACATCACGTAGGCGGGCGAGGCGGGGTCTATGGCGGGCAGTTCGGCGCCATCATCGCCATTCGCGGCGGCGCGGGCGTCGAAGGCCGCGGCGAAGCTGCCGGCCAGCGCGGCGCCGGCGTCGTCGCTGAACACCAGGCGCGCCGCGCCGGAATCTTCCAGCATTTCCTGGACGCGGGACGGCGGCAGGTCGGGCGCCAGCGGCATGTAGCCGCCGCCGGCGGCCAGGATGGCCAGCATGCCGACGATGAAGTCGCCGGAGCGATCGCCGGCCAGCGCGACGATTTCACCCGGACGGACGCCGGCGCGGCGCAGGCTGCCGGCCAACGCTTGCGCCCGGTCGCGCAGCGCGCCGTAGCTGAGCCCAGTGTCGGGGCCGGCGTGCTGCCATTGCGCGGGCAGCGTCAGGGCGGGGCGCTCGGGATGGGCGTCGGCCGCCTGCAGGAAGCGCCGCCAGAGATCGCCGGCACCGTCCCAGGCCTTAGGACTGCGCGGCGGGGCCAGCAGAGCCCGGCGCTCGTCCGCGTCCAGCATGGCCAGTTCGGACAGCGGCAGCTCCGGCGCCGCCACCGCGGCGGCGGCCAGGCGCACCAGGTGATTCAGCAATTGCCGCATGGCCGGCTGGTCGAAGCGGGCGGTGCTGTACTCCAGCGCCAGCGCCAGGCGGTCGTCGGCTTCGTCCACTGCCAGGAACAGCTCGAACTTGGCGGTATGGCCGGCGATCGGCAGCGGCTGGACTTCCAGGCCGATGAAGTCCAGCCGGTTTTTCACCGCGTTCTGCAGCGCGATCATCACCTGGAACAGCGCCGGCCGGGCATCGGGCGCCACGGCTTCGGCCAGGATGCGTTCGGCCGGCACCTCGGCGTGGGAGAAGGCTTCGGCTGCGGCGCCGGCCACGCGCCGCAGCAACTGCAGGAAGGAGGGATTGCCGTCCAGATCCAGCCGCAGCGGCAGGCGGCCGGCGAACAGGCCGATCACGTCTTGCAGCTCGGCGCGGCTGCGGCCGGCGATGGCGGTGCCCAGGGTCAGGTCGGTTTCGCCGGTGTAGCGGTGCAGCAGCGCGGCGAAGGCGGCGGCCAGCGCGCTGAACAGCGTGGTGCCGCTCTGCTTGGCCAGCTGGCGCAGGCCGTTGGCGGTGGCGGCCGGCAGTTCGGCGTGCAGCTCGGCGCCGGCGAAATCGACATCGGGCGCAGCCGCGCGGTCACTGGGCAGCTCAAGCGGCGCCGGCAGGTCGGCCAGCGCGCGGCGCCAGTAGTCCAGATCGGCGCGGTCGCCGCCCTGGCTGCGGCGCGCGTCCTGCCACAGCGCGAAGTCGGGATAGCCGAGCGGAACCGGGCCCAGGTCGGCGGGGGCGGAGTCCGGACGGTAGAGCCGGCTCAGCTCCCGCACCATGATGTCTATGCTCCAGCCGTCGGACATGATGTGGTGCGGCGTCAGGATCAGCACATGGTTGTCGGCCGCCAGGCGCAGCAGACGGGCGCGCAGCAGCGGCGGCGTAGCCAGATCGAAGGCCTGCTCGGCTTCGGCGGCCAGCTGCGCCGCAACGCTGGCTTCGCGGCCGGCCTGGCCTTGCGCGGACAGGTCGGTCAGCGGCAGCTCGAAGCGCACGTCCGGCAACGCCACCTGCATCGGGACGTCGTCCACCAGCCTGATCGCGCAGCGCAGCGCCTCGTGGCGGTTCACCAGCGCCTGCAGCGCGGCGCGCAGCGCATCCACGTCCAGCGCGCCGCGCAGGCTGAGGGCGCCGGGAATCAGGAAGGCGTGGCCGCCGCCGTTTTGTTCGGCCATCCACACCGAGTGCTGCTGCGGCGACAGCGGCACCGGCTGGCCGGCTGGCATGTCGCGGCGGACGATGGCGGTTTCCGCCGCCGCGTCCTTGTCCAGCAGCGCCAGCAAGGCGTCGCGGCGCGCCGCCAGTTCGGCTTTCAGCGGTTCGGTCAACCGGCCTTTGGGGGCGCGAAAGCGCAATTGGCCTTGCTCCGCCCAGACGCTGATGCCCAGGGTGTTCAGTTCGGCCAGCAGGCGTATCGCTTCGGCGCTCATAGTGCTCCCTCCTCGTATTCTTCCGCGTCGTCGGCGACGGCTGCGGCACCGCCTTGCAGCGCGGCGATGGCGGCGGCCAGCAGCCGCACGGTCGGCGCCTGCAGCACCAGACCGACCGACAGCGGCAGTCCGGTGGCGCCGCGCAGCTTGGCGATGACGCGGGTGGCGACCAGGCTGTCGCCGCCCAGTTCAAAGAAATTGTCGTCCGGGCCGATGGCGGGCAGGGCCAGGGTCTCGGCCAGGGTCTGCGCGACGATGGCCTCGGCGGGATTGGCGTAGCCGGCGATGTCCACCGGCGCGGCGGGAGCCGCGTCGGTTTCGCCGCCGCCCTGGGTCCAGCGCGCCAGCCGCTCCTGCAGCTGGCCGGCGCTGGCCAGCACCCGTCCGCTCAGTCCGGCGGCGATGGCTTGTTCGGCCAGCGCCACGCCTTGCGCTGCGCTCAGCGCCGCATCCTTGCCGGCCGGCTCGTCGAAGCGCCAGCCGTCGAAGGCCAGCGCCAGCCAGCGGGTGTCGCCGCTGCGGCTTTGCCGTTCGGCGAACACTTCCAGCCAGCGGTTGCCGGCGGCGTAGGCGGCGAAGCCCAGGCCGCCCAGCACGGTGGACAGCGACGAGCACAGCAGCACGTGGTCCAGCGGCAGGCCTTGCAGCGCCTCGGCCAGATGGAGGCTGCCGTCGCGCTTGGCGGCCCAGATGGCGGCGCTTTCCGCGGCGTCGGTTTCCAGGATCGGGCGGTGGGCGGCGTCGCCGGCGATGCCGGCGGCGTGGATGACCGCGTCAAGCCGGCCGAAGCGCGCCAGCGCGGCTTCCACCGCCTGGCGGGCGACGCCGGGTTCGGCGATGTCGCCGGCCAGCGGCAGCACCTCGGCGCCCAGCGCGCGCAATTCCAGCAGGCGCGGATCGTCGTCGGCCGGGATGCGCCGGCCCAGCAGCGCGAGTTTGGCGGCGCCGGCGCCGGCCAGGCGGCGGGCGAAGGCCATGCCGACATTGCCGAAGCCGCCGGTGATCAGCGTGACGGCGCCCGCCTGAGCCGCAGTGGCGGCCGGAACATCCAGCGGGCAGAGGCTGGGCGCGCGGCGGCGGCCGTCGCTCAGCACCAGCACCGCGGGACCGGAGGCCAGGCATTCATCGGCCAGCGCGGCCAATTGGCGCGGCCGCCGCGCCGGATCGCCGCCGGCCAGGTCTACCTGGCGCAGCGACAGTTCGGGCAGCTCCTGGCCGATTGCCAGCGCGGCGGCGGCGGTCATCGCGGCGTCGGCGTCGGCGTTTTCGTCGTCCAGCTGCGCGTTGCGGGTGACCACCAGCAGGCGGGCCGGTTGGCTGGCCAGCTGCCCGGCCAGCCGCGCCAGCGCGTCGAAATCGGGCGTCAGCGCCACCAGAAGCTCTATGTCGCGCTGCGCGGGCAGCTCGCGCCAGCAATGGGCTTCCACGCCGCGGGCGCGCAGCTTTTCCGCCAGCGCGCCGGCCAGCGCGGCATCGCCGCCGAGGATGGCGGCGCGGCGCAGCGGCCGCAGCTCCGGCGCTTCGGCGTAGCGCCAGTCCAGCAGCGCCAGGTGCGCGCCGCTGCGGCCTTGAACCGGCGCGGCGGCGTTTTGCGCCAGCCAGTGGCGTTTGCGGTTGAACGGATAGGTAGGCAGCGGCACGCGGCGCGGCGGCGCGTCATGCTGCAGCGCGCGCCAGTCCGGCGCGCAACCGGCCTGCCACAGCTGGCCGACGGCGGCCAAGAGCGCGCGGCGGCCGTTTTCGGCGCCGGCTTGCGGCAGCGCGGCGACGGCGGCGACGCCGGCCTGGCGGGCGAAGGCGGCCAAGGTGCGGCCAGGGCCGACCTCCAGCACCAGCGCGCCGCGCAGCCGCGCCTGTTCCAGCGCCTGGGCGAACAGCACCGGCTGGCGGATCTGCCGCGCCCAGCGGCCGGCGTCCAGCGCGTCTTCGGCGCTCAGCCAGCCGCCGCTCAGGTTGGTGAGGATGGGCTGGCTGGGAGCGGCGGTCTGCAGGTTGTCCAGCTGGCGGGAGAATTCCGCCGCGGCTTGGTCCATCAACTGCGAGTGGAAGGCGTAGCCGGTGTCCAGGCGCTGATGGTCGATGCCTTGCCCGCGTAGCGCGTCGGCGAAACGGTCCACCGCGTCTGCCGGTCCGGCGACCACGGTCAGCTCCGGCGCGTTGCAGGCGGCGATGGCCAGCTCCGCCGGCAGCATCGCCCGCAGCGCGTCGGCGGACAGCGCCACCTGCAGCATGCCGCCGGCCGGGCTGTCGTGCATCAGCCGGCCGCGCAGCGCCACCAGCCGCAGCGCGTCGCCCAGTTGCAGCATGCCGGCCAGCGCGGCGGCGCTGATTTCGCCCAGGCTGTGGCCGACCAGCGCGCTGGGGCGCAGGCCCCAGGCCTGCAGCAGCGTGGCCAGCGCGTATTCCATGATGAACAGCGCCGGCTGGGCGATGTCGGTGCGGGCCAGCAGCGCGTCGGCGTCGGCCGGCGGCTGCGGCGAGAACACCGCCGCGCGCAGGGTGGCGGCCAGTTCGCGGTCCAGCAGCGCGAGGCAGGTTTCCACCGTCTGGCGGAACAGCGGCTCTTCGGCGAACAGGCCCGCGCCCATCGCCGCACGCTGGCTGCCCTGGCCGGGGAAGGCGAACCACAGCTCCGGCGCGGCGGCGGCGTCGCGCGGCGGCGTCGCGGCGGCCAGCGCCTCGGCGGCGGAGGCGGCGTCGCTTGCCGCTACCGCCAAGCGCCACGGCAGTTCGCGGCGGCCGGTCTGCAGCGTCCAGGCGATGGCCGCCAGATCGGCGCCAGGCTGCGCCAGCGCGGTTTGCAAGCGCTCGCTCAGGCGCGCCAGGCTGGCGCCGTCGTTGGCGGACAGCGTGAGGAGCTGCGCGCTGGTCTGGATCGCCGCCGCCTCGGTGCGCGGCGGCTGCTCGACGATGCAGTGGGCGTTGGTGCCGCCAATGCCGAAGGAGCTGACGCCGGCGCGGCGCGGACGGCCGTCCGGCTGCCAGTCCTGGGCGGCGGTGGCCACCTGGAAGCGGCTGGCGGTTTCGGCCAGCAGCGCGTTCGGTTGTTCGACATGCAGGCTGGCCGGGATGACGCCGCGCTCCACGGTCAGCGCCGCCTTGATCAGGCCGGCGACGCCGGCGGCGGCGTCGAGGTGGCCGATGCCGGACTTGAGCGAGCCTATCAGGCAGGCGCCGCCGTCCTTGCCCAGCGCAGCGTTGAGGGCGCTCAGCTCCACCTGGTCGCCCAGGCGGGTGCCGGTGCCGTGGGTTTCGACGTAGCCGATGTCCTCGCCGCGCAGGCCGGCGTTCTGCAGCGCGGCGCGCAGCACGTTTTCCTGGCCGGCGATGGACGGCGCGGAGAAGCCCACCTTGTCGTCGCCGTCGTTGTTGATGGCGATGCCGCGGATCACCGCGCGGATGGGGTCGCCGTCGGCCAGCGCGCGCGACAGGCGCTTGAGCACCACCAGGCCGGCGCCGTTGCCGGGCACGGTGCCGGCGGCGGCGTTGTCGAAGGCGCGGCAGCGGCCGTCCGGCGACAGGATGGAGCCTTCCTCGTACAGGTAGCCCACCCGTTGCGGCACGGCCACCGAGATGCCGCCGGCCAGCGCGGCGTCGCATTCGCCGGACAGCACAGAGCGTATCGCCAGCGATACCGCCACCAGCGAGGTGGAGCAGGCGGTCTGCACGCCGATGGCCGGGCCGGTCAGGCCCAGCTTGTAGGCGGCGCGGCTGGCCAGGTAGTCCTTGTCGTTGGAGAACAGCGCGCGCAGCAGCTCGCTATCGGCCAGCGTGAGGTTTTTCAGCGCGCCCAGCGCGTAAGTGCTGACCGAGCCGCCGGCGAACATGCCGATGCGGCCGCCGGCGCGCGCCGGGTCGAGGCCGGCGCTTTCCAGCGCCTCCCAGGCGGTTTCCAGCAGCAGCCGGCCTTGCGGGTCGATCAGCGCGGCGTCGGCCGGGCTGTAGCCGAACAGCTTTTCGTCGAACTGGTCTATGCCTTCCAGCACGCCGGAGAAGGGCACGTAGCCGGGATGGTCCAGCAGCGCCGGGTCGGCGCCGTCGGTCAGGGCTTCCTCGCGGCTGATCTCGCGCACGCCGCTGCGGCCGGCCAGCAGGTTGTCCCACAGCGCCTCGACGCTGTCTGCGCCCGGGAAGCGGCCGGCCATGCCGATGATGGCGATGGCGTCGTCGCCTTCGGCGCGGCGCGGCGCGGCGGCCAGCGGCGCGGCCTGGTCCTGGCCGCCGGGGGCCAGGTGGGCGGCCAGCGCGGCGATGGTCGGGTGGCGCAGCAGATCCACCAGCGCCGGGGCCGGCTGGTACAAGGCCTTCAGCCGCGAATGCACCTTGATCATCAGCAGCGAATTGCCGCCGGCTTCGAAGAAGTTGGCGCGGGTGTCGATGGAGGCGAGACCCAGCACTTCGCACCAGATCGCTGCCAGCTGGCGCTCCACCTCGCCCAGCGGGCTATGGCCGGCGGCGGGGGCCGCCGCTTGCGCCAGCTGGGCCAGCAGGGCGCGGCGGTCGGTCTTGCCGCTGCTGGTGAGCGGGAAGCCGGGCAGCGGCAGGATGGTTGACGGGATCATGATTTCCGGCAGGCGGGAGGCGATCTCGCGGCGCAGCGCGGCCACGTCGATGCCGCCGTCCGGCGCCAGCAGGAAGGCGACCAGGCGCTGCGATTCGGCGTCGGCGCCGGCCACCAGCACGGTGGCGTCGCTGACGCCCGGATGCTGGCGCAGCACCGATTCGATCTCGCCCAGCTCGATGCGGAAGCCGCGCAGCTTGATCTGGTTGTCGCGGCGGCCGACGTATTCGATCCAGCCGCCGTCGCACCAGCGGCCGATGTCGCCGCTGCGGTAGAGCAGGCCGCCCGGGCGGTGGTCCAGCGTGTCGGGCAGGAAGCGCTCGGCGCTCAGTTCAGGCCGGTTCAGGTAGCCGTGCGCCACCTGGACGCCGGCGATGCAGATTTCGCCGGGCACGCCCACCGGCATCTCCATGCCGTTTTCGTCGAGGATGTGGACGCGGCTGTTGGCGATCGGGCGGCCGATGGGCAGCGGCTGGCCGCGCTCGATCGGCGCGCACGGCCACATGGTCATCTCGATGCAGGTTTCGGTGGGGCCGTACATATTGAACAGCCGGGCGTGGCGGGTCCAGTCGTGGAAACGATCGCGCAACTGCGGCGGCAGCGTTTCGCCGCTGGTGAACACCTGGCGCAGCGAGGCGCAGCGCGCGGCGTCGACCTCGGCCAGGAAGATGGCCAGCATCGACGGCACGAAATGCATGTGGGTGATGCCGCTTTTCTCGATCAGCGCGCTCAGGTATTCGTGGTCGCGCTGGCCGCCCTGGCGGGCCATCACCAGCGTGGCGCCGTTGGCCAGCGGCCAGAAGAATTCCCATACCGACACGTCGAAGCTGGCGCTGGTTTTCTGCAGCACCTTGTCGCCGGCCGCCAGGCCGAAGGCCGACTGGCCCCACAGCAGGCGGTTGACCACGCCGACGTGCGGCACCAGCACGCCCTTGGGCTTGCCGGTGGAGCCAGAGGTGTAGATCACGTAGGCCAGGTCGTCGACGCTGCGCGCGATTGCCGGCAGCGCTTCGGTTTCAGGCCCGGCCTCGTCCACCGGGACGACCTCCGGCAGCGGGGCGCTCAGCCAGCCGGTGCTGCCCGGATAGGCGACGATGGCGACCGGCGCGGCGTCTTCGACGATGTAGGACAGGCGCTCATGCGGCAGGTCGGGGTCGAGCGGCAGGTAGCCGGCGCCGCTGCGCAGGATGCCGACCAGCGCCATCGGCAGGTCCTGGCCGCGCGGCAGATGCACCGCCACCAGCTTGCCGGGGCCGGCGCCCAGCCGGCGCAGGCGGACGGCCAGCGCGTCGGCGCGCGCCATCAGCGCGGCGTAGTCCAGCGCGCCGTCCTCGGCTTCTACCGCGCAGGCATGCGGGGTGCGCCGCGCCTGTTCGGCGATCAGGGTGTCGATGTGGACGGCGGGGCCGAAGTCGACGTCGGTGTGGTTCCAGGCCGCCATCAGCTCGCGGTCGTGGTCGTTGACGATGGGCGCGAGCCACAGCGAGCGCGCCGGGTCGGCGCCGGCCTCCAGCAGCATCTGCAGCGCCGCGCCCATGCGGGCGATGTGGCGCGGCGCGAACAGGTCGGTCCGGTACACCAGGCTGGCGACGATGTCGGTCCCGTCGTCCTCCACATACAGCCCCAGTTCGAACTGGGCGGCGCCGGCGTCCACCGCCAGCGTCTCCATTTGCAGGCCTTCCACCGCGTGGCGGCCGTGGTCGGTGTGCTGGTAGTTGAACAGCACCTGGAACAACGGCGTGCGGTCGGCGTCGTGGGCCGGGCGCAGCTCGTCCACCAGGCGCTTGAACGGCAGGCCCTGGTGGGCGAACGCCGCCAGGCTGCTCGCCTTGACGCGCTCCAGCAGCGACAGGAAGCCGCAGTCGCCGGACAGGTCGGCGCGCAGCGCCAGCGTGTTGACGAAGCAGCCGACCGTGTCGTGCACGTCGAGGCCGTCGCGGCCGGACACCGGCACGCCGACGGCGAAGTCGCGCTGGCCGCTCCAGCGCGCCAGCAGCATCTGGAACGCCGCCAGCATCACCATGAAGCGGCTGGCGCCGGCCTGTTGCGCCAGCTTGTCCATCTGGGCGCGCAGCGCGGCCGGCAGGGTGAAGCGGTATTCGGCGGCGGCGTTGTCGGTTTGCGGCGGACGGGCGTGGTCCAGCGGCAGCTCCAGCGCCGGCACGTCGGCCAGCGCCTGGCGCCAGTAAGCGAGATCGTCCTGGCTTTGCTCGTCGCGCAGGCGGGCGGCCTCGGCGCGGGCGTAGTCGGCGTAGCTGGGCGCGGCGGGCAGGTCCGGAGCCCGGCCGGCGGCCAGAGCGGCGTAGATCTGCGCCAGCTCGCGCCACAGGATGCCGATGGACCAGCCGTCGGCGACGATGTGGTGCAGCGACAGGCTGAGCGCGTGGCTTTGCGGCGCCAGCGCGAACAGCCGCGCGCGCAGCAGCGGCGCCTGGGTCAGGTCGAACGGCGTGCGGGCCTCGGCCTCCAGCCGGGCGCGCAGCATCCGCTGGCGGGCGTCCTCGTCCAGTTGGCTCAGGTCTTCCAGCGGCAAGGCCAGCGGCGCGGCCGGCTGGGCAAACTGGCGCGGTTCGCCGTCGATCTGGTCGAAGCGGCTGCGCAGGATTTCATGGCGCTGCAGCAGGATGTCCAGCGTGCGCCGCAGCAATTCGGGCTGCAGCGGGCCGTCGATGCGGATGGCGCCGGACAGCACGTAGGCGGTGTTGGCGGGCGCCAATTGGTGAATGAACCACATGCCGGTTTGCGCAGCCGACAGCGGCGCGCCGGCTGCGGCGTCGACCGGCGCGGCGGCCGGCGTCTCGGCCGGCGCGCGCAGCGAGGCCTGCGCCGCTTCGATGCGGGCGGCCAGCGCGCGCAGCGCCGGCGAATCGAACAGCGTGGTCATCGGCAGGCGGATGCCGAAGCGCTTGCCCAGCCGCGAGGCGACGCGGGTGGCCAGCAGCGAGTGGCCGCCCAGTGCGAAGAAATCGTCGTGGCGGCCCACCCGGTCGATGGCGAACAGCTCCTGCCACAATTCTGCGATGGCGGTTTCAATCTCGCCCTGCGGCGCTTCGTAGGCCTGCAGCGCCAGGTCTTGCTGGCCGACCGCCGGCAGCGCGCGGCGGTCCACCTTGCCGTTGGGCGTCATCGGCAGCGCGTCCAGGGTGACGAAGGCGCTGGGCAGCATCACTTCAGCCAAGGTGCGCGCCAGCTCTTCGCGCAGTTGCGCGGCGGTGGGGGCGGCGCCGGCCGCCGGCACCAGGTAAGCCACCAGGCGCTTGTCGCCCGGGGTGTCCTCGCGCACGACCACCACCGCGTCGCGCACGCCGTCGCAGCGGCACAGCTGGGCTTCTATCTCGCCCAGCTCCAGCCGCTGGCCGCGGATCTTCACTTGCAGGTCGTTGCGGCCCAGATATTGCAGCGAGCCGTCGGGCAGCCAGCGGCCCAGGTCGCCGCTGCGGTACATGCGCTCGCCCGGGCGGAAGGGGTCGGCCAGGAAGCGTTCGGCGTTCAGCTCGGGCCGGTTCAGATAGCCGCGGGTCACGCAATCGCCGGCGATATAGAGTTCGCCGACTTCGCCCGGCGCCAGCAGGCGGCCTGCCTCGTCCAGCAGGTAGACGCGGGTGTTGGCCATCGGCCGGCCGATGTGCGGCATGTCGCCGGCCTCGTGCAATTCGCAGTAGGTGGAGTCCACCGTGCACTCGGTCGGGCCGTAGGTGTTGTAGATGAAGCAATCGTCGATGGCGCGCAGCCGGTTCCAGGTGTGCTCGGAAATGGCTTCGCCGCCGATCAGCACGCAGCGCGGCACGTGGCCGCCGTCGCCGAAGCCGGCGGCCAGCAGCGGCTCCATGATCGCCGGCGTGCAGTCCAGCGCGTCCAGCCGGTGTTCGCGGATGAAGGCCAGCAGCGCCGGCGCGTCGGCGCGCAGCTCGTTGGGGATGATGTACAGGCAGTGGCCGCTCAGCAGCTGCAGCAGCGGCTCCAGCGAGGCGTCGAACGATATCGGGGCGTTCAGGCTGTGGCGGCTGCCCGGCGGCAGTGCGGCCAGCAGCGGCTGCAACGCCGCCTGCAGATTGAGCAGCGAGCGGTGTTCCACCATCACGCCCTTGGGCCGGCCGGTAGAGCCGGAGGTGTAGAGCACGTAGGCGAGGTGGTCGGGGCGCAGGCCGATCTCGGCGTCGTCCGGGTCGCTGTCCGGCAGCTGCGCCAGCGCGGCGGCGAGCTCGGCCGAATCCAGCGCCAGAACGCGCGCGGCGGCGCCGGCCAGGCGCGGCGCCAGCTCGCTTTCGGTCAGCACGATCTGCGCGCCGCTGTCGGCGAGCATGAATTCCAGCCGCTCCTGCGGGTAGACCGGGTCGAGCGGCACGTAGGCGCCGCCGGCCTTCAGCACCGCCCACAGCGCGATCAGCTGGTCGAAGCCGCGCTCGAAATGCAGCGCCACGCGGCTGTCGGGCATCACGCCCAGCGCGCGCAGATGATGCGCCAGCCGGTTGGCGCGGCGGTTGAGCTCGGCGAAGTCCATTTGCCTGCCGTCATGCCACAGCGCCGGCGCGGCCGGCGTTTGCGCGGCCTGGCGGGCCAGCTGGGCATGCAGGAGCGGCGCGCCGGGCAACGCGAGCGCGGTGTCGTTGAAACGGTCCAGCTGTTCGCGCTCGGCGTCGCTGGCCAGGCGCTGGGCCGGCGCGGCGGCGAGCAGGGCGCGCAAGGGCTGGGCGCGGGCGGCGGGCAGTTGCGCCAGCAGGGCGGCGTAACGCTCGGCCAGCCAGGCGATGGTTTCGGCGCGGAACAGCGCGCCGTCGTAGTCCAGCGTCAGCGCGTAGCCATCGCCGGTTTCGTCGACTTCCAGCGACAGGTCGGCCTTGGCGTCGCCGTCCGGCAACGATAGCGTTTCGGCTTGCAGGCCGGCCATGTCCAGCGGCAGCGCCGGCGGGTTCAGCGAGAACATGGTCTGGATCAGCGGCGTGCGGCTGCGGTCCTGCGGCCGGCGCAGGCGCTGCACCAGGCGGTCGAAAGGCGCGCCGGAGAAGGCCAGCGAATCGCGCCAGACGTCGCGCATGGAGAGCAGAACCTGGTCGACGCTGGGGTCGCCCTCCAGCTTGAAGCGCAGCGCCGAGGTTTCGGCGAACATGCCCACCACTTCGGCCAGCGCGGGGTCGTTGCGCGCGCTGACCGGGCTGCCGATGGCGAAATCGTCCTGGCCGCTCCAGCCGGCCAGGGTCATGCCCCAAGCGGCGAGCAGCACGGCGAACGGCGTGGTTTCCAGCTCGCGCGCAAGCGCGGCCATCGCGTCGCGGACGGCGGCGGGCAGATGGGCCTCATGGCGCGCGCCCCTGGCCTCGCGCAGCGCGGGGCGGGGGAAGTCGGTTGGCGGCTGCAGATCGGGCACGCCGGCCAGCCGCGCTTCCCAGGCCGCCAGCAGCGCCTCGCTGGCTGGACTGGCCAGCTGCTCCTGCTGCCATTCGGCGAAGTCGGCGAACTGCAGCGGCAGCTCGGCCAGCGCCGGCTGGGCCGGGTCTTGCCGATGGGCGTAGGCGCGGGCCAGGTCCTGCATCAGCAGGCCCAGCGACGGGCCGTCGCAGACGATGTGGTGGATGGCCAGCGCCAGCAGCCAGTCGTCGTCGGCCAGGCGGAACAGCGCCGCGCGCAGCAGCGGCGGCTTTTCCAGCGCGAAGGGGCGGCGCGCCAGCTCGGCGGCGGCGTCCATGGCCTGGCGCAGCGCTTCTTCTCTGGGCAGCGCGCCCAGATCGACGCGCGCCAGCGGCAGCGAGGCGGCGGGTTCGATCGCCTGCATCGGCACGCCGTCGACGTCGACGAAGCCGGTGCGCAGGGTTTCGTGCCGCACCAGGCAGTCGTCCAGCGCCTGCTGCAGCGCCTCGGGCCGCATCGGGCCGGACAGGCGCAGCGCGCCGGCGATGGTGTAGTTGCTGCGTTCGCCCTCCAGGCCGCATACCAGCCACAAGCGTTGTTGCGCCGCCGACGCGTCGCACAGGAAAACTTCGTGAGCCATGCTGTTGTCTTGCATATCCGTTGCCTTGCCTGTCATGTCTTGATGAGCGCTCATTTGTCGGCGCCGCCCAGGGTTTCGTTTTCGATCTGATCGCGGCGCACGCGGCGGCGTTCGCGGCTGCGCAAGCCGCCTTCGTCGTCAGCGGAGGCCGGCCCAGCCTGGCTGATCAGCAGCGCCAGCTGCGCCAGCGTCGGCTTCAGCAGGAAGTCCTTCAGCGCCAGGCGCGCGCCGAAGCGCTGCTGCGCCCAGGTGACCAGTTGCGCGGCGGCCAGCGATTGCCCGCCGGCGACGAAGAAGTTGTCCTCCACGCCGGCCATTTCCAGCGCGAGGTTCTGCCGCGCGTAGTCGAGCAGCTCGGCTTCCACCGGGTTGCGCGGCGCCTGGACGGCGCCGGCGTCGGGGCGCGGCTCGATCAGCGCGCCGCGGTCGATCTTGCCGTGGCGGCTCAGCGGCAGCGCGGCCAGCGCGGCGAATTGCGCCGGGATCATGTAGATCGGCAGCCTTTGCGCCAGGTATTCGCGCAGCGCCTGCTGCCAGTCGCCGGCCGGCAGGGCTTCTGCCTGCTGGCGCGGCACGATCCAGGCCAGCAGCCGCTGGGTGGCGGCGCTGTCGCCGCGCAGGTCCACCACCGCTTCCTGGATGGCCGGGTGGGCGCGCAGCGCGTGCTCGATCTCGCCGATCTCGATGCGCAGGCCGCGCAGCTTGACCTGGTTGTCGACGCGGCCCAGGTATTCGACGGCGCCGTCGTCCAGCCAGCGGGCGCGGTCGCCGGAGCGATAGAGCCGCAGCGGCGCGCCGTCGTCGGCTACGGTTTCGATGAAGGCGGCGGCGTTCTGCTCCGGACGGTTCAGGTAGCCGCGCGCCAGCTGGACGCCGCCGATCAGCAGATCGCCCTCGATGCCGACGCCGACCGGGCGGCCGCGGCTGTCGACGATGCGCAGCGAAGTGTTGGCGATCGGGTAGCCGATGGGCACCGCGCCGCGGCCGCCGGCGCGCAGCGTGTAATGGGTGACCAGGATGGTGGCTTCGGTGGGGCCGTACAGGTTGTGCAGCTCCAGGCCCGGCAAGCCCAGTTCGCGCACCGCGATGCATTGCGAAGGCAGCAGCGCCTCGCCGCCGGCGAACAGGTGGCGCAGCGAGCGGCATTCGCGCGCGGCCGGGGTGGCGGCGAAGGCTTCCAGCATCGCCGGCACGAATTGCGCGGCGGTGACGCGTTCAGCGGCGATCAGCCGGGCCAGGTAGTCCGGATCGCGGTGGGTTTCCGGCGGCGCCACCACCAGGCGGGCGCCGGTCAGCAGCGGCCAGCACAGCTCCCACAGCGAGATGTCGAAGGTGTACGGCGCTTTTTGCAGCACCGCGTCGGCGGCGTCGAGCGGGAAGCGCTCGGTGGTCCACTCCATCAGGTTGGCCAGGCCGCCATGGGTGCATAGCACGCCCTTGGGCTTGTTGGTGGAGCCGGAGGTGTAGATCACGTAAGCCAGGTCGCCGGCTTCGACGGGTGCCGGGTTGACCCAGGCATCGGCGGTGCTGGGCCAGCCGGCGGCCAGCTCTTCCGGCGATTCGACGATGATGGCCGGGCAGTCCACCGCCAGGCGCGAGGCGATGGCGGCATCGGTCACCAGCGCGATGGGCTGGGTCTCGGCGAAGATTTCCTCGCGGCGCAGCGCCGGTTCGTCCGGGTCTATCGGCATGTAGGCGGCGCCGGTGTAGAAGATGCCCAGCAGGGAGGCCACCAGTTCGGCCGAGCGCGGCAGCATCACCGCCACGATCTTCTCCGGGCCGGCGCCGTGGTTGACCAATTCGCTGGCGATGGTGCGCGCCGCCAGGTCCAGCGTGCGGTAGTCGATATGGCGGCCGTCGGCGGTGATGGCGATGGCGTCGGGCGTCAGCGCCGCCTGGCGGGCGATGCGTTGCGGCACCGGCAGCGCGGTTTTGCCGTTGGCGGTGGCGTTGAAGCCGCGCAGCACCTGCTGCAGCTCGGCGGCCGGCAGCGGGTTGGCGCGCTCCAGTTCGACGGCCGGGTCGGCGGCGACGCGCGCGGCCCAGTCCAGCCAGCGCTCGGCCAGCCGCTGGATGTCTTCGCGGCGGTAGCGGCGGCTCTGGTAGTCCAGGTCCAGCAGCCAGCCCTTGGGCGTCTGCATCAGGTTGATCGCCAGGTCGAACTTGACGCCGGACACCGGCGCGTCCAGCAAGGTGACCGGCAGGCCGGCGAAATCGCTCTGGCGCACGCGGTCGAGGTTGAAGGTGACGGTCAGCGCGCCCGGGCGCTCGCCGCCGGCCAGCACCGGCTCCAGCAGGCGCGCCAGCGGGTAGGCCTGGTGGTCGGACATCGCCTCCAGTTCAAAGTCCACCGTTTCCAGCAGTTGCTCGAAGCGCGCGCCGGGCGCGAGGCGCGAGCGCAACGGCATGATCTGGGCCGCCTGGCCCACCATGCGCTCCAGACCGTCGAGGCGGCCGTGGGTCGGCACCCCCAGCAGGATGTCGTCGCGGTCGAACAGGGTGTGGAACAGCGCCAGCGTCAGGCTGAGCGTTGTGGTGAACAGCGTGGCCTTCTGCCGCACGGCCAGCTGGGTCAGCGCGTCGGCGGTGCCGGCCGGCACCGGCAGCCGCAGCCGCTCGCCCTGCCAGCGGGCCTGCTGGCCATCGTCGCCGGCGTTGGCGCGCGGCAGCGGCAAGGCTTCCGGCGCGTCGGCCAGGCGTTGGCTCCAGAAGGCTTCGGCCTGCTCGTCGCGCGCCGACAGCAGCCATTCCAGCTGGCGGCGGAACGGCTGCGCCGCTTCCAGCGCGGCGCGGCCGGCCGGGTCCAGCAGCGCGCCCAGCTCTTCCAGAATCAGCGCCAGCGACCAGCCGTCTATCAGGATGTGGTGGGCGCGCAGCGCCAATACCGGCTTGCCGTCGGCAAGCTGGAACAGGCCGGCTTGCAGCGGGCCGGCGCTTTCCAGCGCGAAGGGCGTGGCGGAGAACGCGCGCAGCCAGTCGGCGCCGTCGCCGCCTTCGCCCAGCGTCAGCGGGATGGCCAGTTCGGCGTGGACGCGCTGGATGCCCTTGTCGCCGTGCACGGTGGTGCGCAGCGCCTCGTGCCGGGCCGACAGCTCGGCCAGGGCGCGTTGGAGCGCGGCGGCTTCGATGCGGCCGCCCAGCTCCAGCGCGACGGTTTCGCAATAAGCGGCGGCGCCGGAGGCGTCCAGCTGCGAAGCCAGCCAGATCTGGCGCTGGGTGTCGGACAGCGGCGCTTCGCCGGCGGCGAGGCCGGTGCCGGCCGGGCGCGCCGGCAGGTAGCCGCCTGCGCGCAGGGCTTCGACGGAATCGATCACGCTGTCGACGATGAAGTCGATCTCCTGTTGGCCGTGCGCGTCGCACAGGAAGCAGTTGCGGCCTTCCCAGACGAACAGGCCGCGGTGCAGCAGATGGTAGTAGAACAGGTCCAGATTGCCGGCGTGCTTGAAGCGGAACACCGAGCCGAAGTGGATCATCGACAGCGGCAGCTTCTCGGCCTGGAAGTACTGGTTGAGGCGTTCGGTCAGCTGCCGGGTGCGTTCGGTCAGCGACTGCTGGAAGGCCGGGCCGCGCTGTTTCAGCTCCTTCAGCACCGCGTGCGCCATCGCCAGGCCCAGCGGGTGGTTGTTGAAGGTGCCGGCGAAGAAGGTGGTGCCGGCGTCGGGTGCGGAGTCGTCGCCGAAGCGCCAGATGCCGCCGTCTATGCCGTCCAGCAGCGAGCCGCGCGCCGCCAGCGCCGCCATCGGCACGCCGCCGCCTATGGTCTTGCCGTAGGTGACCAGGTCGGCCTCCACGCCGAACACTTCCTGCGCGCCGCCGGGGGCGCAGCGGAAGCCGGTGATCATTTCGTCGAAAATCAGCAGGATGCCGTGGCGGCGGGTGACTTCGCGCAGCTTGTGCAGGAATTCGCGCGGCTGGGCGTCCAGCACGCGGCTTTGGATCGGCTCCACCAGCACGGCGGCCAGTTGATCGGCGTTGGCTTCAATCGCCTGCAACGCGGCGTCGTCGCAGTAGTCCAGCATCAGCAGGTCGGCGACGAAGTTGGGGAGGATGCCGGGCGCCACCGGCTCGGTGGCGTCGCCGATGGCGGAGCGGTCTCCCAACAGGCCGTCGAAGTGGCCGTGGTAGGACTTGCGGAACACCGCCACCCGCGAGCGGTCGCGCAACAGGCGCGCCAGCCGCAGCGCCGTCATCAGCGATTCGCTGCCCGACTGGCAGAACAGGACCCGGTCCATGCCGGTCATTTCGCACAGCATGGTGGACACTTCGCCGGCGAGGGTGGAGCGGGTGCCGAGCGCCAGGCTGTTTTCGGCTTGCTCGTGCAGCGCCGCTTTCAGGAAAGGCGCGCCATGGCCGAAGATGTTGACGCCGAAGTCCATCGAGATATCGATGTACTCATTGCCGTCCACGTCCCAGACCCGGGCGCCGTCGGCGCGGTTGCCGGTGAGCGGGTAGACGATTTCCTTCAATGTGGGGCGGAAGCCGGCGGAGGCGCGCACGTCGGCCAGCCGCTGCCGGCGTTCGTCGGCCAGGCGCTTGGAGGTGGCGGTGCGGGCGATGTAGGCCTGGGAAAAGGCGGCAAAGTGGGCGGCCTGCTGCTGGGACTGGGCGGAGCCGGCGGCGCGGGCCGGCGCGGCTTTTGCCGCCGGGATGCTGCTGGGCGCGGCCGGCAGGGCGGCGATGGCCGCGGCCACCGGGCGAATCGGCGCCGGCGCGGCTTGCGGCGCGCCGCCCAGCGCGGCCAATTGGCTGTGGATCACCTGCTGCACCAGGTTCAGCTGTTGCTGGAACAGCGCGTTCATGTCGCCCGCCGCGGCGTGGGCCGGCAGCGCGATGGCCGGCGCAGGCGCGGCCGCCGCCGGGGCGGCCTGCGGCGCGGTTTGCTCGGCCAGGTGCACGCTGAGGCGGTCTATGGTGTTCAGTTCGTTCAGCAGCTGGCGGGCGCTGATCTTGACGCCGTAGCTGGCCTGGATGCCGCGCATCGCCTCGGCCAGCATCACGGAGTCGGCGCCCATTTCGATGAACAGGCGGTCGGTTTGCAGGTCGGCCTCCGACTCTCCCAGCGCCTTGGCGATTTGCCGCACCAGGTCGGCGCGGACTTGCCGCACGTGGTCGTCGGAGGTCGACGGATTGGATCGGGGATCCAGAGAGCTGTTGACTTGTGGCATGGATGGCTCCAGCGAAGATGGAATGGAGGATCGGGCGGCGGGGGCCGGCAGGGCGCGTCGGCGGTAGGGCTGGTCGAAGCGGCTCCAGTCAAGGTTGACGCCGGCGTTGTGCAGCGCGCCCGCGCTGTCGAGCATGGCTTGCCAATCGTTGCCGGCGCCGTCGAGCGAACTGAGCCAGTTGACGGCCAGCTCGCCGCTGGCGGCGCGGCCCAGCGCGCTCAGCGTCGGCCGCGGGCCCAGCTCCAGGAACAGCCTGTGGCCTTGCGCCAGCAGGGTTTGCACGCCCTGGCGGAACTGCACGGTGCCGCGGGCATGCGCCGCCCAGTAGGCGGCGTCGGGCGCTGCCGCGTGCGCCAGGCCGTTGAGGTTGGAAATCACCGGCACCGTGCCGGGCTGCCAGTCTATCGGCGCGGCCAGCGCGGCCATCCGCTCCAGCACCGGGTCCAGCAGAGGGGAATGGAAGGCGGTGGAGACGTCCAGCGTGCGCCAGCGTATGCCTTGGGCGTCCAGCGCCTTCAGCGCCTCGGCCAGCGCGTCGGACGCGCCCGACAGCACGCAGCTGGCGGGGCCGTTGTCGGCGGCCAACGCCAGGCTGCCGGCATGGGGGGCGACCAGCTCGCGCAGTTGCTCCGCCGAAGCCTTCACCGCGACCATGCCGGCCGCGCCGGCGGTTTCCTGCATCAGCGCGCCGCGCGCCGCCACCAGCGGCAGGATCTGTTCTATCGATGCCATGCCGGACAGCGCCGCGGCGGTGTATTCGCCCAGGCTGTGGCCCAGCAGCGCCGCCGGGCGCACGCCCCAGTCGGCCCACAGCTGGGCCAGCGACCAGCTGAGCGCCACCCAGGCGGGCTGCGCGTAGCAGGTGTTCTGCAGCAGCGCGTCGCCGCGGACGCGGTCGAACAGCAGCCGCGACAAGGAAACGTCAAGCACCGGCTTGAGCAGGGAGGAGCAGTGTTCGATGGCGTCGCGGAAGCGGGGATGGCTGGCATAGAGTTCGGCGCCGGCGCCGGCCAGCGCGCTGCCCTGGCCGGTCAGCAGGAACACCACGCCGGGCTCGGCGGCCGGCGCGGGCGCGGGCTGGGGCCGGGAGGCCAGTTGCTGCAGGCCGCGGCGCAATTCTTCGGAGTCGGCGGCGCCGACGCTGGCGCGCCAGGGCTGCTTGGCCAAACCGGCGTTGGCGGCATGGCAGAAGTCGGCCAAGGCGTCGGGCGGCAGTTGGGCGCAGTCTTGCAGCGCTTGCGCGGCTTGGCTGGACAGCGCTTCGGCGCTGGCGGCGGCCAGAGCGAGCAGATGGCGGGGGCGGTCGGTGACGCGCGCGGCCAGGCCTTGGTCGCCGTACCAGCAGCGGCGGCGCTGCCACGGATAGGCAGGCAGTTCGGCCAGCGCGCCGGCCGGCTGGATCCGCTGCCAGTCCAGTTCGTGGCCGTAGGCGTAGAGCAGGCCGAGCGCGGCCATGGCGTCGGCGGGAGCGGCCAGCGGCCGAAGCCTTTCCGGCAGCGCGGCGGCTTCGCCATGGCTGGGCGCGAGGATGTCCCAGCGGCCCGGCAACTGCTGTTGCCAGGCCTCGGGCGACGAACTCTCCAGTTCGGCGTCCGCGGCGATGCCGGCTTGGGCGAGCGCTGCGCGCAGTTCCGGCGCAGCGCCATGCAGCGCCAGCTTGCGGGCACCGGCGGCCGGGCGGCGGCCCAGCGACAAGCCGGGATGCGTCTGGCCGCCGGCCGCGGCGCGCAGGGCGGCGATCAACTGGCCGCGATCGCCATGAGCCGCCAGCCGGTGGTCCATATGGTCGCGGTGGCGCGCGGCGGTGTGGACGATGTCGGCCAGCGCGGCGCCGCCGGATCGCTCCAGCAGCGCCGCGTATTGGGCGGCTTGCGCGCGCAGGGCGTCGGCGGAGGCGGCGCTCAGCGGCAGCAGCCAGCTGGCGGCATCGTCGGCATGGGCCGTCCGCGGCGGTTGCGCCGGGGCGGTCTCCAGTATCAGGTGGGCATTGGTGCCGCCGAAGCCGAAGCTGCTGACGCCGATGCGGGCGGGGCGGCGCGCGGACGGCAGCGCGACCGGCGCGCTGGCGACGGCGAGCTTCAGCCGCGCTAGGTCGATGTCCGGATTCGCCTGGCGGAAGTTGAGCGAGCTGGGCAGCTTGGCCTCGCGCAGGGCGATCACGCCCTTGAGCAGGCCGGCGATGCCGGCGGCGGCCTCCAGGTGGCCGATATTGGTCTTGACCGAGCCGACCGCCAGCGGTTGTTCGCGATCCGCGGCGAAAACCTCGCCCAGCGCCTGGGCTTCGATCGGGTCGCCCAGCGGGGTGCCGGTGCCGTGCAACTCCACCGCGTCGATATCGGCGGGGAGCAGTCCGGCGTCAGCCAGCGCGTCGCGGATCACGCCGACCTGGGCCGGGCCGCTGGGGGCGGTGAGGCCGTTGGTGCGGCCATCCTGGTTGACCGCGCTGCCTGCGATCAGCGCCAACGCGCGTTCGCTCTCCGGCTGTAGCTGGCTGGCGCGCTTGAGGATGACGATGCCGGCGCCTTCGCCGCGCACATAGCCGTCGGCGGCGGCGTCGAAAGTCTTGCAGCGGCCGTCGGGCGACAGCATCTTGGCGCCGGCGAACACTTTCATCAGGTCGGGCGCCAGCAGCAGGTTGACCCCGCCGACGATGGCGAGGTCGATTTCGCCGGCGCGCAGCGCGCGGACGGCGAGGTGGGCGGCGGTCAGCGACGACGAGCAGGCGGTGTCCACCGCCAGGCTGGGGCCGGCCAGGTTGAGGAAGTAGGACAGTCGGTTGGCGACGATGCTGAAGGCGTTGCCGGTGCCGGCGTACAGGTCGAGATCCTGGCCTTCGTTCATCTGCAGCCGGCTGTAGTCGAAAGTGGAGATGCCGATGTAGACGCCGGTGCGGCTGCCGGCCAGGCTGGCGCGCGGGATGCCGGCGGACTCCAGCGCTTCCACCGCCAGCTCCATCACCAGGCGTTGCTGCGGGTCCATCTGATTGGCTTCGCGCTGGGCGATGCCGAAGAAAGGCGGGTCGAAACCATCCGGCGGGTCGATCAGGCCGGCCCGGCTCACGCCGTCGGCGGCGATGGCGCCGCGGTCTATGGCGATCTGGTCCACGGCTTCGCGTTCTTCCAGCAGCAGGTTTCTGAGCGCCTGGAGGCTGTTGGCGCCGGGGAAGCGGCAAGCTGCGCCGATGATGGCGACGCGTTCTGGTTGGCGCGACGGGAGGAGGCGATTTTCCGAAGCGCTGGTCGGTTGGGACGGTTGCGGATGGTTCATGAGGATTGCGCCATTATTTGGGCCGATTTGCTAGCGGCATAGTAAAAGGGGTGATCCGGTTTGCTTCTTCCTGATATTGTTTTTATTCAAATTGTTTTTTCGATGAATTTATTTCTTTGCTTTATCTCATTGCGGTCAAATAGGGTTGTGGCTTGGCTGCATAAAAATGACTTTGTACTATTTTTTGTTTTCAGCATTAAATTTTCTGCCAATGACGAGTAAATGATACCGCATGCCAAAACAGGTATGTACGACATTGTAATTCCCCTGTTTTCATGACGATCTCATTGCGCGGCGTGGCGTGAATGTCCATGGTTGGACATACAGATCATTGATAAAAAAGGAAATATCTAGTTTTGCTGATGTGTTGAAATCGATGTGAGTTAGGTAGGCTTGGCGGCCATGACTGGAGAAGTGACAGTTTGACGTCAGTTTGGCTGTGCTTTAGGACAGGGGTGGTGTGGTAGAAATGCTCTAATTATGGCTAAGCGTTTTTGTATTGAAATTTTAATGAAGCATTGTCTTAATCATTTAAATTAAAGAGCAGACATTTATTATTTTGATCTTTAATTTAAATTACAATGTCATTATTTTCGGGGCGGCGCCGCGCCAGCGGCGGAGTGACAGGCTCCGCGTGATTAAGCGAATCTTGTGTCGCGATTGCAGAGCCGGCGGGAAGAGGATGCCGGCGGAAGCCTGGCTTGGCGCGGGCTATGCCGGTTCGGCATGGCTGCGGGAGAAGCGAAAGGGGCATGTAAGACTAGGCTGTTCATGCCGATACGGCGGCAGGCGCGAATTTTTGGGCTTTGCCGCATCACTATCGCCGCGCAGCGTTCTGGCAGGCGCTGCGGGCCATGAATGAAAAACGGCCACCCATCAGGGTAGCCGTTTGTCTTGGGGCGAGGGTTCCGCCTTACTGGCAGGATTCGCAGTCCGGATTGTCGATGCTGCAGAACTTGGCGTCGGTGGCCGGGGTGTTGTCCACCTCGGCGGCCGGAGCCTGCTGGCTGTTGCCGCTGGACACCGCGTTCAGCTCGCCGCCGCGGCCGGTGGATTTCTCGGCGCTGGTGGCTGCCAGGGTGCGCAGGTAGTAGGTGGTTTTCAGGCCCTTGATCCAGGCGTGCTTGTACAGCTCGTCCAGTTTCTTGCCCGACGCGCCGGCCATGTACAGGTTCAGCGATTGCGCCTGGTCGATCCACTTCTGGCGGCGCGAAGCGGCTTCCACCAACCAGCGCGGATCCAGTTCGAAGGCGGTGGCGTAGATGGCTTTCAGCTCGGCCGGCACGCGGTCGATCTGGCCCAGGCTGCCGTCGAAGTATTTCAGGTCGGCCACCATCACTTCATCCCACAGTCCGGCGGCTTTCAGGTCGCGCACCAGGTATTCGTTGGTGACGGTGAATTCGCCGGACAGGTTGGATTTCACGAACAGGTTCTGGTAGGTCGGCTCGATGGATGCGGACACGCCGATGATGTTGGCGATGGTCGCGGTCGGCGCGATGGCCAGGCAGTTGCTGTTGCGCATGCCGAACTGCTTGATGCGGTCGCGCAGCAGGTTCCAGTCCATGCGTTCGGTGCGGTCCACTTCCAGATAGCCGCCGCGCTCGGCCGCCAGCAGGTTGATGCTGTCGTGCGGCAGCACGCCGCGGTCCCACAGGCTGCCGCTGTACGACGGGTAGCGGCCGCGCTCTTCCGCCAACTCGGTGGAGGCCAGGTAGGCGTAGTAGGCCACCATTTCCATCGATTCATCGGCGAATTCGACGGCGGCGTTGGAGCCATAGGGCACGCGCTTGATGTGCAGGCAGTCCTGGAAGCCCATCACGCCCATGCCGACCGGGCGGTGCTTCAGATTGGAGTTGCGCGCCTTCTTCACCGGATAGAAGTTGATGTCGATGACGTTGTCCAGCATGCGCAGCGCGATGCGGATGGTGCGCTGCAGCTTGTCGCCGTCCAGGCTGCCGTCGGCCTTCAGGTGCGCCGCCAGGTTGACCGAGCCCAGATTGCAAACGGCGATCTCGTCGTCGTTGGTGTTCAGGGTGATTTCGGTGCACAGATTGGAGCTGTGGACCACGCCCATGTGCTGCTGCGGGCTGCGGATGTTGCACGGATCCTTGAAGGTCACCCACGGATGGCCGGTTTCAAACAGCATGGTCAGCATCTTGCGCCACAGGCTCAGGGCCGGGATGCGCTTGTAGACTTTCAGCTCGCCGCGCTCGCCGCGGGCTTCGTAGGCGGTGTAGGCCTTTTCGAAGGCGCGGCCGTACAGGTCGTGCAGGTCGGCGGTTTCGGACGGGGAGAACAGGCTCCACTCGCCGCCTTCCATCACGCGCTTCATGAACAGGTCCGGAATCCAGTTGGCGGTGTTCATGTCGTGGGTGCGGCGGCGGTCGTCGCCGGTGTTCTTGCGCAGTTCGAGGAATTCCTCGATATCGGCGTGCCAGGTTTCCAGGTAGGCGCAGACCGCGCCTTTGCGCTTGCCGCCCTGGTTCACCGCCACCGCGGTGTCGTTGACCACTTTCAGGAACGGCACCACGCCTTGCGATTTGCCGTTGGTGCCCTTGATGTGCGAGCCCATCGCGCGCACCGGGGTCCAGTCGTTGCCCAGGCCGCCGGCGAATTTGGACAGCAGCGCGTTTTCCTTGATGCCTTCGTAGATGCCGTCCAGGTCATCGGCGATGGTGGTCAGGTAGCAGCTGGACAGCTGGCTGCGGCGGGTGCCGGAGTTGAACAGCGTCGGGGTGGACGACATGAAGTCGAAGCTGGACAGCACGTTGTAGAACTCAATGGCGCGGTCTTCGCGGTTCACTTCGTTCAGCGCCAGGCCCATGGCGACGCGCATGTAGAAGGCCTGCGGCATTTCGATGCGGGTGCCGTCGATGTGTAGGAAGTAGCGGTCGAACAGGGTTTGCAGGCCCAGGTAGCCGAATTTCAGGTCGCGCTCGGCATCCAGCGCGGCGCCCAGTTTCTTCAGGTCGTATTCGGCCAGCTTTTCATCCAGCAGCTCGGCGGCGATGCCCTTCTTGATGAAGCTGGCGAAATAGTGCGGATACTGCGCGGCCATTTCGTCCTGGCCCACGGCTTCGCCCAGGATTTCCAGGCGGATGTTGCCCATCAGCAGGCGGGCGGTCACGTAATCGTAGGCCGGGTCCTGCTCGATCATCGAGCGGGCGGCCAGGATGGCGGACTTGCCCACTTCCTCTTCCGGCACGCCGTCGTAGATGTTCTTCAGCGTTTCGCCGAGGATGGCGTCGACGTCGATGCCGGCCAGATTCTTGCTGGCGGCTTCGATGTTGCCGCGCAGGCGGGCCACGTCCAGCGGCAGTTTGCGGCCATCCTTGCGCAGCACGTTGATCTGCACCTGGGTGAGCGCCTCGCCGCGCGCGGCGCGTTCTTGCGAGCGTTGTTCGCGGTACAGCACGTAGGCGCGGGCCACATCGTGCTCGCCGAAGCGCATCAGCGAAAGTTCGACCTGGTCCTGGATGTCTTCGATGTGGATCGCGCCGCCTTCGGGCTTGCGGCGCATCAGCGCATTGACCACCTGTTCGGTCAGTTGGGCCACCTTGTCGCGGATGCTGGCGGAGGTGGCGCCTTGTTGGCCAACCACGGCCAGGAAGGCCTTGGTCATCGCGATGGAGATTTTGACAGGCTCGAACGGCACTACCGCGCCATTGCGGCGAATGGTCTTGTACAGGCTGAAATCGGCTTGCGGCGCGGCGGCGCGGCCGAGTTCTGCGGCGGTTTGCCCTTCAAAGGTGGTCAATTGCATGTATCCCTCGATAAAGAGAAGTTTAGGCCCGGCCGCGCTGCGTTCTTGAGGGCAGGTCGGCTTGTGGACAATTTTGTTGAAAAGCTGTGCGCTGTTTGTGGGTAAACACAAGATGTGCTGTCCGCAGCGCTTTAGATGCCCAAATTCTAGTGGTGGGGGTGACGTAGTTCAAGTCTTGACTTTGTCTGAAACCAAGGAAAGCCGCGTCGTTATTGGCTTTGCGGCGTGAGATTTTTTTCGGGGCCGTCGCGGCGGCGGAATGGCGTCGACAGGAAATGGCGGAAAACCACGCGCTGGCCGGCAGCAGGTGCCAGGGACGCGGGCGGTGTCGCGCCGCGAGCGCCGCTTCTGTTGCGCCTTCGCCACGGCCGCGGCGTGAAAAGTGGCCTGACGACAGGGGGAGGGTGGCCATTCAGACGGTTTGTCGGCAAGCGCGGGTCGGCTAGGGTAAGGAGGCTGTCGCGCGTCCGGGCCGGGTTCCGGGCCGTGGCCGGTCAACCAGGAGAACACCGATGGCTTCATCCAGGCGGCAATATATCCATGCGCTGCGCTTTTCGGCATTGACCGCGCTTTACGATCCGCTGGTGGCGCTTACCGCCCGGGAGAAGCATTTCAAAAACGCGTTGCTGGACGCCGCGCAACTGCGGCCCGGACACCGGGTGCTGGATGTGGGCTGCGGCACCGGCACGCTGGCGATAGCGGCCAGCCTGCGCGCGCCGGGCCTGCTGGTGCAGGGGCTGGACGGCGACGGGCGCATTCTGCGCCTGGCGACGGACAAGGCGGAACGGGCGGGCGCCAGGCTGGCCTTTCGCCAAGGCATGTCGTTTTCCATGCCCTATCTGGACAACGCCTTCGACCGGGTCTTGTCCAGCCTGTTTTTCCACCATCTGGACACCGAGGACAAGCGCCGCACGCTGGTGGAGATCCAACGGGTGATGAAGCCGCGCGGCGAGTTATATGTCGCCGATTGGGGCGTGCCGCAAAACCGGCTGATGCGCGCGTTGTTCTATCCGGTGCAGTGGCTGGATGGTTTCGCCACTACCCAGGGCAATGTCGAAGGCGTGCTGCCCCGGCTGATGGGCGAAACCGGTTTTGCCGGCGTGCGGCTGGTCCGGCAGATTCCCACTCTGCTGGGCACCCTGGCGATCCACGCCGCCAGCAAGCCCTGAGGCGGGCAGGGCGTCAGCGCGCGCGGAAGCGGTCGATTTCCGCTTCCAGCTGGCTGACCAGCGCCGCCAGGCTGTCTGCCGCGGCCGACGCTGCCTGCACCGAGCTGTCGTTCTCGCCGGCCATCGCCGCGATGTGCTCTATCCTTTGCACGATATCCGCTGTCGCCGCGCCTTGTTCCACGGTGGCGGAGGCGATCTCGGCGATCTGCCGCGCCGAGGTCTCGGCGCCGCCGCGTATCTGCTGCAGCGCCTCCATCGCCCGTTCGGAGCTGCGCCGGCTCTCCTCTATCAATTCCGAACACATCTGAGTGTCCTTGACCACGCTGGCCACGTCGCTCTGAATGCCGCCCAGCATGGCGCCGATCTCGCCGGTGGCGCTGGTGGTGCGTTCGGCCAGCTTGCGCACCTCGTCAGCCACGACCGCGAAGCCGCGGCCTTGCTCGCCGGCGCGCGCCGCCTCGATCGCCGCGTTCAGCGCCAACAGATTGGTCTGTTCGGCGATGTCATGGATCACGCTGACGATGTTGTTGATCTGCTGCGAGCGCTGCGCCAGGCTCTGCGTCAGTTCGGCGGTCTTGTGGATGGCGCCGTGCAGGGTGTTGGCGTTGGATGCGTTTTCCGTCAGCACCTGGCCGCCCTGTTCGGACAGGGTTTGCACGGACAGCGACAAGGCGGTGCTGTCGCTGGCGGTCTGCGCCACCCGCTGCACGCTGGCCGAGACATCCTCCACCGCGGTGGTGGTGTGCTGCGCCGCCTGGTTTTGCTCCATGGTGCCGCGGGCGATGGCGCGCGCGGCGTCGGCCACCGCGTGCGAGCGTTCGCTCACCTGTTCGCCCACCGCGCGTATCCGCTGCAATGCGGATTCGAACGCCGACATCAGCCGGTTGAAGGCATCGGCCACTTCGCCGAATTCGTCGCGGCCGCCGACGCGGGCGCGCAGGCTCAGCCGCAAGTGGTCGGCGGCTTCCAGCATGGTGGCGCGCAGCTTGTCCAATTCCTCGCTAATCAGCTTGGCCAGCGCGAAGCCTATGGCCAGGCTGAGCAGCACCGACACCGCCAGCACGCCGTAAATCAGCCGGCTTTGGCTCTGATAGGTGCGGTTGGCGTCCTGGTAGGCGGTTTCGGCGATAGCCAGCTGGCGCGGCATCAGCGCGCCGACCTGGTCGCGCAGTCCTTCGTACTGCTTGACGAATTTGGGATAGATCGCCTTGGCGTCCTCGATGCGGTTGGCGCGGATGGCGTTGACGAAGGGCTCCAGGCTGTTGGCGGCCATGTCCTGATACAGCGCGGCGATGGCGTCCACCTGGGGTTTCAGTTCCGCTGAAATGTGTCCTTGCTGCAGCTTGGCGATCGCCTCCCGCATTTCGCCTATCTTGCCGTACAGCCGGTCGGCGCGCTGGGTGGGGGTGCGGTAGCCGGCGCCGCCGGCCATGGCGTCCATCATCGCCTGCATCACGTCTATGCGGGTGCGCGGCACCAGAGAGCTGACCTTGGACACTTCGAACAGCGGCGCGGCGCTGCTGACGTAAACCTTGGCGACGTGGTCCTTCAATTCGGCCATGGTCACCAGCCCTTCCCCGGCTACGGCGGCGATGGCCAGCAGCGGGATCGCCAGCAGCAGGGCCAGTTTATGGCGTGTCCGCATATCGTGCAGCAGCATGACAGTCACCTTGGGGTCTGAACTAGTCTGCATTCAGACTAGTTCGCGGCGCGGGCCGGCGACAGCGCGGCTTGATGATTTTCCTTCGCGGGCGAGACCCGGCCGCGCCGCGCGCTGCGATAAACGCCTTTTCGCGCCGAGGGGACGGGGGGGCATGAAAATGACGTTGAAATTTCATCCTGCGGCCAGAGCCCCGGGCAGAGGGCGCTTCCCGCGTCGGCGATGCGGCAATGAACCCTTTCGCTTAGCGGAGAGGGCAAAGGACTGTAGGGCGGCGTGGTTTGTTTACATACTGCTTACGGGTTTTTCTGGGTGAAAATATTAAATTTATGACCCAACTAGAATATTTATTGGAATTTTGTTGCTTTAGAGCAACAACTCTTCCGGGATTTGCCGCTATCGAGCAGGCTTGTATTTTCTTGATGGCTGCCATGAGTATTATTACATTCTTGTTAATTAATATTGCAACTGTGAACTTGTATGAATGAAATGCTCAGACCTCTTTTGCTGACGGCCATGGTTGCCGGTTTGACGGCATGCGGCGGAGGAGGCGGAGGAGGTGGTTCGCCATCCGCCAATGATGGCGGCGGCGCGGTTGCGCATGGCGCCGCGCCGGAGGCGAAGTCGGGGGCGGAGGCGGGAGAGTTGGTCTGCAGCGGCAACCGTTGCCGCCTGGCGGATGGCGCCAACCAGGCGGTCGGCTCGATGTACCGTTTTTACAATGACAGCCATCTTGAACGTGAGCTGGTGGTATCGGGCCTGTCGCCGGCGATCTGGCACGCGGTCTCGACCAAGGTGAGCGGCGCCGGCGTGGCGGCCGGCGAGCTCAGCCTGCGTCAGGAAGAGAAGGACGCCGGGCCGCGCGAGCCGGACTATCAGGCGGAGCATGCCGAGCTGAGCGCGATTTACGCGCAGAAAGCGCCGGCGCAACGTCTGAAGCTGGGGCAGGGCGCCAGGCGGGAGGCGCCGGTCGCATATGCGCCGGGCGAGGAAAAGACATGGTTCGATTCCATCCATGAGAATGATGTCGCGACCACGCTCAGGACAAAGCGCGCGCTGCCGGGCGGCGCCTCGGTGCATGTCTGGACCGAGAACGGCGCCGGCGTCAGCGCCAGGCAGGCCGACTTCCTGGCCGAGCGTTTCGCGGGCAGCGTCTACCCGCTCGAGGTGTCGCTGCTGGGGCAGCCGTGGGGCGTGGTCGGCAATCCGGTGTTCGCCGGATTTACCATCCCGGCGGATACCCGCGACGTCCATATCGTGGTGACGCCGTTGCGCGCCCAGGGCAACGCCGCCGGGCTGATGGGTTATGTCTGGTCGGGCAACGCGCTGCGCAATTTGTGCACGGAAGACGCGAAACCATGCCAGAAATACCAGCGCAGCAACGCGGCGCTGGCGGTCTTCTTGTCATCCGAAGTGCTGGCGCGCAGCGCGGCGGGTGAGGAGTGGCATGAGCGCTCGCAAGGCGCGGGCGAGGCGCTTTCCACGCTGGCGCATGAGTTTTCCCACCTGTTTTACAGCTACAACAAGCGCTACAAACCGGCTGTCCCAGTCAAGGTGGAAACCTGGGAGGACGAAATGTTCGCCCAGTCGATCGCTTATCTGGTGCTGGCCGATACCTTCGGCGGCGGGCGCGGCGCCGGGCGGGACGCGCATCCGGACTTGCGGCCAAGAGCGGACTTCGAGCGGGCGCTCGATTTCGTCCCTTGCGACTTCTCTCGCTGGAATGGCGCGAGCAGCTGTTATCCCAAGGCGCTGGCTTTGGGCGCGCTGATGGTGCATCAATACGGCCATCAGTTGTTCCGGCCGTGGCTGGAAAGCCAGAATCCCGGCGCGCAGGCGGTCTCCGAGGGCTTGCGGGCCGCAGGCGGCGCCGGTTATGCGGACATGCTGGAGCGCTACGCCGGCACCATGCTGAGCGCCGGCGCGGCGAATGTCGCGGGGCGCTATGGTTATCCGGCCAAGCGGGTGGTGCTGCCGGGCAGTCCGCTGCTGCCGCAGGGCAGGGAAATCCAGCTGCCGGGCATTGCGCTGTCCGCCGACAAGCCGCTCATTCCCATGGATGGGCAATACGATACCAGCAAGCAGTTCTCTTATATCGGCAACGGCATCTGGACTTTGCGGGTGCCGGCAAACAGCTGGATCACGCTGACCAAGCGCTGAGCGCTCTGCGAGAATCGGCGCGTGGCGGATGCTCCCTCGGGGGCGTCCGCCATTTTTCATGGCGGTCCGAAAATGCAAACCGCCGGGCGGGGCCGGCGGCGTGGAGCGGGGCGGAGCGGAGGGCCGGATTCAGGCATCCAGCCCATCGGCCACCATTTGCGCGGCGCGCAGCACCGCGCGCGCCTTGTTCTGCGTTTCCAGCCATTCCGATTGCGGCACCGAGTCGGCCACCACCCCGGCGCCGGACTGCACGTAGAGCATGCCGTTTTTCAGCACCGCGGTGCGGATGGCGATGGCGAGGTCCATGTCGCCGTTGAAGCCCAGGTAGCCGACCGCGCCGCCGTAGACGCCGCGCTTGGTCGGTTCGAACTCGTCGATGATCTGCATCGCCCGCACCTTGGGGGCGCCGGACAGGGTACCGGCCGGGAAGGTGGCCTTGATCACGTCGATATTGCTGATCTTGCGGTCTACCTGGCCTTCGACGTTGGAGACGATGTGCATCACGTGCGAGTAGCGCTCGATGGCCATATTGTCGGTGATCTTGACCGTGCCGATGTCGGCGACGCGGCCGACGTCGTTGCGGCCCAGGTCCATCAGCATCACGTGCTCGGCGATTTCCTTGGGGTCGGCCAGCAGCTCGGCGGCCAGCGCCTCGTCCTGTTCGCGGCTCTGGCCGCGCGGGCGGGTGCCGGCGATCGGGCGCACGGTCACGGTTTCGCCCTCGCGGCGCACCAGGATTTCCGGCGAAGCGCCCACCACGTGGAAGTCGTCGAAATGGTAGAAGAACATGTACGGCGACGGATTGAGGTTGCGCAGCGCGCGGTACAAGGCGATGGGCGAGCCCTGGTAGGGCTGCTGCATGCGCTGGGCCAGCACCACCTGCATGATGTCGCCGTCGTGGATGTAGCGCTGGCTGGCGGCCACCGCGTCCATGAAGGCCTGCTCGCCGTATTCCGACACCGCCTCCGCGGCGGGGCCGGTGGGCAGCGACAGCGGAATGGCGAGCGGCTCGCGCAGTTTGGCGCGCAGCTGCGCCAGCCGCGCCTGGGCCTTGGGCAGCGCGTTGGGCACTTCCGGGTCGGCGTACACCACCAGGTGCAGCTTGCCGGACAGGTTGTCCACCACGGCGATTTCCTCGGACAGCATCAGCAGGATGTCCGGCGTGCCCACCGGGTCCGGTTTCTGGACGTCGGCCAGGCGGCGTTCGATATAGCGTATGGTGTCGTAGCCGAAGTAGCCGACGAGGCCGCCGGAGTAGCGCGGCAGGCCGGGCAGCTCGGGGATGCGGAAACGGCGCTGGAACGCTTCGATGAAGGCCAGCGGATCGCCGTCGTGGCGCTCTATCACCTTGTCGCCGCACTCCACCTGCACCCGCTGGCCGTTGACGCGCAGGCGGGTGTCGGCCGGCAGGCCGATGATGGAGTAGCGGCCGCGGCGCTCGCCGCCCACCACCGATTCCAGCAGGTAGCTGTACGGCTGGTTGGCCAGCTTCAGGTAGATGGACAGCGGGCTGTCTAGATCGGCCAGCAGCTCCTGGGTGACCGGGATGCGGTTGTAGCCTTCGGCGGCGAGTTGCTGGAAAGTCTGTGGCTGCATGGGTGTTCTTCCTTGGGTTCTGTCAGTTGGGGGCGGGGCGCCGGGAGCGGGTGCAGCGGCGCCATCGCCAGCTGGCGGGAGCGGGAAGAAAAGCCATGAGTCAGGGGTTTCCGGTTTTAGAGTGAGATGGAGCCGTCATTCTTCATCAAATCGTACAGCTCGGCAATGCTGGCCACGGTCAGGTCGGCGCCCAGCGAGGCGGCGTCGCCGTAGCCGTAGCCCACCGCGATGGCGGCGCAGCCGGCGGCGCGCGCGGCGGCCACGTCGTTGGCGGAGTCGCCCACCATCGCCATTTCCTTGGCTGAGATGCCCAGCACCTGGCAGGCGTGTTGCAGCGGCAAAGCGGATGGCTTCTTCTCCGGCAGGGTGTCGCCGCCCAGGACCAGGCTGAAGTGGTCGCGCAGCTCCAGTTGTTCCAGCAGCGGCACGGCCAGCCGCTCGGATTTGTTAGTGATGACCAGCAGCGGCAGCTTGAGGGCGCGCAACAGGCTTAGGCCGTCGCGCACGCCGGCGTAGACCGTGGTCTGGTCGGCCAGGTGTTCGCGGTAATGCTGGATGAAGAAGCGGTAGCCGCGCTCCCACAGCGGGCCGTCGGCCTCGGCGTGGCGCTCGTCGGTGATGGCGCGGTGGACCAGGCTGGCGATGCCGTCGCCGACATGGCTCTTGATGCGCTCCGGGTCCAGCGGCGGCAGGCCCAGATGAGCGCGCATGGCGTTGGCGGCATTGGCCAGATCGGGGATGGAGTCGATCAGGGTGCCGTCCAGATCGAAGGCGACGGCTTTGATGTGCTTGAGATTCATATATTGGCTTTTGAAGCCGCGGCCGGCGGGCCGCGGCGGAATTGAAGAATGCGGGCTTACAGCTCGCGGATGTCGACGACTGGCGCCTGGCCGAAGGCCGGCGACACCAGGTAGTCGACGATCTTGCGCGCGGCGTCGCCGGGGCTGCTCAGCGCGCCGTCGGCCTTGTAGGCGTCGAAGCGCGCTTTTTGCGGGAACTGGCCTTCGTCGCTGGCGCGGATATCGCCTTGCATGTCGGTGTCCACCACGCCCGGATACAGCGCGACGATCTGCGCCGGATTGGCCTTGCCTTCCTGCTCCACGGCGACGCTGCGGCTGAAGTGGTCGAGCGCGGCCTTGGTGGCGCAATACACGCTCCAGCCGGGGTAGGCCTTGGCGGCGGCGCCGGACGAGATGTTCAGAATGCGGCGGCGCGCCGGCAGATGGTCGGTGGCGGACAGCAGCGCGTCGCTAGCCAGGAGCGGAGCGGTGACGTTGATGGCGACGGCCTTGACCACCTCGTCGGCCGGATAGCGGCCGGCCTGGGCGATGGGCGTCACCACGCCGGCGTTGTTGATCAGCGTGACGGTCGCGCACTCAGACAGCGGCAGTTGCTGCAGCGCGGAGTGAATCGACGCCGACGCCTGGGCGGCGTCGGCCAAGTCGGCGTTGACGGCCAGCAGCCGCTCCGGGTGGCGGGCGGCCAGGCCTTCCAGCGCCGGACCGGCATGGCGGGCGACGCCGACGACGAAGTAGCCGTCGTTCAGCAGCGTTTCGCAGATGGCGTAGCCCAGGCCGCGCGAGGCGCCGGTGACGATGAATGCATGCATTGCTTGCTTTATCCCTTTGATGGATAGGAATGAAACGGCTGCGCGCTTATCCTTGCACGCGGGCCAGTTCGGCGCGCATGGCGTCTATGACCGCCTTGTAGTCCTTCTGGCCGTAAATGGCGGAGCCGGCCACGAAGGTGTCGGCGCCGGCGGCGGCCACCTGGGCGATATTGTCCACCTTGACGCCGCCGTCCACTTCCAGCCAGATCTCGCCGCCGCGCTTGGCGGTGTATTCGTCGATGCGCTGGCGCGCCAGACGGATTTTCTCCAGCGCGTGCGGAATGAAGGACTGGCCGCCAAAGCCAGGGTTCACCGACATGATCAGGATCATGTCCAGCTTGTCCATCACGTGGTCCAGACAGGACAGCGGCGTGGCCGGGTTGAGCACCAGGCCGGCCTTGCAGCCGGCTTCCTTGATCAGGCCCAGCGTGCGGTCGACGTGCTCGGAGCCTTCCGGGTGGAAGGTGATGATGTCGGCGCCGGCCTTGGCGAAGGCGGCCGCCAGCGCGTCCACCGGCTTCACCATCAGGTGCACGTCGATCGGCGCCTGGGTGTGCGGGCGGATGGCCTCGCAGAACATCGGACCCATGGTCAGGTTCGGCACGTAATGGTTGTCCATCACGTCGAAGTGGATGATGTCGGCGCCGGCGGCGACGACATCGCTGACTTCCTGGCCCAGGCGGGCGAAATCGGCGGACAGAATGCTGGGGGCGATACGGAAAGTGCGCATGGCGATTGCTCTGACATCGATAAACACGGATGCCGGGCATTCTACCGCGCCAAAAGGCCATTGGCGGGATAAAATGAAAACCATATCAATCAGGAGAAGCCGCAATGGCCGACAAGACCTACCTCATGGAAGTGATGGCGGAGCCGCATTACATCGACGAGCAATCTAATGTGGCCAACGACATCTACGTGTTCGGCTACCGCATCCGCATCGTCAACACCGGCAGCGAGCCGGCGCAGCTGGTCAGCCGCCACTGGATCATCACCGACGCCAACCAGCAGGTGCAGGAGGTGCGCGGCATGGGCGTGGTGGGCGAGCAGCCGCACCTGGACCCGGGCCAGGCTTTCGAGTACTCCAGCGCCACCCATCTGAAAACGCCGTACGGCAGCATGAAGGGCAGTTATCAGCTGGTGGCCGACGACGGCCAGCGCTTCGAGGCGGAAATCCCGGAAATGACGCTGGTAGCGCCGCGGGTGCTGCACTAGTCGCGTTTACAGGACGGGTCCTTGTCCTCGCGCGGCCAGGTCCACCAGACGATGAAGGAGGCGAGCGCTCCGGCGCCCAAAGCTTCCAGCAACAGAATCCACATGATGCCTGCCCCTTGTTGAGTGAGCCTTCTTCACTTTCGGACAGGATAGATCGACAGGCAAACCCTTTATGCGCATCAGTCATAGCGGCCCGGCCCCGGCCAATCGAAACGATTTGCAAACCATCAAGACGCTGTTGCCGTATCTGTGGAGTTTCAAGGGCCGGGTGATGCTGGCGCTTGGCTGCATGGTGCTGGCCAAGGTGGCGGCGGTGACGGTGCCGCTCTACCTGAAGGACATTGTCGACCAGCTGTCGCTGCCGGCCACGCTGCTGGCGGTTCCGGTGCTGGCGCTGACCGGCTACGGCGTGGCGCGGCTGCTGTCCGGCGTGCTGGGGGAGTTGCGCGACGCGGTTTTCGCCCGGGTGATCCAGGGCGCGGTGCGCAGCGTGGCGCGCAATGTGTTCCGCCATCTGTTCAGGCTGTCGCTGCGCTTCCATCTGGAGCGCCACACCGGCGGCATGAGCCGCGACATCGAGCGCGGCACCAAGGGCATAGGCTTCCTGCTCAATTTCACCGTGTTCAACATCCTGCCGACGCTGCTGGAGATCGGCATGGTGACGGCGATCTTGTTCCACCGCTACGCCTGGGAATTCGCGGCGGTGACGCTGGGCACCATCGGGCTCTACATCGCCTTCACATTGCTGGTGACCGAGTGGCGCACCGTCTACCGCCGCACCATGAACGATCTGGATTCCAAGGCCAATTCCAAGGCGATAGACGCGCTGCTCAATTACGAAACGGTCAAGTACTTCAACAACGAGGAGTATGAGTCCAAGCGCTACGACCGCAATCTGGAAGCCTGGGAAGCGTCGGCGATCAAGAACCAGGTGTCGCTGTCGTTGCTGAACGCCGGCCAGGCGGCCATCATCGCCATCGGCGTCACGCTGGTGATGGTGCTGGCCGCGCGCGACGTGGTGGCGCACCGGATGACGGTGGGCGACGTGGTGCTGGTGGCGACGTTCATCACGCAGCTGTACGCGCCGCTGAACTTCCTGGGCTTCGTCTACCGCGAGATCAAGCATTCGCTGGCCGACATCGAGCGGATGTTCAAGCTGCTGGACGTCAATCTGGAAGTGGCCGACGCGCCGGGAGCGAAAACGCTGGATACCCGCAGCGCCGCCATCCGCTTCGAACGGGTGGGCTTCGCCTACGAGAGCAAGCGCCAGATCCTGCACGATGTGGACTTCGCCATCCCGGCCGGCCAGACGCTGGCGGTGGTGGGAGCCAGCGGCGCCGGCAAATCGACGCTGTCGCGCATCCTGTTCCGCTTTTACGACGTCAACGCCGGCGCGGTGCGCATCAACGGCGCGGACATCCGCGAGCTGAGCCAGGACTCGCTGCGCGCCCACATCGGCATCGTGCCGCAGGACACGGTGCTGTTCAACGACACCATCTACTACAACATCGCCTACGGCAAGGCCGGCGCCAGCCGCGAGGAGGTGATTGAGGCGGCGCGCTCCGCGCATATCCACGATTTCGTCGCCAGCCTGCCCGACGGCTACGACACCCTGGTGGGCGAGCGCGGCCTGAAGCTGTCCGGCGGCGAGAAGCAGCGCGTCGCCATCGCCCGCACCATTCTGAAAAACCCGCCGATCCTGATTTTCGACGAAGCCACCAGCGCGCTGGATTCCCGCACCGAGAAAGCCATCCAGCACGAGTTGGCGGAAATCGCGGCCAACCGCACCACGCTGATCATCGCCCACCGGCTGTCCACTGTGGTCGACGCCGACCGCATCCTGGTGCTGGACGCCGGCCGGGTGGTGGAGCAGGGCAGCCACCGCGAACTGCTGGCCCTGGGCGGCCGCTACGCGGAAATGTGGCAGCTGCAGCAGGAGAGCGAGGCGGTGGAAGGCTAGCCGGCGGAGCGCCGCGCATGATCGTTTACTCGACCGGGGAAGCCGCATGTTAGCCAGGCTGCTGTTTCTGCTGCCCGCGATGCTGTGCGCGCTTGGCGCCCGGGCGGATGAGCTGACGATGTGCTACGACAAGTACCCGCCGTACGCGCTGGGCGAGTTCGACACTGTGGCCGGCGGCGGCATCAAGGTGCGCCTGCTGCAGGAGATAGGCCGGCAGCTGGGCCTGGCGGTGACGGTGAAGATCATGCCCTGGAAGCGCTGCCTGACCGAGGCCAAGGAGGGTCGGGTGGACGGCATCCTGCCGCTGTACAAAACGCCGGAGCGCGAGCAGTACATGGAGTTTTCCGCGCCGGTGATGCGGCAGTACAACTGCTTCCTGTACAAGAAGAGCGCATTCCGCGGCGCGGTGGACTGGCGGGATTACGACAGGCTGAAAACGCACCGGCTGGGCATGGAGATAGGCTCGGTGGTCGACAAGGACATGGAGGCCGCCTTCATGACGGCGCACCCGATAGAGCGGGCCCGGGATTCGGTCACCCTGATCAAGATGATCGAGTCCGGCCGCATCGACCTGGCGACCATCGATTCGAATGTCGGCAAATATCTGGTCAACCAACAGGGCGTGGCGGATGCGATCGGCGTGTCCGACGTGCCGATCGGCGAGTTGAGCTACGCCGCCTTCGGCTTTTCCCGGGCGGCCGGCGCCGATCACTGGGCGCCGGAGTTCAACCGCGTGATCGAGCAGATGCGCGCGTCCGGGCTGCTGGAGAAAATCGTCTCCAGCGAAGTCAAATAGCGGCTTATACCGGGCTTTTGGCGTTTTGCAGCACGGTGCGGTAGCCGTCGTGGTCGGCGAAGGTGACGCCGCGCGCGTCCCAGTACGGGTTGGCGGACGGCACGGCTCGGAAGCCGGCGGCGCGCATGCAGGCGCACAGCGCCTCCCATTCGGCCTTGTCCGGCAGGTAGAGCACCAGCAAATCTTCCACGCCGGGGGCGGGGCTGACCGGATGCCGATGGCTGACGATGAATTCCAGATGATAGCCGGCGTCGGGCAGCCCCAGCAGCACGCCGTCGAAGCCGTCGTGGCCGGCGAAGCTGCCCAATAGCTGCAGACCCAGGCCTTCGCAATACATGGCCTTGCTGGCGGCGAGATTGCTGACCGGGCGGGCGACGCGCAGATGGGGAATGCGGTTGTACATGATGGCGACCTATGGCGTGGCGGTGCAGCCATCATGCCATGCGGATGGCTGCCTCAGCCAGCTTTGCCGGCGGCTTTGATCCGGCGCATTTCGGTTTCCACCTGTTCGCCCAGCCGCAGGGCCTGCAGCAGCTCGTCCGCCTGCGGCAGTCCGGCGAAGACGAGTTCTGGGTCTAGCGCGGCCAGCGCGCGGCGGGCGCAGGCGCAGACGTCGGCGGCGGCGGTGAAGTCGGCCGCTCCCATCACCTTGCCGTTGCGGATGCGGCGGTAGTAGGCGCGGGTGGAGTTCAGGTATTGGCTGGCCTGCTGGTTGCCGTCCAGGCGGCCGTCGGCGGCCAGGGCTTCCAGCAGCGCGACGAGGCGGCGGCAGGCGTCTTCGGCCTGGCCGTGGCGTTGCTCCTGAACGCGGCGGTCCAGTTGGCCCGCCTTGGGGGCGGCGGATTTCTTCTTGTGCTCGGCCATATGGCCTCCTGGTATGCTGGCCGCGCATTCTAGCCGCAGGCGGCGGCGGGCGTCTAATGCAGCTGGAACTGCGCCATGTGTTCGAAGCTGGCCGGCAACGAGACTTCGACGAAGTCGCTGACGCAGAACAGCGTCAGCTTGCCGCCGTAGACCGCGCCGGTGTCCAGGTGCATCACGTTGTCGTACAGGATGGCGTTTTCCTGCGGCGTGTGCCCCACCAGCAGCAGGTCCAGACCATGGACGGCGCCGCCGCCCCCGTTTCGTACCCGCTCGCGCGACCACAGCAGCGCCTCGTAGTCCTGGTCGCGGGGATTGTCGGCTTCCAGCCTGGCGCGCAGCGACGGCCAGTCGTTGTCGGGGCAGTCGGCGTGTACCACGCCCATTTTGCCGCCTTCCACGTCGATTTCCAGCGCCAGCGGCAGGCCGGCGAATGCGGCGAGGCAGGCGTCGCGCTCGGAATGGCTCAGCTCGGTCAGCCAGCGGCCGCCGTTGCGCAGGTGGCGCTCCAGGTCTTCCAGCGGATTGCGCATCGCGTCCAGCGCCATCTGTTCGTGATTGCCGCGCACCGCGTGAAACCACGGCTGCGTCAGCCACTCCACCGCCATCCGGCTTTCCGGCCCCCGGTCCACCATGTCGCCGACCGACAGCAGGCGGTCGCAGGCCGGATTGAAGGCGATGATTTTCAACAGCCGGCCCAGTTGGCTGAAGCAGCCATGCAGATCCCCCACCACCCAGTCGCGGCCTGCGGTGTTGCGCGGCAGCTTGCGGATCATCATGGCGGGGGCGCCTTCGGCCTAGCGGGCCATCCAGTCCTGGCAGAACTCGTCGCGGAAGGCGAGCAGCCATTGCAGCTTGCGCTCGGCGATGCCGCGGCCGGCTTCGGTCTGCATCATCGCCGGCAATTTGGCCAGCTTCACCGCGATATGGTCCAGCGCCCAGGCCTGGTCGTCGGTGCCGCGCTGTTCGGCCAGCGGGTCCAGCGGGTGGGCCAGCGCGCGGCCCATGCGGCCGGAAACGTAGAACATCCGCGCCAGGCCGACCGGGCCCAGCGCGTCCATGCGGTCGGCGTCCTGCACGATCTTGGCTTCCAGCGTGCGCGGCGGGATGGCGGCGGAGTAGCTATGGGCCTCGATGGCGTGCGCCAGGTTGTCCAGCTGCTCGGCCGACAGCGCGTCGTCGGCCAGCAGCTGGCGGGCGCGCTCGGCGGACCAGTGCGATGCCAGCTGGCGCTGCGGGTGGTTTTTCGGCAGATTGACCAGGTCGTGCAGGTAACAGCCGGCCATCACCACCCGCGCATCGGCTTCGGGATGGTGGGCCAGCAACTGGCGCGCCACCGCCCATACCCGGTGCAGGTGGCTGAGGTCGTGGGCGCCGTCGTCGTCGGGCGGTTGCTGCTCGAGCAGCGTGATCAGGCGGTTCTGCCAGTCGGTTTGTTGTTGTGGAGTCATCGGGCTGGCCTTGGATTCTGCGCCGGGCCGCGAGTAAGCGGACGGCCTGGCTGGTTGTGTCGCGTGAATGGCGCCGGCTGCGGACGCGCCGCCGCCGACACTTTCTATTTTATCACCGCGCGGAGCGAATGCCGGCCTCGGCTGCGGCCGGTTTCAGCATTTCCCATTGCGACAGCCGGTAGGCGGCCTGGTGCCGAAGCAGCAGGCTGAGCAGGGCCAGGTCGCGGCGGTCGACGTTGTTGAATGCCAGCCGGCCGCCCGGCGTCAGCAGCTGTCCCGCGCGCAGCAGTTGGCTGGCGATGCCGCGGCGGCGGTGGGCCGGGTCCACCATCAGCTCCAGCGCTTCGCCGTCGGCCGACAGCAGCAGCGAGCCCAGCGCCGCGCCGCCGGCGTCTACCGTCAACCAGCGCGGGGCGGGCGTGGCGCGCCGCAGCGAGTCCCGGCGGTTCGGCACCGCCGGCGGATAGGCCAGCCAGTCAGCGCTTGGCCAGCGCGCCGGCGTGTAGCCATGATGGACCGTGACGGGCCAATGGCGCCGGCTGTCGATGGGCACCTGCAGCAGGTAGCAGTCAAGCTGGCGCAGCGGCTGGAAGCCCAGCTGGGCGTAGGCCAGCTGCGCGTGCTGATTGCCGTCTATCACTTCCAGCCTTTGCTGGTGGATGCCGCGCCTGGCCAGCAGGCGCGCCACCCGGGCCGCCATCGCGGAAAGCGCCCCCTGGCGGCGGGCGGCGGGCACCACGCCGGCAGCGATGCAATAACCTTCCATTCCGTCGTCAATCGGCGGCGTCGCGCATAGCCAGAAGCCGGCCAGCCGGCCGTCTATCCAGGCGCCGGCGCTCAGCTCGGGCACCCAGCCGCGCCGGCGCAGCATGGCGCTGAACGATTCCAGGCTGGGTTGCGCCGGCACCAGGTAGTCGCTGAACGCCTCCAGGAAGCAGGGATGGAGGTCGGCGGGGGACAGCCTGGCGAGCGGGATGGTTTTCATTCGGGAACGGGCTCGGACGCCGCGGCGATGGCGGACATGGCCCTGTCGACGAAGCCGGCTTCCTCGCCGACCGGGGCGACATAGGACAAAACCTCGCGCGCGCGCGCCTCGCCGGCCAGACGCAGCAGAACCCAGCCGGCCAGATACTGCGAAGCCATGCAGCCGCCTGCGGTGGCGATGTTGCCGACGGCGCGGAAGGCGCGGGGCGCGACGGTGATGCCCAACTGCTCCAGCATCGGCCGGGTCAGGCCATCGGTGCAGGCGACGCCGTCGGCCAGCAGGCCCAGCCGATGCAGCACCAGCGCGCCCGAGCATTGCGATCCTATCAGCTGGCGGGCGGGATCCAGCCGCAGCTGGCTCATGATGGCATCGTCCGCCGCCCAGTCGCGGGTGCGCCAGCCGCTGCCTATCAGCACCGCGTCGGCGCTGCCGGCATAGGACAGGTCCGCCTGGCGTTCCAGGCGCGTGCCGCTGCGGGACTGCACGACGGGAATGGGCGAGCAGATGCGCACGTTCCAACCATGCGGGGACATGCGGCCAAGGATGCCCGCAGCGATCAGCGAGTCGAGCTCATTGAAACTGTCCAGCGTGACGATGGCGATGTCCATGGCGGCAAGGGGCTGTGGTGAAAACAACATGATGTTCGCGTGGCGCGCGCGGGTCAATCGCGCCGCGCGGCGTTTGCGGAAGGGGAGTTGTGGCGGGTTGGGACGCCCCGCCGGGCGGCGGGGGCGAAAGGGCTCAGTCCTGCAGCCAGATCAGCGAGGCCATGCGGCCGGTGACGCGGTCGCGGCGGTAGGAGAAGAAACGCTCGCGGTCGATCACGGTGCAGAAATCGCCGCCGTACACCCGCTCGACGCCCGCGGCTTGCAGACGCTGGCGCGCCAGCGCGTAGATGTCGGCCAGGTATTTGCCTTCGCCGATGTCGATGAAGGCCGAGGCCGCCGCCGGATCGCGGGCGAGGAAGGCCTGGCGCACTTCCGCGCCCACTTCGAAGGCGTCCGGGCCGATGGCGGGCCCCAGCCAGGCCATCAGTCCGGCAGGCGGCAGAGCCATCGCGGCGACAGTGGCCTCGATCACGCCGTCGCACAGCCCGCGCCAGCCGGCATGGGCCGCCGCCACCGCGCGGCCGGCGTCGTCGCACAGCAACACTGGCAGGCAGTCGGCAGTCATCACCGCGCAGACGACGCCCGGCGCGCGGGCGAAGCTGGCGTCGGCGTCCGGGGCGGCGCCGCGGAGGGCGGCGGCGTCAGCCACCGCGACGCCGTGCACCTGGTTCAGCCAGGCCGGTTCGGCCGGCAATTCGTCACGCAGCCGCGCACGGTTGGCGGCCACCGCGTCCGGCGCGTCGCCGACATGCGCGCCCAGGTTGAGGCTGGCGTACGGCGGCTGGCTGACGCCGCCCTGGCGGGTGGTGGCCAGGGTGCGGACCCTGGCCGGAGCCGGCCAGTCGGCGGCAAGCCAGGTTTCAGCGGGCATAGATCACCTCGATGTCGCCGTCGTCATCGTCGTCGTCATCCCAGTCTTCGTCGTCCTGCTCGTCGGCGTGGGCGAAAGCCTCTTCGTCCGGCAGCGCGCCGTCGCCGCGCAGCAGGTCGAGCAGGCGGCGGAAGTCGTCCGGCAGCGGCGCTTTCCAGCTGCGCAGCTCGCCGGAGGCCGGGTGGACCAGGGCCAGCGCGTAGGCGTGCAGCGCCTGGCGGCCCAGCGCCTTCACCGCGGCGGCGGTGTCTTCATCCATCTTGTGGCGCAGGTTGCCGTACACCGGGTCGCCGGACAGCGGGTGGCCGGCTTCGCGCATGTGGACGCGGATCTGGTGAGTGCGGCCGGTTTCCAGCTTGCATTCCACGTAGGAGTGGCTGGCGAAGCGCTCCAGCACCCGCAGATGGGTGATGGCGGGCTTGCCGCCGAATTTCAGCACCGCCATCTTCAGCCGGTTGTGCGGATCGCGGCCGATGTTGGCGTCTATGGTGCCGTCGAACGGCACCACGCCGTCGGCGATGGCGCGATAGACGCGCTTGACGCTGCGCGCCTGCATCTGGCGCACCAGATCGGTCTGGGCCGGCACGGTCTTGGCCACCACCATCAGGCCGGAGGTGTCCTTGTCGAGGCGGTGCACGATGCCGGCGCGCGGCACGCCGGCCAGCGACGGGCAGTGATGCAGCAGGCCGTTGAGCAGGGTGCCGCTCCAGTTGCCGGACGCCGGATGCACCACCAGGCCGGCGGGCTTGTTGATCACCAGGATGTGGTCGTCCTCGAAGACGATGGGCAGGTCCATGGCTTCCGGCTGGAAGGCCATTTCCTCATGCGTGGGCTGCAGCGAAACTTCCAGTTTCTCGCCGCCCAGCATCTTGGTCTTGGGCGCTACCACCTGGCCGTCCACCTTGACTTGGCCGTCCTTGATCCACTGGGTCAGCCGGCTGCGCGAGAAATCGGGCAGCAGTTTGGCCAGCGCGGCGTCCAGTCTTTCGCCGCCCAGCGACAGCGGAATTTCGAGATGTTGCGTGGCGGATATCTCGTTTTCCGAGATGTCGCTATAATCGTCCGGGTCAATGTAAGGATCAGTCATGAAAAGATACGTTGTTGCAGCAATGTTGGTGATGGGGCTTGCCGGATGTGCAACCACGGAAACCTACGACGAAACGCGCGGCTGGACCGTGGAGAAGCTGTATTCGGAAGCTCACGACGAGTTGAACAGCGGCAATTATACCCGCGCTGTCAAGCTCTACGAAACGCTTGAGTCGCGCTTCCCTTACGGACGCTATGCGCAGCAGGCGCAAATGGACCTGGCCTACACCCATTACAAGGATGGAGAGCCGGAACAGGCCATCGCCGCGGCCGACCGTTTCATCAAGCTGCACCCGACCCACCCCAATCTGGATTACATCTATTATCTGAAGGGTTTGGTGTATTTCAATGACGATTCCGGCCTGCTCGCCAAATGGGCCGGCCAGGACATGAGCGAGCGCGACCCGCGCGCGGCGCGCGAAGCTTTCGCCGCGTTCCGCGAATTGACCACCCGCTTTCCCAATAGCACCTATACCGCCGACGCCAGCGCCAAGATGATCAAGCTGGTGGACGCGCTGGGCGGCAACGAGATGCACGTGGCGCGCTACTACATGAAGCGCGGCGCCTACCTGGCCGCCGCCAACCGCGCGCAGGGCGTGGTGAAGGATTACGCCAACACCAAGTATCCGGAAGAGGCGCTGGCCATCATGGTGGCCGCCTACGACAAGCTGCAGCTGCCGCAGCTGCGCGACGACGCCCGCCGCGTGCTGGCGCTCAACTATCCGAAGAGCCAGTACCTGGCCAAGCCGTGGACGGTCGAGGAAATGCCGTGGTGGAAGCTGTGGAAGTAAGCGCGGGCTGATCGCCGCGCGCGAAAAAAGCCGCTCCCGCGCCGGGGCGGCTTTTTCTTTGGCCGTGGCCGGCGCTCAGATCGCCTGTTCGTTGGTTTCGCCGGTGCGGATGCGCACCACTTGCTCCACCGCGGTGACGAAGATCTTGCCGTCGCCTATCTTGCCGGTGCGGGCGGTGGCGACGATGGTTTCGATCGCGCGCTCCACCAGATCGTCCGGCAGGATGACTTCTATCTTTACCTTGGGCAGGAAATCCACCACGTATTCGGCGCCGCGGTACAGCTCGGTGTGGCCTTTCTGGCGGCCGAAGCCTTTGACTTCGGAAACGGTGAGGCCGTTGATGCCGATCTCGGACAACGCCTCGCGCACCTCGTCCAGCTTGAACGGCTTGATGACGGCTTCGACCTTTTTCATTGCGGAATGCTCCTGATAGAACGGATGACGAGGGGGTAAATCGCAAAAATTGCCAATATGCGCCCGGAAACTCCGGCACCGCCTTAAATGCAGCGATGTTTTGCTGTATTATGACGCCCTTTCCTGGTACTTGTCGCGGGTGTCTAATGTCTTACATTACCAAGCTGCGCGGTGGCGTTGCCCTGTCACCGTTTCGTCTCGAAAAACTGCAGGCGGCAGCTGCCGATGCCGGTTTGAAGGATCTGGTCCTGATGGCCGAGTATTGGCATTTTGCGGAAAGCGACAGCGAGCTGACGCTGGAAGAGGTGGGCGTGCTGGGCCAATTGCTCAGCTACGGCGAGCCGCCGCTCAGCGCCGAGCCGGAAGGCGAACTGTTCCTGGTGACGCCGCGCATCGGCACCTTGTCGCCGTGGGCGTCCAAGGCCACCGACATCGCCCGGCACTGCGGATTGCCAAGAATCCGCAGGATCGAACGCGGCACGGCTTTCCGAATCAAGTCCGCCGATAAATCTTTAAGTAAAGAGGCTCGCCACATTCTGGCGGGCCTCTTGCACGATAGGATGACCGAAACGGTGCTGGCCTCGTTCGACGAGGTGGAGAAACTGTTCGTCCATATCGACCCGCAGCCGATGGACCGCGTCGACGTGCTGGCCGGCGGCCGCGAGGCGCTGGCGGCCGCCAACGCCAAGCTGGGCCTCGCGTTGTCCGAAGACGAAGTCGACTACTTGGTGGAAAACTTCGTCAAGCTGGGACGCAATCCCAGCGACGTCGAACTGATGATGTTCGCGCAGGCCAACTCCGAGCACTGCCGCCACAAGATCTTCAACGCGCAATTCGTCATCGACGGCGTCGAGCAGGGCAAGTCGCTGTTCCGCATGATCCGCGATACCCACGACGCCCATCCGCAAGGCACGCTGGTGGCCTACAAGGACAATGCCTCGGTGATAGAGGGCGCTTTCATCGAGCGCTTCTACCCGCAGCCCGGCAGCCACCGCTACGGATACAACAGCGAGCCCACCGACATCCTGATGAAGGTGGAGACGCATAACCACCCGACCGCCATTTCGCCTTTCGCCGGCGCCTCCACCGGCAACGGCGGCGAGATCCGCGACGAAGGCGCCACCGGTCGCGGTTCGCGTCCCAAGGCCGGCCTCACCGGCTTCTCGGTGTCCAACCTGAACATCCCGGGCTTCAAGCAGCCGTGGGAGCAATACCGCGACGGCCAGGCCGAGTACGGCAAGCCGGGCCGCATCGCCTCGGCGCTGCAGATCATGCTGGAAGGTCCGATAGGCGGCGCGGCGTTCAACAACGAGTTCGGCCGTCCCAACCTCACCGGCTACTTCCGCACCTTCGAAGAGGAAGTGCACGGCGAGATGCGCGGCTACCACAAGCCCATCATGCTGGCGGGCGGCCTGGGCAACATCCAGCAGCAGCAGATCCACAAGAACGAAATCCCGGAAGGCGCGCTGCTGATCCAACTGGGCGGCCCCGGCCTGCTGATCGGCCTGGGGGGCGGCGCCGCCTCGTCGATGGACACCGGGGCCAACAGCGAAAACCTGGACTTCGACTCGGTGCAGCGCGGCAACCCGGAAATCGAGCGCCGCTGCCAGGAAGTCATCGACCGCTGCTGGCAGCTGGGCGAAGCCAACCCCATCGTCTCCATCCATGACGTCGGCGCCGGCGGGCTGTCCAACGCCTTCCCGGAGCTGGTCAACGACGCCGGCCGCGGCGCGGTCTTCCATCTGCGCAAGGTGCACCTGGAAGAAAAGGGCATGACGCCGATGCAGATCTGGTCCAACGAGGCGCAGGAGCGCTACGTGATGGCGGTGCTGCCGCAGGACCTGGAGCGCTTCAGCGCGCTGTGCGAGCGCGAGCGCTGCCCGTTCGCGGTGCTGGGCACGGCCACCGACGACGGCCATCTGCAGGTGCGCGACGACCATTTCGACAACAACCCGGTGGACATGCCGCTGGAAGTGCTGCTGGGCAAGCCGCCGCGCATGACCCGCGATGTGAAGACGGTGGAGCCTGACTACCAGGTGTTCGACGCGTCCAAATACCCGCTGCGCGAAACCGCCTACCGCGTGCTGCGCCACCCCACCGTGGCCGACAAGTCCTTCCTGATCACCATCGGCGACCGCAGCGTCGGCGGCATGACGGCGCGCGACCAGATGGTGGGCCGCTGGCAGGTGCCGGTGGCCGACGTGGCCGTCACCACCATGGGCTTCAACACCTATCGCGGCGAAGCGATGGCGATGGGCGAGCGCACCCCGGCCGCGCTGTTCAGCGCGCCGGCCTCCGGCCGCATGGCGATAGGCGAGGCGCTGACCAATATCGCCGCCGCCTTCGTCGGCCACCTGGGCAACGTCAAGCTGTCCGCCAACTGGATGGCGCCGGCGGGCCACCCCGGCGAGGACGTGCGCCTATACCGCACGGTGGAGGCGGTGTCCGAGCTGAGCCAGAGCCTGGGCGTCAGCATTCCGGTGGGCAAGGACTCGCTGTCGATGAAGACGGTTTGGCAGGATGGCGGCGAGCAGAAGGCCGTCACCGCGCCGATGTCGGTGGTGATTTCCGCTTTCTCGCCGGTCGAGGATGTGCGCAAGACCGTCACCCCGGTGCTGCAGGACGTCAAGGACAGCGACCTGATCCTGATCGACCTGGGCTACGGCCGCTGCCGCCTGGGCGGCTCGATCTACGGCCAGGTGTGGAAGGACATGAAGGGCCGCTCGCCCGATGTGGAAAGTCCGCAACAGCTGGCCGCCTTCTTCAACACCGTGCAGTCGCTGCTGCGCGACGACAAGCTCCTGGCTTACCACGACCGCTCCGACGGCGGCCTGTTCGCCACGCTGGCGGAAATGATGTTCGCCAGCCATGTCGGCATCAGCGTCGATCTGCAGGAGCTGGTGATCGAGCGCCAGAATACCCAGCGCATCATCGACGACTACGTGCAGCCATCGCTGGAGGCCGCCACCCACGGCCGCATCATGCGCGTGCTGTTCAACGAGGAACTGGGCGCGGTGCTGCAGGTGCGCAAGGGCGACACCCCGGAAGTGATCTCGCGCTTCATGAAGGCCGGCATCGGCCGCGAGCTGTTCGTGCTGGGCCGCGTCAACGGCTACGACCGGCTGGTGATCAAGCACAAGGGCAAGGACCTGTTCAGCGAAAGCCGCAGCGAGCTGTTCTGCGCCTGGTCGGAAACCAGCGCCCGCATGCAGCGCCTGCGCGACAATCCGGCCTGCGCCGACAGCGAGCAGCTGCTGCGCAGCCACGCCAAGCCGCGCGGCTTGTTCGCCCAGCTGAGCTTCGACGTGCATGGCGATCCGTCGGCGCCGTTCATCGCCGCCGGCGCGCGGCCGCGCATGGCCGTCCTGCGCGAGCAGGGCGTCAACGGCCAGCTGGAGATGGCGGCGGCGTTCGACCGCGCCGGCTTCGAGGCGGTGGACGTGCACATGAGCGACATCATCGCCGGCCGCGTCTCGCTGGCCGACTTCAAGGGCCTGGCCGCCTGCGGCGGCTTCAGCTACGGCGACGTGCTGGGCGCCGGCGAAGGCTGGGCGAAGAGCATCCTGTTCAATCCGCGCGCCCGCGAACAGTTCGAGGCCTTCTTCGGCCGCGAGGATACCTTTGCGCTGGGCGTGTGCAACGGCTGCCAGATGATGTCCAACCTGTCGTCCATCATCCCGGGCGCCGAGTATTGGCCGAAGTTCCGCCGCAACGCGTCGGAGCAGTTCGAGGCGCGCTTCGCGATGGTGGAAGTCACCGCTTCGCCGTCGATCTTCCTCGCAGACATGGTGGGCAGCCGTCTGCCGGTGGTGGTGAGCCACGGCGAAGGCCGCGCGGTGTTCGCGCCGGGCAGCCAGGAGCAGGCGCTGACCGCGCTGCGCTACATCGACTTCGACGGTCGCGCCACCGAAACGTATCCGCTCAACCCCAACGGCTCGCCGGCGGGCATCACCGGCGTCACCACGCCGGATGGCCGCTTCACCATCATGATGCCGCACCCGGAGCGGGTGTTCCGCACCGTGCAGAACAGCTGGCATCCGGCGGATTGGGGCGAAAACGGCGCCTGGTTCCGCATGTTCGCCTCGGCGCGCCGCTGGGTGGGCTGATCGGGGCGCGCTTGCGCGCAGGCAAGGCAAACGGAAGCTGCGGCTTCCGTTTTTTTTTGCGCGCGCGTGAAGCGCTTGCGCTATGGGTGTGGCCAACCATAATGACAATGGCGTTCCGGCGGGCCGCCAGGCTGCGCGCTCACGATGACGGCGGCGGAAGCCCAAGCGATGAGGAATGGGGATGACCAATAGACTATCGGGATGGTTGGCCTTGCTGGCTTTGGCCTGCTGCGCGCCGGCTCAGGCCGCGGATGCGCCGGCGCCGAAACTGGTGATCGAGTCTCCCGTCGATGGCCAGGCGGTGGGCAATGCGCTGATTGTCCGCTTCCACGCCGAACAGATCCGGCTGGCGCCGCGCTACGCGCCTGCCGGGGAGCCGGTTCCCGCAGCGCTGCGGGGAGTCGGCCACCTGCACGTGTATCTGGACGGGGCGGCCTGGCATTGGGTGCATGCCACGCCCGATCCGCTGGTGCTGGTGGGCTTGCCGCCGGGGCCGCATCAGATCCACCTGGAGCTGGCCGCGCCCAATCACCAACCGCTGGATGCGCGGCAAGTATCCTTCAGCGTAAGCGCCGGAGACTCTCGGCGCGCCCATTGATTTTCATCTCCAGGCCGCGGTGGCGGCCTGTTTCTTGCGAGGAAACATGCGGGTCAAATCCAATCAGGAGTTTTTCATCCGTTCGTCCTGGCAGGGGATACACCTGCACATCACCATCACCGCGCTGATGCAGGGGCCGGCGGCGCCTGGATTATGGCGCGCGGCGCTGCGGCAGGTTTTGGCCAGGCACGATGTATTCCGCCTGGGCTTCGTCCGCGACGGCGAAGAGGCGGCGGCGCGGCTGGGCGAGCCGGGCGAGCCGGCCTGCCGGCATGAAAGCTTGGCGGCGGCGGATTGGGAGGCGGGCTTGCGCCGGTTGGCGGCGCGCGACAATGCCGAGCCGTTCGACCTGGCGACGCCGCCGCTGTGCCGCTTCACGCTGGTGGACACGGAGGGCGGGAATAGCGCCATGATCCTGACTTTCCACCACGCGCTGCTGGACGGTTGGTCGGTGCATTTATTCCTGCAGCAGCTGCTCAGGGAGTACGGCGCGCGGCTGGCGGGCTGCCCGGCGCCTGCCGTTCCCGCGGGGCGGCCGGTGCGGGAGGCGCTGGAGGAGGAAGAGCGTTTGCTTGGCGGCGCAGTCGGCGCGCAGAGACTGGCATGGTGGCGCGACGCGTTGTCCGCCGTGATGGACGCGGTCGAGCCGCCGCCAGGGCTGGCGCGGCCGGCGGGATGGGTGCATCGCGAGCTGCCGCCCGGGGTGGGCGCGGGGATGAGGGCGGAGGCGGTGAGGAGCATGTTGCTGGCGGCTTATGCGCTGGCGCTGCGCGAGATGGCGCTCAGCCAGCCGCTGGTGGTCAATCTCAGCATGGGCAACCGCGCGCTGGCTCAGCGCAATACCCTGGGCTTGTTCTCCAACGCCTTGCCGATTCCGCTGCCGCTGCGTCCGGGGGATGGCCTGACCGCGGCCAGCGACGCGGCCAGGCAGGCGGTGCGCGACTGCGAGGCGCGCTCGCTGCCGGTGCTGCACCTGCTGCGCAGTTTGCGCCCTGACTTGTTCGCCAGCCATGGCGCGCTGGGCCTGTGCCATTGGCCGGCGCGCCATCAGTTCAACCCGCGGCCGCACTTCCAGCTGGATTACGCGTATCCAGGCATGGCGGCGCAATGGCGGCCCGACCTGGGCGCCGCGCTTAACTGGGCCGGGGCCGATACCGAGCTGATGGCGACGCAGTTCGGCGAGCGCTGGGCGCTGGATCTGATTTACAACGACGCCAGCGTGGGCCGGGAGCGCGCCCAGGCGCTGCTGGAGCGGATGACGCTCATGGTTTGCGCGGCCGCGCCTTCGGCTTGCTCGCCTCCGCCTTCTTGTCATCCATGTTCATGATCAGCGGCAGGCCGTTGGCGCCGGCGCCTATCACCACCACCTTGGCATTGTCGGACTTGGCCAGCTGGACGGTGGCTTCGATGCCGCGCCAGCGCAGATAGCTGTCGCTCATGCCGTTGCTGACGATTTCCTGGAAATGGCGGATGCCGGTGGCTTCTATCCGTTTGCGTTCGGCCTCTTTTTCCTCCTTGCTCAGCAGGAAGTTGTAGGTCTGCATTTCCTGGTAGGCGGCGTTTTTCTTGATGATGGCGTCCTGCACGCCCCGCGGCAGCGTGACGCCCTTGATCAGCACGTCCTCGATTTCCACCCATTTCAAGCCCTTGCGGCCGTCGGGGTTGAAGTTGTTGATCAGGTCGTAACGCACCGAGGACAGTATTTGTTGCTGGATGGTGAGCCGCGACTGGGTGTAGACCTGTTCCGGCCGGTAATAGGCGATCACATCGCGGGTGCGGGCGCCGACGCTGGGCGCGATCAAGGTTTCGGCGTAGTTCTCGCCGGCGTAGCGGTGCAGGTAGGGCAGGTTGGACGGATTGACGCGGAAGCGCCAGGCCATGCTGACCTTCATCGTCAGGCCATCCGACGACAGCACGTCGAACTCGCGTTCCACGCGCTGCAGTCGGGCGTCGTAGATGTAGATGTGGTCCCATGGCAGGATGATGTGGGTGCCTTCGCCATAGATGTGATCAAGCTGGGTGCCGCCCTGGAAGCGTTTCCATTGCACGCCCAGTTGGCCGGGACGGATGGTGTAGATCATCAGCGGCAGCAGGAAGATGAAAATGGCGAAGGCGACCGTGAGGGGAATGGTCAGCTCTCGGAGCCAGGCTTCGAAACGGCGGAGCGGCGGGCGCGGAACGGCGCTGGCTGCGGCATCAGGCATGGTGGCTTTCCTCGCCAAGTTCGTACAGGCGGCCATCTTCCATGTGCAGCCGGCGGTCGGCCAGATGGAAGTAGCGGTCGTCGTGGGTGACGGCGATCAGGGTCAGGCCCCGTTCGCGTAGGCTGGGAACCAGCGTTTCGTAGAATTTGCGCCGGAAATGAGGGTCTTGGTCGGCCGCCCATTCGTCGAGCACGCACAAGGGCTTGTGTTCCAGCATCGCCGCGATCAGCGCCAGGCGCTTGCGTTGGCCGGTGGAGAGGTCGATGGTGTTGAAGCCGTATTCCCCCATTTCGGCCTTGTCGGCGATTTCCATCTCCTCCAGCAGCCGCTCCGCCTCGTCCCGGTTCCAGTCCTCCAGCCCGTATAGCTTGTCGAACAGGTGAAAATCGGAGAAAACCGCGCAGATGTGGTTGCGGTAGGCCTGCGCCCGCTCCGCCGCCACCGCGCGGCCGTTCAGCAGCAGCGAGCCGCCAGAGGGCGGGTACAGCGCGGTGAGCAGCTTGATCAGCGTGGATTTGCCGGAGCCGTTGCCGCCGGTGATGAAAATGATTTCGCCGGCCTGGATGGATAGATTGATCGGGCCGATGGCGAAGCCCTGGCCATCGCTGCGTTCATGGCGGAAATGGATGTTCTTCAATTCCAGGCTGCGGAAGGCGGCCGCTTCGTCGGCCGCGGTTTGCGCGGCCTGGGCATGGCTGGCCAGCGCGCGCTCCAGCTCCTGCAGGTTTTCCACCGCGGCTGTTGCAGTGGCGATCTGCGGAATGGCGGCGATGATGCCGGAGATCGGCCCCACCAGGAACAGCACCGCGGTCAGCGTTTTCATCACCGTGTCGGTATAGGCCGGCGAAAACACCGGCAGCACGAACACCATGCTGCCCAGCACCAGGAACAGCGCGATCTGGGCGAACATGAAGTTGATGGAGATGCCGCGCTGCGCCACCTTGCGCAACTGGGCGGTGATTTCCGACGTGGTTTCGACATCGTCTATCAGCGCCTCGGCGCGGCGGCTGGACAGCTTGACCTCCTTGAAGCCGCTGAGCAGGCTGCCGATCTGGTCGTGCAGCCGGCTTTCCTGTTCGTTGGCCTGGTACAGCATCGCATGCACCGATTTCATCTTGGCCCAGTAGATCAGGGTGGCGATCGCCATCACCGCAATGATCAGCAGCAGCGACATCAGGGACAGCCAGGCAATGTACAGCGACGCGAACACGATCAGGATGATGGACTGGAAGCCCAGCACGATGGTGCAGGCCGCCTGCGACAGGGTCTGGGTATCGTTGCAGATGGCCGAATAGATGCGGCCGTGGCCGCTGTGCTCCAGCATGGCCAGCTCGCACGACTGCAAGGTCTTCACCATCCGGCAGCGGATCTGGTGGACGATGTCCTCCACCTCGTCGCAGGTAGCCAGCAGCACATAGCGCTGGCTGTAGATGTACAGGGTCAGCACCAGGCCGTAGATGAGCACGTGGAAGAACTGCATGTCCACGTCCTTGATGTGCTCGGCGGCGTGATTGATCACCGCCAACAGGCTGGCGTTGGAGGCGCTGGCCAGCGCGGCCATCACGCCCAGCCGTTTCATCGGCAGCTTGCTGTTTTGGAAAAGGAATTTGGATAGCAGCATTTCAGTAGGCGATGGGTGGCGGCGTGGTGGGTTTCAGCGGCGTTCGTCGGTGGCGTAGGCGATCAGCAGATAGATCATCATCAGCACCGGCGTCATGAATATCGAGAACAGCATGGTGCGCAGAAAGCCCAGCCGGGTGTGTCTGCCCATGTAGGCGACCACCAGGCATAGTCCCAAGTAGGAATAAATAATCATGGCGTGGCCTCATGGTTTCTTGCCGGCGGCGCGCTGCAGCGGGATGGCGCCGAAGCCGATGGCGCGCACATCGGCCCCGCAATCGCCATTGAAGGCGTACTGGCAGCTCAGCACAGTGACGGCGCCTTGCAGGTCCTTGCAACTGGCGACATTCAGCGGATTGAAATAGGTGGTGCTGTAATTGTCCGGCTCCAGCGGCGAAGTCAGATTGACCACCGAAGAGCCGGAGGACTCGCGGCTGCCGTTCTTGTGGTATTCGATGCCGAGGATCAGCGTGCGCAGCGTGTCCGACGCGTGATTGATGATTTTGATCGATGGCGAGCAATAGCTATGCGAGCCGGGCGTGTCCAGGCCGTAGACATGCGCCTGGCTGATGGCGATGTCGATGGAGCCGCGTTGTGTCGGCAGGTTCTGCGTGGCGGTCTGCACCGGGGATGTCTGGTCCTTGGCGTAAGGGAAGTCGGCGCGCGCGGCCGGGTGCGAAGCCGCGGCGGCGCAAAAGGCGAGTGTCAGCAGGCCGCGGCGCGGCCGGCGGGGAGGGCAGGGCTTCATCGGGCAGGGCTTCCGGCAAGCGTCCCGGCCGCGGCGCAAGGCCGGCGGCCGGGACGGGGCGTTATTTTTGTGCTTGTTCAAACTGTTCCTGGTAATAGCTGCGCACTTTCTGCGGATCGAGGTTGAGGAAGGTGCCGCCGGACTCGAAGTGCTGGATGAATACCTTGCCCAGCGCATAAGTGGAGGCGGCGCCCAACGCCGGCAGCGTCAGGAAGCTGGCGGCGAAGCCCAGGAGCGGAATGCCTTTGAGCAGCGAGAACACCGTGGTGGCGATGCTGGCCGGCACCACGCTGCCCAGCAGCGCGGCGATGATGGACTTGGCCTGGTTTTCGCTGAACGGCACGTCGTACAGCGCCGACAGCCTGGCCAGGAATTTCAGCTGCACGCCAGCGATCACTGCCATGTCCAGCAGCGGCACCGGCACCAGGCCGGCGCCGGCCGCCCAGGGCATGTAGCTGCGCATCAGCGCCAGCGCTTCCTGCTCGCGGCCGGAGGCGGGGCGCGGTTCGACGCCGGCGCTGGTTTCATTGTGTGCGACCATCTCGATCTCCCAAAGTCTTGACGTATGAAAGAGGCTTGCCAAACCGCCAGTCTGCAAGCGCCATGATGCGATGGCGGGAGCCGCATCATGGTGAAGCGAATTCCTCCAGGCTGCGCATCTGTTGCTCCAGCGATTGCGCCAGCAGTTTCATGTCGTTGCCGAAGGCGATGAAGCGGAAGCCCTGGCGGGCGTAGCGTTGCGCCAATTCCAGGCTGTAGGCGAAGATGCCGGCGATCTTGCCGTGGCGGTGGCAGGCCTCGAGCACTTGTTCGATCGCGGCGTCCATCAGCGCGCCGGTCACCTGGCCGGCCTGGCCCAGGTCGCAGGCCAGGTCGCCGCAGCCGATGAACAGCACGTCTATGCCGTCGACGGCGGCGATGTCGTCGGCTTCGGCCACCGCTTGCGCCGACTCGATCTGGACGATGGTCAGCAAGGACTGGTTGGCTTCGGCGAAGTAGTCGGGCAGGCGTGAAAAATAAGCGGAGCAGCGGATGGGGTTGACGCCGCGGCGGCCGCGCGGCGGGTAATAGGCGCAATTCGCCACTGCCCGGGCATCGGCCGCCGAGTCTACTTTGGGCACCATCAGGCCCTGCGCGCCGCTGTCCAGCGCCGCCTCGATCAAGTGGCGCTCGTTGCGGGCCACCCTCACCATGCCGGCGGTGTGCGATCCGTTCAGCGCCTGCAGCATCTGGATCAAGTCGCGGCGGTCGGCCGGGGACGCTTCCATGTCCACCAGCAGCCAGTCCGGCCCGCGGGTGGCGCAGCATTCGGCGATCAGCGCGCTGGCCGATACCAGGAACAGTCCGAAACAGGTGCGGCCGGCAGCCAGTTTGTCCTTGATCGGATTGCCGGCATTCAATAGCGGATGGAAGGGCGCGTCATTCGACATGCGGGTTCTCCTGGTGCTGGCCGGCCAGATGCCGGATGGCGTCTAGCGTGGCGGCGGGAAGTGTCAGTATGGCCCGTGCGGCGGCGGCCCGGCGGCGTTCGGCGTAGCCTTCGCCGGGCATCCTGGCCAAACGGCCAGCCTGTCCGGTCTCGCGGCAATGCCGGGCGATGGCGGCCGCCTCGGCTTTGACGGCGGCTAGGCCGGATGGCGCGAGCGCCGGGTTGATCGCCAGGAACAAGCCGCCGTTGCCTGCGTCCTCCGGTCGGGCGACATGGCCGGCGCCGGCCAGCGCTCCGGCGAGCAATTCGATGAATACCGCCAGCCCGTAGCCTTTGTGGCCGGCCAGGGCTCCGCCCAGCGGCTGCATCGTCGCTTGCGGCGGCTGGGCGTAGAGCAGGGCGGGATCGAGCGCCGGCTCTCCGTCCGCGCCGACCAGGCAGCCGGAAGGCAGCGCGGCGCCTTCTTGGGCGCGGCGCCGGACATAGCCTTCGGACACGGCGGTGGTGCTCATGTCCAGCACCACCGGGTCGGCATCGGCGGAGGGGAAGGCCAGCAGCAGCGGATTGGTGCAGAGCCGCCCCAGCCGGCCGCCGGGCGCGGCCACCCTCTGGCCGCGGCCCTGGAAGTTGCAAAACCCCATCACCGCCAGCGGTTGCCGGGCGGCGCCGGCCAGTTCGCGGCCTAGCGCCGCCAGCCTGCCAAGGTGGTGGCCATGCCGCAGGCAGACCATGGCCAAGGGCTGCTCGCGGCACATGCGCTGCAAGGCCTCGGCGATGGACTGCCGGGCGAGGATGCCGAAGGCGCGCCTGCCATCGACGATGGCGATATTGGCCGCGGTCTGCTCGATGGCGGGCAGGGCGGCGGGGTCGAGCGCGCCGGAGCGGATATCGGCGGCGTAGTCTAGCAGGCGCAGCATGCCGTGCGAGGGATAGCCGACCTGTTCGTTTTCCAGCAGGTCGTCGATCACCTGCCGGGCCCGCGCGGACGGGGCGCCGCAGCGTTGCAGCGCTTGCGCGGCCAGTTCGCGCATCTCGTCCACCGCGATGTCTGCGTTCATGGGTTCACCGGATGGCGGGTGCCGATGTCGCTGAGCGCCGACACGCACAGACGGAATTTGCCGGTGGGCGATTCCGGCATGCGGTCGAATGGTTCGAATTCGATGCGGAATGGGTAGCCGGTGTGGTGGTGGATGCGCTCGACGATGGCGTCGCAGCGCTGGCGGGAGATGCCGGCCGGCGCCATCAAGCGGATGCGCAGGCTGTCCAGGCTATCCTGCACCACCTGGAACCATTCTATTTCCTCGAAGCGCATGATCAGGAAAGAGAACAGGTAAGCGTCGACATAAGCGCCGTCGGGCGTGACGATCAGATCCTGCTGACGGCCGGCGACATGGCTCATGCGCGGCAGGCCGAGGCCGGAGGCGCAGTGGCCGGACAGCGGCGCGGCCAGATCGCTGGTTTCGTAGCGGATCAGCGGCATGGCGAAATTGTTCAGCGTGGTCAGCACCACCCGGCCGGTTTCGCCGGGCTGGCAGGCGGCGCCGTCGTCGCGCAGGAATTCTTCCGCGACGTTTTCCACCTGGATCAGCATGCCGTCGTGGCAGGGGCTTTCATGCGCGACGATATTGGTTTCGCGCGAGCCGTACTTGTCGTACACCTCGCAGCCGAACACCTTTTGCAGCCGCTCGCGGATGATGGGCGGCAGCGGCTCCGAGGTGCCCTGGATGGCGCGCAGCGCCGGCACCTTGACCGCTTCGCGCTCCATTTGCCGGGCGATCAGGTGCATGGCGTTGGTGTAGGTGCTGATCAGCACCGGGTTGAAGCTGGCCAGGCTGCGGGTGAACTGGCCGATCAATTCGGGAGACAGCCGGAAGGTGTTGAATTCGCGCCGGTTGCTGAGCAGATTCTTCAGCTGGTCCGACACGCTTTTCAAGCTCCAGTAGATGGAAGAGCCCCATAGCAGCGCGAACGGTTCGCCCACTTTCCAGCCGGCGCACCATTGGTAGGTGCGCAATTGGTGGGCGCGCATCCACAGCCTGAAGTCGGCGTCCTGGACGAAGCAGGCGCGCTTGCCGGTGGAGCCGCTGCTGTAATTGGTTTGCAGCGTGGCGCGATCGGCGCGGCTGGAGATCAGCTCCGCCTGGTTGGCGGTCAGCTCCTGGCGGGTCAGCAGCGGCAGTTTGGCCAGGTCGGCCAGCGAGTTGAAGTCGTCGGGCACCAGGCCGCGCTCGCGGAACACCCGGGTGTAATAGGGCACGCTTTCGTAGGCATGGCTGAGCAGCGCGTGCAGCTTGCGCATTTGCAGTTCGCGGCAAGCCTGCGGCGACAGGTGCTGGGTTTCTTCCAGCCAACGCAGGCGTTGCGCCACATCCTGGCGGCCTTGCAGTTTTTCGCAGCCCCAGTACAGCCGGCGGGCCAGAGCCGGATTGAGCGTCATGGTTTCTCCCGATGGATGGCGCGATAGCGGCCGAGCAGGCCGTCCAGCGCGGCGTCGAAGGCCGGTTTGTCGGCGGGCGACAGCAGGCGGCCGGCCAGCTCGCGGTAGCGCCGCTCCAGCGTGCCGTTGAACCAGGCGGCCAGAATGGCGGAGTGGCTGAACGAAGAACTGGTGTCGGCGATGTCCTGATTGGCGTCCCAGTCGTAGAACAGCACCGGACCATCGGCGGCGATGTGCCGGCGCAGCTCCCGCAGCACCGGCTCCGGGGCCAGCCTGTCCAGCAGAAACAGATAGGTCGGCAGGTAGATCAGGAAGCGGGCTTCCAGGAGGCCCAGCTGCCGGTCGCCATAAATGAAGCGGCTGTCCGAATAGCAGTAGCCTGGTTGGCGGCGGCGCTCATCGTCGCTGGGCCGCTTGCGCGGCTCGGCCAGAAACTGCTCGAAGTCGGTGCGCCCGTCCACCAGCTTCAAGCCCTGCCACACCGATTCGACCGATCGCGCCAGCCGTCCGGCCTGCCCCGGCACCGGGATGACGGGATCGGGCCAGAGTTGGAAGGGATTGAAGCAGCGGAAGCCGCGCATATTGGCGGGCGCGCCGTTGAAGCTGTCCACCATCAGGCAGTCGGAGGCGTCGTCCTGCATGGCGGCCAGCGCGGCCTGCCTGGAGGTGGAGAGGGCCAGATGGGGCATGGCGGCGACTCAGGCTACGGCATCCGCCGCGCCGTCCCGGCGGCAGGTCCGTCTTTCATCGCCGCGGCGATAGACGTGGCTGTCGCCGGTCTGGTCCTCCAGTTGCCATTGCGGCCGAGGCTGCGCGTACTTGTTTTCACGGCCCCAGTCCTGCAGCTTGATGCCGAGCTGGCGGGCTTCCGTTTCCAGATAGCCTGGCAGGGTGGCGAAAGGCACCACCACGAAGCGGGCGCCGGTGGCGGCGTAGGCCGCCAGTTCGTCCAGTCTGGGCAGATCGCTGAGGTAGATCACCAGCTCGCCTGCCGGTTGCTGGGCCAGCCCAGCCAGCAGATGGCGGGCCACGTCCCAGCTGTCTCCCTGCCATTCCGCCACCACCTGCTGGTTGTCGCGGACGATGCGCGCGGCGCGGCGGTCGGGATGCGCCTCCGCCTGGTCCTGCAGCGGCCGCAGCCAGTCGCCGTGGGTCTGGAAGCTCCATTGGTAGGCCAGGTCTTCCTTCTCCAGCATCATGGTGGCCATGTTGTAGCGGGTCAGCGGCGCCTCGATCTGGTCGCGCTCCACCCGGAAGCCCTGTTCGCGCAGAAACTCCAGCCGCGCGCGGTTGTTCGACATCAGCAGGATGCTTTCCACCTTGAGGAAGCGCAGGATGGCGGCCACCGCCTCGTAGGAGCGGCTATCCAGCGGGGCATGGAAGCGCTGGTAGACTTCATCGGTGTCCAGTTGGTGGTTCTGCCGGTAGTCGTAGATGCGGAAATGCTTTTCTATTCCCAGGCCGCGGGCATCCTGGTCTATGCCGTAGATCACCAGCCCGCCCTGGCGCTGCGAGATGCGGCGGAAGGCTTCGTCCAGCTGGAAGCCGCAGTCGCACTGCTGCGAATGCATCACGTGGCCGAAAAAGCACGCCGATTCTATGCGCAGCGGCACCGCTTCCTGCGCGGCGAGATCGCCAAGCGCCGCGCAGGCCCAGCGCTTGCCCTGGAATTCGAAGTAGTGCAGCTGGAAGTAGTTGACGCTGTCGTCGATCTTCAGCGGCAGGCGCACCGGCCCGACTATCATTTCCAGCTGGTCTGCATGGCTGCTTGTCATGTCTTCTCCTTTGCTCAAGATAGGGGTCAGATGCGTCGCGACAGCAGGGCGCGCGCCCAGGTCGGTCGGCCTGAGAAAATGCATGGGGCGGGTTCGTCCGCCGCCGCGAAACTGCACAGCTCTCCCATTTGCCACGCCGCCGCGGCCTCCGCGTGGCGGCGGGTCGGGCTGACGGGCGCGATCACGCTCTTGCGCGCCGCCAACGCCTGCTTGGCTTCGGCCTCCGAGCCGGCGAAGGCGATCTGGCTGCGGGCGCGCCGCAGGACATCGGCGCCCGCGTCGGCTTCTACGTCGGCCAGCGCGTCCGCCAGCTGCTGCGCCAGCGCCTCCGCTGCGCAGTCCGCAGCGGCTTCCAGCTCGAGGTCGGCATCGGTGCGGTACAGGCGCAGCCTGGGTTGGTCTTGCGCGTGGCGGCGGCCGAAATACAGCAGCAGCAGCGGCGCGCCGCGGTGCCGCCATTGCCGCATCCGCGAAGTCAGCGTCCGGGCATCGGCGCAGCGCTCCAGAGCCGGACGCAGGCCGCAGGCCTTCAGTTGTTCCCGCAGCGTCTCCAGAAAGCGCCGTTCGTCTTCATCCTGGCTGCGCGCCAGGATGGCCACCTGGGTCGCCGCCAGCTGCGGGTGCACCGTCAGGGAGCCATCGGCCTTGGCCGACAGGCATAGCTGGGCGTACAGCATCCTGCGGCTGGCGAAGCCGTCCAGCTGCCAGGCGTGCCGCCGCCGCTCGCCTTTGCCCAGGCCGATGTCGTAGCGGCTGGACAAGCGCTGGCCTTGGAAATACAGCGCCGAAGTCTGCACGCATTCGCCGCTGGGCAACGGGGTGTCGCCGCCCAGCGCCCATTCGTACAGGGCTTCGCGGTTGCCCCAGGGCGGGCGCACGCCGACAAATTGCGGCAGGCAAAGCGATTCTGCCAGCCGTTCCAGCCCTAGGTGCAGCCGTTGCAGGTCGCCCTGCGCCTCTTCCATGGCGGCGTGGCAGCAGTGGAATTCGAAGACGTCGGCCGCCTCCAGCGCGGCGAACACCCCTTTGCCGCTGCGGTCGGCCGAACTGACCGGGCGGAAGTAGCGCGCGCGCTGGAACATGCGGATAGGCAGCGCCTCGGCCTGGGTGACCAGCTGCCGCCAGTGGCTGGCGATCACCTGTTCGCCGGTGGGCGTCAGCACGCCGCGCAGGCGGTTGCGTTCGCGGTCGTGGCCGGTGGCGACCTGCAACAGGCAGCGTTCGGCATCGAGCAAATCGGCCATCGGCTCGAAACATTCCTGCGGCACCACGTGCGGATAGGCGTATTCGTCCAGTCCCAGATCGTCGAGGGCGGCGCGCAGCAGCCCCGCCAGCCTTTCGCTCAGCGCCACCCCCCACGGCAGCAGCACGCAGGCGCCCGGCACCGGCACGGCGCCGAGATCGCAAACGCCGGCGTGCTTGAGCAGGCGGGCGAACTCGCCCTGGCTCAGGCCGGGGTCCCGCCTGTCCGGGCGCGGCGGCCACGGCAGGCGCGGCGCGGCTGGTCTGGGGTCTGCCAGCCAGGCAGGCAGCGGCGGCAACGCGCCGGACAGCGCGTCGGCGCCAAGCTGGGGGCAGGGCGGGCCTGGGTGAACGTCTCTTGGCATGGGGCGCTCAGTTGGCTACGTATTCGGCGATTTTGCTGGTGCGGTAAGGGTTGTCGCCGGCCAGGGAGACGCCATCCACCAGGGTGCGGTTGATCATCGGATGTTCTTCGTGGGTGGGGCCGAAGTCGGAATCCGGGTGATAGATCACGATGCGCAGCGGGCTGTGCTCGGTGTGGAAGCTATGGATTTCGTCGGCCGGCAACACGAAGATCTTGCCGGCAACCAGTTCCAGGCGCTCGTGTTCGGTCAGACAGTAGCCTTCGCCTTCGATGATGATGCCGATGCGCACCGATGGGTGGGTGTGGGCGGTTTGGTGCAGATGCGGTGGCACGTAAAGATAGTTGAGGCAGGGGTCGCCCTTGATCATCGGCGAAATCAGCAGGCTGTCGGAGCAACCGTCGATGTATTTCAGCCGGCCCAGCCGTTCTATCGGGCCGCCGTACAGCGGCGCGCCGTGATAGTCCTGGCGGATGCCGACCAGGCCGACGAAGGGGCTGAGCAGGGCGGGGCCGGGAATCGAGAAGAACATGCCGGCGTGCAGCATCTGGTTGAGGCCGGCATGGGAGACGAGCATCTGTCCCTGCTGCACGAAGCCGTACGCGGTGCAGCCAGGCTCGATCCGGGTTTCCTGAACGCCGGCGGGAACGTGCAGGCAAGAGGGAAAGCGCTGGTCCAGATGGTGTCGCGACAGAGGTTGCCGTATATCGAACATTTCCATGTCAATATCCTTTGCTAATCAACCAACATTCTGAAGACTCAACAGCCGGTATGCGATTTTTCAGCGTAGAAATGCTTACCCAAAATGCAAGATTTTTTTGATATACCTTTATGCCGCAATATTTTTTATCGGATGATATGAATAAGTATTTTTACTGGGGGATGGCATTGGAAAGCCTGGCGCGCCGGGCTTTCATGCAGGTATTCGTTTTGGACTGCGGATTTTAAGCCGGCTGCAGAGAATGGCGATGGCGGGGGATTGTTGGGCGCTGAGATGGAGAAAATCAGTATATGAACGCTTTTATGCAGTTATAAAAATGTTTTACCGCGATTATGTTTTCAAAATGACGATGGTTTTTCGGCATGGCGTGATGATCGATTGAGTGATGGATGGGGTGATGATCGCCGGCATCCATCCAGGGGCCGCTGTTGCGCGATGCATGCGTCCGCAGGCAGGCAGGCGGGCGGCCTGGCCTGCTGCGACGGGTTTGCTCTTATTCGCCTATGGTTTCATGCGCGCCGGCGTCGCCGCGTTTCCAGTAGCCGGCCACACGCATCCTGTCCTTGTCCACGCCGCGCAGCTGCAGATGTTTATGCACGGCGCGCATTTCGCCGCTTTCCCCTGCGGCCCAGACATATCCATCGCCGCCCGGCAGGGGCATTTCCGTCACCGTCTGCAGCAGGTCTTGTCGCCGGTCGCGCTGGCGCCAGATGATTTCCATGCCGGCTGGGCCGCCAAGGGGCAGGCGGGCATCGGCGTTGTCTACCAGGATGACGGCGGCGCCGCGGCTGTCGGCCGGCAGCTCTTCCAGCCGGCGGCTGATCGCCGGCAGCGCCGTTTCGTCGCCAATCAGCCAGTGCCAGTCGAATCCCGTCGGCACCACGCGCGAGCCGCGCGGTCCGCCTACGCCCAGATAGTGGCCGACCTGGGCTTGGGCGGCCCAGTCGGAGGCGACGCCGCCTTCGTGCAGCACGAAGTCTATGTCCAGCTCGCCGGCGTCGGCGGCGTAACGGCGCGGCGTGTAGTCGCGCATCGCAGGCTTGGCTTGGTCGGCCGGGAAGACGATGCCGCCCTCGCCGACGGAGGGGCTGACGGGCCGGATCTCGCCGGGCGCGGGGAAGAACAGCTTGACGTGGTCGTCGAATGAGGAGGAGGCGAAGCCCTCCAGGTCGGCGCCGCTCAAGGTGACGCGCAGCAGGCGCCCGGCGAGCCGCTCTATGCGGCTAACCCGCAGCAAGCGGAATTGCAGCGGGTGGCGCAGTTTTTGTATGGTCAGATCGTGGCGCATGGGTGGTCCTTTATTAATTTTGGCCGATGATCTCGGCAGTGGCGCGTTGCAGGATGTCGGCGATGCGGCGTTGCTCGTCGGCGTCGGCCTTGTCGCGCAGCAGCAGCGCGTGCTTGAGCGCGCGGCGGGCCTCTATCAGCTCCCGGACCCAGCCGGCCGCGCCTTCTTCGCCGATTTCCTCGCCGGCGTAGGCGCGGCGGGCCAGCTCCATCTTGCGGCCGATGTGCTCCAGCTTGGCCAGCATCCGCTCCACATGTTCGCGGTTGACTGCCAGGTGCAGGCGGCCGGGTTCTGCGATCGAATAGCACTTGCGGTTGCCGCTGCTCGCCACGGTGACATGGCCGATTTCCTCCAGATAGGTGAGGGCGGGATAGACCATGCCCGGGCTGGGGCTGTAATAGCCGTTGGAGCGGCTGGCCAGCGCCTTGATCAGTTCGTAGCCGTGGCTTGGGCGCTCGGCTATCAGCGCCAGCAACAGCAATTGCAGGTCGTCGGAGCTGAATTTGCGGCCGCGCGACAGGTGTTCGCTGTCGCCGGCGTGATGGGCGTGGCGGCGGCCGCCGCAATGGCGGCCGGAGTCGTGGCGAAAGAAGCGCATGGCGGCTCCTGCAAGAGATAACTATCTTAAGATATATGTCTTAAGATATAAAAGTCAAGAAGAAGCATGCCGCGCCGACCATCCGGCAGATTTTTCGGCGGCATGGCATGACAAAAGTCAATAAATTGGATATTGATATTGAAAATGAATAATTGAATGCGCTATCGTTGCCAGCTGTTTACAAATCATCGGATGGGGCAATGGCGAAAACCATTTCATTGAAGCGACGATTGCTGCTGCAGACCGCCAGCACCATCGTATTGGTATGCGTATTGGGCGCGTTGCTGATGAACGCTTTGCGCCAGCAAATGCTGTCCGACCGCCACGATCAGGTACGCGGCCAGGTGGAGGCGGCCGCCAGCCTGGTGGCCGCGCATGAGGAAATGGCGGAAAAGGGCCTGGTGCCGGAAGCGGACGCCAAGCGGCAGGCTTTGCTGGAGCTGAGCAAGCTGCGTTTCGACGGCCGCGAGTATTTCTTCACGCTGGACCGCAATATGGTGTGGCTGGCCCATGGCATGAATCCCAAGCTGGTCGGCAGGGACATGCACGGAGTGAAGGACGCGGCCGGCACCAGCATGGGCCAGTTGTTCGACGGCGTGCTGAGGGAAAACGGCGGCAAGGGCTTCGCCGAGTATTACTGGGACAAGCCGGGCACCAGCGCGCCGCAGCCCAAGCTCGCGTATTTCCAGACCACCGCCCGCTGGGGCTGGGTAGTGGGCACCGGCCTGTATCTCGACGACATCAACACGGTGCTGCTGCGCCAGCTGCTGGGCGTGGGCGCCCAGGTGCTGCTGTTCATGGCGGTGAGCCTGTCTTTGGGCTGGTGGGTGTATCGCAGCGTGATGCGCGAGTTGGGCGCCGAGCCGTCCGAGGCGGCCGCCATCGTGCGCGAGATCGCCGCCGGCAAGCTGGACCGCGAGATACGGCTGGAGGCCGGCGACGGCGACAGCCTGCTGGCGCATATCCGCGAGATGCAGGCGCAACTGCGCCAGTTGGTGGGGGAAATCATGCGCGATGCCGAGGAGCTGGGCCGGCTGAACGCCGATGTGGTCGACGGCGCCAAGATGGTGGCGGACAACTCGCAGGGGCAGAGCGAAGGCGCGGCGGCGATGGCGGCCTCGGTGGAGCAACTGACGGTCAGCATCAACCACATCGCCCAGCACGCCAAGGATGCCCGCTCGGTGTCGCAGGACTCGGGCCAGCTGTCGGAAACCGGCAGCGAGGTGATCGCGCGCGCGGTGGAGGAGATGCAGGGCATCAGCGCCACGGTGGACATGACGGAAGCGGCGATCGCCGACCTGGCCAGCAAGACCGCCACCATCTCCAACATCATGCAGGTGATCAAGGACATCGCCGACCAGACCAATCTTTTGGCCTTGAACGCGGCGATAGAGGCGGCGCGCGCCGGCGAGAGCGGCCGCGGCTTCGCGGTGGTGGCGGACGAGGTGCGAAAATTGTCCGAGCGCACCGCCAAGGCCACCGAGCAGACTGCGACGATGATCACCGAAATCCAGGTCAGCTCGGACCTGTCGCGGCAGAACATGAGCGAGACAGTGACCAAGGTGAGAACCGGCCTGGAGCTGGCCGAGCAAGGCGGCCAGCTGATCCAGCAGATCCACGGCAGCGCGAGCCAGGTGGTGCGGGTGGTCAACGACATCTCGCACGCGCTGCAGGAGCAGGGCACCGCCAGCCAGGACATCGCCCGCCACGTCGAGCAGATCGCCCAGGTGGCTTCCGGCAACGCGGTGGCAGCCACCCAGGCGTCGGAGAGCATACAGCGGATAGACGAGGTGACTGGCAGCCTCAGGCAGTCGGTGGCGCAGTTCCAGGTGTAGGCCGCAAGGCCGCGCGGGGAGATGAACGATGCCGGGGGAGCGATCCTCCGGCATTGTCTTTGTATGGGCTCAAGGCCGCAGCGGCGGCGCGAATTCCGCTGCGGGCGCGGGATGGCTGCGCTGCTGGTAGAAGCGGTCCAGCCCGGCCTTGTAGCGCTGCAAGGAGGCCGGCGATGCCCAGCTGGCCTGCGCGGCGCGATAAGCGGGGTCGGCGACTGCCTGGGCGAGCAGCGCGTCGATCTTGCGGATGGCCTGCAGCCCCCATTCGGTGCGCGGACAGGCGATGCCGACCGGAATCAGCGCGGCGCCGGCTATCGGCAGGCCGGCTAGCGTCTGGTCGCGGTTGTGCCGATTGTGGTATTCGAGATTGGGCTCGTAATCCAGCGTGTAGTCGGCGCGGCCCAGCGCCAGCAGCTTGAACAGGCCCTCGTTGGCGGGCAGGTTTTGCAGCGCGCGGATGTTGGAGCCGGTTTTCGCGGCGGCCAGCACGCTGTCGATCGCGGCGGTGTAGCTGCGGCCGGCGGCGACGATGCCGCGCAGCCCCGGCTGGCGGATCAGCCTGGCCAGCTCCACTTCGCCCTTGGCGTTCAGCGGCGCCTTGGCCGCCAGGTCGCGGCGGATGATCAGCTGCAGCGGCAGCTGCATATGGGTCAGCGTGAAATAGGCGAATCGCTGCCGCTCCGGGGTGGGGATCAGGTTGGGCCGGCACAGGCGGGTCTTGTTCTGCAGCTCCAGTATGCTGCGCGCGGTGCTCATCACGACGAAGCGGTGCTGCACCTGCGGCCAGCGTTCGATGATCAGCCGCAGATAGACATCGTTCTGCCCGATGGTGGGCTTGCCTTCGCGCACGATGAAGTTGGGCGGCCAGTCGGACAGCACCCAGGTCATGGTTTCCGCCCGCAGCGGCCCGGCCGCGAGCAGCGGCGCGATGGCGGCCAGGCAGAGCGGGCGAAGGATTCTGGGCGGGCGTCGCGGCATGGGGTCCTCGTTGTCGGCGGATGGCGGGTCCGGCTGGCGCCCGGCGCCGGCGGGCGCGCTGCTGGCCGTTTCATTCTATAACGCTTTCCGCCGGCCGGCGCCGCGGCACTAAACGGCAAATTCCTTGTCTGTTGAGGCCGTGGGCGTCTTGGACGCCGGCGGATACTGACAGCCATCAGCGCAAATCCGGCAGCGCGTCGGCATAAGATCAGGCTTTTACTTTCACAGATGGCAAGTTTTCTTTGCATCCGGCGCGCGATGCAGTAGCATGGCGCCCGCTGTCCGCCCTCGGTCTGAAATCCATGGCGGCGGACGCGCGGGTGGCGATGGCGGCATGAGCGGTCGGTAGCACGGTAACAATATGCCGCAGGGGCAGCACGATGGTCAGCAGGGAAAGCGGCGGGATAGCCGGATGATGGTCGCCACACATGTTGCGTTTGGCGCGTTTTGCGCGGTGTCCACCGCCTTGTTGCTGCATTTTCCGCCGTTGATGGCGCTGTTGCTGTTGGCCGGCGGCCTGGCAGGTTCGCTATTGCCGGACATCGACCACCCCAAAAGCTGGCTGGGCCGGCGCATTCCCTTTCTTTCGCGCCCGGTGGCCTATCTGTTCGGCCACCGCGGCATCACCCACAGCCTGCTGGCGGTGGCCGGCGTGTTCTACGCCTGCGCCGCCTGCCTGCACGGCTGGCATGTCAAGCTGGGGCACGCGATGCCCGTGGTGCTGGGCATCTGCGTCGGCTATGCCTCGCATTTGGCCGGCGACTGGCTGACGCCGGCCGGCATCCCGCTGCTGTGGCCCATCCGCGTCCGTTTCCGCGCGCCGTTGATGCTGCTGCGCGGCAAGATGGCCGAGCCTCTGATGGTGGTGGGTTTGTGGTTCGGCGCCGGCTTCCTGATGTGCAAAACGCTCTGAGCGCACCCGCGCGATAGCCGCCCCGGCCCGCCTGCGCGGGCGCTCTCCTGCCGAAGTTTGATCCATTGCATTGCCGCTGCATCCGCGCGGGCGTATAAAAATGACATGGCGCCGGGCATGGCGAAGCGGGGGAGGCGGGATGAGGAAGATCGGGGTCGCATTTGCGGCGCTGGCGCTGGCAGCTTCTGGCACCGGCTATTACGCCTATCAACGCTCGGCCGGCGCGGAGCGGAACGCCACTTTGTACGGCAATGTCGACATCCGCGAGCTCAGCCTGGCTTTCCGCGTATCCGGCCGCCTGGCCGCGGTGCAGGTGGACGAGGGCGACAGCGTGCAGCCGGGGCAGATATTGGCGCGGCTGGACGCCGAGCCGCTGCGCAACAGTCTGAACGCGGCGCTGGCCAATGAGGCGGCGCTGGCCGCGCGCAACGCCTTGATCCACAAAGGCAACCGCGGCGAGGACATCGCCCAGGCCAAAGCCCGGCTGGAGGCCGCCGCGGCCGCGCTGACGCAGGCGCAAAGCGAGTACCGCCGCCAGCGCGATTTGGTGCCGGCCGGCGGCAGCAGCCAGCAGTCGCTGGAGGCCGCCCGCTCGCAGCGCGACCAGGCGCTGGCGCAGCGCGACGCGGCCGCGCAGCAATGGCAGGCGCTGGCCAGGGGCTACCGTCCGGAAGAGATTGCCGAATCCGATGCCCAACTGAAACAGGCGCGCGCCGACCTGGCCGCCGCCAGGCTGGCGTTGCGCGACGCCAATCTGCAGGCGCCCAGCGCCGGCATCATCCTGACCCGGGCGGTGGAGGCCGGCAGCATGGTGCAGGCGGGCGCGCCGGCCTTCAGCTTGTCGCTGCGCCAGCCGGTGTGGGTGCGCGCCTATGTCGGCGAGGCCCAGTTGGGCCGCTTTCCCAGCGGCGGCAAGGTGCTGCTGAGCACCGACAGCCATCCGGACAAGACCTATCACGGCGTGGTGGGCTTCGTGTCGCCCACCGCCGAATTCACGCCGAAATCGGTGGAAACCGCCGATCTGCGCACCTCGCTGGTCTACCGCATCCGCATCGTGGTGAGCGACGCCGACGCCGGCCTCAACCAGGGCATGCCGGTCACGGTGAGGCTGGCGCCATGAGCGCCGTGCCGGCCATTCTGACGCAAGGCCTGGCGAAGCGTTTTCCCGGCGCCGAGCGCGACGCGCTGGCCGATGTCGAACTGTCGATTCCCGCCGGCTGCGTCGCCGGCCTGGTGGGGCCGGACGGCGCGGGCAAAACCACCTTGCTGCGGATTCTGGCCGGTCTGCTGGCGCCCAGCCTGGGCGCGGCGCGGGTGGCGGGGCTGGACCCGCAGGCGGATGGGGAGAGGCTGCGCCGCGAGGTCGGCTACATGCCGCAGAAGTTCGGCCTGTACGAAGACCTGACGGTGCGCGAGAACCTCGACCTGTACTCCGACCTGCGCGATGTGACGGGCGCGGAGCGGGAAAAAGATTTCGAACGGCTGCTGGCGCTGACCGATCTGGCGCCGTTCACCGGCCGCCACGCCGGCAAGCTGTCCGGCGGCATGAAGCAGAAGCTGGGTTTGGCCTGCTCGCTGCTGGGGAGGCCGCGGGTGCTGCTGCTGGACGAGCCGGGCGTGGGGGTGGATCCGATCTCGCGGCGCGAATTGTGGAAGCTGATCCGCGCGCTGTCGGCCGACGGCATCACCGTGCTGCTCAGCACCGCCTATCTGGACGAGGCCGAAGGCTGCGACGCGGTTTACCTGATGGACCAGGGACGCATCCGCGCCGCCGGGCCGCCGGCCGAGCTGACGCGTCCGCTGGCCGGGCGCTGTCTGAAACTGTCCGGCATCGCCGGCAATCGCCGCCGCTTGCTGCAAAGGCTGTTGCGCCAGCCGCAGCTGATGGACGGCGCCATCCAGGGCGGCAGCCTGCGGCTGCTGCTGCGGCATGAGGGCGAATGGCCGGATCTGGCGCAGGCGGAAGCCGGGCCGGACGCGCGGCTGGAGCCGGCGCCGCCGCGGCTGGAGGACGCCTTCATCAGCCTGCTGGGCGGCGGGCCGGGCGGCGATTCGGTGCTGGCGGAAGTGATGCCGGCGGTGCCGGCGCGCGGCGCGGAGGCGGTGATAGAGGCCAGGGCGCTGACCAAGCGCTTCGGCGATTTTCGCGCCACCGACAATGTCAGCTTCGCGGTGCGGCGCGGCGAGGTGTTCGGCTTGCTGGGCCCCAACGGCGCCGGCAAGTCGACGACTTTCAAGATGGAGTGCGGGTTATTGAAGCCCAGCGCCGGCCAGGCGCTGGTGATGGGCATGGACCTGAAGACCAGCCCCAGCGCCGCCCGCCAGCAGCTGGGCTATATGGCGCAGAAGTTTTCCCTGTACGCGCAGCTGTCGGTGCGGCGCAACCTGATGTTCTTCTCCGGCGTCTACGGCCTGGCGGGCCAGGCGCAGCGCGCCAAGGTGGCGCAGATGGCGCGGGTGTTCGGCCTGGAGCCGTATCTGGACGGCCCGGCGGCCACGCTGCCGCTGGGCTTCAAGCAGCGGCTGGCGCTGGCCTGCGCGGTGATGCACGAGCCGCCGCTGTTGTTCCTGGACGAGCCGACTTCCGGCGTGGACCCGGTGACGCGGCGCGAGTTCTGGACCCATATCAACGGGCTGGCCGACAAGGGCGTCACCGTGCTGGTGACCACCCACTTCATGGACGAGGCGGAATACTGCGACCGCATCGCGCTGATCTACCGCGGCAAGCTGCTGGCGCTGGACACCCCGGACGCGCTCAAAAGCGGGGTGGCGAGCGCGGCGCGGCCCAATCCCACCATGGAAGACGCCTTCATCCAGCTGGTGGAGGAGGCCGACCGATGCGCGGACTGAAGCTGCGCCGGCTGCTGGCGCTGTGCCGCAAGGAGAGCTTTCAGATCGTCCGCGATCCGAGCAGCATCCTGATCGCCTTCATCCTGCCGGTGGCGCTGCTGTTCATCCTGGGCTATGCGGTGAATCTGGATTCAGCCCATATCCGGCTGGGCCTGCTGAACCAGGATGGCGGCGCGGCAGCGGCGCGTTTGGCGGCCGCCTTTTACGGCTCGCCGTCGTTCGAGGTGCACCCGATGGTTTCGCGCGCGCAGCTGGAAGAGCAACTGGCGCATGGCGAGATACGCGGCGCGGTGGTGATCCCCGATGATTTCTCCCGCCGCGGCGCCGGCGCCGCCATCCAGCTGCTGGCCGACGGCGCCGAACCCAATACCGCCAATTTCGTCGCCGCCTACGCGCAGGGGGTGTGGCTGCAATGGCGGCAGTCCGAGGCCGAGCAGCGGGAGCTGCCGCCGCCGGCGGCCATCGATATCCGCCAGCGCGTCTGGTTCAACCCCAGCGCCGAAAGCCCCAACTTTCTGGTGCCGGGCACCATCGCCATCGTGATGACCATCGTCGGCGCGCTGCTGTCCTCGCTGGTGGTGGCGCGCGAATGGGAGCGCGGCACCATGGAGGCGCTGCTGGCCACGCCGGTGAGCCGGGCGGAGCTGATCCTGTCCAAAATCCTGCCTTACTACGCGCTGGGCATCGCCGCCATGCTGCTGTGCCTGCTGGTGGCGGTGTTCGTCATGGGGGTGCCGTTCCGCGGCCCGCTGTGGCTGCTGTGGCTGATGTCCTCGCTGTTTCTGGCCAATGCGCTGGGCATGGGGCTGTTTTTGTCTACCACGCTGAAAAGCCAGTTCGACGCGGCGCAGGCGGCGCTGACCGCCGGCTACCTGCCGGCGCTGATGCTGTCGGGCTTCGTGTTTGAAATCTCCAGCATGCCGGCGCCCCTGCAATGGCTGACGCGCATCCTGCCGGCGCGCTATTTCGCCAGCACGCTGCAGACGTTGTTCCAGGCCGGGGTGATCCCGTCGCTGCTGTGGTTCAATGCCGCCAGCCTGATCCTGCTCGGCGCCTTCTGGCTGGGCCAGACCGTGCGCAAAACCCGCCGGACCCTGGACTGAAGCCATGTGGCGTCGCTTGCTGTGGCTGATCATCAAGGAGCTTCAGGCCGTCGCCGGCAGCCGCCAGGGCCGCCTGTTGCTGGTGGTGCCGGTGCTGCTGCAGCTGCTGGTGTTTCCGTTCGCCGCCACGCTGGAGGTCAAGCACGCCAGCCTGGCGGTGTACAACCAGGACGGCGGCGCGGCCTCGCTGGAGTTGATCAAGCGCTTGTCGGCCAGCGCGACTTTCGACCGGGTGGTGCCAGTGGCCAGCCAGGCGGGGCTGCGGGCGGCGATAGACCGGCAGGACGCGCTTCTGGCGGTGGTGTTCCCGGCCGATTTCTCGCGCGATCTGGCGGCGGGGCGCGCCGCGCCGCTGCAGGTGATCGTGGACGGGCGGCGCTCCAACAGCGGGCAGATTGCCGGCGCTTACGTCGGCCAGGTGGCGGCGGATTACGCGCAGGAGAGGGCGGGCGGCGCGGCCGGCGGCGTGGTGGTGCGCAATCTGTACAACCCGAACCTGGAGTTCCAGTGGCACGTGCTGCCCAGCCTGGTGGCTATCATCACCACCATAGGCTGCCTGATCGTCACCGCGCTGTCGGTGGCGCGCGAGCGCGAAGAGGGCACCTTCGACCAGCTGCTGGTGTCGCCGCTGACGCCGGCCTACATCATGGCCGGCAAGGCGCTGCCGGGGGTGCTGGTGGCCTTGCTGCAGGGCAGCCTGATCGCCGCGGCGGCGGCGTGGGCGTACCGGGTGCCGTTCGGCGGTTCATTGCCGCTGCTCTTGGCCAGCATGGCCAGCTACGGCCTGGCGCTGGCCGGGGTGGGGCTGTTCATCTCGTCGATTTCCCATACCCAGCAGCAGGCCTTCCTCGGGGTGTTTTCCTTCATGGTGCCGGCGGTGATCCTGTCCGGCTACGTGTCGCCGATCGAGAACATGCCGCTGGCGCTGCAATGGCTGGCGCGGCTCAATCCGCTCAGTTACTTCATTCCCATTCTCAAGGGGACTTTCCTCAAGGGTTATGGTTTCGCCGACGCCTGGCCGTGGCTGCTGCCGCTGTGGCTGATCGCGCTGGCCACGCTGGCGCTGGCGCTGTGGCGTTTCCGCCGCCATGTCGAATAGCCGTCAGGGCTGGCGCTGCAGGCTGGCCGCGTGCGGCAGGGCTTCCAGCGCGCCGCGCAGGATGCGTTCGCAGCGCGGCAGCGCCGCCGGCCCGGTTTCCAGCAGGTCGTAAAGGCCCAGGAACAGGTACACCAGGTAGTCGGCGGCCAGGCCCACGTCCAGGGTGGCCGGCAGTTCGCGGCCGGCGATGGCGCGGCGCAGCTGGCGGCGGGTGTAGTGCAGCGTCAGCCGGTCCATCATCTCGCGCCGGCGCAGCACGCTGCGGTTTTCCTCGCTGCGCTCGCACTTGAGGTAAAGGATTTCGAATACCCGCTGCGGCGAGCCCGGCTCCAGGAACTGGGCCAGGTAGTAGAGGCTGGCCGCCAGCAGGGTGTCGCAAGCCGATTCGCGCTGGGAGGGGAAGTCCAGCGCGTCCAGCGCGAAGGCGCGGTCTATCATCGCCTGGCATACCAGCAGCTTGTTGTCGTAGTGGCCGTAGACCGCGCCGCGCGACACGCCGGCGGCTTCGGCGATGTCGGCCATGGTGGCGTTGGCGATGCCCTTGGCCAGAAAAGCCTGTTCGGCGCCGTCCAGAATGGCGTCGCGGGTTTTCTGCGAATCTTCCTTGGTTTTGCGGGCCATGCGAGTCGTCCATTTCTTTTTGCTTGCCGCCATTGTGCGGGAAATTAATTAATCATGCATGACTGATTAAATGTTAGAATCGCCGTTTTATCCATCAGGCAGTTCCCCGTGGCTCACTCGCATACCCGAGACCTGGACACCTTGCCGGTGTCCACATTGTTCTGGCGCTACGCCATCCCCTCCGTCGCCGGCATGGTCGTCACCGGCCTGTACGCCATCGTGGACGGCGTGTTCGTCGGCCACTATGTCGGCAGCCACGGCCTGGCCGCCATCAATCTGGCCTACCCGCTGGTGATGCTGCAGGTGGGCCTGGGCGCGATGGTCAGCATGGGCGCGGCCACCCGCATCGCGATCCGGCAGGGGGCCGGCGATGTCGCCGGCGCGCGCGGCACGCTGCTGGCGGCCCTGGCGCTGCTGGCCTTGCTGGGCGCGGCGATTCCGCTGGCGGGGCTGCCCAACGTCGGCAAGCTGCTGGAATGGCTGCAGGCCGACGGCCAGCCTGAAGTGGCGGCGCAGGCGCGCGCCTATCTGTGGTGGATGCTGGCCGGCGCGGCGCTGACCATGGGGCAGATGCTGGTCACCTATCTGGTGCGCAACGATGGCCGCCCGGGCCTGGCCACCGCGCTGACCATCCTGGGCGCGCTATTGAACATCCCGCTGAATTTCCTGCTGGTGGGCGGGCTGGGCCTGGGGCTGGCCGGCTCGGCGATAGGCACGCTGCTGGCCGAATCGGTGGTGGTGGCGCTGGGCCTGGGCTATTTCTTCACGCGCCATGCCGCGGTGCGGCTGCGCGTCGGCAATATGCGGCTGGACAAGGCCGCGCTGTGGCCCATCCTGGCGCTGGGCGCGCCCAGCCTGCTGATGGAGCTGAATCTCGCCTTGCTGCTGTACGCGCACAACCACCAGCTGCTGCGCTGGGGCGACGACCTGAGCGTGGCGGCCTACGCGGTGGCAGGCTACACCGAAGCGCTGTTCACGCTGGCGATCCACGGCCTGGCGGTGGGCATGCAGCCGCTGCTGGGCCACGCCACCGGCGCCGGCCAGCCGGGCCGGGCGCGCGAGGCGCTGCTGCACGGCGTCAGGGGGGGATTGGCGCTGGGCTTGGCGGCGCTGGCGGCGGTGCAGCTGTTTCCGGCCTGGATCGCCGGCTGGTACAGCGACGGCAGCCAAGATTTGGTGGCGGCCGGCAGCCATGCGCTGCGCCTGCATCTGCTGGCGATGCCGTTGGACGGCCTGGTGGTGGTGGGCTGCACCGCGCTGCAGGCGATGGCGCTGACGCGGCTGGCTCTCGGCATCACCATCAGCAAGACCTTGCTGTTGCTGCCGACGCTGGGGCTGATGCCCCTGTGGCTGGGCGTGGACGGGGTATGGCTGGCGATGCCGCTGGTCAATCTGTTGCTGGGCCTGCTGGTGGGCGGGGTGTTGCTGGCGCAGTCGCGCCGCCTGCTAGGCGCGCAGGCGGCGGCCCGGTAGTGGGCAGCAGACTGGCCTTTGTTACCGTTGCCGCAATTTAAACAGGTGTTTAAGGTTTGGACGCCGGCGCCAGCAAGGGGCGCGCCGGATTTACAAATCGGCCGCGCCGGCAGGGAAACCGATCGGCAAGCGGCCGGGTCACAAATAATCCCGGCATCGTAAAACGGAAAGGAATGGCATGTCTTTGACTACCGATTTTCTGGAGAACCCGCAGGCTTTCATGCGTTCTCAGGCGATATTGATTCCGGCGCAGGTTCCGCCCGGCAACGGCAAATACCAGTTCGCGGCGCAGGGCGCGCACGCGGCGGTGCTGCAGTCCACCGCCGCCAGCCCGAACATCCCCGGTTTTTACGCGCATCCGGTGGCCAACAACATCAATCTGTTCGTGCTGCCCACCCAGCAGCCGGCAAGGTATTACATGTTCACCGACGGCATGAACGGCTGCCAGTTTCTGGCCTACGGGCCGGACAGGCAGCACATCACCGTCGAGCACAACAACTTCATCGGCGACCCGACGCGCTACGCGGCGCGGCTGGCGGAGGTGGTGGCGCTGAAGCCGGCCTATCTGCTGCATATCAGCCCGTCGGGGGTCAATAACATCCCGGCCGGCCAATACAACAGCCAGCAGGGGGTGAACATCGTCGGCGAATACGGCCAGGCCAACGGCTGGCGCTTCTGGGTGCGGGACAGGGTGGACCAGAACCAGGGCACGGTGTACGGGCCGCTGTAAGGCGGGGGAGAACCGGGCCGGCGGCCGCTGGCATGCGGCCGCCGGCCTTTTTCATGGCTGCGGCCGGCTCCCCATGGACTTGAGGAAGCGCTGCTGCGCCTGCCACAGCTCGGGGTAGTCCAAGCAGCGGTAATCCAGGCCGTGCTTTTGCGCCACCTGCCGGGTGATGCGGGCCAGCGCCGGATAATGGCGGTGGCTGTAGGACGGGAACAGGTGATGGGTCAGGTGCAGGTGCAGACCGCCCAGCAGATGGGCCAGCGCGCGCGGCCGCGGCTCCCAGTCGCAACAGGTGAGGAATTGATGCTCGTGCCAGGTGTGCGGCAGCTTGCCGTCGGCGCCGGGCTGGAAAAACGCCACGTCGGCCCAGTGGGTGCCGAGTATCATCGCCACCAGGAAGCAGGATGCGGCCATTTGGCCCAGCAGATAGCACAGCAGCACGCTGCCCCAGCCGATGCCGCCGTCGTGCAGCAGCCAGATCGGCAGGCCCAGCGCCAGCGCCAGGTGGCCGGCCTTGGCCAGCAGAAAGCCCGGAGCGCGCACCGGCTTGGCGTCGCGCAGCTGCAGCTTGCTCTTGCCCATCAGGTCCAGCCAGTCGCCGTACCAGCACAGATAGGGCAGCGACAGCGCGGCGATCAGCGGCCAATAGCGGTGCTGATGGCGGAATTGCGGCGCCCAGTCCTGAAACGGCGTCTGGCGCAGGAAGGGATTGGGTTCGATGTCCAGATCGTAGCCGTCGACATTGGGATAGGTATGGTGCAGATGCACGTGGCGGCGGATCCAGATATCGGAGTCTATGCCCATCGGCAGGCTGGCGACGCGGCTCAGCAGCCGGTTGAGCCAGGGGCGGCGGAACACCGCGCCGTGGGCGGCGTCGTGCAGGCTGTTCATCGCCAGCAGCATGGCCAGCAGGATAGCGGCGACATAGGCCGGGGCGAACTGCCACAGCGCGTCGGCGCGCAACGCCAGCAGATAGCAGGCCAGGCTCAGGCCGGCCAGCAGCCAGGCCTTGAGCCAGATGCCGGCGCTGGCGAAGCGGTGGTCGCGGCTTTGCTCCAGATAGGCTTGCGCCGCCTGTTGCAGCTCGATGCGGAACGGCAGCTCGGCCGACGATTGAAAACGCAATTTGCTCATGCGGCCTCCTTCAGGCGCCAGCCCAGCAGTCCATGGCCCAGCAGCAGCGCGAACAGCGCCAGCGCGCACAGGTCGCGCATGCCCAGCCAGCCGGCGCACAGGACGGGCAGGGTCAGCACCAGCGCCTGCCAGCCGCGCCAGCCCCAGCGCTGGCGGTCGGACATCCCGCCGATGGCGAGGGTGCCGGCCAGCAGGTAGCCGAACAGCGTCCATTGCTGCGGCGCCGACCATTCCGCCACGTTTTGCACGTAATAGATCACCACGCCGAACAGCAGCACGCCGCCGCTGGCGATATAGCCGGCCGGCACGTCCATGCGCGCGCGCGCAAGCCACGCGGGAAAGCGGCGGCGGACCAGCGCCAGCAAGCCGGGATTACTGGCCCACAGCGGATTGTAGCCGGGCGACTCGCCGCGCACGCCGTAGCGCAGCGGCACATCGTCGCGTTCGGCTTGATAGCTGCCGAACAGCTTGTCCCAGATCAGGAAGGTGCCGCCGAAGTTCTTGTTCAGGTAGATGGGGTCGGTGGCGTGATGCACGCGGTGGTTGGACGGCGTCACCAGCACGCGGTCCAGCCAGCCGGACTTGCCGACGAAAGCATTATGGTTGTACAGCTGCACCGCGTAATGGAAGGACGACGCGGCGACGAACATCTCCAGCGGCAGCCCCAGCACCGCCAGCGGCGCGACGAACAGCAGCGAAGTCAGCGACGAATACCAGGAATTGCGGATGCCCAGCGACAGGCTGAAATGCTCGCCCTGGTGGTGGACAACGTGCACCGCCCAGAAAATGCGCCAGGTGTGGTGGGCCCGGTGCATGCAGTAAAAGCTCAGATCCCAGGCGATGAAGGCGAAAACCCATTGCCAGAGCGCCGGCAGCCGGTCCACCAGGTGCAGGTTGGCGTGTTCAAGCAGCCAGCCGAAGCTGGCCACCTCCACGCCGCGGAAGACCCACATCAGGATGTGGCCGGAGTTGAGGTTGAAGATGATCTCGCGCCAGGGAATGGCTTCGCGGCGCCATAGGCGCAAGGCAAGCAGCTCCAGCAGAACCACGGCGAGCATCAGGATGAAGGTGAGGGCGAATACGTTCATGTGGTGCGATAGCGGAAAGAAAAGAGGAATGCGGGACGCGCGCACAGCCAGCCGCACAGCAGGCCCAGCGCGACGCCGGCGCCCAGGTCCAAGGTGAGGTGGCGGCGCAGCTGTATCACAGCGAACAGGATGGCGGCGGCCCACAGCCAGGCCAGCACAGCGCGCCAGGGCCGGCGCCGCTCCGACAGCGCCCATGCCGCCAGCACGGTCAGCGCACCGTGCAGCGAGGGCAGGCAGTTGTGCGGCGTATCGAAGCGCAGGGCGGCGCGCAGCAGTTCGGCGTGAAAGCCGCCGCCGGCGACGGCCGGGTAGGGCAGCGTGGTCGGCAGCAGCAGGAAGGTCGCGCCGGCGGCCAGCGCGCACAGCTGCATCGAACGCCGCAGCCAGGGCAGCCTGTCAGGCGGCGCCAACAGAAAGCCCGCTGGCACCAGCAAGAAAAACGACAGGTACAGCCAGATGGCGGCCGGGTCGAACGCTATCCAGCGGTCGGTCGGCCACTCCGGCAGCAGCCGCGGCGCGCCGGGCCAGACGCTGCCCAGCGTGTAGGCGCAGCCCACCGCCCCCCAGCCCAGCAGCATGTGGCGCAGCCGGGGCGGCAGCCAGGACAAGGCTAGCATCATGCCGCCTCCCGGATGATGCGCCGGCGCTTGCGGGTGGGGTCGAGCGGCGGCAGCGCGCCCTCCAGCCGCCATTCCAGCGCGGCGACATCCACCCCCAGCCCGGCGAGGGTCTGCTCCAGCCGCTGCCGGACCGCGCCGGCGCCGGCATCGTCCAACTCCAGGTGCAGCGTCAGCGCGCGCGGGCCGGTTTGACGCAGCCGGTAATCGGCATCCCAGGGCAAGGCTTGCGCCAGCGCGCGGCTGAGCACATCGGCGAACACGGTCTGCTGCCGGCCGGCGCGGTCGGGCAGCAGCAGCATATCGTCGCAGCGGCCTTCCACGCCGTCCAGCGCCAGCGTGGCGCGGCCGCATGGGCAGGGAGCGGCGCGCGCCAGCAGCACGTCGTTCAGCCGGTAGCGGACGATGGGCTGGGTGTGGCGGCTGAAGTCGGTGATGATGGGCACGAAGCGGCGCCGCTCCTCGTCCAGCCATTCCGGCTCGACATGGATGTATTCCTCGTTCAGATGCAGCACGCCGTGCTCGCAGCTGCTGGCGAGAAAGCCTTCAGTGGCCTGGTAGATTTGGTGGACCTGGCCGAAAGCTTTTTCAATGATGGCGCGATCCTGGGTTTCCAGCACCTCGGCGATCGAATAAACCCGCTTCGGCGCCAATTGCAGCTGGCCGGCCAATTGGGCCTGCGCCAGCGCGCGCAGCACTTGGGCCGGGGCCAGCAGAATGGTGGGACGGTAGCCGGCCAGCCGGGACAGCTGGCTGGCGAAGGGCTGGAACAGGTCGAAAAATTCGAAGGTGAGCCAGCGGCTGCGCACCGCGGTGTACAGATTGCTGTTGGCGCGCAGGAACAGCGCCACCCGCTCGCGGGCGAACAGGCCGTCCGGCAAGGCTTTGGCCAGCATGACGCCGGCCCATTGCGCCTGTTCGGCGCGGCTGACGACGAAGGCGCCGCGCTGCGCGGTGGTGCCGGACGACAGGCCCACTGTGTAGCGGCCTATGGTCGGCGAGAAATCGCGGCTGCGCTCCGCCTGCTGCGCGGCGCGCATCACCTGCTCCAGCGTCAGGCCGGCGGCGTTCATCCGGTTGAAGTGGCGGAGCATGGCGGCTTTGTCCATCAATGGCCATTGCGCGAACGGCAGCTCGCCCAGGTCGGCGAAATAGGGGCTGCGGCGCTGCAGGCGGGCGCGGAACGTCGCCAGTTGCCGGCTTTGATGGCGCGCCAGCGCGGCGCGGTCGGCGAAGCGCAGGCCGCGGGTGCGCCGGTAGGCGCGCAAAATGCGGAAGAGGCGAAGCATGGATCAGTTGGCTTCCTGGTGCGTCAGGCGGATGTCCACCTGTCCGCGGCGGTGAAGAGCATGCAATTTGCCCAGCGTCTGGTAGTAGTCGCGGCGGTTGTGCTGAATCAGGAACGACAGTTCGGAAGGGCCGCGCAATTGCGCGTAGCCTTCGACGGCCCAGGCGGCGTCGGAGGCCAGCAGCGTCCAGCCGGCTTCGGTGCGGACAAAGGCGCCCAGGTGGCCGACGGCGTGGCCGGGCAGCTCCACTACCAGAATCTCGCCGTCGCCGGAGACATCCCAGCCGTGGCTGAACGGCGCCAGCTCCGGCGGCAGCGCCACCCGCGGCTGCGCTTCGACGCATTCCAGCCGGCTGTCGATGTCGGCCGGCAGCAGGGCGGGCACGAAGGCCTGGCGCAGCGCCGTCAGTCCTGTCAGCCCGCGCACCGCGCGCCAGCCGGCGCCTGAGGCCAGCAGCCGGGCTTGCGGAAAATCGCGCAGGCCGGCGATGTGATCGGCGTGGAAGTGCGACAGCAGCAGCGCGTGGATGTCGTCGGGATTGACGCCGATCCGCCGCAATTGGCCGCGCAGCGAATCGTCGGCGTTGAAGAACACCGGCGTCACCAGCGGGTACAGCCGGTAGATGCCGCGGCGGGTGGCGTCGATGAAATGTTCGGCGTAGCCGGTGTCCCACAGGTATAGCCGGCTGCGGGTTTCAATCAGGTAGGCGCGCGACGGGAAGCATCGGCTGGCGAGGCCGCTGCCTTTCAAAGCCATGCAGGATGGGTGGGTGCAATGGCCGACGCTGAATTCGCGGATGTTAGCCATGAGCCTGCTCCCGCAGCCAGCGCGCGGTGCGGGCCACGCCGTCCTCCAGGCTGTAGATGGGCTGGTAGCCGAGTCTTTCCCGGGCGCGGCGGTTGTCCAGCGTCATGTCGAACTGGACCGCGCCCAGGCTATAGGGCGTCAGCGCCGGCTCGCGGCCGCTGGCGGCGGCCAGCCATTGCAACAGATGGCTGGCGGCGTTCAGCAGCGGGTAGGGCAGGTCGACGATGCGCATGTCTTGCCCCAGTTCGTCGATGAACAGCCGCCGCAGCATGTCGCGCAGCGCCGCCGGCTGTTGGTTGGTGATGTTGAAGGCTTCGCCGCTGGCGATGTCCGGGCCCTGCGTCGCCAGCCACATCGCGTGCACCACGTTGCCGACATAGGTCAGATCCAGCGTCGCCGCGCCGCCGCGCGGCAGCGGCAGGCGGCCGCGGCGCTCGCGCAGGATGCGCGCCAGGCGCGGAATCAATACTTGGTCGTGCTCGCCGAAGATCGCCCGGGGCCGCAGGATGGCGCAGCGCAGCCGCGGATAGTCGCGCGCCGCCGCTTGCACCCATTCTTCGGCCTGGGCCTTGGTGCGGGCATAGGCGTTGACGTAGCGGGCGGGGCGGTAGTTTTCCGGAATGTCGAAATGGTGGCGGAAATCGAAGTACAGCGCCGGGGTGGAAATGTGGACGAAGCGGGTGGCTTGCGACTGGCCGGCGGCTTGCAGCAGATTGCGGGTGGCGGTTACGTTGGCGGCGACGAAGTCCGCCTCCGGCCCCCATGGCGACGACAAGGCGGCGCAATGCCATACCGCCTGCACGCCGCGCAGCAGCTCCGCCAGCTCTCCCGGCGTGGCGGCGGCCAGGTCCAGCGCGACGAATTGCGCGCCCTGGCGGGCCAATTGCCGGCCGATATCCATCTTGCGGCCGGTGGCCCGCACCTGGCAGCCGCGCGCCAGCAGGCTTTCCACCGCGTTGCGCCCCAGTCCGCCGGTAGCGCCGGTGACCAGAATCCGCATCACAGATCCCACACCAGGCCGCCCAGGTTCAGGCCGGCGGCGGTGCCTATCATCAGCACGCGCTGGCCGTTTCGGGCGCGGCCGCTGCTGACCGCTTCGTGCAGCGCGGTCGGCAGCGAGGCCGCCACCTGATTGCCGTGCGAGGCGTAGATGTCGACGATGCGGTCCGCCGCGATGCCCAACTTCTTGGCCATGTGCTGCATGCCCAGGTGGCTGGCCTGATGCGGCACCACGCAGTCTATGCTGCCTAGCCCGCCAGGGGTGGCGGCCATCAGCTGATCGATGAAGTCCGGCATCAGCTTCGATGCCAGCTTGAACACCGCCTTGCCGTTCATGTCGAACAGGAAGTCGTGTTCCGCTACGCCGCGGCGCGGATTGCGCTGGGTGCCGCCGGCGCGGATTTCGCAGTAATGGCGGCCATCAGGATAGGTGGCCAGCTTGAAGGCCTTCAGGCCCTGCGCCGGGCTGCCGCGCTCCAGAATGGCGGCGGCGGCGCCGTCGCCGAAAATCAGCGAAGCTTCCGGGTTGTCCCAGTCCAGACCGCGCGAGGCGAGATCGGCGGAGACGACGGCGATGCGGCGGTAAGACCCGGCGCGCAGCAGGCTGTCCGCCACCTGCAAGGCGCTGAGGAAGCTGAGGCAGCTGGTGTTGACGTCGAAGGCGGCGGTGCCGGCCGACAGGCCCGCGGCGTGGGATATGAAACTGGCGGTGCCGGGCAGCGCCTGCTCGGGGATGCCGCAGGCGCCGATCAGCAGGTCGATGCCGGACGCGCGCAGCGCGGCGTTGTCCAGCGCATCGCGCAGCGCGCGGGCGGCCAATTGGCTTTGCGTTTCATGATCGGCGGCGAAATAGCGGGTGTGCACGCCGCTTTTTTGCAGGCAGCGGCCGCTGCGATAACCCAGTTTGAGGTCGAGGCTGGCGGCGCTGACCGCTTGTGTCGGCAAGGCTTTGCCAGTTGCAATCAAATTCATTGTAATTAAGGGCTGATCTTCAATTTATTTACATTTTGTTTCAGTCCCTGCTGATTGGGCAAGTTGGCTTGTTCTGGAGATGATGGTTTTTGTACGGATTTGTTCGCTTTTTCGCCCCGAATTTACGGGATTTAATTAGGCATTAAGTACAGTATCTTTTTTGTTATTTGTGAATTAAATGGGGAATGGGGAACGGGAGAGGGCTGCCTCTTCCTGCCATCAAGACAAACCCCCGCGCGGGGCGGGGGCATGGCGCTGGTTAACTGGCCTGGCTTAGAACGCTTCGGCGTTGAAGGGCATGTCGATCAGGGACGGCCGGCCATCGCGGCTGCGGTCGATGTGGATGACCTGCATTTTGGCCAGATCTTTCAGATGGCGGCGTAGCGGGTGAGCATCGGTTGCGGCTTCAGCGGCGTCGATGACCTCCAGAGGGGCGGATTCGTTTTCCTGAATCTGCTGTTTTTCAAACCAGGTCAGGGGACGCTGCAGAATGGCCTCCAACGGCTCATCCAGGTCGAAGTTGCTGTCAAGCATGGCACTCACCTCTTGAAGAAGGGGTCTCCGCCGCTGGCTCTTGGCGCTGGGCGGGCTGAACTTTGCCATTACATCATATGCGGGTTGAAGGCGATTGTTTATAAGTAGGATCCTCTAGTCGGCGCATAAAATTCATCAGGAAACAGCGGCTTAGCTTCGATCGGGCGCCGCCGCGTCCACGCTGCTGCGCCGCAGCTGCCGGCTATGGTATATTTGCGGGTTCGGCGCCGCGCCGGGCTTGGAAAATCCGCCATCCGGCCATATCTTCAAGCGGATATCGCCGGCATGGGCGATTTTCTCCATCATTGACAGGGTGTGCCGCATGACAACCATCGTGGCTGTGCGCAAGGGCAATCAGATTGCCATCGCCGCCGATAGCCAGACTACTTTTGGCGACGACCAGAAGCTGCTGGCGCCGTACGACTGCTTCCACAACAAGATCTTCCGCCACGGCGACAGCTATCTGGCTGTGTCCGGCTCGGCCGCGCACGACCTGGTGCTGCAGGGCGCGCTGAAGGATCTGAAGAAGAAAGACCTGAGCAGCCGCCAAGGCATCTTCGACACTTTCCGCAAGCTGCATCCCAAGCTGAAGGACGCCTTCTATCTGCGTCCGGAGGAGGATGAGGAAGATCCGTACGAATCCAGCCAGATGATGGTGGTGATCGCCAACGCCCACGGCATTTTCGGCGTGTACCCGATGCGCGAGATCTACGAATTCTCCCGCATCTGGGCGATAGGCTCGGGCCGCAAATTCGCGATGGGCGCGATGTACGCGGTTTACGATCAGGACCTGTCCGCCAGGGAGATCGCCGAGATCGGCGTGCGCGCCGGCTGCGAATTCGACGTCAGCTCCTCGATGCCGATGTCTGTCTATACCGTAGAGTTGGCCGCGAGCGCGGCCGGGGAAGTAAAAGCATGAACCAACACGACAAACTGCAACGATTCCTTTTCGACGGCGCGCCGGTGCGCGGCGCGCTGGTGCGCCTGGACGGCGCCTGGCAGCAGGTGCTGTCCCGCCGCGCCTATCCGCAAGCCTTGAAGACCATTCTCGGCGAAATGATGGCGGCCTCGGTGCTGATGGCCGCCAATCTGAAGTTCGACGGCACGCTGATCCTGCAGATCCACGGCACCGGCGCGCTGAAGCTGGCGGTGGTGGAATGCAACAACGACCGCACCGTGCGCGCCACCGCCAAATGGGAAGGCGAGCTGGAGGGCAAGCCGCTGGCCGAACTGCTGGGCAGCGGCGGCCGTTTCGTGCTGACGCTGGAGCCGCGCCTGGACAAGAACCAGACCTGGCAGGGCATCGTGGCGCTGGAGGGCGAGTCCGTCGGCGAAATGCTGGAAAACTACATGCGCCGCTCCGAGCAGCTGGACACCGCGCTGGTGCTGGCCAGCGGCGACGATGCCGCCGCCGGCATGCTGTTGCAGCGCCTGCCGGAAGGCCATGGCGAAGCTGAGGGCTGGCAGCGCATCCAGGTGCTGGGCCGCACGCTGAAGTCGGAAGAGTTGCTGACGCTGGACGCCGAAGACATCCTGCATCGCCTGTTCCATGAAGAAGAAGTGCGGGTGTTCGAACAGGAAAGCGTCAGCTTCAACTGCAATTGCTCGCGCGAACGGGTTGGCGGCATGCTGACCATGTTGGGCGGCGAGGAAGTGGGCAGCGTGCTGCTGGAGCAGGGCAGTGTGGAGATCGTTTGCGACTATTGCAACCAGCACTATGTGTTCGACGAGGAAGACGTCACCCAGTTGTTCGATTACGACGTGGTGGCCAGCGCGCGCGATGCGCGGCATTGACGCCTCGGGCGCATTGTTCTGGAAAAAGCCGCTTATGCGGCTTTTTTTGCGCAAACTTTAGCTTTTTCCAGCTGTGAAAATTAACTGACCGGTTTTATTGTTTAAGATCACTTCCTGACCTTAAACACAATATTCAATATACGCGTCATCCATTATGCTTCGCGTCGCATGATTTTCAAGTCATGCGTCATTAACAGCAAATGGATGACTCGATGAGCACAATAAAAACACTGGGGCGGTATCGCGCCCTGGGACTTTCCGTGATGGCCTCGGCGCTGCTGTCGGCATGCGTGGGCACTGGCGGCGGCGATCAGGCCGCGGCCAAGCAGCCCGCGCCGCAAGCCAACCAGCCGTCGGCGCGCTATTCCTCCCATTCTCCGGCCTTGCCGGAAAAACCGGACTACCCGCACGGCCTGCCGCCGGCCGCGCCGGATAACGGCGCCGGGCAGCCGCCGGCCAAGCCGCAAGGCCAGCAAGGCCAGGCCGCCCGCCGGGCGGCGAAGGCCGAAGCGGCCGCGCCGGCCTATGCCGATTGCGACGAAGCCAAGCTCGGCCAGCTGTCCGGCCAGGCCTTGGTGCGCTACGTGGCCAGCGTGGACGGCACTTGCATGAACCGCCTGTTCCAGGCAGACACTTTCAGCTACCGGGTGGTGTCGCCGGCCAATATGCAGCTGGTGGCGGCCGAGGCGCGCCAGCGCGCGGCCGCCTGGGACGGGCAGAACGCCAATGGCCTGTGGCCGCTGGCGGTGTTCCTGAAGGCGGGTTACTTCCTGCAGTACAGCCATGCCAAGGAAGTGGGCGACTACGGCGCGGCGGTGGACCAGCCAGTGATGCAGGTGGTGGAGGCGCTGGCGGCCAACCCGGCGCTGTGGGAGGTCAAGGCGATAGACAGCCGCGGCGACCACGATGCGTGGTATCGCGAGCGCGACGCCCGCCAGAGCGTGGCGGAAACGTTGATCCTGGCCGATTCGGTGCGCAAGGCCGACTACGCGCTGCCTTTGCTGACGCGTTTCTTCAACCGTTACAACGCCGCGGCCAAGGACAATTGGGCGCGTTTCGCGCTGCACCCGATGCAGACGCTGCTGTTCAATATGCATTACCAGCCCGAATTCGCCCAAAAGGTGGAGAAGGGCCAGCTTGACGGACTGGCGGCCAGCCTGGCAGGGCTGACCCGCGCCGGCCAGCCGGCTTTCGCCGACGAGCAGATGTTCCTCAACACCCTGCGCGAAACCGGCCGCTTCATGCAATACCCGCGCACCGCGCCGCAAGCCGAGGCCGCCGTCGCCTTGCACCTGAAAGGCGAGAGGTTCGGCGCCGCCTGGGCCGAAGCGGTGTATGCGCTGAAGAAGCTGGGCAAGGTGCCGTGCGAACGCTACGGCATCTGCCAGGCTGAACAGGAGTTGCGTGCCAGCCTGTTTCCCAACCGCTGGAGCTTCGACAACGGCAATCTGGTGTTCGAGACGCCGCTGAGCCTGGCCGAGGTGGAGCCGCTCTATTACGCGATGAAGCAGGTGCAGACCCAGCTGTTCCGCGTCGCCGGCACCAAGCAGCCGGTGGCGGACGACCCCAACGCCAAGCTGCGGATGGTGATCTACGGCACCAAGACCGCCTACCAGCGCTTCCAGGGCCTGCTCAACGAGCTGTCCACCGACAACGGCGGCATCTACATCGAGAAAGACGGCACCTTCTACACCTTCCAGCGCGAAGTGCCGCGCGAGAGCTATCTGACCCTGGAAGAACTGGTGCGCCACGAATACGTGCACTATCTGTCCGGCCGCTTCATCCAGCCGGGCATGTGGGGGACGTCGGAGTTTTACCGCGATGATCGCCGCATGCCATGGTACGACGAAGGCTTCGCCGAATTCATGGCCTGGAGCACCCCGCGCGACGGCATCAAGGTGCGCGGCCACGTGGTGGACGTGGTGGCGAACGGCTGGCCGAACAGCTTCCTCGAGCCGTCCCGCATCATGCGTTCCAGTTATAGCGACGGCTGGGACTTCTACAGCCATTCCGCGCTGTGGTTCTACTACCTGAACCAGCGGCAGCCGGGCAAGATCGCCGACATCCTGGCCGCGCTGCGCGTCGACGACGTCAAGCGTTTCGACGCGCTGGTGAACAGCATGGGCGGCGACGCCGCGCTGGTGTCCGGTTTCCGCCAGTATGTGGACCAGCAGGTGCAGGCGGCCAAGTCCGGCCAGTTGGGCAATACCTCCACGCAGGAGGGGACGGACTGGCTGGCGCAGGATAAGTGGCAGGCCGGCGACGCCGCCGCGGTGGAGGCGGCGCTGCGCCGCTCGCTGCCAGCGGTTTGCCAGGTATGGGCAGACGGCAAGGACAGCGCGCTGCGCCGTTTCGAGTGCAACGGCACGCTGCCGCTGAATGCGGCGAACAACACCCAAGCGCGCCAGGAGCTGGACAAGCTGCTGGACGGCGCGTTGCAGAGCCTGGTGAAGACTGGCGGCGTCAACAACCTGATGGCGACCAACTGCTCGGCCACCGACTACGACTTCAAGCGCAAGACCGCCGTGCTGCGTTGCGAAGGGCCGCTGGGTCCGGCCGGCAGCGCCAAGCCGCAGCCGCCGCAAACCGGCGAGCTGAACCTGGCCAAGCTGAGCTACGGCGGCCCGGCGCGCTGCCTGCGCGGCCAGTTTGAAGGCGTGGGCGGCGTCGAGCGCTACCAGCTGGTGCAGGCGCCGCAACTGGGCCGAGCGGTGGTTTCCGACTGGGGCACGTTCAGCTATCGCCGCGACCTCGATCAGCCGGGCGTGGCCGACAAGATCACCGTTCGTCTCAGCAAGGGCGCGCAATCCCGCGACGTGGTGGTGGAGCTGAACGCGACGCCGCGCGACATGCCGGAAGAGCAGTGCTGGGCGCAGGCGGGTTGATGGCTTGACCCATCAACAAACAGCGAAGCCGGGCATCTGCCCGGCTTTTTTCATGCCGGCGCCGGCAGTCCGGCGGCTTAAAGCGGCTGCACCGCGATGGAGCCGGGCTTCTCCAGCCATTCGCGGAAGGCGTCGCCCAGGCGCTGGCTTTCCGCGCTGGCGGTTTTCCAGTGCTCGCGCCGCAGCGCGTCCCGCCGCAGGTAGCGGTGGAAATCCTTGCGGTCCGGCAATTTGCCGGAGGGCAGCCGCGCCAGGTACTCGCGCGACGGCGCGATCAGCACGGTATTGGCCTGATTGCTGCGGCTGGCCTTGCGCCAAGGCAGCGATTTGTCGAACCAGCCCGGCACGATGCGGTCGGTGAAGTGCGGGTATAGCGCGATCTCTTCGCCGTCGGCGAAGGGGAAGTCGATGTGGTAGTCGGTGAGGCCGCCGTCGCGGTAGATGGCCGGCGGCGCGTCGGGCAGCTGCACGCCGTGCAGAAAGCCGGGAATGGCCACCGTGCCCATCAGCGCCTGCCGCAGATTGCCGGCGTCCAGCGCCAGCAGCCGGGTGGGGATGGCGTCCGTCGGCTTGAAGCGCAGCGAGCTGCGCGGATCATGGCAGATGACCCGGCTGAAGCTGTGCCGCAGCAGCGGCCGCGACACCATGTTCAGCGCCGCCGCCACCGCCAGGCCGGACAACAGCGCCGGCTTCGCCTCGCTATTGGCCAGGCCGTGCGACTGCACCAGCAGCAGGCTCAGCCGATAATGCGGATGGTCCAGCAGCCTGGCGAGGCCGTCCGCGCCGAGGATGTCGTCCAGCATGGCGCGGGTCTGCGCGGTGATCTGGGCGGTGGTGACGCGGGGGGAATAGCCCTCCTCGGTATAGCGTTCGGCCAGTCGCGCCAGCGCCCGCGCCGGGTCCGGCTGCATCGCGCAGGCGAAGCGCCAGCCGCCTATCGACGCGCCCACCAGCTCGCGCTCGCGCGGCGCGCCGGCCAGCCATTCGAACACCGCCTGGTCCAGCCCGGTCAGCCCCACCGCCTTGGGTCCCCCGGCCGCGCCGGGCAGGCTGCCGACTTGTTGCGCCGACAGGCCGCGTTGCAGGATTTGCCGGGCTTTGGCGCCGGCCTTGATGGTGAGCGCCGGGTGGCGGATATGAATGGCTGTCATGAGGATATAAGGGGCTGAAATGGCGGACCGAAGGGGAGTTTGGTATCCTGTTAGGTTTCAAATCGAAGCGCATCGCAAATGCGCCGCTGTTCAGGAGTCCTCATGATACCCGCAAGCCAGCTGACCGACTATCTGCGAGAGCAGGCGCTGAATCTGGATGTCACGGAGCTGCAGATCGCCGTGATCACGCTGCAGGCCGTCCTCAGCGTGGACAAGCCCGCGCCGCGCCGCGACCTGTACCGCTACCGGGTGCCCAAGCTGGGCGAGGGCGGCAGCTGCTCGCTGGTGAACGAGCTGGACGACACCCCGTACGACCTGTCGTTCGTGCTGGGTGGCGAAACGCCGGAGCTGACCGCCGCGCTGGTCAACCTCAACGCGCTGGTGGAGTCGGTCAACGCCAAGGTCGGCGCCGAATGGCTGGGCATCTACCGCAAGATCGGCGTCGGCAAGGACGCCATCCTGGTCAAGCTGGCTTACCAGGGGGTGGAGAGCCGCGCCGAATTCCCGCTGACCGAAGCCTTCGCCGAATACAGCAACAACAGCCGCGTCGGTCTGACCGGCTGGGCGGTGGTGGTCGACGACGTGGCGCAGTGGCGCGCCGATGGCGGCGGCTACTACGAATGCGACCCGAAAGTGAAAAGCGAGGTTTGCCTGCCGGTGCTGGGCGGCGACGACAATGTGCTGGGCATCATCGACGCCGAGGCTTTCGAGCCCGGCTTCTTCACGCCGGAGCGCCAGGTGTGGCTGGCGGCCCTCGCCATCGTGCTGGCGCCGCAGCTGGCCGCGCTACCTGCGCTTGAAAAACCGGATTCGCTCCCCAACTAAACTTTGTCCAGGCCGCCGTGGCGGCCTTTTTGCATTGCAGGCCAGTTGCTGGCGTTCACCGAGTTGGAGAAGTCATGTCGTCATTCCCGTTGCCAGATTCCGCAGAGCCCGTCATCCAGTATGTGGCCAGCTGCGAATTGCCCACGCCCTGGGGCGAGTTCGTCATGCACGGTTTCGAAGAAGAAGGCGGCCGCGAGCATGTGGCGCTGACGCTGGGCGACGTGTCGGACGGCCAGCCGGTGTTGGCGCGGCTGCATTCCGAATGCCTGACCGGCGACGCGCTGTTTTCGCTGCGCTGCGACTGCGGTTTCCAGCTGGAGGCGGCGATGGAGGCCATCTGCAAGGAGGGCCGCGGCGCGCTGCTGTATCTGCGCCAGGAAGGCCGCGGCATCGGCCTGATCAACAAGATCCGCGCCTACAAGCTGCAGGATGGCGGCGCGGATACCGTGGAGGCCAACGAGCGGCTGGGCTTCCCGGCCGACATGCGCGACTTCCGCATCGCCCGCCACATGCTGGAGCACCTGGGCATAGGCAGCGTGCGGGTGATGACCAACAATCCGCGCAAGCTGGCCACGCTGGCGGCCGCCGGCATCGACGTGGCCGAACGGGTGCCGCTGCAAGTGGGGCGCAATCCCTACAACGATCGTTATCTGGACACCAAGGCGGCCAAGCTGGGCCACATGCTGAGCAAATAAGGCCGGGCGCGGGATAATGCTCGCCAAAAGATGGCAAATGTTGTAGAATATTCTTTCTTATCTGGGGGCGACCTGGTTTCGACGGGGGTTGCGAAGCAGATGGGGGCATACCGGGATTTCAGTCACCCCGTAAAACACTGAATTTTTTTAGTCGCAAACGACGAAACTTACGCTCTAGCAGCCTAACGGCCGGCTAGACACTACAACGGTTCGCAGATGGGCCGGGGGCGTCAAAACCCTGTAGTGTCACTTTACATCTGCTAGTGCTGTGTCGGGTTACTTGGCGCAGTGCGAAATAATAGGTGACTCGCCAAAGTCCAGCCTGTCCGTCGGCGTGGCAGCGGTTAAATCCAAATGACACGACTAAGTATGTAGAACTCACTGTAGAGGACTTTCGGACGCGGGTTCGATTCCCGCCGCCTCCACCAGTTTTTTGGCAACGGCAGACAATAGCAGAAGGTCGCAAACCAATAGGGACGCGGCTTTTAGACTAGTCTGCCGTTTTTCTTTGCTGTCTGGTGCCGCCTCCTGCTGTCGTCGTGTTCGCCCAATTTTCGCCCACGTTTCTTCGCTCCAGCGGAACCCACTTGCCGTAGTGCCGGATGATCATCTCGATAGTCTCGTGGCCGAGCTGGCGAGCTAACCACCAGAGGTTCGCACCGTTGCTGACGTGGTGAGAGGCGAACGTGTGGCGGATCTGATAGGGATTCCTGTAGCGGACGCCAGCCCGCTTCAGCAGGGGTGTCCAGGAGCTCATTCGGATTTGCTTTTCCGTCTCCCACCCCTTGCCGGTCTTGTGGTGAGTGAAGACTCGATCACCGGCCAGAAACGAAATCGCCTTTTGCCGCTGCAGGGCTTCCAGCGCCTTGGCCGTCAAGGTAATGTCACGGATACCTGCGGCAGTTTTTGGCCCTTTCTCCTCTTTGACTACGATGTTTTCTTCAATCCTGACTGATCCATGGATGAAATCGACTTTCGACCAGCGCAAAGCAATTAGCTCCCCTTGCCGCAAACCAGTCTCAAACCAAAATTGATACATATTTACATCGTTTCCCGATGCGAATTTCAGGATTGCTTCAATCTCCTCAATCGAAAATGGGTCGACAAAATAGTCAGATTTGTGTGAGGTTTGAGAAAGCAGCTTTCGCAAAGCCACTCGATCCAGTGGATTGAATTCGATCATGCCATCATTCATGGCATCATCAAAAACAGAGCGCAAAGGGCTAATGATATTTCTCGCCGTTTTTGCGGTAACCCCAAGTGCTCCAATCCACGTTCTCAAGAATGCAGGTCCGACGTCGCGCAACAGTTTTTCGCCCATTGCTGGTCGTAAGCGGCCGGAAACGATCTTTTTGTATCCGTCGAGCGTTGATGGTGACATTGTGCCATTTTGTACTGCCTGCTCCCATCCTGAAATTGCTGAGTCGAATAGATCATTCATGGTTGATTTGATGATAGCGTGGCCAAATAGTGACGCACGTTTGCTGTCCGGGAAGTAGTCAGCGTAATTGAAGGTGCCCTTTTCAATTGCGTTTAAAATTTCTCCCTTTAGGCGGGAGGCATATGCAATATTCGCTTTTGTAGCGGGAATTTTTAGAGTCTCTCTGCATTCGACTCCTTTGTACATGAACCGTATTCGAATAGACGATCCTTTCGCCCCGCTGCGCGTTTCTACGCCGCCTTGTGAGACTTCATTCCCTCGTTTTCTATCCATTTTTTTACCGCCTCAGTGTTAACCCACAACTTCCCTGATACCAATTTGCATTCACGGCCATCTAGCCAGGTGCCGCGACGGCGGCGATTGTAAACCGCATCCTTGGTGTCCCCTGAGTCTTCGCAGTACTTTGTCAGTGTTACCCACTTCATGGCGATTCCTTTTTCAGATATTTTCGCCGGACGACCGCATCCGCGGCCAATGTGCCGGACTGAACGACTGGCCCTTGTTGTGCCGCTCGGCATGGAGTGTAGAGGGTAGGGTGCGCATGCTCGCCGGCACTGCCTGCGGAAACAACAAGGCCGCCAGCGAGGGCGGCCGCTTCATGGGAGGGGAGTTCTGCTTCATGCAAGCGCCCCGACTGTCAGGTCGACCACGTCGAGCAGGGTCTTGACGTCGCCGTCATTGTCGATGGTGAGGTCGCGTGAGTGGCGCGGCAGGGCGATTTCGGTCGTGTGCTCGGCCGACGCCTGATAGCCTGGTCGGTTGATGTGCCAAACCCAGCCGCCCAGCTGCCGGATCAAACCGGCCTCGGCGGTCGGGATCGGCGCGCTGGCTGCGTAGCGCAGGCCGGACACGACGACCGGTGCCGTTGATGCCTCAATGCGCGCCCGCACGTCGCAGATGAAATAATCCCAGCCGGCGGTCGCGCGCCGGTAGTCTCCCCATTGCTGCTGGAGCCAGCGAGGCGAGCGGGACTCGCTCAGCTCGGCGTATATCTCTACTACGCGTCTTTGCCTCAGCCAGTCTATGAAGCCCAAGTTCTCGCAATGCTCAAGAGCAAGAGAAATGTCATTGACGTCTTTGAATGCTTGATTTTCGAATGCACCCGTTTCCAAGCCAGGGTAGGCCGCGCGCAGTTCCTCCCGGATCTTGTCCGCGAAGCCGATCTTCACGAAGCCGTGATTGGCGACCAGATGGTCGGCAATGGTGTCTTTGCCGGATTTCTTCGGGCCGGCGAGGCCGATTAGTTGCATGTGGTTCTCCTGCGCAAGCACGGTAGAGAGAGCCTGCGATATGATGAATGTTTCTTCTGCGGAGCGCGCCGTGACAAAGACAAAATACCTCGCCCGTGTTGCTGCATATTTCAAGGGTGAGTTTGCGAGGTTGCTGTCCGAAAGAGACCCCGAGTTGCTTCAAGATCTCATAGAGATGAGAAGCCCCGTTCGCGATGAGGAGGGCATGCTCATTTTCGATTTTCGATTTGATCAGCTCTATTTTCTACTGGCGCGCCGAACCGATATCGGGGATGAAGAGCTCCCAGGCACACTTGGAAATGGCAACGATGTGAGAGATTTTTGTCGCATAATTTCCCGCCCTTGGCCACTTAAAGAGCTGGCAGAACATGGGCTGGCCATAAGACATCTACACCTGTCACGATCCTTCGGCGGAAGCCTTTACCGCATCCACTCAATACAGCCCTAGGCTTTTACTTGTGCCGGCGGCTCCGGGCCAACGTAGATGACGGCGCCGTCGCGGCGCTGGGTGTAGCGGTAGACCGGCGGGGCCGGTAGCGCGGGGGTCATCATGCCGACTCCGGCGGATGCCGCGGGCACGGCCAGCGTAGAGAGCCGTCGCCAGACGGGCAGGTGCACCTCGGTAATGCCTCTCTCTTCTGTCGGATCAGACGCGCCACGCCAGCGCGGTCAATCTCTAATGCTCCGAGTCTGACGGCCGCGGCGCGTTTAGCCAAACACACATCGTAGTGACTGTGCGGCGTGCTAGCCGACTGATGCCACCGTCGCGCCACACCGATCCGGGCCGCCATGGCGTGCAGCTCCTCGTCGGTGTCGGCCAGCATGTGGCACATGATCATCCGGCCATACTGCGCGCGCATGTCGTCTACGTAGACGGCCATCACGCGGCCCCTTCCCTCGGCTGCGGCGCGGCTAGCAGTCGCTGGCCAGCGGCGCGGATCGCCCAGCCAATGTCAATTTGGCCGGTCGACGATTCGTATTCGCAGCCGTCCCACTGCAGAGCGATCTCTTCGATCACGGATGGCAGCTGCTGTGCCGGCTGCGGCGCGGCGGCGAGCAGGGCGCGCAGCTCTTCGGCCAGTTCCAGCAGTGTGGAATGATGGTCGCGCTTCACATCTGCATGGAACCCGCTGCCGAATGACAACGCGCCCATGTCCGAATGGCCGAACTCGCTTGCGTAGTCTTCAGCCTTCTTCTCCAGCATCTTGGCGCATGCCTCCACGCCAGATTGCCACCCATCCAGCACAGCCGGCGCGGGCTGCTGGCGGGTGTAGAGCGGCGTCATTTCCCATGCGCCCGGAGATGCGCGGAAATGCTCTATGCGGCGCTTATCGCTCGCCGGAACATACTGCTCGTCCTGGTCGTCGATATTCACCACCAGCCACGCCAACTCCTCGCCGCTCTGCTCGGTGGCCGGCGACAGCTCGGCTCCATTCAGTGCCAGCTCCAGCGCACTGATCAGTTCGTCGGTCAGCTCGCCGGCACGGTCGAAAGCTGCGATGACGGCGCGCGCGGCGTCCGCCAGTTGGGTCAGGGGTTGCATGGTCAATACTCCGTCGTGGCGAACAGGTCGGGAATTTGCTCGTTGTTGTCTACCAGTTGCTGCAGACGCTCACGGAACGTGATTGAGTGGCCGTCGGGCTTCTCGGCATCGACGAAAAAGTCCAATCGATCCAGCTCCTCGGCAGTCAATGCGCGCGGCGGATCGTCTTCGCCATTCAGGTCGCAGTAGTAGGCCTGTGCCTCTTGCTCCGAGCGCGCAACAACCCAGTCGCAGTCGTTCATTTCGTAGACGTGGACGCCGTTGATGTGGCTGGTGGGCTGCTCGCCCAGGTTGAGGTCGCCGGCCGCGTTGGCCTCGTTGACTGCGGCAATCGCCGCGCCGGTGTCGGGGATGTCGTGCAGGTGTTGCATGGTGGTCTCCTATCGCGGGGAGTGGCCGGCTTCGTTCAGCCCGGTCATGATGGCCGTCAGTCCATCGACCATGAGGTAGGCGCGCCGGGTACGTTCGTCGCGGGACAAATGCGCCTCGGTCAGCTCGTAGAACGTGCTGAAATTGACGCGCTTGCAGAACTGCGCCAATTGGTAGGCTGCGTCGCCATCCATGGTGGCGGTGATGGTGGCGGGCTTGGTGGTCATGGTTCACTCCTCGCCCTGGTCGGGCATTGGTGCCGGCTGATCGGGCAGCCAGCGGTCGTAGGGGCAGGTCATGCGGCGTCCTCCTCAGAAGTCGTGCAGGATGGTGAATGCTGCTGCAGCCACTCGCGGAACCTGGCCGTTCCCAAGGGATTTAAGTCGGTCCACCCTATGGGCCACCCCATTAGCCACTCGACCCAGTCGGGGTTCAGCTGGCCACCCACAGATTGGGGCAGGTTCTCCCCTTGTTTGCCGCCGGTTCGATCCAGGCGGGATCGACCTGGGGAGCGATAGTCCTGCCTGACCGGAGTTGT
>NZ_JYKA01000014.1 GCF_001676875.1 Chromobacterium subtsugae | reverse complement strand
GCCCACCTTCAGATTGCGCACGGACAGCAAAGGTTTGTTGTTGCTCATCGGGTGATCCTCACTTTACCTTGGGGTCCAGCGCGTCGCGCAGGGAATCGGTCAGCATGCTGAACGCCGTCACCAGCACCGACATGAACACCACCACCATCGCCAGTTGCCACCAATAGCCCTGCAGCAACTCCTCCGGCACCTCGGCCAGCATCGATCCCCAGCTGACCTGGCGCACGTCGACGCCGAAGCCGAGGAAGGACAGGATCACCTCGTATTTGATCAGGCCGACCATCAGCAAGGAGAACTGCACCAGCAGCAGATGGGAGATATTGGGCAGGATGTGGACGAACATCCGCCGCGCGCTGCTGGCGCCGATGGCGTCGGCGGCCTGCACGAATTCGCGCGAGCGCAGCTTGATGAACTCGGCCCGCACCAGGCGGAACACCCCGGTCCAGGTGGTCAGCGACAGCACCAGCACCACGGTGCCCAGGCCGCGGCCGGCCACCGCGGCGAAAGCCAGCAGCAGCAGCATGTCCGGCATCGCGGTGAACACGCTGTAGAACCACATCAGGAAATCATCCACCTTGCGGCCGAAGAAACCGGCGCTGGCGCCCAGCGCCGCGCCGATGACGATGGCCAGCAAGGAGCCGAAGAAGCCGACGAACAGCGAGGTGGAAGTGCCCTTGATCACCTTGTCCAGGATGTCGCGGCCGCGCTGATCGGCGCCGAAGGTGAGCGATTCCGCCTTCTTCACTTCCGGCACCACGTATTTGTCGCGGTTCTGACGGGCGCGCTGGGTTTCCGCCCAGATCGGGTCTTCCGCCGGTTTCAAGCCTTCCAGCGCCGGTTCGGCGGCCTTGGACTTGTGCACGGCGACCGACTTGTCCTGCTGGTAGATCGCGGTGGGCGGCGCGTAGGAAACGGCGATCTCGTCGTTCCAGCCGCGGCCGATCAGGCCCAGCCAGCTGGCCAGCGCCAGCAGCATGAAAGCCGCCACGATCCACAGCGACGCGAAACCGATGCGGTCGCGCTTCAGTCTTTGCCAACCCAGCGCCCACAGGCTGCGGGATGGCGCGGCCGGCGCGGCGCCGGCGGTATTCTGCAATGTCGTCATTTATCTCTCCCCCGCTCACTTCAACTGAACGCGCGGGTCGATCCACTTGTAGAGGATGTCGGCCAGCAGGTTGAACGCCATGGCGGCTGCGGCGATGGTGATGGTGATCGCCTTGATCACCGGGAAGTCGCTCTTGTCCACCGCGTTGAGCAGCTCGTTGCCCATGCCTGGAATGCCGAAGAAGCGCTCCAGCAGCATCGAGCCCAGCATCAGGAAGGGCAGCGACATGGTGATGTTGGTCACCACCGGGATCAGCGCGTTGCGCAGCACGTGCTTGAACAGCACCTTGGGTTCGGACAAACCCTTGGCGCGCGCGGTGCGCACATAATCGTGGTTCAGCTCCTCGACGATGAAGCTGCGGTAGAAGCGCACGCTGGGAGCCAGCGACACCAGCAGGCCCAGCAACAACGGCAAAGGCAGATAGACGAACAGATTGGCGACGATGCTGTCGTCGTCCCAGCCCATCACCGGGAACCAATCCAGCGCGAAGCCAAGCTGGTATTGGCCGACGATGATGTAGACCAGGGAGCTGATCGACATCGCCACCGTGCAGATCAGCGTGACTAGACGATCGGTCAGGCCGCCGCGGAAATAAGCCACCGCCACGGCGATGGGCAGCGCAGTGAACAGCTCCAGCACCAGCAAGCTGCCGGCCAGCAGCAACGAAGGGCCCACCCGGCTGGCCAGCGTATGCGCCACCGAATGCTGAGTGGCCCACGAGTTGCCGAAGTCATAGGTCAGCACTTGCTTGGCGAACAGCAGGAATTGCTCGGGCAGGCTCTTGTCCAGGCCCATCTGGGCGCGGAAGTTGGCCATCATTTCCGGCGTAAGGCGCTTGCCTTCCAGAATATAGGTGGGATCTCCGCCCACCCAGTTGAACAGCACGAACACCAGCAGCATGACGCCCAGCATGGTGGGGATCATCTGCCAGAGACGGCGAATGACATATGCAATCATGATTTTCCCTCGCTCAGGCGATCAGTGCGGCGCGACGTCCACATAACGCCAGAAACCGCCGAAAGTGGAAATGGGGTGGCGCTTGAAACCGCTGACGTAACCCTGGGTCAATTCGTTGTAAAAGCGGGTGACGCCCAGCACATAGGGCTGCTGCGCCGCGACCAGGCGGTTCATCTTGCTGTACAAGGCCTGACGTTCCGCTCCGTCCGGCAGTATCTGCGATGCGTCGTAGGCCTTGTCGTAAGCCGCCACCTGATAGCCCGCCAGATTGCCCTGGCCGATCAAGCGCGAGGAAAAGCTGGAGACGAAATCGTCGCCGTCCGGCGTCGAGGCCGACCCGCCCAGGCTCCACATCTGCAGCTTGTAGGCGTAAGCCGCCTTCAGGTTCTCATTCCACTTGGCGGTTTTGAAGCGCACTCTCACCTTGATGCTGTCAAAAGCCTTCTGCCAGATCTCATTGAACTGCTTGTCGGTCGCGGAGGACTGAGTGCCCTGCTCTATGACCAGCGGCTTGCCATTCGGCAGGGTGCGATAGCCATCCGGCCCGATCTTGTAACCGAACTCGTCAAGCAAGGCGTTGGCGGTAGCCGGGTCGTAAGGCACCTGTCCCTGGAAATGCGGATCAAAACCGACCATGCCGACAGGCACCAGCCCCTGAAGCGGAATGGCCTGATTGCCGTATAACAGAGGAATCACTTCCTTCTGCAACGGATAGGCCATGGCGATGGCGCGGCGCAATGCGACTTTATCCTTGCCGTAACCGCCGATGACCGGATCTTTCAGATTGAAATAGGCGTAAGTGACATCCAAGCCGAGCGTATGGCTAAGCCGGATGCTGCGCTTGGCGAGCACCGGCCGCAGGGTGGTGTCGTAAGGGTCGGCCGGATTGATGTTCAACGCGGACTTCATCGCCGACTTAGGCACGTTGATCCAGTCCAGTTGCTTGTTCATGAAAGACAGCCAGCGCGGCTGGTCTTCCTCGATGATGCGGATTTCCACCCGGCCCACTTGCGGCAAGGTCTTGCCCTTGAGCGACCGGTAGATTTCCGCGTCGCCCGGCTCGCTGCCCGGCGAGCCGTCGAACACCGTCTTGCGATAGCCCGGATTGGCCACCAGCACAATGCGGTTGCCCGGCTTCCACTCTTTCAGCATGAACGGACCGGTGCCGACCGGATGGGAAAGGGTGTCTTTGCTATAGGTCTCGATCACTTCGCGCGCCACCGCGCCGGAATCCTTGGCGGCGATGGTGTACAGGAATCCGAAATTCGGCTTTTTCAATACGATGCGCAGCGTGTAGCGGTCCAGCACCTGCAGGCCGGAAATCGGCGTGTCGTAATCGAACTTGCCGGTTTTAGCGGCTTTTTTGGATGCCTCTTCCAGGCCGGCGATGAAATCCATATAGGACGCGCCGCTGGGAGCGTTGTTCAGCGGATCGGCGAAACGCTTGAAAGTGTAGGCGTAGTCCGCCGCGGTCAACTCCCGCTTCTTGCCCTTGAACGCCGGATCATCCGCAAAATAAATGCCGGGTTTCACCTTGAATGTAAAGACTTTGCCATCTGGCGACACCTCAGGCATCGCGCTGGCGGTATTGGGCACCACTTTCAACGGCCGGGCCAGGTAGTCATAGGTCAGCAGGCCGTCAAAGATGTTCTCGCCAACCGCCATGGAATAAACATCGTGCACTTTGACCAAGTCGAATCCGGTCTCTGGCGCGGAAAACGCCACCCTGAGCACTTTGCCGGGATCGGCCGCCTGGGCATGAGGCATGAGTGCCACGCCCATCAGCAGCATGGGCAGCCATTTCAGGTGCTTCATATTGTTTTATCTCCTTCGTAGCGCAGGAGCCGTGATCAGCCCCCATCTTCTTGTCGCCGCCCAGAGGGCTGTGCCGAAGCAGCCATGAGCAGCGCGAATGAATGTAAAGCCAACATGCCAGGTAAATCAACAAAAAATTATCAAGATGGCATCAACAAAATTCAAATGCCAAAAGCATGTCCATCAAGTGGCGCTGCGGCAGGCATGGTCGTACCAGCGCTGCGGCAGCCAGCGGCGCAATAGCCAGTAGAGTTTGGTGGGAAAAGTCACCGGATAACGGGCCTTGGGCCGGCGGCAGGAAATCGCCCGCCACACCGCCTCGGCCACCGCGGTGGCCGGCAGCGTGAATGGCGCGGCGTGCCCCTCCTTTTTCAGCCTTTCCAACTGTTTCTGGTAGTTGTCGCGGTGCACGCTGGCGTCGATATCGACATTCTTCAAGAAACGCGCCAAGGCGTTGGGGCGGAAACGGCTCTCTATCGGCCCCGGCTCCACCAGCGAGACATGGATGTCGGTGCCGTGCAGCTCATGGCGCAGCGTGTCGCACAGACCCTCCATCGCGAATTTGCTGGCGTTGTAGGCGCCGCGCCAGCGCATCGCGGCGAAGCCCAGGATGGAGCTGTTGAACACGATGCGGCCGTAGCCCTGGGCGCGCATGACTTTCAGCACCGCGTTGGTCAGCTCCCACGGGCCGAACAGATTGGTCTCGAACTGCTCGCGCATCGCCTGGCGCGAAATGTCCTCCACCGCGCCCGGCTGGCCGAAGCCGGCATTGTTGAACAGCGCGTCCAGCCGACCGCCGCTTCGTTCCAGCACCTCGGCCAGCGCCGCCTGGATGGACGCGGGGTCGTCCACATCCAGCTGCAGGCACTCCAGTCCCTCCTCTCGCAGACGCATCGCGTCCTCTGGACGGCGGCAGCTGGCGAACACCCGCCAGCCGCGCTGGCTCAGCACTTTCGCGCTGTGGTAGCCGATGCCGCTGGAGCAACCGGTGATCAAGATGGAAGGCTGGATGTCTGACATGAAAAACCTCGCGCGATGGGCAAACGTCCAACCCTACACCAATCGCCGCGGCGCCGGAATCGGCCACATGACAAACATCTGACAGCGGCACTGTCGTTTTGCCGTGGAATTGGACTAGAATGTCGGCCTGACACGCACGAGGAATACCGCCATGGCAAAAGCCGCCAAAGCGCCGGCCAGCTTCGAGAGCGCGCTGGCCCAGCTGGAGGACATCATCCAGGCGATGGACAGCGGCGATCTGCCGCTGGAAACAGCCCTTGCCTCCTACAAGCAAGGCACCGAATTGATCAAGTTCTGCCAGGCCAAGCTCGCCGACGCGGAACAGCAGCTGAAAATCCTGGAAAACAACGAACTGAAGGCGCTGGATCTGCCCAATGGCCAATGAAACCTTCATCGGCTGGATGACCGCCATCCAGCAGCAAATGGAAACCGCGCTGGAACGCCTGCTGCCCGCCGCCGATGCCGCGCCGCAGCGCCTGCACCAGGCGATGCGCTACGCCACGCTGGAAGGCGGCAAGCGGGTGCGCCCGCTGCTGGCCTTCGCCGCCGGCGAGCTGGTGGACGCCAAGCCGGAAAACCTGGCCCGCGTCGGCGCGGCGCTGGAAATGATCCACGCCTATTCGCTGGTGCACGACGACATGCCCTGCATGGACGACGATGTGCTGCGCCGCGGCAAGCCCACCTGTCACGTGGCCTACGACGAAGCCACGGCGCTGCTAGTGGGCGACGCGCTGCAAACCCGCGCCTTCGAGCTGATTTCGCAGCCGCTGCCGGGCATCGCCCCGGCCAGCCAATTGGAAATGGCGCGCACGCTGGCGCACGCCTCCGGCCATGCCGGCATGGCGGGCGGCCAGGCGATAGACCTGGCCAGCGTCGGCCAGCCGCTGACGCCGCCGGAGCTGGAATTCATGCACATGCTGAAAACCGGCGCGCTGATCCGCGCTTCGGTGCTGATGGGCGCGATGGCAGGCAGTGAACTGTCCGCCGCGGATAAAGAAGCGCTGGACGTGTTCGCCAAGCGCGTCGGCCTGGCCTTCCAGGTGGTGGACGATATTCTGGATTGCGAGGCCGACACCGCCACGCTGGGCAAGACCGCCGGCAAGGACGCCGCCCATGACAAGCCCACCTACGTCAGCCTGCTGGGCCTTGCCGAGGCCAAGCGCATGGCTAAGGATTTGCACGACCAGGCCTTCGCCGCGCTGCAGGGCTTCGGCCCGCGCGCCGACCGCCTGAGACAACTGGCCGACTACATCGTCGCCCGCTCGTTTTGAACCGCTCGTAAAGCCAGCAATCGAACCAGGGCGGCCCACCGCCCGGCGAGCCATACCACTGCAGACCAAACAATGTATCCGCTGCTAGAAAACATCAACAGCCCCGCCGACCTGCGGCAGCTGTCCCGCAACCAGCTGCCGCAGCTGGCGCGCGAACTGCGCGAATTCCTGGTGGAAACGGTCAGCAAGACCGGCGGCCACTTCGCGTCCAATCTGGGCAGCATCGAGCTGACCGTCGCCCTGCATTACGTGTTCGACACGCCGCACGATCGCCTGGTCTGGGACGTCGGCCACCAGACCTACCCGCACAAGATCCTGACCGGCCGCCGCGAGCAGATGGGCAGCATGCGCCAGTACGGCGGCCTGGCCGGCTTCCCCAAGCGCGAAGAATCCGAATACGACACCTTCGGCGTCGGCCATTCGTCCACCTCGATCGGCGCCGCGCTGGGCATGGCGGTGGCGGCCAAGACGCTGGGCGTGGAGCGCAAGAGCGTGGCCATCATCGGCGACGGCGCGATGACCGCCGGCCAGGCCTTCGAGGCGCTGAACAACGCCGGCGCGATGGACACCGACCTGCTGGTGATCCTCAACGACAACGACATGTCGATCTCGCCCAATGTCGGCGCGCTGAACAACTACCTGGCCAAGCTGATGTCCGGCCGCTTCTACGCGGCGATGCGCGAAGGCTCCAGCAAGGTGCTGGGCATCGCCCCGCCTTTGAAGGAAATCGCCAGCAAGGTGGAAGAGCACGTCAAGGGCTTCTTCACCCCGGGCACGCTGTTCGAGGAATTCGGCTTCAACTACATCGGACCGATCGATGGCCATGATGTGGACGTGCTGGTGGACACGCTGAAGAACATCAAGAGCCTGAAAGGCCCGCAGTTCCTGCACATCGTCACCAAGAAAGGCCAGGGCTACAAGCTGGCCGAGAATGACCCGGTCAAATACCACGGCGTCACCAAGTTCGACCCTGCCAACGGCCTCGCCGGCGCCAAGAGCGGCGGCGGCAAACCGCAATACACCCAGGTGTTCGGCGACTGGCTGTGCGACATGGCCAAGCTGGACAAGCGCCTGGTCGGCATCACCCCGGCGATGCGCGAGGGCTCCGGCATGGTGCGCTTCGAGAAAGAGCACCCGGACCGCTACTACGACGTGGCCATCGCCGAGCAGCACGCGGTGACTTTCGCCGGCGGCATGGCCTGCGACGGCCTGAAGCCGGTGGTGGCGATCTACTCCACCTTCCTGCAGCGCGGCTACGACCAGTTGATCCACGACGTGGCGCTGCAGAACCTGCCGGTGATGTTCGCGCTGGACCGCGCCGGCCTGGTCGGCGCCGACGGCCCCACCCATGCCGGCGCCTTCGACCTCAGCTTCCTGCGCTGCATCCCCAATATGACGGTGATCGCGCCGTCGGACGAAAACGAGTGCCGCCAGCTGTTGTACACCGCCTTCCAGCTGGACAGCCCGACTGCCGTCCGCTACCCGCGCGGCACCGGCCCCGGCGTGGAAATCCAGCAGCAGATGGCAGCGCTGCCGGTCGGCAAGGGCGTGGTTCGCCGCCAGGGCGGCAAGATCGCCATCCTGGCCTTCGGCAGCATGGTGCGCCCCGCCCTCGCCGCCGCCGAAGCGCTGGACGCCACCGTCGCCGACATGCGCTTCGTCAAGCCGCTGGACATGGAGCTGGTGCGCACGCTGGCAGAAAGCCACGAGCTGATCGTCACCGTGGAGGAAAACGTGGTGATGGGCGGCGCCGGCTCCGCTTGCCTGGAAGCGATGCAGGAAATGTGGCTGAGCACGCCGGTGCTGCAGCTGGGCCTGCCCGACGACTATGTCGAGCACGGCGACCCGGCGCTGCTGCTGTCCAAATGCGGCCTGGACGCCGCCGGCATCGAGGCCAGCATCCGCCAGCGTCTGGCCGGCTGATGGCGTCTCTGCCGCTTCCCAGCCTGGAAACCCGGCTGCAATTGCATGCCGAAACGGCGCTGTCTCTGGCCTGCGCCGCTCTGCTCACTCTGCTGTGGCACGGCGCGGGCCTGCATGCGCTGCTGCCGCGCCAGGGCGAGCAATGGCTGGCCTGGGCGGTGTTCTTCTGGCCGCTGTGGCGCACCGTGCGGCACATCCTGCGGCGGCCGCGCCAACGCCAATTGGGCGACCTGATCGGCCTTTACGTCGGCCTGGTGCTGCAATTCGCCGTGGTGTACTACCTGTTCGCGCTGCTGCTGACCGGCGGCAGCGCCTTCCACGGCATGACGGCGCTGTACGACGGCCAGGGCGGCTTCCTGCCCGGCTTCTACGGCCACGCCGCCTTGCTGTTCCTCGATTGCTTCCACCTGTCCATCGCCACCGCCGCCACCGTCGGCTATGGCGACATGTACCCCACCTACTGGCCGGTGCGGCTGCTCGCCGACTTGCAGATCATCTTCACCAGCGCGCTGGTGATCATAGGCTTCGGCCGCCATTTCTCCGGCCAGGGTCCGCGCGGCGCCGGCAAGCAAGCCGACTGACGCCGCGCCGGCCCGGCGAAACCGACACCATCGCCGCCCGCGCCGCGCGCCCATGAAAAAGCGGCCGGACTTTTCAGTCAGGCCGCTCTTCAGACAAAGCGGGAAATCAACGCGCCGGAATGGCTTTCAGCACCGCCTGCAGCAACTGCCAGGCCTTGCCTACCGACTCCACTTCCACTCGCTCGCCCGGCGCGTGCGCGCCGCGGATGTTCGGGCCGAAGGACACCATGTCCAGATTCGGGTATTTGGCGCCCAGGATGCCGCATTCCAGGCCGGCGTGGATCACCTGCACCTCGGCTTCGCCGCCGAATTCCTGGCGGAACACGTCCTTGAACAAGGCCAGCAGCTTGGAGCCCGGATTCGGCGCCCAGCCCGGGTAGCCGCCTTCCATTTCCACCTTGAACGCGGCAAGCTTGAACAGGCTTTCCACTTCGCGCGCCAGCATCCAGGTGCCGGAATCCAGCAGGGAGCGCACCATCAGGTTGGCGAAAACCTTGCCGTCGGCCACGGTGACCACGCCCAGGTTGTTGGAGGTTTCCACCACGCCGTCCACGCGCTGGCTCATGCGCTTGACGCCATGCGGCGCCGCATGCAGCGCGGACAGAATGGCGGCTTGGTCGGCGCGAGCCAGCACGCCGGCAGCGGCGGCGGCTTCGGACAACACCGCCACGCCTTCGTCGACGCCAGCCAGTTCGAAACGCATCAGCGCCTGGAAGGCATCCAGCTTGGCCGCCACCTTGGCGGCGTCGGCGGCCGGATAGGCCACCACCGCGAAGGCCTCGCGCGACAGCGCGTTGCGGGCCGTGCCGCCCTTGAGCGTGGCCAGGCGCAGTTCGGTTTCCGCCTCCAATTCACGCAGCAGGCGGATCAGGATCTTGTTGGCGTTGCCGCGGCCCAGGTGGATGTCGGCGCCGGAGTGGCCGCCCTTCAGGCCTTTGATGGTCAGGCTCGCGGTCTGGAAGCCGGCCGGCACGGCCTCAACCGCGTATTCGCGGCTGACATTGACATCCACGCCGCCGGCGCAGCCCATGTAGAACTCGCCCCACTCTTCGGTATCGATATTGATCAGGTACTGGCCTTGCAGCAGGCCGGTCTCGAGGCCCAGCGCGCCGCCCATGCCGGCCTCTTCGTCCAGCGTCAGCAGCACTTCCACCGGGCCGTGGGCGACGTCGTCGCCGGACAGCACCGCCATGCCCAGCGCCACGCCGATGCCGTTGTCGGCGCCCAGCGTGGTGTTTTCGGCGATCAGCCAGCCATCTTTCAATACCGGGCGGATCGGGTCTTTGAAGAAGTCGTGCTCGGTGCCGCTATTGGCCTGGCACACCATGTCCAGGTGGCCTTGCAGCACCACGCCGGCGCGGTCTTCATAGCCCGGCGTGGCCGGCTTGCGGATGATCAGGTTGCCCACCTTGTCGACGACGGTTTCCAGGCCGCGCAGCTCCGCCCAGCCTTTCATGTAGTCGCGCACCTGTTCCTCGTGCTTGGACGGGCGCGGAATGTCGCACAGGGTTTGGAAGTGTTCCCAGACGGCTTTGGGTTCGAGTTGGGCGATATCGGTCACAACGCATTCCTTGATTCAGTTCGCGGCGCGCGGTCAGCCGCGTCGCCTGGCACAACATTCGCCATCGCGGCGAAAGCTGGAAAAATGATGAAACGCCGCTGCGCGGGGAGAAATCCCGGCCCGCCGACGGCGCTTGCTAATCCGTCACGTTAGCGGATGTGCAATGAAGAGAAAGCATACCCCGGCTTGTCTGGAATGGAAAGAATTCCAAGCAAAATCATGGCGGCAGCAGGCCATGCGATGCAGCAGCACCCATGCAGAAGGCATTAAACATGCGAAAATTGCATGGATACATGCAAGGTGGCCGCCAGCCCCCTCGAAGCTGGCAGCCGACCAGATGCAGCCCTTACAGGCTGAAATGCAAGGAGGAAACCAAGGCGCCGGGCAGCAGTTTGCTCTGGGTGGCGCGGCCGCCGTAGCTGCTGGCGTCCGCCAGCAATTCGCGCTCGGCGGTCAGCGCCTCCAGCTGCCCGCCCAACAGATCGAACAGGCTATCGTCGAAACGCATCACGCCCAGCGGCGCGACGATCTTGCCGCCCTCCACCCAGAAACAGGCGAAACGCGTCATGCCGGTGATGCGGCAAGCGGCCCGGTCGGAAAAGTTCAGGTACCACAGATTGGACAGGTACACCCCGGTGCCCAACGCTTCCAGCGCCTGCTGCTGCGGCAAGGCCCCCGCCTCCATCCGCAACGATTCCGCTATCTCATGCGCGCCGGCATTGGGCGCCAAGCCGAACTCGCCGGCGCTGCGCGGCCCGATCAGGCTGTTGCGGTGCGCGCCGCCGACGATCAGGCCCACCTGATCCGGCTTGATGAAGCCATCGCTCTGGAACATCGGCGCCAGGCCGGCCGCGGCATCCTCCGTCAACGTCACCAACGGCGACAGGCCGACTTCGCCGGCGGCCAGCTTCAACAAGGGGCTGCGCTTGGAACGCACCTCTTTTTCCGACAGGCCGCCCCAGTTGAGCATGGACAGCAGGCTGCCCAGCGCCGAAGGCGTGAAATAAGCGCGATAACGGCCCGGCTCCAGCGTCTTGGGCGGCAACTTCAGCCACTCCAGCTGCGCCGCCGCCTCGTCGATGGCGCCGCGCAGCCGGCCCGCGTCCCATTCGCCGCCGGCCATGCTGCGCTTCACGGCCTTGTCGCCAAACGCATGCAGGCTCCAGTCGAAATTCCAGCTGCCGCCCTGCTGCCAATTGAATTGGCCCAGATGATTGGCGAAGCCGAAGCTCATCTCGCCGGCGGCCAGGATGCCGACCAAGTCATGCCCGCGCGCGGCGGCCAGGATATCCTCCGCCATGGCCGCGCCGTCCGGCAGCGCCGCAGCGGACAGCCGTTCGCTGTCCTGCGGCTTGTCGTTCAGCAACAGGAAGGGATCATCCTCCACATCGTCCAGCGCCGCGCGCAAGGCCGGCAAGCTGCTCTCCAGCAAGGCCAGATCGTGGTCGTCGCCGGATAGCGACAGCTGCTGCGTGACCTGGCGGCTTCCCCGCAGCAGGCGCACATCCAGATACGCCTGCCGCACCGAGCCGGCCTGCCGCACCTTGCCATGGTTGAACCTGACGAAATCGGTGGACTCGGCCTCCAGCCACAGGGTAAAGCCCTCGCCCTCCCGCAGCTGCCGCTTCAGTTCGTTCGCCAATAATTTGAAATGCGCCCGCATCACGCCGCTCCTCCGAATACATCCACCTCGCCGAACACGCAGGCCGGCGAAGCGTGGCCCACTCTCACCACCTGGTTGGGCTCGCCCTTGCCGCAATAAGGCGTTCCCAGCACCGACAGCGTAGACTCGTCGCCCACCGCCCGCAGCGAGCGCCAGAAATTGGCGGAAATGCCGCGGTAATTGGGATTGCGCACCACACCCTTCAATTCGCCGTCTTCTATCAACTGGCCCCATTCGCAGCCGAACTGGAACTTGTTGCGCGAATCGTCGATCGACCAGCTGACATTGGTCTGCATCAGCACGCCGCGCTCCACGCCGGCCACCAGCTGTTCGAAAGTCTTGTCGCCGGGTTCGACATTGAGGTTGGCCATCCGGTCTATCGCCGGCCGGTTCCAGTTGCAGCCGCGGCTGTTCGCCACCCCGTCCAGCGCGATCTCCTCCAAGCCGGCCCGGGCCGAAGAGATGTCGCCGCCCAGCGGCCGCTCCAGCACGCCGTTCCGGATCAGCCACGTCTTGTCGGCGGCCTTGCCGTCGTCGTCCCAGCCATAGCTGGCCAATTCCTGGCGGCGCAGCGGATCGAAGGTGACGTTGAGCAGGTTGGAGCCGTACTGGTAATGGCCGAACATGTCCAGGGTGACGAAGCTGGTGCCGGCGTAATTGCGCTCGTCGCCCAGGATGCGGTCCAACTCCAGCGGATGGCCTATGCTTTCGTGAATCTGCAGCATCATCTGCTCCGGCATCAGCAGCAGGTCCATCTTGCCGCTCGGGCAATTGGGCGCATGCAGCAGCTGCAAGGCTTCGTCGGCGACGCGGCGGCCGGCGCCGGCCAGGCCGGCCTCCGCGATCAACGCCTCCTCCGCGCCCTGGCGCGCCATGCCGCCATACTGGCCGCCCAGGCTGCGCGTCTGCACTCGGCCGTCGGCGAAGGCCGTCACCGTCAACGACGGCGTCAGCATGCGGAAACGCTGCTCCGCCTCGCCGCCGCGCGACGTCAGGTAGAGCTGGCGGATGTCCTGCCGCACCAGGCCGGCCGACCAATCCACGATGCGCGCGTCCTCGCCCTTGGCCGCGGCAGATTCCTCCATCAGCAAACCCAGCAATTCAGCGCGGCGCCACGGAGCCTCGCTCTCGCTGCCCGGGCCGGCGTAGCGGCCGGACGGGCTGGGCAACTCGACTTGGCGGTAATCGAACACCCCGCAGCCGGCCGTGGCGCGGGCCCACGCCTTCGCCCGCGCGAAAGCGGCGCGCAGGCCCGCCTCGCTCAGGTCGGCGGTGGCCGCATAGCCATAGCCGCCGCCATCGATCACGACGATCATCGCGCCGCGGTCGTGGCTGCGGCTCAACGGCTGCTGCCGCCCCTGCCGGACATGCAGCCGTTCGCGGTCTTCCTCCACGTAGCGCAGCGAACAAAAATCCGCCTGCGGTTGCAGCGCCAGGAAGCGCTGCCGGATGGTTTCAAGCATGGGCAAAACTCCATGTGATGTCGGCCTGGGCCGCAATGTCAATGGCATTGATACTAATCAGCCGCATGTCCCGCTGTCCATACCTATTTCCATTGCCCAAGCGGCAGGCGCGCGCGTCCGCGCGGCCCGCCGCGTCCACGGCTACAAGCCCAGATCGCTCAAACCTGGATGGTCGTCCGGACGACGGCCCAGCGGCCAGAAGAACTGGCGCTCGGCTTGCGCAATCGGCATGTCGTTGATGCTGGCGTGGCGGTCGGTCATCAGGCCGTCGGCGCCGAAGGCCCAGTTCTCGTTGCCGTAACTGCGGTACCACTGGCCGGCGTCGTCATGCCATTCGTAGGCGAAGCGCACCGCGATGCGGTTGCCGTCGAATGCCCATAACTCCTTGATCAAACGGTAATCCAGCTCGCGTTTCCATTTGCGCGCCAGCAAGGCCTCGGCTTCGGCCCGGCCCTGAGGAAAGTCGACGCGGTTGCGCCAGCGGGTATCCACGCTGTAGGCCAGCGCCACCCGGGCCGGATCGCGGCTGTTCCAGCCATCTTCGGCCAGGCGGGCTTTCTCGATCGCAGTTTCGCGAGTGAACGGCGGCAGCGGCGGGCGGTTTTCCATGATGTTTCCTTTTCAGGTTAAGTAGACAGATTTGTCTACACGCAAACCAGTCTAGACTTAAGTAGACAACTCTGTCTACAATCACTTTCATGAAACCGAATCCATCCAGCGGCATCGCCGCGCTGCCGGCGCGGGAACGCATCCTCGCCACCGCGCACCGCTTGTTCTACCGCGAAGGCCTGCGCGCCACCGGCATAGACCGGCTCATCGCCGAATCCTGCGTCACCAAGGTGACGTTTTATCGCCACTTCCCCAGCAAGCACGACTTGATACAGGCCTACCTGGAACAACGCCACCAGCAATGGATGGCGGGCTTTCGCGCCGCGTTGGCGCGCCATGCCGCCGACGGCGCCATGGCGCTGGCCCAGGCGCTGCGGGAATGGTTCGCCTCCGACGACTTTCGCGGCTGCGCCTTCATCAACGGCGTCGGCGAAATGCCGGCCGAAGCGGAGCTGGCCGAGGCGGCGCGCCGGCACAAAAGCGAAATGCGCGATGCGATCGCCGCGCTGCTGCCGGCCCGCCCGGCCCCAGCCGGCTTGGCAGACATGCTGGCGCTGGCGGCCGACGGCGCCATCGTGCGCGCGCAGATCGACGGCCGGCCGGAAGCGGCGCTGGCGGCGCTGGAAGGCTTGATCATGAAACTGGCGGGGTGACGCGGGCGGCGGCGCCGTGATAGTTTCAAACGGAACGAAACGCCGGAGAACACTGCATGGAACACGCGCTGTATCGCCTGCTGGACGCGCAGCAGGTCCACTATCAACGCTTCGAGCATCCGCCGGTCTATACCTGCGAAGAGGCCGCGCGACTGATTCCAGACCTGCCCGGCGCGGAGTGCAAAAACCTGTTTTTATGCGACGCCAAGGGCCGCCGGCATTTTCTGGTGGCAGTGCCGGCCGCGGCCGGAGTGGACATCAAGGCCCTGGGCGAAACGCTGGACGCCAAAGGGCTGCGTTTCGCCTCGCCGGAAAGGCTGAAGCGCCACCTGGGGCTGGAGCCGGGATCGGTGACGCTGCTGGCGGCGGTCAACGACCGCGACGACGCGGTGCAGGTGGTGGTGGACGCCGAACTGTGGGCGGCGGAGGCCATCCTATGCCATCCGCTGGTGAATACCGCCACGCTCAGCGTGCCGGTGGCCGACCTGGAGCGGCTGTTGCGGCACTGCGGCCACCCGCCGCGGGTGTTGGCGGTGCCGCGGCGCGATAGCCGCTAGTCGGCCAAACCCAGCCGCTCCCGCAGCAGGGCCGAGGCCCATTCGACGAAAACCTGCACCCGCCGCGACAAATGGCGCCGGTGCGGATACAACACCGACACCGGCATCGCCGGCGGCGGCCAGTCGGCCAGCACCTCAACCAGCCGCCCGGCGGCCACATGCGGCGCCGCATCGTAGCGCGGCAACTGGATCAGGCCCAGCCCGGCCAGCGCGCAGGCCAGATAGGTTTCCACCTGGTTGACACTGATTTTGGCGCTCAGCGCCCTCTCCTGCCACTCGCCGTCGCGCTGCCACTCCCAGGCGAACACCTTGCCGCTGGACGGCGACGCGTAGTTCACCGCCTGGTGCCGCGCCAGATCGTCCGGGCTGCGCGGTTCGCCGAAACTCGCCAGGTAGGCCGGGCTGGCGTAATTGCCTTGCGCCAGCATGCCCACCCGCCGCGCCACCAGCCGCGACTCGCCAAGCTGCCCCACCCGGATCACGCAATCCACCCCTTCCTGAATCAGGTCCACCGGGCGGTCGGTGACGCCCAGCTCCAGCTGGATGTCGGGGTACTGGCGGAAAAACTCCGGCAACGCCGGCGCCAGCACCTGGCGGCCTATCGGCCCCGGCACGTCTATGCGCAGCTTGCCGCGCGGATTGGCCCCCTGCTGGCTGAACAAGGCCTCGATTTCCTCGAAATCGGCCAGCAGCTGCTGGCAGCGTTCGTAGAAGCCGCTGCCGTCCAGCGTCAATTGCACCCGGCGCGTGGTCCGGTGCAAAAGCCGCACGCCCAGCTGCGCCTCCAGTTGCTGCACCGCGCTGGACACCGTGGCGCGCGGCAACTGCATCTGCTGCGCGGCCTTGGTGAAGCCGCCGGCGTCCACCACGGTGGCGAATACCTGCATCGCCTGAATCCGGTCCATGCCTGCTCCAATTAGATCGACTTTATGGATAGTGTAATCAAAATCATCATATTTATCAGGAGATATCCAAACAATACACTGCGAAGCGTCAACACCCGCCGCGACATGCGGCACAGCCAACGGAGCAGCAAACATGAGCCAATCCCACTTCGCAGGAAAAGTCGCGCTGGCAGTCGGCGCATCGCGCAATATGGGCCGCGCCTTCGCCGAGGCGCTGGCCGCCGACGGCGCCGCCGTCGCCATCCACTACAACAGCGCCGGCTCCCGCGCCGGCGCGGAAGAAGCCGCCGCCCAGATCCTTGCCGCCGGCGGCCAGGCTTTCGCCGTGCAGGCCGACATCACCAAGATCGCGGAAGTGCGCCGCCTGTTCGACGCGGTGGAAGCGCGCTTCGGCCATCTGGACATCCTGATCAACACCGCCGGCATGATGGTGAAAAAGCCGGTCACCGAGGTCAGCGAGGAAGAGTTCGACGCCATCTTCGCCCTGAATACCAAGGCAGCCTTCTTCTGCCTGCAGGAAGCCGGCCGCCGCCTGCGCGACAACGGCCGCATCCTCAGCATCGGCACCTCGCTCTTGGCCGCCACCACCGGCTACTACGGCGTCTACGCCGGCAGCAAGGCGCCGCTGGAGGACTTCACCCGCGCGCTGGCCAAGGAAGTGGGCCAGCGCGGCATCACCGTCAACGTGGTGGCGCCCGGCCCGATGGACACCGAATTCTTCTACGCGGTGGAAACCCCGGAAACCGTGGCCTACCTGAAGCGCGCAAGCATCAACGGCGAGCTGGGCCAGGTGGCGGACCTGGTGCCGCTGGTCAAGCATCTGGTTTCCCCGGAAAACCGCTGGACCACCGCCCAAACCCTGTTCATCAACGGCGGCTTCGTCTCGCGCTGAACCCGGCAGCCTGCGCCGCGAACCGCCCGTCCCGGGCGGTTTTTTCTTGCGCGGCCCCGCATCGGCCAGCCTCGCGCAGCCGAGCCGCCGCCCGCATCGCGCAAACATCATTTTGCGTGACTTGCCAGACTCGGCGATGTTCTGCATGATGGCTGATTCGTTGTCGATACCACAGAAGCCAGCATGTCCGATATTCTCAACACCATCATCGCCACCAAGCATGAGGAAATCGCCGCGGCGCAAAGCGGCCGCCCGCTCGCCAGCGTGCGCGCCGACGCCGAATCCCGCGGCGACCGCCGCGACTTCGTCGCCGCCATCCGCGCCAAGCATGCGCTGGGCAAGGCCGCCGTGATCGCCGAAATCAAGAAGGCCAGCCCGAGCAAGGGCGTGATCCGCCCCGACTTCGACCCGGCCGCCATCGCCGCCAGCTACGCCAAGCACGGCGCGGCCTGCCTGTCGGTGCTGACCGACCGCCAGTATTTCCAGGGCGACGCGAGCTTCCTGGAAGCCGCCCGCGCCGCCTGCCACCTGCCGGCGCTGCGCAAGGACTTCATCGTCGACGAATACCAGATCTACGAAGCCCGCGCGATGGGCGCCGACTGCATCCTGCTGATCGCCGCCGCGCTGGAGCTGCCGCAGATGCAGGCATTCGAGGCGCTGGCCGACGAGCTGGGCATGGCGGTGCTGGCCGAAGTGCACAACGAGGCGGAGCTGGATGCCGCGCTGCAGCTGAAGACCGAGCTGATAGGCGTCAACAACCGCAATCTGCGCAGCTTCGAAGTGAGCCTGGCCACCACGCTCAAACTGCTGCCGCGCATCGACAACGGCCGCATCGCCGTCACCGAGAGCGGCATCGCCGGCGTCGACGACGTGCGCCTGATGCGCAGCAGCGGCGTGCACAGCTTCCTGGTGGGCGAAGCCTTCATGCGCGAAGCCGAGCCCGGCGAGGCGCTGGCGCGGCTGTTCAGCCAGCAGCCCTGATGCGAACGGGCGCCTGACGGCGCCCGCTGCTTTCCTTCCTTATCCTGCTTTCCGCTATCTGGCCGGCGAGAAAGCCCCCAGCCGCAAGGCTTCCTGCTGGCTGAAGCGCTGCGCCTGCAGCTGGCTGACCGCCTGCTGGCGCTGCTGATCGCTCAGTTGGCCGTTTTGCAGAATGGCCGCCCGCTCGCGATTGAAATCGGCCACCCGCTGCTGCCAGGCGGCCTCCTCCTTGTCCAGCGACGCCAGCCGGTCGGCAGCGGCCTGTCCCACCATGCCGGCCCGCAGCGCGTACAGTTCCTGCTCGCCGCCGCCCCGCTTGCGCAATTCGGCTTCGGCCTCCGCCAGCTGCAGATGCTTGACCGGCTCTTCACGCGCCGCGCGCAAGGCCGGCGGCAGCTGCTGCTCCAGCAGCGCGATCTGCCGCTGCTTTTCCGCCGCGCTCAAGGCCGAATTGGCCAGAATGGCCAGCCGCTTGGCGGTGAAAGCGTCGTAACGGTCCTCATCGCCGAACAAACCCTCCACTTCCGCCTGCGAGAAGAAGTACTGCAGCCGCAGCGACTGCGCCCGCGCCAGCCGCTGCGCCAGGTCGCTGCTCGCCGCCACCGCCATCCCCGCCAGCGACTGGCGGTAAGCGACGTAGCGGTCGAACAGCGCCATCGCCTGCTTCAAGGCGCCGGCGGACAAGGTGCGCTGCAGATAGGCGCGCAGCTCGGCGCGGATCGCCGGCAGCTCGCGCTCGCCCAACGCGGCCAGATAGTAGTCGAACAGGCGGCGCAGCTCCTGATTGACCTGCAGCGCGCCGTCGGCCGCAGCCTTGACCGCGCCATCCGGCCGCGTGCCGCGCAGGGACGGCGCGAAACCGCCGTCCTTGCCGGCCTGCGCCGAGGCAGGAGCGGTTTTCTGCGCCTGCGGCCAGGCCTGCCAAACCAGCAGGCCGGCGCAGACGCCCGTCAAGCCAAGCAACAGACGGGCCTTGCGCATCTTACAAGCCCGCGTTCTTCAGGCGGTTGGCCTGCTGGCGGTACAGGCTGACCGGGCTGACTTCGAACAGGCTGACCAGGCCGAAGCTCTGGTTGATTTCGTTGACGTGGTTCATCTTGTAGTCGTCGCGGATCACCTGCCCCAGGTGCGCGGAGCACACCGCCACCAGGCCGTCGGAGGCAGTGGAGCCGAAAGCCAGGCCCAACACGCCCATCGGGATGGTCAGCGGATCCAGCACATTGGTGGTGGTGGCCGCGCCGGTCCACGAGTAGTACTGCACGCCGTTGACCTGGTAGTCGCCTTCGCCGCAAGCCGAGCGCGGCACGCCGGCCGGAAACTTGGCGTTGAAGGCCAGCGAGCCGGCGGTGGTCAGCGAGTTCAACGCGGCAATCGGCTGCTGCGGCAGGTCGCTGGTGCCGGAGAAGAAGGCGATCACCTTGGCCAAAGCGCCGGCGATGGCGGCGGCCACCGCTTCGGAAACCGTGCCCGCAGGCGCCGCGCCGCGCACGATGTCGGCCACGGTGGAGCCCTTGTTGACGCCGCCTATGGTGGTGACCGAAGCCACCAGGTCCGGCCGCACGCCGGCCACGTAGCGCGCGGTGGGCGCGCCCTGGCTGTGGCCGATCAGGTTGACCTTCTGCGCGCCGGTGATGGCCAGGATCTTCTGCACCTGCTGCAGCAATTGCTCGCCGCGGGCCTCGTTGCTGTCGGTGGCGGAAACCTCGGCCACGTATACCTGGGCGCCGTCAGCCTTCAACGCGGCCGGCACCTGGTAGAAATAATCCACCCCCAGCATCTGGCCAAAGCCGAACAGGCCATGCACCAGCACGATGGGATAGCGGGTTTGGGTGTAGCCGGAGGAAGCGAAGGCCGATGCGAACGGCAACATGAGCAAGGCGAGGACGAATGCGCTGCGCGACAACAGGTGTTTCATTTTCTCTCCCGAATTATTCGTATGATTTCAGGCGCCGAATGGCGCCTATATCGAGATAGGCCATGACAAATGCAAAATCCAGCAATGGTTCAAACGTTTGTCCAACAAAAAGCAAACAACTGGCCACTATGCCAGCTCCGACTGGCCGGACGACTGGCCGCGCTAGCCATCCAGCCCCCCGCCCAGCGCCTGGTACAGCGCCGCCATGTTCTCCGCCTCGGCCAGGCTGGCGCCGATCCACTGCTGGCGCGCCGCCTGCGCCATCCGCTGCGCCTCCAGCAGGCTCAGATAGCCGTCCAGCCCCTGCCGATAACGCGCTTCCGCCAGCCGCAACGAGGTTTCCGCGCTGGCGAGCGTCGCCTGCCGCGCCTGTTTTTCCTCGGCCAGCGCCTGGCGCTGGCTCAAGGCGTCGGCCACTTCGCGAAACCCGCTTTGCAGGGCTTTCTCGTAAGCGGCCAGCGCCGCCAGCCGCTGCGCTTCCGCCTGATCCGCGCCGGCCCTGGCCGCGCCGCCATCCAATAATGGCAGGCTGGCATCCAGCGCCAGGCTCAAGGCCCGCGCAGGCGCGTTCAGCAGACCGGCCAGCGTCACGCCGCTGAATCCTGAGCTGGCGCTAAGCCCCAGCTTGGGCCACAAGCCGGCCCGCGCGGCGTCTACATCCGCATGGGCGGCCCGCAGCAGATTTTCCGCCTGGCGGACGTCCGGTCGGCGCAGCAAGGCATCGGCCGGCGCGTCCACCGGCAGCGCCGCCAGCGTGTAAGGCTTGTCCTCCAGCGCCGCCGGCAGCCTCGCCTCGCCAAGCTCCGCGCCGACCAGCAATTGCAACGCCAGCCTGTCCCGCTCCGCTAGCCCTTGGTAACGGGCGACATCGGCCCGCGCCTGTTGCGCCACGGTATTCATCGCGCTGACGTCCAGCGCCGAAGCCGCGCCCAGGCGCAGCCGCTCGCGCGTCAGAGCGAGCGAGCGCTCGGCGCTTTGCTGCGTCGCCCGCGCCGCAGCCAGCTGGCTGCGGTCGGCGGCCAAGGTCAAATAAGCATTGGCGGTTTCCGCGATCAGGCTGACCCGCGCCGCCTGCGCGCCGGACTCGCTGGCCAGGTAACGCCGCCACTGCGCATCGCTCAGGCTTTTCACGCGGCCAAACAAATCCAGCTCGAACGCGCTGACACCCACTCCGGCGCTGACACCGCGGCTGTCAGCCGCCAGCGACGGATCGCCGCCGCGAGTGAGCTGGCGGTTGGCGTTGCCCTGCAGCTGCACGGTCGGCAGCCGCGCCGCGTCCTGCACCCGATACTGCGCCCGCGCCGCCTGCACATTGGCGACCGCTGCGCGCAAATCGCGGTTATTCGCCAGCGCCTGGGCGATGGTTGCGCGCAGGCCCTCGTCGACGAAGAAGCGCCGCCAGGCCACATCGGCCTGTCCGCCCTCCGCGCCCTCCGCGCCCTCCGCGCCCGCCGCCGGCCAATGCGCCGGCACCGGCGCGGCGGGCCGTTGGTAATCCGGCTGCGGCGCGGCGCAAGCGGCCAGGCCTACGCAAACCAGCAAAATGGGGATTGGTTTCATCCGCGCGCCTCCGCCATTTTCAAACGCCGCTGCGCGACTTGCCCCGCCAGGCCGCGTATCAGCAGATGCGCCAGCGGCACGAAGAACAGCGTCAGCAGCGTGGCGGATACCACGCCGCCCAGCACCGCCGCGCCGATCGCGTTCTGGCTGCCGGCGCCCGGCCCGCCGGCCCAGACCAGCGGCGCGACGCCGACGCCGAAGGCCAGCGAGGTCATCAGGATAGGCCGCAGGCGCTGGCGGGCGGCGGCCAGCGCCGCGCTCAGCGCATCGTCGCCGCGCCGTATCGCCGCCTCGGCGAACTCGATGATCAGGATGGCGTTCTTGGCCGACAGGCCTATCGTCGTCAGCAGACCCACCTGGAAATAGATGTCGTTGGCCAGGCCGCGCGCCATCACCGCCAGCACCGCGCCCAGCACGCCCAGCGGAATCGCCGTCATGGCGGCGCAGGGCACCAGCCAGCTTTCGTACAGCGCCGCCAGGCACAGGAAGACGAACAATATCGACACCGCGTACAGCAGCGGCGTCTGGCCGCTGGACAACCGATCCTGATAAGACAGGCCGCTCCACTCGTACTGCGTGCCCGGCAGCTTGCCGGCCACGGCCTCCACCGCCTTCATCGCCTCGCCGGAGCTGACGCCGGCGGCGGCCGAGCCCGACAGCGGCAGCGCCGGCAAACCGTTGTAGCGGTTCAGCTGTGCCGGGCCGTATTCCCAACGCGCGCGGGCGAAGGCGGAAAACGGCGTCATCGTGCCGTCCGCGCCGCGGACGAACCACAGGCCTAGATCTTCGGGCTTGGAACGATACGGCGCGTCGGCCTGCATCATCACCTTCTTCACCCGGCCTCTATCGATGAAATCATTGATGTAGCGCCCGCCCCAGGCGGCGCCCAGCGTGTCGGCGACATTGGCCGGGTCCAGCCCCAGCGCGGCGGCCTTGCTCTGGTCCACATCCAGCCGCAGCTGCGGCTTGTCGTCGGCTGCGCCGGAGCGCACCGCGCTGAGCCTGTCGTCGCCCTGCGCGGCCTTCAGCAATTGGTCGCGCGCTTTGGCCAGGCCCTCGCGCCCCATGCCGGACGCGTCCTGCAGCCAGAACTCGAAACCATTGGTCTGACCCAGGCCCCCGATGGGCGGCAGCACCATGCCGAACACCTCGGCGTCCCGCGCTGAGGCCAGCGCGGTGGTGGCGCGGTCGGCTATCGCCTGGGCGCTGCTCTCCCGGCCGCGCCGCTGCGACCAGTCCTTCAGCGCGACGAAGGCCATGCCGGCGTTCTGACCGGAGCCGCCGAAGCTGAAGCCGGACAACATGTACACCGACTCGACATTGGCCTTCTCGGTCTCCAGGAAATGCTGCTCCACTGCGCGCGCCACCTTGTCGGCGCGCTCGTGAGTGGCCCCGGTGGGCAGCGTGAACTGCACCATCACCGTGCCCTGGTCCTCGTCCGGGATGAAGGCCGTCGGCAGCCGCGGATACAGCGCCGCCAGGCCAGCCGCCAGCGCCAGATAAACCATGCCGCCGCGCATGGGACGGCGCAGCCAGCTTGGCAGCCAGCGGCCGGCGTAGGCGGACTGCAAATGATTGAAGCGGCGCTCGAACGCCGCCAGCGGGCCGCGTTCGGACGGCGCATGCGGCCGAAGCAGCGTCGCGCACAGCGCCGGCGTCAAGGTCAGCGCCGTCAACACCGACAAGGCCATCGCCGCGACGATGGTGATGGAGAACTGGCGGTAGATGACGCCGACCGAGCCGCCGAAGAAGGCCATAGGCAGAAACACCGCCCCCAGCACCAGGCCGATGCCGACTAGCGCGCCGCCGATCTCGCTCATCGAGCAAATGGTGGCCGCGCGCGCGTCCAGCCCCTCCTCGCTCATCACCCGCTCGACGTTTTCCACCACCACGATGGCGTCGTCGACCAACAGGCCGATGGCCAGCACTATGCCGAACAAGGTCAGCGTGTTGATGCCGAAGCCGGCCGCCGACAGCATGCCGAACGTGCCCAACAGCACCACCGGCACCGTCAGCGCCGGAATCAGCGTCGCGCGCCAGTTGCGCAAAAAGACGTACATCACCAGCACCACCAGCGCCACCGCCTCCAGCAGCGTCTCCATCACCGCGCGTATCGACAGCCGGACGAAGTGGGTGGTGTCCTCCGGATAGGCGACGCGGATGCCCGGCGGGAAGTTTCGCTCCAGCTCGGCGACGCGCGCCTTCACCGCCTCGGCGGTGGCCAGCGCGTTGGAGCCCGGCGCCAGCATCACCGCCAGGCCGGAAGCCGGATGGCCGTTCAGCCGCGAGCTGCTGCTGTAATCCTCCTGCCCCAGCTCCACCCGCGCCACGTCGCCCAGCCGCACCGCGCCGCCGTCCGGCAGCGCCTTGAGCACGATCTCGCGAAACTGCTCAGGCGTGGACAAGCGCGACCAGGCGGTGACCATCGCGTTGAGCTGCTGGCCCGGCGGCGACGGCAAAGCGCCCAGCTCGCCGACCGAGACCTCGGTGTTCTGCTTGGAGATGGCGGCGCTGACATCGGACGGAATCAGGCCGTAGCTGTTCAGCTTGTGCGGGTCCAGCCACACCCGCATCGCGTACGGCGCGCCAAAGGCCCGCACCGAGCCGACGCCGTCCACCCGGCTCAGCGGGTCTTGCACATTGCTGGCCAGCCAGTCGGCGATGTCGGTGTCGCTACGCTTGCCGCTGACATCATAAAAGGAGGCGATCAGCAGGAAGTCGCCCTGCATCTTCTGCACCGACAAGCCATTCTGCTGCACCTGCTGCGGCAGCCGCGCCAACATCTGGCTGACCTTGTTCTGCACCTGCACCTGAGCGGTGTCGGCGTTGGCGCCCTGGCGGAAGGTGAGCATGATCTCGGCCTGGCCGGACGAGGAGCTGGTAGAGCTGAAATACATCAGATTGTCCAGGCCCTTCAGCTCCTGCTCCAGCACCTGGATCACGCTGGTCTCCACCACCTGGGCGGACGCGCCGGGGTAGCTGGCGCTGACCATCACCGTGGGCGGGGCGATGTCCGGATATTGCGACACCGGCAGCGCGCGCAAGGCGAACAGGCCGGCCAACATGATGACGATGGCCAGCACCCAGGCGAAAACCGGGCGGCCTATGAAGAAACGCGCCAGCATCGCTCAACTCCTCCCGGCCAGGGCCGGCAAGGCCACCGGCGTCGCCGCCTCGCCCGGACGGGCGCGCTGCAGGCCGTCGACGATCAACCGGTCGCCGGCCTTCAGACCCGTCGTCACCAGCCAGTAAGCGCCGTGGGTGCCTTCCGTCGTCAACAGCCGCTGCTCCACCTTGTCGCCGGCGCCCAGCACCAGCGCGGTGGCTCGGCCCTTGTCGTCGCGCGCCACCCCCTGCTGCGGCGCCAATACCGCCTGGCGGCGCACGCCCTGCTCCAGCTCGGCGCGCACATACATGCCGGGCAGCAGCAGCCCCTCGGGGTTGGGGAATTCGGCGCGCAGCGTCACCGCGCCGGAGACGCGGTCCACGTTCAACTCGGTGAAACGTAGCTTGCCGGGATGCCGGTACGGCACGCCGTCCTCCAGCGTCAGCCTGGCGGCCGAGCCGGCGGGCTCAAGCTCGCCGTCGGCCTGACGGCGCTTGAATGCCAGCAAATCCTGGCTGGACTGGACGATGTCCACGTACATCGGGTCCAGCTGCTGGATGGTGGCCAGAGTCGCGCTCTGGCCTGAAGTGACCAGCGCGCCCTCGCTGACGGCGGAGCGGCCGATGCGGCCGGAAATCGGCGCCAGCACGCGGGTGCGGGACAGCTCCACCCTGGCCGCCGCCACCGCCGCCTCGCCGGACTTCGCCGCCGCCAGGCCCTTGCGGTAGTCTGCGTCCGCCTCCTCGCGCTCCTGGCGGCTGACGCCGTCTATCTTGGCCAATTCGGCATAGCGTTCGGCGCGCCCCTTCAGGCTGCCCAGCGCGGCGCGGGCGGACGCCAGCGTCGCCTCCGCCTGCTGCAAGGCAGCCTGGTAGCCGGCCGGGTCGATCTGGTACAGCAGGTCGCCGGCCTTGACCAGGCTGCCCTCGGTGAAATGGCGCTTCAGCACGATGCCGTTGACCTGCGGCCGGACCTCGGCGCTGCGGTAGGCGACGGTGCGGCCAGCCAATTCAGCCCTTACCGCCACATCCTTGGCCTCCAGTTTCACCACGCCCACCTCGGGCGGCTTGCCCGCCTCCGGCGCTGGCTCCTTCCCTCCGCAGCCGGCCAAGCCCGCCGCCATCGCAACAACCGTCAATATCCGCATATTCCCGTGCATTCCGGCCGCGAAAACGGGAACCATCAAGCCCCGGAAAATGCGCGCGCGGACGCATGCGGTCTTCGGCGATTGGACTTGGCGGCTCCCGCTTCGGGCTCAATCGAGTCCAGAAACCGAACGGCGGACAAGCCGGGCGCAGCGCCCGCGCCCATCCGCCGCTCGCAAGAGCTTGCAGGCAAATTCCCGGATTTGAGACGGGAATTTTGGCATCGGCGACAATGTTAATGATAATACTTATCACTTGCAATAAAATCGCCGGACGCTATCGAATGCAAAGGAAACACTCCATGCCGCTCCCCTACGCCACGCGCCGCGGCGCGCTGCGCCTGGCCGCCGCAGCCGGCCTCGCCGCGCTGCTCGGCGCTTGCAACGCCCCCGCCGAATCCGACAAGGCGGCCGCCGCCTCCGCCGGCTGGCCGCGCACGCTGGACACGCCCAAGGGCAAGGTGACGCTGGACAAGATGCCGCAGCGCATCGTCTCCACCAGCGTGACGCTGACCGGCACCCTGCTCGCCATCCACGCGCCGGTGGTCGCCAGCGGCGCCAGCGCCGCCCATTCCAAGGTGACGGATGATCAGGGCTTCTTCACCCAGTGGAGCGCGGTGGCCAAGCAACGCGGCGTGACGCCGCTGTATCAGGGCGAACCCAACGCCGAGGCCATCATCGCCGCCCAGCCGGACCTGATCGTGATGGCCGGCACCGGCGGCGACTCCGCGCTGAAGCTGTACGAGCAATTGAGCCAGATGGCCCCGACCCTGGTGGTGAATTACGACGACAAGAGCTGGCAGGAACTGGCGGCGCTGCTGGGCCAGGCCACGGGCCGCGAGGCCGATGCCCGCGCCGCCATCGCCGGCTTCGACGCCGAAGCGGCCCAGCTGAAGGCAGCGTTAAAGCTGCCGCCGCAGCCGACGGCAGCGTTGGTCTATTACGAGGACGGCTCCGGCGCCAATCTGTGGACGCCGCAATCGGCGCAGGGCAAGCTGCTGCAGTCGCTGGGATTTGAGCTGGCCACCGCGCCGGACAGCGTCAAAGGCAATACCAGCATGGGCGTGCGGCACGACATCATCCAGCTGACCGGCGAAAAGTTCGCCGACGGCCTGCAAGGCAAATCGATGATCCTGTTCAATGCCGACCAGGACCAGGTGCCGCAGGTGCTGGCCAATCCCTTCCTGGCCGGCAATCCGGCGGTGAAGGCCAAGCAGGTGTACGCCGCCGGGCTGGACACCTTCCGGCTGGACTACTACAGCGCGCGCAATCTGCTGGCGCGGCTGCGCAAGCAGTTCGGCTGAAAACCACCCGAGCGGCGGCAATAAAAAAGCGGACCGAGGTCCGCTTTTTTTCATATTCCACGCATCACACTCAAGACCCCGCAGCCTGCTCCGCCGGCTCGCCTTCGGCCTGCTCCGGCTTGCCGCCGGAAAGGCGGCGCAAGGAACCAAAGCCCACGCACATCAGCAAACCCGCCGCGGCCGCGCCGGCGCCGAACCAGGCCACCGCCAGCAGCGGCGCCAAGGCCCGCGCCAGCGCGCCCAGACCCAGCGCGCCCAGGCTGTCGCCCACCACGTCCTGCGCGTTCCACAGGCTGTTGACGCGGCCCAGCAGGTGGTCCGGCGTCTGGCCCTGCACCAGCGTGAACTGCAGCAGCGAGGCGATGGAGCCCAGATAACCCAGCACTACCAGCGCCGCCAGGCCGTAAGCCAGGTGGGTGAAAGCGCCCAAGGATGCGATGGCCAGCGACGAGGCCGTCACGCAAGCCAGCATCATCGCGCCGGGACGGCTGAGGCCGCCAACCCAGCCGCTGGTGAAGGCGCCCAGCATCGCGCCCAGCGGCACCGCAGAATACATCAGCCCCACTTCGAACGCGCCGCCGCCGTAGCCATCCTCGGCGAGCGACGGGTACAACACCCGCACCGCGCTCAGCAGCGTCTGCAGCGTGCCCACCGCCACCACCGCGCCGACCACCTTGTTCTGCCACAGGAATTCAAAGCCTTCCCTCAAGGAGCGCAACGGGTGCGACGGTTCGGCGTTTTGCGGCTTCAGCGACGGCAGCCGCGTCAGCGGAATCAGCGTGGCCAAGGTGCCGATGCCGGCCAGCAGGTAGTTCCAGTTGACGCCGGCGGCGGTGATGATCACCCCGCCCAGGAGCGGCGACAGCACTGCGCCGAAGCGCACGGTCAGCATGCTCAGCGCGCCGGCTGCCGGCAGGTTCTCGCGGCCGACGATCACCGGAATGGACGCCATCAGCGAGGTGATGCCGATGCCGCTGAAGAAGCCGTCCCAAGTGGACACCACATACAGCGCCGTCACCGACGGGTTGGTCATGAAACCGTTCAGGGCCAGCGCCAGGAAGCCCAGGCCGCAAGAAGTCCGGCCCAGCAGGATCAAGCGGCGGCGGTCCATGCGGTCGGCCAGCACGCCGCCGCACATCAGGCCGGCGAACATGCCGATGCCGTCCAGCGCCATCGCCGCGCCCACCTGCAGCGTGGAGCCGGTGAGCTGATGGATCTGCACCGGCACCGCCACCATCAGGATGCCGAAGGCGAACACCGAGATCATCCGGGCGATGAAGATGGAGCGGAAATGCGGGTTAAGCCTGAGCAGGCTGAAATCGACGAAGATGGGCGATTTTTTCATGTTCTCAACGCAGTGGTTCGATCAAGAGCGGCATGCGCGCCGCGGGGATGATGACAAGCCGCGCCATGGGCCTGTCCCTTCATGTAACAGGCATGGTAACATCGGCAGTTGTTATTAGGAATCATTTTCATTTGATTATGCAGACAAGTCCCGCCCGCGGACGCCGCGCCACCCTGCTGCTGGCCTGCCTGGCGCTGCTGGCCGTCGTATCCGTGCTGAGCCTGGCCCTGGGCGCCAAGCCGATTCCGCTCGCCACCGTCTGGAACAGCTTGCTGGGCCGCGCCGCCGGGCCGGACAGCGTGGTCGTATTGCAGGGGCGGCTACCGCGCACGCTGCTGGGCCTGCTGGCCGGCGCGGCGCTGGGCTTGTCCGGCGCGCTGATCCAGGCGCTGACCCGCAATCCGCTGGCCGATCCCGGCATCCTCGGCGTCAACGCCGGCGCCAGCTTCGCGATGGTGCTGGGCGTCGCCTTCCTCGCCGTGGACAGCCAGGGCGGCTACATGGCCTGCGCGGCGGCAGGCGCGCTGTGCGCGACGCTGCTGGTCTACGCCGTGGGCGCGCGCGGCCGCCGCGCCGATCCGCTGCGCATCGTGCTGGCCGGCGTAGCGGTCGGCGCGGTGCTGATGGGCCTGTCCGCCGCCATCACCCTGCTCGACCCCATCGCCTTCAACCGGCTGCGCTACTGGAGCGCCGGCACCCTGGACGTGCGCGACATGGCCGCCGTCGGCCTGGCCGCGCCCGCCATCCTGGCCGGCGGCGTGCTGGCGCTGCTGCTGGCCCGCCCGCTGAACGCGATGGGTCTGGGCAACGATCTAGCGCTCAGCCTGGGCGGCCGGCCGCTGCTGATCCAGGGCGGTACCGTGGCCGCCGTCACCCTGCTGTCCGGCGCCAGCACCGCCGTCGCCGGGCCGATAGGCTTCGTCGGCCTGATGATTCCCCACGTCGCGCGCCGGCTGGGCGGCGCCGACCTGCGCTGGAGCCTGCCCTTCACCGTCCTGCTCGCCCCCATCTTGCTGCTGGCCTCGGACATCGCCGGCCGCTTGCTGACGCCGGGCGAGCTGCGCGTGTCCATCGTCACCGCCTTCATCGGCGCGCCGGCGCTGATCTGGCTGGCGCGCAGCCACGGCGGCGCGGGAGGTAAACCATGAAAACAGCGCACCTGCGGCTGGGCCATCCAGACGGCCGCTTCAACCTTCGCCTCCGGCCTAGCCGGCTATGGCCGGCGCTGCTGCTGATGGCGGCCTGCGCCGCGCTGGCGCTGATCAGCCTGCGCGCAGGCGCCTTGCATCTGAGCGTCGAGCAAGTGTGGGCGGCGCTGCAAGGCCAGGGCAGCCGGCTGAACGTGGCCGTGGTGCAGCAATGGCGGCTGCCGCGGGTGGCGATGGCGCTGATCATCGGCGCGGCGCTGGGCATGAGCGGAGCCATTTTCCAATCGCTGCTGCGCAACCCCTTGGGCAGCCCGGATGTGGTGGGTTTCAACACCGGCGCTTACACCGGCGCGCTGCTGGTGATCACCACCATAGGCGGCAGCCATTTCCAGATCGCCGGCGGCGCGCTGGCCGGCGGCCTCGCCTCCGCCGCGCTGGTTTATCTGCTAGCCTGGCGGCGCGGCGCGCACGGCCTCCGGCTGATCATCGTCGGCATCGCCGTCAGCGCGATGCTGAGCGCGCTCAACAGCTGGCTGCTGATCAACGCCAGCCTGGAGTCGGCGATGAGCGCCGCCATCTGGGGCGCCGGTACGCTGAACGGCATGACCTGGAGCAAGGGCTTGCCGTCGGCGCTGCTCTGCCTGCTGGCGATGCTGGCGGCGCTGACGCTGAAGCCACGGATGCAGCTGCTGGAAATGGGCGACGACAGCGCCAATGCGCTGGGCGTGCCGGCCGAGCGCACCCGGCTGTGGCTGATGGGCCTGGGCGTGGCGCTGATCGCCTCCGCCACCGCGGCCGCCGGCCCCATCGCCTTCATCGCGCTGGCCGCGCCGCAGATCGCCCAGCGCCTGCAGCGCGCGCGCGCCACCAGCCCGATGACCGCCGCCTGGACCGGCGCGCTGCTGCTGCTGGCGGCCGACTACGCCGCCCAGCATCTGTTCTACCCGCGCCAGCTGCCGGTTGGCGTCGTCACCATCTGCATCGGCGGCCTTTACTTGCTATGGCTGCTGCTGCGCCAAACCGGAGGCGCGAAATCGTGACCACCCTGTCCTTCAAGCTCAACCCCGCCGCGGCACTCGACGCCACCCTGCCCGCGTCCGGCCGGCCGCGGCTGTCCGGCGACGGCCTGCGCCTGGGTTACCGCCAACGGACGATCTGCGAGCGGCTGAACCTGCGGATACCCGATGGCTCCTTCACCGTCGTCATCGGCCCCAACGGCTGCGGCAAGTCGACGCTGCTGCGCAGCCTCAGCCGCCTGTTGAAGCCGCTGGATGGCCAGGTGCGGCTGGACGGCCGCGACATCCACAGCCAGCCGGCCAAGGCGGTGGCCCGCCAGCTGGGCCTGTTGCCGCAAAGCGCCGTCGCGCCGGACAGCATCACCGTGGCCGACCTGGTGGCTCGCGGCCGTTATCCGCACCAGGGCCTGCTGCGGCAATGGAGCCGCGACGACGAAACCGCCGTCCAGCAGGCGCTGGAAGCCACCGGCACCGCCGAGCTGGCCGGCCGGCTGGTCGACGAGTTGTCCGGCGGACAGCGCCAGCGCGTCTGGGTGGCGATGGCGCTGGCCCAGCAGACGCCGCTGCTGCTGCTGGACGAACCCACCACCTACCTGGACATCGCCCACCAGATCGAGCTGCTGGAGTTGTTCCGCACGCTCAACCGCGACGGCGGCCGCACATTGGTGGCGGTGCTGCACGACATCAACCACGCCTGCCGCTACGCCACCCACTTGATCGCAATGAAGGACGGCCGCATCGTCGCCGAAGGCGCGCCGTCGCGCATCGTCAGCGCCGAATTGATCGAGCAGGTGTTCGGCCTGCCCTGCCTGATCATCGAAGACCCGGTCAGCCATACGCCGATGGTGATTCCGCGCTGAGAGCCACAATAGGGTGACGGGCCGGTTCCATACGATTCAGCTCGGCTCGTCATTCAGCTCTTGCTCAGCGCCAGCGACGCGGTTTCCGTCACCGCGAACTCAGGCGTGGAATGATCCTTGAATCCTTTCAGCGCCTGAATCACCGCCTTCTCATGCTCGTTGATTGTCGGCTTGTCCATGCCTTCTATGTCGACGATAAAAAACAATTGACAAACATCCTCAAACAATCGATCCAGCTTGTCAGACTCGCAAAAATTCTTGATATGGCCATTTTGCCCGACATTCAGTCCGGTCAGCCCACAAGCAATGCAGCTATTGCTCAGCTTATTCAGGATGGCTCCCGGATAGCAATGCAGGCCGATGTATACATCCGGGCGAATAGCATTGATGTCTTTATCTTCAATGCTATTCGCCCCCTTCCCATTCAGCAATTGCACCGCGCCCCCGCCAATAATCTGAAAACCGTGGCCGATCACGATCAGGCAGGTACGCTCATTGCGCGCCTTCATCAGTGCTTCCATCAGTCCGGCGATGCTGTCATAGAAGAACGCGACATCCACGACCGACGTCCTCATGGCCTCGCTCATGATATTGAGATATTCGGAGTGCTGCTGGCTTATGGAGCCGGGGATATAAAACGCCACCCCCACGCCTCTTGAGTCCTCTTCGCTGAAACGAAGGTATTTTTTCACCAGCTCAAGCCCATACCCGTAAAACTCCAGGGACTGGTCCAAAACCGAGACCCCAGAGCTGTTCGCCACCCCCTCTCCCACTACGATCAAGATTTTCATCTGAGTCTCCTTCGCTTGCGGTTCAAGATGCGGGACGCGGCCGGTTCTCACCAAGCCAATCACCACCCGACTCACAAGATCAGGGACGTCTGGAACAGATGTCTGTGACTCCGACCGTTCAAACATGGCCTAGCCGTTTATGCAAGGTCTTTTCCTAACCGGCATTCCACAGAAAACAGCAGTGACCCGGCAAAGACCTTGAGCAAACATCCCATTGCAAAAAAAATGCCGCGCCTGATTACCAAGCGCGGCATTTCCGCGTCCTCAATGCGCCTTGCCTATCCAGCACGAGGCAAAACGCACCATCACCCCAGGCTGTCCACCTCCTTCAACATGCCGTCCAGCAACGGCCCGAGCGTCTCCAGCGACTGCGGCGACACGATGTCCTCGTGCGCGCAATCGAGCTCGTGCACGGTCAGGCCGGCCAGATGCGGCCGCCAGGTCTCGCGCACGTCCATGCCTTCCGGCAGGGTGCGGCGGGCGACGAACAGCGTGGCCTCGCCGTCGTAGCGTGGCGTGCGCGCCTGCGACAACAGCCGCACCGCGTCCTGATAGTTGGCGACGATGTGGCCGAACATCTCGGTCTTCTCGCGCAGCATGAAGGCGTCGGCGGCATCCTCGGTGGCGGACATGAACTGCTCCTGCTCGCGGGCCACTTCGGCTTTGGCCTCTTCCTCGGTCGGGCCGTTCCAGTCCTGGCCCTCCGGCGGATAAGTGTCGAGCAGGCCCAGGAAGGCCACCTCCTCGCCCTGCTGCCGCAGCCTGGCCGCCATGGCCTGCGCCACCGTGCCGCCCAGCGAATAGCCGATCAGGTGATACGGGCCTTGCGGCTGGATGCGGCGCAGATTGGCCAGATGGCGTTCGCACGCCTCGTCCATGTCGACGCTGCGGGCGATGGCGCCGTCCGGGCGCGGCGACTGCAGGCCCACCAGCGCGAGGCCGGGGCGCAGATGGCGCGACAGGCCGCTGTACTGCCAAGCGAAGCCGGAGGCCGGGTGGATGCAGAACAGCGGCCGCCCCTTGCCGGCGCGCAGCGGCAGCACCTCGCCGAAGCCGGCCAGCGCCGGGTCGGATGCCAGGCCGGCGTCAGACAGCACCGCCGCCAGCTTGGCCACTGTCGGCGAGCTCATGATCTGGCCGACCGAGACCGGCAGCTTCAGCTCGCGGCGCAGCGCGGCCGCCAGCCGCATCGCCAGCAGCGAGTGGCCGCCCAGCGCGAAGAAATCGTCATCGGCGAACACAGCGTCGCACTCCAGAACCTCGGCGAACAGCGCGGCGATGCGGCTCTCCAGGCCCGGCCGCGGCTCGCGGCCTTCTGTCGACGCCGCAGCCGACGGCTCCGGCAGCGCCTTGCGGTCCAGCTTGCCGTTGGCGCTGAGCGGAAAGTCCGCCAGCCGCATCACCGCCACCGGCACCATGTGCGCCGGCAGCGCCTTGGCCAATGCCGCCCGCAACGCGTCGGCCTCGGGCGGATGGTCCGGATCGGACGCGATCACATAGCCGACCAGCTGGCGGTTGTCGGCGCCGGCGGCATGCGCCGCCTGGCCGCCCAGCGCGCAGGCGTGGACCACGGCGCGGGCCACGCCCGGCTGCGAGAGCAGCGCCGCCTCGATCTCGCCCAGCTCGATGCGCTGACCGCGTATCTTCAGCTGGTCGTCGCTGCGGCCCAGATACTCGACGGTGCCGTCCGGCAGCCAGCGCGCGATGTCGCCGGTGCGGTACATCCGTTCGCCATCGGCGTACGGGTCGGCGACGAAGCGGGCCGCGGTCAGGTCCGGCCTGCCCAGATAGCCATGGGCCAGCTGCACGCCGCACAGATACAGTTCGCCCGGCGCGCCGACCGGCACCGGCCGCAGCGCGGCGTCCAGTATCCGCAGCGCGGTGTTCCACACCGGCAGGCCGATGGGCACGCTGGCCGACTCCGGCGCCGGCTTGGCCACCGGCTGGTAACTGACGTCCACCGCCGCTTCGGTCGGGCCGTACAGATTGTGCAGCGGCGCGTCTATCAGGCCGGCATAGCCGTCGGCCAGCTCGCGCGACAGCGCCTCCCCGCTGCAGAACACCCGACGCAAGCCAGCCGCTTGGGCCGAGCGCGCCGCGGCGTCGCCCTGCATGTGGGCCAGCAGCGCCGCCAGCATAGACGGAACAAAGTGCAAGGTGGTGACGCCGCGCCCGGCGATCAGCTCCAGCAGCGCTTCCGGGTCGCGGTGCGCGTCCGGCGGCGCCATGAACAGCCGCGCGCCGACGATCAACGGCCAGAAAAACTCCCACACCGACACGTCAAAGCTGCAAGGCGTCTTCTGCAACACCACGTCGTCCGCGCCCAGGCCGTACTCGTGCTGCATCCACAGCAGGCGGTTGACGATGGCGCGGTGCGAAACCAGCACGCCCTTGGGCCGGCCGGTGGAGCCGGAGGTGTACAGCAGATAGGCGGCGTGATCCGGCGTCAGCGCCGGCGCGTCGAAGGCCTGCGGCTCGGCCGCCAGCGCGTCCTGCAGCAGCAGTTCCCCCACCCCTGCGAAGCGCGGCGCCAGTTCGGCGCAAGTGATGATCAGCGCCGGCTTGGCGTCGGCCACCATATAGGCCAGCCTCTCGTCCGGGTAGCCGGTGTCCAGCGGCAGATAGGCGGCGCCGGCCTCCTGCGCCGCCATCAGCGCCAGGCTCAGGTGCACCGAGCGCGGCAAGGCCACCGCGACGATGTCGCCCGGCTTGACGCCGGCATCCTTCAGCCTGCCGGCCAAATGGCCGACCTGAGCGCGGGTTTCGGCGTAGCCGAGCGCATGCGTCTCGTCCAGCAGCGCCGGCGCGTCGGGTGTCCTGGCGGCCTGCTCGGCCAGCAAGTCCGGCAGCGTGGCTTCCGGTATCGCAGCTGCGGTGGCGTTGACCTTGTCGATCAGCTCGCGCTCGGCGCCGGTCAACGGGTCGAAGGCCGACCACGGCAGCTCGGGCCGGTAGGCCAGATGCGCCAGCAGCGCCAGCATCCGCTCGGCCAGCTGCTGCGGCTCTTTCACCAGATTGCGGTACTCGATCAGCAGGCGCAGCCGGTCACCCGGCAGCGCCAGCACCGTCAGCGGATAGTGGGTATGGCCGCGGTTGCGCAGCGAGGCGATGCGCGCGCAGTGGTAGTCGCGCGACTGCATGTCCTGATCCGGGTAGTTCTCGACCACCAGCAGCGTGTCGAACAGCGTGGTCGCGCCGGCCAGGCGCTGGATTTCGGCAAGGCCCAGCCCGTCATGCTCCAGCAGACGGATCTGCCGCGCCTGCAAGTCGGCCAGCTGTTCCCACAGCGGCGCGTCCGGCCGCAGCGCCACCCGCACCGGAATGGTGTTGCTGAACAGGCCGATATGCTCGTCCACGCCGTCCACCGGGCTGAAACGGCCCGACACCGGCGAGCCGAACACCACGTCGTTGCGGCCGGTCAGCACCGACAGCAGCGCGCCCCACATGCCCTGCATCGCGGTGTTCAGGGTGAGGCCGCGTTCGCGGCAGCGCTCGGTCAGCGCGTCTTCCAGCGCTTGCGGCAGCACCAGCTCGAATTCCCGCACTTCCGGCGCGGCCGTCTGCTGGCCGAACAGCAGCGTAGGCTTGACGCCGTCCAGCGTCTGCAGCCACAGCTGCCGTGCCGGCGTCAGGTCGCGCGCGGCCAGCGCGCGGACCACGCTGGGGTAGTCGACGCGGATCGAAGGCAGCGTGTCCGGCCCGTCGCCGTAGGCGGCCAGCAGGTCGCGCAGCATGATGGGCGTGGACCAACCATCGACAACCAGATGGTGCGCGGTCAGGAACAGCGTGGACAGTTGGCCGTGGCGCGCCAGCGTGGCCTGCAGCAGCGGGCCATCGCCGGGGCCGCCGACCGTAAAGTCGCGGTCCAGCTCCTCACGCTCCAGCGCCTGCAGCGCCTCGGCCTCGTCGGCCGAGGCGGCCAGCTCCAGCTCGCGCCACGGCCATTCCGGCAGCGCAAGCGGCAGCAGTTGCAACGGTTCGGCCTGAGCTTCGCTGTCGAAACCGGCGGCCAACTGCGGATGGCGGCGCAATACCGCCGCCAGCGCCGCGCGCAGCCTGTCGCTGCCCAGCGGGCCTGCGAAAGTGACGCGGGTGATGGAGTTGTACTTGCCGGCCGCCTCGCCCAGCTGGGCGTGGAACAGCAGGCCCTGCTGCAGCGGCAACACCGGCAGCGCCGCGGCCAGGCTGCCATGGCGGGCGCAGAGCGCCGCCAGCTCCGCGTCGGACAGCGGCGCGCCGCCGGCGCCCAGCGTCTCAGCGGCCACCAAGGTATCGGCCGCGGCCAGCGGATCACGCTCCGCCAACTGGGCCAGCGCGGCGATCGCGCTGTCCATCCTTTGCCCCAGGCGCTCGATGGCGTCGGCGCCATACAGCGCGTCGGCCCAGGTCCAGTTGACCGCCACCCGCGGCGCGGCGCCGGACTCGTCGACGAAGACATTGGCCTCCAGCCCGTATTGCAGCGGCAAAGCCGGATCGATGTCGACGGCGAAGGCGTCGGCGAAGCGGCCGCCGGCGGCCAGCGGCATCCATTCGCCGTCGCTGGCCTGGAAGCGGCCCAGGTAGTTGAACAGCAGCGCCGGGCGGTTCTGCGCCTCCAGCGCGCCCAGCGCCGGGCCGTGCTCGTCGTCCAGATAACGCAGCACGCCGTAGCCCAGGCCATGGTCCGGGATCGCCCGCATCACGCGCTTGACCGCGCGCAGCGCCGCCAGAGCCGCCGCGTCGCCGGCCGTCTGGACTGACAGGTCGAACAGCGCCGGGTATTCGGCGGTCAGCCAACCCACCGTACGACCAAGATCGATGCCGTCGTCGCCGGCATGGCGGCCGTGCGACTCCAGGCCCACGCGCAAGCGCGGCGCGTCGAATTCGCCGCGGCAAGCCAGCAGCAGCGCCGCCAGCAGGATTTCCTCCACCGTCGCGCGGCAGGCGTTCGGCAGCTTTTGCAGCAGCGCCGCGCTGGCCGCCTCGCCCAGCAGCGCGCGGCGGTGGCGGGCCGCGTCGTGGCGGTCGCGGGCCGGGTCCAGCGCCTTGGCGCTCAATGCGTCGGCTTTTCCGGCCAGCATGCCGCGCCACATCGCCAGCTCGCCGCGGCGCGCCGGAACCTGGGCCGCCAGCGTTTTCGCCCATTCGCGCAGGCCGAAGTCCTCGCGCGGCAGTTGGACCGCCTCTCCGGCCATCGCCGCCTCGCAGGCGGCCTGCAGCTCGGGCAGCAACGCGCGCCAAGACACGCCGTCGACCGCCAGGTGGTGAACGGCCAGCAACAGATGCTTGCCGTCGGCCCCGTCCCGCAGCGCGGCCTGCAGCATCAGGCCGTTTTCCGGGTCCAGCCGCGCGCAGGCGGTTTCGAATAGCTGATCCGGCGTCGCCTCCGGCGCGGCCTCGATCAGTACCCGCGCGTCCAATGCCGTTGGAGCGGCATCCAGATGCAGTTGGCCATCGGCGGCGCGGCTGCGCAAGGCCGGGTGGGCGCGCTGCAAGGCCAACAGGCCGGCGGCCAGGTGTTCGGTGCCCAGCGCTGCCGGCGCTTTCAGCCACACGCCCTGGACGAAGCGGCTGGCCATGCCGTATTGCTCGGCGAACCAGCTGACGATGGGCAGCTTGCCCAGCGGGCCGGCCTTGTCGTCGGCCGCCGGATTGGCGGCGCTCAAGGGCTGCAGCGCCGCGGCCATGCCGGCCGGCGTCCGTTTGGCGAACACGTCGCGCGGGCGCAGCAGGAAGCCGGCGCGACGCAGCTCGGTGCCCAGGCTCATCGCCGAGATGCTGTCGCCGCCCAGCTGGAAGAAGTCGTCGTCGGGGCTGGCCTGCTCCAGGTTCAGCACCCGGGCCACCGCCGCGCACAGCAGGCGCTCGGCGTCGTTGGCCGGCTCCCGTCCTGCGGCGGCGTTCTGCGGCCGGATCGCCGGCAGCGCCTTGCGGTCTATCTTGCCGTTGATGTTGACCGGCCATTCCGGCAGCACCGCCAGCGCCGACGGCACCATGTAGTCCGGCAGCGTCTCGGCCACTTGCGCCAGCAAGGCGGCGGACAGGCCGGCCTCCTCGTGGCGGCCGGCGTCGGCCATCGTGCAATAGGCGATCAGCCGGTGGCTGCCGCCCACCGCCTCGGCCAGCACCACGGCGGCGTTGACGCCGGGGAGGCTGGCCAGCGCGTGCTCGACCTCCCCCATCTCGATGCGGAAGCCGCGCACCTTGATCTGGTGGTCGACGCGGCCGATGAAGTCCATCTGGCCGTGGGCGTTCCAACGCACCAGATCGCCGGTGCGGTACATCAACTCGCCGTCGCCGAAGGGGCTGGCGACAAAGCGGGCCGCGGTCAAGGACGGGCGGTTCAGATAGCCGAGGCCCAGCCCGGCGCCGGCCAGGTACAGCTCGCCGGCCACGCCTATCGCCACCGGACGCAGCGCGGCGTCCAGCACCAGCGCGCGGGTATTGGCCACCGGCCGGCCCACCACCGGCTCCTCCGCGACCGAGCCCGGTGCGCCCAGCGCCGAGATCGTGTATTCGGTCGGGCCATAGAAATTATGGAAATGCAGCTGCGAGTAGCCGCGCATTTCCTTCCACAGCGCCGGCGGCACCGCTTCGCCGCCGACCATCACCATGCCGGGCTGCCAATGGCCGTCGTCCATCAGGCCGCAGTCCAGCATCTGCCGCAGCAGCGACGGCGGCACGTCCATCTCGTCTATGCGCTCGCGGCGCACCAGCTCCACCAGCTGCTGCGCGTCGCGGCGCAGTTCTTCGTCGCACAGATGCACTTCTTGGCCCATGAAGAGCCAGAACAGCTGCTCCAGCGCGCCGTCGAAGGACAGCGAGGCGGTCTGCATCGTACGCACGCGGCGACCGCGGGAACGGACGAAGTCGCCGAACAAGCCGGTCTGCTGACTCAGCAGCAAGTTGAGGAAGCTGGCATGGGCGATCATCACGCCCTTCGGTTTGCCGGTGGAGCCGGAGGTGTAGATCATATAGGCCAGCCGGTCGCCGTTCAGCGGACGCAGCCGTTCCCCGTCGTCCAGCGGCTGGGCGGCGCGGGCGGCCAAGCGCGCGCGGACCGCCTCGTCGTCCAGGCACAACGCCGGCAGGCTTGGCAGCCGGCCGCGGACGTCGGAGCGGGTCAGCAGCAGCGCCGGCGCGGCGTCCTCGCACATCATCGCCAGCCGCTCGGGCGGGTAGTCCAGGTCCAGCGGCAGGAAGGCGGCGCCGGCCGCCAAGGTGCCCAGTATCGCCACCACGGTGTCGACGCTGCGCGGCACGGCGACGCCGACCACACTGCCGTCGCCGATGCCGCGCGCCAGCAGCTCGCGCGCCAGCTGCGCGACGCGGGCCGACAGCTGGCCATAGCTCAGCCGCTCGTCGCCGCACGCCAGCGCGGTCTCATTTTGGTATTGCAAGGCGCTGACCAGGAATACGTCCAGCGCGGTGCGCACGCCGGCCGGCGCGGCTACCCGCGGCCCACGCGACCACTCGTCAAGCGCGGCCTTCTCCGCGGCGCTGTGCAAGGGCGCGTCGCCTACGGCCGCGCCGCTGGCCAGGGCGGCGATGAAGCCGCGCAGCCGCCACGCATGCCACTCCAGCTCCGCCGCGCCGTAGCGCGCCGGATTGGCGCTCAGCTCCACCACCAGGCTCTCGCCCTGCTGCCAAAGGCCGAATTCGATATCGTCTATCGGCCCCACCGCCAGCGGCAGCGTGACGCCCGCCACCTCGCCCAGCCGCAGCGACTGATCGTAGATCTTCAGGTTCAGCGTCGCGCCGTATAGCGCGCGGCGGGAGCCCACCATGCCACTGTCGCGCTGGATCTGCTCGGCATCGTAGCGCTCATGGCGGCGCACCTGTTTCAATTCGTCGGCCAGCCGCCGCGCGAGCGTAGCCAGATCGTCGCCATTGTCGATATCCAGCGCCACCGGCAGCACGTTGACCACCGGGCCCACGGCCCGCAGCGCGGCCGAACCCATGCGCCGCATGAAGGGCATGCCCATCGCCACCCTGCTCTTGCCGCTCATCCTGGCCAGGTAGGCGAAAACGGCCGCCATGGCCTGCGGCGCCGCCGTTCCTCCGGCGATTTCAAACCGTCGGCGCAGCACGTCGACATTGGCCGCGCCGTCTCCGGCCAGCGCGTCGCGCGCGGACAAGGTGGACGGCGCAGGTAGCGCGGCGGCGTAGTCGCGCCAGAACGCGCGGTCTTCCTCGCAGCGCGGGCTGGCCAGATAGCTGTCGCGCTCGGCCGCGACATCGACGAAAGAAACAAATGGCGACGGCGACGGCGCTTCGCCGCGGCCCAGCGCCTGGTAGAGGTCGGCGATGCGGCGGGTCAGCGCGGCGAAGCTGTAGCCGTCGACGCAGACATGGTGGTAGCGCTGATACCAGAACCAGCGCTCGCCCGCGCCGCCGGCCAGCTTGAACAGGCGGTGCAGATGCAACGGCCGCTCGCCGTCGGCCGCCAGCTCGGCAGCCAGGTCGGCTCGCATCCATTCGCGGGCCAAGCTTTCCGGATCGGCCTCGGCGCTCAGGTCATGGATTTCGGGAAGGGGCAGATCCTTGGCGCTCAGCCCTTGCCGCAGACGCTGCGCCGGGCCTTCCGGCGTTTCCAGATACTGGGCGACGACAGTGTCGGCCTCGGCCAGGCCCAAACGGATGGACTGCCGCAACCGCTCGGCGTCTATCGCGCCGTCCAGCGCTACGCAGTGGGCGACGGTGTAGGTGTTCTTTTGTTCGGCGATCTGGTCCGCTAGCCAGATGCCCAGTTGCGAGCCGAACAGCGGCAGCTCGCGCTCTACGGCGGAGGGTTTGGTTTCAATGGTCAACACGATGCTTCCCCGGATGCGGGTAATCGGAACGGCCGGCGCGCAGCCGGCCGCGCCCAGGCCTGCGGCATGGGCGGGACGATGCGAAGATGAGGAAACGGCGGCCTTAACCGCTGCGCAGCGATCGCGGACGGATGTCGGTCCAGTTGGCGTCGAGATAGGAAACGCACGCGCCGCGGCCGGCCGGGCCGAATACGGCGCGCCAGCCCGCGGGCGACGCGAGTTGCGACGGCCACAGGCTGTGCTGGTCCTGGGGATTTACCAGGACAAGAAAGGAAAGGCTTTCGTCATCGAAAGGGTTGGTTTGCTCCGCGCTCATGGCGAACACTCCAGCAAGGCGAGCCGGCCTGCAGGCGGGCTTGGCCCGCCTTTGGACGATTCTGGTTTGTTTTACGGGGCGACCCAGGGCCGCCACAGACAGCCCAGCCCCTGCAACAAACCGCCGCGCCAGCACAGCCAGTCGTGCCCGCCTTCGAACACTTGGTAATGCACGTCATGCCCGGCGCGCTCCAGCGCCGCGCGGTGGCTATCGTTGACGTCCACCATCACCTCCTCGCGGCGGCCCACCTCCTGGAACACGCGCAGCCGTCCGGGCGGCGTCTCGCCAGCTTCCAGCTGCTCGGCCAGCCAGCCCTTGCTGCCCGGCAGGCGGCCGCTCGCCGCGCGCGCCTTTTCATGCAGCTCGACATGCGGCCACCAGAACGAACCGGACTGGCTGAGCACGCAGCCGAAACGGTCCGGCCAGTTGAGGCCGGCGAACATCGCCGCCAGGCCGCCATAACTCTGGCCGGCCACCACGGTGCGGTCTGCGCGGTCGCTGAACGGCGCGATCAAGGCCGCCTGCGGCAGCAGCTCCGCTTGCAGCGCCAGCCAGAATGCGGCGTTGCAGGGCAGGTCTTCCTCGCGGTGCTTGCCGTCGATGCTGTCGATCAGCAAATACACCGCGGGCGGCAAACGGCCGCGGCGGGTATCCTCGTCCAGCGCGGCGAACACCGGCAGGCGCTGCGCCCAATGCTGGCCGTCCAGCAGGATCGCCAGCGGCCTCCCGGCCCATTCTCCAACAGAAACCGCGCCTGTGTGGTAGATCCAGACCCGGCGCGCCTTGCCGAGCATGGCGCTGTCCCAGCGGATCTCCGTCAGGCGGTGCGGATCGGCCCCCTGCCCGGTTTTGTCCCAGGCGGTCCAGGCGGACTGGTCCGGCGCGTCGGGCAGATGCAGCGGCGACAAGCTGGCGCCCCAGCTGCTGCGGTAGCCGGCGGCGGGGTTGAGCGGATCCGCGATGGCCTGGCTCATGATGCTTAGCCACCATTCGCGGTGGCGCAGCCGGCTTTCACGGACATCGTCGCTGGGAACCGGCGGCGTCTGTCCGGCCGCTACCGGGATATAGGCATAGCTGCCGCGCCAATCCGCCGGCAACACCGCCTGCCACCACCAGACATCGGTATCGCCCAGGCGGGACAGCGACTGCGGCTGCGGGCTATGGTGGTCGGTGACGGAATTGACATCGGCGTACACCCGCACCGTCGCCGACGCGGCCGGGCCGCCGGCCGGATCGCGCCACAGGAAAGTCACGCAGACGCGCCCGTCCGGCAACCGCTCGCGCAGCGGCGCGCCGATGACAGCCAGACGTTCCCACCAGGATGGCAGGCCCGCGTCCGGGTGTTGCAGCCAGGCCGCACTCTCGGCAGCCATTTGATTCCATTTCACATTTCCACCCATGATTTCAATCCACTCCGGCAGTCGGATCGCGCATTTCTCCCGGCGCGCCATTACCGTTTGCATATTATTAATGATAAATATTATCATTCGCATCGACGAGCTGCAATGCTCCGTCCCGGGCCAGCATCATCCCGACTTGTTCAGACGCCGCAATAGCCAACGATTCCTCGCCAGCCAGACGACGCAGAACACCCGGACGCTCTGGCAACGACAACAATGAGGAACGCAAGCAAGATGAAAAACACTCCGCACCGCCAACGCAAGGCACTATCGCAGGCCACCATTCTGGCGCTGGCCTGCCTGGGAAGCACCGCCGCCCTGGCGGCCGGCGCGCCCGACCTGCAGGACAATTCCACCACTCTGCCCGCGGTCACCGTCACCGGCGAGAAGATCAATCGCTCGCTGCAGGACACCACCACCGCGGTGACAGTGCTGCGCGACGCCGACAAGGGCGAAGTCAAATCGGTTTATGACGCGGCGGCCGCCACGCCCAACGCCAGCCTAAACGGCGCCGGCATCGTCAACATCCGCGGCGTGGAAGGCACCGGCCCCGGCACCGGCTACAACACGCTGGTTTCCGGCTCTCGCCCGCGGGTGAGCACCACGGTGGACGGCATGGCGGAAAGCTGGACCGGCCAGCGCTACGTCGACGCCAGCCCGTGGGATGTGGAACAGATCGAAGTGCTGCGCGGCCCGCAGTCCACCACCCAGGGCCGCAACACCATGGCCGGCTCCATCGTGGTCAACACCAAGGACCCGGCTTCCGATTGGGAAGGCGCATTGCGCGCCGGCTACGAAGACAAAGGCGGCCGGGCGACGCTGGCCGGCATGGTCTCCGGCCCGATCACCGACGAGCTGGCCTTCCGCGTCACCGCCGAGGGCCTGAACGGCCACAGCTACATCGACTATCCGGGCCAGATGCCCTGGGACGGCTCGGACATCAATCACAGCAGCTACCGCGGCAAGCTGCTGTGGAAACCCAGCGCCCTGCCCGGCTTCAGCGCCAAGCTGACGGTATCGCATCGCAAGGACAAGGGCGACTACCTGAACTACGTCGACGGCAATTACTTCGACTACCAGTACCATCGCCTGTCCACCCAGGCCCGCTATCAGGACTCGTCCAACAACACCATCAGCACCGACCTGCAATACCAGTTCAACGACGCCTGGAGCGCCCACCTGCTGGTCGGGCACGCCGACAACGTCAGCGCGTTCAAGGACACCGACACCCCGCCGCTGAACATGCGCCTGGATGAGAAAAGCGACACCGTCGAAGCCCGACTCGCCTATGCGCCGCAAAACGGCTGGCTGAGCGGGATGATGGGCGTATACCACTACGACCGCGACCAAAGCCTGCGCACCTTCCAGTTCCCCAATCTGCTGGCCAAGGACCGCCTCAAGACCGAAGCGCTTTATGGGGAGGCCACCTTGGCGCTCAGCGATAAGTGGAGCCTGAATCTGGGCGGCCGCGTCGAGCGCGAAATGCAGCGCCGCCACACCCTGTTCAATCCGGATACCGCCGCGCAAAACCAGGCCAGCTACAACGTGGGCGAAACCTTGTTCCTGCCCAAGGCCGGCCTGAGCTACCGCTACAGTCCGGACACCACGCTGGGCCTCACCGCGCGCAAGGGCTACAACGCCGGCGGCTCCGGCCTGGACAACAATTACGTCTACTACACCTACAACAAGGAAGAAGTCACCGCCTATGAGTTGAGCAGCCGCTCCGCTTTCCTGGATAACCGCGTCAGCCTCAACGCCAACGCCTTCTTCAACCAGTACACCGGCTACCAGGCCATCCTGGCTTCGCGCTTCACCAACATTCCGGAAGGCCAGAGCTACGGCCTGGAATTGGAAACCAAGGCCAGGGTGACGCCGACGCTGACCGTCAACGCCGGTCTCGGCCTGCTCAACACCAAGGTGACCGGCACCGATGCCGCCAACCCCGGCATCATGGGCAACCAGTTCAACTACGCGCCGCACATGACCGTCAACCTGGGCTTCAAGCAGCGCCTGCCGCGCAATTTCTACGTGGGCGGCAGCCTGAACCGCGTCGGCTCCTATTACTCGGAGATCACCAACGACCCCAGTCTGAAGGCCGGCGACTACACAGTGGTCAACCTGAACACCGGTTACGAGGATGCCCGCTGGGGCGTGCGCGCCTACGTCAACAACCTGACCAACCGCGGCGTGCTGTATGCCCAGATCGCATCCCGCGGCAACAACCTGGGCGTGGTCGGCGCGCCGCGCACGGTTGGCGTGACGGTGGACTACCGCTTCTTCTAAGCCGATCCCGCGGCACGTCAAACCGCCCGCAGGCCTCGCCCGCGGGCGGTTTTCATTGCCCGGATGCGCTGCCGGCGCCGCAAACGACAACGCCCGGCGATGACCGCTCATCGCCGGGCGTTCTTTTGGATCAAGATCAGTAATCGACGCCCAGGTAGATGTAACCGGTCAACTGGCCGCCGCGCGCCGTGCCGACGCCGACGAAGAACGGCCCCAGAATGGTGTCGGCTCCCAGGAAAAGCGAACCGGCGGGAATCCAGCCGCGGGCGGTTTGGAGGTCGGAATAGTTCTGCCCCCACAGCCGGCCGGCCTCCAGCGACACCCCGGCGTATACGCCGGAGCCCAGCACCGCCGGCAGCGACGCGGCGCGCCAATACACCATCAGCCGCGCCAACGCCACCTGATCGGCCAGCAACTCGCCGTTCTGGTAACCGGTCAGATTGAGGAAACCGCCCAGCGTCTGCGGAATGTCGCCATTGCGGATATCCACATAACCCCTGGCCTTGGCGGTGAAGCGCGCGGTGACGTCGCCATAGGTGTGGGCCGTCTCGCCGATCAGGTCATAGAATTTCTGGTTGACCTCGCTGCCCAGCCCCGGCAAACCGGCGCCGACCTTGCCGCTGAAGTAATAACCGGCCCTCGGCCAGCGCGGATTGTCGAATTGGTCCACCACCAGGCTGCTTTGCACCCCGGTGTTGCGGAAACGATCGTTGCCGTTGAATTCGCTGGGGTCGCCCTGCTCCAGCGAGTAATCGTTGTCCTGCCGGTACAGGCCCACCCGCCATTCGCCGTACTTGCCCAGAGCCAGGCCGACATTCACCTGGCCGCTCAGCACATCGTTCTTCAAGGTGGCCAGCACCGTATGGTTGTCATTGAACACGCGGAACGGCTTTTGCTCATAACCCAGCGAGCCGGCGACGAAGAACGGGCTGCCGTTCCACAGTGGCTGGTACAGCTCGGTGGTGATCGACTTGTCGTAGCCTATCGCCAAGTCGTTGCGCCAGGACGCGCCGGCGTCGTTCAAGGCCGTCCATTCATGGGCGGCGCGCAGCGTGAAGCTGTTGTCGCCCGGGGTATCGCTGCGCAGGTTCAGCCCGAAATGCAGATAGTTTTGCCCTATGCTGCGCTCCACCGGCATCACCGTCATCACGCTGCGGCCGGACACATTGTCGACGCGGTAGCCCAGCTTGTCGTATTCGCCGCCGGTGAAGATTTCAGCCAAGCGGTTGCGCGCCGTTCCCACCGGCACAGGCCCCGGAAAGGCCAGCGATTCGCGCAGCGTGGAAAGCTTGGTGAAGGTGCCGTCCGTCCCCTCCACCTTCACTTCGTCCAGCACCGGATAGCGCGGCCGCTGCAGCTTGCGCTTCCAGGCGGCGTAGGCCTCCTCCGACACCGAGTAAGCCGACAGCTGCTTGGCCATCTTGCGCGCCGCCTCCTCGCCGCGCCGCACGATGGCCTGGTGATCGCCGAAGGAAGTGGCGGCATAGCCGGTCAGGTCCGGCCGGATCACGATGTCTTTCTTGTCCAGCAGCTTCATCTGCTCCTGGACATTGCGCAGCACCGCCAGATTGGAGCTTTGCGCCACCACGTCGAACAGGGTCTGGATTTCATCCGGCTTCATCAGCGGCGTGCCGACATCCACCACGATGGCCTGCTTGGCGCAGCGTCCCTTCACATCCTCCACCGGCACATTGCGGGCGATGGCGCCGTCCACCAGCAGCCGCCCCTCGTCCTCCACCAGATCGAACACCCCCGGCACCGCCATGCTGGCGCGCAGCGCGCGCGTCAACGAGCCCTGCTTGAACACCACCGCGTCGCCGGTGCTCAAATCGGCGGCGATCGCCCGGAACGGAATGGGCAGCTTGTCGAAATCGTCGATGTCGCGGTCGCGGGTCAGCTTGTGGATGTAAAGCTCGATGCCTTGCGAGTTGATGGCGCTGCGCGGCACCCGCAGCGCGCCGTCCTTCAGGCCGAAGCTGACATCGAGATAGTTTTTGTAATCATTGCGCTTGCGGTCATACGGAATATCCGCCCGCGCCGGCTTGCCGGACAGCATCTGGTCCCAATCGGCGGCATTGAATTCGCGTTCGATCTCATCCAGCGGCAGGCCGTTGGCGTAAATGCCACCAATCAGCGCCCCCGCGCTGGTGCCCGAAATGCAGGCGATCGGAATGCGCAGGCGCTCCAATTCCTTGAGAACGCCCAGGTGGGCGAAGCCGCGCGCGCCGCCGCCGCCCAGCACAACGCCAACGCCCTCAGGCACTTGCGATTCGTCGGCGGCATATGCCGGCGGCGCATTAAAAAGGACTGAAAAGGACAATACCGGAATAAACAGACGAAATGTAAATAGCTTGCGAATTGGCATGTCTGATAATTTTGAGATTATGGTTTCACCATCATCAACGCGTGACGTAAGATATAGTGACATATAAACGAGAACATAAACCCATTAAAAGTTGGCTCAATGTTTGACTTCAAATCCCTAGTCAGCTCGCTCCTCAGCAAAAACACGCCGGCATCTGGCGTGGCGCAGTCGGCCACCCTTCTGGTGCGCGACCTGCCGCAGGCCGAATACTTTACCGCCCTGGTGGAAATCATCAAGGCAGTTTCCAAAATCAACGCCGACACCGACATGTCGCTGAAAGAGAGGGTGAAAACCCTGCTCTATGTCGACGACAAGGCCGCAGGCATCCATCGCCAGTTATGCCAGGACTATCTGCAGTCGAAAAGCGGCAGCAAGGGCTATCTTCCCACCATCCTGGCTTACTGGCACGAACTGTCCAGCGCCTACCAGATCTGCCTGCGCTTGAGCAAGAACGCCGCCAGCCCGGCGGCCGAGCCCGACCTGCAGCTGGTCACCATCCGCGGCTTGCATCACCAGATGCGGCTGATCGCCTGGAACGCGCTGCGCTACCTGAAGCCGGAAGGCACCGCCTGGCAACAGGGCTTCCGCTTTTACACCTACGCCGAAGAGGCGGGATTTTCCCGCACCGCGATGCTGCTATACCCGGACGCGCGCCAGGAAATCAGCTGCGAGCACCTGCTGATCCAGATCGGCATGCTGCACCTGGCGCAGACCGAGAACATGCTGCACAAGGAAATCATCGCGGTGGACCAGCTGCTGATGCTGCTGAGCCAGCACATCCCGCTGGACAAGCAGGCGCCGCCGGAAGGCCCGATCTTCGTCTACAACCTGTCCATCCCCGAGCCGCCGCAGCCGATGCTGCGCGGCATGGCCGGCAAGTGGCACCGCTACTGGTCAGCCTATGAAATCACCAGCCGCCTGGCCGACCTGATGTTCGACCTGGACAGCCGCATACCTTCGTCCCTCGCCACGCTGGGCTGCGAGCTGGAACGCGAGGAGTGGGCCGACCTGTGCGAAAAGCTGGCGATACGCTGGTCCAACGACGGCGGCAAGTCGCTGCGCAAGTCGGAACGCTCGCTGCACACCTCCAATGCGCAAGTGTCCATCGGCTTCGACCGGGTGGCGTTCCAGATCAAGGTGCAGGATGTCGGATCGCTGGACCCCGAGCGGGTGGACGAATGGCGGATCAATGATATCAGCAGCACCGGCATGGGGCTGACTTTCATCGGCAAAACCATAGACCAGCTGGCCATAGGCCGGCTGATCCTGGTGAAAACAGAGAGCCACCCGCTGCTGCTGGGCGTGATCCGCCGCATCCTGCGCCAGAACAACGGCACCAAGGTCGGGATAGAAATCCTGGGCCAGACGCCGGTAGGCGTCTCGCTGCAGGACCCCTCGCGCCAGGATATCCCGCCCTTCACCGCCATCTACATCACCCAGCCCAATTCCCGCAAAGGACAGCGCTGGTTCCTGATGCCCCGAGCCCTGACCTCGGCCGACAAGGAACTGGTCCTCACCGCGCAGGGAAAATCGTACCAGATCAAACTGAAAGACCCGCAGCAGGAATTCGAGGATTGCTGCCACAGCAACTTCGATACTCTGTCCAAGATAGATTGACCCCCGGCCGGCTCCGCGATGGAGCCGGCGCCCTTCCCCGCCCGCCCTCCTCCTCCGAGCGTCCTCTGCCATCCTGCAAATTCTCCATCGCGCAAACATTATGACAAAAGGGTATTTGCGCAATAAAAATTTGCAAATAATATCTTGATTCGGCTACGCCGAACAAAACAAAGGAAATCAGAGGATAAAACCATGCACCATCGCATCTCAAGCAGCGCGGTTCTGCTGGCGCTCGCATCGCTGTCCAGCCATGCCGCCGCCGAACAACCGCGCAACACTCCGTTGCAGCCGGGCGACCCGCTAGCCGCGCAACAATGGCACTTGCAGAATACCGGCCAAAACGCGTTTTCCAAACGCGGCGGCGTCAAGGGCGTCGATCTCAATCTGGCCTTCACTCACTTGCGCGGCATCCGCGGAGTCGGCACCACCATCGCCGTCATCGACGACGGCCTGGAAATCCGCCACCCGGACCTGGCCGCCAACATCGTGCCGGGCTCCAAAAACCTGGTGAACGGCAGCAACGACCCCACTCCCGACTCGCCCGACAACGCCCATGGCACCTCGGTGGCCGGCATAGCGGCGGCGGTGGGATTCAACGGCATAGGCGGACGCGGCGTGGCGCCGTCCGCCAGCCTGAAAGGCTTCAACTGGTTGCTGGCGCAAACGCTGGACGGCTGGCTGCTGTCGCACGGCAAACAACCGGGCGGACGGCCACTGGAGGCCTTCACCGATTCACGCGTGTTCAACCAGAGCTACGGCTCCTCCGCCGTCCGCTCCACCCCGGGCAATCCCGACCAGGACATCGAACTGAAAACCGAGGAGGAAACCTACGAAGACGTCAGCCGCAACAGCCACTGGGGCCGCGGCGCGACCTTCGTCAAATCGGCCGGCAACGCCTACAGCTACTTCCGGGCCGGCAACGGCTACCTGATAGGCTACAAGGGCAATGAAGGCCTGCCGGTGCAGGACGCCAACCTCACCACCGACAACAGCAACTACTGGAACGTGGTGGTATCGGCGCTGAACGCCGACGGCGTGCGCTCCTCGTACTCGTCGGTGGGCGCCAACGTGCTGCTGACCGCGCCCGGCGGCGAATACGGCACCGACTCGCCAGCCATGATCACCACCGACCTGACCGGTTGCCAGCGCGGCTGGAATATCGCCGGCAGCAGCGACAACGCGCTGCACGGCGGCAACGCGCTGGACCCCAACTGCGACTACAACGGCGTGATGAACGGCACCTCGTCGGCGGCCCCGGCCACCTCCGGCGCCTTCGCGCTGGTGATGTCGGCCAATCCGGCCCTCAACGCCCGCGACGTGCGCCACATCCTGATCACCACCGCCCGCCAGGTGGATGCGGCCAACCCCGGCGTCGCGCTGGCCTTCCAGGACGCCGGCGGCGGCAGCCACCGCTACCAGGCGATTCCCGGTTGGCAGAAAAACGCCGCTGGCCTGCCCTTCCACCAGTTTTACGGCTTCGGCCTGATCAACGTCGACAAAGCGGTGGAAAAAGCGCTGTTCTATAACCGCCCGCTGCCGCCGCTGGAAAAAACCCGCTGGCAGACCATCAGCGCGCAGGCATCCATTCCCGACGCCGACGAAAAAGGCGTGGAAAGCGTCTACACCCAGCCGGACAATCTCACGGTGGAGGCGGTGCAAATCCTGGTGGATGCCGAGCACAGCCGCGCCAGCGACCTGGCGGTGGAGCTGATTTCGCCGGCCGGCACCCGCTCGGTGCTGCTATCGCCGCGCACCGCGCTGGTGGCGGAAGACTACGGTCTCAATCAGCAGCGCCTGCTGTCCAACCATTTCTACGGCGAATCGGCCAAGGGCCAATGGCGCATCCGCGTGATAGACACCAACGGCGGCGACTACCAGTTCATCCACCGCGTCGGCGCCAAGAACACCACTTACACCCTGCCCAATGCGGCGGGCAAACTGAAATCGTGGTCGATCCGCTTCTTCGGCCACAGGAGCGCAACATGAAAAAAACCATCCTGACCCTCTCGCTGCTGGCGCTGGCCGGCGGCGCGCTGGCGGCCGACCTGCCCTTCCTGCCCAAGCCGGCGGGACAGGCCGTCACCATCAACGGCAAAACCTATTACAAGCAAGCAAGCCAAGCCAAGGCAGCGGCCAAATCGGCCAGCGGCGCCAGTTTTCGCGCCAGCGGCGCTCCGGCCTTGAACCGCGGCGACGTGGTCCAGTCGCCCAAGCAGGCGCTGCCCGCCACCGTCAGCGGCACGGTGCTGGTGCAACTGGCCTCTGCCCAGGATGAAGCCGCCGTCGCCCGCGACCACGGCCTGAGCGTGCGCTTCCGCACCCAAAGCGTGGTGGTATACGAAGCGCCGGCCCAGACCGAACTCTTGGGCCTGCAGCAAAGGCTGGCCGCCGACAAGCGGGTGAAAAAGGCGCAGCTGGAGCTGGCCAGCAACGACAACCTGCCGCAATAAGTCATGCCGACCAACCGGGCGCGTGCGCCCGGTTTTCTTCTGCCCCGCGCGAAGCGCTTTCAAAGCCCTGCAGCGAGTCGATCGCCAAACAATTGAATACACACAATATATCCATTCCAATTCGCATTTTGTGTGTATAGGAATTTTCCCTGCCGCGGCACAGCGGCAATAGACGCGGACAATAGAAAAACCCAACCGCGAACGGTTGGGTTTTGAATGTGGTGGAGGCGGCGGGAATCGAACCCGCACCCCAAACAAGCCAGTATTGGCTTACAGGGCAACTTTTCAAAATTTGGGCGAAATTTGGGCGATTTGTACCGCCCAGCTTCCCGCCACCACAAACCCGCCGCCGGCGGGTTTTTTCATGCCCAGAGGAAACATGAAAACCATCGCCACATTCTCGCAAAAAGGCGGCTCGGGTAAGTCCACCCTTGCTGTCCACCTTGGCGTCGCCGCCGAAGAGGACTCCACCTCCGTAATCATCTTCGACCGAGACGACGCTCAGGCATCCAGCTCGCGCTGGGCCGGCAGCCGCTCTGCCGAATCCCCGGTCGTTCTCCAAACGCCGCCCTCGCAGCTGCAAGCCGCGCTCAAGGCCGGCAGCGCCAAGGGATTCGGCCTGGCCATCATCGACGGGCCGCCACACTCCTCTCCCGATTCAGCTGCCATTGCGCGGGTCGCCGACCTCATCCTGATCCCCGTTCGGCCGACAGCATTCGACCTGGCCGCGGTCGGCAACGCAGTGAAGATCGTCACCGCCGCGGGCAAGGAGCCGCTGTTCGTGCTGTCCGCCTGCCCTTCTCGGGTGCCGGAGGTCGCCGACGCGCGCCAGGCGCTGGCCGACTTCGGCGAGGTGGCGCCGGTGGAGATCGGCGAGCGCATCGCATTTTCACGCGCCATCGCCACCGGCCAGTCGGTGACGGAGTTTGACCCGCGCGGCAAGGCGGCGGCCGAGATCCGGGCCCTGTGGCAATGGGTCAAGGAGAAGCTGCAATGAGCAAGACCAGCCTGAAAGCATTCCTGGACGGCGGCGAGGCGGAAGCACCGACCAAGGAAGAGAAGCCTCTGCCGGACTTTGTGTCCATCAAGGTAAAGGTCCACCCCGACGACCACCGCCGGCTTTCCGACCTCGCCAAGGCGGAACGGCCGTCGAGCCTGCAGGACCTGGGCGTGGAAGGCTTCAACCGCGTGCTTGCCGAGCGCGGCCTGCCGCCGCTGCGCCGTTACAACGAGGGGTAAATGCTCACATGCCCCTTTGCTCATCTGCTCATTTACCCATTTTCTCAGATGAGCAATTGCTCACCGAAACGGAGAAACCAATGATCGACATCGACGCAATCATAGACAGCATGGGCTGGTCGTTAACCGACAGCGACTGGGTGGCCATGCGTCGGCTGTGCCAGGCCACGCTGGCGGCCGCTGCCGCTGCGGAAAGCGCAGCCGCTTCCCGTTTGGGCCTGGAGTGGCGCGCCTGCGTGAAGCGCCCAGTGGTTGTTCATGTGCGCAAGCAGCGGGAGGGTGAAAAGCATGTCGGCACGCGAGAAGGAATCACTCCGCTCCGCCCTGACGATTTAATCATGCGCGGCATCGCTGGCGAGGAATATCCCATCGGCAGTGAGCTTTGGGCGAAGACCTACTGGCTTGAGGCCGATGCCAATCTGCCTAATGAAAAGGCAATTGGTAAGGAATCCTTACAGGTTCAGGCTGTGCCGGATGGATGGAGGCTTGTCCCGATCAAACCGACCGAGGAAATGATCCGCAAGTCCTACTGGTCTGGCGCTGGAGAAATAAACATCCATGAGGAATGGGCGAAGCGCGAGGTGTGGGGGCGCATGCTCGCCGCTGCGCCGTCGCCCAATTGACACACAATTCGCGCATCATTCTCTGTAAATTTGCGTAATTCACGCATCATTGCCATGCTGATTGCAAATCAAGGAGCAATCAGCCATGCGCCTCTACCTCTCCGCCGACCGCTACTACGCTATCGCCATCCAGCTGGACCTGTTCGACAGGCCGGTGATCGTGCGCGCCTGGGGCGGACGCGGGAGCCGGCGCGGCGGCATGGCGACGGAACCATTCAGCACGGCGCGGCTCAAGGACATTGACCGCCGCCGGCGACAGCATGGCTACCAACTACACAGGCCCAACTGATGAAACTCTCCGCCCTACTCTTCGCCGGCGCTCTTGTAGCGCCGTTCTCTTTTGCTGCACCCCTACCAGCCGGCGCCGACTTCGAAGTCGGGTTCTCGCCCAAAGGCGGCAGCCTCGCGCTCGTCCTGCAGGGTATCGACGGCGCAAAGTCGTCGATTCTGGTCGCCGCCTACTCATTTACCAGCAAGCCGATCGCCGAGTCGCTGCTGAGCGCACACAAGCGCGGCGTGAAGGTGCAAGTCGTCGCCGACGAGAAGAGCAACCGCAAGGGCTACAGCGCTGCGCAGTTCCTGGCGAATCAGGGGGTGCCGGTGCGCCTGAATGGCAATTACTCCATCTTCCACCACAAGTTCATGGTGATCGATGGCCAGCACCTGGAAACGGGGTCGTTCAACTACAGCGCGGCCGCAGCCAGCAAGAACGCCGAAAACGTGCTGCTGCTACGCAACGTCAAGCCGCTAGCCGACAAATACGCAGTTGAGTGGACGCGACTGTGGCAGGAGGCGACACCCTTGCCGAAAGCATACTGAAATCCGTTTTGATATTTCCTCACCTGTGGTGTAATTTGAATTTGTACGAATTCAAAATTTCACCACCATGGCCACCATCCCCTACTTGATGCCGATACCTGGAGGCCAGCCTCTGCCGTTGGTCTTAGCCCCCGTCCGCGCCGGCTTCCCATCGCCGGCCGACGACTACCTCGACGACAACATCAACCTGCATGAGTACCTGGTGGACGACCCTCCGGCGACGTTCATCGTCCGTGTGCGCGGTGACTCCATGATCGGCGCCGGCATCGACAACGGCGATCTGCTCGTCGTGAACAAGGGGCTCGCGCCGGCGCATGGCGACATTGTGGTGGCCGTGATCGATGGCGAATTCACCGTGAAGCGACTACACAGCCGCGGCGGCTCCTGTGCGCTGATGCCGGAGAACCCCGCCTATGCGCCGATCACCCTGCATTCCGGCCAAGAGCTGCTGGTATGGGGCGTAGTGACCGGTGCAGTGAAGAAGTTCCGGCAATGAGCGCGCCAACCCTTTTCGCGCTGGTGGACGGCAACAGCATGTACGCCAGTTGCGAGCGCGTGTTCCGGCCCGACCTGATCGGCAAGCCCATAGTGGTGCTGAGCAACAACGACGGCTGCGTGGTGGCGGCCAGCGCCGAAGCCAAGGCACTGGGCATCAAGATGTTCGGCCCCTTCTTTGAGATCGCCGACCAGTGCCGCCAGCACGATGTCGCGGTGTTTTCCAGCAACTACGCCCTGTATGGCGACATGAGCCGGCGCATGATGCGGGTGCTGTCGGAGTTTGCTGCCGAGCAAGAGGTTTACAGCATCGACGAGTGTTTCCTCGACATGACAGGCATGCCGGATCTGGACAGCCATGGCCACCGGATGCGCGAGGCGGTGCTGCGCCGCGTCGGCATCCCCACATGCGTCGGCATGGGACCGTCGAAGACCTTGGCCAAGTTGGCCAACCGGATCGCAAAGAAGCAACCGAAATGGGCCGGCGTGTTCGAATGGGACTTCGTGACGCCGGCCGAGGCCGACCAGATGATGGCGCAGATTGAGGTGGGCGATGTGTGGGGGATCGGGCGTCGGCTGACCGAGCAGCTGCAGGCGATGGGGATTCACAGTGCGCTCCACCTGAAACAGGCCGACCCGCGGCGCATCAAACGCGCGTTCTCGGTGGTGGTCGAACGAACGGTGCAGGAGCTGAACGGCGTCAGCTGCTTGGCGCTGGAAGACGTGACACCCAGCAAGCAGCAGATCATTGCCAGCCGGTCGTTTTCCAAGAAGGTGCGCGACCTGAACACCCTGATCGCGTCCATCTCGCACCACGCGGCGCGGGCGGCCGAGAAGCTGCGCGCCCAGGGCTCGGCGGCGCGCCTGGTCGGCGTGGGTATTCGCACCAGCCCATTCAGCGATGTGGCGCAGTACCGGCCCTATATCGTGGTGCCGCTGGTCCAGGCGTCTGACGACACCCTCGAAATCACGCGCGCGGCGCTGGCGGGCCTGCGGGCCATCTACAAGAAAGGCTACCTCTACCACAAAGCTGGAATCGTGCTGATGGAGATCAGCCCGCGAGGCGTGGTGCAGTCGGATCTGTTTGCGGCGCCGCCAGATCCGCGCCGAGAGCTGCTGATGCGAACAATGGACGCCATCACTCGACAATTCGGCCGCGGCACGGTGCGACTGGCGTCTGAGAACATGACTCAGCGCTGGCAGATGAGGCAGGATGTGAGGTCGCCGCGCTATACGACGCGGCTTGATGAATTGCTGGAAGTGAAATAGACCAATGATATTTGCAAGGGCTGCTGGATAAAACCAGCCAAGCCTTGCCCTGTGGTGGCTACCGAAGCCACGATGCTGGCGCTTACTGCGCTCAAACTACGAACACAGCCAATAACGAAATAAATAAAATAAGCTTTGCATTTTTTCATACCGAACCCCTCTTTCTTTGACGAATTACTTGTTTCTGAACACAAAAAAACATCAACACAGTTCAAGAAAACAGTCAAAATCAAGAGCACAGTAAAAATGCACCAAACACCATGTCCAGGATTCGAACCGGACACCAACCCTAGCAAATACCACTGCAAGAATTCCGAAACAATATCACGATCAACAATAAATGTCAATGCAATTGCGTTAGCCACTTTATTTTGTCATTGGTGCGCTTTCCAACAAATGTGCACCTGAAAGTATCAGAAAGCTCCGAGCTACATCAGGATTCGGACACTCCAACCATGCCTCATAATGTTCGGTCGGCACAATAACCAATGAGCGCTTCTCTTCGCCAGGCCGGTGCATCCTTCCCATCACCTCGTGACCGTCTGCGTTGATGGTTATTTGCGTGAAAGCGTAGCTAACCGCCCCCTCTGGCTCTTGCCACTCGCGCCACATGCCCGCCACGGCGAAGGGCTGGCCGTCGGCCAGTCCGATCCGCGTCCGCACTGCCTTTCCTGACTCGTAGCAGGGTTCGAAGAAGGCTTGCATCGGCACGAGGCAGAGCTGGCACTTGCGCCAAGCTGCCTTGTAAGTCGGCTTCTCCCCGATGGTCTCAGCGCGCGCGTTCATGGTTGTGAAGCGAACGCCAGGCGGCAGATGGCGCTTTGGCACGAAGCCATAGGTCGCCAGCTTCAGCCCGTCACGGGTGATGATCGGCGCTGCATAGTCCTGCCAGCACTCAGGCTTCCAGAGGCCATCGTCGACCTCATAGCCAAAATGCTGGCGGATCTGCTGCGCCGTGGGTGGAATGAAATTTACGCACATGCGCAAAGCATAGTCGCTTAACTCGGACTCGCAAAGGGGGGGCTACAGATGGCCGCTGCAGCATAATTTTATTTTGTCAACTATTCTGATGATAACTGCCATATAAGAAAGGTTTTGGTATACGGCTGCTTTTCCGGGGTGTCTTGACTACTGGCAGTGTTACTGCCTATACAACTGAAATAGAGAAAAATTCAGAAAAATCACATAGTCAAATTAGAAATGGAGAAAGGAAAAGGAATGACCCAAACTGATCCAGGCATTTTAATAGAAGAGTATCGTGGCTATAAAATTATATGCGATTGCAATAATTGCAATACCGTTACAGGTAGATTTGCTGTCATTACCATTTCAAAAATCAATAAAAACATTGATGAAATAATACTTTCTGCCAAAATATCCATCCCAAACGGTGCTGGACTTATGAATTACATTGTAGAAGTGCAATCAATCTCAAGAAAGTTTATTGATCGTTATATTGATGGTGAAATAGAAAATAAATAACGCCCAGCAGCATGCCTTCGACATGCCGCCAGGCCGGATTACTGCCTGTCCGACCGGATCAGGGCTTGGCAGGCGCTGAGTTGCCGGACGACGTCGTCTGCCTCGGCGGCGAGCCGGAGAGCATCGTCTCCATGCGCTGCAGAAAAGTCGGCTGGCGCGGCACCATCACGCTGGCCGGCGCTGGCGGCAGCTGCGGGCAGATCGCCGCGCCCGGCGGCGGGCTGTTGCTGGTGCAGCCGGAGAGCAGCAGCATGGCGAGCCAGAGCGGCTTGCAATTCAAGTTTCCCATCTTCCAAATCCTTTTCGTAGGCGGCCGCCGTGGCCGCGTCATCTGCTGCCACCTGGCGCTCGTGCATCCGGGCGGCTTGGGTGGCCACTGCCTGCTGCTGGGCCTGGCTGGCGCGCACCACCGCAGCGTCACGCTGGGCCAGCACAGCCCGCATCTCCCACCCCAGAAAAGCCAAGGCCGCCACGGCGGCGGCCAGCACGATCTCCCTCCACATGTTCACCCTCCTTTTGCCTTGGCCAGAACTACGATGCCGGCCCAGATCGCGCCCAGCAGGCCAATCACAATGCCGCCGGCCAATGCCTTCAGCACAGCATCCGCCACACCATCCACTCTCTTGGCCAGCTTCACTGCATCAGCCACTCCGGCCTCGTCCAGAGCCTGGCGCGCGCCGGCCTTGGCCGCCGCCTCCAGCAGTGCCCGGAACTCTTCCCGCGGCAGCACAACTTCATCACCCATCCCCTACTCCCCAAAGTAAGCGCGATACTTGCCCCTCCGCACGACCATCACGTTCCTGACGTGCGTATTGGTGATATCTGCAAACGATTGCCCGTAGCCGGCATGCCGAGCCTTCGACTGCGCGCTGCTGCGTTCAAGATTGCCGAACCAGACGCCAGGCTGACAGCCGGAAGTATTGGCGCACTTCCGCCGGCGCTGGATCACCCCTCCGAGGCCGGAGTTGTAGGCCGCGTCCATCATGGCCAGCCGGTCAGCGTCGGAAGCTGCCCAGCGGATCAGCTGGTAATTGCCACGGTTCTTCAGCACGATGGCCGGCAGTTGATAGCGCGGATCATAAGCGTTTGCCCAGCTCCAGCCTCGGAGCTCTGGATGCGCAACCACCATCTCTCGAATCGCATCGAAGCGAACCGAGCCATCTGCCTTGTACGCCTTGGTGAACTGCCCCAGGCCGGCGCCCAGCTCGCGCGACGTCTGCAGCTTTGCGTTGACACGCCAGCCGCTTTCTTGCTCAACCTGAGCCGCCAGCACAGAGCGGGACGGCATGTCGGGCCAGTGCTGAGTCACAGCGGTGTTCAGCAGCGGCAACAGGGCCAGCGCGCCGGCGCTCAGCCCCGCAGCCACAACACACCACCAATCACCACCGCAGCCATGAACAAACGGTCGGCCAGCACCACCAGAGCAGCACCAGTAGGCGCGTGCAGAGCAATGTCGGCGGCCTCCGACATGTCAGCATGGAACAGCGCTTTGCGTAGCAGCAGCGCCACGCCCACCAGCACCGGCAACGCCAAACCCAGCTGCAGCCAGGTTTGGGCAACAACGGAGTCAATCCAGAACAGCGCCAGCGCGGCCGGAAGGATCAGCAGGTAGATGCGATAGTCGTGCAGTTTTTTCAGCATGGTGTCTCCAGGAATGATTAGGGCCGGGAATCCCGGCCCTGTTTAACTGCCCGCAGATTGCGGAACAGAATGAACACGTAGAACGCGCATAGCAGTTGGTAGGCCAGTGGCGGTGGCGCGAGCAGGTAGCAGGCAAAGAACAGAAATGCCTTGCTCGCCACCAATGCTGGCAGGATGCCAACGCGTGCCATCAGGCGCCTGACGAACGGATTCAGCTCCCTCCCATTCAGGCGGACCAGCGCGTAGTTGGTGCTGGCGATGTCGGCCAGCTGCAGCAGAATGAAAAGCGCGATCCAGATCACTTCGCCCCCTCCGGCAATGCCGCCAGCCTGTTTTGCACGTCTGCCAATTGCAGCTGCAATGCCTGATTTTGCGACAGCGCCACGGTAGCCACCTGCCCGAGCACATCCGCCAGCTTCAGGCCGCTCTGACCATCCGCCACACCAAGAGACTGGGGATCGCTGATGTAGGTCTGCAGCTGCTGGCTCAGGGGGTTGGGCTGATCTGCCGCGAATCGTACCGATGCGCCGACAATGCCAGCGGCAGAGAGCCGAATAAGGATTTCATAGGGATATTGATTCATGGTGTCCTCAGACAGGGTTGCCGGTTCTGACGCTGATCCAGGCATTGCCGTTTGACCATGCCAGCGCAGCGCCGCCAGTGGCGTCTGTGATGTAAACCAATGCGCCAGCGTAGGCCGCCGCCGCCGGCGCAGTTGCCCGGGTGTAGGCTGGAGCAGGAGTTGGCGTCGTGTTGAAACTGCTGACCGTCAAAATGCCTTGCGGCTGTACCGTCAGGAGGTTGCCAGCGGGCAATTTGCTGCCGGTATTCACCACGCTTGCCACCCAGCCTCCATTCGAGGCATCCCCAAACGCGCTGCAGCCGCCAGCGCCGGCCCAAGCCTGGAGCTGGACAAATACCGTGTACGACGTAGGGCTGTTCTGCGCGATCAGAAACGTGCAGCCGCTGTTGCCGAAAACCATGGCCGTCGCGGCACCAAAAAATGGGCCGGCAGAGCCTGGCTGCTGGGCACCGCCATTGCTCGTGCTGAAGATCAGAGTCGCCATGCCCAGCTGGCTGTTGGCTGCGTTGTATCCATTGCCAAAAACAACCGACAAAGCCAGCTTGGCGCCATTCTGGCCGCAAGTGAATGTGCCAAGCTGGACATAGGACATCGCTCCTTTTGTGTCTGGAATGCTGTCCTGTCGCACCGGTTGATAGCCGAGACCAGCGGCCACCTGGGCAGCAGTCACGCTGCTGACCGAGCCCGCATTGCCCGACACCGAGATGGGCCAGGTGCCGCTGGCATTGGAGCCGTCAGCGCGCAGCACATTGGCGGCGCTGGGCACCGTGTGAGTTCCGCCGGCGGCGTCGGTCAGCGTCACCATGCCGGCACTGGTCAGCCAGGCATTGAACTGGTCCATCGTGACGTTGTACTTCTGGAGCAACTGGGCTAGCGATGCCGCAAGGTCTGCGGGAGTTGGGTTTGATGCGGACATCACACCTCCAAAGGAGAAGCCCCGCTGTCATCGCGGGGCTTCGGGTAGGTTTGCTTGACGGCCTGGATCTCCGCCAGCATCGCCTTCGTTTGCGGCGGCAACTGGTCGGGCGGCGCGTCGGCCACCATGCGCCACAGCGCGTCCAGCTGATCGCCAATGTCCGGGTACTGCTGGCGGCGCGCCGCGGCGTGGTCGCCAGCGTGGTGGATCTTCATCATGTCGTCACCTCAAAAACAGCGGTTTGCATTGGGAAGGCATCGACCACGATTTGGTGGCGCCCGGGATGCGCGAACGACAACTCGCACACCTCATCCGGGCACGGGTACGGCGTGCCGTCGAGTATCAGCTGGCACGGCGCCGGCAACTGCCGCAGCGTCATGCCGTCCAGCACCGCGCCGGCCAGCGGGCGCGGCGCGACCGCACCGTCCCGCACGTACTGCGTCAATGGGTCTGCCGCGCCGACCAAGATGCGCTTGCCGGCGGCCACGTCCAGCTGGATATTCTCCGGCCGGCTGGTGCCGACCTGCAGGATGCGGCCGGCGTCGTCGTATTCGATGATATCGATGGGCATCTGCTACCTCCTGAACAACACGCAGCCATAGCGAATCATGCCGCTCACATTGATCGCAGGCGAGGAAACACCAATCGTCACCACCTCACCTGCATTAACATTCAGCACCAGCACCGCACTGCCATTGATGGGCGCCGAGCGTCCGCGACCGTATAGCGTAGGTATCGGCGTCGTGAATGGAGAATCCGCAAACGCCAGCAGTGTGCCGGAATCGCTGCAGTTGAACTGGAACGAGTAGTCGAAGGCATTGGTCCAGCCGCTGACCGTGATGCTGCGGGTGTCGTTCTTGCTGACCGCTTCCCCCTTGATCTGCAAGGTGTCCACCATCAGGTTGCGGATGAAAGAGCCGTCGATCCCGTTCATGCTAACGACGATATTCCCCACGGCATCCCTGATCGTCATGCCCCGGGTGTCAATCTGGCCGACAGTCAGCTGCCCCTTGATATAGGCAGCGCCCATCCCGGTCATGTCGACCACCACATTGCCAGCCGCATCGCAAATGGTCAGCCCTCGCGTGTTGATCTGCCCCGCATCGATAGAGCCGGAAACGATTGCATTTCGGCCGCTGATCGAGCCATCAACAATCATGGATCCGTCAACTCCGACGGCAGTCTGCCCGTTGATTCGGCCAACCGTGAAAGCCGCCCGCGGGTTGGAGCCATCCGGAAACGCGACCTGGAACTTGTCTGCGAGGACCGCAAACGATGACCCCCCCTGCCCATTGCTCAACTGAATGCCGGCCACGCGAGGATTTTGGCCATTCGCGTCAAGCTGGACCTGCACCGCCCACTGCCCAAGAAGACCGTTAATGCTCTGGGCCTGCTGGGTAATGGTCGCGCTGTTGCCAATGAGCGTCGTCTGCATCTGAGAGATTTGGCTGGCCACAGCACTATCGGCGGTGACGCGCGCCATCCATTCGCTCGTGATCGCCGCAGCATTGCCGGCGACGGATGCCTGGAGTGCCGAGATATTCGACGCCATCGAGGCATTCTGGTCGGCGCGGATTTTCTGCTCGTTCACGATGGCGGCCGTAGCCTGGCCGCTGATCACGCGCGCGCCACGCGCTTGCGACCAGGACGTGTCAACCTGCAGCAGCGCTTGCAACAGCGCGTTAGCCACGTTGTCGTTGCTGGTGATGCTGCCGGCCAGATCCGGCGCCAACAAGCTGTAGTCGACACCGCCCTGCAACTGCTGGAGCAGCAGCGTGGGATCTTTCATCGTCTGGGCTTGGGCTGTGGCAAACGACGAGACATTCCCCCAGGTGTCGTAGATCCGCAGCCAGAAGAAGTACGTCACGCCCAGTTGAGCACCCTGGAAGGTAAAAGCCGTAGTCGGATAACTGACATCCGCCAGTTTGCCAGGGTTCGGATCGGCTGCCGTGGTGCTGTAGAACAGCTCTGCCCGCTTGATATCGGGCCGGCCGGCAGGATACATCCAGGTCAAATCTACCTTCATCGCTCCGCCTGCCGCCGAGAGCGTAGGTGCCGAAGGCGGTGTCACCTGCCCCTGCGTCTGTTGGTTGCCTGTCACTGGGATGCTGACCACCCCAGTCACCGACACCGAGGACACCCGTACGTCGTAACTGCCAGGCACGACATCCATGATTTCGGCGTGATTACTCACCTGGTCCGGCAGCGCAATCCAGTTTCCGCCGTTCTGCCGATAGGTCACCCGATAGCCACGCAGGTAGGGATGCACGACCGCCGGCCAGTCCACTAGCAACTTCACCTTCCGACTACCGTCCGGCGCCAGGTAGGGCTGCTCCTGCAACTGAACTGCTAGAACCGCCGGCATCACACCTGGATCTGGCAGGTTGCTGGTGGGCGCCGGGTCAAACCTCAGCCCTGTCTCAATCGCGGCCCACTTGTTCGGGTCGTACTGCAGGCCTGAGATTTCGAACTCGCCGTTGTCTACCGACTTGATGGACACGCAGGTCCACAAGTCCGGCTGCAGGTTGGTAGCGATCAGCACCCAGGTCGCGCCGGCGACCGGCTGGGCTGGATACTGCGAAACGATATTGAGGGTGTCAGTTGTGCCAGGCGACGCGACAACGCCGCGGCGAACCGGCACGCCGTCAGGTCCGGTCACCTCCAGCGTGTAGGTCACGCCGGATTGAAGCGTAACCGGTGCATCCAGCTTGACAACCGTGCCGGCGACCGACCCCACCCTGCCGCCCATCCGCGCGCCGGTCACGTGGAAGTCAGACGTTGCAAACAGGTCACCCGGCTGGAGATCCGCACCATAGGCAGCCGCCTTGAACACCACCATTTCGGTGCTGCGCTGCGCCGTCTCCAAAATGTACCGGCCGCAGCGGCGCGCCTGGCCTCGCGTCACCGCCCCCATCGCTACCGCCGCGGTCTGCTGCAGCCCATAAGCCAGCAAACCCTGGCCATGCTCGACATACTCAACTGCGCGCCGGTAGCGGTCACCCGGATCCGTCCAGGCTACCGACGCCGCGGTAAAGCGGCCATTCTTCGGAGTAGACGAATAGGTGAATTTGCCTTCAATGACATTGGTGGCGTTGAAGTGCTTGACCGGCTGCTTGCCGGGCATGTCTGCGACAATCCGAATACCGCCGGCCGACCAGTATGCCTGGCCACAGAAGGAAGACACGATGTCGGACACGACCTTCCAGGCGTCTTGCGTGTCCTGCTGGAAGTTGTGGAACTGGAAGCGCGGCTCGGTGCCGCCGTACCCATCCGGGACGGGCTGGTCGCACCACTGCGCAATGGCGTACATCCCCCACCGGTCCATGTTGGCGGCCGGAATGTTGATGCCGAAGCGGTTGTCCGTGCAGTAGGTCCACAAGAACCATACCGGATTGCTGGTCACCGCCGGCTTGAAGTTACCATCCCATGGGCCGGTGTACGTGCGCGCCACCGGGTCATAGTTGCTGGGAACCTGGCACTTCAGCTGCTGCCACAGCGCCGACACCGTCGGCATCCGAGAAAATTGGCGCGAGTCGAACTTGAGGGCAAGCACAGTCAGGTTCGGATAGCGTAGCTGCGCATCGATGATGCTGGTAAAGGAGGTGAAGACGGTCTGGTCGGCCAGGTACTGCGTCGTGCTGTCGGGCGTGATGCGGCGGACCCGAACCAGCCAAGGCCCGGCGCCGGTCAGCTGCAGCCGAGTGCTACGCTGATAATTGGCCGCGGTCTTGTCGGAGATGGTGACAATGGCCGCCTGAGCGAAGGCCCCATTCGCTGGTGCCAGATCAATCGCATATTGCACCGACGCGCCAGCGGTATCTCCAGTTTTCTGATCCGTCGATCGGAGGCCGGCCGGCAACGAAACCGTCACCCGGATGGCGGTGGCGTTCACATCCGCCACGGTTTGGGTGATCGGGTTCGCAGCCTTCACCTCCAGCCCGACGCCAATCTCTGTTTCAACCGCAGGAAACCCCTGAATGGCCGGCTGCGTCTGCGTACCATTGCGGTAGGAGACCTGCATGTTCTGGAAGTTGAACGAGCCGTCCTGGTTTTGGATCGGCGTATCATCCAGATAGATGCTCTTCAGTGGGTTGGCCGCGTCCGCCGGCCCGCCCGTCTCACCATGGCTCAGCAGGACCATCATGCGGCCGTAGCTGATCGACTGCGCAGTATCGGGCGACTCTACCGGGGTGTGCTGGCTGCCGCCTCCGCCCTTGGCGCCAAAGATTGCATCGTCGGACATTCATGCTCCAAAACAGAAATGCCCGCGCGTGGCGGGCTATATGAGTACAGGGGAATTGCTGGGCAGCGCCCCGGTGCCGATGTCCTCGACGCTGACGCCGGCGGAGATCACCGTGCCGGCAATCAGCATGGTGCCGGTTCCAATCGGAATGGGCAGGCCCTGCGCGCTGGTCTGCTGCGCGCCGTTGAACCAGTAGTTCGGCTTGCCGTCCTTGGCCTGCCAGTCGGGCTGCTTCGGTATCGGCGTCAATAACTCAACGGCCCCGCCAATCATCATCCCTACACCCAGCTGAACCGCCCAAGGCTGGCCAAAGTATGCCCCGACAACAGCGATGACGGCGCCGGCAAACACCCGCAACCCTGCACTGGCTCCGCCGATTACCGGCATGATGAGGATGTCACCCTTGCTCACCAGCACCAGTTCATCTTCTTCAACGACATCCCGGTCAGCCACGGTCACCCGGTATCCCACTTTTTCCGGATCGCTGTCGCGCAGGTGCTGGATGAATCCTGGCCAGTTCGCGTCCAGCATCCGGACGGCCTCACCGACGCTATCCACGTAGGCGGCGACCTGCTTCACGAACTTCTCGCCCAGCTCGCCGCCGAGGCGGACGGTACGTTTTTCACTCATGGCGTGGCCTCACAACGGTTACGGTGCAGCGCCGCCACCAGCCGCCATAGATGCCGACCTGGCTGGGCTGATGGTAGAGCTGATGCAGAATTCGGCTATCGCCGAGGTAGACGGCTACATGGTTGACCACGTTGGCCTCGCACATCATGAATATCAGGTCACCGCGCACGGGCTCTCCCTCCACGACATCCACTGGCGCGCTGGCCAGCCAGGCCGGGAACGGGCTGTCACCCTTCAGCCAGAACTCTTCCGCCACCTGCGCCCGTGACAACTGAATGCCCGTCTCGCGCCGATGCCAGTCCTGCGCCAGGCTGAAGCAGTCGAACATTCCCCAGCAGAACGGGCGCCCTTCGTAGGGCGCCTGCCAGCCGCCTGGCTCGGTCAGCGTGTGCTCGCCATTCGGCCAGCTGACGATGTGCCAGGGCAGCCCGGTTCGCTCGCACATCACACGATCCACCATGCTCGGGTCGGCCGTGTCGTCCGGGTGGCTGTGCCAGATGCCAACGACCCGGCCCAGCTGCTCGGCGGCGGCATAGTCCACCGGATCGAGCTCGAATTGCGCGCGGGGATCGCCGGCAATGTTTCTGCACGGGTAGACACGGCCGGAGTCCAGCAACACCCCGCACGCTTCCTGCGGGTGCGCCAGCTCCGCCAGGTGCAGCATTTCGTTGATCATCAGGGCCCCAGAAATGAAGAAACCCGCCGAAGCGGGTTGTTTATTGGATTGGGATCGCTTAACCGTAGCGCCGCAGCCCCAGCAATCCGGGATAGTTGGTCTGATTCCCCCGGCGCTGACAGTCGCTGAAGTGCTTCCCGCAAGCATCTTTGCTGGGATCGTTCGTAGGCATGCCATCGACGTCGAACATGGCAGCGCCGGCGTAGCCGCACGCCGCGCTCCGGTACTGCGTCTGGGCCGGGCAATAGACGCTGGCCATGGTGTTTGGCACTGTCTTGCCTTCAAGGTCCAGCGCGCTCACCAGCTCAAACTGCAGAACCGTGCCGTCATCCTGGGTCCGCCGGTTCACAAACCAGATTTCCTGCTGGTGGAACTCTGGAGCGCCGGCCAGCGCGCCGCCATCCAAATACTTGGCGTAGGTCACCATGCGCGTCACCCGCCAGCCGGCCAAGCCTCGGAACTGGCGGACCAACTGGGTAAAGATGCCATAGATGGGGCCATTAGCGCCCATCACCGCATTGGCGATGGACAGCGTCGGCCGCGGCGCACTGCCCTGCACTGTTTTCTCGAATCCCTCTGCCTGGATTGCCCAGGGCTGATACTGCTGGCCCATGAAGCTGATCGCATTGGTATTGGCATCGGTTCCGGCCGGCGTGAAGTACTGCACCGGGTATGGCGTGCCGGGTGGCGGGGCCAATTGAAAAAGCTCCACCCTTGCATCAAGGATGAAGCCTTGGACATCTTGCTGGATTTGCATATTAAAACTCTAGGTTATTTACTCGCAGACGCTGATGCCGGAGCAGATGCAGATGCATCAGTCTGTTTTTTTGGATCAACCCCTTTATTTGGCTTGGGGGTGCTTATAGGAAAATCAGCAATCTGTTGAAGGAAGGCAGCATCAACTTTGGAAGAACCCATTGCACAGTCTGCTGCCATCATTATCGATCCGAAAACTATTTTGTTATTTGAAACAGGGTTATCACTACCGCTTTCATTAAAAATAACCGAAACATCATGTGCATACGACTGATTAACCGCATCCATTTTCTTGTAAGACACAATGCTTGAAAAAGTTTTATCCATTGTAGCCTGAATGCCATTCGCCGCCCCAGACATCCCAGACCAGCCTTTTGCAGCAGTTCCCTTTGCAACCACCGACAGTACCGAGCCAGAAAGCGCCCCAACCGACCCGACTAAAAGCTTAGAACCATCATCAAGTTCACCGCCAGATTCATAGTAATTCAAAACCTGTCGACAGAATGTAGTTGCCTTAATATAAGTAGAAATCGCATCTTCAGGAGTACAGGGTTCTGTACTGATCTTCGAACAAGGGTAATTTTTAGCATCTTGCCATGGCCACTGCGGAGAAAACACAACACAGCCAGACTCCACCACAAGCACAACACCCAAGAAAGCCAATTTAGCCACTTTCATATCATCCATCCAACCGATCTACTTTTCCTATTTAGCTCCTTATTTTCAAAAATATTATTAGGAGTACTACCTACTCGTCAAAATTCCCACATCATCTTTATTGGTATCTTTAATTTCAACACCATATCTATCTAAGTTGCATCAAATACTTGATCAAAAATACAAGTGAGACTTACCACTCCCGACACTGGATCAGTTCGCTTCCAAGGCTTCTGGCAAATCACTTTGACCTTGTTGCCATCCGCCCCCGTAAACCAGAACCAGGACACGCCACGCTGCTTTGTCAGGAACGCATCAATCGCAGCAATCTCGGCGGGAGAACGGTTATTGAAGGCCAGCGTGAAGGTGTCGGCCAGATTATTGATCCCGGCCGGCGCCCGCTGGCTGTAACCGTCGCCAAACTTGGAAACCGTTACCGCCGGAGCGGTTTCGGTCTCCATATTCACCGAGGGCGTCCAGGTAAAGGTGTCTGCCACTATGCGCTCCTCGCCTTGTACAACATGCCGCCCTGCCGCAACTCTGCGGCAATGCCCTGCTTCACCAAGGCCTTCACCGCCTCGGCCATTCCCGCCATCATCGCGCTACCCTGCGCATCGCCCTGCGTCTGCTTGCCACCGGCGTCCTGATAGATCACCGTCTGGTTGATCATCACGTCGCCGCCCCCCGAACCGCCGGACGCTCGCACGCCCAACCGGCCATCGGCACCGCGCGTCAACGGCATCACCGCCTCCGGCCCGGCCTCACCCAGCACGCCCAGACCTCCTGCGTGAGCAAACCCAGTCGGCCGGTCGAACACGCCGCCATTCGCATAGAACTGCACACCTCGCGACCATGCCCCGCCGTCGGCCTGAGCGGTCCAAGATGGCGTACCTGCCTCAACAGGAGCGGCAGATTGCGTCGGCATCACGCCCGACACAAAGCCGGCAGCCTGGGTCAGCATGCCGGCCGCAGCCTTCGCTACCGCGATCTTCTCAATTTCCTGAAGGATCGCCGCGGCGAAGCTCTTCCAGCCCAATTTGCCGGTTTCGAAGAACTTGGTCAGCGTCGACTCCATACTGTGCGTCATGGAATTGAAAACGCCGCTGGCAGCGTTTGCGTTGTTATTGGCGGCGTCCTGGTACTTGGCCCATGCATCGGCCCAGCCTGTGGACCACTGCTGCTGAAGCTCGATTTCCTGCTGAATAGCAGGGATTTCCTGCTCCAGCCGGACCTTTGCCCCTTGGCGCAGCTGCTCGACAACCTGCGGGTATTGAGCGATGAACTCCTGATCCGTCAGATTGACCTTGTTGGCCGCGGAGGAGATTGCAGCCCGCAGATCCTGCTCGATCTTCAATTGGGCCGCGTAGAGCTTGCGCGCCTGCGTCGATGCGCCGACCAGATCATGCTCTTGCTGCAGTTGTGCCAGCTGCTGAGCGGTGGCGCCGCGCCACTTGTTGCCAGTATCCAGCGCGGACTTGCTCGCCATCTCCTGGTTGTGAACGGCCAGCCGATCCTCCATGAACTTGCGCTGCAGCGGGATCGCCTGCTGATACTCGGCAATCGCGCTCTTGATTTGGCCGTCGCTCATCTGGCCCACGCGGAACTGCTGCGGCATCTGCAGCTGGGTGCGCAGCTCGATGATCCGCTTCTCCGCCGCAGTCAGCTTCGCCAGCCGGCTGTCGTCGCCGTCGGCCAGCATGCCGATCTGTGCTCTCGCCTCTGCCAGCATCGCCTGCGCGCGCGCCATCTCTTGATCTGTCTGGCGGGCGGCATGGTCGATCTTGGCATGCGGAGGCTTTTTGTCCTTGTACTTCTCGTTGATCGCTGCGATAGCGTCATCGCGCATCTTGGGCGTAATCTGGTCACCGGCCATGATCATCGCGTCGAAGTCGCGCATCTTTTCTGCGATTTCCATCTGCCGCTTCTCTGCCGGGCTGGCAAATTCTTTTAGGAATAGCTTATACCGAGCTCGAGCTGCAATACCCTCTTGATTGATCTGGGCGGCTTGTCCTTTCGCCTGCGCCACCTCAGTGTCCCTGACCAGCCGTGCTTGCAAATTGGCGTTCTCTGCTCGCAAAGCATCGGCGCGGGCCTTGTTGCCTGCCCCATATCCTGAACCTGTCGAGGCCGCCATCAGGCTGGCTATTTCAGCGTTGTTGGCTGCGATCTGCTCCGCAACCGAGCTATCACGCCCCCACCCCTTCATTGCATCCCAGGCCTTGCGTACCCCCATGGCGACGCCTTCCCAGGCCATCGCCAGATACCCTAGATTTGGCAGTGAGGCAGATTGAAGATGATCATCCAACGCCTTGGACAGCGCCAGTTGCGCCCCCTGAATATCTCCCGCCTTCTGCATCGCCTCAATCTGCTCATACTGAGCCAGCGTCAGGAAATGCATCTGATTGTTGAGCTCGACAGCGCTCTTGGACGGATCGCTCAAAGCCTTGGCAAACTTGGTCGCAGCATCCGCAGCATCGCCGCCGGTCAACTTGGCATAGCGCTGCGCCGCATCGGTGATCAGCTCAATCTGCTTGCCGCTCACCTGGCCGGTTTGGATCATCTGATCCATCAGCTCGCGCATCGACCCGGCGCTGACGTGGTTGGCGTCAGCCAACCTCTGGGCCATGGCCTCAAACGACGACGAGGTCATTCCGACATAGTTGCCGGTCAACGCTATGGCGTTGTTGAATGCTTTGGTCTCTTGAGTACCCTGATAGAAGGCAACGGCCACGGCACCCACGGCGGCGGCACCGGCAGTGGCCAGCAGGCCGAACGGAGAGACCAGGGCACCCAGCATCTCATGCAGGCCGCCGGCACGCTCCATCAGCACCATGAACGATCCCGGCATCCGGCTGAAGTTGCCGGTCATGGCCTCGTGAGCCAGAACAATCAGCTCACGGGTCGAACCCGCATTGGCAAACGTCAGGGCTTTGAATCCCTCAGCCGACACCGCTGCGGTACGGCCGGCAAGCTCCTCCGCCTTCGCGGCGGCCTTGGCGGCCTCCTCCTCCCGGTGCCAGGCATCGATCTTCTTGCCGATGTCGTAGGCCTGCTGCTGGATCTGCTGGCTGAAGCCGCTGTATTGAGCCTGTAGCGCCGCCTGCTCTGCCTTGTTCTTGCCCAGCATGTCCAGCTGCTTCTGCAGCGACTGGATGTAGGCATTGGCCGCGCGCTCGCTGCGCTGTATGGCGTCGACGGTTGCGTCCACGCCCGGCACGTAGTCGTGCGCCATCTTCCGTCCGGCGCCTCCGGCGGAAATCGTTGCCTGCTCCGTGCGGCCGGCCGCATCCGTCACTCGGTCCAGCGCCTTGGTCGCCTCATCCAGCTGGCTGGTATCGACCGAGAATCCCAGTTCCGCGTTGTCAGCCATTGCTGCTCCTCGATTCGAAATACACTCCGTCCAGCTGTATGATCAGCTCCACTTCGCGCGGCGACGGGTTCGCCTGCGTCATGGCATTCCATGCCGCCATGTCAGCCCAGCTGATGGGCAGAGGGCCAAACTCAGACTGCCCGCGACGGACTGAGAGCTCACCGAACCAGCGCCAGGCGCCGGAAAGCAGCTCAGGAAATGCGCAAGGCGGATCCAGATCAGCCGGCCGGATGCCGGTGGCCTTCCAGATGGCTTGCAGGTGCTGCGCTGGCGCTACGCCGTCGGCACCGGGTCGGTGGAGTCGGAAGTAGTGCTTTGCCCAGTCGAGGAGTCGCCGGGCTTGCTCCCGAAAAAACTCTCGTCGTCCAGATGAGCGCGCTGCACTTGGCGCTGTATCCAGGCGTGGCGGCGCATCAGCTGCAGCACAACCTCGGGGCTGTATGCCACCGGCTGGCCGTTGTCGGTCAGGCCGGTGAGCCCTACGACTACAGCCGCAGCGCGCCGGGCTTCAAGCTCGTCCTTCTCGGCATCGGTCAGCGGCAGATTCTCGCGCCCCTCTTTGAAGGCAGCGGCGGCGCGCTGGAACAGCTCCGCCTCGATCTGGCGGTCGTGGTGACGCACGCGCGCCGACTCGCGGCCGACAATGTCCAGCACCAAGCCATTCGGCCGCAGCGTCAGGGGGTCGAGGATCTTCAGGGGTTGAGCGACATCGGCCAGATCGGCCAGGCTCGGGGAGGAAAGGTCCATGCAAGGGCTCCAAAATGAAATAACCCCGCCGTAGCGGGGTTGTGCTGTGTTTTTTTGCGGCTTATCGCAATAGCCGGCTGATCGCCGCCTGCGCCTCAATCAGGCCAGTCACCGTGAAGGGAAGAAACTGCGCCTCGTGATGTAGAGACTCCAGGATCCGCTGCGCCTCCTCGGCGTGATAGCGGCGGACCGCTCCGACATTGGCCTGGGCATGCTGGATATGCTCGGTGATGGCGATCATGTGCGACTGCGCCACGCGCTCCGGCGTGTCCTCGCCGCGATGCAGCGGAATCACTGCATCTGGCGGGGTATAGCCGACCTGTCGCACGCGCGGGCGCGCCAGCAGCAGGATCAGCAAGAATGAGGTGATGGCAAGGAAGATTCCCATGCCACCATTCTACATCAGGCGGGGTTGCTCCGCTGGATCAGCAGGTTCGTCCCGTACTGCGTGCCGGTCTGCGCAGCCGTGCCGGGGTCGGCCAGCGCCTGGGCTTTGATGTTCAGCAGCACGCCGGCGTTCAGCTTGATATCTTCGTCGGCAGACAGGATTTTCACGTTGCCCATGCGCAACTTGATGAAATCCACGCCGTTGACATCGAAGAACGGCAGGTCGATCGCGACATTGGTCTCATTACGGAAGGCCTGGACCAGCGACTGGTCGCTGAAGTAGGCGGTGATGTCGAGCGTCACTTCGTTGGTGCCCTCGATGATGGCCGGCGCCACCTTCGATCCGAGCACGCCGTCGGCAGCCTTTCGCCCATTCTGCAGATTCAGAGTCATGCTGGTGATGTTACCTACCGCCTGGCCACCGATGTACAGCGGCGCGCTGAACGCGTCCATCGGCGCATTGGTTGGCGCGGCCGGATAAGTGGTGCCATTGGCGACCGTGCCCTGCACCGAATTCAGGCCGACGAAGTCGAACGAAATCTTCACCATCTCGTTCGGCTTGGCCGAGATGGTCATCTTGTCGACGCACATGCCGGAGTACAGCTCGTAAACGCCGTTGCCGGGAATGTAGTGTTCGATGGACAACGACCCCGGCAAGGTGGCCGCCTGGCCGACGGTCAGGTATTTGCCAATCACCGTAACCGACCGGCCTGCCGCAGCTGCCTCATCGACCAGGGCACCGCCGGCCGGAGAGATAACGGTAAGCGTCAGCACTTGGGCCGTCACCGCGTTGATCTGTGCGATGGCCGCGTTATTGGCCGTGGCGGTGAAACCTGCCAGCTTCACCCACACGCCGGCCATGAAGCCGTCGGCGATCCAGGATCCGGCCGAGCGGGTAACCGTGCTGGCGGCGCCGGCAATCGCTGCCGATCCGGAGAACGTCGGCCCGCTCACCCAGGAGTTGTCCATCGCGCAGGCCAGCTCATCGTCCCAGCCGCCCAACAGCAAGTTGCCATCGAATTGGTAGTTCGCCTTGTACATGCCCAGGCGCATGGACAGCACCTGACGCGACACGTTCAGCTCGTCGCTTTTCAGGGCATCGCGCTGGAACTGAGGCTTCAGGCTGGTGATTCGCTTCACCTTGAACGCCGGGCTCGCCGGCAGCACGCCTTGAGCAGTTTCAACGCAGGTCGCGAGCCGGACGCCAGAGCCAGCAGGGATATTGATTGCCATAGTGGCCTCGTGTGGTTATGGATTGCAGTAGCCGTAGTAGCTGATGCTGATCGGCAGGTATGACCATGTGTCGGTGTGGATCGCTCGACCGCGGCTGGGCGGCTTGTCGACCCGGACGAAGCCGTCGGCAGCCGGCAGCACCAGCCCGCGTCGAAACAGTGCCTCCACCTGGTCAGCCATCTGCCCGGCCTGGCCGGTGCCCTCGCCTGTCGGCGTGCACGCCATCACCTGAAAGATGCCGGCAGCGCGGTTCATCGCGTTCTCGCCGATGCCGGCGGCAACGCTTCCCGCCGGCAGGTTGTCCACCCGCAGGTATGGCTGCGCCAGATCCGGAGCAAACGTCACGTCTTCCCAGGCGATGGGGTATGCGACGAGCTGTGCCAGGTGCGCGCACAGCGCCGCCTCCATGTCGGATGGGGTCATTTGTTGCTCCGGTTGATCTGGTTCTGCAGAATGCGCGGTTCATGGAGCCTGCCATAGTCGGCGATATAGGCGGACCGGCCGATGCTAGTATTGGTGAGCCTGCTGGCGAGGCTGGGCGCGTTGTAGCTGGCCGCCTCTGTCAGATTCATGGTTTTGTCGATGGCATCGAAGACGAAGCCCTTCCACTTAGCGCACGACACGCGGAACATGCCCTGCGGCGCCTGTGTTGAGTAGCCGTTCACGGTCCTCTCCGTCTGCCGGTCGAAACCCTTCAGCAGGCGATACAGCCCGTACTCCAGAATCGGGCCATACGGCGCTGAGTTGGTCAGATAGAACACGTCGCCCAGCTTCAGCTCGTCTACCACGGCGCGGATCCGCATCGCGGTTGGCACGCCGTCCGTGTCGGTGTCCATGGTCCATGTTGTGTCGGGCGCATTCAGGCTGGCGCGCATGTTGGCCATGAACTGGCCGGTGTCGATTGGCGTCGCCGCACCCTGCAGCACCTCGTCGACCAGCTCGACAATCGCGACCTTCGCGACGTTCTCCATACGCAGGCGTTGGTAGTCCACCATCGCCCGGACCTGGGCTTGAAAGGAAATGCTCATTTGCGCAGTTGCTCACTTGCGAATCAGCAATTCATGAGTAATGGCCACGCCTTGAGCAGACTCCGTTGCGACATGGGAGACATTCCAGATTGCGCCGTCTGCCACTACTGAGTCATTTGGCGCGGGCACAAATGGCACGGCCATGGCCGCCACAATCAGCCGCCGGTCTCCGGCCTGAATAGATGTGCCGTTCACCTCTCCGGCTCCGACTTTTTGCGATACGCCCTTGCCCGAATGCTTAACTACGGCAGGGGTGGCGCGCCTCGAAACGGGATCAAACTGGCCAGAACCAACAGCATGACTTATCGTAATTGACGCGCCATACCTCTCAATCTGATCGAATGCGATCTTGGCCATTCTCTGTCCAAGCGACATGTCAGCACCTCACCAGTTTCGAGCCGAACCCGCTCAGCCAGTGGCTGATCTTGTTCATGATGATGTCCGGCAGCTCGCGCTGGATTCGCCCCGGCCGGTAATTCACCTGCAGCGAGCCGATGCGCACCATGGACAGCCCGAGCGCGCCCTCGTCCTCGGTGCGGTCTTCCTTCAGCAGCATGCCGGCCAGCTCCGCAGTGCAATCCAGCAGCACTCGCGGCATCTGGTTCTGAAGGATGTAGATGCCGTCGCGGTCAAACATCCCCGCGCGCGGCCAGCGCAGCGACTGGCCGATTCGGATGCGCTGCCCCTTCCAGGGCAACTCATCCAGTAGCCGAGTCGCCATCACCAGCGCCGCTGCTTTCTGGTCTGCTGTTGCTCCCGTCCAAGCATCTGCGTAGAGCCTGGTCTGCCAGAAGGCATCCGCATAGACGACATCGCAGTAGCTATTGGATGTCGGGCCGCCGACAGTCGTATCAAGCGGGGGCGCCATCGCCGTCACCACCTTGCGACTGGCCGTCCGCATCATCGGCCTTCTTCTTCGGCTTGGCCTTTTCGCTGTACAGCTTATGCAGCTTCGGATCGAAGTCTTCCTTGTTGATCACCACGAAGCCGGCGTCGATGTCGGTATTGACGACCTGAATGGTCGACTGCGAGTAGTCATAGGTCGGCGCGGTGCCGATAACGAGCGGATCCATACTTTCTCCTGAAGTGGAAATGGCGAGGGTTTCCCCTCGCCGATTGTTTAACCTGCGATGCGAACGCCCAGTTCAGGGCGGACCAAGCCAACGCCCCACAGCGAATCGAACGCCAGGCGGGTGCGATGGAACTCTTCGCGATAGGAGAGGCGCAGCGTCAGGCCGGACACCGGGTCAGCCACCTGGAAGGTGTCATCCGCTTCCTTAGTCAGAGACTGATTGCCCAGCTGACGGGAGGCGAACGCGAAGGCATCGCGATGGAACGCCAGGTTCACAACGTGGGGCGCGGCCACTTGCACGACCTCGCCGCCGTTTTTCGGCACGCGCAGCGCCGGGGCAGTGTTCACCGTGACGGTGGACGAGCCGCCGGCGGACACCGGCGCCAAGACGACATAGGTCTGCTTGTCGCCCGCGTAAGTCAGGATGTCGCCCTGTACCAGATTGATGGCTGCGCCTGCAGCGGTCGCCAGCGTGATAACGCCGGTCGCACCGCCATCCATCGAGCCATTGGCCACGGCCTGCGCGCCGCTAACGGTCACCGTGCCGGTGATCGAGCCGGCGTTGTGGGTCGGGATCTGCTGATCCATCGCCCAATCGAAGCCTAGCTTGCGACCGATGATGCCTTCGCGGATCACGCCATCGTCGGCTGCCGCCATGGCGTTGGTGAACTGCGGCAGGCCCAGCGCATTCGCTTCGCCATCCGGCGACAGCACGATGCGGCGGTTTTGCGTCGGAGCCTTCTGGATACCCAGCACCTTTCGCGCCTGGGTCGAGGCGGACAGGTCGGCGGCAAACGGGGTCGTGCCCGGCGTGCCAACGAAGCCATAAACGCCCTTGTAGCAGTTCAGGATCGAGGCGTTGATCGTGGTGGCCAGCGATTCGATGGCGCCGGACAACTGGATCGGCACGACGCCATCGACGATCTGCGCCAGCTCTTTCTCGGTCAGGTAGAACGGCGCTTCCTTCCAGTTGTTCAGCGGAATGCTGACCTTACCCGGCGAGATGCCTTGCGGATCGGGCGCCACCGGGCCCGGCACGACGTCCTGCACCGGAACCATGGACGGCACCGGCACTTGGATGGTGTCACCCTTCTCCTTCACTTCGGTGCCGAAGTCGCTGTTCACCAGCGACGGCATCACGCAGTTGGAGCGCAGCGCCTTCAGGCCCTGGGCAAAAATGGTCGGGACGAGTCCCTGCAAATTGTTCGGCATTGATTACTCCAGCGGTTATGGACTGCCAGCCCCGCTGGCATTCGATCTGCGCGGTTTGCGCAAAAGAAAAAGCCCGCCGATTGGCGGGCTTGGATGGTTTGTGGATTGGTCAAACGACCTTGGTCTTGCCGGAGGCGATGGCGTCGAGGTTGGCTAGGAAACCGGCCGAGTCGTTTCGGGCCACTTTGCCGGCGCCAACGTTGATGGTCTGGCTGCCGGCCTTCGGCGCGCCGGTGCCGCTCGACGGCTCGAACAGGTGGGGCGCGGACTCGGTCAGGCCGGAGACCCATTCGGCAATGCCCAGCGGCGAGCCGTCCTTGCCGAACTGCGGAGCATCGCCGTTCATGGCAGTGGCTTTGCCTTCCACCAGGCGGAACATTGCACGGCCGCGCAGCAGTACGTCGTCGACGGCAGTCGAACGCACGCCGGTCTTCGTAGCCGCATCGCGGATGGCGTTGTCGATCAGCAAGCCTTCCAGCTGGCCCGAGAGCTTGGCCTTTTCGTCGCCGGCGACCTTGATCTGCTTGTCGAAGTCGGCCTTCATGGCGGCCGTACGCTCGGACAGCAGCTGCTCGAACTGGCCCGCGTCGATCAGCTGCTTGTCGCGCACCTTCTGGGCTTGCTCCGTCAGCTCGCGATACTTCTCCGGGTCGATATCCTTGAACTTGGCAGCCTGCTCTTCCAGCTGGCGCCGCAGATTGACGTTGTTGTCGCGGAATTCATCCAGCTTGTCCTTGCCCACCATGCCTTCCACCGACAAGACGAACTCGCCGTTCTGCTCGGTGTAAAAGCCATGTAGTGCCTCCGGCACTTCGGACAGGGATTTGATGCGGGCTTTGAGACTCATGTGTTGACCTCCCAGGTCAGAAAAGAAAAAGCCCCATCCACCGGATGAGGCTTGTGATTAAAGCAATGGGTTGTTACGCGGCCGGCTCGTATCTGGCGCTGAACACAGCTGCAGGGATGGCAGAGACGCCCCGCTCGTCGGTGACGACAAAGTCGCCAGGGTTCACCACCACGGCGCCGCCGTGGGTTTGCAGCAGCCCGCGACCGGCCATATTGCGCAGGGCGTAGACGTGCTTGATTTCGTGGGCAAGCGGATTGCGCACAGCCGGGTGGTCGCCGGCGGCATTCCATTGCACCGCATCGACAATGGCTGATTTCAGCCTGTACTTAGCCATATCGGCTCCTCATTTCGTCGAGAGTAATCGGATTGCCTCGCTGGTCCAGCGCATCGGCCGGAGTGAGCGCGCCGCGCCGCCACATGCCGTATCGGCCGCGCATGATGTCGCGCTGCCGGGCTTCGGGCCTGCTGTTGAGCCAATCTTCGAAAGTGATATCCGATGGCATCTCGCCATTCACCAGCGGCAGGATGATGGACCTGCAGCCCCAGTGCCGCGGCGTGCCACCATCGAAAGGCAGTTGGTTGCCCAGGATTGGCGCGCCGTCCAGATCCCAGGTGGCGCCGTTGTAGCGCCGGCAGATGGCTGTCGTTCTGCTGTCCATCACGCTGACTTGTACTAGGCCGTTGATGGTATCGGCGTTGCTGCGGTAAACCGCCATCGCCGAGGATGCCGCCACCTCTTGGACAAACGACCTGATCAGCGCATCTGCGTTTGCCTCGGCCGACACCTGGAGCCCGCGCAGCGCCGCGATCACGTCATCAAGGCTCATACTTCTGGCGATGGCGTTTTGCAGTGCAAGCCGCGCGCGCCACAGCAAATCCTGAGCCTGGCGCTCGTACCACGTTTTGAGCGTCGCGCCGAAAAGCATCAGGTCGGCCACGTCAAACGGCGGCTTGCGCCGGCGCCGGTCATCCTGCTGATCGCCCAGCGCCCGGCCAAGTGCCTGATCCATGGCGGCCGTCTGGATATCGGCCAGATCGCCAGAGTCGATCAGCGCCTCATCCACCATCGCGGTGTACGCCTCGCGCACCTTGCTACCCATGTCACCAAGCAGCGCTTCAAGTCGCCGCTGGCGCGCGTAGAGCATCGTCACCGCCCAGGGATTACGCATCAGGACCAGGGCGATAATGGTCTCGAGGATCTGCTTGACCCTATCCCGCTGCTCGCGTGCCGCCTCGGATTCATAGCGGATGACATCCATCTGGTTGTCGAGGATGTCATCCCTGAGGCTGTCGATCATTTGGCATCACCATGGGTGGTATTGCGCCGGCGGCGCGGATCAGCTCCTTCTCGTCATCGATGGTGCGATCTGGCGGCAGCATCTCGGCCTGTTGCATGTTGAAGATGAATGTGTCGAGGGACATCGAGCCGGCCTGATATGCTTGAACCAGGCCTTGGAGCTGCTGCGGGCCGAGCTGGGTATCCACAAAATCACGGTTGATTGTGACCTTGATGTCGCCGGAAACTCCCATCCAATCTGCGGCGCACTGCAGGGCGGCGATGATGACGCCCTCCGTCGCCGTTACCGTCCCCATCAGCAGCGAAGTCTCGCCACTAGTCCGGATGCGCGCCGTCTCGGCTGCCTCTACGCCGCGGCGCTGGTCAGCAAACACGGCGGCGCCAAGCACCGCCATCATGTGTTCCTTGCTTTCGAGCGCTCTCTCCAAGCTGCCCAGGCCGGTGCCATGGAACTCGGCATACTCGACGCGGCCTTGTGGGTTGGGCACTTTCAGCAACGTCGCCGACCCGATCATGATCGGCTGATCGGTATCCTCAAGGCCGGACACCCACAGCGTCGGCAGCCCCGTAAAGTGCCGGCCGTGCTCAAGGTCGGCGCTGCTGCGGTAATGCGACAGCGCGACGTTCGCCAGGCCCAGCAAGGGCGGCTTGCTGATGGCTTGCGTACCGCCCTGCGGAGACAGCCAGAAAAACGGGATGCTGTTGAGCGCTGCGCCACGCTTGGCCGGTGTCGACTCCTCGGCTACCTCCCATTCACCGCGGCCGGTGGCGTCAGCTTTCTGCCTCCAGATGCGCGCCCTGTACGTCGAGCCATCAAGCATCAGTTCGCGGCACTGCACCACTTCCTTCTGCTTGTACTGGTCGGCCGGATCAGCGATACAAACCGACTCAGTCAGCACCAACCAGTTCGCGCCCCAGTTGATGATGTTCTCTGCGCGGTAGATACGCAGGTATGCGCGGGCGCCGTCGTGATCCACCAAGATGCCAAGCCGGCCAGCGAGCAGGTTTTCACTGCAAACGCTCTTGATGAACTCCTGCAGGTTCACGCCATCGGCAGTAGCATCTTGCCCCACAGCGGCCAGGCCATCGGGCAGCTCGATGACCGTCGGTTTCCTGGCAATGGCACCTACAAAGCCGTCAACCGAACGGCCCATGGCCTCGTAATACAGGGCGCGCAGCTTATAGGCCTCGTACTCCTCGCCCGTCTGGCCACCCAGCTTCGGCAAGTACTTGGTGCCTGCGGCCTTGACCGCGTCCTCGCCGTCGTAGGCGTCCCGGCACCGCTGCCACTTGTCGATGTTGGCATCGTAATCGGGATGCGTGCTGTTGATCGGCATGGTTAATATCCAGTTGGTTTGCTCACCGTCGCAGTGCGCTTGGCAATAGGCCAGAGGCGGACGATGGGATAAGTCCCGGCGTCGTTCACATGGTCAACGCCGCTTTTCTTGTCCGGTTCGCCGTTGGCGTCATAGGCCTGCTGCTCCAGCCCTTCGGTGAATTTTGGACAGCGGCGCGTGTTCACCTTCAGTCGCCGCTCGCCGTTCGCATTCAGCAGCATGGCGTTCGTCGACAGCACGCGGTCTTTCACCGCCGGGTTGGCGGAGCCGACGCTGATCGTGAAGCCGGCCTGCCGCAGGATGGTCATGTCGGACTGACTGGCGCTCTTGCTACTCGTGTTCTGGCCACTGGCATCGGGATAGACCGTGATCGAGTGGTTTTTCGACTTCCAGCGCTCGACGATCATTCGCGCCATCTCCGGCGTGTCCCGCACATCCACCAACTCATCAACTGCAATCGGATTGCCCTCGCGGATCACATAGACCACCGCGGCCATCTTCAGCACGTTGAAGTCCATGCCGACATGCAGCGGTTCATACGGCTGCATCTCGGCGTTGGAGTGGTTCAGCTTGCGGTCGAAACAGGGGTAAACGCTGCCGCTTGCCAGATTGCAGAACTGCCCTTTCAGGTAGGCGTCAATCAGCTGCGGCGGATAGGTCAGGAATAGCGAGTCGATATAGTCATCGGGGAGATTGGCCTCGTTGTCGTAGGTCGACGCCTGGATCAAACCATACAGCGCTGCCAGCTCCGGCTTGGCGGCGACCTGCTTCACGAATTGCTCGTAGACGAACTTGAAGCCCTCCGGCGTCGTGGTGACGTCCACACCGTTCTTGAGGTTGTCCACCTTGTAGCGCATCCGGGCGATGATCTTCCGCCAGGCCGCGCGCGCCTTCTCGGCTTTCATCACGTCCAGCTCATCGCAGAGCGCCTTGCCGATCTTGAATCCGACGATAGTCTCGGGCTTCTCCATTGAGCGGCAGATGGTCGTGCCGCGGTACTTGCGGCCCTCGTAGACGTGGACTTCCTTGTTCGACTCGTTGATTTTGACCTTCAAGCCCCAGTCGAACGCCACCTCCTCCACGGTCGGGTAGAAGATGTCGCGGATCTGGGCGTAAGTCGGGGCAAAATACCCGGCGTTGATCAGCGGGTATTCCCAGAAGTGCTGCATCAGACCGCCGCAGCCTACCCAGGTCTTGCCGGAGCCGAAGCCGGCAACGTAGGCGCGGAACTTGTGATCCATGGCCAGGAATCGGGATTGCGGGACGTTGAGGCTAGGCATCGTCGCTGCGCTTTCTGGCATCCTTCACCTCCACCACGATTTGAACTGGCGTCGGTTTCTCGTCCCCGCCATCGCCCAGGTCATGGCGAATCTTGTCGGTCACGGCCTGCTTGGCCGCCAGCTCGGCCTTGTGCATCTCCTCAGCCCGCCGCATTGCTGCAGCGTCACGGAACAGACCGATATGCTCCGCGACCTTGTTCAGCGCGGCCAGCTGGTCGTGCATCTTCAGCTCCAGACCATCCCGGCCCTGCTTCACGCCGGCATAGAGCAGCCTTGCGGAGCCCTTCACGCGGCGGGTGTCGCTGACGAATATCTTGCCGCGACCTTCGCCTGCGCATTCCGGGCATGCTGGATTGGGATCGCGCGTCGGAACATATCCGAAGCCGCCCTTCTCGCCCGGCGCTTCCTCGCCCTTCTCCTTCGCCTCTCGCTGGGCCTGCTCGAATTCAGCCTCAGTCCATTGATACTGGTGGCCGGCGCCCCAGCAGTGCCGGCAGTTGTCGCGACGGTACTGCACCAGATCGTTCGGATCCGCGGTGGCAATTTGCCAGAGGCGATCCAGCACCATGTCGGCGGTGATCTCGGTGCGCTGGGAGCGGGCTTGCTGAGCTTCCGCGATTGCGGTGATGACGTTATGTTTCGTTATGAGTTGGCGGCCAATGTTGGGGTCTGAATATTTGGCACGCGCAGCGGCGGCGGTGGCGTTCAGGTCGATCAGGTATTCCTGTACGAACAGCTGCTGCTTTGGTGTGAGTTTCGCCATAGAGGCGTCGCCTCCTCGGCAAATTTAAAAGCCCCACAATCATGGGGCCAGATGTCTTCTTCGGCATTCTGCCTATAGCTTCTCATGTACGAATAGCTTCAAGCTTGGGTACATGTCAAAAACACAGTGCCCTTCGGGAAAGTCTTTCTTTACGTCTACACCCCTTAATGGATCCACTACCTTCCCGTCCCATACGGAGAAGCTCATTAGCACCACTGCTGATGATTTTTCAATCTTCCTTTCAAATCCACCTTGATTAAAGTAGGTTGGATCGGGACAAAGGCCATACCCTATCTCGTTGTCTTCGGGCTTATCAATACATCGAAGTACATCACGGAAGGATGAACTCCATAGCATCCTCTGTCCGTTTAAGACTTTCTTGTATGCGGGAAGAGTGATCGATTTCTCAATCTCCTCGAAACGCAGGATCAGCCTTGCAGCTATCAGCCAATTTGTCCTGCTGGCCTTTGGCTTCCCCGTTTCTGGGTCTGCCCCCTCCATCAGGATATGAAACGCCTTCTGGAGGCATTCCTTTGCATCTGCACACGATACTTCCTCTTCCTGTAGTCGCCTCGATTCGCGGATTGTTTTTCCTGCAATCGATGCAGACCACAGTGCTGCAAAAGCTGCAATCAGAGCAAACACTGCACCTACCGCAGTTGCAAACCCAGAAATCGCTGTCCAATCTAGCGGCAACGCAAAGCACTTCTTTACAAAAGGCAGAAGCTCGAAATTCAATTGTCCCATGAGGCACCCATCTTGATCAGGGTGTCATTATGCATTACAAGTTGGAATTAAATCCACCATAAACTAAGCGGTTTACGCGTCTATCCTCTGTCATACTCCATAGCATGCCGCTTCGCAACTGGCCCGCGCCAATATTGGCTCCACAATGGGCCATGGCTCACCTCTTAGTGTTTTGTCGGCTTGAAAATGGAAAAAGACCGCGGTTGCGGCCTAAGCAATGCTCCAGGGTGAGTCCCTAGGAAATCTCCATGAAACCCTTCGGCTGCGGCTTCCCAATACCAACCTGCATTAGCGGGCTTTCGTATAATCCCAAAGCAGCCATTTCCATTAGGGCCTCAAGCGAAGCAGGTGTCTGGAATTGTTGGCGCGAAAAAGTCCCATACGGATCGCCTAAATATCCGTCTCGATTGATCCAAGCCTTATAAATAGACAAGTCCTGATCATTACTAACGTGGATAAAGTCTAGCAACAGGGCAAGGTCGCCGAAATCGCTGCCGCCTGCAACGGCCCTGACCCGAAGCTCCACAGGCCAGCCAAAAATCTCGAGTGCGATCTCCCGCGTGGTCGATTCGCGTTTTTTGACGATTCCGGCAATGCCAGAGCCAGCCTTAGCTATAAGCCATTCCGTCAGCGCATCCTTGAAAATTACCTTATAGCCTTCCAGGCGGTCACACATCCCCGCTGATTCATACTGGAGCTCAGCAGCTTTTCTCAGTCTCTCTTGCATATTCACATTACTCCATAGTCATGGAGCAACATTATGCCACCCGAAAGACGCATTCAGCTACAAGACAGCTGTTCGTATGTGTCCGCCGCTGAAAACATCCATGGAGATGGCGACCTCGACAGCTCGGCGGGCATCTGCCCCGGCTCTCATGGCCGCGAGCACCGGGAGCTTGCCGGAGCCGATGGCCATGGGCGCTGGCCAGGACTCAGCCAGAAAGACGTCTTCGGCCGTGGCGCGGCCGTCCGCGGCCATGGTCTTGCCGTCGAATGCGACGGTGGTCATGCAGCCAACCTCTCCTTCAGCACATAGCCCAGCATTCGATAGCCGAATCAGTCATTTCAACACTTCTTTTTGCGTGGCCGATAATACCACTTGGCCGTTTTGATGCGATTTTGCCGGGGGAATACCCGACCCTGTTAATGCCAGTTGAGGTTTTGGCCCGAACATGGGGCTAATGCAGCAACGGCGCTTTCCTGACTACGCCATTTGCATGAACTGCAGAGCGCGCCGATACTGGATATCGCCCTAACGCTTGGGCGCCATTCCTCATTCACGACAAGGAGAGCTGACATGGGTAATTTCCGTATCCGCATCAAAGACGGCCGGACTATCGGAGGCTACGCAAGCGACTTAACACGTATCAATGTCACTCCGGGGGAGTACGAGGCTCGCTGGGGCGAAGCAACGGTCCGCGACGGCGGAGATCAACGCATTGAACTCGCCCTGACAGTCCTAAACGCCATTCCTGCCGTTGGCACTCGCCAAAGCTTTCTGAACATCTCCTCTACCGAGTACCTGCACGATCTGGAGAACTTCCCCAATATCAACGGCACTAGCTCCATTGAGGTCTTGGGGCGGATCTAGCCGTTAGTGGCGCGCCGACATGATCTCCACGTCCATGCACTCCATTGCGATGGCCACGGCGCGCCGCCGGATCACCTCCATGCGGTGCGGGCTGATCGACTGGCCGGCGTACTCGGCCACAAGCGCGGCAATCCGCTCCTCCGCGGTCACGCTGTCGAACTGGACACGGGCGGTGATGGGCTGAGCCATGGCTATCTCCTTACCAACTTGATGAGTGCGCGGCGGGTGAACGTGGCGTGCTGCCGGTTACGGTGAAATCGCACCGTGATTTCGTCGCCGTCTCGGGCGATGACTCGACAGCGCGTGCCGGTGATCAACACCAGCTCGGCGCCACGGCCCCAGGGCGCGGCCTCGTAGACGATGGTTGTGTGACGTAGCCGCATACGGGCCTCGGAAAAGAAAAAGCCCCGCGATGTGCGGGGCGAGGTTGATGGTGCCGGTTTTGCGGGGTGCTCACGACGGGAGAGCCGGCGTCCTAGTTGCCAGGTTTAGCCGCTACTGGTGGTTAAGGTGTCGGCGGCGATAGCCTGGCGATCTTCTATTGTAATTTTCAAATCTGCACAAACATGACATCGGCACTTTGTTAATAAGGGATATACCATGCGCAGATATAGCAGCTTGTTTCGTTCACCTTCCTTGTCCTTGGAAAGTTTTTCGAGTGATGTAATCGATGCAGTATGGGAAAAGGCCCTGAGCCACCTCTCACTGTCTGATGGCAAGAAGCTGGACCGCTATGGTGCCATTATTGAACGCGACCAATATGGGAAACAAGAAAGCAGGACAGGTTGGCAGGTTGATCACATAGTGCCTAAATCCAAAGGCGGCTCAGACGAGATTGAAAACTTGCAACCTTTGCAATGGGAGAACAATAACTCAAAGGGGGATGGCAATCACCCATCTGAGCTAGTCACAGCAAAACCTGACTACTCCGACAATGAAATCCCAAAAGCCTTTGGTAAGAAGGTAGAAGACTAACGCTTGCATATCACTACAGCCCACGGCAGAAGCCGTGAGGCTGTGTACCCTTTGGCGACTGCCATTCCTACAGACGCAAAAAGGCCGCCTTTCGGCAGCCTTTTACTCGCCCGCGGGCGGTGACAATTTGTAGATCAATTCTACCGCTGCATTTTGCAGAATTCAAGCGGCCCTTTGCTGTTTAATGCGGTTGTAAATCATCTGAACCAGTTTTGCTACACGATTCTCGTATTCCGCGGTCTGGATACCCAGCTGGCGGCACAGCACTTTCGGATTGCTGGCCTGCCATTCGCCGGCGCGATTACGGAAGCCGCGGAAATGAGCCAGCAGGATGGTCACGTCTCGCTCCGGCATACCCGCCTCTACGCGCCGACAAACCACGCGGCCGTGAGTAATTGCCCGCTCCACGCGCAGCGCCAGTTGGATGTCCACCGGCAGCCCGGCACCCTTCAGGTATTTGCAGGCGTCGCACGGGTCGGGCAGCTCGAAGCAATGCTCGCAGCGGTTCGACCGGTAGTTTTTGCCCTCTATGCCGGAGCGCCGGCTCGCCTGGCTGTCGCTGCGCTGCCAGCGACCCCAATTTTCCATGGCCTCGTGCGCCTCCAGCGGCAGGTTCAGAATGCGCATTGCGCGGATTACACCGATATCGACAACTGAACTCATTCCCTACCCCTTTCAGATTCCAAACCGACCAATCAGTGCGGCCTCGGCGCGGCCGTCGTCCTTCACTCTGGCGAACAGGCCAGCCTGGGCTGGAAACAGTTCCGCGGCGCGCGCCCGGCTGCCGTCCTTGCCATCCCTGCGCCCCGCCCGCTTCTGCCACTGCTGCGGCGTGACGAACGACACCGGCAGGCCCAGGCCCGCGCAGACGCCCTCCACGATGCCTGCGCTCTTGCCGAAGTTGAACATGCTGGCCACACCCTGGCCGGGCATGGCGCCAACTTTCTCGATCACCACATGCGCGCCGGCGAGCTGCCGGAGCAGGTCGGCCAGCAGCGCCGGCGACACGCTTCGCTTCGTGGCCTTGCCGCTCCTCAACTCCACGACCGGCATGTCGTACACGGCCAGCAGCTGCTCGCCGTCCAGCACCGCGATGGCGCCGTTGATTCCTGGGTCGATTCCTAGCCTCACGCCGCCCTCCATTTCCCGTTGATCACATGCAGCAGCGACCGCTTGCCGCTCGCGTATTGGATGCAGTGCGTGTGCCGCCAGCCGGACAACCCGGTGTTGTAGCCCATGGCCATCTGCGAGGACGTGCCGACCTGGTAGACGCCGTCGGCGATGCCCGGGGTGTGACTGTGACCAATCACCAGCTTGGCGCCAGCCTTGGTCATGCCGTGCAGACTGCCGCGCGCGCCGTTGATGCCTTTGTCGCCGTGCTGGCCATATTCCACGCCGTCGACAATGAACGACTCATCGCGGCGCAGAAAGCGAATGTTGTCCGCGCCCGGCAACAGCTTTCGCACCCAGTACTCCAGTGGATCCAGCTCGCGGCCGGCGGCCAGCGCGCGCAGCATTTCCAGCTTGGTCTCGTGGTACACGATGGCGTTTTGCACGTCCTGGGCGTTCTGGTGGTTTTCCAGCCAGCGGTAGATGTGCTCGTTGTGGTTGCTGCCGGCCAGCACCACTTCGGCGCCGGTGGCGGCGATGCGGCCCAGCAGATCCGCCGTAGCGCGCAGCTCACCATAGACGTCATCGTTGCCGGCCCGGCGCAGCCTGAACCGCTCGAAATAGTCGTTGTGATGGCTGGCGCTTTGAAAATCCAACACGTCATGCAGCACGATGGTTTCCGGCTGCAGGGCGTTGACCATGCTGTCGGCGCCGAACACTGTAGCCTCCAGCACCTCCGGATCATGGCGGACGCCGTGGAGATCGCCCAAGGCCAACACACGGGCGCGGTGGCTGATGCGCTTAGCGTTGCTGGCGCTGTACTTCCGGTCGAGATCACAGAAAGAGCCATCCTTGCCGGCGTTCAGGTGGCGAAAATGGGCGGCGCGGCCGTCCCACTCGACCACCACAGCGCCCTGCACCTGGTGGAATTCCCCCTTCTTGCCGGCTTTGCTCTTGCTGTAGACCGGCTCGGTGATGGCGCCGGTGGTCATCACCAGCTTGGCGGCGCGGCCGATGGCTACCGGCACGCTCTCCAGCGCGATCTTGGGGTGCGCGAAAATGCCGTGGCTGTCGCCACTCATCGTGTGCAGGCCCGACAGCGGGCGCACCGCGGTCGGCTGCGTCGGCACGTCGGCCAGCAGCAGGACGCCCGGGCACAGCTCCAGCCTTTCGACGGTCATGTACCGGGCCAGCTCCGGCGCGAACCACTCGTGCGGCTTTTCGAGGTTGCTTGTCGGGTTGCGATAGGCCACCGGCACGACGATCAGGCGCGCGCCGTTCTCGCGGCAGTACTGCTGCAGGCTCTTGAGGAACGGAGCGTGAACCGGCGAGCCCGACACGGCGCAGGTAATGACGAACCTGTTGCCGTCCGCTGGCTTGGCCACGGTCGTCGCCTGGGCGGCGCGGGCGCGGAACGTCCGGCCGCAGGCCTTGCACATGAATCGCTGTGCCGCGGCGGAGTGAACGCCATGCGGACCGGCGTCGTTGCAATTCGGGCAATTAAGCTGCATTCAACTCCCTTTCGTTCATCAGCCTTGCGGCTTCTGCTTTCGCCTCCCTCGAGGTCTGAAAATTGCCCAGGAACCGCGGCCACTCCCATAGCTCGTAGCGCGGCGGCGTGGCCAGCGCGTAGCGGAATATCCGCCAGTCTCCGCACGCTAGGCATTCACCCTGCAGAATCCATTTCATGCCGCACCCTTTATCGTGATCAGCCCTTTGGCCAGCAGGCGGCGCAAGGTCCGCACCATGGCGCGGCGCATGTAGAAATCTTTCTCGCCCGGCTGCCAGTCACACGGCACGCGGCCGTCGATGACGTCATGGCATGTGCTGCAGCCGTAGCAGCTGGAAACGTCGTCGGCCTTGCGCCCCATGCCGTGGCTTTCGTCCGGCAGATGGCACAGGACTGTCGTGTCGGCGCGGCCGTTGCAGATGCCGGCGATTTGCAGAGTGCAGGTCTCGCCGGCGGCGCTGTCGCGAATGGCTTGGCTGGCGATGCGCCTGGTGTCGCGCCGACCAGTGCCAGGCGTGGACCCGGGGCGCTGTACGATCTTGCTCGGCGTCTTCATGCCGCCCTCCTCCCATACGCTGCGCCCAGCCCGAATTTCACGCCCCTCTCCGCGCCGAAGGCGTAGATCAGCTCCAGCAGCTCGCCCATCTCCCGGATGCTCATGTCGCTGGTGCGCCGGCCCAGGATCACGAAGCCGCTGCCGTCCAGGTTCGGCACCACCTTGGTCTTGCGAAGGCCGGCGGTCAGCAGGTCTTTCCACTCCTCCGGCGTCAGCTTGTTGCCGTACCAGTCCAGTTGCTCACTGACATCCGTCAGCGCGGCCCACATGGCAGCGTTCTGGCTCAGGTTGCGGAGGCTGGCGGTCTGGATCGTGACCTTCAGGCCCCTGCCATCGGCGGCCTCGTCCAGCATCTTGCACGCCAGCTGGTATGCGTGGGCCATGCGCGGCCGGAGATCGGTGCCGGTCTGGATGGTGATAGTCTCGCGACTCATTCCGCCCCCCTTTCCAGCTGCAGCGCAGCCATGAACCACAATGGCGCGGTCAGCAGCAACATAGCGACGAGTAATGTGCCGATGACGGTTCGGCGCCAGGCTGGAGAGCGCTTCATGCCACCTCCAATGCACGGTAATCATCCCAATCGAAGACCAGCACCTCGCAGCCGTCCTCGCGCAGCCGGCTGAACAGCCTCGGCCCGATGCTGGCGGCTACGCCATCACGGTCAAGATTGCTCAGGAAGATGGTCGGCCGACGCGCCTCGTAGCGGCCATTCACGACGGCGAACAGCGAGCGCGCTTCGGTGTCGGTGCCGGACTGCACGCCGACCTCGTCGATGATCAGCAAATCCGGGGCGGTGTAGAGGCGGATAACTTTGCTTTCCGACATCGCCGAGTCGAAGCTCTTGGCTTCGCGGATAAGCCGCGCCATCTCGTCCAGCTTGGTGAAGACCGCGGTGCATTGGTAGCGATGCATGATGCGCAGCGCGATACCGCAGGCCAGGTGCGTCTTGCCGGTGCCGAACTCGCCCAGGAATATCGCGCAGCGGCCAGAGTGGCCGTGTTCAAACTCGGCGGCGTAGGCTTTGGCAAACTCCAGAGCCGTGCGCTGACCGTCATTCGCTGCGCGGTAGTTTTGCAGGGTGCGATCCTGGAAACGCAACGGGATGCCAGAGTTTCCGCACAGGGTCAGCCAGCCGGCGCGCTGGCGTTCTGCAGCCTGGGCCTTCTCGCGGGCCTGCTGTTCAGCGTCGGCCAGGTCTTTAGCCTCCTGCGCGCAGACCGGGCAGCGCGTCCAGACGCGGCCAATTGGATTGCGTGCGGTGTACTGACCGTGCCGCTCGCAGGCCTCGGTGCGCTCTCGCGGTGTCGCCGGCACAATGTCGGGCAGCAGCGCGCCAAGAGGTTTCAGCTCGTCCATCACAGCCTCCCGCTCTTGCCGTAGTTTTTGGGGGTTTGGTTGATGCGCGGCGCCGGCGGTGCGCGGTCAGGGTCGCGGCACAGCCATTCAGCCTTGAAGCCTCGCCACCCGCGCTCGGCGGCAATCTGGATGGCCTGGGCCAGTGTCAGCCGTGCCTTGGCGGCCTCGCGCTCGATGCCCTCAAGGGCCGTGGCAGTCAGCGGGGCGCGCTGGGCCTTACGGACTGCCATGAAGTCGGCGGCGTGCTGGGGATCGACACCCTTCGCCTTCAGGTCTTTGGCGGTAACGGGCTTGGACTCGACGTCGCTGGCGTCAGCCGGCGGCGTATTGGTTTTACTACTATCTGTGTAACTATCTGGTAAGCCATCTGGTATAGGTTCGCCCTTCTGGGCGTTTCGTTTCGCCCGTTTGGGCGCTTCCATTTGCCCATTTGGGCAGATGAGATGCCCGTTCAGGAAAATGGATTCGTCCACGAAGGCATACCACAAAGTCCGGTCGTAGCCCTGGTCGTTGTAGTTGCCCTTCATGATCACACCATGGCGGACGAGGCTGTCCAAGACGCGGCGGATTTGCTTCTCGGACAGATACGGAAACAACTCGCCAAAGGCCTTGATGCTGTTGTATGTCCAAGTCCGTCCGTCGTAGAGATGGCGCGCGTTTGCCTTGTTCTTGGCGATCCAGAACGATATGTTGTTGATGAACACGGCTTCCTCTACGCCATACAGGGCGGCATGCTGGATATCGAATGAATGCACCACGCTCATCTGCCTACCTCCAGCCTTGCGCCCTTTGCGGAATTACAAGGGCGGCACAGAAACTGCAGGTTTTCGAGGTCGTCAGTGCCGCCCCTTGAGAGAGGCTTGATATGGTCTACGGTCAGGTCTTCACTAGACATGCAATCGGGATGTGCGCAGATATACGGCTGGCCGGAATCAATCATGGCCAAGACAAGCGCATCCCGCTTGGAATCGAAAGAAGAGCGACGGCGACGGATCGCCTCCCGCTTTGCAGCGCGCGTAGCCTCCGTCTCCTGCTCGGCCTTGGCGGCGCTAGATGTCAGCGCAAGAAAGTCGTGGTAACTGAGGCAACTATATTTTGACAGCGGCCCCACGCCACCATGCGCGGCCATCTCCAGATATTTGTTATTTGCGCAGCTGAATGCCAGAGAGATTGATTGCAAAATCTCTTCGGGTGCCATGCCCTTCGCACCGGCAGCCAGAATCACTCCGTTATTCGGCGAGTAAGAAACAAAGTCGTTGATTTGCACCATGATTCCCATATAATTCCCTTTGTGTTCAGAACCCACCCGAGGCCCGGCCAGGCTGTTGACGGTGGGTTTTTCTGTTCCTGCATGACTGCGAAACGCGGCTTCTGATATGCTTAAATACCATTCGCATACAGGAGGCTGTATGAAGACCTTCATCAACAAAGTCAGATACGACCACTCAAACGGATATGCAGCAGTGGAGTTGATGATTCCTGCTGATAACGACGAGCTCGGATCGGTGGTCACCATTGATGTAGAAATCCCCATCAACAAGGCCTACGAATCGAGCTACGGTGTCCTTATGGAGGTGGCTATCCGCGAGGCATGTCGCCGCCACGCTTGGCTTGATAAAGTACTCCGCCCGGCCTAAGCTCATTCGCAATCGCGGCCTTGATCGCTTGCGGCAGCTGCGCGCTCAGTTCGCAAAGCTGCTGCTGCGCCGCCTCCAAGTCCTCCCGCAGGCCTGACACCATGCTGCCCAGCGCATTGACCTGCTGCTGCAATTGCTCGATGCCCATCACTCCCCTCCCTTGATTTCATGCGCCCGGCCGCCGGTGCCCGGAACCTTGTACGCGCTCAACTTGCACTGCCCGTTCTCGCCCGGTTTGTAGACCACCAGCACGGCCGGGAACGGCGCCTTAGCCTTCGCCCCATCGAACCGCAGTCGCTTATCCAGCGCGCGGATCTCTGCGGCCTTGAGCGCGTGGCGGTGGAACCAGCGCGTGTCCGTCCGCGCCGGCACCAGGCAGACCACCAGAGCGCCGTCGATGCTGGAGCGATACGCCTTAGCCATCCACAACTTGATCTGGTGACCGAACGGCGGATTCATCCAGACGACCTCCCTGCTCCAGTCCTGGGCCAGGCCATCCTGCTCACGCGTAAAGAACCGCTCGCACTTGGCGTTCGCGGGTGTCGCGCAGACGTCCAGCGTGAACCCGAACTCCGCATGCAGCTGGTCGAACAGCGCCTGTGGTGTTGGCCACTCGTCCGTTTTGCTGCTGAAGTGGATCTGCTCGCTCAGGTCGGCCACTAGGCGGCCTCCGCGAGTGCATAGTCGTTGGCGGCTTCGCGCGGCAGGAACGGGACAAGGCGCTCATCGCCGGTGACCGCGTACAGCCTGGCTCGCTCCGCAACAGAAAAACGAGCCGGACAGTGCGTCGTTTTGTCCCGATTGACCTTCCGCCTCAGCGAGTTGGGGTTTATGCCCAGCTCGTGAGCCAGATGCCTCAGTTTCAATCCTGTCCGATCCTTCCAGTCGGCGACGACCTGGTAGATCACCACATCGATTTCAGAAAACATGGTTCGCAACAATTCCTTGAAAAGTGATCATTTTCAAAGGTTTAGCGCTTTGCCATACTTCACTCAGCACCAAGCCAGACCCGCTGCAGCGCCTCGACCGGCTGCCACCTTGGAGCGCGATGCGGGTGTTCTTTGACAATTGGGTACATCGAAACGGAGATGCTCCATGCAATCCCCCGCTCAAAACTTTAACTCTATGCAAAACTTTTCGCAAGCATATGCATGTTTGTTTCGCAATGAGTTTATTTCACGTGATGCGAAAAATTCCTATCATTTGGGCATGGGAATCGATGTTTTTGATATACGGCGTGCGAATCTTGCGCGGCTTTTGAAGCCGAGGGGATCTGCTGCGCGCATAGCCGAAAAGGTGGGCTCCTCAGCCTCCTACCTCTCTACGCTGAAGACTCTGGACAAGAAGAATCCTAACTCGCGCCGGATGGGGGACGATATGGCGCGGCGGATTGAAGAGGCGGAAGGCCTGGAATACGGCTGGATGGACAGGAGCCACGACAGCGAACATGCTGCGGTGCCGGAGCAGGTCGTGATTACCGCTCAAACGGAAGAAGAGCTCGTGAAGCTCTTGCGCGAGAAAGGCGAGGCCTACGCCTTCGAGCTGCTCCGCAAGGCGTTCATGGAGCAGGAAAACAAAAAAGGCGACTGAGAGTCGCCTTTATTTTTACGCCACCATCTGCGCTAACCAGTCTGGATAATCATCAAAAATAGCTGCATCGCCACTGCGGTAAAACTCAACAGATCCATCCTCATACTTCCTTAGCCCTACTGTCACCTCGGCAACAATTCGGCCTCGCCTATCTGCCAGGCAGCACCCTACTGCCAAGTTACCGCTCACGGAATTCTCGTTTTTTTTCATATACAAGCACATGCGTTGTTGCGGAGCCATCAGTCTCACGCTGTCGGCGCCGGTGGGCATATACGTATTTTTACTTACATGCGACACCTGTCGCATGAAACTCCCTCGCAACAACCAATAGTGCATCCATCTGATTGCACGTCAGGTCCTCGCAGAGTTCGAGTAGCTCTAGTCGCTTGGCTGCCATCCTGGCGCTATCCTGGCCATGGAGTAGCACATCTGCCGGCATGCAAACGCACTCGGAAATCATATCCATATGTTCTTTGTTAGGCACTACATCTATGAGCCAACGGTATGCGGTAGACCTAGAGACGCTGCAGGCTCGGGCGAGCGCAGTGATTTTGATGCCCTTTAGGCGAAGGATGGCTTTCAGCCGTTCATGGAAGGATTGCACGCATGGATGCTAAGTGTAAGCACGTACTATTAGCAATAGTTCATGTTTGAACACTTGTAAAATCCATGCGACACCGTGCGACAAAATCTGATGCAATGGACATACACTGTCCGTTGGAGCAGTTGTATCAGCGACGGTCCTTCTCAGCCAGGATCAGCGCCCAGAGTTGGGTGATCTCGTCATTGCCACGGTCTACCAATTGGCGTGCAAGATCCTCCAGAGAGGTCGCCGCAATATAGGCCTTTTCCTCCTCCACCGCCGGCTCCCGCGGCCCTTTGCCTGTCTGCAGCCATTGCGGCCTCACCATGAGAACTTTGGCAAGCTTGAGCAGATCGCGCGGCTTTCTGGTCGGATCGAGTTCAAGAGCAGAGATAGTGCTTTGGGACACGCCTGCGCGTCCGGCGAGCACTTCTTGAGACATTCCCCGCTTCTCGCGGGCATTCCGTAGTCGGTCGGAGAAGCTATCCATCGCGGCATGGTGCCGCACAGATCAACCACAAAGGTGGTAACTATTACCCGTAAACAAGTTGATCGGTTGTGAAAAAGCCCGCGCGAGGCGGGCTTCGTGGGCGCCAGGTGTTTTTATCCGAACCGTGGTGGGTTAGGCCTGGGCCTGGGGGTAGTGTGGCAGCCGGCCGGCAGCGCGGCAAGACCTCAGGTTCAAACCCGCGCACCCAGCTCGACGGCCAGTCCCAGTAGGAATGTAAATCCGACATAGAAACCAAACACGATACCGATCAGCGCGATCTTCATAACAATCTCCGTCGTTGTGGAGCTGTTAGCATGGCATAGCGGGTTCGTCGGCAAGCCCCGGAAAGGCGCAGTTTTCGGCCCTATTCTGGAAAAGTGGCGCGAAACGAGGTTCTGGCCGGCTAAATTTTAAAAATCTAGATCGGCGCGAGGGCGGAATGAATGAGGGTGCCCGATTGGCAAGGCAAAGAAAAACCCGCCGAGGCGGGTTTTTTCAATCAGGCAACGCAAAGTCTTGCTTATGCAGCTTCAGCAAGGCAGGTATGCTTGTCGCGGATTACGCCAAGATCAATCAGCTCTTGGCGCGTTTGCCGGATATTGCAAAGTAAAGTGTCCAGCAGGCTGGAAATCTGCGCGCTGGTTAGCGCAGTCTTTTCCGTATCCGCGGAGGTCAAAGTGCGCATGTAGGCATCCATTTTTCTCTCCTGTTGATGTGATGGTTGTTAGAAATCTGCTTGATTTTGTAGAAGATCTACGAGTCTTCTGCACTCTTCAATGTCATTAGACTTGACTGCATTAATCAACATTTCAAGTCTTAAAATCTGTTCTTTTGCATTAATGAGTCGCTTTGCCAGATCATACAATTCATGGCCTTCGAGAGCCGTTATCACTACGCCAAGAATCGACTCATACACTTTTACTCGAAGCAGTTTGTCTTCAGCGTTCGGCCTTGGGGCAAGAAGTAAATCTTGGAAGCCAAATTGCTTAACGCTGCGGAGCACTTCGGTGGCTGTTGAAAATATTACAGCGCAAACCTCTTCAACTTGCTCGTTTACCCTTAACCATTCATCCGCATTACTCATTTTGATCCCCTCTGTGAAGGAATCATAATATCTTAAATGCATATCGATTGTGAAGGCGAGCAGCTAAGCGCTAGATCGTAATACAAATTCCCATAAAAATCCACAACTTACCGAGACTATAGCATCATATTTGCTACAGCCAATGCCTTTTACATGGAAGCGTACTGTACTTAAGTGGTGTGACTGCCTACCATCAAGTCGTTCATTCGCCATCACTCTAACAGTACGTTTGACGCTGCGCCTTGTGAACAACGTCACCACCTTGGCCTAGCATTGACCGCTCACAACCCCACCCACCAGAACACCCACTCACCCACCACCAGCAGCATCGTCACCAGCCTGCAGCCGGCCGGGTCCAGTGCCGCGGCGTCGCCGGCGTAGTAGAGCGGGTCGTTGGCGGCCGGCACCATCACAACACCTTATCGGTGCAACTTCCTGGATTTCTCTGGCAGGCCTCTGACTCCAACTTGCGTGCCGGCGGGCAGCTTGGGCTGCCAGGTTGCTCGCTGCAATTGATCTGGCGCTGCAGGTCTTCGCGCTTCAACTGTTTCTCATAGGACGCTTTGTCCTGGTCCAGCACCATCGGTGCCTTCTCTGCCAGTGGCTGGCTGGCCGCAGGCTTGGCGCGTACCGGCGCGTCCGGGAGCAATGTATCAGCCATGACAGGCAGCGCCACAAGGACCGTTATGATTGCTGCCAAATCACTCATTCTCTTCATATATCCCTCAGCCTCCTAGATCACACTCCACAACCATCGAAGGAATAACCAGGCGATCGAGACGACCGTCGCGCCAACAAACATCGCCAGGATCAGCACGCTCAACCAGTAGAGGGCCGCACCGCCAGCTGCGGCGCCGATCACGGTCAAGATCAAACGAATTGCCTTCGGCCACTCGGCGCCGCCGTGGGCCATGATGGTGTGCCAGGTGGCCCACCCTCCTCCAATCAGGCCAATGAACAGCCCGAGAGAGCGGATGTTGCTCTCGCGCGCCTCGTCCTCTGCTCGTGCTAGATCCGCAGCAGAGTTGTAGTGGGCGGTGACGCCGCCGCCCTGGCGTTTGCTATAGCGGGTCATGCCATCCCCTTTTCAATTTTGGCATCGAAGAACGTTATTACTTTCGAGCCGCAGGCCAAGGTGCCATCGCGAACACCCACAAAGCCAGCAGGTTCAGTACCGGCACCCACATGACAATGCTCAACACTCCAGGGAAGCCAGCTTTCCGGACGATCAACCATGCAGGCACCTGGAAGATGACCAGCATCACAAGGAACATCACCCAATGCCAAATAGAGAACGACCCCATCTTCTCCCCTTCCCTCCAGTGATATATCCGCCTCATCAGCAGGCCAGTAGCCTCAGCTCGCTGGCGGCTCGTACACGTTGATGCCTCTCATCACCGCCTACTTCAATGACACATTCAGCTCGTGCGGCAGTCGACGATCACCAGGCGCTTCAAATATCAGCCGCAAACAGGCAGCCAGTAAGTCATTTCAAAGGATCTCGAAGCTACATTTCCATCAGGGCTGGGGCCTGGCTCGATCTGCAGATTCGTCACATCAAGCACCCTACCCCCGAAGAAGGCGCGCGCGACAAATCGCCTCTCATCGGCCAATACCCCAAAAGAATTCGTCCCGGTTACATGGCCGCAAATGTAGCCGCTTGTGAACTCGCCTTCGACTTTCTCTTTTCTGAACGCCACGTCCCGAAATTGTGCTGAATCTGGGTTCTTCAGACTGCGGCGGACCCCCTCCTTGGCCGTCGCTATTGCCTTGTCCTCGGAGCTCTGCATTGCCACGGTTACAACGACGAACATCGCAACCATGGCTAATAGGCCAAGCACCAATCCGATCCAGATTGGTGACCTCTTCCTCTTGGCTCCGCAGCTCGGGCAGGCTCTCGCTTCGGAGCTGATTTCTTTGTTGCATTCATAGCAAGCGATTAATGACATGGCGCGGCCTCAGTCGGTTGCTGTTGGAACAATAGAGGTCGACATTGCAGAGTCGATCAGCACCCGAAATTTGTTGGGATGGTCGGCATCCAGGATTGTTTCTATCTCTTTCAGGCCGCCCGCGGGAAATTCAGCACCAATAATTACCCGCCCCGGCGTGCTGCGCAGAGCGACCACCTCGCCAGGGCCAACTTTCGCTCGCAACTTCCCGTTCACGAAAATCCGCACATCACAGCAGCCGCCCGTGAAGCCGCTATCACGTTTAACCAGGACTGCGGCAGCCCCTGAGCCTTCATCGAAAATTTTGGCAGGATCAACCGGTTTTGCTGCAGTAAAAGATACGGGCTGCGTCGCGCAGGCACCAAGCCCCAAAATGAAAGTAGTGCTAAATAAGAGTTTACGCATATGAAGACGCCACCCATGGTTGACATTGTCATTCTACGCCGCTGGCGACAGCTTAACGATTCGCAATCTGTTGCACTTTCGCACGTAAATTTCGCAGAAAGCAAAATAAATACTTGCACAACATTTCGCTGGGCATTAAAGTTTGTTCAACACACAGCGAAACTTTCGCACCGATCTCAAACAACCAGCAGCGATACGGCACAGCCCAGGGCGCAGAAGTACGGCACCCCTGTCAGGTCTCTGACCTGAGGAAGAAAGCCAAGTCATGCAGCAGCAACTGCATGTCGCGTGAGAGGGCCGCAAGGAGCGGACTAATGACCACGTAAGCGCCAAACCCACCGTGGCGGGTAACGGGGGAGTGAAGTAGAAGGCCGCTTCGAGAGAGGCGGCACACTTGAGCGGTTGCGAGTTGGCTACTCGCTACGATGAGGTCCGTTCGATCGAGCGCCGAAGCTGAGTGCAGGCTTAGGCGGGTGAGACCCGGGGCGACGGTACAGGATCACCAACAGGCTAACAATGCCTCATCTGCACCAGCTGGCAATGCCGCCAGCCCGCTTAAGTGTGAGAGCAGCGCACGGCGGCGCGGCGTCGATATAAAGCCCATAGTTGTGAGGTCCGCGCTCGTCGCGGAGATGTTGGGAACCCGCCGGCCCGGCGGCTTGCTCAGGGCAGGTTTCCGCAATACCTGTAGCGGCGCAACGATGGTCGAAAGATTCGTGACGGCGAGAGAGAACGCAACGCAGCAAACAGGCGAGAGCGGCCTGTTCTCCCGTGTAGGCGCCATCCGCGGCGCGAGGGATGCAGGCAGACCCCTACAGAATGACCCTGCCCTGGCTCAGCAGCGAAATCGGAAGGCGAGGACACCGCCCGGAATCTGAGATAGGACATCCCGACTGGCCGCCGTAAGCGGCCACCTACACGCATGACGATTGACGGAAACGCCGTGAGCAACCAACTTTTCCAAGCCAGTCGTCAGCCGTGTAGGTCGCAATCACAAACGAGGAACACATGAGCGAATTCAAAGTTGGTAGCAAAGTGAAGTTCACCACCATCCACAAGCGCGCCGGCAGCGGCAAGATCACTCACATCGACGATGGCCCGAAAGGCTCGTTCTACTCGGTGAAGGAAGAGGACGGCAAGATTACCAAGTGCCGCCTGAAGCAGCTGGAACACGCCTGATCCGCCGCCGGCCTGGCCGGCTTTACCACTGAACGCCTTGCTGTGAGCAAGTGCAGCGTTTGGCCACGCGTACCGGGCGCCACCCGGGCAGGAGCCGGCAGGACGTTCAGTAGTAAAGCAAGAGCCCCGCACTGCGCCGGGGCCGCTTCGGCGGGAGGCCTTCCGGTTGCGCACCCCAACCGATATGCGCAGATGGGTCGACCACAACACATCGTAGGTCGTTGCAACAGCGCCGGCAGCCCTCGCGGGTAGTCTGATGCCGGTCGTACCGCTGGATTCAGCGGCGGGGGATTGGACCATGTTCAGCAGTCGCTGGGTGACGAATCGCGCCAGCGCCCCCGCCCCTGCACCTCGCAATACGTGCTTGAGCCGTTCAATCGAATCGATTTATCTTTCAAGCGAATTTGATAGAAATGGACACTTGAATGCATCCTGATCTAGCCCGCTTGGTCGATATCGCCGGCATGGCTCTTGAGGCGGAAGACCGACAAATACTCGGGGCCGTTACCGCTAACCGAGTCGCATACTCCGGCGAGTCTGGCGGCCTTCTCCGCTTCAACAATGAGCGATTCTACCAATTCATAGTTGCCAAGTCCTTGCTGTCCTCTATGCCTTACAAGGTGTCTGTCGAAGTCAATTCTCACGACATGGTGTTGGAGGTGCCGGATACCGGAAATCACTTTGCTGTGGTCGAAATGAAGCGCTGGATGAGCCCGAATGGTGAGCAAGAGTTGCCGGGTATCCGCAAAGATATTTTCCAAAAATTACAAAATACGACAGGGGCTCACAAGCTCATGTTGCTGTTCTCATCCAATCCTCGTGATCAAATGCGCGAGCAGATGAGCTGGCTGCTTGAAAGACTTAACCTTCCCGAAGATAGCTTTTCATCATATTGCTTCTCAACATATGACCAGTTAGGCAAAGCCGTAGAGTTTTGGATCGCCGGGATTGAAATCACTTAGCCCCCTTCGTTCTCTTCCCTATCACCACACCCCGCCATGTGCGGGGTTTCTTTTTCTGGAGCACTCCATGCCCAAGATCGACATCACCATCCATGCGGATCTGGCCTGCGTCAGACCACGCACCATCGCCACTCGCACCGAGATGGAGGTTCGCATCGAGGGCGTGGCACTGGAAGACCTCTTGCAGAGCGTGTCCGCTGACGATCTGGTTCGTCTCATCGGAACGGATGAAATCATCGCAGCAGTTGGCCGGGTTCGAAATGCCGACCTGCTGCTACGCAAGGAAAGGAAAGCAGCATGATCGCCAATGCCATCGCAGCGCCCTCCTCGGCGCTGATTCACCAAGACTGCCGCAACCTGCGCGCAGCCAATTCCGGCAGCTACGCAATCCACTCGCTGGCTGGCTTCCGCGTCCACTTCCAGTTTCCTCGCACTCGCCGCCGCATCGACAACCTGATCGTGCTGGCGCGCAGCAAGGGGGAAGTACTAGACCGCGCAGACTCGATTCTGCCCGACTACCTGCCCACCGGCATGTCGCGGATATGAGGGAGATCATCAGGAGCACCATTGGCGGCCTCGTCGCCACCTCACTTTTCTTCGCCGTTGTCACTGTGGCGCAAGCCGTGGAGCAACTCAAATGAACGCACGTCAGTTCCTCCCCATACATGGCCCCATTGCTCACCACATTCATGGCGGCTGCCTTGTTGTTGCCGGGCAACTCGCCCTGCCGGTGCAGAGCAATATCGAAAAGGCCGACTGGTCCGCAGCAGAAAATTGCGAAGCCACAATGGCCATGGCCGCTCAGGTACTGTCGCTTGTCAACGCCATGCCGGACGGGCCCGCGCGGCGCCGAACGGTTCGACTGCTGGAGGCGGCTCGGAAGAGCTACGCCCAGGTAGTAAGGAGTAACTGAGATGATCGCAAACCTTTCAGGCACGTCTGATTTGATCAGCGCCGCCAACCTCATGGCCGATTTTGTTGCCCGGGTGAACGGCCACTTCGATCAGATCAAGCCGCGGCCGGCATTCGCCATCAAGGTGAAGGGCCAGGCGCTGATTGGCGAGGTTGCCATTCCTTGGGAGGCGCATCCGGGTTTCGCCTTCACCATCCGCGAGCTCAGCGAGGCTGAGGCCGATGCTCTAGGCGGCCGGCTTCGCAACTCCCTCGAAGCCTCCATTGACCGACTCGGCACCAGCCAGCCGCTGGCGCCGAACGTCGTGCACATTGAAACGGCGCGCAAGCCTGAGCCGGAGCAAAAGCCATCCCGCAATTGGGATGAGGACCGCGAAGGCATTCTCGGAACAAGAAGCGTATGGGGATGACCATGAAACGAACCGAATGGAAGCAGGCCTGGCGCTTCGTCCGCGCCATGTGGCCGCAGATCAACCAGGGCGATGGCTGGAAGCACCTCACCGCCCAGCAGCATCAAGCCGCTCAATCACTCGACCAACGCAACACCGCAGCGCCAGCCCACAAGCTGGCGCTTCCGTTTTAAGAACCGGAGAAAATCATGCAATTCCATCAGGCACAGCGCAAAAAGGCCAAGCTACGGCTGGCACTGACTGGCCCCAGCGGAGCAGGCAAAACCTACGGCGCGCTTCTCGTCGCCAAAGGCCTTGGCGGCAAGATCGCCGTCATCGACACCGAGCGCGGTAGCGCCTCGCTTTACTCCGACATCGTGGACTTCGATGTCTTGGAGCTGGACCCGCCCTATACGCCTGAACGCTTCCTTGAAGCGATGAGAGCCGCAGAGGCAGCCGGCTACAACACGGTAATCCTCGACAGCATTACCCACGAATGGAGCGGCGTTGGTGGCTGCCTCGAAATGAACGACCAGTTGGCCAAGGCCAAATTCAAGGGCAACACCTGGTCGGCCTGGAACGAGACCACCCCACGCCATCGCGCCTTCATTGACGCCATCCTGCGCTCGCCCATGCACGTCATCGCCACGATGCGGAGCAAGACCGAAACGACTCAGGTTGAAGAAAACGGCAAGAAGAAGGTGGCCAAGCTGGGCATGAAGTCTGAGCAGCGCGACGGGCTGGAGTACGAATTCACTGTCGTTCTGGATATCTCGCACGACGGCAATGTCGCGCTGGCCAGCAAGGACCGGACTCGCCTCTTCGCTGACCCAGTCCGCCTGAGTGCCGAAACTGGCCACCTGCTGCTGGAATGGCTGGAGAGCGGCAAAGACCCGGCACAGATGATGGCGGAAGAAGTGGATATGGCCATCGAGACGATGCGCGGCTGCGACAACCTGGGCTCGCTGCAGGGCATCTTCGCCGGCGCGTGGAAGCGCTGCGATGAAGTGAACAAGGCCCGCCTGAAGGCTGAATACGATCAACTGAAATCCGCGCTGGAAACCAAGGAGCAAGCCGCATGACCGCCATTATCTTCGACTGCGAACACACCGGCCTGAGCGGCCCCGAGCTGATCGAGGCCGCCTGGTTGCAGCTGAGCGGCTTTTCATTGGCAATGGGCACGCAATTTTGCCAACGCTACCGGCCGAGCAAGCCGATTCAGCTGGGCGCAATGGCTGTCCACCACATCCACGACGATGACCTGGTTGACTGCGCGCCGCATACCGATTTCCAGTTGCCGGCCGGCACCGTCTACATGATCGGCCACTTCATAGAGAGTGACTGGAAGGTGATCGGACAGCCGGCGGTCAAGCTGATCGATACCTGCGCGCTGGCGAAAAAAGTGTGGCCCGGCCTGGACAGCTACAGCCAAAGTGCCCTGATTTACCACTTGATGGGCCGCGAAGCCAGGGAGCACCTGCGCGAAGCCCACAACGCACTGGCTGACGTGCTGATCTGCCATCGCATCCTGCGCGCCATCATGCTCCGACTGAGTGAGCAAGGCTTTGTCGTGGACAGCTGGGAGCGGCTTCACCAGTTGTCCGAAGAAGCTCTGGTGCCGACCGTGATGCCTTTCGGCAAGCACAAGGACACGCCGCTGGTCGCCTTGCCGCGCGACTATGTGTCCTGGGCAATCAAGAACCTGGACCACTCGCAAAACCCGCGCTTGGAGAAGGCGCTGAGGAGTCTGCAATGAACAGCATCACCTTTGACGGCCGCCTAGCCGCCGACGCCGAGCTTCGCTATACGCAGGCCGGCGAACCTATCCTCACCTTCCGCGTGGCCAGCGATATCGGCTTCGGAGAGCGCAAGACCACCAACTGGTTCAGCTGCCAGGTCTGGGGCAAGCGCGGCGAATCGCTGAAGAACTACTTGGCAAAAGGCCAGCAGGTGACGGTCTATGGCCAGCTTAACCTGCGCGAATGGCAGGACAAGGACGGCAACAAGCGGCTATCGCCGGATGTGCGCGTCAACGAGCTGAGCCTGCAGGGCGGCCGGCAGGAGGATGGTGGAACGCATTCGCCACGGCAGGAGCCGCCGGCAGCGCCGCGCCGCCAGGAGCCGAGGGCAGCCCCACGCATGGATGACATGGACGACGACATTCCGTTCGCACCTCTCGGCCTGCAGCGCCGCTTCAGCACCTATTCGATGTAATGCCAGCAACAGCCCACCGCCGGCGCATGTGGATCCGCGCCGCCATGATCAAACAAGCCCGCCGCGCGCGGGCTTCATCAATTCTGGAGCCATCATGCAAAACCCCCGCGACATCCGCCGCCAAACCGGCCTCAACCAGCAACAGTTCTGGAGCGCTCTCGGCGTCACCCAATCCGGCGGCAGCCGCTACGAGAACGAGCGCAACATCCCCAAGCCGGTACAGACCCTGATAAACGTAGTCCACGTTCATGGCATCGACCTGTCCAAGATCACAGCCGAGAATGCCCAGGTCATCCGCGCGCTGCTGGCTGGTGAGCTGGATGTTACATCTCTACTCCGAACCGCCGAGAACATGCGCAAACTGTCTTTACTTGCCGCGGGAGTGTCGAGTGAGGCCGCCAATACATCAGCACGGCTCCAAGGACTGGGGGTGGCAGCATGACCTGGTTCAAACAACTGTCGTTCTACCGCCTGGCCGGCCTGGTCGATCAGGCTGCCCTTGCCGCCACCCTGGAGCGGCGCCCGTTCCAGCCCTGCATGGGCCTGGATTGGTTCAACGAAGGCTGGGTGGCTCCGGCCAGCCACCTGGACGTGCCGGTCTACGCAGAG
>NZ_JYKA01000013.1 GCF_001676875.1 Chromobacterium subtsugae | reverse complement strand
TTGGATCCACAACGTCGGCCAGCACCTCAGCCTGTTCGTGGCGGGGGTGAAGGACAAGGTGGCGCTGAAGCTGATCGCGGCGAAGGGGAAGGTGCAAGTGCAGGCGCAGAGCGATGCGATGGAGCTGACGGCGGATCAAGACCTCTCCATCACCTCGGTGAAACAGAAGATCCACCTCAACGGCAAACAGGAAATCTTGCTGACCAGCGGCGGTGCCTATGTGCGGATCAAGGACGGCAAGATCGAGCTGCATGCGCCGGGCACCGTCAGCATCAAGGGGGCCAGCCATGATTGGAGCGGGCCGGACCAGATGAATCCGCCGCTGCCGCGCTTCCCCAATACGGTGTGCAAGCAATGCATGGCTCAGGGGTTCAGCCAGGCTAATCCGCTGGTGGCCGCCAAATGAAGCCGCAAATCGTGATGACCGCCCCAAGCCCGGAAGCCTGGCTGTACAGGCTATTGCAGACGGCACGAGAGCTCGAGCTGCCATGGCTGGACTTGATAGTCGATCAGGCCGAGATGGGATCGCGCTGGCAAAGCCTGGTAGGCACCCTGTACCCGCCGCGCATGCTGCTGCAGGACACCCCGCATGCCGACGCAGCCGACGAAGGCCCGGTTTTGGTGCGCCTGGACGCCAATCAGCCGCAAACGCGCTTGCTGAAACTGCTGCGGCAATGGCAGGGACAGCCGCGGGTGCTGGCGCTGTTCAGCGGGTGGGACTACGACCAACTGGCCGAACGGCTGACGCTATGCATGCAGGCCTCCTGGGACAAGGGCTTGCAGCAAGGCGTGCTGCGCTTCCACGACCCGCGGCTGTTTGCCGCTGTGGTTGACGCATTGGACGAACCGCGCCGCCAGTTGCTGCTGGAGCCGGCGCTGCAATGGCACTGGCTGGACCGTGATGGCCACGCGCGGATGTTGGACGCCACCGCGCTGCAGGCGCTGGCGCCGCTGGAGTGGAAGCATGACGCGCTGACGCTGGAGCCGCCACATATCGACGCGCTGGCTTGCTGGCATTTGGCGGAAATCTGGCGGCAAAACCACCTGTTGGTGCCGCAGTTGTATGGCCTGGATTCCGAAGAGGAACTGGTGCGCCGGCTGGCGCTGGCCCACCAGGCGGCGGACAAGGCCAAGCTGTGGTCCGAGGCGGAGCGGATGCCGGAAGTGGAACGCATGCTCAGGGAACACGCATGAATTGGCGGCGCTTGCTCTGGGGGCGGCGCCTTGATCGGTCTGGCGGGCTGTCAGGGCATGGGCGAGCCTAAAATGATGGGCGGCTCAGGACGGACAATCAACACTGTGCCCAATACGAGTATTCTCTGGGCAAAATTTAATGGCCAGAGCATTGATGGTGGAGGTGGCGATGATCGCTGTGTCGAGTTTCCCGCCAAGTGGCAGCCGGGCATGATCGCGAAGGTTGAGTGGATGAAGGATCCGGATATTGAACGTAATCCTGATGGTTCTAAAAGGCCGAAGTCTAATCCGAACACCTCCTTGTCTGATGCGGAGAAAACTTGGAAGGCCGTTCACAAAGCTCAATGCGTTTGTCATGAAAGCAATGGTGCCTGTGCCGAAATATGATGAGACATGCGGGGTAACGTTGCCAGCAGGGACAAACCGATACCAAGAGTTGACCGGTCGCATGGATGGCAAACAGACCTGTCAGTAAGTACTATGGCAGTTGTCAAGCAGATTTTGGAGAAATGCAATGCAAAAAAAATGGTTGTCCGCCTTGATTTTATCGATGTTGGCTTTGATGTCTGGCTGCCAAAGCCTGGCCGGTGAAGAGATGAAAGGTGTTCCGGCTCGTGTTGTCAACGCTGATAAAAGCGTCAGCATTATTCGCGCTACATTTAATGGGCAAGGTGTGAGTGGTGAGGGGGGAGATGAGTGCTGCATCAGCATCCCAAAGAAATGGAGGCCTGGGATGATGGCCGAAATTACCTGGAAAAAAGATCCTAGTCCTGAGTTGAATCCTGGGAATGTACCGCCGCCAAAATGGAAGAATGGTCACTCCACGCCAGAATGGGATGAATGGATGCGTATTCATAGGTCTAATTACCAGACCCTGAGCAAGATAGTAAATGTGCCTAGGTATGATAGAACATGTGGCGTGTCATTGATATTTTTGCCATGCGACGATCCAAGGGTAATTATTGATTGTGATCAAGACCTCGAGATTATGAATACTTTGCCAGGAGGACCTGGCAGATATCCAGAGTTAATTCGTCGATTAGGAGGAAAGCAGACATGCCATTAAGCTTGGCACCTGCTTTTCCTGAAAAAGGATACTTCCCGGTTTCAATTTCCGATGTCATTTCGCAGCGGCTCTCTCAGCAATCGGAGATATCGGCTCATTGCATGGATGAGCGTGCTGCTGGCAAGCCGGTTCCATGTAGTTTGGTGCTCAATATCAGCCTGTTTTTTGATGGCACCAATAATCATGGTGATTCCGATGACAAGGCTAGTTCTGTGTGTAGCAGCAATGTGCGACGCTTATATCGTGCCTCGCTTGGTAATGACGAATCTGAAAGTAGTGGATATTTTAAGCACTACATGCAGGGTGTGGGAACTACATTTGTAGAAATCAAGGAGAATGCTCCTTCCTCATCTGGCTTGAGTTTTGCCACAGGGGGGGAGCGGCGTATTTTATGGGGCTTGACCCGGTTGATCGATTCGCTGCAAAAAGCGATGGGTATCGGAAAGTATGATGATGACAAAGCCTTGGATGTTATCCAGAGAATGGAATTCACCTATGAGGAGGTGGAAAACGGCCTGAAGGTGAAAAAACCCACCAGCCTGTCAGATCGTCAAGCCGCCATGAAGGAGGGCATGACCAAAGTCCTGAACAAGCTGGCCCAGCCGGACTTCAAACCGCAGCTGCTGAAGATCAAGCTGTGCGTTTACGGTTTCTCGCGCGGGGCGGCCGAGGCGCGAGCCTTTTTGTGGCGGCTGAACGAACAGATGCCGGACGGGACGTTTTTCGGCATCCCGTTGGAAGTGAAATTTCTCGGGATATTCGATACCGTGGCCTCGGTGGGCTTGACCGAGCTAGCACCGGGTGCCACCGGCCACTTGGACTGGGGTGGCGACATGGCGCTGCCTGACAAAGCCTGGTTGCTGTGCTGCGCGCACATGGTCAGCGCCCATGAGCAGCGGTTGTGCTTTCCGTTGGACTCCGTGGGCAATAGCGCCTCCGGCGGCTACCCAAGCTGCGTCCAGGGTGAATGGGTGTATCCCGGCATGCATAGCGATGTCGGCGGCGGTTATCCGCCCAATGATCAGGGCAAGGCGCGTGGAGAGCAGGGCCTGCTGTTGTCGCAGCTGCCTTTGAATCATATGTACAGGCTGGCGTTTGATGCAGGCGCGCCCTTGAAGATCAATGCCGCTGTATTGCAGGAAGGCGCCGCCGCGGACAAGGCCAAACTGGCGGTGCTGCAGAAGCAGGAGTCGTGGCGCTTTATGAGTCAGGAAGTTATCGGCCTGTTTAGTACAAAACCATTACTTGAGGTTAGATTCAATGCTTGGCGCGAAGCCTCCAAAGCTTCCGGCTCGCTGACGGCCATCCTGCAGGAGCAAACCGCCCAGATCAACGCCTGGCGCATCGAGCGCTACGCGGGCGGGCTGAAATGCCAAGGTGGGCAGGGCCAGCAGAACGCCGATTATTTCAAATACGCGCAGGCGAAACGGGAAACGCCATCCTGGGCCATTGATCAGGAAAACGCGGCTTGGAGCAAGCAAAGCAGCACGGGTAGAGCCGATGAGGTGCATATGACGCCGCCGACCTGGAAGCTTCCATCCGCGCAGGAGAGACGCTTTGTTGATGTGCCTATCCCGGAGGACAAACTGAGCGATATGGACAAGGCCTATATCGGCAAGCCATTCACCCCCAATTTGTCCAAAGTATATGAGCCGACGCGGGACGGCACCCAGTTGCAGGCGGGGGCCAAAGATTTCAGCGATGACTACCAGGGAAAAATTAGCGTGGGATTTAACCCGGTTGGATGGTTGGCGACCATGTTTACGGCCGTCTCGCGAATGTTCAGCAAAGATTGCACCGGCAAGGAGCGGGCTTTGTTGATCGACAAGAGCGAAAAACTCTACCCGGATGTGAAAGATAATGCGGAATTGATGGCGCTATATGATGAACATGTGCATGACTCGCGCGCCTGGTTCATGTATTCGGCTCTGAGCAAATTAGAACCGAATGGTTCGTACTGGCGTTATCGCACGGTTTTCTTTGTTCACGACGATAACAAGAAGCTGATCTGCGAATCGGATGAAGCCAATGAGGCGTTCAAGAAAGAGTTGGAGCGCAGGGAGCAGGTGAAGGCTTTTACTCAGCGATGAGCTTGCCGCGAATGAATTCATTGACTGGAACATCCGTATCGCGCCAAGAGCCAAACCGATGATTGAAATATGCTGGAATCCTTACTCTCCTATTACGAACGCGAACTCGGCCACCTGCGCGAGCTGTCTTGCGAATTTTTGCGCCGTTATCCGAAGATAGCCAGCCGCTGCAGATGGAAGGCGACCAGTGCGCAGATCTGCATGCCAAGTGGCTGATCAGGGCGCTGGCGCTGCTGGCTTCGCATGTCCGCTAGAAGAAAGAAGAGTTAAAAGCGAGATGCTTAGCATCAGTAAGCCATAAACGAATGAATTAATGGGCGGCACTACTGCGAGAAGGACTTAATTGGTTATTAATTATTCTAATTCTGGCAAATTTCATGTGGCTGTTATCAAAGTGCCGCGCAAAATAACTTTGCTGACACCGCTGCATGATGGTCCAAAGAATGGTGAGCCAGAAGGTAAGGCCAGAAAGGCTATGATTTGAGTCTTTCTAGATGTATGATATTTTGCTGTGGCAGCCTGTTGATGTCTTGTTGCGCTGAGGCTAGTGAGTGTGAAATTTTGGTAAATAATTTTTCCATTCAGCATTGGACGGGAAAGGTGCCGAAGAAGGCAGTGTTATATCGCTATCAGGCAAATGGAAATTTTATTAATCCTGTTCAGGTCAGTAAGGAGACTTATCGAGCCGATATTTGGTGGCCAAAGGAAAACAAAGCACCTACTTTAATTGTAAAATTTTCTGATTATGGTGAAAAAAATTTACCTGTTGATGCAGATTATAAACTGATACTGGGAGAAGGGTATCAATTTAAAATCTCGAAATTAGAAAAAACAAGAGTGTCGTTGGGATGTCAGCTTGGAGGGGGAAGAGTGAATAGCTGTAAAACAATATTCGGCGGTGAAGGGATAGCTTTTAATCGGGAATGTGCGGAGATGATTAAGGAGTAAGGCGCGGTGTTGGTGTCGGTTTGTAAGTAGTAGTTTGGATGGGTGTGTCCAGCGTGGAGTTGTTTTATGAATATAACTCACGGATCTCAGGTATTGATTGCATTGTGTTTTGGTGAGTGTTGAACTTCGCAGACTTATCCTGAATTATAGTCTTTTCAGATTTTAGGGCTTAATCGGGTATTCTGCGGTGAAGAGCGAAATTGTCATTGTTGTTGATGTTTTAATTTTCTTCGAAAGTAATCGCTGTGAGTATGTTGAAATTTGCTAGCCATGTTTTAGTAGTTTCAATCACTTTTTTATTGGGGCATGCTCATGCGGAATCTTGTAAATACTTTGGCAATAATGTGAATGTTGTCGGCTGGAAAGGAGTGCTGCCTCATCGAGTTGTTTTGTATCGATATGAAAAAGGTGGTGGTTTCTTGGATCCGATTCAGATTAGCAGCAAGTTTAATTTGCATATATTTTCTCCACCAGAGAGTGCCGCACCCACTTTGATTATTCGCTTTACTGATTATGAAGCGCATGGTCTTTTTTACGATGCGGATTACAAGCTTGTGGTGGATGACCAGTACGTCTATGAAATAAGCGAAATAGAGCCTTCGGAACCCAGGTGAGGTTGTCTGCTGTATGGCGGGAAAGCCAATGAGTGCAGGTTGTATGAAGGGATTGCAGGGTTGGGATTTAATAGTAAGTGCGTGGTGGCGCTGCAATAGGATGAAAAATAGCTGCATATGGATAGTGCTGCGGAAGATGTGACTGAAGCTCGCTTGTTTCGCACTCTTTAGTACGGATGGAAAAGATAAAGAGTAAATTTTGATAGCGAGTGACTGATTCGAAAAGGATTGTTGCGAAGGAAGAGATGTAATTTAGTTTGGCGGCTTGTGAGTATGAAGTTGTTGCATTGCCACGGATAGGCTTGTAGGTTCACAAGTCAATACAATATAGAAATCATATGCTCGAATCCTTACTCCCCTACTACGAACGCGAGCTCGGCCACCTGCGCGAGCTGTCCGGCGAATTCGCGCGCCGCTATCCGAAGATAGCCGGCCGGCTGCAGATGGAAGGCGACCAGTGCGCCGACCCGCACACCGAGCGGCTGATCGAGGCGTTCGCGCTGCTGGCTTCGCGCGTCCACAAGAAGCTGGACGATGAATACCCGGAGGTGGCGGAAAGCTTCCTCGACGTGCTCTACCCGCACTATCTGCAGCCGATTCCGTCGGCCACCATCGTGCAGTTCGAGTGCGATCCGGCGCGGCCGGAGATCGCCAAGCGCTACCGCGTGGAGCGCGGCCAGCCAGTGCATGCGCCGGCCATCGGCGGCGTGGTGTGCAAATTCCGCAGCGCCTACCCGGTGGACCTGTACCCGCTGTCGCTGGAAAACGCCAAGCTGGAGTTGACCAGCGGCTCGCCCTATTTGCGCCAGCTGGCGCCGGACGCGGCGGCGCTGTTGACGCTGGAGTTCCACACCCACGGCGGCCTGGCGGTGAGCGACATCGGCCTGGAGTCGTTGCGTTTCTTCCTGGACGGCGAACCGGCGCTGATGCATCTGCTGTACGAACTGCTGCTGTCCAAGGTGCTGCGCATCCGCGTCGGCGACGGCAGCGAGGATCCGGCGCACAGCGCGCTGCTGCCGGCCTCGGCCATCCTCCCGGTGGGCTTCGGCCGCGACGAGGGCATGCTGGAGTATGACGAGCGCTCGTTCATGGGCTACCGGCTGCTGACCGAATACTTCTGCTACCCGGAAAAATTCCTGTTCGTCGATATCGGCGAACTGGCCAAGGCGGCGCCGCGGCTGACAGGGGAGAAGCTGGTGCTGCAACTGGTGCTGGCCGACTATCCGGACAGCGAGCGCCACCACCGGCTGCAGGCGCAGTTGCAGGCCCATCATCTGAAGCTGGGCTGCGCGCCCATCGTCAATCTGTTCAACCACCCGGCCGAGCCCATCCGCGTCAGCCACCAGAAGGCCGGCTACGCGGTGCTGGCGGATTCGCGCAAGCCGCTGGCCTACGAGGCGATCCAGATCCGCCGCGTGGTGCGGGTGGAGAAATCGGGCGAGGGCGAAAGCAGCGAGGAGGTGCCGCCGTTCTACGCCACCCGCCACGGCAGCGAAAAGCAGGCGCCGCGCTTCTACTGGCACGCCAGCCGCGAGGGCTCGCCGCGCGCCGGCGACAAGGGCACCGACCTGGAGCTGCACCTGGTGGACCTGGCGTTCAATATGGTGCGCCCGGCGGCCGAGGTGCTGAGCCTGGACCTGCTGTGCAGCAACCGCGATTTGCCGGAGCAGATTCCGTTCGGCGGCAGCCAGTCCACCCAGCGCACCGATTTTTCGCTGCCGGGCCATTCGGTGGTGAAGCGGGTGAGGCTGCTGCGCAAGCCGTCCGCCAGCCAGCGCAGCCCGCTGGGCCGCGCCGTGCAGTGGCGGCTGATCTCGCACCTGTCGCTGAATTACATGTCCATCGTCGACTCCGGCTGCGCCGCCCTGCAGGAAATGCTGGCGCTGTACAATCTCACCGCTTCTCCGGTGAACGTGCGGCAAATCCAGGGCATAGTAGGCATTCACAGCGAGGCGGCGGTCACCCGCGTCAGCGGCCGCGATTTCGCCGGCTTCGTGCGCGGCAGTGAAATCCGCCTGAAACTTGACGCCGATTATTATGTCGGCGGCAGCGTTTACCTGTTCGCGTCGATCCTGGAGCGTTTCTTCGCGCTGTACTGCGCGCCCAACAGCTTCACCCGGCTGCGGGTGGAAACCGTGCAACAAAACGAGGAGGTGGCGGTATGGCCAGCCCGAGCCGGCGAAGCCCTCGTGATCTGACGCGCGAGCTGGCCGCCGACGCCAGCCAGTTCGGCTTCTTCCAGGCAGTGCGCCTGCTGGGGCTGGCCGGGCGCAAGCGCGGCGCCAAGCGCGGCCGTTTGCCGGATGCGCTGCGTTTCCGCACGCTGGCCTCCTTGTCGTTCCCGGCCAGCGAGCTGACAACTTACCGCCAGGCGGAAGCGGGCAGCGGCGGCCAGGACGAGATGACCATCAGCTTCCTCGGCCTGACCGGGCCGAGCGGAGCCTTGCCCACCGCCTATACCGAGCTGCTGCTGGAGCGCAAGCTGCGCCACCGCGACAGCACCATGCATGCTTTCTTCGATCTGTTCAGCCACCGCGCCGGCGCGCTGTTCTTCGAAGCCTGGTGCAAATACCGCAGCTGGGTGAATGTCGAAGCCGGCGAGCGCGACGGCTTCACCCGCAATCTGCTGGACCTGGGCGGAGTGGGCCTGGGCCAGCTGCGCCAGCAGATGGGGCCGGGCGCCGAGCTGGACGAGCGCATGTTCGTCTACTACGCCGGCCTGCTCAGCCAAAAGCCGATGTCGGCGCAAGCCTTGACCACGTTGGTGGAGGGCTTCTTCGGCGTGACGGCCAGCCTGGAGCAGTTCGTCGGCCAATGGCTGCCGGTGCCGCGCGCCGAGCAGAGCCAGCTGGGAATGGAAGGCTGCGAGCTGGGTTTTTCCGCCTTTGCCGGCGAGCGCATCTGGGATAGGCAAACCAAACTCAAGCTGCGGCTGGGGCCGTTGCGGCGCGCGCAGTTCGACGCGCTGCAGCCGCACGCCGCCGGCGCGCAGGCGCTGCGCGCGCTGATGAAGTTCGCGCTCGGCCACGCGCTGGCGGTGGAGGTATGCCTGGTGCTGGACAAGCGCGACGTCGCGGCGGCGGTGCTGGGCGACGCGTCGCTGCGCCTGGGCGGCGATGGCTGGTTGGGCAAGCCGGCGGGCCATCCCGACGATATGCGTTACACCCTGTTGTCCTGATCGGAAAGAAACGCCATGAGCATTCTGTCGCGCATCCTGGGCCGCAAAGCGATGCCCATCCAACTGGCCGAGCCGCAGGATGCGCCGCCGCAGCTGCGCGCCGCGCTGGACGCGCTGCAACGCGAGGAATGGCAGCAGGCGTTGAAGCTGGCGCAGCCCCACCTGGAGGCGAAGTCCGCCAGCTTGCGCGCCGACGCCTACCGCTTGTGCGCGCTGGCCAGCAGCCGGCAGATGCAGTGGAGCACGGCGCTTTCCTGCTGGCAGAAGCTGTTCGAGCTGGAGCCGTCAGCCCGCAATGCGTTGCAATTGGCCAGTTGTTCGGTGATGGCCGGCGAGGTGGCGCGGGGCAAGGCCTGGTTGATGAAGTTCGATGAACTGAACCACGCCAGCCGCGAGGTGCCGTGCGCGGCGGCTTATGTCAATTTCATCGCGGCGCTGGCTCAAGCCGGCCATGCGCGCGAAACGCTGCCCTACCTCGCCTGGCTGCGCGAGCTGTACCGCCAGCTGAGGATCACCGACGATCAGTTTTTGCAGCAGCGCGGCGTGCCGTTTTTCCCGGTCTTCCTGGAGAACAGCTGGCCCTTGCTGCGGCAATGCTTGGATGACCAGGCGCTGCTCAACTGGTACGCGCCGATGCTGGCCGACCTGGACGAAAACGGATGCGCGGCGCTGCGAGGCTGGCTGGGCGAGATGATGCCGGCCGCAGCCGCCAACGACGAATGATTTGAATCCATACCTTTAGAAGACGAGTACAAGCCTATGTCCGTATCGCTGAAATCCCTGATAGGCCGACTGACGCCGACCGCGCGCCAGGCCATCGAGCAGGCCGCCAGCCGCGCGCTGGCCCGCACCCACTTCGAGATCGAGATCGAGCATGCGCTGCTGGCGATGTTCGATCAGGACGACAACGCCGCGCTGGCGGCCTTGCGCGCGCTGGGCGCCGATCTGGCCCGCGTCGAGCGCGAGCTGGACGCCGCGCTGGACAATTTCCGCAGCGGCAACACCCGCAATCCGGTGTTGTCGTCCTGGCTGCCCAAGTGGCTGGAGAAGGCCTGGTTGCTGGCCAGCGCCGAGCATGGCCAGGACAATGTCTCCACGCTGGACCTGCTGCTGGCGCTGTGGCAGGACGACGCCTTGCGCGGCGCGCTGCAATCCGGCGCGCCGGCGCTGGCGCGCCAGGATGCCGGCAGGCTGCAGGGCGCTTACGCGGCGCTGCGCCAGCACGGCGGCGAAACGGGCAACGGCGGCGCGCAGCCTGAGGCGGCGGATGACGCGGATGCCGGCGAGCAGCCGGCCGCGCCGCAAGGCAAGCGCGGCAGCCCGGCGCTGGACAAGTACACCATCGATCTGACCGCGCAGGCGCGCGCCGGCAAGATCGACCCCATCCTGGGCCGCGACGTCGAAATCCGCCAGATGATAGACATCCTGATGCGCCGCCGGCAGAACAACCCCATCCTCACCGGCGAGCCCGGCGTGGGCAAGACCGCGGTGGTGGAAGGCCTGGCGCGCAAGATCGTGCTGGGCGAAGTGCCGCCGGTGCTGGCCGGCGTGACGTTGCGCACGCTGGACCTGGGCCTGCTGCAGGCCGGCGCCAGCGTCAAGGGCGAGTTCGAGAACCGCCTGCGCCAGGTGATAGACGAGGTCAAGGCCAGCCCGGTGCCGATCATTCTGTTCATCGACGAGGCGCACACCCTGATCGGCGCCGGCGGCGCGGCCGGCCAGAACGACGCGGCCAATCTGCTGAAGCCGGCGCTGGCGCGCGGCGAGCTGCGCACCATCGCGGCGACGACCTGGGCCGAATACAAGAAATACTTCGAGAAGGACGCCGCGCTGGCGCGCCGCTTCCAGGTGGTGAAGGTGGAAGAGCCGGCGCCGGAGATCGCCGTGCAGATGGTGCGCGGCCTGACCGGCGCGATGGCCGGCCACCACCAGGTGGAAATCCTCAACGAGGCGGTGGCAGCCGCCGTGCATCTGTCCAGCCGCTACATCGCCGGCCGCCAACTGCCGGACAAGGCCATCAGCGTGCTCGACACCGCCTGCGCCCGCGTCGCGCTGTCGCGCGCCGGCAAGCCCGGCCCGATCGAGGACGTGTCGGTGCTGATTGAAAACATCGACCGCGAAACCGCGGCGCTGGAGCGCGAAGAAGGCCACGCCGAGCGCATCGCCGAGCTGCAGGCGCGGCGCGCCGAGCTGGAACAGGACCTGGCCGCGCTGCACCAGGCCTGGGAGGCGCAGCAGAAGCTGATCGCCGAGATCGACGCATTGAAGGCGGCCCAGGACGAAGCCAAGCCGGCCAAGGGCAAGAAGATCAGCCCGCTGCAGGCCAAGCGCAAGGAATTGCGCGAGCTGCAAAAGCACCAGCCGCTGGCTTTCGAATGCGTGGACGAGAGCGTGATCGCCGACGTGATTTCCGGCTGGACCGGCATCCCGCTGGGCCGCATGGTCAGCAACGAGCTGGAGCAGGTGCAGAAGCTGGCCCAGCTGCTGGGCGAGCGCGTCATCGGCCAGGACCACGCGCTGGAGCAAATCGCCGAGCGGGTGCAGATCGCCAAGGCCGGCCTGGAGGACCCGGGCAAGCCCAAGGGCGTGTTCATGCTGGTGGGCCCGTCCGGCGTCGGCAAGACCGAAACCGCGCTGGCGCTGGCCGAGGCGCTGTACGGCGGCGAGCGCAACCTGATCACCATCAATATGTCCGAATACCAGGAAGCGCACAGCGTGTCCGGCCTGAAGGGCTCGCCGCCGGGCTATGTCGGTTACGGCGAGGGCGGCGTGCTGACCGAGGCGGTGCGCCGCAAGCCGTATTCGGTGGTGCTGCTGGACGAGGTGGAGAAGGCCCACCCTGACGTGCTGGAGCTGTTCTTCCAGGTGTTCGACAAGGGCGTGCTGGAGGATAGCGAAGGCCGCGAGGTGGACTTCAAGAACACCATCATCCTGCTGACTTCCAACGCCGGCACCGATCTGGTGATGCGCGCCTGCGAGCACGGCGTGACGGTGGAGGATGTCAACCGCGACCCGACGGCGGAAGACCTGGTGGAAATCCTGCGGCCGACGCTGCAGAAGGCGTTCAAGCCGGCTTTCCTCGGCCGCCTGACCATCGTTCCTTATTTCCCTATCGGCGACGAGGTGCTGCGCGCCATCGTCGGCCTGAAGCTGGAGAAGATCCGCCAGCGCATCGCCGACAACCACGGCGCGCAGGTCGAGTTCCCGGCCGATCTGGCCGAGCAGATGGCGTCGCGCTGCCTGGATGTGGACAGCGGCGCGCGCAACGCCGACGCCATCCTCACCCGCACGCTGCTGGCGCAGATTTCCAACGACCTGCTGGCGCGGATGGCAAGCGGCCGTGCGGTGAAGAAAATCGCCGTCTCGCTGAAGGGCGAGCAGGTGAAAGTGCGCTTGAGCTAAGGAGTTATCCACATGTGGAGAATGTTGGGCCTGTTCGGCGGCATCACCCTGGGTTGGTGGGCTTTGCTGTGGCTGGTGCTGCCGGTGAGCTGGCAGCGCATCAGCCCGTCCGCCATCCTGATGCTGCACCTGGCGCCGCCGATGCTGCTCAGCGTCGGCATCAAGCTGTGGGCGCATCTGAAGGAAACGCGGGCCAAGGCCGAAGCGCTGCGGCAGGAGGAGGCGGCGCAGAGCGAGCGCGACGGCAAGCGCGCAGCGGCGCGCGCCCAGCATGAGGCGGCGCTGCGGGAGCGCCAGCGCGCGGTGAGTTGCCGCTGGCTGTGGGCCGCCGCGGTGCTGGCCAAGGACGAGCCGGCCTGGCTGGCCGAGACCGCCGACGGCAGCTACTGGCTGGCGCTGGCCAAGGACGAGGTGGAGCCGGGCGAAGCGCTGGACGCGCTGGAGCCCCATCTGGCCGAGCTGCTGGCCAGCCTATACGCCGAAGCGCCGGGCGCGGCCTGGCTGCCGTTATACCTGGAAGCGATGCCGCTGGTGCCCGGCGTGGAGCAGCTGAACCGGGTCAAGGCCTTGAAGCAGGCCGCGGTGGCCGACGCGCTGGGGGCCGATTGCCATGTCGCCGGCGATTGCCGCTTCCTGCCGGGCAGCGGGCCGATCGCCGACCGGGTGCTGCAGGCATTGCAGCAAGATCCGGAGCTGCCGGGCCTGTTGGTGCTGGCCGCCGACGCGCCGCTGGCGCAGCGCGACGATGACGAGGATTGGGGCGATGTCGACCCAGCCTTGCAGGCGCACCGCCGTTGGCATGGCGAGCCGGGCATGGCGGCGGTGGCGATGCTGTTCCTGCGCGATGGCCTGCCGCTGCCGCAGGAGATGCGGCAGGACGAGGGCGCCGACCCCTACCAGCCGTATTGGGAGAAGGAGTTTTCCGGACCGGCGGCGGGCTGGGGCGCGGTGCCGGCCAGCCGCCAGGCCAGCCTGGCGCAGTTGCCGCTGCTGGCGGTGATGGCGCAGTCCAGCTCGGCCGACCTGTCGCAGGACCGGGCGCTGCAACTGGCGCGCCAGCTGCAGCCGGTGCTGGACAACGCGCTGGTCAATGCCGGTTTGCTGGACTATCCGTTCAGCCCGGAAGAGGCCAAGCCGGATGGTGGCCAGGCCGCCACCCTGGCCTGGCTGTGCCACAACAGCGGGCAGATCGACGTCGGCGGTGTCAGGCTGGCGGCCATCGCCACCGCGTTGTCGCGGCACGAGGTGGAGCTGCACCCGATAGACGAGGCCAGCAACGTGGTGCGCGAATGGGGCGACGCCGGCGCGGCGACGCCGATGCTGCTGGCGGCCGTGGCTGCCAGCCACTGCGCGCGCCTGCAGGCGCCGGCCGTCCTTACCCAGTTTCAACACGACAGGGTGTCGCTGGCGCTGGCCAGGCCGCCCCTGGAGGAGGTTAGCGAATGAAAGCGGCAATCCGTTTGGGCGACCCCACCGACCACGGCGGCAAGGTGGTGAGCGCCGCCTCGTCCACCACGCTGTTCGGCAAGCAGGTGGCTTGCGTCGGCGACTCCGTCAGCTGCCCGCAGCAGGGCCACGTCAACTGCACCATCGTCGAAGGCGACGGCGGCTGGCTGGTGGGCGGCAAGGCGGTGGCGCTGGATGGCCACAAGGTCAGCTGCGGCGCCACCCTGATTTCCACCCTGCCGCAAGTCAGCAAGGGCTAGCCGGCATTGGGGCGCAGCCCCGCATAACAAAGACAGAGTCATGGAACACGAAATCGAACACTTGCTGCAGCCGATAGGCGGCGGCGCTCCGGCCGGCGAAGACCTGGCCTATTCCGCCACTTTCGACCAGATCCGCGAAGCGCGCCGCAGCGACGATCCGTCGCTGTCGCAGGGCGACTGGGAGCAGACGCTGAAAACGGCGGAATGGCCGCTGGCGATCCGGCTGTGCGAAGACGCGCTGCGGAACAAGAGCAAGGATCTGCAACTGGTGGCCTGGTACGCCGAGGCGCAGGTGCAGGCCAACGGCGTGGCCGGCCTGGCGCGCGGCCTGGCGCTGGCCGCCGGCTGGCTGGAACGCTATTGGGAAAACGGTTTTCCGGAGCTGGACCCGCAGGATCTGGACGAACGGGTGGCCAAGCTGGAGTGGCTGAACCAGCAGCTGGGCGGCGCGCTGCGCAATGTGCCGTTGATCAAGCCGGAGTTCGGCGCCTACAGCTGGAACCAGTGGCAGCAGTCGCGCGAGGTGGAAAACCTGGGCTTGAAGGACAGCTACGCCCGCGAGGCCGCCATCGCCGAAGGCAAACTCAGCGGCGAGGTGTTTGAAAAGGCCGCCACCCAGTCCGGCCACGGCTGGTTTCAGGCCAAGGCCGAGGAGCTGGTCAGCGCGCTGACCGCCTACGAGGCGCTGGACGCCCAGGTGGATCTGCGCTTCGGCGCCGCCGCGCCCAGCCTGGCCGACATCCGCAACGCCATCTACGCCTGCCAGGACCTGGTGCTGCGCTATCGCCAGCAGTTTGCCGTCAACAAGCCGGCCGCGGCCCCGCAGCCGCAGCCCGCCGCAGAGGAAAGCCGAACCGTGAGCCACGCCGCCCCCAGCCCGGTGTACACCGCCGCCCCCGCCAGCGCGTTTGATGGCCAGATCCGCAGCCGCGACGAAGCCGTGCGCATGCTGGGCGAGGTGGCGCGCTATTTCCGCCACAACGAGCCGCACAGCCCGGTTTCGCTGCTGGCGGAGCGCGCCGCGCGCTGGGCCGAGATGAGCCTGGAGGAGTGGCTGCAGCATGTGGTGAAGGACAGCGGCACGCTCAGCCAGCTGCAGGAGCTGCTGGACGTGCGCCAGGACCAGGACTAAGCCGTCAGGCTGGTCCGCGCAGCCCGGTCCGCCCCGTTGATCACGGCGCGGGCTTTCTTGCGCCGCCGTGCCCCGCTCAGGCGGCCGGCGCCGATAGCCGGGACGAGGGGCGAGCCAGGTAGAACCATTCCTGGCCGACCGGCGCGCCGGGGCTGGGAAACACGATGCGGCCAGGGGCTTGGGCGCGCACCGGGCTGCCGTCGGCGCGCCAGCCTATCAATTCGTCCCGCTCCACCGGGTCGAAGCTGGCCCAGGCGCGGGCGAAGCGGTCGCCGTCGTCCAGCTTGTCCACCACCTCGTACAGGCTCAGCCATTCTTGCGCCCGCGGGGTCGGCGGCGCGGCGTCGCGCATGCCCAGGTGCGCCAGGGTGTCGAGAATGGCCTGATAGGCGATCTGCGGCGCGGCCGGGTCGGCGTGCTGGCCGCATTCCAGCGTCAGCGCCCAGCCGCCTTGCGAGCGCATGTATTCGGTGGTGCCCACGCCATAGCGCGGGTCGGCCCCCAGCGCGGCCAACTGCGGGTCGCCGGCCGGCGCCTGGCGGCGGCGCGCCACGCCCAGCGCGTAGGTGGCCAGCCAGCCGTCCACGGCGCGGCCCACGCCCAGCCGGCGCGCCAGCGCCTCTTCCTTGGCGGCGTGGACAAAGGGCTCCAGCTCGCCGGCGTTGTCGCGCGGCCCGAGAAACACGAAGGGTTGGCCGGGGGATTGGAAGGAATGCAGGTCGAGCAGCGCGTCGTGCTCGGCCAGCAACGGGCACAGCCAGTTGGCGACATGGTCCTCGTAGTCCTGCGGCGAGGCTGCCGGGGCGAGGTTGCGGTTCAGATTGCGCTCGCCGCCGCGCCGGCCCAGCTGGTAAGCCAGCGGGTTGGCCACCGGCACCAGGGTCAGCCGGCCGGCGGCAAGCGACAACGCGCCTTGCTCCAGCTCCGCCATCACGCGGCGGATGGCTTGGGCGCCGCAGGTTTCATCGCCATGCACCGCGCCGGTGACGATCAGCCGCGGCCCCGACCGCAACGCTTGGTAGCGGTGGCTGGCGAAGCCAGGCGGCCAGGCCGGGTTCATTTCAGCCATACATCCTCGAAATCGAATGAGCCATTCGGATTCATGATGAAGCCCTGCACATTGGCGCGCAACGGGATATAGATGCGCGAATGGGCGATGGTGATCCACGGCCGCTCGCGTTTGAAGATGTCCTGCGCCTGCAGATAGTACTGCGCGCGTTTTTTCTGGTCGGTGGTCTGGCGGCCTTGTTGCAGCAGGCGGTCGAACTCGGCGTTGCAGAAGCGCTGGCCGCCCTTGCTGACGCTGCAGGACAGGCTGTTCCACAGGAAGTCGTCCGGGTCGCCGGAGTTGCTCGTCAGGCCGGACATGTAGACGTCGTGTTCGCCGGCGCCGGCGCGTTTCAGGTATTCGCCCCATTCATAGGACTGGATATTGGCCTTGACGCCTATCCTGGCCCAGTCCTGCTGGATCATCTGCGCCATCAGCTTGCCGTTGGGATTGGTGGGGCGCTGCACCGGCAAGGCCCACAGGTTGACGGTGAAACCGTTGGGGTAGCCGGCCTGGGCCAGCAGCGCGCGCGCCTTGGCCGGGTCGTACTCGTTGCGGGTGCGCGGGTTCCAGCTCCAGGTGGACGGCGGGAAGGGATTCACCGCCTGGGTGGCGCCGCCCTTGGGGAACAGCGCCTTGAACAGCGCGTCGCGGTTGATGGCGATGTCCAGCGCCACCCGCACCTCGCGCTTGGCGAATTGCGGCCGCTTCAGGTTGTAGGCGAGGTAGGAGATGTTGCTGGCGCCGGTGGAGGCGATCTTGACGTTTTTGTCGGAGGACAGCGCGTCGAGGTCGGACTCGCGCACCGCGGCGGCCACCTGGCATTCGCCGGCCTTCAATTTCTGGATGCGCACCTGCGGGTCGGCGACGATGGCGAAGATCAGGTCGCGGGTTTTCTGCGGTTTGCCCCAGTACTGCGGATTGGCCTCATAGCGGATGATGGAATCCTTGGCGTAGCTCTTGAAGCGGTAGGGGCCGGTGCCTATCGGCAGCTGGTTGATCTGTTGCGGCTTGCCGGCTTTCAGCAGCTGCTCGGCGTATTCGGCCGACTGCATGCCGGCGAAACCCATCGCGAAGAAGGTGAGGAAGGTGGCGTTGCGCTCCTTCAGCCGGATTCGCACGGTGCGGGCATCGACTTTCTGCACCGACTCTATCAGCTTGGACAGGCCGTAGCCGTCCGGCCCGGTCAACGGCGTTTTGAACGCCTGGTTGAACGGCAGGTCGGGGCGGATCCAGCGGCTGATGGTGAACACCGCATCGTCGGCGGTGAAGTCGCGGCTGGGGGTGAAATAGGCGGTCTGGTGGAACTTGACGCCGCGGCGCAGTCTGAAGGTGTAATTCAGCCCGTCCGGCGACACGGTCCAGCTTTCGGCGAGGCCGGGGCGCAGCGCCACGCCGCCGCGCTGGAACTCGACCAGGCCCTGGAATACCGGCTTGGTGATGTTGTAGGTGGTGGCGCTGTCCCACAGCGCGGGGTCGAAGCCTTCCGGCGAGGCCTCGGCGCAGAAGACCAGCGGTTTGGCCGCCGATGCCGCCGCGGGCAGCGCGCCGGCCAGCAGCGCCGCCAGACACAGGGTTTTGAGGAGGGGGGGCAGGGTCATTTCCGCTTCCTGTTCAGGTTTCGCTTGCCGCGGATTATCATGATTTTGGCCTGCGGGTTTGCGCCCGGCATGGCTTGACGGCGCATCCGCATCGAATGCGCATGGAATTATCGCATACTACGCAATCGGGTTCGACTGGCGGGAGCGGAGGCTAATGACGGAAACGATGGCGATGGAAGCGCTGGCGGCGCATCCGGAATATGTGTCGATTGCCGGCATCGACGGTTTGAGCCTGGACCTGCGTTATGCCGGCAGCGACAACTTCGTGGGGCGCGATCTCTACGGCGGGACGGCCTGCGCGCTGTTGCACCGCCGCGCCGCCGGCAAGCTGGCCGCAGCCGCGCGGGAACTGCGGCGCCGGCTTCCCGGCCATAGGCTGCGCATTTTCGACGCCTTGCGCCCCGGGCGGGTACAGCGCGTGCTGTGGGAGATCGTCAAGGACACGCCGCAACGCATTTACGTCGCCGATCCGGCGCGCGGCTCCATCCACAGCTTCGGCATGGCGGTGGATCTGGGCATCGAGGACGGCGAGGGGCGCGAGCTGGACATGGGCACCGGTTTCGACGATTTCACCGAGCTGGCGCAGCCGCAGCGCGAAGCCGAAATGCGGGCGGCCGGCCGCCTGAGCGAGGCGCAGCTGGCCAACCGCCTGCTGCTGCGCGGCTGCATGGAGGCCGCCGGCTTCCGCGCCATCGCCACCGAGTGGTGGCATTTCGAAGCGGACGACCGCGACTGGGTGCGCGCGCATATGCGGCTGATCGAGTGAGCGCGGGGAGGTTTCGCCTTGACCCTGCCTTGGCGTAGGTAGGATAATTCCCAGTTTGATCAAACGCTTATGCGTCGCAGCGTGTCCGGCCAGGCCGCGCGTTTTGCCGCTGCGAAGAATTGGTTTTCCCGGATGAATCAAACGTTTGCCACCCGCCGCGCGTTGCCGCCGCGGCGTCTGTCCGTCGCTCCGATGCTGGACTGGACCGACCGCCACTACCGTTATTTCGCCCGCCAGATCACCCGCCACACCTGGCTGTATACCGAGATGGTGACTACCGGCGCCTTGCTGAACGGCGATGTCGCGCGCCATCTGCGCTTCGACGAGGCCGAGCATCCAGTCGCGCTGCAGCTGGGCGGCTCCGAGCCTGCCGAGTTGGCCGCCTGCGCCAAGCTGGCGGAGCAATGGGGCTATGACGAGGTGAACCTTAACGTCGGCTGCCCGTCCGAGAGAGTGCAGAAGGGCGCTTTCGGCGCCTGTTTGATGGCGGAGCCGCAGCTGGTGTCCGACTGCGTCAAGGCGATGCGCGATGCCGTGGGCATCGACGTCACCGTCAAGCACCGCATCGGCATCGATCAGATCGAGCATTACGATTACCTGCGCGAATTCGTCGACACCGTGGCCGAGGCCGGCTGCCGCACTTTCATCGTCCATGCGCGCAACGCCATCCTGAAGGGCCTGAGCCCGAAGGAAAACCGCGAGATCCCGCCGCTGAAGTACGACTACGTCTACCGGCTGAAGCGGGAGAGGCCGGAGCTGGAAATCCTGATCAACGGCGGCGTCAAGACCAATGCCGAGATCGCCGAGCATCTGCAGCACGTCGACGGCGTGATGGTGGGCCGCGAGGCGTATCACAACCCGTGGTTGATGGCCGAGTGGGACGCGCAGTTCTACGGCGACGCGGCCGCCGGCCCCGAGCGCGCGGCGGTGGTGGAGGCGATGATGCCCTATGTGGCGGCGCGTCTGGGCGACGGCAGCAATGTCCGCCACATCGCCCGCCACATCCTGGGCCTGTTCCAGGGCCTGCCCGGCGCGCGCAACTGGCGGCGGATGCTGTCCGACTCCAAGCTCTTGGACGGCGCCGATGCCGGCCTGCTGCGCCAGGCCTACGAGGCGACTCTGGCGGGCCGCCGCGCCTGATTATCCGATGGCCGCCGACGAGCGGCTGTCTTCGGCAGGCGGCCCCGGCCGCCTTTTGTCATTGTTGTCATGCCCGGCATGACCGTCTGGAGGTGAGTCCCAAGTGAAAAAGTTGCAAAAGTTGATGCTGGCCCTGAGCATGTCCACCAGCCTGGCTTACGCCGGGCCTAGCGACGTGCTGCACATCTACAACTGGAGCGGCTCGCTGTCCGACAACATCGTCAGACAGTTCGAGAAGCGCTGCGGCTGCAAGGTGGTGCAGGACTACTACGGCGACAACGAGGAAATGCTGGCCAAGCTGGCCGCCGGCGCCAAAGGCTACGACATGGTGTTTCCCTCCAGTTTCGTCGTGCAGGCGATGACCAAGCAGAAGCTGCTGCAACCCTTGGACCACCGCCAGATTCCGAATCTGAAAAACGTGGCGCCGGCCTATCTGTCGCAAAGCTACGATCCGGACAACAGCTACACCATCCCCACCGTGCTGTCGCTGACGTCGGTGGGATACAACGTGGAGAAGCTGAAGCAGTTGGGCGTGGACCCAACTAGCTGGTCGGTGATCTTCGATCCCAAGGTGCTGCGGAAGATCAAGGGCAAGGTGACGGTGCTGGACAGCTCGCGCGAGGTGTTCGCCGCCGCCTTGTTCTACCTGGGCAAAGATCCGAATACCGCGACTGACGCCGACATGCGCGCCGCGCGCGACGTGATCAAGCAGGCCAAGCCGTACTGGGCCGCCTTCTCCAACGCCAGCTATCTGAAGCAGCTGGCGGTCGGCAATATCTGGGTGGCGCTGGGCTATTCCACCGAATTCTTCCAGGCCAGCGAGGACGCGCGCCAGACCAAGCGGCCCTTCCATATCGGCAATGCGCCGCAGCGCGAAGGCAACGAGATCGGCGTGGACACCATGGCGATCACCGCCAGCGCCAAGCGGCCGGATTTGGCGCACCAGTTCATCAATTTCATGCTGGACGGCCAGAACGCGGCGCAGTTGACCAACCTCAATGGCGCGACCAACCCGGTGGCCACCGCCAGCGGCTACTTCCGCGCCGATCTGAAGGCCAGCCCAGTGATCAATCCGACGGCCGAACAGGCGAAGAGATGGACGGTCTTGCGCGAACTGACACCGAAAGAACGTCGTTCCTTGGCGCGGATGTGGACGGAAGTGAAGGTCAGCCGCTAAGCTGGCGTCCTGGCCGGACGCCATTGGGCTGGTTCGGCCGCACCCACAAGATAGAAAGAGCGAAGAAATGTTCGATCAATTGGTTCTCGCCAGCAATAACGCCGGCAAGCTGAAGGAGTTCGGCGCGCTGTTCGCCGAACTGGGCGTCACCGTGCGCCCGCAGCGCGACTTCGATGTGCCGGAGTGCCCGGAGCCGCATCACACCTTCCTGGAGAACGCGCTGGAGAAGGCGCGCCACGCCAGCCGGCTGACCGGCCTGCCGGCGCTGGCCGACGATTCCGGCATCTGCGTCGAGGCGCTGGGCGGCGCGCCGGGCGTGTCCTCGGCCCGTTTCGCCGGCGAGCCCAAGTCCGACGCGCGCAACAACGCGCTGTTGGTGGAAAAGCTGCAGGGCGAGGCCAACCGCCGCGCCTGGTACTACTGCGTGCTGGTGTTGGTGCGCCATGCCGATGACCCGCAACCGCTGGTGGCCGACGGCATCTGGCTGGGCGAAGTGCGTGACGAGGCGGCCGGCGAAGGCGGCTTCGGCTACGACCCTTACTTCTTCCTGCCCAGCCACGGCGTGTCGGTGGCCGAGCTGGACGCCGCCGAAAAGAACCGCGTCAGCCACCGCGGCCAGGCGCTGGCCGCACTGATGGCCAAGCTGAAGGCGCTGGCATGAGCGTGATCGATCTGTCGGCGCTGACGGGCGGCCTGCGCGAGCTGCCGCCCCTGGCGCTGTACGTCCACTTCCCGTGGTGCATCCGCAAGTGTCCGTATTGCGACTTCAATTCCCACGAGCCGAAGAACGGCTTCGACGAGATGGCCTATGTCGACGCGCTGTTGCGCGATCTGGAATTCAGCCTGCCCGAAGTATGGGGCCGGCCGCTGACCAGCATCTTCATGGGCGGCGGCACGCCCAGCCTGTTCAGCCCGCAGGCGATGGATGCCTTCCTGGCCGGGGTGCGCGCGCGGATGAAGCTGCATCCGGACGCCGAAATCACGATGGAGGCCAATCCCGGCACTTTCGAGATCGAGCGCTTCCGCGGCTACCGCGAGGCCGGCATCAACCGCTTGTCCATCGGCATCCAGAGCTTTAATCCCAAGCATTTGCAGGCGCTGGGCCGCATCCACGACGGCGACGAAGCCAAGCGCGCGGTCGAGATCGCGCTGACCTACTTCGACAACGTCAACCTGGACCTGATGTACGCGCTGCCGGGCCAGACCCTGGACCAGGCGCTGTCCGACCTGAACACCGCGCTGTCCTACGGCATCACTCACCTATCGGCCTACCATCTGACGATAGAACCGAATACGATGTTCGCGGCGCAAACGCCGAAGAACTTGCCGGACGACGAGGTGTCGGCCGATATGCAGGAAGCGATAGAATCCTGTCTGGCAGCCGCCGGTTTCGATCACTACGAAACCTCGGCCTTCGCCAAGCCCGGCCGCCACAGCCGCCACAATCTCAACTACTGGCAGTTCGGCGACTACGTCGGCATCGGCGCCGGCGCCCACGGCAAGATCAGCAGCCACGCCGGCATCGTCCGCCAGATGCGGCACAAGCAGCCGGCGGCCTATCTGAAGGCGGTGGCGGATGGCGCGCCGTTGCAGAGCAGTCAAAAGGTTGCCCGCGCCGACCTGCCGTTCGAATTCATGATGAACCTGCTGCGCCTGACCGGCGGCTTCGAGAGCCGCCTGTTCCAGGAGCGCACCGGGCTGCCGCTGGCGTCGATCCGCCGCCAGCTGGACGAAGCCCAGGCGCAAGGCCTGCTGGACGATGACGGCGCGATCCTGCGCCCAACGCTGAAAGGCCAGCGCTTCCTCAACGATTTGCTCACCCTGTTCCTCAAAGAAGGAGATGAATAATGGCTAAAGAAATCATCCACACCGACAAAGCCCCGGCCGCCATCGGCGCTTACTCGCAAGCCGTCAAGGCTGGCAATACCGTCTACCTGTCCGGCCAGATCCCGCTGGACCCGGCCAGCATGACCGTGGTGGAAGGCGGCTTCGCCGCGGAAACCCACCAGGTATTCAAGAATATGAAAGCCGTGTGCGAAGCCGCCGGCGGCAGCCTGGACCAGATCGTCAAACTCAACGCCTACCTGACCGACCTGTCCAACTTCGGCACCTTCAACGAAATCATGGCGCAATACTTCAGCCAGCCTTACCCGGCGCGCGCCGCCGTCGGCGTGGCCAGCCTGCCCAAGGGCGTGCTGGTGGAAGCCGAAGCGGTGATGGTGCTGTAAGCGTTTCCTTGATCCGCAAGTCTCGAGCCCCGGGCCAACGGTCCGGGGCTTTTTGCTGTCCGGATGGCCTGGCGGCCTTGACCGAGTAGCCAGTGTCCGGCGCCGCCGGGATTTGGCATGTTGCCCGGAACGAATAGCCGGGAGCGCGCGATGAAAGCAGTCTTACTGGTTTGCCTGGGATGGACGGCGGTGTGCTGCCAGGCGCAGGTATTCAAGTGCCGCGATGCGGACGGCGGCATCAGCTACAGCCAGCAGCCATGTCCGGCGGGCAGCCGCAGCTTGGCGATGGATGGCAGCGCGCCGCTCAGCGTGATCGACGGCGGCGACAGCCAGCGCGCGGCGCGGCAGCAATACCGCCAGTCGCTGCGGGATTGGTCAGGCCGGCGCGACAAGGCGCGCCAGGCGGAAGAGCTGGCCGCGCAGCGCGAGAGGCTGGCCGGACGCAAGAAATGGCTGGCGGAGCGCCAGCATTGCCAGCGCTTGGCGGGCAAGCAGGCGTCGTTGCGGCAAGGCCTGCGCCAGGGGCAGACGGCTAGCGAACTGGAGCGCTTGAAGTTCCGCCTTGCCAAGGTGGAAGATCAGATGCAGGATCGCGCATGTCATTTATATAAGGACGATTGATGGCGACTTATCGTTTCGAGCTTGTCAATGTGTTCGCCGAGCAGCGCTTCGGCGGCAATCCGCTGGCGGTGTTTCCCGAAGCGGCCGGCCTGTCCGACCAGGACATGCAGCTGATCGCGCGCCAGTTCAACCTGTCGGAAACCGTGTTTCTGTTTCCCGGCGACGCCGAAGCTGCCGCCAGCCTGCGCATCTTCACGCCCAGCTACGAGCTGCCCTTCGCCGGCCACCCGACGCTGGGCAGCGCCGCGGCGCTGCACGCCCGCGGCGGGCTGGGCGACAGCTTCGCGCTGCGCACCCGTTCCGGACTGATCCCCATCCGGCATCAGGACGGCCTGTTCCGCTTGAGCGCGCTGCCCGCCAGCGTGCGGGCGGCCGGCTTCGGCAGCGACACGGCGGCCGCCATGCTGGGTTTGGCGCCGGAGGATATCGCCCAGCCGCCGCAATGGCTGAACGCCGGCAGCGAGCAGCTGCTGATCGGCCTCTCCAGCCGCGAGGCGGTGCTGCGCGCGCGGCCGGAGCCGGAGCTGTTCCGCCGCCACGCCACCTTGCACCCGGGCCGCAGCATCGCCTACCTGTGGCACCAGCAGGGCGGCGTCGCCACCGTGCGCTTGTTCTTCGACCAGCAAGGCTCGGTGATAGAAGACCCGGGCACCGGCAGCGCCTGCGCCAACTTGGGCGGCTGGTGCGCGCTGAACGGCCTCGCGCCGCTGTCCTGGCGGCTGGAGCAGGGCGAGGCGATAGGGCGGCCCAATGTGCTGTACCTGGATGTCGACGCCGCAGGGCGGGTCGAGGTGGGCGGCCGGGCGCAGGCGGTCGGCAGCGGCGAATTCACGCTGTGAAACGCGCGGCGGCTTGACGATGCGGCCGGCTGTTGGCATCCTAGAGCCGCTACTCCAAACTGCTGTTTCATAACAAACAAGACGAGGAAAACATCATGATTCGAATCGCCAAAGCCGCTTGCCTGGCTACCGCGCTGGGCCTGGCCAGCCAATTGGCTCTGGCTGGCAGCGCCGCCGGCCTGTGGAAGACCATAGACGACGAGACCCACCAGGCCAAGGCGCTGGTGCAGATCAACGAAAGCCCCAACGGCGAGCTGACCGGCAAGGTGATCAAGCTCTACCTGCACCCGGAGGCGGTGTGCGACAAGTGCGACGGCGCCAACAAGGGCAAGCCGGTCAACGGCATGCAGATCCTGTGGGGTCTGAAAAAGAGCGGCGACGAATGGAGCGACGGCCAGATCCTGGACCCGAAGTCCGGCAAGATCTACACCTCCGGCGCCAAGCTGATGGAAGACGGCAAGAAGCTGCGCGTGCGCGGCTACATCGGTCCGTTCTTCCGTTCCCAGGTGTGGGAGCGCCAGCAATAAGCTGACGGCTTGCTGGCCAAACGACAAGGCGGAAGCGGCGCGAGCCGCTTCCGCCTTTTGCATTCTTGAGTACAATCTGTCCTCATGACTCCGCCGATCGATCTCGCCAACCAGCCGCCCGCGGTGCCGGCTGCGTTGGCCAAAAAGCTGGAGAAGCTGGGCATACGCCGCCGCTTCGACCTGGTGCTGCATCTGCCGCTGCGCTATGAGGATGAAACCCATCTGTACCCGATCGCCGACGCGCCTTATGGCCAGCCGGTGCTGGTGGAGGGCACCGTGGTGTCGCATGAGGTCAGCTTCCGGCCGCGCAAGCAGCTCAGGGTGCAGATCGAGGACGGCAGCGGCGCGCTGCTGCTGCGCTTCATCCATTTCTATCCCAGCCAGATCAAGCAGTTCGCCGAAGGCAGCCGGGTGCGGGCGCTGGGCGAGATCCGCCGCGGCTTCGCCGGCGACGAGATGGTGCATCCGAAGACGCGGGAGGTGCGCGAAGGCGCGCCGCTGGCGGAAAGCCTCACCCCGGTCTACCCGACGGTCAACGGCCTGACCCAGCCTATGCTGCGCAAGCTGGTGCACGGCGAGCTGCGCCTGCAGACGCTGGACGAGCTGCTGCCGCTGCCGCTACTGGAGCCGCTGGCGCTGCAGCCGTTCGCCGAGGCGATCCGCCTGCTGCATCAGCCGCCGCCGGAGTGGTCGGCGCAGCAACTGGCCGATCCGCGGCTGCCGGCCTGGCAGCGGCTGAAATTCGACGAATTGCTGGCGCAGCAGCTGTCGATGCGGCTGGCCTACCGCGCGCGCCGGCTCGGCAGCGCGCCGCGCATCGTCGGCGACGGCAGCCTGAGCGAGCGCCTGCTGCGCAATCTGCCGTTCCCGCTTACCGGCGCGCAGCGCCGGGTGCTGGCGGACATCCGCGCCGACCTGGCGCTGCCGCACCCGATGCACCGGCTGTTGCAGGGCGATGTCGGCAGCGGCAAGACCATCGTCGCGGCGCTGGCGGGGCTGTCGGCGATCGAGGCCGGCTATCAGGTGGCGCTGATGGCGCCGACCGAAATCCTGGCCGAGCAGCACTACCTGAAATTGTCCAGCTGGCTGGCGCCCTTGGGCATAGGCGTGGCCTGGCTGTCCGGCAGCCTGAGGAAAAAAGCGAAGCAGCAGGCGCTGGACGAGATCGCTTCAGGCCAGTGCCGGCTGGCGGTGGGCACCCACGCGCTATTCCAGGATGACGTGGCGTTCCAGAAGCTGGGCCTCGCCATCGTCGACGAGCAGCACCGTTTCGGCGTCGGCCAGCGGCTGGCGCTGCAGGACAAGGGCGAGGAGCCGCACCAACTGATGATGTCGGCCACGCCGATTCCGCGCACGCTGGCGATGAGCTTTTACGCCGATCTCGACGTGTCAGTGATAGACGAATTGCCGCCGGGACGCACGCCCATCGTCACCAAGCTGATCGGCAATCCGCGCCGGCCCGAGGTGGTGGGGCTGGTGGAGCGCACCTGCGCCGAAGGGCGGCAGGCGTATTGGGTATGCCCGTTGATCGAGGAATCGGAGGCGCTGCAGCTGCAGACGGCGGTGGACAGCCACCAGCAATTGCAGCAGGACTTGCCGGGGCGGCGCATCGGCTTGGTGCACGGCCGGATGAAGGCGGCGGAGAAAGCGGCGGTGATGGCGGCCTTCGCGGCGGCGGAGCTGGACGTGCTGGTGGCCACCACGGTGATCGAGGTGGGCGTCGATGTGCCCAACGCCAGCCTGATGGTGATAGAGCACGCGGAAAGAATGGGCCTGGCCCAGCTGCACCAGCTGCGCGGCCGGGTAGGGCGGGGCAGCGCCAGGAGCGTGTGCGTGCTGCTGTTCGACAGCCCCTTGTCCGACCTGGCCAAGGCCAGGCTGAAGGTGATCTACGAAAACGTCGATGGTTTCGAGATCGCGCGCCAGGATCTGCAGATCCGCGGTCCCGGCGAGTTTCTCGGCGCGCGCCAGAGCGGCCTGCCGATGCTGCGCTTCGCCGACCTGGAGCAGGACCAGGCGCTGCTGGAGGCGGCGCGCGATCTGGCGCCGCAATTGCTGGAGCGCTGGCCGCGCGAGGCGGAGGCGCATCTGGAGCGCTGGCTGGCTGGCCGCGAGCAATTTCTCAAGGCATGAAAAAATCCGCCGCGATTGGGGGAAATCGCGGCGGCTAGGGAGGGTTGCTGCAAACAAAAGAAACCATTAATGAAGCCGAATAATATTAGCAATTTATGAATTAATGGCTCAAGCGCAGCCAGCGCTCCCCTTGACGCAGATCAAGCATGAAAAAAGCCGACGCGGGCGCGTCGGCTTTTTGTCGGACATCGGCGGGGATCAGAACCACTGCGCCGCCAGGTAGTACAGGCCGCCGGCCAGCGCCATCGACGCCGGCAGCGTGAACAGCCAGGCCAGCGCGATCGAGCGGATGGTGCCCATCTGCAGGCCGGCCTTGTCGGCGATCATGGTGCCGGCCACGCCGCTGGACAGCACGTGGGTGGTGGACACCGGGAAGCCGAACCAGCTGGCCAGGCCGATGGACACCGCGGCGGTGGCTTGCGCCGCCACGCCCTGGGCGTAGGTCATGTCCTTCTTGCCTATGCCTTCGCCGACGGTCTTCACCACGCGCTTCCAGCCGATCATGGTGCCGATGCCCAGCGCCAGCGCCACGGCGACGATCACCCAGGTGGGCGCGTATTCGGTGGTGGTGGTCAGGTCCTTGCGCAGATTGTCCAGCAGCTGCTTGTCGTCCGAGCTCAGCTTGGGCAGGGTGGCAGCCTTCTTGGCGGCGTCATCCAGGCACAGCAGCTGGGTGCGCACGTCCCAGCGTTGCGAAGCGCTCAGCTTGTGGTAGTCGGAACCGTCGCCCATCAGGGTCAGCAGGTTCTGCGCGGTGGCCACGGTTTGCTGCGGGTGGCATTCGTACTGGCTGGTGCTGGTGGATTTGACGATGATCTTGGACAGGTCCGCCTCGTGGCGCTGGTAGAACTGCTGCAGATGCTGCGCCGCGTCGCGGGTGCGCTCCAGCTGGTACGGGGTGCTGTCCAGGTTCAGCACGAACTTGGCGGGCACGATGCCGATCAGCACCAGCATCACCAGGCCGACGCCTTTCTGGCCGTCGTTGGAGCCGTGGGCGAAGCTGACGCCCATCGCCGACACGATCAGCATGAAGCGGGTCCAGAACGGCGGATGCTTGCGGCCTTCCACCTGCTGGCGCTGGTACGGGGTTTTGTGCACGTTGCTGTGCGGGCGGAAGCGCCGCAGCAGGATGACGATCAAGCCGGCGACCAAGGCGCCCACCAGCGGCGAAACCAGCAGCGAGGCGCCGACGTCCACCGCCTTGCCCCAGTTGATGCCGTGCGACAGCGAGGTGTGGTTGATCAGGCTGTTGGCCACGCCGACGCCCAGGATGGCGCCGATCAGCGTGTGGCTGCTGGAGGCCGGCAGGCCCAGATACCAGGTGCCCAGGTTCCACAGGATGGCGGCCGCCAACAGCGCGAACACCATCGACATGCCGCGGGTGGTGTTCACCGAAATCAGCAGATCCACCGGCAGCAGGTGGACGATGGCGTAGGCGACGGCCAGGCCGCCGCTCATCACGCCGAGGAAGTTGCAGATGCCGGAATAGAACACGGCAAGGCGCGGCTTCATCGACTGGGTGTAGATGACGGTGGCGACAGCGTTGGCGGTATCGTGGAAACCGTTGATGAACTCAAATGCGAGCACGAAGCCCAGCGAAAGCATCAAAGTGATGGCTACATGGGTGTCGAGCCCGGAGAACAGGTCCAGCATGGCGAGTCTGCGATAATCGTAAAGGCGGGATTGTTGTGTTCCAGGCCAGTGGCGTCAAGTGTTTATAAAAAAAAATAAACCGTGTGGTTTTGCCTGTGAAAACGGCAAAATCAACTTGACAGCGCGGGCTTGCCAGCCGGCTAAGTCCATGATTTTTCATCATGTCGCTGGCATTGCGCGCGGGCCTGGGCGTAGGGTAGGCGGCGGGCGGCATGGCGATTCGTCATGCGCGTCCCGCCGCCTGCGGCATCAGCCGAACTTGCCGGTGATGTAGTCTTCGGTCGCCTTCTGCTGCGGCGTGGTGAAGATGGTGTCGGTCTTGCCGAACTCCACCAGTTCGCCCAGGTACATGTAGGCGGTGAAGTCGGACACCCGCGCCGCCTGCTGCATATTGTGCGTGACGATGGCGATGGTGTAGTCCTCTTTCAATTCATGGATCAGCTCTTCGATATGGGCGGTGGAGATCGGGTCCAGCGCCGACGTCGGCTCGTCCAGCAGCAGCACTTCCGGCTTCGATGCCACCGCGCGGGCGATGCACAGCCGTTGCTGCTGGCCGCCGGACAGCGAGTGGCCGGACTGCTTGAGCTTGTCCTTCACCTCATCCCACAGCGCGGCCTTGCGCAGCGCCCATTCCACCCGGTCTTCCATCTCGCCTTTGGACAGCTTTTCGTACAGCTTCACGCCGAAGGTGATGTTGTCGTAGATCGACATCGGGAACGGGGTGGGCTTCTGGAACACCATGCCCACCTTGGCGCGCAGCAGGTTGACGTCGATGTCGCGCGCCAGGATGTTCTGGCCATCCAGCAGGATGTCGCCATCGGCGCGCAGGCCGGGGTAAAGCTCGTACATGCGGTTGAAGGTGCGCAGCAGCGTGGACTTGCCGCAGCCGGACGGGCCGATGAAGGCGGTGACCTTGTGCGGCGCGATTTCCAGCTGGATGTTTTTCAGCGCGTGGAAGTTGCCGTAGAAGAAGTTGAGGTTGCGGACCTCGAGCTTGGTGGAGGGGCTTGCCATGGTCGTCATGCCTTAATTCGATTGATTTTTGCTGCCGCCCATCCAGCGGGCGACGATGTTCAGGGTCAGCACGCTGAAGGTGATCAGCAGCGAACCCGCCCAGGCCAGTTTGTGCCAGTCCTCGTAGGGGCTCATGGCGAACTGGAAGATCACGATGGGCAGGTTGGCCATCGGCTGGTTCATATTGCTGTTGAAGAACTGGTTGTTCAGCGCGGTGAACAGCAGCGGCGCGGTCTCGCCGGAAATGCGCGCCACCGCCAGCAGAATGCCGGTGAGCACGCCGGCCTTGGCCGAGCGCAGCGTGACGGTGAGGATCACCTTCCATTGCGGCGCGCCCAGGGCGATGGCCGCTTCGCGCAGGCTGTTGGGCACCAGGCGCAGCATGTTCTCGGTGGTGCGCACCACCACCGGGATCACCAGGATGGCCAGCGCGAAGGAGCCGGCCCAGCCGGAGAAGTGGCCGACCGACACCACGTACACCTCGTAGACGAACAGGCCGATGACGATGGACGGCGCCGACAGCAGGATGTCGTTGATGAAGCGGGTGGCCGGCGCCAGCCAGCCGCGCTGGCCGTACTCGGCCAGGTAAATGCCGGCCAGGATGCCGATCGGTGTGCCGAACAGGGTGCCGAAGCCGGTCATCACCAGGCTGCCGTAGATGGCGTTGGCCAGGCCGCCGGCGCTGCCCGGCGGCGGCGTGCTTTCGACGAACACCCGCCATTCGATGCCGGACAGGCCGTATTGCAGCAGGGTGGCCAGGATCCAGAACAGCCAGAACAGGCCGAAGGCCATGGTGAACATCGAGCAGGCCATGGTCACCCGGTTGACCAGCCGGCGGCGGCGGTAGGTGAGGCTGTCCTGCTTCAGGCTGACGGGCGCGCTGGCGCGCGGAAGGGCTTCGCACATGGGGCTTGGACTCATCGGTGTGGCGTCTTTCATATCAGGAAGGCTGGCCTTCCTGCTTCTTCAGGCGCAGCAGCAGCAGCTTGGAGCAGGCGAGCACCACGAAGGTGATGAAGAACAGGATCAGGCCCAGCTCGATCAGCGAGCCCATGTACAGGTCGCCGTTGGCTTCGGCGAATTCGTTGGCCAGCGACGAGGCGATGGAGTTGCCCGGCTCGAACAGGCTGGCGGCGAAGCGGGTGGAGTTGCCGATCACGAAGGTGACCGCCATGGTCTCCCCCAGCGCGCGGCCCAGGCCCAGCATGATGCCGCCGACCACGCCGGTCTTGGTATAGGGCAGCACCACGTAGCGCACCACTTCCCAGGTGGTGGAGCCCAAGCCGTAGGCGGATTCTTTCAGCATGGTCGGCACTACTTCGAACACGTCGCGCATCACCGAGGCGATGAACGGAATCACCATGATGGCCAGGATCAGTCCGGCGGTGAACAGGCCGATGCCCATCGGCGCGCCCTGGAACAGGAAACCCACCAGCGGGAAGGGGCCGAGGTGGTCTATCACCCACGGCTGGATATGGTCGGCGAAGAAGGGCGCGAATACGAACAGGCCCCACATGCCGTAGATGATGGACGGGATGCCGGCCAACAGTTCGATGGCGATGCCCAGCGGCCGCTTCAGCCAGGTGGGGCATAGCTCGGTCAGGAACAGCGCGATGCCGAAGCTGACCGGTACGCCAATCAGCAGCGCGATGATGGAGGTGGCCAGCGTGCCGAAGATGGGCACCACCGCGCCGAATTTCTGCTGGACCGGATCCCAGTCGGTGCTGGTCAAAAAGCCCAGGCCGAAGCCTTTGATGGCAGGCATCGCGCCGATCAGCAGCGAAATGAGGATGCCCACCAGCAGCGCTAGCACCAGGAAGGCGAAGCAGCGGGTGGTGATGCGGAACAGCTTGTCCAGCAGCATCTGGTAATTCATCTGCTGCTCATTGCTCAGTTTTTGCATGTGTCGATTCTTGATGGTTCAGACACAAGGCCGGAGAGAGTCGACTCTCCCCGGCCTGGGTGACAGCTAGTATGGCTTCGGCTTGTCAGTTCCAGACAGTCTTGCCGCTGGCGTCGGTGATCTGCTTCCAGCTGGTGCGGATGACGGTCTTGACGTTGTCCGGCATCGGGATGTAGTCCAGCTCCTGCGCGGTCTTGTCGCCGTTCTTGTAGGCCCAGTCGAAGTATTTCAGCACTTCGGCGGCTTGAGCCGGCTTATCCTGCTTCTTGTGCATCAGGATGAAGGTGGCGCCGGCGATCGGCCAGCTGGCCTTGCCCGGCTGGTTGGTCAACAGCAGGTAGAAGCCTGGGGCCTTTTTCCAGTCGGCGTTGGCGGCGGCGGCCTTGAACGATGCCTCGTCCGGCTTCACGAAGGCGCCGGCCTGGTTTTGCAGCAGGCCGTAGGCCAGCTTGTTCTGCTTGGCGTACGCGTATTCGACGTAGCCGATGGCGCCCTTGATGCGCGACACGTAGTTGGCGACGCCTTCGTTGCCCTTGCCGCCGACCGAGCTGCCCTTCCAGCTGACGGCGGTGTTGGAGCCGACATCCTTCGCCCATTCCGGCGAAACCTTGGACAGGTAGTTGGTGAAAATGAAAGTGGTGCCGGAGCCGTCGGAGCGGCGCACCACCGAGATGCGCTGGTCAGGCAGCTTGACGCCCGGGTTCAGCTTGGCGATGGCGGCGTCGTTCCACTTGGACACCTTGCCCATGTAGATGTCGGCCAGCAGCGGGCCGGTGAACTTGATCTGGCCGGCGGCGATGCCCGGGATGTTGTACACCGGCACCACGCCGCCCATTACGGTCGGGAATTGGGTCAGGCCGGATTTCTCCAGCTCTTCGGGTTTCAGCGGCATGTCGGACGCGCCGAAGTCTACAGTCTTGGACTGGATCTGCTTGATGCCGCCGCCGGAACCGATGGACTGGTAGTTCATGTTGTTGCCGGTGTTGCCCTTGTAGGTGGCGGCCCACTTGGCGTACAGCGGGTAGGGGAAGGTCGCGCCGGCGCCGGTGATGTCGGCCGCATAGACCGAACCCGCGATCATGACGGAACCAAGAGCCGCTGCCAGACGTACAGACTGTTTCATGCTTAACTCCCGAACGATGTAATGGGACTGCTGTTGTGATGGCCGCCATCGTATAGCCGAAATTTTGCAGTAATATTACAAGTCGTAAATCGCTTGAGCTGAAGACGTTGGTGCGCTTTCCGCGGCGAGGTATAATCCGCCCCGACAACCATTTCGTGGAGATTTCGATGTCCGGCAAGTTGGTGATTGGCAACTGGAAGATGAATACCCGCGGCGACAGCGCGGGCCGGCTGGCGGCGGAGCTGCTGGCGGATCAGGACACCAATCGCGAAGGCGTCGGCATCGCCGCGCCGGCGGTTTACCTGGCCGCGCTGGCCGCGCAGCTGCGCGGAAGCCACATCGCCTTGTCGGCGCAGGATGTCAGCCGCTACGACGCGGACGGCGCCTTCACCGGCGAGGTGAGCGCCGCGATGCTGGCCGACGTCGGCTGCCGCTATGCGCTGGTGGGCCATTCCGAGCGCCGCCAGTATTTCGCCGAGGACAACGCCTCGCTGTTGAAGAAGATGCGCCACGCGATCGCCGCCGGCCTAGTGCCTGTGCTGTGCGTGGGCGAAACCCTGGAACAGCGCGAGGCGGGGCAGTATCTGGAAGTGGTGCGCGGGCAACTTGCGCTTCTGGCTGAGATCGGCCATGGTGATGAATACGTCGTGGCTTATGAGCCGGTATGGGCGATCGGCACCGGCAAGGTGGCAACCCTGGAGCAGATCGCCGAGATCCATGCATTCATCAAAAATTGGTGCTTGCAAAACGCGGGAGGCTCGGCTAAGATTCGCGTCCTCTACGGCGGCAGTGTCAAAGCAGAGAACGCCGAGTCCATCCTGGCGACGGAAAACGTCGACGGAGCATTGGTCGGAGGGGCCTCTCTGGACGCCCGTTCATTCAGAGTGATTTGCCAAGCCGCAGGAAAAATGATATAGTATGGAACTTCTCAAGACGCTTATTTGGATTGTAAACCTTCTGTCCGCAGCGGGTATCATCGTCCTTGTTCTGATGCAGCACGGCAAGGGCGCCGATATGGGCGCGGCTTTCGGTAGCGGATCGTCCGGCAGTCTGTTCGGTGCGTCTGGTTCTGCGAATTTCTTGAGTAGAACAACCGCGATTGCAGCGGTGGTGTTCTTCTCGACTTCCATGGCGCTGGCTTATCTTTCCGGGGGTGGAAAAGATAATCTGGGCGTGATGGGTGGCAAGATTGAACAGGTTGCGCCGCAAATCCCGGCAGGCGCGCCTAATAACAAAGCTTCGGGCCCAGCTTCCAAGATCCCGGAGTAACAATTTAAAGCTTTGCTGTGCCGACATGGTGAAATTGGTAGACACGCTATCTTGAGGGGGTAGTGGCGAAAGCTGTGTGAGTTCGAGTCTCACTGTCGGCACCACCATTCAAAAACAGGCCACCGGGACTCCGGTGGCCTGTTTTATTTGGAGCCTAGGGGGGGTGACCCCTCTTTTTTTGGGGGTGTACGGGAAATGCTGCAAAACTACTTTCCCATTCTGATGTTTGTCATTGTCGGACTTCTGGTCGGCGTGGGCCCTATCGCATTGGGCAAATTGCTGGCGCCGAATCGTCCCGACTCTGAGAAACTTTCTCCATACGAATGCGGCTTCGAGGCCTTCGAAGATGCCCGCATGAAGTTTGACGTCCGCTATTACCTGATCGCCATTCTCTTCATCCTGTTCGACCTGGAAATCGCCTTCCTGTTTCCGTGGGCCGTGGTGTTGAAGGATCTGGGCGTCTATGGTTTGGGCGTGATGGTCGAATTTCTCGCCGTGCTGACGCTCGGCTTCGTCTACATGTGGAAGAAGGGAGCTCTGGAATGGGAGTAGAAGGGATTCTGGAGAAAGGCTTCGTCACCACGACGGCCGACAAACTTATCAACTATACCCGCACGGGTTCCTTGTGGCCGATGACTTTCGGCCTCGCCTGTTGCGCGGTGGAAATGATGCACGCCGGCGCGGCGCGCTACGACCTTGACCGCTTCGGCATCGTGTTCCGCCCCAGCCCCCGCCAGTCCGACCTGATGATCGTCGCCGGCACGCTGTGCAACAAGATGGCGCCGGCGCTGCGCAAGGTCTACGACCAGATGGCCGAGCCGCGTTGGGTGATTTCGATGGGCTCCTGTGCCAACGGCGGCGGGTATTACCATTATTCCTATTCTGTAGTTCGCGGCTGCGACCGCATCGTGCCGGTCGATGTCTATGTGCCGGGCTGTCCTCCGACGGCCGAGGCGCTGCTGTACGGCATCATCCAGCTGCAGAACAAGATCAAACGTACCAATACCATCGCCCGCTAAGGTAGAAACTTATGGCCTCCAAGAAAATGGAAGCGCTGGGTTCGGTCGTTGCCGCGGCGCTGGGCGACAAGCTCGTGCGCAGCACGCTGGCCCTGGATGAGCTGACCATCGTGTGCAAGGCCGCGGACCTGCTGTCCGTGGCCGAGACGCTGCGCGATCACGCCGAACTCGCTTTCGAGCAGTGCATCGACTTGTGCGGCATGGACTACAGCGCCTACCGCGACGAGCCGTGGGACGGTCCGCGCTTCGCCGTGGTCTATCACCTGCTGTCGGTCAAGCTGAACCACCGCATCCGCCTGCGCGTCTTCGCCGAAGACGACTCCTTCCCGGTCGTCGCGTCGGTCAACGGCATCTGGAACGCCGTCAACTGGTTCGAGCGCGAAGCGTTCGACCTGTACGGCATCGTGTTCGAAGGCCACCCCGACCTGCGCCGCCTGCTGACCGACTACGGTTTCGTCGGCCACCCGTTCCGCAAGGACTTCCCGCTGTCCGGCCATGTGGAAATGCGCTACGACCCGACTCAGCAGCGCGTGATCTATCAGCCTGTCACCATCGAACCGCGCGAAATCACGCCGCGCATCATCCGCGAGGAGAACTACGGTGGCTGAGATCCGTAACTACACCCTCAACTTCGGCCCGCAGCACCCGGCCGCGCACGGCGTATTGCGCCTGGTGCTGGAGCTGGACGGCGAAGTCGTCCAGCGCGCCGACCCGCACATCGGCCTGCTGCACCGCGGCACCGAGAAGCTGGCCGAGCACAAGACCTTCATCCAGTCGCTGCCGTACATGGACCGTCTCGACTACGTGTCGATGATGTGCAACGAGCACGCCTACTGCCTGACCATCGAAAAGCTGATGGGCATCGAGGTGCCGGAGCGCGCGCAGTACATCCGCGTGATGTTCGCCGAGATCACCCGCGTGCTGAACCACCTGCTGTGGATCGGCGCCCACGCGCTGGACATCGGCGCGATGACCATGTTCCTGTACGCGTTCCGCGAACGCGAGGACCTGATGGACTGCTACGAGGCGGTTTCCGGCGCGCGGATGCACGCGGCTTACTTCCGCCCGGGCGGCGTGTACCGCGACCTGCCTGACAGCATGCCGCAGTACACGGTGTCCAAGATTAAGAACGCCAAGGAGCTGGCGCGCCTGAACGAAGGCCGCAAGGGCTCGATGCTGGACTTCATCAGCGATTTCACCGACCGTTTCCCCGGCTACATCGACGAATACGAAACCCTGCTGACCGACAACCGCATCTGGAAGCAGCGTACCGTGGGCATCGGCGTGGTGACGCCCGAGCGCGCGCTGAATCTGGGTCTGACCGGCCCGATGCTGCGTGGTTCCGGCATCGCCTGGGATTTGCGCAAGATGCAGCCGTACGACGTGTACGACAAGATGGACTTCGACGTGCCGGTGGGCGTGAAGGGCGACTGCTACGACCGCTACCTGGTGCGCGTGGAAGAAATGCGCCAGTCCAACCGCATCATCCAGCAGTGCGTGGCCTGGCTGCGCGCCAACCCCGGCCCGGTGATCACCGACAACCATAAAGTGGCGCCGCCTTCGCGCGAAGGCATGAAGTCCAATATGGAAGACCTGATCCACCACTTCAAGCTGTTCACCGAAGGCATGCACGTGCCCGAAGGCGAGGCCTATGTCGGCACCGAACACCCGAAGGGCGAGTTCGGCGTCTATCTGGTATCCGACGGCGCCAACAAGCCGTACCGCCTGAAGATCCGCGCGCCGGGCTACGCCCACCTGGCGGCGCTGGACGAGATGGCCAAGGGCCACATGATCGCCGACGTCGTCGCCATCATTGGTACCCAGGACATCGTATTTGGGGAGATCGACCGCTGATGCTGTCCGCACAATCGTTAGCATTGATAGACCGCGAGGTCGCCAAATATCCCGCAGACCAGAAGCGCTCGGCCGTGATGGGCGCGCTGCGCATCGCGCTGGAGGAGCGCCGCGAGAGCGGCAGCACGCCGGAAGAGCGCTGCCTGAACACCGGGATCATCGAGTTCGTCGCCAACTACCTGGGTATCGCCCCGGTGGCCGCCTACGAAGTCGCCACGTTCTACAACATGTACGACATGAAGCCGGTGGGCCAGTACAAGATCACCGTCTGCACCAATCTGCCCTGTGCCTTGCAAGGCGGCGTCAACGCCGCCCAGTACATTTCGCAGAAGCTCGGCATCGCCATCGGCGAGACCAGCGCAGACGGCAAGTACACGCTGCTGGAAGGCGAATGCATGGGCGCCTGCGGCGACGCGCCGGTCTTGCTGGTCAACAACCACAAGATGTGCAGCTTCATGACGGCCGAAGCCATCGATAAAAAACTGGCGGAGTTGAAATAATGGCAGTCTTCGTCAATGGCGTAATTTTCGACGGCGTCGATACCAGCCAGCCCGACTGCTGGCGTCTGGACGCCTATGTGGCCCGCGGCGGCTACCAGGCGCTGCGCAGCATCCTCGAGCGCAAGATGGCGCAAGAGGACGTGATCGCCGAAGTGAAGAACTCCGGCCTGCGCGGCCGCGGCGGCGCTGGCTTTCCCACCGGCCTGAAGTGGAGCTTCATGCCGCGCTCGTTCCCGGGCGACAAGTACGTCGTCTGCAACACCGACGAGGGCGAGCCGGGCACCTTCAAGGACCGCGACATCATCCGCTACAATCCGCATTCGCTGATTGAAGGCATGATCATCGCCGGTTACGCGATGGGCACCAAGGCCGGCTACAACTACATCCACGGCGAAATCTTCGAAGACTACGTGTTGTTCGAAGAAGCGCTGGAAGAGGCGCGCAAGGCGGGCTTCCTCGGCGAGAACATCCTGGGTTCCGGCTTCAGCTTCGACCTGTTCGCCCACCACGGCTACGGCGCCTACATCTGCGGCGAAGAAACCGCGCTGCTGGAGTCGCTGGAAGGCAAGAAGGGCCAGCCGCGCTTCAAGCCGCCGTTCCCGGCCAGCTTCGGCCTGTACGGCAAGCCGACCACGATCAACAACACCGAGTCGTTCGCCTCGGTGCCGTTCATCATCCGCGACGGCGCGCAGAAGTTCCTGGAAGCCGGCAAGCCGAACAACGGCGGCACCAAGCTGTTCTCGGTGTCCGGCCACGTCAACCGTCCGGGCAACTACGAAGTGCCGCTGGGCACGCCGTTCAGCGCGCTGCTGGAAATGGCCGGCGGCATGAAGGACGGCAAGAAGCTGAAGGCGGTGATCCCGGGCGGCTCGTCCGCTCCGGTGCTGCCCGCCGACGTGATGATGCAATGCACGATGGATTACGACAGCATCGCCAAGGCCGGCTCCATGCTCGGCTCCGGCGCCGTCATCGTAATGAATGAAGACGTGTGCATGATCAAGGCGCTGGAGCGCCTGGCCTACTTCTATCACGAGGAATCCTGCGGCCAGTGCACGCCGTGCCGAGAAGGCACCGGCTGGCTGTACAAGGTCATCCACCGCATCGCCAACGGCCAGGGCCGCAAGGGCGATCTGGAGCTTCTGGATTCCGTGGGCAACAACATGGCCGGCCGCACCATCTGCGCGCTGGCCGACGCCGCGGTGTTCCCGGTTCGCAGTTTCACCAAGCATTTCCGCGAGGAGTTCGAGTACGCGATCGAACACGGAAAGACCTTGGTGGACCACAAATGGTGTTGAGCGATGCTTGAAATCGAAATCGACGGTAAAAAACTGACGGTGCCGCAAGGCAGCACCGTCATCGAGGCGGCCCACTCGGTGGGCACCTACATTCCGCACTTCTGCTACCACAAGAAGCTGTCCATCGCGGCCAACTGCCGGATGTGCCTGGTGGAAGTGGAAAAGGCGCCGAAGCCGCTGCCGGCCTGCGCCACGCCGGTGACCGACGGCATGAAGGTCCATACCGCGTCGCCGCTGGCCAAGAAGGCGCAGCAGGGCGTGATGGAATTCCTGCTGATCAACCACCCGCTGGATTGCCCGATCTGCGACCAAGGCGGCGAATGCCAGCTGCAGGATCTGGCGGTCGGCTACGGCAACTCCACCTCGCGCTACGAGGAAGAGAAGCGCGTGGTGGTGGGCAAGGATATGGGTCCGCTGGTTTCCGCCGAGGAAATGTCGCGCTGCATCCACTGCACGCGCTGCGTCCGCTTCACGGAAGAAGTGGGCGGCTTCCAGGAAATCGGCATGGCCAACCGCAGCGAATTCTCGGAAATCCTGCCCTTCCTGGGCAAGACCGTGGATTCGGAAATCTCCGGCAACGTCATCGACCTGTGCCCGGTGGGCGCGCTGACCTCCAAGCCGTTCCGCTACAGCACCCGCGCCTGGGAGCTGTCGCGCCGCAAGTCGGTCAGCCCGCACGACGGCCTGGGCTCCAACCTGGTGGTCCAGGTGAAGAGCAACGAAGTGATGCGCGTGCTGCCGCTGGAGAACGACGCCATCAACGAATGCTGGATCGCCGACCGCGACCGCTTCTCGTATGAAGGCCTGAACAGCGCCGAGCGCCTGCAAAAGCCGATGATCAAGTTCGACGGCAAGTGGCACGAGACCGACTGGGAAACCGCGCTGGAATACGTGGTGAAGGGCCTGAACGGCGTGTCCGCCGATCACGGCAAGGACGCCATCGGCTTCCTGACCAGCCCTCACTCCACCACCGAGGAGCTGTTCCTGGCCCAGAAGCTGGCGCGCGCCTTCGGCGTCAACAGCATCGACTACCGCCTGCGCCGCAGCGACTTCTCGGCCGACAGCGCCAAGCAGGGCGCCGAATGGCTGGGCTCCACCATCGCCGAACTGGCTGCCGCCAAGTCGGTGCTGGTGGTCGGCTCCACGCTGCGCAAGGAACAACCGCTGCTGGCTTCCCGTCTGCGCCAATCGGTGAAGAAGGGCGGCGAGCTGAACATTATCCATGTCGCCGACGACAACCTGCTGACCCAGATCAAGGGCAAGCTGATCGTCTCGCCGCTGGCGCTGGTGAACGCGCTGTCGCAGGTGCTGAAGGCCGTGGCCGAGATCAAGTCGGGTTCGACCGGCATCGATCTGGCCGCAGTTGAAGCATCGGCCGAAGCGCGCCGCATCGCCGAAAGCCTGACCGGCGCGGAAACCGCGTCCGTCGTGCTGGGCAACGTCGCCCAGCATCATCCGGCTTACGGCCAGCTGCTGTCGCTGGCGCAGGAAATCTCCCGCCTGTCGGGCGCGCGTTTCGGCATTCTGGCCGAAGCCGCCAACAGCGTGGGCGCCGAACTGGTCGGCGCGCTGCCGACCCGCGGCGCGCTCGGCTCCGCCGTCAACGCCGGCGACAACGCCGCCGCGATGATCGCCAAGCCGCGCAAAGCCTATGTGCTGCTGAACACCGAAGTGGAATTCGACAGCTACGACAGCCAGGCCGCCGTGGCCGCGATGAAGCAGGCCGCCACCGTGATCGCGCTGACCGCCTATAAGGGCCAGGGCCTGCTGGATTACGCCGACGTGCTGCTGCCGATCGCGCCGTTCTCCGAGACCGCCGGCTCCTTCGTCAACATGGAAGGCAAGCTGCAGACCTTCAATGGCGTGGTGCGTCCGCTGGGCGAAACCCGCCCGGCCTGGAAGGTGCTGCGCGTGCTGGGCAATATGCTGAGCCTGCCGGGCTTCGACTACAACAGCGCCGAAGAAGTGCGCGCCGAGTTCGCCGCCGGCAACCTGGCGGCCGCGCTGAACAACGCGCTGTCGGCAGTGGCCGCGCAACCGGCCGCCGCGGCCGGCATCGTCCGCGTCGGCGAAGTGCCGATGTACCAGGCCGACGCCATCTGCCGCCGCGCGCCGTCGCTGCAAGCCACCAACGAGGCCAAGGCCCCGGTGGCACGCGCGCACGGCAGCCTGCTGCAGAAGCTGGGCATCGCCGCCGGCAGCACCGTGGTGCTGAAGCAGGGCGCGGGCGAGGCGCGCGTCGCGCTGGAAGCCGACGACAGCCTGCCGGCCGACGTGGTACGGGTGGCCACCGCGCACGCAGCGACGCTGCAGCTCGGCGGCATGTTCGACGCAATCGAGATCAAGCAGGGGTAAGCCATGGAGTTCTTGCAAGGTATTCTTGGCAATGAAGCGGGGCTCCTGGTCTGGACCCTGCTGAAGATTGTCGCCATCGTTCTGCCGATGTTGGGCTGCGTCGCCTACCTGACGCTGGCCGAGCGCAAGGTGATCGGCTACATGCAGATCCGTATCGGCCCCAACCGGGTCGGTCCGTTCGGTCTGCTGCAGCCCATCGCCGACGCGGTCAAGCTGCTGATGAAGGAAATCATCCTGCCGACCAACTCCAGCAAGGGCTTGTTCCTGCTGGCGCCGGTGCTGGCCATCGGCCCGGCGCTGGCGGCCTGGGCGGTGATTCCGTTCACCGAGCACCTGGTGGTGGCCAACGTCAACGCCTCGCTGCTGTACATCCTGGCGCTGACCTCGATGGGCGTGTACGGCGTGATCATCGCCGGCTGGGCGGGCAACTCGAAGTACTCCTTCCTCGGCGCGATGCGTTCCGCCGCCCAGATCGTGTCCTACGAGCTGGCGATGGGCTTCGCCCTGGTCGGCGTGCTGATGGTGTCCGGCAGCCTGAACCTGGTCGACATCGTCAAGCAGCAGTCGTTCGGCATGGGCGGCGGCTCCATCGTGTCGTGGAACTGGATTCCGCTGTTCCCGCTGTTCATCGTCTACCTGATCTCCGGCGTGGCGGAAACCAACCGCGCCCCGTTCGACGTGGCGGAAGGCGAGTCGGAAATCGTCGCCGGTTTCCACGTGGAATACTCGGGCATGGCCTTCGCCATCTTCTTCCTGGCCGAATACGCCAACATGATCCTGGTCGCCGCGCTGACCGCCATCCTGTTCCTGGGTGGCTGGCTGTCGCCGTTCCCGGCTTCGTGGGGCCTGCTGGGCGCCGGCGGCTTCCACTGGCTGGCGATCAAGGTGTCGCTGGTGCTGTTCTGCTTCCTGTGGTTCCGCGCCACTTTCCCGCGCTACCGCTATGACCAGATCATGCGCCTGGGCTGGAAGGTGTTCATCCCGGTGACCCTGGTGTGGATCCTGGTGGTGGGCGTGTGGATGTTTACCCCGCTGTCCATCTGGACTCATTGAGACAGGGGATAGGTGAAAAAATGAATTCGATCCGCAACTTTTTCAAGACCTTCCTGCTGGTGGAGCTGGTCAAGGGCCTGATGGTCACTGGCCGCTACTTCTTCGCCCGCAAGATCACGGTGCAGTTCCCGGAAGAGAAGACCCCGCTGTCTCCGCGCTTCCGCGGCCTGCACGCGCAGCGCCGCTACGCCAACGGCGAAGAGCGCTGCATCGCTTGCAAGCTGTGCGAGGCGGTGTGCCCGGCGCTGGCCATCAGCATCGAATCGGAGCAGCGCGAAGACGGCACCCGCCGCACCTCGCGCTACGACATCGACCTGACCAAGTGCATCTTCTGCGGCTTCTGCGAGGAAGCCTGTCCGGTGGATGCGATCGTGGAAACCCACATCTTCGAATACCACGGTGAAAAACGTGGCGACCTCTACTACACGAAGCCGATGCTGCTGGCGATCGGCGACAAGTACGAGGCCGAGATCGCTGCCAACAAGGCAGCCGACGCCAAGTATCGCTAAGGGGAGGCCATGAACCTTACAACGGTAATTTTCTACGTTCTGTCCGCCATTCTGATCTTCGCCGCCCTGCGCGTGGTGACGGCCAAGAACCCGGTGCACGCCGTGCTCTACCTGGTGCTGGCTTTCTTCACCAGCGCCGGCCACTGGCTGCTCTTGGAGGCGGAGTTCCTGGCGATCACGCTGGTGCTGGTATACGTCGGCGCGGTGATGGTGCTGTTCCTGTTCGTGGTGATGATGTTGGACATCAATATCGAGAAGCTGCGCGAAGGCTTCTGGAACAACCTGCCGGTGGCCGCCCTGGTCGGCGCCATCATGGTGTTCGAGATGGCGCTGATCCTGATGAGCCCGGCAACCGGCCTCGGCCAGTTCAAGGCCGCCGCGCCGCTGGCCGCCGACTACAGCAACGTCAAGGTGCTGGGCCATCAGCTCTACACCACCTACCTGCTGCCGTTTGAAATCGCCGCCGTTGTGCTGCTGCTGGCCATGGTGGCCGCCATCGGCCTGACCATGCGCGCGCGCAAAGACAGCAAGGCGATCGATCCGGCCATCCAGGTGAAGGTCCGCCGCGAAGACCGCGTGCGCATCGTCAAGATGGATGCCGTAAAACAAGTGGAAGAGGCCGCGGCCGATTCCGGTGAGCAACAGGCCTGACGGCCAATCAACCACAAGGGAGGAAACGTGCTGACACTGACTCACTTTCTGGTGCTGGCCGCCATCCTGTTCGCCATCAGCGTGTTGGGGATTTTCCTGAACCGGAAAAACCTGATCGTGCTGCTGATGGCCATCGAGCTGATGCTGCTGGCGGTGAATTTCAACTTCATCGCGTTCTCGCATTACCTGTCGGATTCGGCAGGCCAGATCTTCGTATTCTTCATCCTGACGGTTGCCGCCGCCGAGTCCGCCATTGGTCTGGCGATTCTGGTGGTGCTGTTCCGCAACCTGCAGAGCATCAACGTTGAAGACTTGGGCAGCCTCAAGGGCTAAGGCAAACCGGAACCTTTAAAAAGCACAAAAGCATGGATATGAAGAGCTTATACCTGCTGATTGCACTCGCTCCGCTGGCGGGTTCCATCATTGCAGGCCTGTTTGGATGGGCGATCGGACGGCGCGCTTCGCACGTCGTCACGATAGCCGGCGTGGCGGTTTCCGCCGCGCTGTCGCTCAAGGTGCTTCTGGGCTTCCTGAATGGAAGCGCGGAAGTGTTCAACGGACCGGTCTACACCTGGCTGACGGTAGGGGGCTACGAGTTCTCGGTAGGCTTCCTGGTGGACGCGCTGACCGCGATGATGCTGGTGGTGGTCACCAGCGTGTCGCTGATGGTGCATATCTACACCATCGGCTACATGCAGGAAGACCCGGGCTACCAGCGCTTCTTCAGCTACATCTCGCTGTTCACCTTCTCGATGCTGATGCTGGTGATGAGCAACAACTTCGTCCAGCTGTTCTTCGGCTGGGAAGCTGTGGGCCTGGTGTCCTACCTGCTGATCGGCTTCTGGTTCAAGCGCCCGACCGCGGTGTTCGCCAACCTGAAGGCCTTCCTGGTCAACCGCGTCGGCGACTTCGGCTTCCTGCTGGGCATAGGCATGGTGCTGGCCTACTTCGGCGGCTCGCTGAACTACAGCGATGTGTTCGCCGCCGCTCCGGCGCTGGCGCACAAGACCATCGAAATCATCCCGGGCCACGAATGGTCGCTGCTGACCGTCACCTGCATCCTGCTGTTCATCGGCGCGATGGGCAAGTCGGCGCAGTTCCCGCTGCACGTGTGGCTGCCTGACTCGATGGAAGGCCCGACCCCGATCTCGGCGCTGATCCACGCGGCCACCATGGTGACCGCCGGCATCTTCATGGTGTCGCGGATGAGCCCGCTGTTCGAGATGTCCGACACCGCGCTGAACGTGGTGATGGTGGCAGGCGCGATCACCGCGCTGTTCATGGGCTTCCTCGGCATCGTCCAGAACGACATCAAGCGCGTGGTGGCTTACTCCACGCTGTCGCAGCTGGGCTACATGACCGTTGCGCTGGGCGCGTCCGCCTACTCGGTGGCGATGTTCCACGTGATGACCCACGCCTTCTTCAAGGCCCTGCTGTTCCTGGGCGCCGGTTCCGTGATCATGGGCATGCACCACGATCAGGACATGCGCAATATGGGCGGCCTGCGCAAGTACATGCCCATCACCTGGATCACTTCGCTGGTGGGTTCGCTGGCGCTGATCGGCACGCCGTTCTTCTCCGGCTTCTACTCCAAGGACTCGATCATCGAAGCGGTCGCCGCTTCGCATCTGTCCGCAGCCGGTTTCGCCTATTTCGCCGTGGTGGCTGGCGTGTTCATCACCGCCTTCTACTCGTTCCGCATGTATTTCCTGGTCTTCCACGGCAAGGAACGCTGGATGCAGAACCATGGTTCGCACCACGAGCATCATGGCGACAGCGATGAAGAAGAGGTGTCGCATGACCACCATCATGGCCTGGGCCCGAACGACAAGCCGCACGAAAGCCCGTGGGTCGTGACCCTGCCGCTGGTGCTGCTGGCCATCCCGTCGGTGCTGGTAGGCTTCTTCGGCATCGACAAGTTGGTTTACGGCAGCTTCTTCGGCAAAGCGATCAGCGTCAACGAAGCGCTGCACCCGGGCATGGAAGAGCTGCACCACGAGTTCCACGGCGCCGTCGCCATGGCGCTGCACTCGTTCACCACCTTGCCGCTGTGGCTGGCCATCGCCGGCGTCGTGGTTGCCTGGTACTTCTACATGAAGGCGCCGCACATCCCGGCCGCCATCAAGGAAAAGTGCGCGCCGATCCACAAGCTGCTGGAAAACAAGTACTACCTGGACGAGATCTACTTCGCCGTGTTCGCCAAAGGCTCGCGCGCGCTGGGCACCTTCTTCTGGAAGATCGGCGACATGCTGCTGATCGACGGCCTGCTGGTGAACGGCACGGCCAAGCTGGTTGGTTGCTTCTCCGCCGTGATCCGCCGCCTGCAGACCGGTTTCATCTACAGCTACGCCACCGCGATGATCATCGGGGTGCTGGCGCTGATGACGATATCGTTCTGGCAGCTGATCTGGCGTTGAGCGCTGGCCCTCGCGATTGAAATAACAATATAGGTTTGATTATGTTCACAAATCTGTTAAGTCTGGTGATCTGGACGCCGATACTGGCCGGCTTGGTAGTGCTGGCCACTGGCGGCGACCAGCGCGCGCCGCTGGCGCGCTGGCTGGCGGTGGCGGGCGCCCTGGCGGGCTTCCTGCTGTCGGTGCCGCTGTTCACCGAATTCAACAACCTCAACGGCGGCATGCAGTTTGTCGAAAGCAAGCCGTGGATCGCCTCGCTGGGCATCAACTACCGCCTGGGCGTGGACGGCATCTCGATGCTGTTCGTGGTGCTCAACAGCTTCACCACCTTGTTGGTGGTGATCGCGGGCTGGGAAGTGATCCAGAAGCGCGTCGCGCAGTACATGGCCGCCTTCCTGATCATGTCGGGCCTGATCAACGGCGCCTTCGCCGCGCTGGACGCGATCCTGTTCTATGTCTTCTTCGAAGGCATGCTGATCCCGATGTACCTGATCATCGGCGTCTGGGGCGGTCCGCGCCGCGTGTACGCGTCGATCAAGTTCTTCCTGTACACGCTGCTGGGCTCGCTGCTGATGCTGGTGGCGCTGATCTACCTGTACTTCCTGGCCGGCAAGAGCTTCGACATCCAGGCTTTCCATCAGATCGCCAAGATCCCGCTGACCGCGCAGCTGCTGCTGTTCGGCGCGTTCTTCCTGTCGTTCGCGGTGAAGGTGCCGATGTGGCCGGTGCACACCTGGCTGCCGGACGCCCACGTCGAAGCGCCGACCGGCGGCTCGATGGTGCTGGCCGCGATCACGCTGAAGATCGGCGCTTACGGCTTCCTGCGGTTCGCGCTGCCCATCCTGCCTGACGCCTCGCGCGAACTGGCCCCGGTCATCGTCGGCCTGTCGCTGGTGGCGGTGGTCTACATCGGCCTGGTGGCGCTGGTGCAGTCGGACATGAAGAAGCTGGTGGCTTATTCGTCCATCTCCCACATGGGCTTCGTCACCCTGGGCCTGTTCATGTTCACCGGTTCGGAGATGAACCAGTGGGCGGTGGAAGGCGCGCTGGTGCAGATGGTGTCGCACGGCTTCGTCTCCGCCGCGATGTTCTTCTGCATCGGCGTGATGTACGACCGCGTGCACAGCCGCAACATCGCCGACTACGGCGGCGTCGCCAACAAGATGCCGATCTTCGCCGCCTTCATGATGCTGTTCGCGATGGCCAACTCCGGCCTGCCGGCTACTTCCGGCTTCGTCGGCGAGTTCATGGTGATCATGGGCGCCGTGCAGGTGAATTTCTGGTTCGCCTTCGCCGCCGCCACCACGCTGATCTTCGGCGCCGCCTACACCCTGTGGATGTACAAGCGCGTGATCTTCGGCGATGTGGCCAACAGCCACGTGGCCGAACTGTCCGACGTCAACAAGCGCGAGTTCCTGGTGCTGGCCATCCTGGCGCTGATGGTGCTGGGCATGGGCCTGTATCCGCAGGCCTTCGTTTCCAAGATGCACCTCGCGGTGAATGACCTGATCGCGCATGTTGCGCAGACCAAGCTGCCGTAAGGACGGAAGGAATAAACACAATGAATTGGGCTGATCTCAACCTGATACCCGCCTTGCCGGAGCTGTTCCTGATCGGCGCGCTGCTGGTGGTGCTGATGCTGGATCTTTTCATCCCCGATGAAAAGCGCTGCATCACCTACGGCCTGACGCTGCTGACCCTAGCCGGCACCGCCGTCGCGCAGGTCTACACCTTTACGCCGTACCCGGTGACCACCTTCTCCGGCATGTACGTCGCCGATCCGCTGGCGGCGCTGGTCAAGCTGGCGATGTACGGCGCCACCGCGGTGGTGCTGGTCTACAGCCGCCAGTACACCGCCGACCGCGGCCTGTACAAGGGCGAATACTTCTCGCTGGCGTTGTTCGCGCTGCTGGGCATGAACCTGATGGTGTCGGCTTCGCACTTCCTCAGCCTGTACATGGGCCTGGAGCTGCTGTCGCTGGCGCTGTACTCGCTGATCGCGCTGCAACGCGATTCGGTGGCCGCCACCGAGTCGGCGATGAAGTACTTCGTGCTGGGCGCGCTGGCTTCCGGCCTGCTGCTGTACGGCATCTCGATGATCTACGGCGCCACCGGCACGCTGGAGTTGGCCGGCGTGGCCAAGTCCATCAAGTTGCACGCCGCCAACCCGATGCTGCTGCTCTTCGGCCTGGTGTTCATCGTGGCGGGCCTCAGCTTCAAGCTGGGCGCGGTGCCGTTCCACATGTGGGTGCCTGACGTCTACCAGGGCTCGCCGACTTCCGTCACGCTGATGGTCGGCGCGGCGCCCAAGCTGGCCGCCTTCGTGTTCGTGCTGCGCATCCTGGCCCAAGGCCTGGACGTGCTGGTCGGCGACTGGCAGGGCATGCTGGTGATCGTGGCCGTGCTGTCGATGGCCATCGGCAACATCACCGCCATCGTGCAGACCAATATCAAGCGGATGCTGGCCTACTCCACCATCTCGCACATGGGCTTCCTGCTGCTGGGCGTGCTGTCCGGCACCCAGCAGGGCTACTCCGCCGCGCTGTTCTACGCGGTGGTGTATGTGGCCATGTCGATGGTCGGCTTCGGCATCATGCTGGCGCTGTCGCGCAAGGGCTTCGAGTGCGAGAAGATCGACGACCTGAAGGGCCTGAACAGCCGCAACAGCTGGTACGCGCTGTTGATGCTGCTGGCGATGTTCTCGATGGCGGGCATCCCGCCGCTGGCCGGCTTCTACGCCAAGTTCGTGGTGATCAAGGCCATCCTGGACATCGGCATGGTCAAGCTGGCGGTGTTCTCGGTATTGATGTCGGTGATCGGCGCGTTCTACTACCTGCGCGTGGTGAAGGCCATCTACTTCGACGATGCGGCTGACAACAGCCCGATCGCCGTGCGCGCCGACATGAAGCTGGTGCTGTCGCTGAACGCGCTGGCGCTGCTGGCGGTGGGCGTGCTGCCGGAATCGCTGCTGGAGCTGTGCCTGCAAGCGATGCGCCAATCGCTGACCGTGATCTGACAGGACAAGACCCATGCAAAGCAGCATCACCATTCTGCTCCTGCTGGCCTTCGCGGCCGCCAACCTGCCGTTCATCACCACCCGTGTGGCCGGCTTCGTCAAGGTGGCGCGCAAGCATTTCGGCTGGCAGGCGCTGGAGCTGGCGGCGCTGTTCTTGCTGATGGGCGGCCTGGCCAGGCTGCTGGAGTCGCGGCAGATGCCGGTGCACGAGCAGAACTGGCAGTTTTACGTCACCACCTTCTCGCTGTTCCTGGTGGCGGCCTTTCCGGGCTTCGTCTACCGCTACTTCTGGCGCAAGCCAGGCCAGTAGATCCGTTCGCCCCCACAAAAAAGCACTGCCTCGGCAGTGCTTTTTTTATTTAGATGTGTTGCCGCGGCTTGCGTGGCGGCCGGATATGGTTGACATTGGCATGCCTTGTGCGCGCCGCCCGCACGCGATGCGGGCCAACTTCATCCACAGATCCCATGCTCAAATTCCTATTGTCTTCCCTTGCCGCGCTGCTGTTGGCCGGCGCGGCGCAGGCCAAGCCGCTGCAGCCCGCCCGGCACGGCGATTTCGCCCATTACACCTTCGCGCTGACCTGGCAGCCCGGCTTTTGCGCCACCGGCGACGGCTGTCTGCCGGAGCAGCCCAAGCAGCCGCTGATCGGCCTGCACGGCTTGTGGCCGTCGCTGCCGCAAAGCCTCATCCAGCAGGGCGTGCCGGTGCAGCAGTGGTGGGCCAAGGGCTGCGCTTTCTTCCCGCACGCGCTGGCCATCGCGCTGCCGCCGACCGAGCTGCGGCAGCGTTTGAGCCAGGTGATGCCGCAGCTGAAGGATGATTTGTACACCCACGAATACGTCAAGCACGTGCAGTGTTTCGGCTACAACGGCGTCGACTTCTTCTCGACGGCGATGGACATGCGCCAGGCGGTGGCAGACAGCGGCTTCGGCGCCTATCTCTTGGCGCAGGCCGGCCAGGTGCGGCGGCGCGAGGAGTTGGAAGAGGCTTTCGTCAAGGCCTTCGGCACCGATCAGGCGCGCTCGCTGCAGCTGCAGTGCGGCAAGGACAAGCAAGGCCGCAATGTGCTGACCCAGGCCTGGTTCACGTTGAAGGCGGACAGGCTGGCGGACTTCCCGAAGGCCGAGGCTTTTGTGAATACGCCGGACGGCGAGTACGAGGATACCTGCAAGGAGCCTTTCCTGTTGCCTGCTTGGTAGCCGAGGAGGGGCTGATGGCAAATAGGCCGTCCGGCATCGGGCGGGACGGCCTGCGGCTGGCGGGCGGCGCTCAGTAGAAGCGCGGCTCGCCTTGCGGGCGGTTCTTGAAGCGCTTGTGCAGCCAGAAATACTGGTCGGGGATTTCGCGCACGCGCTCTTCGAGGAAGGCGTTCATGCGGCGGGTATCGGCTTCGATGTCTTCGCTCGGGTAGTTGTCCCAGGGCGGATAGAACTCCAGCTCGAAGCGGTCGCCGACGCGGCGGGCGATGGCGGGCACCACTTTGGCGCGGGCCAGCTTGGCGATGCGCGACATGCCGGTGATGGTGGCGGCCTTGACGCCAAAGAAGTCGACGAACAGCGAGTCGCGCACGCCGAAGTCCTGGTCCGGCAGATACAGGAAGGGCGCGTGGTCCTTGCGCATCGCCTTGATGATCGGGCGCAGGCCTTCCTGGCGCGACACGATGTAGGCGTTGTCGTAGCGCTGGCGGCCGGCGTAGATCTGGCGGTCCAGCGTGTCGTTTTTCTGGTGCGAATAGACGCTGACCAGCGGGATGTATTGGTTCAGCGCGTATACGCACATCTCGAAGCCGACGAAATGCGGATAGAACAGGATCACGTCCTCGCCCTTGTCGCGCAGTTCGGTGACGTAATGCAGGTTCTTGATGTCGACCAGGTTGTCGATGCGCTTGGCCGAACTCCACCAGCAGACGCCGTATTCCAGCACCAGCCGCATCATGTGCTGGCAGTTCTTGCGCACCAGCCGCCTGCGCTCGGCCAGCGGCATGTCGGGGAAGCAAAGCCGGAGGTTGATCAGGCCGACGCGGCGGCGGCCGCCGGCCAGCAAGTAGGCGATATTGCCCAGGCCGGCGGCGATCAGGCCGATGGCCCGCATCGGCAACAGGCGGATCAGCCACAACAGGGCGAAAGCGAGTCTCATGCGTGTCCTTGTGCATCGTCCGGCCGGGTGACGCCGGCCGGGCATTTATAACGGTTGTAGCTCCACAGGTACTGGCTGGGGAAGCGGCGGATCAGGTTTTCCACCTGGGCGTTCATCAAGGCACAATCCGCTTCCTTGTCGCCGGTGAACGGCTGGGCCAGCGGTTCGATGTGGACGGCGAAGCCCTGGCCGCGCGGCAAGCGCTCGCCGACGAAGAACAGCGTGGCCACGCCGCTCATCTGCGCCAGCCGCGGCACCAGCGTCATGGTGTAGGCCGGCCGGCCGAAGAAGGGCGCCCAAGCGCCTTCGCCGTTGCCGGGGGCCTGGTCGGGCAGGATGATGGTGGCTTCGCCGGATTTCAGCGCCTTCATCAGCACCCGCACGCCGGCGGCGGTGGCCGGCGCGGTCTTGCCCTTGCCGCGCGAGCGGCCGGCTTGCATCACCGGCTCCAGCCAGGCGAGCTTGGGCGGGCGGTACATCGCGGTCAGCGGGAAGGGCAGACGCGAACTTATATAACGTCCGGCGATATCGTAGCTGCCCAAATGCGGAGTTACGAATATAATGCCATTGCCTTGAGCCAGCGCCGACTCCACGTGATGCCAACCGTCGCAGCTTTTGACCATCGCGGCGATGTCTTCCGGACTGCGGCACCAGGCGATGGCCAGCTCCAGCGCGCCCTTGCCGGTTTCCGCCGCGCTGCGTTTGACTTCGCGTGGTAAAACCTGATAGTTTTCGAAGATTTTACTAGAACTAAGATTCTCCCGCAGCCGCATCGCGAAGCGGGGGGATGCATGATAAGTCAATCGTCCGAGAACGGCACCCAAACCTTGTAGCCAGGAGAGGGGTAGGTGCGCCAGGAAAGACAGCAGTAAATGGACTAGCTTTGACATATGGAAGCGCAGTCTTGGTCTCAAAGCGGCCTATTTTATCATCACAAGGTTTTGTATTTTTTTGGGAACGCAGAATAAATGAGTGAATACCTGTTTACCTCGGAATCCGTATCCGAAGGCCACCCCGACAAGGTCGCCGACCAGATCTCCGACGCCATCCTCGACGCGATCCTGCGCGAGGACAAGCACGCGCGCGTAGCGGCCGAGACCCTGGTCAATACCGGCCTGGTGGTGCTGGCCGGCGAAATCACCACCACCGCCAATGTCGACTACATCAAGGTGGCACGCGAAACCATCAAGCGCATCGGCTACGACGACTCCGAACTGGGCTTCGATTTCCGCGGCTGCGCGGTGATGGCCTGCTACGACAAGCAGTCTCCGGACATCGCCCAGGGGGTCAACGAGGGCGAGGGCATCGACCTGAACCAGGGCGCCGGCGACCAGGGCCTGATGTTCGGCTACGCTTGCGACGAAACTCCGACGCTGATGCCGTTCCCGATCTACTACGCGCACCGCCTGGTGCAGCGCCAGGCCGAACTGCGCAAGGACGGCCGCCTGCCGTGGCTGCGCCCGGACGCCAAGAGCCAGATCACCTGCGTGTACGATGCCGCCACCGGCCTGCCCAAGCGCATTGACACCGTGGTGCTGTCCACTCAGCACAGCCCGGACATCGACCACAAGACGCTGACCGACGCGGTGATCGAGGACATCATCAAGCCGGTGCTGCCGCCGGAGATGATCACCCCGGAAACCAAATTCCTGATCAACCCGACCGGCCGCTTCGTCATCGGCGGCCCGATGGGCGATTGCGGCCTGACCGGCCGCAAGATCATCGTCGACACCTACGGCGGCGCGGCGCCGCACGGCGGCGGCGCGTTCTCGGGCAAGGATCCGTCCAAGGTTGACCGTTCGGCGGCGTATGCCGGCCGCTACGTGGCGAAGAACATCGTCGCCGCCGGCCTGGCGCGCCAGTGCCAGATCCAGATCTCCTACGCCATCGGCGTGGCCGAGCCGACTTCGATCGCGGTCGACACCTTCGGCACCAACAAGGTGCCGAACGAAAAGATCGTCGAATTGGTGAAGAAGCATTTCGACCTGCGGCCGAAAGGCATCATCCAGATGCTGGACCTGCTGCGTCCGATCTACGGCAAGACCGCGGCTTACGGCCACTTCGGCCGCGAAGAGCCGGAATTCAGCTGGGAGCGCACCGACAAGGTGGAGGCGCTGCGCGCCGACGCCGGTCTGTAAGGACTCGGGCATCGCCAGAAAAACCGCCGGTTTCGACCGGCGGTTTTTTCATGGGCGCGGCTCAGGCGGGGGCGCGCACGCTGCAGTTCTTGCCGGCGGCCTTGGCCTGGTACAAGGCGCGGTCGGCATGATGGTAAAGTTCGGACAGCGCGCGGCCATGGCGCGGCAGCGCGGCGATGCCGCAGGAGAAGCTGGCCTGGAATGGATGATCGCGGCCGGCATGGCTAAGCCGGGCGAAGCCGCCGCGCCAGCCCTCCACCCTCGCCTGGGCCTGTTCGGCGTCGCTGCCGGGCAGCAATACCAGGAACTCCTCGCCGCCCAGCCGGCAGACGATGTCGGTGGCGCGGCATTCGCGCTGCAGCAGGCGGGCCAGCGCTTGCAGCACCCGGTCGCCGACCTGGTGGCCATGGCTGTCGTTGATCTGCTTGAAGTTGTCCAGATCGAGTATCGCCATCGCGATCGGCTGGCTTTCGCGTTCGGCGCGCCGGCTTTCGCGCTCGAAGGTTTCGTCCAGGTAGCGGCGGTTGTACAGGCCGGTCAGCGGATCGCGCAGCGCCTGTTCGCGCAGCGCCGCCTGCAGCTGTTCGATCTGCGCCAGCCGTTCCACCAGTTGCTGGTTGGCGTTTTTCAGCGCGTCCTCCGCCTCGCGGCGCTGGGTGATGTCGCGCATCACCAGCATCAGGGTGTGGCCGGGATGCCGGCCTTGGTCGATGGCGTAGGCGCGGATGTCCAGAATCTTGCCGCTGGCCGGCGCCATCATCTCCAGCAACTGGCCTTCGCGCCGCAGCCTGGCGCTGTCCAGCCAGGGCGCGGGCAGCGCGCTGCCTTGCAGCTGTCCGGCCGGCTGGCCCAGCATCCGCGCGCCGGAAGGATTGATGTCGAGAATGCGCAGCTGCTGATCCACCACCACGATGCCGTCGCCCATCGCCTCGAAGGCGCGGGCGCGCGCCACCGGCACCAGATAGAGCTGGCGCAGGTAGAGCAGGTCGATCGCGAAGACGATGCCGGTGAAGGCGAAGGAGTGCGGGGTTGGATCCAGCCCCTGCAGGGGGAACAGGCCGCTCAGGTAGAGGATGTTGCCCAGCCAGGGCGCCAGCGCGCTGAGCATCAGCGTGATGGACTGGCCGCGGAAATGCGGCGGGTAGTAATGCAGCGAGCGGATCAGCAGCAGGCTGCCCAGCAGCATCATCAGGTAGGAATAGCCGGCCACGCCCAGCCAGAACGCCGGTCCGTGGCCGTAGATCAGCAAATTGTAGCCGGACGGGCTGGGGCGGTAGCTGGTCCAGACCAGCTGGTGGTATTCGTTGCTGGCGGCCAGCAGCAGGCATAGCGCGGGAATCGCGAACAGCACCGGCAGCCAGCGGCGGCGGCGCATCAGGTCGATGTGGTTGTAGTCGAGCGCCAGCAGCAGGAACAGCACCGGGGTGGAGAGGGTGCCCAGATATTCCACCTTGGACCACAGCACTTTGGCGGACAGGCTGGTGGCCGACAGTTCGCACATCGCGCCGGCGGCCCAGAACGCCACCGAGGCCATCAGCAAGGCCAGCCAGCGCACGCCGGCGAACTGCCTGCGGTTCCAGGCGATGACGCTGATGGCGGCGGACAACAGCGCGGCGAGGCCGGACAGCGCGGCCAGCGGTGTGAACACGAAGGGCATGGGCGGCGGCGGGATGGAAAGACCGCCAGTTTATCGCCTTGACATGACTTGTCCTATCCTTTCTCGCCTGACTAGGTATAATTACTCGGCATCCCGAGGAGCGCTGCGAGGAGCGGTTCAGCAACCGCATCCCCAGGCTCGGGAAGCGTGGAGACGCAAAGTCTGCGACACAACGGCGCTCACCTGACTCATGACCGTGGCTGGCACGGAATGGCGGGTGAGCCCCATTCCTCCTGCCGCGTGAACAAGGATGGCTCACGATGGCTGATTTTTCCGATTTTCACGTAGCTGACATCAACCTTGCCGGCTGGGGCCGCAAGGAACTGAACATCGCCGAGACCGAAATGCCCGGTCTGATGGCGACCCGCGACGAATTCCGCGCCAGCCAGCCGCTGCGCGGCGCCCGCATCGCCGGCAGCCTGCACATGACGGTGCAGACCGCGGTGCTGATCGAAACCCTGACCGCGCTGGGCGCCGAAGTGCGCTGGGCGTCGTGCAATATCTTCTCCACCCAGGACCACGCCGCCGCCGCGATCGCCGCCGCCGGCATTCCGGTATTCGCCTTCAAGGGCGAGAGCCTGGACGAGTACTGGGAATTCAGCCACAAGATCTTCGAATGGCCCGAGGGCCAGCCGGCCAACATGATCCTCGACGACGGCGGCGACGCCACCTTGCTGCTGATGCTGGGCAGCAAGGCGGAAAAGGACATCGGCGCGATCGCCCATGCCACCAATGAGGAAGAGACCGCGCTGTTCGCGTCGATCAAGCGCCACCTGGCCATCGATCCGTACTGGTATTCGAAGCGCCTGCAGCACATCCAGGGCGTGACCGAGGAAACCACCACCGGCGTGCACCGTCTGTACCAGCTGGAAAAGGACGGCCACCTGCCGTTCCCGGCGATCAACGTCAACGATTCGGTCACCAAGTCCAAGTTCGACAATCTGTATGGCTGCCGGGAATCGCTGGTCGACGGCATCAAGCGCGCCACCGACGTGATGATCGCCGGCAAGGTGGCGGTGGTGCTGGGCTATGGCGATGTGGGCAAGGGCTGCGCGCAAAGCTTGCGCGGCCTGGGCGCCACGGTGTGGGTGACCGAGATCGACCCGATCTGCGCGCTGCAGGCGGCGATGGAAGGCTACCGCGTGGTGCGGATGGACGAGGTGGCCGGCGAAGCCGACATCTTCGTCACCGCCACCGGCAACGTCGGCGTGATTTCCCACGAGCACATGAAGAAGATGCGCAACAACGCCATCATCTGCAATATCGGCCACTTCGACAGCGAGATCGAAGTCGCCTCCCTGCGCCAGTACCAGTGGGAGAACATCAAGCCGCAGGTCGACCACATCATCTTCCCCGACGGCAAGCGCGTGATCCTGCTGGCCGAAGGCCGCCTGGTGAACCTGGGTTGCGCCACCGGCCACCCGAGCTTCGTGATGTCCAACAGCTTCACCAACCAGGTGCTGGCGCAGATCGAACTGTTCGCCAACGGCCAGAAGTACGACAAGAAAGTGTATGTGCTGCCCAAGCATCTGGACGAGAAGGTGGCGCGCCTGCACCTGGCCCGCATCGGCGCGCGGCTGACCGAGCTGTCCGATCAGCAGTCGGCCTACATCAGCGTGCCCAAGCAAGGCCCTTATAAGCCGGATCACTATCGTTATTGATTATTGAACCAAGGCGAAACGGACAGCCCCCATAGAATGGAGCTGTCCGTTTTTTTCGGGCAGCGGCAAACGCGCAACGGCACAAAGAGGCCGGCGACGACAAGATAGCCAGGACAGCGATAGAGAGGATCATGATGACGCAGACGCCACGCACCTTCAGTTTCGAGTTTTTCCCGCCCAAGACGCCGGAAGGCATCGCCAAGCTGCGCACCACGCGCCAGCAGCTGGCCCAGTTCAAGCCGCAGTTTTTCTCGGTGACTTTCGGCGCCGGCGGAACTACCCGCGACGGCACCTTGTCCACCGTGCTGGAGATCCGCAGCGAGGGGCACGCGGCGGCGCCGCACCTGTCCTGCATCGGCTCGACCCGCGAGAACATCGCGGCGATCCTCGACGAATACCGCAACAACGGCATCCGCCACTTGGTGGCGCTGCGCGGCGACATCCCGTCCGGCATGGTGGCGGCCGGCGAATTCCGCTACGCCAACGAGCTGGTGTCCTTCATCCGCGAGCAGCACGGCGAGCACTTCCACATCGAGGTGGCGGCCTATCCCGAATTCCACCCGCAGGCGCGCTCGGCCGAAGACGACATCAACAACTTCGTGCGCAAGGTGCGGGCCGGCGCCAACTCGGCGATGACCCAGTATTTTTTCAACGCAGACGCCTATTTCCGCTTCGTCGACGAGATCCAGGCGCGCGGGGTGGACATTCCGGTGGTGCCCGGTATCATGCCGATCTCCAATTTCGGCCAGCTGTGCAGATTTTCCGACATGTGCGGCGCGGAAGTGCCGCGTTGGCTGCGGCAGCGGATGCAGGCCTATTATGACGACACCGCTTCCATCCGCGCGCTGGGGCTGGATGTGGTGACCGAGCTGTGCGACCGCCTGTTGCAGGGCGGCGCGCCCGGTCTGCATTTTTACACTTTGAACCAGGCGGGCCTGGTCTCCACCATCTGGCAGAGGCTGGGCCTGTGACGGCCGGAGGCGTTCCCGCGGGAGCGCCTCCGGCTTGCAACATCAGGAAGCCTCATGCAAGAAAACATAACGAATCGCCGGGAGCCCAGGAAGTCGCTGCTGGGCCAGGTCATCTTCAGCAGCCGCTGGCTGCAGCTGCCCATCTATCTGGGCCTGATCGTGGTGCAGGGCGTGTACGCGTGGAAATTCCTCGCCCAGCTGTGGGAGCTGCTGGAGGGGCTGGACCACCTGACCGAGACCGACATCATGCTGGCGGTGCTCGGCCTGATCGACGTGGTGATGATCGCCAACTTGCTGGTGATGGTGACGGTGGGCGGCTACGAGACTTTCGTGTCGCGGCTGCGCATCGACACCCACCCGGACCAGCCGGAGTGGCTGGATCATGTCAATGCGTCGGTGCTGAAGGTGAAGCTGTCGATGGCCATCATCAGCATCTCGTCGATCCACCTGCTGCAAACCTTCATCAACGCCAGCCGCATCGACGAGCACACCATCAAATGGCAGCTGTTCCTGCACCTGGCCTTCCTGCTGTCGGCGGCGGCCATCGCCTATACCGACAAGCTGCTGTCCAGCACCGCCGCCCATCATCAGGGGCATTGAGGCGGCGCGCTTCTCCATGAAAAATGGCCCTCTCGGGCCATTTTTTCCGTCTTCCGCCAGCGCTTACATGCTGCGCAGCTGTCCCAGCGGCAGCGCGGTGGTGCGCTTGATCTCCTTCAGCACGAAGCTGGACTTCACGTCTTCCACGCCCGGGTGCTGCAGCAGTTCGTCCATCACGAAGCGCGAGAAATGCTCCATGTCTTCGAAATACACCTGCAGCAGATAGTCCATCTCGCCGGTCATCGCGAAGCAGTTGATCACTTCCGGCCAGCTCTGCACCGCCTCGATGAAGCTTTGCAGATGCAGATTGCCGCGTTTTTCCAGCGTCACGCGCACCCAGGCCTGCAGGCCCAAACCGATATGCGCAGGATCCAGCAGGGCGACATATTGGCGGATCACGCCCGACTCTTCCAGTTGCTTCAGCCGGCGCAGGCAGGGCGATGGCGACAGGGCCACGCGCTCGGCCAGCTCGACGTTGGTCAACCGGCCGTCAAGCTGCAGCTCGGCCAGAATACGCAAGTCTGTCTTGTCTAATGTGAGACTTGGCATATTTTCTCCTGATTATCGGTTAGTTGAGACATTTTATTCTTCAATATTGCTTAAGTTAAGCCATTTAGCAAGATAATTGCTGCGGGCTTTCCATAGAATAAAAAGCCTAAATCAAGCAAACGGCAGCATCAGACTGCCGATGCGTGTCGATGGTGTGTGACAGCAGATAACGATTCGTTCGGAGGAGAGTTTGCCGTGCCGTCATCGGCGTCCGGCGCCAGTTCGCGTGTTCCTGCGCGAGCCGCGGCTTTCCTCTCCCTGCCTCGTCCCGCCCTGTCGAAACTGCCATCCTCCCGCCGCGCGGGAGGGAAGGCGGCCTGCTTACATAACGCGGTCCGCCTGCAGACGTTTACAAGTAGCGCTCATGCCGAGTCGATTGTCTGCGCAAGAAAATTCTTTCGCCAGACTATAACAGAGGAGAAACTGATGAAAATGGAAGCCATGCTGCAAAATCCGCTAGCCACCGACGGTTTTGAGTTCGTCGAATACACCGCCCCCGACGCCGAGGGCGTGGAGAAGCTGAACCAGCTGTTCCTGTCGCTGGGCTTCACCGAGGTTGCCCGCCACCGCAGCAAGGACGTGCGCCTGTATCGCCAGGGCGACATCAACTTCATCCTGAACGCCGAGCGCAGCCAGCCGGCCAGCGAGTTCGCCAAGGCGCACGGCCCGTCCGCTTGTGCGATGGCCTGGCGCGTCAAGGACGCCGCCAAGGCGTATGAATACGCGCTGTCGCACGGCGCCAAGCCGTATCAGCGCCCGGTCGGCGCGATGGAGTTGAATATCCCGGCGGTGCAGGGCATCGGCGGTTCCGCCTTGTACTTCGTCGATCGTTACGGCCAGGGCAAGGACATCTACGAGATCGACTTCGTGCCGCTGGAAGGCGTGGACCAGCACCCGTTCGGCGTCGGCCTGACCCTGATCGACCACCTGACCCACAATGTGGCGCGCGGCAATATGGCCACCTGGGCCGACTTCTACACTGGCATCGCCAACTTCCGCGAAATCCGCTACTTCGACATCGAAGGCAAGCTGACCGGCCTGGTGTCCAAGGCGATGACCAGCCCCTGCGGCAAGATCCGCATCCCGATCAACGAGTCGTCCGACGACAAGAGCCAGATCGAGGAATTCCTGCGCCAGTACAACGGCGAAGGCATCCAGCACATCGCGCTGACCACCGACGACATCTACGCCACGGTGGAAACGCTGAAGGCGCGCGGCACCCGCTTCCTCGATACGCCGGACACCTATTACGAAAAGGTGGACACCCGCGTGCCGAACCACGGCGAGGACGTGGCCCGCCTGAAGAAGAACAGCATCCTGATCGACGGCGCGCCGGTGGAAGGCATCCTGCTGCAGATCTTCACCGAAACCGTGATCGGGCCGATCTTCTTCGAGATCATCCAGCGCAAGGGCAACGAGGGCTTCGGCGAAGGCAACTTCAAGGCTCTGTTCGAGTCCATCGAGGAAGATCAGATCCGCCGCGGCGTGCTGAAGGCCGATTGATCCTACGCTTTGCCGCGCCAGCCCGTCCGGGAGCCTCCCCGACGGGCGCGCGGCGTCGCGCCGCTTATCCCTTGCAATGCGCCGGCCAACGCGGCATGGCCGGACGGACAGGACATCAAACATGCGTAAATGGATCAGTTACCCCCACCGCGAAGGCACGTTCTCGCGCCAGGCCCACGCCGATTTTCCGGCCGAGGCCATTTACGAGCGGGAAGTCGGCCGCAGCGGCTTCTTCGGCCCGGCCACCCATCTGCACCACAAGCACCCGCCCACGGCCTGGAGCGCGTGGGAGGGCCCGTTGCGCCCGCGCGCCTTTGACCTGAACGAGCTGCCGCACGGCGCGCCGGCGCCGTGGGACGCGCCGCTGGTGTTGCACAACGCCCAGTGCAAGCTGCGCATCTGGCGCTGCGAGCAGGCGATGACCCAGCTGTTCCGCAATGCCGACGGCGACGACCTCTTGTTCATCCACGCCGGCAGCGGCGAATTGTTTTGCGATTACGGCCACTTGAGCTACCGCGACGGCGACTACATCCTGGTGCCGCGCTCCACCAGCTGGCGCATCGAGCCGGCCAGCCCGACCACCATGCTGCTGGTCGAGACCAGCAACGGCGCTTACCAGCTGCCGGAAAAAGGCCTGGTCGGTCCGCACGCGATCTTCGACGAGGCGGTGCTGGACGTGCCGGCGATCGATGATGTCTTCAAGGCGCAGCAGACGGAGGACGAATGGCAGGTGGTGATCAAGCGCCGCGGCGCGCTGTCCATCGTCACCTATCCGTTCAATCCGCTGGATGCCATCGGCTGGCACGGCAACAATTCGGTGGCGCGCGTCAACTGGCGCGACATCCGCCCGCTGATGAGCCACCGCTACCATCTGCCGCCGTCGGCCCACACCACCTTCGTCGCCGACGGCTTCGTGATCTGCACCTTCGTGCCGCGGCCGATCGAGTCCGACCCGGGCGCGCTGAAAGTGCCGTTCTATCACAACAACGACGATTACGATGAAGTGATCTTCTACCACGCCGGCGACTTTTTCAGCCGCGACAACATCAAACCTGGCATGCTGACCTTCCACCCGGCCGGCTTCACCCATGGCCCGCACCCGAAGGCCTTCGCCAAGGCGATGACCGAGCCGAAGAAATTCACCGACGAAGTGGCGGTGATGATAGACGCCCGCGACGCCCTGGAGCAGGGGCCGGGCCTGGCCAGCGTCGAGTGGCAAGGATACGTGGACAGCTGGAAGCCCAAGCCGGTTTGAGGCCAGCGCCGCAGAGCGGCCCGACCTTGGCGCCGAGAGGCTTGCGGTACGATGGCTACCGCTGAGCTTCTCCCGCCGACCGAGGCCCGCTCGCGGCGCAAGCGCGCTCAGGCCAAGCCGGAAAATGGATATAGAGGAACGGCCCGCAGCGGCCGCTAGCAGAAAGAACATCAAGATGAAATTAGCCACTTATCACAACCACACCCGCGACGGACAGCTGATGGTGGTCAGCCGCGATCTGACCCGCGCGGTGGCCGTTTCCGCCATCGCCGCCACGCTGCAGGGCGCGCTGGACAACTGGGCGCAGGCCGCGCCGCGCCTGCAGGAAGTCTACGCCGCCCTGAACCAGGGCAAGGTGCCGGACGAGGTCGCCTTCGACTCCGGGCGCTGCCTCAGCCCGCTGCCGCGCGCCTACCAGTGGGCCGACGGCAGCGCCTACCTGAACCACGTCGAGCTGGTGCGCAAGGCGCGCGGCGCCGAGGTGCCGGAAAGCTTCTACACCGACCCCTTGATGTACCAGGGCGGCTCCGACGCCTTCCTCGCCCCGACGGCCGGCATCCCGCTGCGCGACGAGGCCTGGGGCCTGGATTTCGAGGGCGAGGTAGCGGTGGTCACCGGCGACGTGCCGCTGGGCGCGCCAGCCGATGAGAAGCACATCCGCTTGCTGATGCTGGTCAACGACGTGACGCTGCGCAATCTGATCCCGCCTGAGCTGGCCAAGGGATTCGGCTTCTTCCAGAGCAAGCCGGCCACCGCCTTTTCACCGGTCGCCGTCACGCCGGACGAGCTGGGCGACGCCTGGCAGGGCGGCAAGGTGCATCTGCCGCTGTTGGTCGACTACAACGGCGCGTTCTACGGCAAGCCCGATTGCGGCGTGGAGATGCAGTTCAGCTTCCCGCAGCTGGTGGCGCACGTCTCCAAGACCCGCGAGCTGGTCGCCGGTTCCATCGTCGGCTCCGGCACCATCTCCAACAAGGACCGCAGCGTCGGCTCCTGCTGCCTGGCCGAACAGCGGATGATAGAAACCATCGAGCAGGGCGCGGCGAAGACGCCGTTCATGAAGGTGGGCGACACGGTGCGCATCGAGATGAAGAGCGCGGCCGGCGACAGCATCTTCGGCGCCATCGAGCAAACCGTGGTCGCCCATGGCTGAACGCGTCCTGTACGGCTACTTCCGCTCCAGCGCCGCATACCGCGTCCGCATCGCGCTGAACCTGAAGGGACTGGCTTACCAGTATCGGGCGGTGAACCTGCTCAAGGGCGAGCAGCGCAGCGCCGACTATCTGGCGATCAACCCGTACGGCCTGGTGCCGCTGCTGGACGATGGCGGCGTGCAGATCGCGCAGTCCTTGGCGATCTGCGAATACCTGGACGAAGCCTATCCGGACACGGCGCGGCTGCTGCCGGCCGAGCCGGCGGCGCGGGCGCGGGTCCGTTCGATCGCGCTGGCCATCGCGGCGGACATCCACCCCTTGCAGAACCCTAGGGTGGGCAAGTTCCTGCAGGCCGAGCACGGCGCGAGCGAAGAGGGCAAGACCGAGTGGATCCGCCACTGGATCCGCACCGGCTTCGACGCGCTGGAGCGGCAGCTGGCGCAGACTGCCGGCCGTTATGCGGTAGGCGACGCGCCGACGCTGGCTGACGTGTGCCTGCTGCCGCAGGTATTCAGCGCGCGCCGCTTCGGCGTGGACCTGGCGCCGTATCCGACCATCGTCCGCATTGCGGAGGCGTTGGAGGCGCTGCCGGCATTTGCCGACGCGCATCCTGCCAAGCAGCCGGACGCGGTGTAAGTGTTTGATCCGGCAGCCCGGGCGCGTTGAGCGGCCGGGCTGTTTGTGTTTTCAGGCGGAGGGCGAGCCGTTTTTTTGCAATTATGCCTTGACTCAAAAGCCGTCCTCTGATTAAATGCATGGCTCTGACGGCGCGACAGCGCGGGCAGACAGATGTGGCCAGTTAGCTCAGTTGGTAGAGCAGCGGATTGAAAATCCGCGTGTCCGTGGTTCGATTCCGCGACTGGCCACCACAACTTAGGCCAGTTAGCTCAGTTGGTAGAGCAGCGGATTGAAAATCCGCGTGTCCGTGGTTCGATTCCGCGACTGGCCACCAGATTACGACGCCCAGCAAGCAATTGCTGGGCGTTTTCCATTTGGGATCGGCTTAATTCGAGGCGGACCGAAACGGTCCGCTTGGCGCTGCTTAACGGTCAGTCCTTTGTGTTATTTTGCCTTGAGTCGTAGCTCGTGACTTCAGTACTCCAGGTAGCTCCTCCATCATTCGAATATTGGATGTCCTCAACTCCGTTAATGCTATTCGATACGCTGATCAGGCCTGCCGTCGGCATGACCCAGATGTGATCGCGCAATATCAGCTGATCGCTGTAAATCTTGCTCCAGTTGCTACCATCGTCACTGCGGTAAATGCCGGTATCGCCGAATACGCCACCGCTTTCCAAAATCTGGCCTGATGGCAGAATGATGGGAGCGGAAGCTTTGACGGTATAGGGGGAGTGAGTTTCTTTCCAGTTGGCTCCGCAATCTGAGCTGTAATGGGTTTTGGCGAATACTCCCGCAATTCCTAAGCCTACCTGAGTTAGCACGCCGACCGACTTTGTCGGTCCACCGGCCACTGAGATGATATAACGCTTTTCAGGAGTATCATTTTGGCGCCATTGCTTTTGCGCATAGTCATAGCAGGCAATCACTCGGACCGAGCTTGATGCATAACCAATACCGCCAGGATAGTGCCATAGCCATAATATTCCTGCCGGATTTTCTCTTGCAATTTTCCAGTTTCCATTTTCCAATTGATTGGATTCATACAAGGATACTTTTCCAGGCAGCTGGACTCCGACAAACCAGTGTTTTTGATCTGGAGAACTGTCTATGAAGAAATAATTTCCAAGAGGAAGATTTCCTCGGTCGATAGGCAAGGTTTTGCCATCCATGCGCACTTTGAAAAAACTACCGAACTCACCGACGGCAACCGCCATATAGGGCTGGATGGGATAGGGAGTGGTGAATAGAATGGAATTGAGTTCACCAGTTCTTCCAATCAGTTTCCAGTGGCCAGAATCTTGGCGTACCAATATGCTGCCAAACCTTGACCCACCTATTATCCTATGATCAGCTAATTCGCTAAAGCCGCCAGCCCCTTGCGGTCTGCTGAGCGCGTATGCCTCAATGCGGTCTGTTGGCTCGGTTTTCAGCCAGCCTGTTGATGAGGCTTGTTGATAGAGACTTTGGTATGACGGCGCCGCAAGCGCTACTAATTTTCGGTTGTCTTTTTCATGAAGACTGCGTCCAAAGGCTACTTTGTAGTTGATCGCTGTCAGAATAAGTCGACCAAGATCTGAGGTTTTCCCTGGTTCAACGCGAAAATCTCCAACTAGCTCTCGCTGTCCTGGAGATACTGACAAAAATTTCAATTGAGCACGCAAGTAGTCAAGTTTATAGGTTCCAGCTGGAAGGGTGCCAATATAAAGTGCAGTATCTTTTGAGAGGCCTGGAACGATATTCTTGAGCTGATATTTTTTATTAAATCCTGATGTGGGATCCTCATTTCTGGTCAGTTCAATAAGCTCAATGGGCGGTACTTCACCAGTATTGATGGTGAGCGATAAGATGACAGTTCCAGATTGGCTATCTGGTTTTTCATTTAAAGGATCGCCAGCGAGCTGTGTGCTTGTGCATGCGCTCAATAAGGTTAGAGTCAGAAGACTGGCTAATAAACGGGTTTGCATGTCAATATCGCTTTCTTCTATGTTTTGACTAGCATGGATAGGCTAGTCTGATGTGCGAATTCACGGTTATGGGCTACACGCTACTGGAGTAGTCCGCGGAGTGGATGAAATCCCGCGGTTTAGGAGTTTCATGAAAATTGTATCGTATTGTCGCATCGGATTGCGGGGCAGATCCGAGGTGATATCGAGTGGTCCACGTGTCGGTCGTGAGTATGGATATTCGTGAGCGATTGGACGTATCGATGCAATGTGTAAGCGAGGACGGAGCCGTATGCGCCTCGTGGGCTGCAAACTATGCTTGTGCAGGCTTGTGAGAGCATTAAAATTTCTCAGTGTGAAATTCTATATACAGACAGGATGGATTTGCCAGAGTCAAAAAGCCACAACTCATGCGGGTTCGGCCTTTAACATTGCTTCAGGCAGGGCTTTCAGCAAGCGCTTTTCGTGGGTACTACGCGCGGTTGCAAGGCGGCGATCGATAGCGAGGCGAGGCCAGCCGCCAGCGCCAGGCTCAGGCCGGCCCGGGCGCCGTAGGCGTCGGTCGCCAGGCCGCACAGCGAGGCGCCGCCGGCGACGCCCAACTGGATGCCGGTGACCAGCCAGGTCAGGCTTTCGGTCAGACGCGCGCGCGGCACGGCCTTTTCCACCATTTCCATCGCGACGATCAGCGTCGGCGCGAAGGACAATCCCGACAACAGCATCACCGCCGCCAGCCATATCACATTCGGCGCCAGCGCGATCAGGGTGGAACTGGCCGCGGTGGCCAGGCAGCAGCCCAGCAGCAGCCTACCCAGCGGCAGAGCCGGCTTGAGCGCGCCGAAGGCCAGTCCGCCTATGCCGGAGCCCAGCGCGTACAGCGCCAGCACCCAGCCGGCTGCGGCGGGCTGGCCCTGCGCCTTGGCGAAGGCCACCGAGGCGACGTCTATGGTGCCCGCGATGGCGCCCAGCGTGCCCATCAGCAAGGCCAGAACCGGCACCGGCCGCAGGAAGAGCGCCGGACGGCGGCTGTCCGACGTGATGGGATGGGGCGGCGGCTCGGTGGCTTTCTGGCGTAGCAGCGCGGAAACACTGAACAGGATCAGCAGCGCGGCCAACAGCGGGCCGGCTTCGGGAAACCAGGCCATGCACAGGCCTATCGACAACGGCGGACCCATGACGAAGGCGGTTTCGCTCAAGACGCTGTCCAGCGCGAACGCTGTCGGCAGCAGCGGCTGGCCTTCCAGCAGTCGCGCCCAGCGCGCGCGGGTCATCGCCGGGATGCTGGGCAGGCAGGCAGCCGGCGCCGCGCACAGGTACAGCGTCCACGCCGGCGCGTGCAGATGGTTGCACAGAATCAGCGCCAGCAGCGCGCAAGCGCCGATGCCGGTGGCCGGCGGCAGCACCCGGCTTTGGCCGTAGCGGTCGGCCAGCCGCGATACCTGCGGCGCCAGCAGCGCGGAGGCCAGCGTCAAGGTGGCGGCGACCGCGCCGGCGAGGCTATAGCTGTTACGGCTCAGCGACAGCATGGTGATGACGCCGACGGCCACCATGGTGCCGGGCAGGCGCGCCACCCAGCCGGCCAGCGCAAGCTCGGCGACACCCGGCGTGCGGAACAACTGGCCGTATCGATTGCTCATGGATTCTCCTTGCGGCGCGGCGGCGGGATGTGGGGGGCAATGGGTCAAGCTATCCGTCCCTTATGTCTTTGTCAATTTGCGGATGATAGGCATTAGGCTGCCGGCAGCCATGAAAAAAGCACGCCAACAGGCGTGCTTTTTCCGTTTGCCGGCAGGCTTAGCGCGGATGGCGGGGCGGCAGCGGCGGGGCGGTATTGGCGTATATCGGCTGATTGCCGGCGGCGGCCGGCTGGGAGGCGACGACGGCGCGGCCCTGTTGTTGGGCCAGGTCGGCCAGCGTATTCAGCTGCTCCGCCGTCTGCACCATCAGGTGGTTGCGGCTGCGGCGCATGTCGCCGACGATGGACTCCAGACTGGACGCGCCGGGCTTCAGCAGCTCGGTGGCGGCGATCAACTGGCCGGTACGGCCGACGCCGGCGCGGCAGTGGATCACCGGCAGCAGCTTGTCCGGGTCGTTCAGCGCGCTGCTGTTGCCGCGCTGGTAGACGCCGATCTGCTTCTCCTTCACCGCGTTGACGTGTTCGGCCAACGCTTTCAGAGCGACCGGGCCTTGGGCGCCGAAATCAGCCCAGTTGGGCACGTGCAGCACCGGGATGGAGATTTTCTTGCCGCCGCCGTCCTGCACCGCCAACTGGTAGGCGCGCACTTCCAGGCCGCCCGCCAGTTGGCTATGGCTGCCTTCGCGCGCGCTGACGGCCACCTTGCCGTATTGGCCGCTTTGCGAGAAGTAAGGCGGCAGCGGATTGCCGCCGCCCTGGCTCTTGGCGATGTCGTGGTCGGAGGCCAGCACCACCAGCACCGGAGTGCGGTTGGCGGCCAGCATGCCGAAATAGCTCTCCAGCTGGCCCGCCGTCGGATATTGGCTGGCGATGGCGACATTGGCGCCGCCCACCTGCACGCGGTTGGCCGGCAGCTGCGCGCCGTCCGGCGCCCGCACCAGGGTGGCGGCGGCGGTGGGGATGTCGCGGAAGCGCGCGCCGGCCAGGTCATTGATGAAGGCCGCGCCGCTGGCGGCCGGGCCGGCTTGCTGTTGCAGCTGGCTGGACAGGCCGACGCGGTTGTCGCTGCTGCCCAGCGCGCGCGCCAGCGCGGCCTGCGGGTTTGCCGGCGCGGCGGCGGGCTGCGGTGCCAGTTTCAGATGCTGCAGGCCGCGGCGCTGGCTCAGCGAGGCGGCTTCCTGGCGCGGCGGCTGCTGGTCAGCCCAGCGCAGATGCGGCTTGGCGCCGGCGTCGGTCCGCTGCGCCAGATCCTGCGGGCTGGGACGGGTGTGGCTGTTGGCGCGGGTGTTCAGCCGCGTCACCAGGTCGAGCAGGCGGATGTCGCGCGGGCGCTCTTGCGGCTCCAGCAAGTGGTTCTGGCGCAGGAACTGCTGCGCGCGGCGGGTCTGGTCCGGGTGCAGCAGGTAGGAGCGGCCGGTGTAGACCACCAGGCTGCCGTCCTTGCGGATGCCGATGCGGGCGCTGTCGGCGCGCAGGCCGGCGCCCAGTTCGTTCAGCTGGGACAGGTTGGGCCGGATCATGTGAATGCCGGTGTGGATGGTGCTCATCTGGCTTCTTTCTTAGCGGATTGCCCAAAGGGCTTATGGCGGCGCGGGCGAGCGGCCCGGCGCCGGAGATTCAGCGCGCGGCGGCGGCGCTGTCCAGCAGCGCTTCGGCGCGGGCGATCAGCGCGTCGAAGGCGGCGGCGAGCTGCGGCAGGTCGAGGCCGCGGCACGGCAGGCGCAGCCAGCAACACAGCCGCTGTTCGGCATCCAGCGCCGCTACCGGCTGCCAGGACTGGCCGCACAGCTGGTTGCCGCGCAAAGCCTGCGCCAGCAGCGGGTCGGCGTCACGCAGCGGATGTTCGCCCAGCTCGGCCTGCATGAACCAATGGTCTTGGTCGATGGCGCCCAGGTGGACGGCGAAGCGCTGCTCCACGGTCAGGCTGATCACTTCCTGATGGCTGGCCGGCACGATGGCGTCGAAGCCCAGGTGTTGCAGCAGTTCATTGGCGCAATGGTGGAAGGCGGCGAGGTCTGGCATGGTGCGGAATCCTGGCCCGGTACTGGCGGGCGTTATCATGTAAATGAGCGAATTCTTATTCAGCCGACCAAAGCCGGCTTCCAGAATTCGCTCATGACGACGCAGACGCGGCTTACTTGCGCGGAGTGAATACCTGCTTCAGCTCCGACGCCCGGCTATCGGCGGCGCCAGGCAGGCGGCGCGAGCTGTGGCCGATCTGGCTGAAGGTCACGCCGGCGCCGTGGTAGCCGGCGACCTCCGGCTGTTTGAAGCCCTGCTTGGCCAACTCGTCGCTCAGCGATTGGGCGAAAGGCTGGCTCAGCACCGGCCGTTTGCCGAACAACTGCAGGAAGCCCGGGCGCGGTCCCAGCGCCGGCGCGGCGGCGCGGCCCAGGTCTGCCGGGTGGAAGGAGGTCGGCTCGCGGGTGTCGGCGCTGAAGCAGGCGGTGGCGCGGAAATCGCGGAAGGCGCGGTCCAGGCCGCCGGCTGCCAGCTGTTGCGCCACATCGGCGGACGTGGCCTTGCCCTGGGTCACCTGCTGGTCGGCCGCCAGGATGTCCATGCCCGGGCCGCCGTGGCCGACGATGTAGATCTTGTCGCGCTGCGGCTGCAGCCGGCCCAGCTCCGCGCCGTGCTCGTTGCTGCGGATCTCCATCCGCTGCAGCACGTCGGCCTGGCGGGCGAAGGTGGCAGAGGCCTGCATCGCCTTGTCGAATTCGGCCGGGCCGATATGCTGGCGCAGGACGTCTTGCGACAGATTGTGCTGTTGCTGCAATTTGCGGATTTGGTCGGGAAACAGCGAGCCCTTGCCGCGCAGATCCTGAACCTGCTGCTGCTGCAGCTGCTGCAGCCGGACATGGGCCTGGTCGTCCTGCGCGATCAGCGGCAGCAGTGGTTTGCCGTTTTGCTCGCGCACCAGGTTCTTGCCCAGGCTCTGGGTCACCACGTCGCCGGCGGCGAACGGCGCGTAGATCACCGCTTGGCGCGACGATGTCGGGCCGGGGAGCGGGCTGCTTGTCAGCCCGGTTGGCTGGCCGGCGCGCGGAGCGGCCGGGGTGGAGGGCGAGGCGGCGCGCTGGGCGCCGCCGGCGTGGGAAATCGTGGTGATGCCCGGCATGTCATTCTCCCGTCAGGTTCAGCGTCTGGCACAGCGCGCGCAGCCGCTCGATGAAAGCGGCCAGCACAGGCTGCAGCCCGCCATCGCGGCTCAGGCAGTCCAGCCTCACCAGCGCTTTCAATTCATAACCGTGCTCGCCGCGTCCCAGCGCTAGCTGGCCGCTTTCCACGTCTTCCACCGGCTCCAGCAGGATGGCCAGCGTCTCGGCCGCCATCGCGTGCAGCCTGGCTTCGGACAGGCCGGGCAGAATGCTCCATACCCACAGGCGGTCGTCCAGCGCCGACACCATCACGTCGGGCAGCGCTTGCAGCTGGATGGCGAGGGTGGCGTGCTGGTCCACGTCGGCCAGCCGTCCTTCGGGGCAGCCAAGCTGGATCACGGCCTGGCGCAGCAAGGCGTCCAGGCTGGCGCCGCTGTGGGCGGCAAGGGAAAGCGGGTTCATGCGGCGGGCTCCTGGCCGGCGCGAAAGGGCCGGCACGGTTGCCAGCTTGCCCGCGGCGGCGGGCGCCGGCTTGCAAAAAACGTCCGCGCCAGAATGGGCCGCATTGGCGTTTACGCAACTCGCGGCGCTGCCGTCAGTCTGATTGTTAGCGCTATCAGCGTATAATCAAACACTTCCGCCGCACCGGAGTTCGCATGTCTTACCGTTTCATCGCTTCAGATCTCGACGGCACGCTGCTGGACCAGCACCATGCCGTCAATTCCCTCACCGCCGCCACCTTGCAGAGCCTGGAAGCCCGCGGGGTGCAATTCGCGCTGGCCACCGGCCGCCATCACCTGGACGTGAAGGGCATCCGCGACGCGCTGGGCGTGCGCGCCCACCTGATCACTTCCAACGGCGCCCGCATCCACGACCCGGACGGCAGGCTGATCCACCGCCAGGACATCGCGCCGCAGCTGGTGCGGGCGCTGGCGCAGCCGGAATACGCCGCCGGCTCCATCCTCAATTTCTATCTGGACGACGAGTGGCTGATCGATCAGCCCTGCCAGTCCTTCCTCGACATGCACCGCGATTCCGGCTTGAGCTACCGGGTAGACAATCTGGCCGAGCATGACGGCGTCGGCGTCGGCAAGGTGCTGTACATTGGCGAGCACGCGCACCTGCTGCGGGTGGAGGAGGCGTTGCAGCGGCGCTTCGGCGACCAGCTCTACATCACCTTCTCGCTGGAGAACTGCCTGGAAGTGATGGCGGCGGGCGTCTCCAAGGGCCACGCGCTGCGGCTGGTGCTGGGCCGGCTGGATATCGATCCGGCGCATTGCCTGGCTTTCGGCGACGGCCAGAACGACGTGGAGCTGCTGCGCGCCGCCGGGCATCCGCGCCTGATGGGCAATGCCCATCCGCGGCTCAGCAGCGAAATGCCGGACGCCCATCGCATCGCCAGCAACGCTGAATCCGGCGTGGCGCAGCACCTGCGCGAATTGTTCGCGCTGTGATCCCGTCCGCGCCGGCCGGCGCGGCAAAAAAACGCCAGCGCGAAGCTGGCGTTTTTGTTGGCGCTAAGACCGGTTTCAGGCTAGCAGCGCTGCGGCCAGCGCGGCCGCCTGATCGCCGACGATCAGGTGCAGCGTGCCCGGCGCGACCTGCATCACCGCCATGACGCCGGCGGAGCGGGCCGCGGCTTCGTCGAAGCGGGCGGCGTCCTTCAGTTCCACCCGCAGGCGGGTGTGGGCGATGGCTTCCACCTTGCCGAGGTTGGCGTTGCCACCCAGCGCCTGCTTCAGCGCGGCGATATCTGCCTTGGCGGCAGCCGCCGGCGCGGCGGGAGCCACCGCGACAGGCGCGGGGGCCGCAAGCGGGGCGGACGACAGCTCGGCATCGCTGCCGGCGCTGCGCAGATAGATGTCCATATCGGTTTTCAGGTTTTCCGACAGCGGCCCGAAAATGGCCTGGATGCCGTTGCCGACCACCACCACGCCGGAGGCGCCCATGGCTTTGAGCTTGGCTTGGTCAACTTTGGCGGTGTCCTGCACCGAGATGCGCAGACGGGTGATGCAGGCGTCCAGCGTGCGGATGTTGGAGCGGCCGCCGAAGGCCAGCACCAGTTCGCGCGCGCGCTGGTCTTCGCTGACGGCGCCGGCGGTTTCCAGGCTTTCATCTTCGCGGCCCGGGGTTTTCAGGTTGAACTTGGCGATCACGAAGCGGAACACGCCGTAGTAGATCACGAAGTAGATCGGGCCGAGGATGAACACATAGCCGGCGTGCTTGGCCTTGTCGCCGATCAGGTTGAACAGCACGAAGTCGATGCCGCCTTGCGAGAAGGTGAAGCCCATGTGCATGTCCAGCGTGTTGGCGATGAACTGGGCCGAGGCCACCAGGCAGGCGTGGATGAAGTACAGCACCGGCGCGACGAACAGGAAGGAGAATTCGATCGGTTCGGTGATGCCGGTGAGGAAGGACGCCAGCGCGGCGGAAATCATCATGCCGCCGACCTTGGCGCGGTTTTCCGGCTTGGCCGAATGCCAGATGGCGATGGCGGCGCCGGGCAGGCCGAACATCTTGAAGAAGAAGGCGCCGGCCAGTACGCCGGCGGTGCTGTCGCCGGCGAAGAAGCGGTTGATGTCGCCATGCACGTGCTTGCCGGTGGCGTCGACGAAGTCGCCCATTTCAAAGAAGAACGGCAAATTCCAGATATGGTGCAGGCCGAAGGGGATCAGCATGCGCTCGACGAAGCCGTACACGGTGGCGGCGGTGCGCGGGTCGCTGACGGCGGCCCAGTGCGAGAAGGTGGCGATGCCTTCGCCGATCGGACGCCAGATCACCGACAGCACCGCGCCCAGGCCGATGGCGCTGATGGCGGTGATGATGGGCACGAAGCGCTTGCCGGCGAAAAAGCCCAGGTAGGTGGGCAGATTGATCCGGTAGAAGCGGTTGAACAGATAGGCCGCCATGCCGCCGGCCAGGATGCCGCCGAACACGCCGGTCTGGATCGACGGCAGGCCCATGATGGTGGCGGTTTTCACGCCCATCAGGCCGGCCATCACGCCCAGGGTGACGGTGGTGACCAGGTGGCCGATCACCGCGGCGATGGCGGCGACGCCATCGTTCTCGGTGAAGCCGAGCGCCACCGCGACAGCGAAGATCAGCGGCAGGTTGCCGAAGATCACGTCGCCGGAGTTCTTCATCAAGGACAGGATCGCCAGAGCGACGCTGTTCGTGGTGTGGAAGTCGGTCGCGCCGATGCCGAGCAGCAGGCCGGCGACAGGCAGCACCGCGACCGGCAGCATCAGCGATTTGCCTATCTTCTGCAGAAAAGCGAATGATTGACTAAACATGATTATTATCCTGCTTTGACATGCTTATGGAATGTCGAGCGGCTGTGACGCCGTCCCCTCTATAAAGCCCTAGGCGCGCCAAATCCGCTGGCATGGCGCCGGACGGCACCGGGTCGCCCCGATGGTCTCCCCATCCGGCGCCGCGGACTTTGCCGCGCCGAGGCTTATTCTTTTAACGAGCGTGTTGGTTCAGGTGGTGGCGGACGTCGGTGACGGTGGACAGCGCCAGCACGGCGCGGGCCAGCTCGCGGCACTCGTCCAGGCTCCAGCGCGCCAGCGTGGCTTTCACCGAGGCGACGGCCGGAGTGCTGACCGACAGCTCGGTGACGCCCATGCCCACCAATAGCGGCGCGGCGCGTTCGTCGGAGGCCAGGCCGCCGCAGACGCCCACCCACTTGCCGTGGGCGCGCGCGCCGTCGCAGGTCATCGCTATCATGTTCAGCACCGCCGGGTGCAGCGCGTCGGCCTGCTTGGCCAGCTGCGGATGGCCGCGGTCCATCGCCAGCACGTACTGGGTCAGGTCGTTGGTGCCGATCGAGAAGAAGTCCACCTCGGGCGCGAAGCGCGCGGCCAGCACGGCGGCGGAAGGCACTTCCACCATGATGCCGACCTTGACGTCGGCGACGCCCAGCGCGGCTTGCTCTTCGGCCAGCACCGCCTTGGCGGCGCGCAGCTCTTCCAGCGAGGCCACCATCGGGAACATGATGTGCAGCTGGGTCAGAGGAGCCGCTTGCAGAATGGCGCGCAGCTGGGTGCGCAACAGGTCGGGACGGTCCAGGCTGACGCGGATGCCGCGCAGGCCCAAGAAGGGGTTGTCTTCCTTCGGCAGCGGCAGGTAGGACAAGGGCTTGTCGCCGCCCACGTCCAGCGTGCGCACCACCAGCGGACGCTCCTTGCCCAGCGCCTCGGCCACCGCGCAGTATTCGGCGGCCTGTTCGGCCTCGGTCGGCGCGGTGTCGCGGTTGTCGAACAGGAATTCGGAACGCAACAGTCCCACGCCCTCGGCACCCTTGGCCACCGCTTCGCGCGCGTCGGCGGCGTTGCGGATATTGGCCACCACGTCGATGCGCGCGCCGTCGCGGGTTTGCGCCGGCTGCATCGAGCCCTTGGCTTCGGCGGCGCGGCGCTCGGCCAGGCGGGCGATCTCGCGCTCGGCGGCGGCCAGGTCGTCGGCGCTAGGCGCGATGGCCAGCGTGCCTTCGCTGCCGTTGAGAATGACCTGGCGGCCTTCCGGCAGTTTCAGCGCGGCCTGGGAGATGCCGCAGATCGCCGGAATGCCCAGCGAGCGCGCCAGGATGGCGACGTGGCTGGTGGCGCCGCCGGTGCGGGTACAGAAGCCCATCACCTTGGACGGATCCAGCGCGGCGGTGTCGGAGGGCGCCAGATCCTCGGCGATCAGGATGGAGCCGGCCGGCAATTCCAGCGCGGCTTGCTTGACGCCGGCCAGCAGCGCCAGCACGCGGCGGCCGACGTCGCGGATGTCATTGGCGCGTTCGCGCAGCAGCGGGTTGTCCTGCGCCTCCAGGCGGGCGGAGTAGGCGCTGAAGGCGGCGCGCCAGGCCCAGCCGGCTGACTTGCCTTCGGCCAGGCCGGTATAGGTCAGCGCCAGCAGGTCGGGGTCCTGCAGCAGTTCCTGGTGCATGGACAGGATGGCCTGCTTGGCCGGGTCGGACAGCTGGGCCTTGACCAGCTCGATCTGGGCCGCGGCCTCTTCGGCGGCGCGGGCGAAGGCCTGCTGCTCGACATTGCCGCCCTTGCCCTGCTCGGGCACGTCGAATTCCTGCAGACGGTGATGGACGATGCGGCCGATGGCGATGCCGGGCGAAGCGCCGACGCCGGCCAGCTGGCTCTCGCTATCCTGTTGCTGGATGGCGATCGGCGCGGCGGCCGGGGCGGCCGGCGCCTCGTCGGCCTTCTCGCCGCAGCGCTCGTTCAGCAATTGGGTCAGCTCGGCGATGGCGATGGCGGCGTCGGCGCCCTGCGCGCGGATGCGCACCGCGTCGCCCAGCTTGGTGGCCAGGCCCATCACGGCCACCACCGACTTGGCATTGGCCTCCTTGTCGGCGAGGATCAGCTGGATGTCGGAGGAGAAACTCTTGGCCTTGCTGGCGAACACCGCGGCCGGGCGGGCGTGCAGGCCGGCCGGGTTGCCGATGGCGATGGCGGCCGACAGCTGCGGCTCGCCGCTCTGGACTTGCGCCGCGGCCTGGCCATTGGCCAGCGTCAGGCTGAGCACCACGTCGCGGCCGGCGTTCACCATGCCCCGGGCCGGCTGCATGCTGTGCACGCTGTCGCCATTGGTGACGATGATCTGGGTCAGCAGGCTGGCGGCGCGGCGGCCCACCTGGTCGATGTCGAAGTCGATCACGGCCTGGCCGGCGCTGACCTGCTGGCCCTGCTCGACCAGCGGGAAGAAGCCTTCGCCCTTCAGCATCACGGTGTCGATGCCGATGTGCACCATCACTTCCACGCCTTCGGCGGTGGTGATGGTCAGCGCGTGATGGGCGGAATGCAGATTGCTGACCACGCCGGCCACCGGCGCCAGCAGGCTGCCGGAGGTGGGGTCGAGCGAGATGCCGTCGCCGACCATTTTGCCGGCGAATACCGGGTCCGGGACGCTGTCCAAGGGGACCAGCCACCCGGAAAGGGGGGCCAGAACGTCGAGTCTTGGTGCGGTGGTGCCCATGAGTCACTCCTCAATTCGTGGATAATTCCAGTCGTTTTATTACGAGCGTCAATCAAGCCGATTAGTTTTGTTCCAGCATGCGGCCCCTTGAGCTTCTGCTGGGGCCCTGGCTTGTTCTGACAAGATTCCGACAATTATATACAGGCTTTCGCCAGGCAGCCGCGGCGACCTGGCTGATGCGTATCTTGCCAACTTTGTAGTTAAACTACAGACAAATCACGCAGCAGCTTGATGGCAATCAAGAAAATGTGCAAGTCAGAATTGTCCGGATTGCATGCTGCGGCGCAACATCCATTTCGGCTCTATGGAAATAGCGCTTGATTCTTGCGGGCTTGGCGAAAATGCGGGTCGGGAAGGCGTTGTTGCATTTTTGTATGGCAACTCTAAAACGGCGGCGGCAATGCGAAAAGCCCGCCTGGACGGCGGGCCTTGGGGGATGGATTGCTTATCGGGCGGCGGATTGGCTGCGGGCCGGTTCGCCCAGCAGGAACAGCGCCAGCGACGCGGCGATCAGGAAGGCGGGATATTCCCAGCCGCCGCCCTCGTTGGTGAACATCCAGCCCTTGGCGCCGTGCACCAGCGCAATGGCGCCGAGCAATTGCGGGATCAACAGCAGCGCGACCCAGCGCGCCTTGACGCCTGCCAGCAGCAACAGGCCGCCGCCGATTTCGATCACGATGGCGACATAGCCGAAGAAGCCGGGCAGGCCCAGGCTGGCGAAGTACTCGGCGGTGCCGGCGGGAGTGAACACGAACAGCTTCAGCGCGCCGTGGGCGAGATACATCAGGCCGAGGGACAGGCGCAGCAGCAGGGCGGCGAGCGCGGGGTTTTGCAGTCGATTCATGAAAAGCTCCAGGTCAGATTGGGTATGGCGTTATTTGACCATCGGCTTTATATTCAATAAATACGGCAAATTGAAAATCATTGTTCATTTTTAAGAAATAATATGGACCGCTTCTCTGAAATCCGCGCCTTCGTCGCGGTGGCCGAGCTGGGCAGCTTCGTCGCCGCCGCCGACAGGCTGGAGCTGTCGCGAGCGATGGTGACCAAGCTGGTGGCTTCGCTGGAAAACCGGTTGGGCGCTCGGCTGATGCACCGCACCACCCGCAAACTGTCGCTGACCGAGGCCGGCGAAACCTATCTGTCGCAGGCGGGCAGCCTGCTGGCGGAGCTGGACGAACTGGACGCGCTGCTGTCGCACGGCGCCAGCGAGCCGGTGGGGCGGCTCAGGGTGTCGGCGCCGGTGTCCTTCGGCATGCGCTACCTGGGCCGCATCATCGGCGGCTTCCACCAGCGCCATCCGCAGATAGAAGTGGAGCTCAGCCTCAACGACCGGCGGGTGGACCTGGTGGAAGAGGGCTTCGATCTGGCGCTGCGGGTGTCCAACCTCAGCGACTCCACGCTGGTGGCGCGCCGGCTGGCGCAGATCGACGATCTGCTGGTGGCTGCGCCGTCCTACCTCGCCCGCCACGGCGCGCCGGCGCATCCGTCGGAGTTGGCCGCGCATCAATGCCTGCTGTACGCGCTGACGTCGCAGCCCAATGTATGGGACTACCAAGCGCCGGATGGCAGCCGCGACAAGGTGAGGGTGAAGGGGCCGCTGAAGGCCAATAACGGCGATGTGCTGACCGATGCGGCCATCAACGGCATGGGCATCGTGCTGCAGCCGCGCTTCCTGGTGGAGCAGGCTTTGGCCGAGGGCAGCCTGGTAGCCATCCTGCAGGACTACAACTGGCATTGCCTGGACCTGTCGGTGGTTTACCCGGTGCGTCGGCATGTGCCGGGCAAGGTGCGGGTGTTTGTCGATTATCTGGCGGAGTTCTTCGCTTGAAAGGCCGCGGCGGCCGCGAGCAAGGCAGGAAAGGAAGGACGGCGGTGCGCAGGTTTTGCTTGTTGGCGGTGGCCGCGGCGGGCTTGAGTCTGCCGGCATTCGCCCTTGAGGCGAATTGCCGGCACATGGCGGCGCCGGCGTATCCGATACGGGCCGAGATGGACAAGATCGCAGGCGACGTGACGCTGGTTTTTCACACCGATGCCCGCGGCCGTTACGACGGCCGGGCAAGCATGGTGTTTTCCGCGACGATTCCCGAGGCTTACCGCGAGGATTTTCGTTTGGCGCTCGACGCCATGCTGGAGGAATATCGATGCCGGCCCAATGCCAACCTTCAACTCAAGTTGAGATTCGTGCCGGATGACGGCGCGCAGCGATAGCCGGCTCGCCGCGACTGCGGGAGGGGCGGGGTGTTGAAAATGTTCTAATAGAAAATATCCATATCAGTTCTATAACGGAAGCCGGCGCGGCGATTGCGCCGGACGGTATGGGAAGGAGATGGATATGCGGAAAACGAAATGGCTGGCCGGCCTGTTGGCCGCCGGAATGGCGGCCGGCGCCGTTGCGGCGGGCTGCTCGCATCAGGAGGCGCCGGATTACCCGTTGAAGGCATTGCGCGACGAGGTGGGCGGCGTGGTCAAGGTGATGTTCCAGACCCGGGCCGACGGCACGGTGGCCGGCATCCAGAGCGCGGATTGGCGCCAGATTCCGCCGCAGTACCGCAGCGGCTTTCGCTACGAGATCAATAAAGCCTTGCGCGAATACCGCTGCACGCCGGGCGCCAGCCTGACGCAGGAGTTCGCATTCCGGATGGAGGAGGAGTGAGGCCTGGCGGCGCCGGGAGGCGCCGCTGTCAGGGATAGAACCAGTACAGGCTGTAACCCATCGCATGCACCTTGCCGGCATCCAGCCGCATGGTGATCTTCGCCTCGCTGTTGGGGTTGAAGCGTCCCAGCTTCAGATCGTCCGGCTTCAGATATTCCTTGGGCGCGAACACTTTGCGGATCAGCACCTGGTCGTCGCTGTCCTTCAGCGTCACCTCCAGCATCGGGAAGGCTTGCGCGTACTGGGCGTGGTTTTTCAGCGTGGCCGACAACTGGATCAGGTTGGGGTAGTCCGGCACGAAGGCGAGCTCGGACCATTCGGTGCGGATCAGCGCGATGTCGGTCGGCCAGGGCACCTGGCAATCCAGCGCGCGGCACATGCTTTCCAGCGCCGGCCGCATTTCCGGCACTTCGGCGGCGATGCGGGTGCGGTTGATGTAGACCAGCTGCGCGGCGAGGAACAGGATGCCGATCACCGCCAGCACCGCCAGCACGCCGTTGAGCCAGGGGCCGGCGGGTTGGTGGCTGGCGGCTTCCGCTTCTTCCTCGGCGTCGGCGTCGGTGAACAGCGGCTCTTCTTCGATAGGCGCGCGCGCCGGCTTGCTTTCCGGCTCCGGCAGCGCTTCCGCGCGGCGGCGGCGGCCGAAGACTTCCGGTTCGGCGGCGGCGATCGGCTGCGGATCGTCGAAGGGGTTGCCTATCGGCGCGGTGGCCTGGCGGTTTTGCATCGCCTCGGCCAGCGCGCGCTGGAATTCTTCCATTTCCGCCTGCGGCGCCGCTTCGGGTTCAGGCTCGGCCGCCGGCATCGCGGACGGCGGCGGGGCGATCAGCGGATTGTCGGCGGGGATGTCGATGTCGGGATGATTGCCTTGCGGATCGAAATCCGGCACTTCCAGCTCGAAGTCGTCGATGGGGTCGCGTTCGGCGGCCGGCTCCGGAGCGGGCGCCGGCTGGGCGACAGCCGGCTCGGGAGCCGGCTGCGTGACGACGAAATGATCCGGCGCCTTGAACACATGCGAACAGCGCCCGCACCGCACCAGGCCGTTGGCAGCGGCTAGCTGGTTGTCATTGACCTTGAAACGGGTCTGGCAGTTGGGGCACTGTGTCGTATATGTCATACCGTGGCGCGTCGGGTTCCTGTCAATCGAGTCCATCCTTCGTCGAACACCGGCGCGTCCATCTCGAACCACTGGCTGTAGATGGCGGACAGTTCGTCGGCCTGTTCGGCGAGGATGCCGGAAAGGACGATTCTACCACCGGTTTTGACATGGCTAGACAGCAGCTCGCCCAACATGCGCAGCGGATTGGCCAGGATGTTTGCCAGCACCACGTCGTACTGGGCTTGCGGATTGGCGTCCGGCAGGAAGAAATCGGCCTTGACGCCGTTTTGCGCGGCGTTGTCGGCGCTGGAGCGAACCGCCTGGGCGTCGATGTCGATGCCGACGGCGGAGGCCGCGCCCAGCTTCAGCGCGGCGATGGCCAGAATGCCGGAGCCGCAGCCGTAGTCGAGCACGCTTTCATTGCCTTGCAGCTGCTTGTCCAGCCACTGCAGGCACAGCCGCGTGGTGGGGTGGCTGCCGGTGCCGAAGGCGAGGCCCGGGTCCAGCTGCAGATTGACCGCGTCGGGCGCCGGCGCGTCGTGCCAGGTCGGGGTGATCCACAGCCGGTCGGAGATGCGGATGGGTTCGAACTGCGACTGCGTCAGGCGCACCCAGTCCTGCTCTTCGACGCGCTCCACGCTGTAGCCGGGCATCGCCAGCTGGCAGGCGTTGGCGGCGGCGGCGATCAACAGCGCGACGTCGGCGTTTTCGTCGAACAGGGTGATGATGCGGCTCTGGCTCCACAATTGGTCCACCGGCTCGCCGGGCTCGCCGAAGATCGGCTGCTCGCGGTCGGTGCCGGCCCAGGCGTCTTCAATCGCGGTGGACAAGGCGCCTGCGTCCATCAGCGCGTCGGCCAGCTTTTCCGCGACGGCGGAGTCGGAATCAATGGTGGCTTGCAACCAGGCCATCAGGCTTCCCCTTTTTTCTGCTGCAGGCGGTGCTCCAGATAATGGATGCTGGTGCCGCCGCGCTGGAAGGCCGCATCGAGGAACAGCTCCTGGTGCAGCGGGATATTGGTCTTGATGCCGGAAATCGCCATTTCCGACAGCGCCACGCGCATCCGCGCCATCGCCTGCTCGCGGGTGTCGCCGTAGGCGATCAGCTTGCCCACCATCGAATCGTAGTGCGAGGGCACGGTGTAGCCCTGGTAGATGTGCGAATCGATGCGGATGCCGGGGCCGCCGGCCGGGTGGTAGCTCTCGATCTTGCCCGGGGAGGGCACGAAGGTGAACGGGTCCTCTGCATTGATCCGGCATTCCATCGCGTGGCCGTGCAAAACGATGTCTTTTTGCTTATAGCGCAGTTTTTCGCCAGCGGCGATGCGGATCTGTTCCTGGACGATGTCGACGCCGGTGATCATTTCGGTTACCGGATGCTCCACCTGCACGCGGGTGTTCATCTCGATGAAGTAGAACTCGCCGTTTTCGAACAGGAATTCGAAAGTGCCGGCGCCGCGATAGCCGATGCGGCGGCAGGCTTCGGCGCAAGCTTCGCCGATCTTCTCGCGCTGCTTGTCGGTGATGCCCGGGGCCGGCGCTTCTTCGATGATCTTCTGGTGGCGGCGCTGCATCGAGCAGTCGCGCTCGCCCAGATAGATGGCGTTGCCGTATTCGTCGGCCAGAATCTGGATTTCGATGTGGCGCGGTTCCTGCAGGAACTTTTCCATGTATACGGTGGGGTTGCCGAACGCGGCGCCGGCTTCGGTGCGGGTCATCTGCACCGAGTTGATCAGCGCGCCTTCGGAGTGGACCACGCGCATGCCGCGTCCGCCGCCGCCGCCGGAGGCCTTGATGATCACCGGGTAGCCGATCTTCTTGGCGATCTTGGAAATTTCAGCCGGATCGTCCGGCAGCGCGCCGTCGGAGCCGGGCACGCAGGGCACGCCGGCTTCAATCATCGCGTGCTTGGCCGACACCTTGTCGCCCATGGCGCGGATGGTTTCCGCGCGCGGGCCGATGAACACGAAGCCCGATTGCTCGACGCGCTCGGCGAAGTCGGCGTTTTCCGACAGGAAGCCGTAGCCGGGGTGGATGGCCTGGGCGTCGGTCACCTCCGCCGCGGCGATCAGCGCCGGCACGTTCAGATAGCTCTTGCCGCTGGGCGCGGGGCCGATGCAGACGGATTCGTCTGCCAGCTTCACGTATTTGGCTTCGCGGTCGGCCTCGGAGTGCACGACCACGGTCTTGATGCCCATTTCACGGCAGGCGCGCTGGATGCGCAACGCGATTTCACCACGGTTGGCGATCAGAATTTTTTCGAACATGGAATTTCTCCGCGATCTGGCCCCAGCCGGACGCTTGCCCGGGGAGCCGTTGCTGTCACGTCAAACGACAAGGGCACAGACCTTGGCCGTGCCCTGAATCTCGCGATGTCGTCCGAGGGTTTTACTCGATGACGAACAGCGGTTCGCCGTATTCCACCGGCTGGCCGTCTTCCACCAGGATGGCTTTCACCACGCCGGAGCGGTCGGCTTCGATCTCGTTCATCAGCTTCATCGCTTCGATGATGCACAGAGTGTCGCCGGCGTTGACGCTCTGGCCCACTTCGACGAAGGACTTGGAGCCCGGGCTAGGCGAGCGGTAGAAGGTGCCGACCATCGGCGACTTCATCGCGTTCTTGTCGCTGGCGGCGGCGGGAGCCGCGGCCGGGGCGGCATCGGTTGCGGCGGCGGCGGCGGGAGCCGCGGCGGCCGGGGCGGCGTACATCTGGGGCATCGGCTGCGCGTAAACCTGCTGTTGGCTGGCGGATACGCGGGTGATGCGGACTTTTTCCTCGCCCTCGGTCACTTCCAGTTCGGCGATGCCGGACTCTTCGACCAGGTCGATCAGTTTTTTCAGTTTACGCAGGTCCATTGTCAATCCTTCGAATGGGATGTTCTGTAACGGTGGTCAGGCTTGCGCGGCAAGATGCCGTACGGCGTGCGCAAGCGCCAGCTCGTAACCGTGGGCGCCCAGCCCGCAGATGACGCCGACCGCCAGGTCGGAAAAATAGGAATGCTGGCGGAACGGTTCGCGGGCGTGAACGTTGGATAGATGTACTTCAATGAACGGCAGCTTGACCCCGGCCAGCGCGTCTCGCAGCGCGACGCTGGTGTGGGTGAACGCCGCCGGGTTGATCAGGATGAAGGCGGTGCCGTCATCCAGACATTGGTGTATGCGTTCTATCAATACATGTTCGGCATTGCTTTGCAGCGCCGACAGGGAAAAACCGGCGGCCTTGGCCTGTTTGGCCAAGCGCTGGTTGATGTCGTCAAGGGTGTCCCGGCCATAGTGTTGAGGTTCCCGCACCCCGAGCAGATTGAGGTTAGGGCCGTGCAGCACAAGGATGGATCGGCTCAAAGCCTGACTCCTGTTTTTCATCTTGGCCGCGAGTTTGCCGCAATTCGCCGCAAAATGTCCAGCATTTGCGGAATTTAAAACGGCTGTTTAAGCGAGGCGGACAACGGCCGAGAACTGGTTTTAGAGTGAAAGCATTAGATTTTAAGGGGAAAATCGGTGTGGCATGTTTGCAATATGTAAATGGAATATCGGCATGGGTCAAGCTGTGTGCGTCGGCGATGTGATGCGCGGCACTGTGCCGGGAAGGTGGGCGCGGGTATAATTTGCCGATTCTGATTGATTGTTTCCGTATGCAGCTCTCCGACTTCGATTATCACCTGCCTGAGGCATTGATTGCCCAGCATCCGCCCGCGGTGCGCGGCGCCAGCCGCCTGCTGCACGTGGACGGCATGAACCTGTCCGACCAGACCTTCGCCGATCTGCCGACCAAACTGCAGGCCGGCGACCTGTTGGTATTCAACGATACCCGCGTGATCCGCGCCCGCCTGTTCGGCGAAAAAGCCAGCGGCGGCAAGATAGAAGCGCTGATCGAGCGCGTGCTGGACGACCACACCGCGCTGGCGCACGTGCGTTCGTCCAAATCGCCTAAGCCGGGCAGCCGGCTGATCTTCGCCGGCCGCTGGGAGGCCGAAATGCTGGAGCGCCAGGGCTCGCTGTTCAAGCTGCGCTTCCTGGCCGAGGACAAGCTGTTCGACATCCTGGAGGCTTCCGGCAAGTTGCCGCTGCCGCCTTATATAGAACGCAGCGCCGAGGGCGACGACGACGAGCGCTACCAGACCGTTTACGCCCGGGAACAGGGCGCGGTGGCGGCGCCGACCGCCGGCCTGCACTTCACCGACGCGCTGTTGGAGCAGCTGCGGGCGCAGGGCGTGGAAACCGCCTTCGTCACGCTGCACGTCGGCGCCGGCACCTTCTTGCCGGTGAAGGTGGAGAACGTGGCCGAGCACAAGATGCACAGCGAGATCTATGAGATCCCGCAAGCGACGGTGGACGCCATCGCCCGCGTCCGCGCCCGCGGCAACCGCGTGGTGGCGGTGGGCACCACCAGCGTGCGCGCGCTGGAATCGGCGGCGCGCGGCGGCGAACTGGCCGCCGGCCGCGGCGAGACCGACATTTTCATCACGCCGGGCTACCGCTTCCGCGTGGTGGACCGCCTGCTGACCAATTTCCACCTGCCGAAATCGACGCTGCTGATGCTGGTGTCGGCCTTCGCCGGCTACGACGAAATTTTCCAGGCTTACCGCCACGCGGTGGAGAAGGAGTACCGTTTCTTCAGCTACGGCGACGCCATGCTGCTGGAGAAAAAGGGCTAAGGTTTCCTTGTATGCAAAGCGCGGCGCCTGGCGCCGCGGCAGAACCCATAGAAAGCAAGACCATGTCCGGAGTCGCCCCCCAAGCCGCCCAGCCGGTGGAAATCCAGCTGCACCAAGTGTCGAAGATGCTGGAAATCGCCTTCGACGACGGCGCCCGTTTCGAATTGCCCTGCGAATACCTGCGCGTCCATTCGCCGTCGGCGGAAGTGCGCGGCCACGGCGTCGGCCAGGAAACGCTGCAGACCGGCAAGAGGCAGGTCGGCATCACGGCGCTGGAGCCGGTCGGCCACTACGCGCTGAAGATCACCTTCGACGATGGCCACGACAGCGGCCTCTACAGCTGGACTTATCTATACGAACTGGGCGCCAAGCGCGACCAGTACTGGCAGGAATATCTGGACAAGCTCGCCGCCGCCGGCGCGAGCAGGGAGTGAGCATGGACAAGACCACGCATTTCGGTTTCAAGACCGTCGATGAAAGCGAGAAGGCCGGCAAAGTGGCCGAAGTCTTCCATTCGGTGGCTGGCAAGTACGATGTGATGAACGATCTGATGTCGGGCGGCCTGCACCGGGTGTGGAAGCATTTCACGCTGACCACCTCCGGCGTGCGCGCCGGCGACAAGGTGCTGGACATCGCCGGCGGCACCGGCGATTTGGCGCGCGGCTGGGCCAAGCGCGTCGGCAAGACCGGCGAAGTGTGGCTGACCGACATCAACAGCTCGATGCTGACCGTGGGCCGCGACCGCCTGCTGGACGAAGGCGTGATCCTGCCGGTATCGCTGGCCGACGCCGAGAAGCTGCCCTTCCCCGACAATTACTTCGACGCGGTGTCGGTGGCCTTCGGCCTGCGCAACATGACCCACAAGGATGCGGCGCTGCAGGAAATGTGCCGGGTGCTGAAGCCGGGCGGCAAGCTGTTCGTGCTGGAGTTCTCCAAGGTGTGGAAGCCGCTGTCGCCGATCTATGATTTCTACTCGTTCAAGGCGCTGCCCATCATGGGCAAGCTGGTGGCGAACGACGCCGACAGCTACCAGTACCTGGCCGAATCCATCCGCATGCACCCGGATCAGGAAACGCTGAAACAGATGATGCTGGACGCCGGCTTCGGCAAGGCCGACTACCATAATCTGACCGGCGGCGTGGTGGCGCTGCACAAGGGCTTCAAGTTCTGATGCAGGCCGAGCTGGCGGCGCGTCTGGCTGAACTGGGGATAGATCCCGCCAGCTTGCTGGCGCGGGGGCTGGAGACGCATCCCGAGCCGGCGGAGCTGGCGCTGGCGGAAACCAATGCCGAGGGGCGCGAGTTTCACCTCACGCCCGCGGCGGCGCAAGCTTGGACGGCGATGCGACGCGCGGCGGCTGAGGATGGCGTGGAGATGTTTCTGCTGTCCGCTTTCCGCAGCGTGGCGCGGCAGCATGAAATCGTCGCCGCCAAGCTGGCGCGCGGCTTGAGTTTGGACGATATCCTGCAAGCCAGCGCCGCGCCGGGTTTCAGCGAGCACCATACCGGCTGCGCCGTCGATATCGGCGCGCCGGGATCGCCGCCGCTGGAAGAAGCGTTCGAAACCACCGCCGCCTTCGCCTGGCTGAGCCGCCGCGCCGCGGCTTTCGGCTTTCACCTGAGCTATCCGCGCGGCAATGCCTGCGGCTATCTGTATGAGCCCTGGCATTGGCGCTGGCGGGTTTAGCGGGAGGATACCCATGGCACTGACCATCGCTGCCTTCAATCATCTTTTAAACCAGCATCCGGCGCGGCGCGCCGAGCTGGCCGCCCATGCCGGCCGCCGCGTGGCCATCGCGCTGCCGCCCTTGCATGTGGCCGGGGTGATTACCGACGAAGGCTGGCTGGCCGCCTGCGAGGGCGAGCCGGAGGCTAGGCTGAAGCTGCGCCACGGCGCGGTGCTGTCGCAGCTGAGCGGGCAGCCGCCGCAACTGTCCGACATCGCGCTGGAGGGCGACGCCGAGCTGGCCGCCGCGCTGGGCCGCATCGTCGGCCAGTTGCATTGGCATGCGGGCGAAGACCTGTCGCGCCTGTTCGGCGACGTGGCGGCGCAGCGGATGGAAACCCTGGCGCGCGGCCTGTTCGGCGTCAAGGGCCAGCTGGCTTTCCGCCTGGCGGAAAACTGGGTGGAACACCTGCGCGAGGAAGCGCCGGTGCTGGCCAGCCGCCGCCTGGTGCAGCGCTTCGTGTCCGAAGTGGACCATCTGCGCGACGACGCCGGCCGGCTGGATAAGCGGCTGGCGCGGCTGGAGGCCGCGCTCAATAAACCGAATACCCCGACCTGACGGACTTTATGTCGATATCGCGTTCGCTGAAGATAGTTGCCACCCTGTACCGCTACGGTCTGGACGATTTCCTCGAGGGCCATTCCAAACTGGCCTTTTTGCACCGCTTGTTCGCGTTGTGCCCGGTGGGCCGCGACATCCGCGCCCCGCTGCCCGAGCGGGTGCGCTTGGCGCTGGAGAGCCTGGGGCCGATCTTCGTCAAGTTCGGCCAGGTGCTGTCCACCCGGCGCGACCTGCTGCCGCCGGAGTACGCCGACGAACTGGCGCGGCTGCAGGACCGGGTGCCGCCGTTCGACGGCGACATCGCCCGCCAGGTGGTGGAAAACAGCCTGGGGCGCAAGGTGGAGGAGCTGTTCGTCGATTTCGACCTCAAGCCGGTGGCCAGCGCCTCGGTCGCCCAGGTGCACAAGGCCTGGCTGCGCCAGCCCGATGGCAGCCGCGGCCGCGAAGTGGCGGTCAAGGTGCTGCGGCCGGGCATCCTGCCGGTGATCGAGCAGGATCTGTCCTTGATGCGCACGCTGGCCGGCTGGGTGGAGAAGCTGTTCTCCGACGGCAAGCGTTTGAAGCCGCGCGAAGTGGTGGCCGAATTCGACAAATACCTGCACGACGAGCTGGACATGATGCACGAGGCGGCCAACGCTTCGCAGCTGCGGCGCAATTTCAAGGGCTCGCAGCAGCTGATCGTGCCGGAAGTGTTTTATGACTACTCCAGCCGCGACGTGCTGACGCTGGAGTGGATGCACGGCATCCCGGTGGGGCAGGTGGAGCGGTTGCGCGAGGCCGGCGTGGATCTGCAGAAGCTGTCCCGCTTCGGCGTGGAGATCTTCTTCACCCAGGTGTTCCGCCACGGCTTCTTCCACGCCGACATGCACCCGGGCAATATCTTCGTCGCGCCGGATGGCCGCTACATCGCGCTGGATTTCGGCATCGTCGGCAGCCTGACCGACACCGACAAACATTATTTGGCGGTCAACTTCCTGGCCTTCTTCAACCGCGACTACCACCGCGTCGCCACCGCCCACATCGAATCGGGCTGGGTGCCGAAGGATACCCGCGCCGAAGAGCTGGAAGCGGCGGTGCGCACCGTGTGCGAACCGATCTTTGAAAAGCCGCTGAGCCAGATTTCGTTCGGCATGGTGCTGCTGCGCCTGTTCGAGACCAGCCGCCGCTTCAATGTGGAAATCCAGCCGCAGCTGGTGCTGCTGCAAAAGACGCTGCTGAACATCGAAGGCCTGGGCCGCCAGCTGGATCCGGAGCTGGACTTGTGGGACACCGCCAAGCCCTTCCTCACCAAGTGGATGAACGAACAGGTGGGTTGGCGCGGCCTGCTGCGCACGCTGAAGAATGAAGCGCCGCAATGGGCGACCACGCTGCCGACGCTGCCGCGCAAGTTGAATGAGGCGCTGGGTTCGGCCAAGACCGAGCTGTTGGTGGAGGGCTACATCCAGCTGATGCGCGAACAGAAGCGGCAGAATTTCCTGCTGATGCTGATCGCCATTTTGCTGGCGGGATTGCTGGCCAAGGTGTTGTGGTAAACCTGCCATGCCGACCGTGAACAAGCCGTCCATTCCGCGCCGAATGGGCGGCTTTTTCTTTGGCCGCGGCGGCGCGCGGGCGATGGATCGGCACGATACTGCCATGGCGACGCGCTAATTATCGCGGCTGGCGTCTGGCGATGGGGAAAATGCGGTAACCTTGGCAAAAAAATACCACTAATAAGGAGTTGCTTATGCTAAGCCGAAACGCGGCGCTGCCGCGCATCGTCATCGTCGGCGGCGGGGCCGGGGGGCTGGAGCTGGCCACCCGGCTGGGCCGCACGCTGGGCGCCCGCCACCGCGCGCAGGTCGTGCTGGTGGATGGCTCGCCCACCCATATCTGGAAACCGCTGCTGCACGAAGTGGCCACCGGCGCGCTGAACACCGGCGAGGACGAGGTCAACTACTTCGCCCACGGCTACCGCAACGGCTACGACTTCGAGTTCGGCTATATGCAGGGGCTGGACCAGGCGCGCCGCAGCATCCGCCTGGCGGCGATACCGGGCAGCGACGGCCAACAGCTAAGCCCGGAGCGCGAGATAAGCTATGACTGGCTGGTGATCGCCGTCGGCGCCGAGGCCAACGATTTCGGCACCCCGGGCGTGGCCGAGCACGCGATGTTCCTGAACACGCCCAACGACGCCGAAAAGCTGCGCCACCGCGTGTTGGAGCAGGCTTTCCGCGCCAGCAGCGGCGATGCGCCGGCGCGCGCGCTGTCCATCGCCATCGTCGGCGGCGGCGCCACCGGCGTGGAGCTGGCGGCCGAGCTGAACCACACCATGTGCGAATTGCACCACTACGGCGCGCGGCTGCAGCCGGAGCGGGTGAGGATCAGCGTGATCGAAGGCGCGGAGCGCATCCTGGCCGCCGCGCCGGCGACGCTGTCGGCTTACGCCGAGGAGCAGTTGGCCGGCAAGCGCATCCAGGTGCTGACCAACAGCCGGGTGGCGGCGGTGGAGGCGGACGGCGTGGCGCTGGCAGACGGCCGCAAGGTGGACGCCGACATCACGGTGTGGGCGGCCGGGGTGAAAGCTCCGGGCTGGCTGGCCGGCCTGGACGGCCTGGAGACCAACCGCGTCAACCAGCTGGTGGTGGATACCCGGCTGCACTGCGCCGGCGGCGACTGCGTATACGCGATGGGAGACTGCGCGGCGGCGCCGGACGGCGACAGCGGCCGCATGCTGGCCGCCACCGCCCAGGTGGCGCACCAGCAGGCGCGCTATCTGGCCGACGAATTGGCGCGCAGGCTGGACGACAAGCCGGCGCGGCCGTTTGTCTTCAAGCCGCAGGGCATGATGGTGTCGCTGGGCAAGCACACCGCGGTGGGCAGCCTGGCGGCGGTGGTGGGGCCGAAGCGCGACTACCACGTGGAAGGCCGCGGCGCGAAGCTGATCTACGCGTCGCTGTACCGGATGCACCAGGCGGCGGTGCACGGCTGGGCGCTGGCGATCCTGCTGTTCATCGGCGACAAGCTGCGGCGCGCGGCGCGGCCGGCGTTGAAGCTGCACTGAGGCTGATCCGAGGAGGGGGGCGGAGCCCGTCTGCATCGATGCCGTTTGCCTATTTGGCGAGCGGCATTTTCTTTGGCGACAAAGCAGCGGACGTTTGCCGGTTTTGGCGTTCGGGTAGATGGCTGATCGGCGACCATACCCCCTTCGGCACGCGCCGGCAAAAAAGCGTCTGGCCAGGTTTGAAGCCGCCGATTTGTTCGACGCCGCGCGACGTTAGCGCGTACCGCTGAGCGAATCAAAGATGCGCACGCATGTAGTTTCGGCGGCTCCTGGCCAGGCATTTTTTGCCGGGGTTCGCGGGCTGAGGGGCGGCCTGGGATCGCCTCTGCGTGCGAATCTTCGATTCGCTCAGCGACAGGGCTGGCCGCACAGCCCCTGGCCTGTTTGGCGGGCGGAACCGCCACCTAAAATATTATCCGCGCAGCGGATGCAACTGATGATTTGCGATGGCGTGGCCATTGCTTTGTCATTCATGCATGGATAGCATCCGCTTGAATGTGTGCTGCGCCGCAACTTGACCCATCCTCGCCTTTCTTCGATGCTGCTTTGACATTCGCATATTGAAGGGACGGGCATGGAGATGGAGTTGGGCAAGTGGCTGGACGAGCGGCCGCTGGGCGGGTTTCAGTACCGGCTGTTGGTTTTGTGCGGGCTGTGCATGATCCTGGACGGTTTCGATGTGCAGGCGATGGGTTATGTCGCGCCCGCGCTGCTGGAGGACTGGGGCATCGCCAAATCGGCGCTGGGGCCGGTGTTCGGCGCCGGCTTGCTTGGCTTGATGCTGGGCGCCTTGCTGTTCGGCGCCTTGGCCGACCGCATTGGCCGCCGCCCGGTGCTGCTGGGCTGCGCGCTGCTGTTTTCCGCCGGCATGCTGCTGACCGCGGGTGCCGCCAATCTGCCGCAGCTGATTGCGCTGCGCTTTGTCACCGGGGTGGGACTGGGCGGCATCATGCCCAACGCGATGGCGCTGGCCGGCGAGTACAGCCCGGCGCGGCGGCGCGCCAGCCTGATGATGCTCATTTCCTGCGGCTTCACCGCCGGCGCCTTGCTGGGCGGCTTGCTGGCGGCCTGGCTGATTCCCGCGCACGGTTGGCGCTCGGTGTTCATCGTCGGCGGCGTCGCGCCGCTGCTGCTGTGGCTGCCGATGTGGCGCGGCTTGCCGGAGTCGGCCAAATTTCTGCTGCTGCGCGATCGGACCGGTCAGGCCGAGGCCTGGTTGCGCAGGATGGAGCCGTCGCTGCCGGCGGGTATTCGGCCATGGCTGGCGGAGCGGCCGGCCCGCAGCAATCCGGTGGCCGAGCTGTTCCGCAACGGCTTGGCCCGGCGCACGCTGCTGTTGTGGCTGCTGAGCTTCCTCAATCTGATCGTGCTGTATTTCCTGTCCAACTGGATGCCGTCGCTGTTGCGCGCGCAGGGGCTGGACATGCGCCATGCCTTGCTGGCGGGCAGCATGCTGCAACTGGGCGGGGTGATAGGCACGCTGGCCTTCGGCTATTGGATAGACCGGGCCGGGTTTCGCCGCGCGCTGCCGCCTTGCTTTCTGTTGGCCGCGCTGGGCTTATGGCTGTTGGGCAGGGCGCAAGGCGAGGCGCTGTGGCTGCATATGCTGCTGTTCGGCGCCGGCTTCTGCATCATAGGCGCGCAGCCGGCGGTGAACGCGCTGGCGGCCAGCGCTTATCCGACCAGCCTGCGCGCCACCGGCGTAGGCTGGAGCCTGGGCATCGGCCGCATCGGTTCGGTGCTGGGGCCGTGGCTGGGCGGGGTGCTGATCGGCCTGGCCTGGAGCCAGGCGGCGCTGTTCGCGTTGCTGGCGCTGGTGGCGCTGGCCGCCGCCGCCGTGGTGCTGGCCTACCACCGCGAGCCGGCGCGGCGGGTAGGGGAAGCGGTTTAGATCGCCAGCAGCGCGGCGACCACGCGGCGGTCTTCGGCCAGCAGGATGTTGAAGGTGCGGCAGGCGGCCTGGGTGTCCATGCATTCCACGCCGATGCCGGCCTCGGTCAGCGCCGCGTACAGCCGCGGGTGGACGAAGCGCTGGCTTTCGCCGGAGCCGAACAGCACCACTTCCGGCTGGTAGGCCAGCAATGCGTCGAAGTGCGCGGCGGCGAGGCCGGAAAAGTCCGGCGCGGCCCAGGCGGCCACCTCGTCGGCGCTGACGATCAGGTTGCCGTCGTGGCGCTGGGCATTGATCAGCACGTGGCCGTCGCCGTAGCCGGTGAACAGGTTTTTGCCCTGTCCCAGCGACTGGTGCATTTTCATCGGAATGGCTCCCTTGGCAGTGGTTGGCGGCCACCGCGCGGCGCATCGGGCGGCGCTCGTGCAGTGCACCAAAGATTGGGATAGGATTATACCCAGACCCGGGGCTCAAGCGACCACGCCCTGAATGTGGCTTTAGCCGCCGGGCGGAATACAGAGATCCCATGAAACAGCAACCACACCGCCACAAGCATGCCGTCCCATCCGGCGGGCGGCCTGAAACGGAAGCCGTCGCCGCCATGCAGCCAGTCCACAAATCGCAGAAACTCGCCAACGTCTGTTACGACATCCGCGGCCCGGTGCTCGAGCACGCCAAGAGGATGGAGGACGAAGGCCACCGCATCATCAAGCTGAACATCGGCAATCCGGCGCCGTTCGGCTTCTTCGCCCCGGACGAGATCATCGAGGACGTGATCGTCAATCTGCCGGCGGCGTCGGGCTATTCCGATTCCAAGGGCCTGTTCGCGGCGCGCAAGGCCATCATGCATTACGCGCAGCAGAAGCATCTGCCCAATGTGGCGATGGACGACATCATCGTCGGCAACGGCGTGTCCGAGCTGATCGTGATGGCGATGCAGGCGCTGCTGGACAATGGCGACGAAGTGCTGGTGCCCGCGCCGGACTACCCGCTGTGGACCGCCGCGGTGGGGCTGGCCGGCGGCAAGGCCGTGCACTACCTGTGCGACGAGGAGCAGGGCTGGTTCCCCAGTATCGCCGACATCCAGGCCAAGATCACGCCGTCGACCCGTGCCATCGTCATCATCAATCCCAACAACCCGACCGGCGCGGTGTACCCGCCGGCGCTGCTGCAGCAGATCGTCGAGGTGGCGCGCCAGCATCAGCTGATCATCTACGCCGACGAAATCTATGACAAGGTGCTGTACGACGCCGCCAGCCACACCTCGATAGGCTCGCTGGCGCCGGACTTGTTCGTTGTCACCTTCAACGGGCTGTCGAAGAATTACCGCGCCTGCGGCTACCGCGCCGGCTGGATGGTGCTGTCCGGCGAGAAGAAGCACGCCAAGGACTACATCGAAGGCCTGAACATGCTGGCCTCGATGCGGCTGTGCGCCAACGTGCCGGCGCAGTACGCGATCCAGACCGCGCTGGGCGGCTACCAGAGCATAGACGACCTGGTGGCGCCGGGCGGCCGGCTGGCGCGCCAGCGCGACCTGGCCTACAAGCTGCTGACCGATATTCCGGGCGTGTCCTGCGTCAAGCCGCAGGGCGCGCTTTACCTGTTCCCCAAGCTCGATCCCAAGATCTATCCGGTGGGCGACGACCAGCAATTCATCCTGGAATTGCTGCAGCAGGAAAAGGTGCTGCTGGTGCAGGGCAGCGGCTTCAACTGGATTGCGCCGGATCACTTCCGCGTGGTATTCCTTCCTAATACGGATGATCTGGTGGAGGCCATCGGCCGCATCGCCCGTTTCCTGGAGAACTACCGCAAGCGTCACGGCAGCGCCGACTAAGCGCCGGCAGCGGCGGCGGGACAGATTCCCGCCGCCCGAGGACCGCCCGGACAGGACGCGCCTGTCCAGACGGCCTTTGGCCTGAATAAAAAATCAAGGGACTGAACGGAGACAGATTTATGAAACCGATCCATATCGGCCTGCTGGGCGTCGGCACCGTCGGCGGCGGCACCGCCACCGTGCTGAAGCGCAACGCCGGCGAGATTACCCGCCGCGCCGGCCGCGAGATTCGCCTGATCCAGGCTGCCAGCCGCGACCTGGCCAAGGCGCGCGCCGTGCTGGGACCGGAGGTGGCGCTGGTGGACGACGCGCGGCGGATCGTCGACAACCCGGACGTCGACATCGTGGTGGAGCTGATCGGCGGCGACACCATCGCCAAGGAGCTGGTGCTGAAGGCGATCGAGAACGGCAAGCACGTGGTCACCGCCAACAAAAAGCTGCTGGCGCTGCACGGCACCGAGATCTTCGCCCGCGCGCAGGAAAAGGGCGTGATGGTGGCGTTCGAAGCGGCGGTGGCCGGCGGCATCCCCATCATCAAGACCCTGCGCGAAGGCCTGGCGGCCAACCGCATCGAGTGGATCGCCGGCATCATCAACGGCACCTCCAATTTCATCCTGACCGAGATGCGCGACAAGGGCGCCAGCTTCGCCGACGTGCTGGCCGAAGCGCAGAAGCTGGGTTATGCCGAGGCGGACCCCACTTTCGACATCGAGGGCCATGACGCCGGCCACAAGCTGACCATCATGGCGGCGCTGGCCTTCGGCATTCCGATGCAGTTCGACCAGTGCTATCTGGAAGGCATCAGCCAGCTGGACGGCCGCGACATCCGCTACGCCGAGGAACTGGGCTACCGCGTCAAGCTGCTGGGCCTGACTCGCCGCACCGACAGCGGCGTGGAGTTGCGCGTGCACCCGACGCTGATCCCGGAAGGCCGGCTGATCGCCAATGTCAACGGCGTGATGAACGCGGTGCTGGTCAAAGGCGACGCGTTGGGGCCGACCTTGTACTACGGCGCCGGCGCCGGGGCTTTGCCCACGGCCTCCGCGGTGGTGGCCGACATCGTCGACGTCACCCGCCTGCTGACCTCCGATCCGGAACACCGGGTGCCGCACCTGGCCTTCCAGCCGGACCAGTTGCAGGACTTGCCGATTCTGCCGATCTCCGAGGTCACCAGCTCCTACTATCTGCGCATCGGCGCGATAGACCGCGCCGGCGTGCTGGCCAGCATCACCCGGCTGTTGGCCGAGAACGGCATCTCGATCGAAGCGCTGATCCAGAAAGGCTCGGTGTCCGACGGCACCGCCGAAGTGGTGATCCTCACCCACCGGGTGCAGGAGAAGGCGATCAACCATGCCATCGCCGGCATCGAAGCGCTGGACAGCGTGGCCGGCAAGGTGGTGCGACTGCGCATGGAAGAATTGAATGACTAGGCATTGGCAAGCCGGCCTGTGCGCCGCGCTCTTCACCGGTTTCGCGGCGGCCACGCCGCTCAGCCCCGGCCAGCACCAGCTGCTGCAGGGCTTCTTGATGCGCGGCTGCGTCAAGCGCACGCCGGCGTCCGACGGCGTCGGCCTGCCCGGCAACGAGCAGGTGCAGCGCTACTGCCAGTGCGCCAGCGAGAAGCTGGCCAGCACTTTCACCGCGGAAGAGGTGATGGGCGTGGTGACCGGCCAGATCAAGAAAGACGATCCGCGCGGCAAGCAGCGCCTGAAGGAAGCCTCCGCCGCCTGCGGCCAATACCTGGAACCACAGCAATGAAATATGTCAGTACCCGCGGCGGCATGGCGCCGCTGCCGTTTTGCGAAACCGTGCTGATGGGCCTGGCGCCGGACGGCGGCCTGCTGCTGCCGGAGCGCTATCCCCGGATAGACCGCGCCACGCTGGACGCCTGGCGGCAGCTGGGCTACGCCGAGCTGGCGTTCGAGATCATCCGCCTGTTCGCCGACGACATTCCGGCGGATGATCTGAAAGGCATCGTTTCGCGCGCCTACCGGGCCGAGACCTTCGGCAGCGAAGCCATCGCGCCGCTCAAGCGCCTGCATGACGGCCTGGCCATCCTGGAGCTGTCCAATGGCCCGACGCTGGCGTTCAAGGACATGGCGATGCAGTTCCTCGGCCAGCTGTTCGAATATGTGCTGGAGAAGCGCGGCGAGAAGCTGAACATTCTGGGCGCCACTTCCGGCGACACCGGCTCCGCCGCCGAATACGCGATGCGCGGCAAGCGCGGCATCAATGTGTTCATGCTGAGCCCGGACGGCAAGATGAGCGCTTTCCAGCGCGCGCAGATGTACAGCCTGCAGGACGAGAACATCCACAACATCGCCATCCAGGGCATGTTCGACGACTGCCAGGACATAGTGAAGGCGGTGCAGAACGACCACGTTTTCAAAGCGCGGCACAAGATCGGCACCGTCAACTCGATCAACTGGGCCCGCGTCGTCGCCCAGGTGGTGTACTACTTCCACGGCTATTTCCGCGCGACGGCCAGCAATGACGAAACCGTAAGCTTCTGCGTGCCGTCCGGCAATTTCGGCAATGTCTGCGCCGGCCACGTGGCGCGGCAGATGGGCCTGCCGGTGGAGCGACTGATCGTCGCCACCAATGAAAACGACGTGCTGGATGAGTTCTTCAAGAGCGGCCGCTACGCGCCGCGCGGCAGCGAGCGCACCTACGTCACCTCCAGCCCGTCGATGGACATTTCCAAGGCATCCAACTTCGAGCGTTTCGTGTTCGACCTGGTCGGCCGCGACGGGGCGAAGGTGAAGCAATTGTGGGCCGAGGTGGACGCGGGCGGCGGTTTCCAGCTGGATGGAGAAACCATGCGCCAGGTGCGCGACGCGTTCGGCTTCGTCTCCGGCAAAAGCGCGCATGCCGACCGCATCGCCACCATCCGCCTGGTGGACGCCGACGATGGCGTGGTGGTGGACACCCATACCGCCGACGGCATCAAGGTGGCGCGCGAACTGCGCCGCGAAGGCGAAACCGTGGTGTGCCTGGAAACCGCGCTGCCGGCCAAGTTCGCCGAAACCATACGCGAGGCGCTGGACCGCGAACCGCCGCGTCCGGCGGGCTTCGAGCGTCTGGAGTCGCTGCCGCAGCGGGTAGTGACCTTGCCAGCGGATGCCGGCCAGGTGAAGGCGTTGATGGAGAAGGCGCTGGGCTGATCCGCTCCGCGCCGTTCAGGCAAAAAAACAGGCTCCCTCGGGAGCCTGTTTCGTTATGGCTGCAACGATCAGAACGACACGGCCACGCCGAGGTTGCCGCCGGTCTGATTGCCGCCGCTCCTGCCGCTGGTGACCGAGAACTGGCCGTAGGCGGTGACGGTTTTGCTGAAGTTGGCGCTGACGCCGGCGGTCCACTCCATCCAGTTGGCGTCCGCCTTGCCGATGTTGGTGGTCCAGTCGCCCAGCGTGCTGGTGAGGCCGGCGGTGATGTTGCGGTCGTCTTGCTGGAACTCGTGGGCGAAGCTCACCTTGGCGTAGGGGCTGAACTTGCCGACGTCGGCGTCAAGCTGCCAGCCGACGCGTCCCACCAGCGAGCTGGCGTTCTGGCCGCCGAAGGCCATGCTGCTGCTGCCGCCTTGCTCGGCGAAGCCGGCCACCTTGACGTGGGCGTAGTCGAGGCCGGCCACCGGGCCGGTGGTGAAGTTGCCGTACTGCAGCCGGTAGCCGCCGCCGATGCGCAGGCCGTACTGGGTCTGGCGGGTGCTGCCGTTGATCTGCACCTGGGTCGGCCCCAGGGTGACGGCGCGGCTGGTGTCCAGATCGCCGGAGCCGATGTGAACGTCGCCGTCGATCCAGAACTTGTCCTGGTTGTAGCTGACCAGGCCGGACATCAGCGTGGTGCGGTCGTCCACGCTGCCCGGGGTGCCTGTGCTGGAGATGTCGGTCTTGCCCTGCTGGCGCGACATCGCCACGCCTATGCTCAGCGCCGGGCTGGCCTGGTAGTCGAGGCCCAGCGTGTACAGCTGGCCCTTCGGTTTGGCGGCCAGGTTGTTGTAGCCGATCTTGTCGTCGTTGAAGGCGCCGTCGACAAAGGCGCTGACGGTGCCGACCGCGCGTTTTTGCGAGCGGATGGCCTGGTAGCGGCTGTCCAGCGCGCCGCCCAGCTGGCGGGCGTTGTTCAAGGCGGAGTCAGGCAGCGCCGCGGCGTAGTAAGGCGCTTGAAGCAGGCCGTAGACGTAGTCGCCGATGATTTGCTGGGCCGCCGGAGTGGGGTGCAGCTGGTCGGTGAAGACGTAGCTTTGGCCAGGCAGCGTATTGGCCGCGCACTGGATGGCGGAGGTGGCGCAGGCGGAGCCGATGGTATTGGTGAAGCCGTATTGACCGGGGTTGGCCAGGATTTCCTGGAACAGCAGCGAGATATTCGGGCGAACGATATTGTGCTGCACGCCGGCGCCGGACAGCGTCATGTCGGTGAGCTGGTTGTAGCCGGCGGCCAATTGCTGCAGGCTGGGCTGGACGCCGGGGTTGGCAGCCGTGCCGTTGCCATTGTAGGCGGTGGCCACGCTGCCGGCCGGCACCGCGCCGCCGGTGGCGGTGGAGAGCGAGGTGTTGGCGGCGGTCAGCGCGGCCTGGATGACGGCGGCGGAATTGCTGGGGCCGACATTCTGCGCGCTGATGACTTGCCAGGCCGCTACCCAGGCGTTGTTGACCGCGGTGGTGGTGACGAGGCCTGGAACCTGCGCGTTGACGGTTTGCTGGACTGCGGTCAGCGAAGCGTAAATCGCCAGCGGCGCGGCGCCCATATTGGGAAGGTTGGGCACGATGACGTTTTTGGCGCCGGCCTTGACCAAGGCCTGCACGCTGGCGGCGGTGTACTGGGCCGAAGCGCCGAGCAGTTGCTGGCCGCTGGTGCTGGAGGCCGTGCCAAGCGCGGCGATCACGTCGTTGCCGCCGATCCAGACCGAATAAACGGCGTTCGGATCAGCCTTGCCGCCGGTGCTGGCGAGATAGGCCGCGGTCTGTTGCGGCAGTTCCTGGATCAGCAGGGTGCCGCCCGGGCCGTATTGCTCGACAGAGCCGCTGCTGCCGGAGGTGTTGGGATACTGGGTGATGGCCTGGTAGGTTTGGGCGACGGCGCCGCCCTGGGCATAGTTGTTGCCGCTGCTGCTGGTAGTGGCGTTGAGCGGGTTGTTGGCGACTGATTGCAGGCCGAAATGGCCGCTCAGCACATTGGTCCAGTTGGGACCGTAGCCGGTGGTCCAGCGGGCGCCGGCGGGCAGGCCGGATTGGCCGCCGAAGGCGCCGACATCGGACAGGCTGTCCCCAAAGTAATAGATGTTGCTGTAAGCGTTGGCTGCGGCCGGCAGGGCAAGGGCGGTGGCCAGGGCGAGAGCGGTCAAGCGACTACGCATTGTGTTTCTCCTCGGGCGAACGATTTATGTTTGCGTATTATTTAGTGTCAAGAGTCTAAGCTCTATTCAAACGATTATTCGAATCTTGCCGGCGCTTGTCAATCGCCATCGCTGCATTGGCTCGCCTTGCGCTAAAATGCAGGGATGCGAAGATCAATTTTGTGGTTTTGCGGCTTGTTGGCGGCCATGCCGGCCTGTGCCGACGGCATCCAGAACCTGGTCCAGCTGGAGCGGCTGGCCGATCAGTTTCTCAAGCATGAGCTGGAGTTGCGCGCCGCCACCTGGCGGCTGGGACAGTTGGACAGGAGGCTGGCGCTGCCCGCCTGCAGCCGTCCCAAGGCGGATTGGGCGACGCCGGGCGTCACCACCGGAGCGACTTTCGTCGCGGTGTCCTGCCCGGATCTGGGCTGGTCGCTGCGGATTCCGGTCAGCATCAATGAAAAGCGGATGGGCGTGGCGCTGAGCCGGCCGATGGCCGCCGGCGAGACGATAGGCGCCGCCGACGTCCGGTTGGTGGATATCGCCAACCCCGCGCTGGCGAGCAATGTGCTGGACGATCTCAACCTGGCGGTCGGCCAGGTGTTGCGGACCGGCGCGCCGGCGGGCGCGTGGCTGCGCACTTTCATGGTGCGCGCGCCGTATCTGGTGCGCAGCAACCAGCAGGTGAAGGTGCTGGCGCAGGGCGACGGCTTTTCCGCCGAAGCCGAGGGCATGGCGATGGGCAACGCCGCCCAGGGCGAGCAGGTGATGGTCAGATTGAGCAGCGGCAGGGTGGTGCGGGGCACCGTGCAGGCCGATGGCAGCGTGGCCGTGATTTTTTGATGAGAAAATAGTTCAAGAGATTGTTTTTTCGGTCGATAATAGGATCAGTTGAGATTAGCTACGGGAAGGCCAGGCCATGAAGATCGACAATTCGGGCAAGCTGTCGGGAACCTACAGCACCCAGAGCAAGACCACTGCCCGTGCGCCGTCCAGTTCGACCAGCAGCCAAGGCAGCAGCAGCGACAGCGTGCAGATCAATTCCGTCGCCAGCCGTCTGAGCGCCATCGGCAATGATCCCAGCCAGCAGCCGGCCTTCGATGCGGCCAAGGTCGAATCGATCAAGTCGGCCATCGCCAATGGCAGCTTCAGCATCAATCCGGACAAGATCGCCGACGGCCTGATTTCATCGGCCCAGGAGCTGTTGCAGGGTTGAGCCTGAGCCGGAAGTGGACAAGCAGCGCAAAGAAGCAGGGATATGTCTGTCATTGATGAGTTCGCACAGCTTTGCCGGGACGAGGCCGACCTCGTGTCCCGGCTTGTCGTTTTGCTGGAGCAGGAGCAGGCCCTGCTGATACAGGGCGAGGAGCACAAGCTGGAGGCGCTGGCCGACAACAAGAGCGCCGTGCTCGACGAACTGGCGCGGCAGTCCTCCGTCCGCGGCCGGCTGATGACCACGCTGGGCGTGCAGGACCGCGACACGCTGTATATCTGGCTGGCGGACAAGCCTCCGGCCTGCGAGGCCTGGACCAGTCTTGAGGACGCGGTCAACCGGGCGCAAAGCATCAATCAGCTGAACGGCAGTTTCGTCAGCGAGCGGCTGGCCATGGTGGAGGAGTCGTTGCTGGTGCTGCGCACTGCCGCGGCGTCCACGCTGGGCTATGACCGCGGCGGCAACCAGCCGGAGGTGGTGACAGGCCGCCGCCTGCTGGGTTCGGCTTGATCCGGCCGCTCAAACAGTCCGCAAGGGCGCCCATCGGGCGCCTTTCGCCATTTTGGCGGCGCGCCGGCATCACTTCGGTGGGCGGGGCGAGCGCCTTTATGGTATCTTCCCCAGCGGTCCCGTGAAAATCACATCCAGAAACCATGACCCTGATTTCCCTGATTCTCGCTCTGGCTTTGGAGCAACTGCGACCGCTCGGCAATCGCAACCGGGTGTGGTTGTTGTTCACCCGCTACGCTAACCATCTTGAGCGCAACCTGAATGCCGGCGCCGAGCGCCATGGCGTGCTGGCCTGGCTGGTCGCCATCGTGCCGGTGCTGCTGCTCAGCCTGTTGCTGTTCTATTCGCTGAAAGCCGCGAGCCCGCTGCTGGCGCTGGCGCTCAATGTGCTGGTGCTGTATCTGACCATGGGCTTCCGCCATTTCTCCAGCGCATTTTCCGAGATATCGCAAGCATTGGCCGAGGGCCGGGATCTGGATGCGAGAGTGGCGCTGTCCAACTGGACCGGCCTGCCGACGGCGGAGCTGTCGGTAGAGGAGATCTCGCGGCTGGCGATCGAGCAAGGCGTGCTGGACAGCTACCGCCATGTGTTCGGCACCATGTTCTGGTTCGTGGTGCTGCCGGGGCCGTCGGGAGCGTTGTTGTTCCGCCTGTGTTCGATGCTGAACCAGAAGTGGGGCAGCCGCAATGCCGCGGAAGACCCGTTCGGCGTGTTCGCCGCGCGCGCGGCGGCCTGGCTGGACTGGATTCCCGTCCGGCTGACGGCGGCGGCTTTCGCCATCATGGGCGACTTTGAAGACGCGATCTATTGCTGGCGTTCGCAAGCCAGGACTTGGGGCAACTACGCCAACGGCATCCTGCTGGCGTCTGCCGCCGGCGCGTTGGGCGTGAAGCTGGGCGACCCGCTGCGGCAGGACTATTCGGTGAAATACCGGCCGGAGCTGGGCCTGGGCGACGATGCCGATCCCAGTTTCCTGAAAAGCGCGGTCGGCCTGGTATGGCGTTCGGCGCTGCTGTGGCTGGCCGTCACCCTGTTGATCAGCGTGGCCAGCCATATGGGCTGACGATGGAGCTGCCGCCCGCCCCGGGCGGCATTTGATTTTATCTGCCGCCGGTTTACTTAATGAACATCGGGGCGCGTTGACGGATAGACCGCAACGTGCCCCTACGTATTGCAGGAGTGTGTTACATGTTGTTTTCCGAACTCGGCCTGTCGCCGGAAATCCTGCGCGCCATCGAAGAGCAGGGCTATAGCCAGCCGACGCCGATCCAGGGGAAGGCAATCCCGCTGGTGCTGTCCGGCCGCGACCTGCTGGCCGCCGCGCAGACCGGCACCGGCAAGACCGCGGCCTTCATGCTGCCTATCCTGGAGCGCTTGAAGAAATTCGCCAATACCAGCGTGTCGCCGGCGATGCACCCGGTGCGCGCGCTGGTGATTTCGCCGACCCGCGAGCTGGCCGACCAGATCGGCGAGAACGTCAAAAGCTATACCAAGTATCTGCCGCTGCGCGCGACCACCGTCTACGGCGGCATGAATATGGATCCGCAAACCCAGGAGCTGCGCCGCGGCGTGGAAATCCTGATCGCGACGCCAGGCCGCCTGCTCGACCACATCCAGCAGAAGAACGTGCAGCTGGGCAAGGTGGAAGTGCTGGTGCTGGATGAGGCCGACCGCATGCTGGACATGGGCTTCATCCAGGATATCCGCAAGATCATGGGGCTGCTGCCCAAGGAGCGCCAGACGCTGCTGTTCTCGGCGACGTTCGCGCCGGAGATCAAGCGTCTGGCCGCCGATTTCATGCATTCGCCGCAGACGGTCGAGGTGGCGCGCCAGAACGCCACCAACGACCAGGTGGAGCAGCTGGTGTTCAAGGTGGACGCCTTCCGTAAGCGCCAGGTGCTGGCGCAACTGATCCGCGCGCGCGACATGAGTCAGGTGATCGTGTTCTGCAAGACCAAGATCAGCGCCGACCAACTGGCGCGCGACCTGAAGCGCGATGGCCTGGATGCCGAGGCCATCCACGGCGACAAGACGCAGGGCGCTCGCCTGGAGACGCTGGCGTCGTTCAAGGACGGCGAACTGCGCGTGCTGGTCGCCACCGACGTGGCGGCGCGCGGCCTCGACATTTCCGAGCTGCCCTACGTGGTCAACTACGAAATGCCGAACTCCCCGGAAGACTACGTGCACCGCATCGGCCGCACCGGCCGGGCCGGCGCCAAGGGCGTGGCCATCTCGCTGATGAGCCCCGATGAAACCCGCCAGCACGAGGCGATCGAAAAGCTGACCCGCCAGACGCTGACGCCGCAAAGCGTGGACAGCTTCATGCCGGCGCAGCCGCCTGCGCGCGCCAAGCCGGCCGCGCGTGAACGCGAACAGGGCGGCGACCGCGAGCCCGCAGCCATGCGCGAACGCGAACGCGAAGTTCCGGCGCTAACCGGCAATGGCGAAGGCCTGAAGCAGGCCCGTCCCGCCAGGCGCAACCGCAAGGCCCGGCGCGAGGTTCCGGCATTGTTGTTGCCGCCGCGCTACAAGGTGGAAATCATCCGCTAAGTTTGTTAACAAACCCCGCCGCCGGCGGGGTTTGTTTTGGCTGTCGTTGCGCTAATCTTGCAGGGATGAGACCTGCCGGCGCCATGGCCGGCACAGGAGAGTCGACGATGAAAAGAAAATGGATCGCCGCGCTGGGCGCGGGGGGCGCGATGCTGGGAGTCGGCGCGATTTGCCAGGCCTCGCCGCTGCCGATGTCGGCGGGCGCGCCGACGCTGGACAGCCACGGCAGCGCCAGCCTGGCGCAGGGCAAGCAGGGAGCGCAAGGCGAGGCCGACAGGCTGAGCCGGCTGCGCGCGCTGGTGCACAATAGTTCGATCCACTGCAGCAATCCCGGCTGCCCGATCTGCCACCCGCAGCCAAGCGCGTCGCTGTAAGCCGCGCGCGCAAAGAAAATGCCGGCCTGTGGCCGGCATTTCGCATTCAAAACCGGGGGGGCGCTCAGCTGGCGTCGCTGGGGCGCGGCATGGCGGCGACATCGCGCACCGGCGTGCCGGCATCGCGTTTGGCGTCGGCGTGGCGCAGCTGGTCGCGCACTTCCTGCACCAGCAGGAAAGGCGTGTCCGCCGGCCAGTGTTCGGTCCAGGTGCTGATGGTGGCAGGCTGGGGGTTGCCGTTGAACGGCGCGCGGCTGACGGCGTAGTTTTCAAACTGCCACAGCAGCGGCAGCAACAGCAGGGCGTGCAGCAGCCAGCGCGGAATGGATTGAAATGGTATCGTCATAGTATGTGTAGACTACGCCGACTATGGAAAAGTTGCACGTAAAAACTTCATTTACGTACAAAAGCAGCCGACAAGGCTATTTGGCGGCTGCTTTTATCTGAAATATCGCGCCTGCGCGCGCTTAACCGGCAACGGGCATGTTGCCGTCGCGGTAATGCTCGGCCGGGTCGACGTGGGTCATCACGTCCAGCACAGGGTGCTGGCGCAGCACGCGCTGCTGCGCTTCTTCGGTGATGGCGTGGGCCTGGTAGACATTGATGTTGCCGTCCACTTCCAGGTGCACGTCGACCAGGATCATGTCTCCCATTTTGCGGGTGCGCAAATCGTGGATGCCGACGATGCCCGGGGTGGCGAGCAAGGTGGCGCGAATGGCGGCGATGTCGTCCTCGCTGGCGGCGCGATCCATCAGGTCGCTCAGCGCGTCCCAGGCGAAGCGCCAACCCATGCGGCCGACCAGCAGGCCCACCACCAGCGCCGCCACCGGATCCAGTATCGGATAGCCCAGCAGATTGCCCGCCACGCCGGCGGCCACCACCAGCGAGGAGGCGGCGTCGGAGCGCGCATGCCAGGCATTGGCCACCAGCAGGCTGGAGCGCACTTTCTGCGCGGCGGCCAACATGTAGCGGAACAGGCTTTCCTTGGCGACCAGCGCCAGCGCGGCGATCCACAAGGCCAGGCTGTGGACTGCCGGAATATCGGCGGGGTGGATGAATTTGTTGGCTGCCGAATACAGCATGCCGGCGCCGACGGCCAGCAGCAGCAGGCCCAGGGCCAGCGAGGCGGCGTTTTCGTAGCGCTGATGGCCGTACTGATGGTCGTGGTCGGGACCCTTGCCGCTGTGGCGGCCGGCGACCAGCACGACGAAGTCGGACAGCAGGTCGGACAGCGAGTGGATGCCGTCGGCTATCAGCGCGGAGGAATGGGCCCAGACGCCGGCGATGATCTGCAATGCCGACAGCAGCACATTGACCGCCACGCTGACCAGCGTGCTGGCGCGCGCGGTTTTCTGGCGTTCAGCGCTGTCTCCGCTTTCTGTTGCGTGTGGGTGTTTCATCGCGGACTTCCGGTCTAGGGGGGACAGCCGCCATTTTCTCATTATTTTCGCTATTGGTCATTAAAAGTTGATTGCAAAAGTAAATGATAATGAAAACGAGAATGAGCTGCAGAGTCCCTGCCCGGACAAGGGGATTACCAGCGCGTGGAAACCAGATAGAGCAGGTAGGCCAGCGCGAGCAGCACCAAGCTGCCGCTCAGCCAGCAGGCGAAGCCTTGCAGCAGCTGCCGCGTGTTTAACCGGTGTTCAAGCAGGCGCCGCCAGGCCTGGCGGCGGGCGCCGCGGTCCAGCAGCACCAGCCAGCCTTGCAAAGTCAGGTTGGCCCAACGCTCGGAGCCGTGCCGCAGCTGGTCTCCATCGAGGTGGAAGGAAAGAGGGGGGAGGTGCGGTTTCATGGCTTTCCTTTCCTGCGCCGACGGTTTTCACTTTAGGCTTAGCAGATGGCGCGGGCGTTTGCGGGTTTATCTGCCGCGCTGAACGCCGGCCTCGTTGCGCGTATAATCGGCGGATGGATACCACCTTGCCTCCCCCTTTCGCCGCGCTGACGCCGGACGCCATTCTCGACGCGGTCGAGAGCCTGGGCCTGCGCGCCAGCGGCAGCCTGCTGGCCTTGAACAGCTATGAAAACCGCGTCTACCAGGTCGGCATCGACGACGGCGCGCCGCTGGTGGCCAAGTTTTACCGGCCGCAGCGCTGGAGCGACGACGCCATCCTGGAGGAGCACGCCTTCTCCTGGCAATTGGCCGAGCGCGAAATTCCGGCGGTGCCGCCGTTGCGGCTGCAGGGACGCACGCTGCACGAACACGGCGGCTTCCGTTTCGCGCTGTTCGAGCGCCGCGGCGGCCGGGTGCCGGAACTGGACCGCGACGACACCTTGCAGTGGATAGGCCGTTTCCTCGGCCGCATCCACGCGCTGGGACGGGTGGAGGATTACCGCAGCCGCCCGACGCTGGACCAGCAAAGCTTCGGCCGCGAGCCGGCGGACTTTCTGCTGCAGGGCGGATGGCTGCCGCCGGAGCTGGGCAATGTCTACCGCGGCGTGTTGGAGCAGGCCTTGGAAGGGGTGGCGCGCTGCTTCGAGCGGGCGGGCCAGGCGAGCCAGTTGCGCCTGCATGGCGACTGCCATGTCGGCAACCTGCTGTGGACCGACGCCGGCCCGCATTTCGTCGATTTCGACGACAGCCGCATGGGGCCGGCGGTGCAGGACTTGTGGATGCTGCTGTCCGGCGAGCGCGCCGAGCAGTCGCGGCAACTGGCCGAGGTGCTGGCCGGCTATGAAGACTTCTGCGAGTTCGACACGCGCGAGCTCTATTTGCTGGAAGGCCTGCGCACGCTGCGGCTGATCCATTACAGCGCCTGGCTGGCGCGGCGCTGGCACGATCCCGCGTTTCCGGCAGCCTTCCCGTGGTTTGGCGGCCAGCGCTATTGGGAGGAGCAGATCCTGGCGCTGCGAGAGCAGATCGCGCTGATGGACGAGCCGCCGCTGTGGTCTTGCTGAGCTTTCATTTAGACGCCGCGGCGGTGCGGGCGCGGCTCCAGTCCAGGAGTTCGTCCGGCGGCAGCGCTTCGGCGAAATAGCGGCCCTGGCCCAGCTGGCAGCCGCGCTCGGCCATCAACTGGCAGTCTTCCTGGCTTTGCACGCCCTCGGCCACCGTCGCCAGCTTCAGCCGGCGCGCCAGCTCGACGATGCTGTTGAGCACCGCTTGCAGATGGGGTTTGCCGCCGATCGAGGTCACCAGCGAGGGGTCGATTTTCAATTCGGTGAATGGAAAGCGCTCCAGCTGCTGCATGGCGGCGAAGCCGGTGCCGAAATTGTCCACCGCCAGGCCTACTCCGGCCATGCGCAAGCGCACGGCGCAGCCTATCGCCCGCGACAGATTGTCCGCGATCGCGGTTTCCGTCACTTCGAAGCTGATGAAGCGGACCGGCACATGGCTGTCGGCGATGATGCGCTCGATCTGCTCGACCAGGCCATCCTCTTGCAGCGAGCGCGGCTCCAGATTGAGGGACAGCGGCAGGCGCAGACCCTGGCGCGCCCATTCCCGCCATTGCCCCAAGCCTTGTGTCAGCATCTGCATGGTCAGTTCGGTGGCCCAGCCGGATTGTTCTATGACCGGCAGAAAGCTGTCGGCGTCGATTGCGCCCAGTTGCGGGTGCCGCCAACTGGCCAGCACCTCGGCGCCTTTGAGCGCGCCGTCGGCCAGATCGACCTTGGGCTGGTAGCTGGGGCGGATCTGGTCCGCGTCCAGTGCCGCGCGCAACTCCGCCGGCGCGAACTCGCGGCCGTCCATCCGCGCATCCGGCGTCCAGGCTCTTTGCGCCAGGTCGCGCAGCGCATCCAGCCGCAGCGGTTTTTGCAGCGCGCCCAGCACCGGCAGGCCCAGCTCGCGGCCCATCATCTCCACTGTGGAAATCAGCAGGTAGTCCTTGCTGGAGGCGACCACCACTGGCGTGTGCAGGCCGGAGGCGGCCATGCCCTGCATCACCCGCACGCCGTCCATGCCGGGCATCTCCAGATCCAGCAGCACCAGGCTGGGGAGGCGCTCCCGCATCATGGCCAGCCCTTGCCCGCCGTCGGCGGCCTCGCGCACGCTGGCGGCGCCCAGCGCGCGGCACAGTTCCAGCGCATGCTGGCGCTGCACCTTGCTGTCGTCGATCACCAGGATGTCGTCCAGTTCCATGGGCGGCCCGATCAGCGGCAGATGGCCTTGGCTATCATGTCCAGCGCCATCACTTCGTCGGCGGCGCCCAGCTTGATCGCTTCCTTGGGCATGCCGAACACCACGCAGCTTTCTTCGTCCTGGGCGATGGTTTTGGCGCCGCAGTCGTGCATTTCCTTCAGGCCCTTGGCGCCGTCGTCGCCCATGCCGGTCATGATGATGCCCAGCGCGTTCTTGCCGGCGAACTTGGCGGCGGAGCGGAACAGCACGTCCACCGACGGCTTGTGGCGGCTGACCAGCGGGCCGTCGACGACTTCCACCTGGTAGAAGGCGCCGCTGCGCTTGACCATCATGTGCTTGCCGCCGGGGGCGATCAGCGCGCGGCCGGGCAGGATCCGGTCGCCGTTGCTGGCTTCCTTCACCTCTATCTGCGACAGGCTGTTCAGCCGTTCGGCGAAGGAGCGGGTGAATTTCTCCGGCATGTGCTGGACGATGGCGAGGCCGGGACAGGTGCGCGGCAGCTCGGTCAGCACGGTTTCCAGCGCCTGGGTGCCGCCGGTGGAGGTGCCGATGGCGATGATGCGCTCGGTGGTGGCGAAGACATTGCTGCCGGTGGGCGCGGACAGGATGGCGTCGGCCGACAGCTTGGGACGGGTTTCCAGCGGATTGGAGCCGGACGGCGCGGCCGTGGGCGAGCCGCTGGCCGACGGCATCACCCGCACCCGGTTCATCCGCGCGGCGGCGGCGCTGCGCACCGCCATCACCAGCTGGGCCGAGCTTTCCTCCAGGAAGCCCTTGACGCCGGAAGTCGGTTTGGCGATCACCTCCACCGCGCCCGCCGCCATCGCCTGCATGCTGATGTCGGTGCCCTTTTGCGTCAGCGACGAGCAGATCACCACCGGGGTGGGGCGGCTGCTCATCAGCTGCTTGAGGAAGGTGATGCCGTCCATGCGCGGCATTTCCACGTCCAGCACCACCACGTCGGGCCAGCGCAGCTTCATCTTGTCCATCGCCATGTAGGGATCGTTGGCGACATCCATCACCTCTATGCCGCTGGCCTCGGTGAACACCTGGCTTAGCACCTGCCGGACCACGGCGGAGTCGTCTACGATCAGAACCTTGATACTCATGTTCGCATCCTTGTATTTTTGGGCGGAACCAGTTCCAGCTCGGCCTCTTGCGATTGCTTGATCCAGACGTTGCCGCTGGCGACATCGAACAACACCAGGCGCGGACAGTTGCCGCCCAGGTCTTCCGCCTGCAGGCGCAGGCCAAGCTGCTTGACCATGGCGCGCGCCAGGCTGATGTTGCGCGCCGGCACGTCATGGGTGAGTTTGCGTTCGCGGCTGATCAGCATCGAGGCGCCGCCTATCAGCCGGGCGTGGAACTCCTGCAGCGGCAGGCCGCAGGCCAGGATTTCGCGCAGCAGCAGCAGCATGGCCTCGTCGCCGTAGCGGCCGGACAGGGCTTCGCCGCGGCGGTTGGTGCGCTGGGCCAGCAGGTAGTGGCACATGCCGCCCACCTGGGCCTGGGGATGCCAGAGGATGATGGAGACGCAGGAACCCAGCAGCGTGCGGATGCGGGTGCCGCGGCCGCCGAAGTGCCAGTCGCCTGGGTGGAGGAAGATGGCGTCGCCGGCGGCGTCGGCGGCCGCCGTTGCGCTTGGCCGGCTGTCGGGCGCGGGCGCCGCCGCCGGTAGCGGCGGAGTCAATGCCATGGTCTTGGCTTTCCTTAATCAGCGCCGGGCGGACTGCCGGCGACATTCACATGTTTCAATCTAGTACAGTGCGCCCGCGCCGCGCGCGGCTTTCAAAAGCGGAACATGTCGTCCAGCTGTTCCTGATCGTGGGCCGGAGGCTCGGCCGGCGGAGGCGCCGAGTCTGCGCGGGCTGCGGGCGCGGCCGCAACGGGCAGGGCGGCGGTGCTGGCCGCCAGCCGGAAGAAATCCATTGCCTGCTGCAGCCGGTTGGCCTGCTGGGTCATTTCCTCGGCCGTCGAGGCAAGCTCCTCGCTGGCGGCGGCGTTCTGCTGGGTGGAGTGGTTCAGGTGCAGGATAGCCTGGTTGATCTGGCCGATGCCGCCGGCCTGCTCCTTGGTGGCGGCGGCGATCTCCTGCACCAGGTCGGCGGTGCGGCCGCTGGAGCGGACGATCTCCTTCAGCAGCCGCCCGGCGTGCTCGGCCACGGCGACGCTGCGCTCGGCCAGCTCGCCTATTTCCTGCGCCGCCACCTGGCTGCGTTCGGCCAGCCTGCGCACTTCGGCCGCCACCACCGCGAAGCCGGCGCCGTGCTTGCCGGCGCGGGCGGCCTCGATGGCGGCGTTCAGCGCCAACAGGTTGGTCTGGTAGGCGATTTCATCGATGATGCCCACCCGGTCGGCGATCTGGCGCATCGCCTGCACCGTCTGCTGCACCGCCTGGCCGCCTTCGGTGGCTTCAGCCGAGGCCTGTTCGGCGATCGCTTCGGTGGTGTGGGAGTTGTCGCTGGTCTGGTTGATCGACGCCGATACCTGCTCTATCGAGGCCGAGCTTTGCTCCAGGCCGGCGGCGGAAGAGCTGGCTCCCTGCGACAGCGCCAGCGCGGTGGAGCTGATCTGCTGCGCGGCGCTGGCCACGCCGTCGGAGGCGGTCTTCACTTCGCCGATGATCGCCCGCAATTGCAGGCACATCAGCCGTATCGCTTCGCTGAGGCTGCCTTCCGGCGCCGGCGCCAGCTCGATGTCCAGCCGGCCCGCGGCCACCTCGCGGGTGGCGCGCGCCACGTCGCGGGGCTCGCCGCCCAGCCGGCGGATCAGCTGGCGGTAGATCAGCAGCAGGAAGCCGGCCAGCAGCAACAGCACCGTCAGGCTGACGCCGGCCAGCCAGGCGAAGGTCTGGCTGGTGATGCGCTGCGCTTCGTCCTCCATCTGCCGTTGCATCCGGCTGGTTTGTTCGATCAGCGGCAGGATGGTCTGATGGTTGCGGTCGTACTGGGCGGCCAGCCGGTCGAAGGACAGATTGATGGCCAGTTGGTCGTGCGCGTCCAGCGCCGGCAGGAAGCGGGTGTCCACTTCCTGGAAGAAGGCGTCGCCGCTGGGCTGCACCTTTTGCGCCAGGGTGGCGCGCATCTCGGCCGGCAACGGATTGGCTTCCCATTTTTTCAGCCCGTCGTAGAATTCGGCGCGTTGCGCCTGCATCTGGTTGAGCAGTTGCTGGCGGATGGATGGATCCATGGCGCCGCGCAGCTGGTTGGCCAGCAGGAAGCTGGCTTGCAGCTCCAGCGTCGGCGGATCCAGGTCGTTGATGAAGTCCTTGCCAAGCACCACCTGGCGGTACATGTCGCCGTTGATCATCACCGTGCGCAAGCCCTGCCAGGCGGTGGCGGTCAGGCAGCCCAGGCCCAGCAGCACGCCGGTGGTCAGCAGGATGAACTGGTGTCGAATGCTGAAATGCTTCATCGGGATTCTCCGCGGCCGTCGCCGGTTTGCCGGCGCGCATGGCGTGCCGTCATCATTCCTCCTCCGCCTCTTCCTGCCGGCTCAGCTCCGACAGCAGCGACATCTCGTGCACCGACAGCACCTTGTCCACGTTCAGCAGCACCACGAAGTGGTCGTCCAGCCGGGCCATGCCCTCGATGAAGTCGACGCGGATCTTGCTGCCGAACTGCGGCGGCGGCTCGATGGCGTCGTCGGGAATCGCCAGCACCTCGTGCACGGCGTCCACCAGCACGCCGATCAACTGCCACTGCTCCTCATGCTCCACTTCCATGATGACGATGCAGGTGCGGCGGTGGATCGCGGTTTCGTCGCGGGCGAAGCGCAGCGACAGGTCTATCACCGGCACCACCGCGCCGCGCAGGTTCATCACGCCGCGGATGAACGGCGGCATCAGCGGCACCGAGGTCGGCCGGATGTATTCGAGGATTTCCCGTATCCGCAAAATGCCGATGGCGAAGGTTTCCCCCGCCAGCTGGAATGTCAGGAACTGCCGGAGTTCCGCCGCTTCCGCTTCGGCGGCGTCGCTATCGGCGCGGCGCAGGATATTGAGTGCGGCCATATTGATGTCTCCCGCCGGTTCAGAATGGCATTCGGCCGCGCGCGGCGGCTTCCGGCGCCGCCGGCGTCCCGCGCGCGTCCACGCCGGCGCGCAGGGCGCCCAGATGAAAGAAGCCGATCAGGTCGTGCAGGTTTTCGGCCTGGCGGTTCATTTCCTCGGCGGTGGCGGCCAATTCCTCGCTGGCGCTGGCGTTCTGCTGGGTGGTCTGGTTCAGCTGCTGCACCGCCAGGCTGATCTGGCCGACGCCGTCCGACTGCTCGTTGGACGCGGCGGCGATTTCCTGCACCAGGTCCGAGGTGCGGCGGCTGGAGCGGACTATCTCTTCCAGCAGGCCGCCGGCTTCGTCCACCAGCAGCACGCTGTCGCGCGCCAGCGCGCCGATTTCCCGCGCCGCGACCTGGCTGCTTTCGGCCAGCTTGCGAACTTCGGCCGCCACCACCGCGAAGCCTTTGCCGTGCTCGCCGGCGCGGGCGGCCTCGATGGCGGCGTTCAGCGCCAGCAAGTTGGTTTGGTAGGCGATGTCGTCGATGATGCCGATCCGCTCGGCGATCTCGCGCATCGCGCGTATGGTCTGCTGCACCGCCTCGCCGCCCTGGCCGGCCTCCCGCGACGCCTTTTCCGCCATGCTTTCCGTCAGCCGGGCGTTGTCGTTGGTCTGGTTGATCGACGCCGACATCTGCGCGACCGACGACGAGGTCTGCTCCAGGCCTGCGGCTTGCTCGCTGGCGGAGCGCGCCAGCATCTGCGAGGTGGCGTGGATGTGCTGGGAGGCGACGGACAGGCTTTCCGAGCCGTTCTTCACCTCGCCGATGATGGCGCCCAGCGTCTGGATGGTTTGGGCGATGGAGGCGGCCAGGCTGGTCTGATCGTCGGGGCGCAGCGCGATGCCGCACTGCAGGTTGCCGTTGGCCACTTCGCGCATCACGCCGGCCACCGCCTGCGGCTCGCCGCCCAGCGTGCGCAGCAGATTGCGGCGGATGGCGGCGGCGATCAGCAGGCTGGCGGCGACCGCCAGCGCGGCCAGCAGCAGCATCCGGCCGCGGCTGGCCTGGTAGGCGGCCGCGCTTTGCCGCGCCAGCTCCTCGTTGAGTCCGTCTTCGACATCGGCCAACGCGCTGATCTGCTCGTTCAGCCGGCCGCCCTTGCCGGCCAGCAGCGCGCGCGCGTCGCGGGGTTTCTGCTGTCCGACCAGCGCCAGCGCCTGCAGGTAATCCTGATGGGCGTCGCGGCTGCCGTTCTGGATGGCGGCCATCAGCTCCCGCTCGCGCGCGTTGGTGCCGGCTTCGCGCTGGAACATCTGCGCCAGTTGCCGCTCGGCTTCCTGGTAGCGGCGCAGCGCGTCCTGCAGATTCCGTCCGGCGCGTTCCAGCTCGCCGCGGTTGCTGGCCAGCAGGCCGTTGCGTATTTCGAGCCGCGCCAGCTGGTTGGACTCCAGCAGTTGGTGGGCGAGGCGGGCTTCGACATTGTTGACCCGGGTGATGTTGTGGACGGCGCTGTTGATATTGCCGAAACCCTGCAGCGCCACCGCGATGCACAGCAGCATCAGCAGGATGACGGCGCCGTAGCCCAGCGCCTGCCGGGTGGCGATGCGCATGCCGGAGAAGGCGGTCATCGCGCGTTTCCCGGCAGCGGGGCGTGGGAGCGGGCCGCCGCGCCATCGGGCGGCGGAAAATGCTCAGCCTCCTTGCGGCAGGCATGGCGGAGCAGCGACGGCACGTCCAGGATCAGCGCCACCTCGCCGCTGCCCAGTATGGTGGAGCCGCTGATGGCCTTCAGCGTGCTGAACAACGCGCCCAGCGGTTTGATCACGGTCTGGAATTCGCCTTGCAGCGCATCCACCACCAGGCCCGCCTTGCGGTCGTCGTAGTGGACCACCACCACGTTGCGGCGCGGCGCGGCCTTGGCGGGCAGTTCGAAAAAGGACGACAGGTGCAGCAGCGGCAGCAGCTCGCCGCGCAGATTGATCCAGTCGTGCACGCCGTTGGCAGGCAGGCCGTCCGGCAGTTCTATGCATTCCACCACCGCTTCCAGCGGCAGCACGAAGGTGGAGGCGGCCACTTCCACCAGGAAGCCGTCGATGATGGCCAGCGTCAGCGGCAGGCGGATGCGGAAGGTGGTGCCGCGGCCGGGCTCGCTGTCGATGTCTATCGTGCCGTGCAGCTGCTGGATGCTGCGTCTGACGACGTCCATGCCGACGCCGCGTCCGGACAGATTGGTCACCTGTTCCGCGGTGGAGAAGCCCGCCGCGAAGATTTGCTGGAACACCGCGCTGTCAGGCGGCTCGTCGTCCGGGCCCAGCAGGCCGCGTTCGCGCGCCTTGGCCAGGATGCGCCGCCGGTCCAGGCCGCCGCCGTCGTCGGCCACCTCGATCACCACGCTGCCGGATTCGTGATAGGCGTTGAGCCAGAGGTTGCCCTGGGCCGGCTTGCCGTGGGCCTGGCGCAGATCGGTGGCCTCTATGCCGTGGTCGATGGCGTTGCGCACGATGTGCAGCAAGGGATCGCCCAGTTTTTCCACCATGGACTTGTCCAGTTCGGTTTCGGCGCCGACGATGTGCAGGTGGATGTCCTTGCCCAGCTCGCGCGACACATCGCGAACCACCCGCGGGAAGCGCTGGAAGATCTCGCCTATCTGCACCATCCGCATCGACAGCGTGCCGGCGCGGATCTGCTCGATCAGGCTGGCGATGGTCAGCGTCGCCTCCACCAGCGGCGTTTGCTGTGCGCGGCGGGCGATCAGGTTGGCCGCCGCGCCGGCGATCACCAGCTCGCCGATCAGATTGATCAGGTTGTCCAGCTTGCCGGCCTCCACTTTGATGAAACGGCTCTCCGCCGGTTTGGCGCTGCGGGCTTCGCCGTCCGCTGCGGTTTCGGCGGCCGCCGGGAGCGGGGCATGGCCGGGCGGTTCGGGCTGGGCGTCAGCCGCCGCGTCGATGGGCTCCAGAACGCCGAAGCGCGTCCAGGCCTGCCGCACCGCCGCCGTCTCTTCGGCGCCGGCGTTCGCGCAGGCGTCGGGCAGGCTGGGCTGGACGAGCGCCAGCGGCCAGAGATGGATGGCGCTGTCTTCGCGCGCGAATTCGAATACGTCCAGCAGGCTTTTCTCATCCTGCTCGCCGTGATACAGCGCCTCCAGCCGCAGATAGTTGGATTCGGGGTCGAAGGCGTCGCCGTCAGGCAGCGCGCAGCAGATGGCCTCGATCTGCTCGATCCGGCCTATCGAGGCCAGATAGCGGATGAAGGACGAGGGATCGAGGCCGTTGCGCAGCGCGTCGGGGCCGAAACGCAGCGATAGCAGCCAGCGGCTGCTGGCCGGCGCCGGCGGCGGCTCAATGTCGGCAGAGTCGGCCGCGGGCGGCGCCTGCGGATGCGCCAGGTAGTCCCGCAGCGCCGCCAGCAAGCCTTCGTCGCGCAGCGCCGTCAGATCCTGCTTGGCGGCCAGCGCCTGTATCATCAGCTTCACATGGTCGTGGCAGCGCAGCAGCAGGCCGACCAGCTCGTCGTCCAGCCTCAGGTGGCCGTCGCGCAGTTGATCCAGCAGGTTTTCCGCCTGGTGGGTGAAATTGACGATTTCCTCCAGGCCGAACAGGCCGGCGGAGCCCTTGATGGTGTGCATGGCGCGGAACAGCGCGTTCAGCTGCTCGGCGTCGGCATGTTCGGCCTCGATGTCCAGCAGGGTGCTTTCCATGTCGGCCAGCAGTTCGCGCGATTCCTCCAGGAAGGTTTGCAGCGCCTGTTCCAGATCCATCGCCTCTCCTCTAGTCAGGGCTCCAGCCGCAGTTCGCGCTGCAGCCCCATCAGCTGGACAAAGTCGCGCACGGCCCGGCTGGGCGACAGCAGCGCCACCGGCTGTCCCAGGCGGATGCCTTCGCGCTGCAGCCATAGCAGGACCTGGGCGCCGGCGCAGTCGATCTCCTCCACGGCCGACAAGTCCAGCGTAACGCCGGCGCCGTCCCGCAGCGCGCCGGCCAACTGCGCGCGCAACTGGGCCGCCTGGTAGATGGTTTGCTCGTGGCCGGCGCGGATCGCAAGCGGCATGTCGGCTCCTGGCTGCGGCGCCCGCTCAGGGCAGGATCAGCTTGGCGACCGCCGTCAGCAGCACCGGGGGTTGGAAGGGCTTGACCACCCAGGCTTTGGCGCCGGCCTCCTTGCCTTCGCGCTTTTTCTCTTCGGCCGACTCGGTGGTCAGCATGATCACCGGGGTGAACTTGTAGCTGGACAGCTGCTTGATGTGCTTGAGCAGGCCGATGCCGTCCAGCAGCGGCATGTTGACGTCGGAGATGATCAGATGGATTTTGCGCCCATCCAGGATGTCCAGTGCCTCCTTGCCGTTTCCGGCCTCCAGCACTTCATAGCCGGCGCCGGCCAAGGTCATTCTCACCACCTGCCGCAAGGTGGTGGAGTCGTCGACTATCAATATGGTCTTGGCCATCTGCCGCGTTCCCAGTGATTCAGAAGAAGGTGATGTCGCTAGGCCCGGGAGGGCGGTCGCCGCCGTCCCGGTTGTGCAGCGCGCGCTGCTCGTGCGTGGTGTAGCTGCTTTTGAGCGCGCTGAGCCAGGCTTCGGTATCCGGCGGGGCCGGCAGCTCGTCCTCGCTGCTCAACGCCTCGTGCAACATGGCTTCCAGCTGCCAGATATCGTTCTGGACGTGGGACAGGATCTGGTTGACCCGGTCCTGGAACTGCAACTGGGTCAGCGTGTCCTCGGCGGCGGCCCGCAGATCGAAGCCGGCCGCGTTGCCGTCGCGCTTCTGGCCGGGCGGAGGCTGGGAGTCGCGCTCCAGCGTTTCCAGCTGCCGCAGCAGATTGCCGACCTGGCTGGCGATCTGCCCATCCGGCTGGCTGTTTTCCCGCGCCTGAGCCAGCGCTTCCAGTTGCAGGGCCGATTGCTGCAGTTGCTTGAGCATGGGCATCAGCATCCTGTCCGGCGGCGATAGGCCGCTTGGCGCGCCCAGCGGGGGGGCGTCGGCCGTTTTCTGCTCGGCGGCGGCATCCGCCGGCTCCGGCGCCTGGTATCCAAGCTGGCGCAGCATATTGTCGCAGTGCCCGGTCAGCCGGCCGGCGGCCTCGTCTATCTGTTCGCGCCCCAAGGCGATGTGGCCGGCCCACAGCGGCAATAGCGCGTAAACATGGCCGGCGACATCGCGCCAGTATTGCGCCTGCGAGCCGATGTCGCGCGGCGGCGGGCGGGAGGCGGCGGGCAGGCTGCGCGGCCACAGCAGCAACAGCAGCAACAGCAGGGTGGTAAGGCCGAGAGCCGGCCAGAACAAGGGATGGTCGATGAACAGCGCGTACTGGATTCCCCCGTTGACGACCAGGCCGATTTCCAGCCGGATCCAGCGCCAGGGTTGAACAGGGGCAGTCATGCATGGGTCCCGTCAGTCGGATCGTGATCTCTCTCTGTTTTGTAGCCTTTAGGCTTAGGGGATGCAAACAGCCAGCCAGTTGTCTTAGCGCGATGGCGTGCGCCAGGGGATGCGAGGCGCGGCGTGGGCCGGCATGTTCGACTTTGCCAATTCAGCCTTGCATTTATCGACATTCTGTGGTCAGAATCGAAGCTCGACATTTCAACCATTTTGAAACAAGAAGCACGTATGGCACTCATCGTACAGAAGTACGGCGGCACCTCGGTCGGGACAACCGAGCGCATCAAGAATGTGGCCCGTCGCGTCGCCAAATGGAAGGCCCAGGGGCATGATGTGGTGGTGGTGGTTTCCGCGATGAGCGGCGAGACCAACCGCCTGATCGCCCTGGCCAAGGATATTCAGGATTACCCGGACCCGCGCGAGCTGGACGTGATCGTTTCCACCGGCGAACAGGTCACCATCGGCCTGTTGGCGATGGCGCTGAAGGAAATCGGCGTGCCGGCCAAGAGCTATTGCGGCTGGCAGGTGAAGGTGGTGACCGATCAGTCGCACACCAAGGCCCGCATCCAGTCGATAGACGAGGAGGTGATGCGTTCCGACCTGAAGGAAGGCCGCGTGGTCATCGTCGCCGGCTTCCAGGGCGTGGATGAGGAAGGCAACATCACCACGCTGGGCCGCGGCGGCTCCGATACTTCGGCGGTGGCGCTGGCCGCCGCGCTGAAGGCCGACGAGTGCCAGATCTACACCGACGTCGACGGCGTCTACACCACCGATCCGCGCGTGGTGCCGGAGGCCCGCCGCCTGAAGACGGTCACTTTCGAAGAGATGATCGAAATGGCGTCGCTGGGCTCCAAGGTATTGCAGATCCGCTCGGTGGAGTTCGCCGGCAAGTACAAGGTACGCTTGCGCGTGCTCTCCAGCTTCGAAGACGAAGGCGAGGGCACCCTGATTACGTTTGAGGAAGATGAGAGCATGGAAAAGGCGGTAGTGGCAGGCATCGCATTCGATCGCAACGAGGCCCGCATCAATGTCAAGGGCGTGCCGGACAAGCCGGGCATCGCTTACCAGATCCTGGGCCCGATCGCGGATGCCAACATCGAAGTGGACATGATCATCCAGAATGTCGGCGAAAACGGCACCACCGATTTCTCCTTCACCGTGCCGCGCGGCGAGTTCCAGCGCACGCTTGCCATCCTGCGCGAGGTGCAGACCCATATCGGCGCGGCCAAGATCGATGCCGATGACAAGGTGGCCAAGATTTCCATCGTCGGCGTCGGCATGCGTTCGCACTGCGGCATCGCTTCCACCATGTTCCGCACGCTGGCCGAAGAAGGCATCAACATCCAGATGATCTCCACTTCGGAAATCAAGGTTTCGGTGCTGGTGGACGAGAAATATCTGGAGCTGGCGGTTCGCGTTTTGCATAAGGTTTTCGGCCTGGACCAGGCGGCATAAATAATTTTGCATTTATGCTTGACAGCAAGAGCGCCCCTATTTAATATGGCGCTCTCTGAACGGAGAAATGGCCGAGTGGTCGAAGGCACTTCCCTGCTAAGGAAGCATACGGGCTTAAACCTGTATCGAGGGTTCGAATCCCTCTTTCTCCGCCAGAAACTGCACCCGTAGCTCAGTTGGATAGAGTATCTGGCTACGAACCAGAGGGTCGGGCGTTCGAATCGCTCCGGGTGCACCAAGACGTCCCTATAGTTTAGCGGTTAGAACACCGCCCTTTCACGGCGGTAGCCGGGGTTCGATTCCCCGTGGGGACGCCAGGATTCAGAAAAAAGCCCAGCATGAAAATGCTGGGCTTTTTCTATTTTC
>NZ_JYKA01000012.1 GCF_001676875.1 Chromobacterium subtsugae | reverse complement strand
TGCCCCGCCCGTGGAGCGGCGCCGTTTCGGCCTTGCCGTCCTCTCCCCGTTCCCCCGCGGCGACCGTCCGTCGCCGCTGCCCATCCGCCAGTCCCCGCGAGGGGGCGCATCCCGCTGCCCGCCAGGCGCCTGGCGGGCTTGTATTGGGAGGTGGTTCGGAGGACTTCAAGGCGCGGAAAGAGAGCCGCCTGCCTGCCATGCAAGCAAGTCTCCCATTTGGGTTTCGTTCCAGACGCGGATGCCGTGCTGTTCCAGCAGGCTGGCGGCCACGCCTTGGCCGTCGCTTAGTACGGCGGCAAAGCTGCCATCATAGATCTGAAGGTTGCCGCAGGATGGGCTGTTGGCTTTGAGGAGGGCGGCTTGGCAGCCTTGTCGGCGCGCGATCTCCAGCGCGCGTCGAGCGCCGTTTACGAAAGCCTGGCTGACATCCTGGCCCTGTCGGGTCTGAACGCTGGCGAGCCCTTGCAACACCGCGGTGCCATCGCCATGACGGATTTCGGCCGGTGGCCGTGGTGTCGGCAGGCCGCCCAGGCATTCGGGACAGGCCGGGACGATCTCGAAGCGCTGGCGCAGGGCTTCCCAGTCGGAGCGGGCCATGGCTTTGGCCTGGCCATCGTAACGGACTGGCTGCCCCAGCAGGCAGGCGCTGACCAGCAGGCGCGGTTTTTTCATTTCAGTCTTGTCTCCAATAACGCTGCCAATTGGCGCACGGCCGGGTGGATGGTGTGGTCGGCGATGCCGGCATAGCCCAGCACCAGGCCGTTGCGGTCGGGCATTTCCAGGAAGTGGCGCGCCAGCGGGCGCAGCCATAGCTGTTGTTCTGCCGCCGCCTGCTGCAATTCCCATTCGTCGAACCCCCGTGGCAGATCCGCCAACAGGTGCATGCCGGCTTCGCCGCCATGCAGAGGCAGCGCGTCGCCCAGATGCTGTTGCAGCGCGAGGCGCAGCAGCTGCTGCCGGCGCAGATAGAGTTCGCGCATATTGCGGATGTGGCGCGCGAAGTGGCCTTGCTCGATGAAATCGGCGACGGCGGCCTGCTGCAGATAATTGCTTTCGCCCTGCAGTCTGGCCTGGCAGCGCCGGTACGGGTCGACCAGCTCCGGCGGCAACACCAGATAGGCGAGCTTCAGGCCGGGAAACATCACCTTGCTGAAGGTGCCGACATAAATCACCCGCTTGTCCTGATCCAGCCCTTGCAGCGCGGCCAGCGGCGCGGAGGTGTAGCAGAATTCGCTGTCGTAATCGTCTTCGATGATCCAGCTGTCGTGGCGGGCCGCCAGCGCCAGCAACTCCAGCCGGCGCGGCAGGCTCATCACCGCGCCGGTCGGATATTGATGCGAGGGGGTGACGTAGATCAGCTGCGGCGGCGGCGCGGCGCTATCCAGCACCATTCCCTGTGGGTCAACCGGCACCGGCTGGCAGTGCAGCGCCGCCGCCTGCATGGCGGCCTGCGCGCCGGTGTAGCCGGGCTCTTCCAGCCAGGCGGTGTCGCCGGGCTCGGCCAGCAATTGGGCTAAAAGGGTCAAAGCGTTTTGCGCGCCTGAGGTGATCACCAGCTGCTCCGGGCTGCAGTTGACCGAGCGGGTCAGGTGCAGGTATTGGCTCAGGACTCGGCGCAACTGGGGCAAGCCGCCCTGATGCTGGTAATGCAGCCATTCCAGCGGCGCCTGTCTTTGCCGCCGGCTTAGGCATTGCCGCCATTGCCGATGCGGAAACTGCTCCAGTTCCGGCAGGCCGGGCACGAAGGCGCCCAGGCGGCCGGTGGGCAGCCGGCTGGCTTCGGCTAGGCGTTGGCCGCGCGCCGATAGTTGCCTCATTTGAGTGCGGGGCTGCGCGAGGGGAATGGCAGCGGCGCTGAAGGCTTGGCCAACATAGGTGCCTGAGCCATGGCGGCTTTCCAGATAACCTTCGGCGGCCAGCTGATCGTAGGCTGCCAGTACGGTATTGCGGCCGATCGCCAGATCGGCGGCCAGCGCCCGGCTTGCCGGCAGCGCGCTGCCGCTGGCCAGTTTGCGCTGGCGTATCAGTTCGCGCAGCAGCCGATAGAGCTGGCGCGCCAGATGGTCGCCGCCATCGCGGCGCAAGCGCGGCTGCAGGTACTCGCAGATCCAGGCGGAGTTCAAAGTGGTTCTATCCAGTGAATGAAAGTGGAGCTGTTTGGATGATGACTTTCTCCGTAGCATATCAGCATTGCTATCTGGAAAAGGAGACAGCAGCATGTTGAGTCAACAAGCGTTTTACGCCGCCAAGCTGGCGTATGAGATCGATGCCGCCGACGTGGCGCAGGCGCTGGCCAGCGGCGATCCATCCTTGGTGCTGATCGATACCCGCAGCGCCGGCGCGCATGCCGAGGAAACGATACCCGGCGCGCTCAGCCGCCCGCACCGCCTGATGACCGAGGAGAGCTGCGCCGATCTGCCGCGCGATGCGACGCTGGTGGCTTTCTGCGACGGCATCGGCTGCAATGGCTCCACCAAGGGCGCGCTGAAGCTGTCGCAACTGGGCTTCAAGGTGAAGGAGCTGCAGGGCGGGCTGGACTGGTGGAAACGGGACGGCTACGCCACAACCCGGGACGCCGGTTGCGGCAAGGAGGTGTGCGATGCTTGCTGATGCGCGCCAATTGATGCAGCCGGCCGAGCTCAATGCGCTGGGGCAGTCGGTGGGTTTGCCGGTGCCTGGCTGGGATGGCGCCTTGCATCCGCCGCGGCGCACGCTGGCCGGCGCTTGCTGCCGGGTGGAGCCGCTGGATGCGGCCAAGCATGCCGGCCAGTTGTTCGATGCCTTGCACCAGATGCCGGGCGGCGCCAACTGGACTTATCTTGGCCATGGACCATTCTTGGTCTTCGAGGACTGGCTGGCGTGGTTGGGCGACAACGTCGAACGCGACGATCCGCAGTTTTACGCCATCGTCGATTCGGCCGACGGCGTGGCGGTGGGCCTGGCCAGCTATCTGCGCATCGCCCCGGCCGATGGCTGCATCGAGGTGGGGTTTCTCAATTTCTCGCCGCGGCTGCAGCGCAGCCGGCAAGCGACCGAGGCGATGTATCTGATGATGCGCGAAGCGTTCGCGCTCGGCTACCGCCGCTACGAATGGAAGTGCGACGCGCAGAACGAGCCGTCTATCCAGGCCGCCCTGCGGCTGGGCTTCACTTTCGAGGGGCTGTTCCGCCAGGCGCGGACCAATAAGGGCCGCAATCGCGATACCGCCTGGTTCTCCATCCTGGACCACGAATGGCCGGCGCGGCGACAGGCGCTGGAGCGTTGGCTGGCTGCGGACAATTTCGATGAGCAGGGCCGGCAGCGTCAGTCTTTGGCCGACATCGCCGCTGGCGGCGGCGCATGAACGCGCAGGCCTGGCCGCGGGCCGAGTGGCGGGAGCTGTCGGCAGCCCGGAAGCGGAATGCGCTGGGGCTGGCGGTTGGCTTGCCGCTGCCGGATTGGGCGGGCGCCGCGCCTCTGCCGGGCGGCACCCTGGCTGGCCGTTACTGCCGGCTGGCGCCGCTGGATGCGGCGCGCCATGGCCGGGATTTGTTCGATGCTTTGTGCCGGAGCGAGGAGGCGGCCGGCTGGACCTATCTGAACCAGGGGCCGTTCGCCTGCCTCGAGGATTGGCTGGCCTGGCTGCGCGGGCAGCCGGCGCGCGTCGACGCCCGTTACTACGCGATTGTCGATGCGGGGGATGGGCAGGCGCTTGGCCTGGCCGGTTTTCTCGGCATTGCGCCGGCGGATGGCTGCATCGAGCTGGGCGGCTTGCATTTCTCCGCGCGCCTGCGGCGCAGCCGGCTGGCGACCGAGGCGATCTACCTGATGCTGCGGCATGTTTTCGAACTGGGCTATCGCCGTTGCGAATGGCGCTGCGACGCGCAGAACCAGGCTTCGCTGCGCGCGGCCCTGCGGCTGGGCTTCACGTTTGAGGCCTTGTGGCGGCAGCGGCGGGTGGCTAAGGGGCGCAACCGCGACGCCGCCTGTTTTTCCATCATCGACCAGGAATGGCCGGCGCGTCGGGCGGCGCTGGCGGCCTGGCTGCGGGAGGACAATTTTGACGGCGGCGGCGCGCAACGTTGCACTCTGGCGCAGATTGTTGCAATGCAGGAGCGAAATCGCGCCGCGGGCTTCATGCCGGCGGTGGGCGGCGCTACAATGGGTGCCTGTAACCGTTGATAGTGTCGCCTGATGAAATCTTTGCCGCGCAATGCCCGTATCCGGGGAGAGCCTTTCCTGCCCAACCGCTTCATTTTCGGCGACGCCGTCGATGAGCAAGGGTTGGAAGGCGCCGAGTACCTGGTGCATACCGAGTCCCCCGCCTTCATCTGCAGGCTGGTGGGCAATGACGATACCGACTTCCCCGGCCGCGAACGCGACGGCTTGGCGAGCGCGGTATTGTTCGATGAGGCGGAGAACCTGACCGTCTATGTCTGCAATCTGCGCTTGCGCCTGTTCGATTTCAATTTCTATGGCGAGATCGAGCCCAGCGTCGGTGAGTTGCAGGAAATCTGCGACGAGGCGATGCGGACCTACCAGAAGCTGCACAAGGCTTACGCCGAGCGCGACGCCGCCGGCCCGGAGCCGCGCGAGATGCGCACCGGCCCGACCAAGCCCTTGCCGCCGGCCGAGCGCCAGCAGGCTATCAGCCAGTTGGTGGACAAGGCGCGCCAGGCGGTGGGCAAGCCGATGGAAGGCATGCAATTGGCCGCCGCGGTGCAGATGGCCTTGATGGCCGGCGACCAGGCGGTGTTCACCGAGGCGCAGCTTTCCTTGCTGGCCGAGCCGGCTGCGCGCCAGCTGCTGGTGGACAGCGCGCGCGACGCGGTGGCCTTCCCCGAGGTGATCCGCCAGGATGGCACCGTGGTGTCGTTCGAGCTGTGGGCGCTGCCGTTCGCGTTTTCGCGCAGCCAAGGCGGCGTGTGGTGGCATTTCCCGCGGCTGGAGCAGCTGGAGGTGGCGCTGGCCGACGCGCTGGAAGTGCCGGAGAAATCGATATTGTGGATTTCGCCCACCTTGTTCACCGTGGACATGCTCAATGAGCGCGCCTGCCAGGACATGGTGCAACTGGCGCCCATCATGGATGCCGGCTGCGATTTCGCGCCGCTGAATCCCGAAGCTTCGCGCGCCACCTACGAGGCTGCGCGCAAGACCAGCGAGCCGCAATTGGTGATGGCCTGGATTCCCTTCCTGGTGGAGCGCGGCGCGCTGCCGCCGGACCGGGCGCGGCGCTTGGCGCGCAAGGCGCTGGACGCGTCGATGCCGCTGGTGCAGCAGGCGATCGCCGCCGAAATGGAATACGGCGAGGCCGAGCTGTTCGCGCCGCTGCCGTGGTGGGATGCCTTGGCCAGCGGCATGCACGCGTGGAACCGCAAGCGCCTGGGCGTGTCGGCGGCCTTGCTGGCCACCAGCCAGGGCGGCATAGACAAGCTGGAGGCGGTGGCCGAATACCAGCCGGAAATCCAGGGCTACGAAGTGGCGCTGCGGGTGAAGGGCAGCGAAGAGATCGCGGCGCGGGTGCCGTGGCTGCTGGTGCCCGATGTGGCGCCGGACCGTGACGCCTGCTGGAAGGATTTGTCCGACTGCCTGCGCGAGGCCGGCGTGCCGCTGTCGCAAAACGTGGCGCGGCTGCACTAGCGGCAGCATATGAAAAAGGGGCCTTGAGCCCCTTTTTTTCTTGCCGGCTATTTCTGCCAGTAGGTTTTCACGTTGACGAATTCATATAGGCCGAATTCGGACAATTCCCGGCCATAGCCTGAGGCCTTGACGCCGCCGAATGGCAGGCGCAGGTCCGAACTGGTGTGGCGGTTGATGAATACGCTGCCGGCTTCTATCTGGCGGGCCAATTGCCAGGCGCGCTCGCTGTCGGCGCTGTAGATGCTGGCGCCCAGGCCGAAAGGCGTGTCGTTGGCCAGGCGCAGCGCATCGGCTTCGTCGCGGGCGCGCAGAATGCTGGCCACCGGACCGAAGACTTCCTCGTGATAGACGCGGCAGGATGGGTTGACATGGTCTAGCACCGTGGCCGGGTAGAAGAAGCCCGGGGTATGCGGCATCTGGCCGCCTAGTTTCAGTTCCGCCCCATGCGCGCAGGCATCCAACACCTGCGCGTGCAGCGCTTCGCGAAGGTCGGCGCGGGTCAGCGGCGACAGCGTGGTGGCGGGGTCGTGCGGATCGCCGGCGCGGAGTTGGGCAGCTGCGGCGCAGAAGGCTTCGACAAACGCTTCGGCGACTTCCGGCACCACGATCATCCGCTTGGCGGCGTTGCAGCTCTGGCCTGCGTCGCGGAAACGGGAGTTGGCGGCATCGCGCGCGGCGGCGGCGATATCGGCGTCGGCCAGCACGATGAAAGGATTGCTGCCGCCCAGTTCCAGCACGGTTTTCTTCAGATGCTTGCCTGCCAGCGCGGCGATGACGCGGCCGGTGTGGGTGGAGCCGGTGAAGGCGACGGCATCGCAGCCGCGTATCGCCTCTTCCACCAGGTCTGGTTCAATCCAGGCCATCTCCAGCACCGACAGGCCGGCTTCGCGCGCGATATCCAGCAACAGCTGGCTGCATTGCGGCACCGAGGGGGCGGGTTTGACCAGGCAGGCATTGCCGGCCATCAGCGCGGGAATCGCGAAGCGCAATACCTGCCATACCGGGTAGTTCCACGGCATCACGGCAAGCACCAGCCCCAGCGGCTCAAACGCCACGCCGCTGCGGCTGGCCTGGGTGGGAATCAGCTGGGACTTGAGCAAAGATGGCGCCAATTCGGCGTAATAACGCACTAATTGCACGGACTTGTCGATTTCAGCCAGGCACTCGGGCGTGCGCTTGCCCACTTCCTGGGTGACGAGCTCGGCCAGGGCCTCGCGCTGGAGCGATAGCCGGTCGGCGAAGTGCAGCAGTTGGTCGGCGCGCTGGTCCACCGTCATGCGCGCCCAAGTTTGCTGGGCCCGGCGCAGCGCGGCCTGGCTGTGTGCCAGGGTGGTTTCGCTCCAGGCGGGGCGGGTGAAGGAGACTTCTCCGGTGGCGGGATTGCAGCTAGTGAAGGCGGTCATGGCCCTGCCGTAGGCAAAGAACTAAATGTAACAAAAAAAACGCTGCGGGACAGCCATTGCGGGGGATTTACGCCTGCTGCGGCATCGGCCGGCTAGAGAGCGGAATCACTAGGGGGATATTTTGGCAAATTTAATATTTATAGATTTATTTAATAGGGCAATAACTGTCCGATAGGACAGATTCAGTTCTTTCGTACTAGTTTTACATTTGCTCCTGCCTGACGGACAACCAAAATTAGGAGGCTTGAGTGAAAAAGTTCTACTCGTTGCAATTGGATGGTTTGGTGTTGGACCGGGTCGAAGACGAAAGCACGATGCTCGACCTGCTGGCGTTCAGACACAAGATTTTCCGGGAGAATCTGCGTTGGCTGCCGGTGTGCGGCAATGGCTTGGATAGGGATGAATACGACGCCATTTCCGATAATCTGGCGATCTGCCTGGATGGCCAGGTGGTGGGGTCGGTCAGGTTTACTCCGGGAACCGAGCGTTATATGTTGGAAAAGGACTTTTCCAGGCTATTGGTGCCGGACGAGATTTTGTACAAAGGGGGGGCAAGCGCGGAGATCTCGCGTTTCGCGGTGGACACGGAAACGCTGGGCAGGAAACTGACCGCTTCCGCTTCCCGATTGCTGTATCTCAGCTTGTGGCAATGGGCGGAGTGGAACGAGATCCGCTGGATGTATTTCGTGGTAGAGCCGTCTATGTACCGCCGGCTGGTCGCGCTTGGTTTCCCCATCCGGCCCGTGGGGGTCCCGCGACCGCTTGACGGCGGAGTGCTGTCCATGGCCGGCTATTTCGACTGGGGCCAGATCCGCGGCGAGGTCATTCGTTCGCTACGGTCGAGGGTGGCATTGCCAGATGCATGCCCAGCACAATGGCGTGAGTACGATTATTCGCATTGAGCTTGCGTATCACGTTGGCGACGTGAAACTTCACCGTCCTTTCGCTGATGTCCAGGATGGTGGCGATTTCCCAGTTGGTTTTGCCGCGGCTCATCCAGTGGAAAATGTCGTATTCGCGCTGGGATAGCGGCATGTTGCTGGGCGAGGCCGGCGGCAGGTTGGCGACGCGGATCGCCGCCTGGTGCAGATGGGGCGTCAGGCAGTTGAGCATGGCGACCAGCGCGGCGTTGCGGCCGGGCTCGCGTCCGGCGATGGACAGGATGCTGCCGATGTTGTTGCGTTCCGACGCGGCGCTGAAGGTGATGCCGCTGCCCATGCCGTTTTGGGTGGCTTCGGCGATGAAGCGCTTTTCCTCGGCGCCTTTCGCGCGGTTGAAGCGTTCTTCCCACATGACCGGTCCCTGGCCGAGATGGATTCGCAGTATCGGGTCATGCTGGGCGTTGTTTTCCTTCATGTACTGGTCCAGCCAGTCGCTGGGGTAGCTGACGTTCAGCACGCGTTCCAGCCGCTGGATCTGGTTCTGGTTGTTGAGGCGGCCCAAGGCCAGCAGCAGCCGCTCGGAAGGGGCTTGGGACAACACCTGATCAAGGAAGGCCTTGAGTTCGTTCTCGGTCTCGATGTGACCGGCCATGTGGATCCACTCCAGCAAAGTCCATTGCTGCGACGCGGTCAGGCCGGCCGGGAGCGGTCTTGCGTTGATGGGTTTCGAGATCACCATGAGCGAGTCTTCCTTGGTCTTGTGGGTTTACACACGCAGATAGTAGCTTACATGCTCCTTGCATGTAAGACCGGGCTCATCAGAAGTCATTTGAATTGTTGTTTTTTTTCGTCATTGAGTATACCAAACTTGCAGCCGTAAAAATCCTAGGAAAATTACTGATAATTCATCATTTTATTTGTCATAAATTCATCCGTTACAAATGGAAACATGCGAATGGAGTAAATGATTTGACTTTTTGGATGAGTTTCGGCCTGGAAGAGGCATCTGGGGACAGGTTGCGGGGCCGCGGCTGAGAAGCCGCGAGCCGTTGTGATTGTGATTTCAGATGTTGAACTTTGTTCCAGATGAGGGGCTGCAAACGCGCTTATTCAGTGCAATTTCCATTATTGTCGCATGCCGTGCAACGCAACTGGCATAAATTGTAAGCAAAGGCTAATAAATTCTGGCAAGCAAACGCTTAAAAGCGCATAATTGCATCGCATAAAATATCGATAAAGCAGGGTCTGAGGCCGGTCTGCGCGACAGATCGGGATGGCGGACCGGGGATGTGGGATTTGCAGATGGTGCGACCGGAGTTTTTGATCACGGTTTGTTTAAATATATCCTTTAATACTGTACAGAATTGATGTAATCTTTTTAAAGAAAATACATATAATTCTGCGGACGGTTGTGCTTGCCGCCCTCCGGCCATGCCCGGATACGCGCAGGCATACACGCCAGTTCAGGAATCGCCCCGCTTATGGATACCTTAAAAGCACTCATGGTCTTCATGACCACGGCCGAAAACGGCAGCTTCTCGGACGCCGCGCGCAAGCTCGGCGTCTCGCCCGCCGCCATCAGCCAGAGCATTGCCCGCCTGGAACAGGAGCTTGAAGTCCGCCTGTTCAACCGCACCACCCGGCAGTTGACGCTGACCGAGGACGGGCGCCGTTTCTACGCGCAATGCCGCGGCCCAGTCAACAATCTGGACTCGGCGATCAACCAGCTGAAGGCCAGCCGCGACGAGCCGGCCGGCCATCTGCGGGTCAGCATGCCGAACTCCTTCGGCCGCCGCTTCATTCTCCCCATCATGGGCGAATTTTGCGAGCGTTATCCCAAGGTCAGGGTGTTCTTCGGCCTGGACGACCATTTCAGCGACCTGATCGAGGACGGCTACGATGTCGGCGTGCGCACCGGCATGATGCCGGACAGCCGGATGGTGGCGCGCAATCTGGCGCAGATGCCGCTATACGTGGTGGCGTCGCCGGAGTATTGGGACCGCCACGGCCGGCCGTCGTCGCCGGAGGAGTTGGGCGGCTACGACTGCATCAACTTCCAGTTTCCGACTTCGGGCCGGCTGTTCAAGTGGGAGTTCGACCGCAAGGGCGAGCGCATCCCGCTGGAGGTCAACGGCACCTACACGCTGAACGACATGGAGGCGGTGGCCGAACTGGCCCGCCTGGGCATGGGGGTGGCGCAGCTGCCCGGCCACGAGGTGGTGCACCTGATCCGCAGCGGCGAACTGGAGCCGGTGCTGACCGACATGGTGTCGCTGGAGCGGTCGATCTACATCTGCTTCCCGCACCGCGACCACATCGCGCCGCGCACGCGGGTGTTCGTCGACTTCGTGGTGGAAAAGCTGGCCGACCATCCGGACATCATGGCCGATCTGCCGGGCCTGGATTTGTCCGCCAAGCGCAGCGCGCTGCTGCAGACGGTGGCCTGAACCAACCTCAAGCTGACGAAGCCGGCCCTGCGCCGGCTTTTTTCATGCCTGCAGCGGCGCGGAGGCGGTCTGGGCGTCGCCGACCACCCGGTTGCGGCCGGCCTGCTTGGCGGCGTAAAGATACATGTCGGCGCGGTGCACCAGGCTGTCTGGGGTGTCGTCGTCGGACAGCGTGGCCACGCCTATGCTGGCGGTGACCTGCGGCACCGGCGCGAAGTCGGTTTCCTTCAGCAGCTGGCGGATGCTTTCCGCCAGCGTCAGCGCGCCGGGTTGCTCGGTTTCCGGACAGATCACGATGAATTCCTCGCCGCCCCAGCGGGCGATGGTGTCCAGCTGGCGCGCCCGCTTCTGCAGCACCTTGCCGAAGCGCTGCAGCACCGCGTCGCCTATCTGGTGGCCGTGGGTGTCGTTGATGCTCTTGAAGTGGTCGAGGTCGATCAGCAGCACCGAATACAGCCGATTGGAGCGGTAGCTGCGTTCGGTTTCCCGCTGCAGCATCTGGTTGGCGCGGCGGCGGTTGGCCAAGCCGGTGATGTCGTCGCGCTCGGCCTGGCGCCGCAGCGCCTTGAGCAGGATGAGCGCCTCCCGCAGGCGACGCGCGGCGAACACCGACATGGAGATGGCCAGCGTGAATCCCACCAGCAGCACTTCGTCCAGCGCGCTGTCCGGATGGCTGTGGAACCAGTCGTCCAGCTTGTCGAACAGTTCGAAGTGCACGAACAGCAGGAAGCTGAGCAGATTGAAAAGCACGACCCAGGCCAGTTCGATCTTTACCCGCCGCGTGCTGAACGGCCAGTGCTTCATGGCGCCCCAAGTTTGATGCCGGTCTTGCTTCTTGCTAGTCCATCCGGCGGCCCGGGGCAAGCGGCGGCCTCAGTTGGCCATCATGCCGGCCAGCGGGGTCTGGCTCCAATCTATGCTGTCCAGCAGGTTTTTGACGATCAGCCCCAGCTCGGTGTCGCCCTCGATGCGCAGTTTGCGGTGGAAAAACAGGGTGTCTGGGTCTTCCTCCCGCAGCAGCATGCGCGCGAAATCACAACAGTTGGCGGCCAGGCTGAGGTCGGGCTCGCCGCGACTGGGGTGAAAGCGCCCCCCATCGGCGCGGAAGTCCAGCTGCAGCCCGGCGTCTTCCAGCCGGACGCGGAAACGCTTGCCGGCCAGCTGCGCCATATCGGCAGGCAGGATGCCGCGCCGGAGCAGCTGGTTGAGGCCGGCGGCCAGCAGCCAGGCGGGCGGCGCGGCGGGCAGCCGCGACAGCAGGGCGGCGGCGCCTGCGGGCAGGGTCAGTTCAGGGATGCGCATCGGAAGTCTCCAGGGGAAGGATGCCGGCCAGGCCGCGCCAATAGCCGTCCACCGGCGCGCCGGGGGCCTGCGGGGCCAGTTCGGCCATCAACGCCGCGGCGTCGCCGTGGCCGTCCAGCATGCGGCGGAAGACGCTGACCACCGCGGCGGTTCCCTGCGCCTGCGGGCTGATCCGCACCCGGTCCACGCCCAGGGGCGGCATGGCGGGGAGGTGCGGCAGCAGCGCCTGGCAGCCGTCGGACAGCGTCTGGGTGCCGTTGATGGCGAGAAAGCCCTGGCCGTCGCGGGTGGCTAGCCGCAGGCCGTCCGGGTGCTCCAGGCAGCGGAAGCGGCAGTCGTCCTTGTTGAGGTTGTAGTGGCGGGCGGTGAAGCAGCGCGAGGACAGCGCCAGCGGCAGCCGGCCCCAGGCGAACACCTCGGTTTCGATGTCCAGTTGCCGACGCGCGGCTTCTGCCAGGATGGCCGCCAGCGCGTCGCGGCCCATTTCCACCGGCGGCAGCCAGCGGCGGGCGCCCAGGCGGAGCATCAGCGCCAGCGTGTCGGTGTTGTAGATATTGAGGTGATGGCCGGCGACGAAGGGCAGCTTGCGCTCGCTGGCCAGCCGCGCCGCGCCCAGGTCGTTGGCTTCGATCGTGAGCTGGCCGTTGTCCGCCAATCTGGCCAGCCGCTTGAGGTCGGATTCGCTCTCTATCAGCGCCTGGCAGGACAGCACCACTTCATGGCCGGCGGCGGCGAGGTCGGCGGCCAGCGCGATCCAGTCCTGGCCGCGCAGTTGCTGGCGGCGGCCGCACACCACTTCGCCCAGATAGATGGCGTCCAGCGGCCATTCGGCGGCCTCGGCGTAAAAGCGCAGGATCTCGTCGCGGCTCCAGAAAAACAGCACCGGGCCGAGCGAGAGTTTCAACGGGAGGGGGGGCATGACGGTTTCCATGATGGGCGCGCTCATTTCCATGGCCGGTCGTAGGCACCCAGCGTCTGCTGCCGCCCTTCGGCGACCTTGGCCAGGCCGTGCTGCCAGGCCGGCTGCGGCGTGAAGCGCTGGCGTTCGCGGCCGGCGGCGTCCAGCGCCTCGCGCATGATGCGGGTGACCTGGGCGACATAGGCCGGGCTGCGTTGGCGGCCTTCCACCTTGATGGCGGCCACGCCGGCATCCAGCAGTTGCGGCAGCATGGCCAGCACGTTCAGGCTGGTGGGCTCTTCCAGCGCGTAATAGGTATCGCCCTGCACCGCGAAGCGGCCCTTGCACAGCGTCGGGTAGCCGGCAGGCTGGTCCGGGCCGTACTGGTCGATCAGGATGCCGGACAGCCGGGCGTCCAGGCTGGCCGGCGTGTGCCGCCATTCGACGAATTTGGCCGGGGAGCAGACGCCGTGGGAATTGGGCGACTCGCCGGTGGCGTAGCTGGACAGCAGGCAGCGGCCTTCCACCATCACGCACAGGCTGCCGAAGCCGAACACCTCGATTTCGACCTCGCTGCGCGCGATCACCTGGCGCACCTGTTCCAGCGTCAGCACGCGCGGTAGCACCGCGCGGCGGATGCCGAACAGCTCATGCGCCAGCCGGATGGCTTCGTGATTGGTGGCCGAGCCCTGCACCGACAGGTGCAGGCGCAGCGCGGGATGGCGGCGGCGGGCGTAGTCCAGCAGGCCGAGGTCGGCCAGGATCACCGCGTCGACGCCCAGGTCGGCGGCCTGGTCCACCGCGCGCTGCCAGCGGCTGATATCGCCGCCCTGCGCATAGGTGTTGATCGCCATCAGCACCTGGCGGCCGCGCTCGCGCGCGTAGCGGATGCCGATGCGGGCGGTATGGTCGTCGAAGTTGAGCCCGGCGAAGTTGCGGGCGTTGGTATCGTTCTTCAGGCCGAAATACACGGTGTCGGCGCCGTTGTCTACGGCGGCCTTCAGCGCGGGCAGGCTGCCCGCCGGGCACACCAGTTCCGGCAGTCGCTGACTGGCAGGCATGGGAAGTCGCTGGTTGAGGAAATGCGGCGACAGTAGCAGATGCGCCGCCGCCGGCCCTTGCTCTGGGTCAAGCGCGCCGGCTCAGTCTCCGGCCAGATGCTGCGGCGCGCTCAGGCTGAGGGTTTCGCCATCGCCCTGGCTGTCCCGCCATTGCACGTCGACGCTGACCGTGCCGCTGGCGACGCGGCTGCGGCACTGGAAGCGCGCCAGCGTGCCGCTGGCGGCGGCCGGGGCGAAGTCCGCCCGGCGGCAGTCGGCGCCGCTGCCGACATGCTGCTGCTCCAGCGCGGCCTGGGCCAGATTGGTGGCGGAGTTGTAGTCGTTGGCGGCGATCTGGCTGTGCAGCAGCTCGGTCTCCAGCCGCAGCAGGCCGAGCGCGCCGACCGCCAGCACCAGCAGGCTGATCATCATTTCCAGCAGCGTGAAGCCGCGGTGCCGGCGCGCGCTCACGAGTCGGCTCCGCTGTCCATCCAGCTGTAGGGCAGCGCCTCCACCCCGCGCTTGCCGCCGCTTCCCGGATCGCCGGGCTGGCTGCCGGGCTGGAAGGTTTCGGGCAGGCCGCGCAGGTCTATGGTGGTGCTGGCGCCCCAGCGGTGCGGCTCCGCCGCCGCGGCGCCTTGCAGCGCGGCGGCGATGTAGCCGTGTATGGTGGTGCTGCCGCCGGAAAACAGCATGTTGCCGGCCCAAACGTTGCCGTGGATCTGGCTGGACGCGCCCAGCGTGATGTTGCCGCCCTGGTAGCGCCCGGCGGAATAGCCGCCGGCCAGCAGGGCCGCGTTGCCTATCGGCCGGCCCTTGAACAGGCCCTGGCGGCAATCGTCTTCCGGGTAGAGCGCGGGGAAGTCGCTGTTGCGGCAGACGCCCACCGCGCCGGCGTAGTTCACCGCGTAGCTGACATGCTGGCCGCTGGTGGCGATGTCGCCGCTGGCGAGGAAGCTGTTGTGGTAGACGCCGCTGCCCACTTCCAGATCGCCGTCGAACCACAGCACGCCCGGCGCCATGGTCTGGCCGTCCAGCTTCCAGTGGCCGGGGCGGCTGCCGGCGAAGCAGTCGTTCTGCGGCGAATGGCCCTTGCAGATCAGTTGCGCCGGCGCGCCGCTCCGGCAGCGGCCCTGGCTGTCGGCGTCGCGGCACAGGTAGTTGGGCAGCTGGCTGTCGGGCGACAGCCCCAGCCGGTAAGCGCCGTCGGCCAGGCCGTGTATCTTGCGCACCGTCACCAGGATGCGGCCGGCGCGGTCGAACTCGAAGCGGTAATGCGCTTCGTTTTTGAAGTCGAACGCGTCGATGCGCGGACGGCCCACCTGCAGCAGCGGCACCGGCTCCAGTTTCAGGCGCAGCTTGGGGTCCTGATTGACGCGGATGTCGGGATTATTGGCGTTGAAATTGGCGCGGCCGGCGACGACGCCGGCCAGCGGCGCGCCCCAACCCTGGATGCTCAGGTCGCCCAGCGCCTGCAGCGCCTCCATGCCGCCGAACTGGCGGATGTCCACCTTGCCTTCGCTGTCCAGCCGGCCGAAGCGGGCGCCGCCCATATTGATTTCCACGTCGCCCTTCACTTCTGCCGCGCGCACCGCCGGCTCCGCGCCGGGGCTGGAGAAAAAGCGGGCGTTGCCGTTGACCCGCGCCAATCGGGTGATGGCGGCGTCGCCGCGCAGCGTCAGGTCGCCCGCCGCCTTCACCGTTCCGTAGCTGCCGTTGGCCAGCTCGATATTGCCGTTGGAGTGCAGCGCGCCGATGGTCTGCGGGCCGCTGACGAAGATGTCGCCGGTGCTTTGCAGCGTGCCGATGCCGTTGACCGAGCCGCTGAGCCTGACCTTGCCGTCCACCGTCATGTCCACCGGCTTGTCGCTGAGCAGATTCACCGCGCCGCTGAGGTCGAGATCGCCGACGATGGCCAGCGCCACCGGGGAGTCGCCGCCAGCGCGGCCCAGGCGGAGCATGCGCTGCACCGTGACGCGGTGCTGATCGTACAGGCCGGTGCTGGCCAGGCGCACCAGGTCAGGCGCGATGTCGGTCCGCTTCAGTTGGTAGCGCGGCGTGTCGAGCAGCGGCGCGCCGGCGGCCAGCGCCGCTTGCGCCTGGTTCAGCCCTTCTTCGGCGTAATCCAGCGCCTGGTGGTAGCGGTGCTGGTTCTGCGCGTTGGCGTGGGCCAGCAGCAGCTGGCGCGAAGCGGCGATCAGCGCCAGGCTGGCGATGGCCAGCAAGGTCAGCACGGTGAACAGCGTGGCCAGGCCGCGCTGGCGCGGGGCGGTCATTGGTTTTCCACCGCGGGATGGTTGCGCAGCGCGATGCTGGTGTGGATGTTCAGCGTTTCCTCCTCGCCGCCCGGCGGGGTGCGCGCCGCCACCTCCAGCGCGATGGCCTGGCCGGCGCCGTCCCGGCGGAAGCGCAGCGTGTCGATCACGCCGATGTCGGGTTTGCTCAGGTCGTCCCAGCCGGCGGCGTCGGCATCGCAGCTCCAGCCGGCCGCGTTCGACGCGCGGCGCTGGATGCGGCCGCGGCCGGCGCTGTCGCTTGTTAGCCGGAAAGCGAAGTAGCGAGGGCCGCCGCCGGTCTGTCCCGGCGGGGTGTCGTAGCCGTAGCGCAGGCAGCCGCCTTTTTGCTCGATATAGATGCGGCCGTAGGGATTGACGCCGGTTTCGCCATTGCTGTTCCAGTAGCCGGCGCGGCGCAGCTCCATCGCCATCAGCGACAGCGAGGCGTCCATCATCGCGCCCAGCCTGGCCTGGCGCCGTTCGCGCGCCTGGTTGCCCAGCAGGCCGGCCAGCAGGCTGGATATCGCCAGCAGCAGCAGCAGGCTGACGGTCATGCCCACCAGCAGCTCCAGCAGGCTGATGCCGCGCGCAGGTTTCAGGAGCATGAGCCGGCCTCGCTGCTGATCAGCCCGGTGGCCAAGAGTCGCAGCCGGGCGGGGCGGCAGGCCGGCCGGCCCAGCTGCAGCACGGTTTCGCTCAGCAGGGTGCCGTCGGGGTTTTGCGGCAGGCCTCGCATCGGCGAGAAGGCCAGCTTCAGCGCCAGCGGCTTGCCCGGCAGGCTGAGGGCGATGCCGGCATGCTGGGCGCTGCCGACGCAGCTCAGGTCGCGGCCCGGCTCGCAGCCTTTGCCGTCGCGCAGCTCCGACACTCGCATCATCCAGCCGGGGCCGTCCTGGCTGAACTCCACCCACACCCGCTGCTGGCGGGTGGTGGCGGTTTTGCGCGCCAGCTCCAGCTGGCTGCCTACGTCGTCCAGCGCGCCCTGCAGCTGTTGGCCGGCGATCCAGCGCCCCAGCGCCGGCAGCGCCAGCGTCAGCAGCAGCGAGGCCAGGACGATCACCATCATCAGCTCGATCAGCGTGATGCCACGCGCGGCCGCCCTCATCGCTTGCCCCAGCAGGGCAGCGGCGTCAGGCTCAGCGTGTGCTTGCGCTGGGTGAGGACGATCTGCCGGCACTCGCCGTCGCCGGCCTGGGCGCCGCCGGCGCGGACGGCGGCCTGGACGAAATAGCCGGAGGCGTCGTCGTCGACGATGCCGGTGCTCAACTGGTAGTAGCCCTGGCGGCTGATGCCATTGCCGAACGGGGTGTTCAGTTCCGCCAGGCTCTTGGCGTAGCCGGGATGGAAGCCGCGGTAGCGCAGTTGCGCCTGCTGCAGCTGGTACAGCGCCTCCAGCGCGTCGCCGCGCCGGCTGCGCTGCATATGGCTTTGGTAGCCGGGCACGGCGAAGCCGACGATCAGCGCGGCCAGCGCCAGCGCGATCAGCAATTCCAGCAGCGAAAAACCGCGCGCGCGGGGAAGGAAGGGGCGTGCCGGGGAAATCATCTGGCCGCGGGCTCCGACGTCGATTACCGGGACGGGGCGCGGGATGGCCGGCGCGGACGCCGCGCCCCTACTGTGTCCTAGCGTTCGCATCGGGCACAGTCAAGGGCGGCGGCGCTTACAGCGTGGGCAGCGCCGTTTTGGTGGCGGCCACCAGCAGGATGTAGGCCACCACCGCCAGCGCGGCGACAAAGGCCAGCCAGCGGGTCTTGGGCGTGGCGCCGTAGCGCAGCGCGATGCTGCCCAGCGCGATGTAGGCGACCAGGCCGGCGATCTTGGCCAGCAGCCAAGGGCTGTGCAGTATCGGCCAGCCGCCCATCACCACCAGCGCGATGGCGCAGGCCAGCAGCAGGGTGTCGATCAGGTGCGGCAGAATGCGCAGCGGCTTGGTCGCCAGCAGGTGTTGCCGGCCGCTCAGCACCAGTCCGCCGCGGGCGGCGAACAGCAGGATGGACAGAAAGGCGAAGCCCATGTGGGCGTGTTTGACGATCAGGTACGGATACATGGCCAGGAGCCCGGGGAGGCGCCGAGGGCGCCGATGCCCGCCATGGTACACGGCGGCGGCGGCGATTTATAGCCGAGGCGGCTGAGCTGCCGCGCATTGGATATGACTTTGGCATTTCCATCCGCCTATTGAATGCTTTCCGGCGCGGGCGGGCATTGATGGCCGTCAAGCGGCAAGCCCGATGGCATGGAAGGGCCGCCAGCGATGCGATGCGGGCGCGGGCGGCGCGCGATGCTACAATCGGGCCATATCCGCATCCGATGACTGCCGCCACCTTCCATGCTGTTTCTCTACCAATCCAACCGTCTGGAGCAACTGGGCGAGCTGTTCTGCGGCATGACCCAGGCGATGCCGCTCGCCGACCCGTTCGCGGCGGAGACGGTGATCGTGCAAAGCCGCGGCATGGGGCGCTGGATCACGCTGGACCTGGCGCGCAAGGCCGGGGTGGCGGCCAATGTCGATTTCGTGCTGCCGGCGGCCTTCGCCTGGCGGCTGATGCAGAAGGTGATGCCGGATTTGCCGAGGAAATCCGCCTTCGTGCCCGAAGTGCTGGCCTGGCGGCTGCTGGCGCTGCTGCCGACGCTGGACGGCGAGCCCTTCGGCCCGGTGCGCCATTACTTGGAAGGCGGCGAGAGCGCAGCTTTCGAGCTGGCCGGCAAGATCGCCGACATTTTCGACCAATACCTGGTGTTCCGCCCCGACTGGATCCGGGCCTGGGAGAGCGGCGCGCTGCTGGGCCTGGGCGAGGACGAAGCCTGGCAGGCGGCGCTGTGGCGTCGGCTGGCCGAGAGCGACCCCGGCCGCCACCGGGTACGGATGCTGGACGAATTCTTCTCCCAGCTCAAAAGCGAGCACCTGCCGGCGCGGGTGACGCTGTTCGGCATCGCCAGCCTGGCGCCGATGTACCTGGCGCTGGTCAAGCGGCTGTCCGAACTGACCGACGTCTGCCTGTTCACCCTCAATCCCTGCGAGGCCTACTGGGGCGACATCGTCGACGCCCGCCGCAAGCTCAGGCTGCGCCAGGCCGGCGACCTGTTCGCCAGCGAAGGCCACCCGCTGCTGGCCTCGCTGGGCAAGCAGGGGCGCGATTTCTTCGAGCTGATCGCCGAGGACGCCGAGCTGGACGCCAAGCCGCTGTTCGCCGCGCCCAAGGGAAGCAGCCTGCTGGCGCGGCTGCAGCGCGATATCCTGGAGCTGAACGACCCGGCCGCCGCGCCAGCGCCGATGGCGGCGGACGATCACTCGGTGCAGCTGCACGCCTGCCACGGTCCGATGCGCGAGCTGGAGGTATTGAAGGACCGGCTGTTGGCGATGTTCGCCGACGACCCCAAGCTCAGCCCGGCCGACGTGGCGGTGCTGACGCCGGACATCAACCGCTACGCGCCGTATATCGACGCGGTGTTCGGCCGCCGCGACGACGCCCCCAATATCCCCTACAGCATCGCCGACCGCCGGGTGGAGCGCGAACAGCCGCTGCTGTCCACCTTCGCCGCGGTGCTGCGGCTGGCCGATTCGCGCTTCGCCGCCGACGCGGTGCTGGCATTGCTGGACAGCCCGGCGCTGCTGGCGCGTTTCGACCTCTCCGAAGCCGATCTGCCCTTCATCCAGGACTGGGTGCGCGACGCCGGCATCCGCTGGGGTCGCGACGCCGGGCACAAGGCGCAGCTGGGCCTGCCGGCCGACCCGCTCTACACCTGGCGCTGGGGGCTGGATAGGCTGCTGCTGGGCACGGTGCTGCCGCCGGCGCTGGCCGGCGACGCCGCCGGCCTGTTCGCCGGGCTGCTGCCCCACGGCGGCGCGCAGGGGCAGTTGGGCGAGGCGCTGGCGCGTTTCGCCAACTGCTACGACGCGCTGGACGCGCTGGCGCGCGAATGGCAAGCCCCGGCTTCGCCGCGGCAATGGGCCGAGCGCCTGCACCAGGCCTGCGAGCGGCTGTTCCTGGCCGATGGCGACGACGAGGCCGCGCTGGAGACGCTGCGCGGCGTCTTCGCCGAACTGGCCGAAGACGCCGAGCTGGCCGGCTTCGACGCCGCGGTGGGCTTGCCGGTGGCGCGCGACTGGCTGCTGCGCCAGCTGGGCGTGGCCTCGGCGCAGGGCTTCCTGTCCGGCGGCGTCACTTTCTGCGCGATGGTGCCGATGCGCTCCATCCCCTTCAAGGCGCTGTGCCTGATCGGCATGAACGACGGCGCCTACCCGCGCGACGAGCGCCCGGTCAGCTTCGACCTGGTGGCGCGCCACCCGCGCCGCGGCGACCGCTCGCGCCGCTTCGACGACCGCTACCTGTTCCTGGAAGCCATTCTGTCGGCGCGGCAGACGCTGTACCTGTCTTATGTCGGCCAGTCGGCGCGCAGCGGCGAAACGCTGCCGCCGTCGCCGCTGGTGGCGGAGTTGATGGATAGCCTGTCGGCGATGTGCGGCGAGGACCTGGCCGCCAGGCTGACGCTGCGCCATCCGCTGCAGCCGTTCGCGCCGCAAGCCTATGACGGCGCCGACGCGCGGCTGGCCAGCTTCGAGCCGGCCTTCGCCGCCGCGCTGGCGGCGCCGCAGGCCGAGCCGCGGCCCTTCCTCGCGCCGCTGCCGCCGGAGGAGCCGGCCAGCGTGCTCAACCTGCACGATTTCATCCGTTTCTGGAAACATCCGCCGCGCGCCTGGCTGGCCGAGCGGCTGGCGATCCGGCTGTCCGGCCGCGAGGACGAGCTGGCCGCGCGCGAGCCGTTCAGCATGGAGGCCGACGCCAGCCGGGCGCTGCGCCAGCAATTGGTGGAGGCGATGCTGCACCGCCGGCCGCAGGCCCCGCTGCGCGAGCGGGCCGCCGCCGCCGGCCTGCTGCCCTGCGGCGAGCTGGGCCAGGCCTGGCTGCAGGAGGAAGGCCGCGCCAGCGTGCGGCTGGCCGGCAGACTGCCGCGCGCGCTGGCGGAGGAAACCCTGCCGCCGCAGCCGGTGCACCTGAGCCTGGGCGGCTTCACCCTGGTGGGGGAGCTGTACGGGCTGCGGCCGGAGGGCCGGCTCAGCTTCATCGTCGGCAAGCTCAACGCCGCCCAGCGCATCGAATTGTGGCTGACTCACCTGATCCTGTGCGCGGCGCGGCCGGCGGGCATCGCCTGCCACAGCGCGGTTTACGACGACGCCGGCAGCACCGCGCTGGCCGATGAGATCGACGCCGCCGGCCTGCTGGCGCCGTGGCTGGCGCGCTGGCGCCAGGGCCAAGCGCAGCCGCTGCCCTTTTTCGGCCGCACCAGCTGGGCCTACGCCGAGGCGCTGGCCAAGGCGCCGGACGCGCGCGAGGCGGCGCTGGCCGCCGCCTGGCAGAAATGGCAACCCGGCTTCGTGCTGGAGGGCGGCATGGCGCAGCGCGACGAGCCGGCGCTGGCGCTGGCCTTCCGCCATCAACAGCCGCTGGACGACCCGCTGTTCGCCCAGCTGGCGGAAACCCTGTTATTGCCGCTGGCCGAGCGCCTGGGCGGAAAAGAGCGATGACGACGATGGAAGCCACGGCGCTGGACGCGCTCAATTGTCCGCTGGGCGGCGTCAACCTGATCGAGGCCTCGGCCGGCACCGGCAAGACCTGGACCATCGCCGCGCTGTTCGCCAGGCTGCTGTTGGAGGACAGCGACGGCCAGCCGCCGCCGACGATAGACCGGCTGCTGGTGGTGACCTACACCAAGGCCGCCACCGCCGAGTTGCGCGAACGCCTGCGCCGCCGGCTGGGCGAGATGCTGGCGGCGCTTGAGGACAAGGCCGGGGGCGACGACTTCCTGCGGGCGCTGGCCGCGCGCTTTCCCGCCGGCGCCGCGCGCGAACTGGCGCGGCAGCGGCTGGCCGCCGCCATCGCCGGTTTCGACGCCGCCGCCATCTATACCATCCACGGCTTCTGCCAGCGGGTGCTGACCGACGCGGCCTTCGAAAGCGGCCAGACCTTCCAGGCCGAACTGATGGAGGACGACGCCGGCCGGCTGGTGGAGATCGTCGACGACTTCTGGCGCCGCCGCATCGTGTCGAAGCCGCTGCTGGCGCAGGTGCTGGTGGAACAGCGCGCCACGCCGGAGCAGTGGTTGGCGGAAATCCGCCCCTATCTGTCCAAGCCCTACCTCAACTTGCAGGCGCCGGACGCCGCCGGCCTAGAGGCCGCGCAGCGGCTGGCGCAAAGCCGCTGGCAGGCGCTGGCGGCCGAACCCGAGCTGGCGGAGGAGGGACTGCGGCTGTTCGCCGAACATGCCGGCTACAAGGGCAATGTCTACAGCGCCGCCATTCTCGAACGCGCGGCGGCGGCGCTGCGCGGCTGGCTGGCGCAGCCGGACGGCCTGCCGGAGCTGGACAGCGACAGCCGCAAGACGCTGGACAAGCTCAGGCCGGAGGCGCTGGCCAAGGGCATGAAGAAGGATTGCGCGCCGCCGGCCCACCCTTTGTTCGAGCGGGTTGACGCCTGGCTCGCGGCCTGGGACGGCTATATGGCGCAGGTGGCCAACTCGCTGGCCGGCCTCAAGCTGGAGCTGATCGCCTGGGCCGATGAAGAGCTGGCGCGGCGGCGCGGCGTCGAGCGCAGCCGCAGCTTCGACGACCTGCTCACCGACCTGGGCGCGGCGCTGGCGCATCCGGACAGCGGCCCGCTGCTGGCGGCCCAGGTGGCGCGCAGCTTCAGCGCGGCGCTGATCGACGAATTCCAGGACACCGACCCCACCCAGTACGCGATCTTCCGCCGCTGCTTCGTCGAGCAGGCGCGGCCGGTGTTCCTGGTCGGCGACCCCAAGCAGGCGATCTACAGCTTCCGCGGTGCCGACATCTTCGCCTACCTGGCCGCCCGCGGCGACGCCGAGCGCCATTACACGCTGGACACCAACCGCCGTTCCGACGCGCCGCTGGTGTCCACCGTCAACGCGCTGTTCGGCCGCGAGCTGCCTTTCCTGATCGAGGGCATCGCCTACCAGCCGGTGGCGGCGCAGCCTTCATCCGGCGGCCGCCTGGAGGTGGAGGACGACCGCGCGCCGTTCAACGCGCAATGGCTGGCCGCCGGGGACAAGGCGTTGAGCAAGGAGGCGGCCGAGGAGGCCGCCGCCGTCGCCTGCGCCAACGAGATCGCCCGCTTGCTGAGCCTGGCAGTCGCCGACCGCGCTTCCATCGTCAAGGGCGATGCGCGCCGGCGCTTGAAGGGCGGCGACATCGCGGTGCTGGTGGCCACCCACAAGCAGGGCGACCGGATCCGGCTGGCGCTGCGCGAACGCGGCGTGGCCAGCGTGGCGCTGACCCAGGAGAGCGTGTTCGCCAGCGTCGAAGCCGGCGAGATGCTGGCGCTGCTGCACGCCTGGGCAGAGCCGGCCAGCGAGTCGCGGCTGCGGCTGGCGCTGGCCACCGAGCTGGGCGGCCTGGATGCCGCCGAACTGAAGGCGCGGCTGGAGGACGAAGCCAGTTGGGAGGCGGAGCTGCTGCGAAACGCCGGCGACCATCAGCGCTGGCGCGAACACGGCTTCATGGCCGCCTGGCGCCATTATTTCGCCCGCGAACAGCTGGCGGCGCGGCTGCTGCCGCTTCCCGACGGCGAGCGCCGGCTGACCAATCTGGGCCACCTGGCCGAGCTGATCCAGCAGGAAAGCGAAAGCCGCCAGGGCATGGCGCCGCTGCTGGCCTGGTTCGCCGCGCGGGTGGCCGACCCGCCGCGCGGCGAGGAGGCGGTGCTGCGGCTGGAGAGCGACGCCGCGCTGGTGAAGATCGTCACCGTGCATACCTCCAAGGGCCTGCAGTACCCGGTGGTGTTCTGCCCCTTCCTGTGGCACGGCGCGCTGGAGCGGCGCGGCGCCAGCTTCTGGAGCTACCACCGCGGCGACGCGCCCTGGCTCGCGCCGGACGTGGTGGCGAACGAGGGCGTGCGGCTGGCGGCGCGCAGCGAGATGCTGGCGGAGAAGCTGCGCTTGCTGTACGTGGCGCTGACCCGCGCGCAGTACCGGCAATACCTGGGCTGGGGCTGGGTCAAGGACATGCAGACCGCGGCGCTGTCCTGGCTGCTGCACGCGCCGGGCGCGGCGGACCTGGCCGCGCTGGAGCAATTGAAGCTGGATGGTCCGGAGGTGGAGGGCCAGCTGCGCGCTTTCGCCGCCGGCCGCGGCGGCGCGATGGCGGTGCTGGCCGACGAGGGCTGGCACGCGCTGGCGGCTGCGGAGGCGGCCGAGCGTCGCTACGCCGCGCGGCCGTTTGCGCGCAAACTGTATACGCCGTGGAAAATCGCCAGCTTCACCTCGCTGACCCACGCGGCCGGCGGCCACCTGGCCGAAGCGCCAGACCACGACCGCGAGCCGCGGCCCGAGCCGGCGTCGCCGACCGAGGCGCCGGCGCGCGACCGCTTCAGTTTTCCGCGCGGGGCCAAGGCCGGCATCTGCCTGCACGAAATCTTCGAGCGCATCAGCTTCGGCGCCGATCCGGCAGCCATCCGCGAGGCGGTGGCGACGGCGCTGGCGCGCCATGGCTTCGGCGAGGAATGGCTGGACGCCGGCTGCGAGCTGATCGTTTCCACGCTGGAGGCGGAGCTGGCGCCGGGCGCGCGCCTGCGCGAGGTGGCGGACGGTAAGCGGCTGATCGAACTGGAATTCACGCTGCCGGTGACGCGGCTGGACGTGGCGGCGCTGATCGCGGCGCTGCAGGACCCGGCGCACGGCCTGGCGGAGCCGCTGCGCCAGGCGGCGGCGGGGCTGGATTTCGCCGCCGTGCAGGGTTTCCTCAAGGGTTTCATTGACCTGGTGTGCGAGATGGGCGGGCGCTTCTACCTGATCGACTACAAGTCCAACCACCTGGGCGGCGAGTTCGGCGATTACCGCGGCGACAGCCTGGCCGCCGCGGTGGCGCGCGAGCACTACTATCTGCAGTACCTGATCTACCTGGTGGCGCTGCGGCGCTACCTGCGCGCGCGCGGCGTCGATTGGGACAGCCGCTTCGGTGGCGTGCGCTACCTGTTTTTGCGCGGCATGGGCGCGGAGGGCGGCGGCGGAATATGGGCCGATGCGCCTTGCGCCGCGCTGCTGGACGCGTTGGACGGCCTGCTGGGCGGGCATTGAATCGTGGAAGGCTCGGTAGTTCTACGCAGTGTGGCCTACCGGGGACTGCAACTAAGCTAAGCAAGGGGATAAGGATGGTGACGCATGTTTGAATCCGCCGAGATCGGCCACCGCATCGACAAGGAAACCTTTCGCAAGATGATGCCCTCGCTGCGAGAGGCATTGCTGGATGTGCAGTACGATTTGAAGGAAAAGGCCGACTTCCCGGTATTGATCCTGATCCACGGTTTCGACGGCGCCGGCCGCGGCGAGACGATGAATCTGATTAACGAGTGGCTGGACCCGCGGCTGATCCACACCGTGGCCTTCGACGCACCCAATGACGAGGCGAGGGCGCGGCCATGGATGTGGCGCTACTGGCGCGAGCTGCCGGCCAAAGGCCGCATCGGCATGTTTTTCGGCTCTTATTATTCCGACACCCTGTTCGACCGGGTGTTCAATCGCAGCGACCGCGACGCCTTCGACCGGCAGATCTTCGACATCCTGCGCTTCGAGCGCATGCTGACGCTGGACGGCGCGGTGGTGTTGAAGTTCTGGTTCCACCTGAGCCGCGACAAGCAGAAACAGCGGCTGAAGCAGCTGGAGCAGGACCAGGCGACCAGCTGGCGCGTCACCAAGAGCGACTGGGAGCACTACGAGCGCTACGACAAGATACGCAAATACGGCGAGCACATGCTCAGGCTGACCAACACCTCGCACGCGCCGTGGATCGTGATAGACGGCGAGGACGCCAATTACCGCAGCCTGACGGTGGCCAACACCATCCTGGAAGCGATGCGCAACCGCATCGGCCAGCCGATGCTGAGCACCGACCGCGTCGAGGCGCCGCCGCTGCTGGCGCCGATAGACAACAAGCTGGTGCTGGACGCGCTGGAGCTGGACCGCAAGCTGGACAAGGACGCCTACCGCGCCAAGCTGGAGCAGCTGCAGGGCCGGCTCAACAAGCTGACGCGCGACGCCCGCTTCGCCCGCCATTCGCTGGTGCTGGTGTTCGAAGGCAACGACGCCGCCGGCAAGGGCGGCAGCATCCGCCGCATCACCCAGGCGCTGGACGCGCGCCGCTACCGGGTGGTGCCGGTGGCGGCGCCGACCCAGGAGGAAAGGGACAAGCCGTGGTTGTGGCGCTTCTGGCGCAATGTGCCGGGCAAGGGCGGCATCACCATCTTCGACCGCAGCTGGTACGGCCGGGTGCTGGTGGAGCGGGTGGAGGGCTTCGCGCCGGAAGCCGATTGGCTGCGGGCGTATTACGAGATCAACGATTTCGAGCACCAGTTGTCGGAAAACGGCGCCATCGTGCTGAAGTTCTGGCTGGCGATCAGCAAGGACGAGCAGCTGCAGCGTTTCAAGGGCCGGGAGGAAACCGGCTTCAAGCGCTTCAAGATCACCGACGAGGACTGGCGCAACCGCGACAAGTGGGATCTTTACCGCCAGGCGGTCAGCGACATGGTCGACCGCACCAGCACCAGCAAGGTGCCGTGGACGCTGGTGGAGGCCAATAACAAGTATTTCGCGCGCATCAAGATATTGACCACCATCTGCGACGCGCTGGAGGCGAGACTGAGTGAATAGGCTGTGCGGTCTGCTGCTGCTGTTGTCGTGCGCGTCGGCGCCGGCGCAAACCCTGCGCGCCGGCGTGGCCAACGACACCACCGAACCCCTGCGCCAGGCGGAGGAGGGCGGCTTGCTGCAAACCTACCGCCAGGCGCTGGCGCTGATCGCCCAGCAAAGCGGCATCCGCTTCCAGCTGGATTACTATCCGACCCAGCGGCTGGAGCAGCTGTTCCAGGTGGGGCGGCTGGACATGGAGGCCGGCGTCAATCCGGCCTGGCGCGCGTTGTCGCCGGTGGCCGGCTTCTACACCCAGCCGTTCGGCGAAGTGGAGTTCGTGTTGTGCCTGCCGCTGGCCAAGGGGAGGACGCCGGCCGCGGAGCTGAAAAGCGGAACGGTGGGCACCTTGCCCGGCCAGCAGTACCCTCTGCTGGAGCCGGCCTTCCAGAGCCAGCGTTTGCGGCGCGACGTGTCCGGCAACGAAGAGGAACTGCTGGACAAGCTGCGCGAAGGCCGGGTGCAGGCGGTGGTGCTGGAGCGCGGCCGCGCGCGCTACTGGAGCCGCCAGACCGAAGGCCGGCGCTGCCAGCCGGGCGAGTCGGCCGGCAGCCTGCCGGTGATGCTGCGCCTGCATCCGCAATACCGCGAGCTGCTGCCCAGGCTGAACCGCGCCATCCAGACCCTGAACGGCCAAGGCAAGCTCAAGCCGCTGTTCGCCGCGAAATAACCGACGCCTGCGCGCAGGCCGCCAACCGCTGACCGCCATATGAATTCCGCCATCTCCCTGTTGCCCGACCAACTTTCCAGCCTGTTCCTGCGGCTGTTTCCCGACGCCGACGACGCGGTGCTGGCGCTGGTGCGCGAGTTGAGCGCCGCCAACCAGGCCGGCCACGTCTGCCTGCCGCTCGCGCATCGCGCCGAGCGCAAAGCCCTGCAGCGCAGCCAGCTGGTCGGCAGGCCCGGCGATTACGCGCCGCTGATCCTGGACGACGCCGGCCGGCTGTATTTCGCCCGCCATTGGCACGATGAAGACATCCTGGCGCGGGACCTGGCCCGGCTGGCCGAGCCGCTGCCGCCGCCGGACGAGTCCGCGCTGGCGGCGCTGCTGGCGCGGCTGTTTCCCGGCGGCGACACCGGGCCGGACCGGCAGAAGCTGGCCGCCGCGCTGGCGGCGCGGCAGCGGCTGATGGTGATTTCCGGCGGGCCGGGCACCGGCAAGACCACGACCGTGGTGCGCTTGCTGGCCCTGCTGGCGGCGCTGTCGCCGCGGCCGCTGGTGATGGCGATGGCGGCGCCCACCGGCAAGGCGGCGGCGCGGCTGTCCGAATCGGTGCGCGGCGCGCGCGACCGGCTGGATGTCGACGAGGCGGTGCGGCGCCAATTGCCGGCGCAGGCGGAAACCCTGCACCGCCTGCTGGGCCTGCGTCCCGGCGCGGAGGCGCCGCGCCATCACGCCGGCAATCCGCTGCCGCTGGACGTGCTGGTGGTGGACGAGGCGTCGATGATAGACCTGGCGCTGATGGCGCGCGCGGTGGCGGCGCTGCCGTCGCAGGCGCGGCTGATCCTGCTGGGCGATCGCGACCAGCTGTCGTCGGTGGAGGCCGGCGCGGTGTTGGGCGAGTTGTGCGGCCGGATCGCCTACCGCGAGGAGACGCGGCAATGGCTGCGGCGGGTGTGCGGCGACAGCCTGCCGGACGACGGCGCGGAAGGCGGACGGCTCACCGATTGCGTGGCCTTGCTGACCCACAGCCACCGCTTCGGCGCCGATTCCGGCATCGGCGAACTGGCGCGCCTGGTCAACGGCGGCGACGGGCGGGGCTCGCTGGATTTGCTGCAGGCGGGCGGCCATCCGGACATCGGCCTGCAGCCGGCGGTGGCGGCCGCGGCGCTATTGGACAAGCGCCGCGGCTATCTGCAGGCGGCGACCGCCGGCGCCGAGCCGGACGCGGTGCAGCGCGCCTTTTCCGCCTTCATGCTGCTGGCGGCGGAGCGGCGCCAGGTGGCGGACTGCAACCGCGAGCTGGAGCGGCAGCTGGAGCTGGCCGGATTGAAGCAGCCGGGACGGGACTGGTATGCCGGCCGGCCGGTGATGATAGCCGAGAACGATTACGGCCTGGGCCTGTTCAACGGCGACATCGGTTTCGCGCTGCCGCGCGCCCAGGGGCTGCGGGTGGTGTTCCCGGCGGGCGACGGAGGCTGGCGCGAATTCGCCCCCGGCCGGCTGCCGGCGCACGACACGGTTTTCGCGATGACGGTTCACAAGAGCCAGGGCTCGGAGTACGACGAAGTGTGGCTGCAATTGCCGTCGCAGCCGGGCGCGCTGCTGAACCGGGCCTTGTTGTACACCGCCATCACCCGGGCGCGCCAGCGCTTCGCCGCGGCGGGAAGCGGGGAGGTGTGGCTGCGCGGCGTCGAGCTGGCGCCGCAGCGCCATTCCGGCCTGGCCGACCGCCTGCGCTGAGGCGCGATGGCCGGAATGCAACACTTGCCGGCTTTGTGCGCCCAAGGATAGTCAAGCCGGATCAGACATCCTAATATGCAGCCTTCCCGGAAAAACCGCAGGGGGAGTCGTCATGCAGGTGGATGCCGTATTGGGCTATCTGGACAAGGTAAGCCGTTTCGATGCGCAACAGTTCACGCCGCTCTACATCGGCACCGAGCGCATGGGTTGCGTCAACGCGCAATGGAAGGAGCGCTTGCTCCGGCACGAGGCGGCGCTGTTCGAGGAAAACTATCAGGGCATGCTCTGCCGGCTTGACGGCAGCTACCGCAGCATCAGCCATGCGCTGGCGCAGGCGGCGCGGCGCTGGCAGCAGGCCGGCTGGCTCAACGGCTGGCGCAACGAGAATTTCACCGCCTTTCGCCATGACGGCTCCGCTTATTTCGAGCTGGAGCGCGCGGCTTTCCGCCCGCTGGGCCTGACCAGCCGCGCGGTCCACGTCAACGGTCTGTGCCGGCTGGACGATGGCGAAATCCGGATGTGGGTGGGGCGGCGCAGCCCGCACAAGGCGGTGGACCCCAACCGCATGGACAATCTGGTGGGCGGCGGCGTGGCCGCCGGCGAGACGCTGGAGCTGGCGTTGGAGCGCGAGGGCTGGGAAGAGGCCGGCATCGCGCGCGAGGCGTTGCTGGGCTTGCGGCCGGAGTCGCTGCTGCTGGCCGAGCGGCCGGTGGCGCGCGGGCTGCACCGGGAATGGCTGCATGCCTACGATCTGTGGCTGCCGCAGGGGCAGCGGCCGGCTTGTCAGGACGGCGAGGTGGCCGAGCATCTGTTGCTGCCGCTGGCCGAGGTGGAGCAGCTCTTGGTGGCGGAGCGCTTCATGATAGACGCCGCGCTGGTCAGCCTAGACTGTTTGTGCCGGCTGGGTTACTGGCAGCAGGGCAACGGCCAGGTGGCGGCGGCGCTCGCGCGGATACGCCACGGGCAGTCACGCGATCTGGCGACGCCGGCCTAAACGGCGCTTGTTCGGCGCGGTGTGATGCGCAACGAGAAAACCCGGCCGAAGCCGGGTTTTCGCTTATTCGGGCCTGGCATGCGCTTTGCTCACTTCCCCTGTAGGCAGGCGGGTTCGCCATCTCGCTGTTATGTATGAATTATTGACGTATTTTTCTGGTTTTTTACAGAAACATGACAATAGTTTCTGTCAAATAAACTCATGTAGAATGGGCTTGAGGAAATGCATTTAGTATAAAAACTTCAATCACGCCGTTTTATCTTGAGACAATAATAATGTATCGGTTGAAACTGATCTCTCCGGATTTCGGCATAGACGACAGCGGTCCGCTGCACCCCACCCAGGAGCAGGCGCGCAGGGCCGCCGAATTGATGCTGCAGGTCTACAAGGGGCGCGTGCGGGCCGAGGTGCACAAGGTGGACCTGAAGGCCAGGACCTCGGAGAAGCTGGAGGAGGTCTACGTCAAAATGGTGCCGATGGCATGATGCGCCGGAATGCGCCGCCGCCCAGCCGGAATCGGCGCTTTTTTTCGGCTCAAGGGCAACTTTCCCATTGCGAACCAGGCTAGGATACGCTACCGTCATCGCTCCACTTGAACCCCTTATCCGGAACCGGCTTGGTTCCAGACAATGGAGCGATCTTTATGTTTTCCTGGTTTGAACGCCGGATATCTCCCTATCCGGACACGCCTCCGGCCCAGCCTCCGCAGGGCTTCTTTTCCTTCATCTGGTTCTGCACCCAAGGTTTGCGCGGCCTGATCCTGTGCATGACGCTGCTGACCGCCTGCATCGGCGCTTTCGAAGCCTTGCTGTTCTCGATGCTGGGATCGGTGGTGGATTGGCTGTCCAAGGTCCCGCCTGATCAACTGCTGCAACGCGAGAGCGGCCACTTATGGCTGTTGGCGGCCATCCTGCTCGGCAGCGTGCTGCTGGTGGCGCTGCAGGCGATGAGCAAGTACCAGGGCCTGTTCTCCAACTTTCCGATGCGGCTGCGCTGGAATTTCCACCGCCACCTGCTGGGGCAGAGCCTCAGCTTCTACCAGGACGAATTCGCCGGCCGGGTGTCGGCCAAAGTGATGCAGACCGCGCTGGCGGTGCGCGACACCGTGCTGATCATCACCGACATCCTGGTGTTCGTGGTGATCTACTTCGTCACCATGATCGCGGTGCTCGGCCATTTCGACGCCCACCTGCTGCCGCCTTTCCTCGGCTGGCTGGCGTTCTACGTCGCCACGCTGTGGTTCTTCGTGCCGCGGCTGGGCAAGGCCGCCAGCCGCCAGGCCGACGCGCGCAGCCTGATGACCGGCCGCATCACCGACGCCTACACCAATATCGCCACCGTGAAGCTGTTTTCGCATGGCCAGCGCGAGGCGCGCTTCGCCAAGGGCGCGATGCAGGAGTTCCTGGCCACCGCCTACCGCCAGATGCGCCTGGTCAGCGGCTTCGAGATCGTCAACCAGCTCAGCAGCATGCTGCTGATCGGCGTCACCGCCGGCTCGGCCTTGTGGCTGTGGAGCCAGGGCCAGGTCGGCATCGGCGCGGTGGCCGCCTCCAGCGCGATGGCGCTGCGGCTGAACGGCATCTCGCACTGGATCATGTGGGAGATGTCCAGCCTGTTCGAGAACATCGGCACGGTGCAGGACGGCATCTCCACCTTGTCGCGCAAGGTGGCGGTGGTGGACAAGCCGGACGCGGTCAAGCTGCAGGTGCCGCGCGGCGAGATCCGCTTCGACAATGTCGACTTTGCCTATGGCGGCGCCAGGAACGTGATCAGCGGGCTGAACCTGACGATACGGCCGGGCGAGAAGATCGGCCTGGTCGGCCGCTCCGGCGCCGGCAAGTCCACCATCGTCAATCTGCTGCTGCGCTTCTACGATCTGGACGGCGGCCGCATCCTGATCGACGGCCAGGATATCGCCGACGTCACTCAGGACAGCCTGCGCGGCAAGGTGGGCATGGTGACTCAGGACACCTCGCTGCTGCACCGCTCGGTGCGCGAAAACCTGCTGTACGGCCGTCCCGACGCCGACGACGCGGACATGGTCGCCGCGGCGCGCCGCGCCGAGGCCGACGATTTCATCCAGACGCTGACCGATCCGAAGGGCCGCGTCGGATACGACGCCCATGTCGGCGAGCGCGGCGTCAAGCTGTCCGGCGGCCAGCGCCAGCGCATCGCCATCGCCCGGGTGATGTTGAAGGACGCGCCTATCCTGCTGCTGGACGAAGCCACCAGCGCGCTGGACTCCGAAGTGGAAGCGGCGATCCAGAGCAGCCTGTACCGGCTGATGGAAGGCAAGACCGTGGTGGCGATCGCCCACCGGCTGTCCACCATCGCGGCGATGGACCGCTTGATCGTGCTGGACCGCGGTTGCGTGGTGGAGGAGGGCAGCCATCAGCAGCTGCTGGCCCGCGGCGGCCTGTATGCCAGGCTGTGGTCGCACCAGAGCGGCGGCTTCCTCGGCGAAGAGGACGACGATCAGGACGAGCAAGTCTCGTTGATGGGATGATGTGAACCGACCCCTGCCGCAGCCGCCGCAGGGGTTTTTTCTGCATGGTCGAGAGGGGCGCGCGATGGACGGCGCGGGCTGAATGTGCCGGGGGAGAACATGTCGATCCCTGGTTCGAGGTCTGGAAACAGAAGTGAAGCTGCCGGACACTAGCCTGATCGATGACTTTTCTACTCGGCGCCCGCGCCTGGCCGGCGCAACCACGCTGACGGGGGAAAGGGATTTTTTGCGGGGGACGGGTCATGCCGCCTGTCGCTTATGGCGATTCATCGCCTATCATCCGACATATGGCGGCAGCGATCAGCGCGTCGAGTTTTTCTGGCGGTGAGGGCCGCGTCGCAGCGCCGATGGCGGGATGTCGGACGATTTTTCGCTGGCGTCTGCCTGGCTGGTGACGACGCAAGGTTTGTCCAATGGGGCGGGGGGGCAAAAAGCGTTGCAGAACGACATCATTTAAGTTGGCGAATCGCGACGCCAAGCTGATCCAAATCAAGTTTCCGCTCAAAAAAAAAGCTTGATGCGGATGCGTCAAGGCCGCTTCTGGCCAAAAGACCGGTGCTTCCGGCAATTTTGCGGTTTATGGACGGAAAGGGAAATGAAATGCGAAACGATGCGGAAAAAATAAAAGGTTTGCAGCGGTACGCTTGCAAACCCTTGATTTTGTTGGCGCACCCGACAGGGATCGAACCTGTGACCTTCAGCTTCGGAAACTGACACTCTATCCAACTGAGCTACGGGTGCGCTGCAGAACTGCTATCAACCGACGCATCATACCTCAATTAGTTAATCCGAGTCCAGAGTATGGTTTTTTGCCTTGCGTACATGCATACCTTATAATCAACCGGTTTTAATTGTCATTTTTTCAGGCGAGGCTTGGGATGAGTAATGAGAACGGAATGGCCCCCGGCCAGATCATAAAGGTTCTGGTCAGCATCGTTGTCTTTCTTGTCGTGGCGATTTGGCTTCTGGCCAAACTGGCGACCAGTGGTTTCAATGTGGATGCCGAGGTGATGACCAAGGAGGCGGTCGCCGCTCGTCTGAAGCCTGTCGGCGAATCCAGAGCCAGCGACGCGCCGCCGGGCATGCGCACCGGCGAGCAGGTGTACAAGGGCATCTGCATTTCCTGTCATGGCGCGGGCTTGGCGGGTTCGCCCAAGTTCGGCGACGCCGGCGCTTGGGCGCCGCATATCGCCAAGGGCTGGGAGACGCTGGTGGATCACGCGCTGCACGGCTTCAACGCGATGCCGGCCAAGGGCGGCGCAACCGACCTGACCGATGACGAAGTGAAGCGCGCGGTCGCCTATATGGGCAATGCCGGCGGCGCCAAGTTCACCGAGCCTGCGGTGGGCGGCGCGGCGGGCGCCACGGCCGCCGCCGACCCGGCGGTGGTGGGCAAGAAGATTTATGACACCGTGTGCACCACCTGCCATGCGGCAGGCATAGCCGGCGCGCCGAAGTTCGGCGACAAGGCGGCCTGGGCGGTCAGGCTGAAGCCGGGTTTGGACGAAGCGGTGAAAATCGCCACCAAGGGCCTGAACGCGATGCCGCCGAAGGGCGGCTACACCGGCAGCGACGCCGAGTTTCGCGCCGCGGTGGAGTATATGGTCAATAACTCCAAGTAAACCCGGCCGCCAGACGCGAAACACCCCGCCGCAGCGGGGTGTTTTTTTATGTCCGCTGGTTGGCGGAGAAATGTCAATAAATGTGACCGGATAGAAAGGACAGGTGGCAACCGGCCGGAGTTGCGGCATCATTAGCTCATCTGATTGACCGGTTAGCGGTTCAGGCTTGCCAGTCAGGTGAGGTTCCCCAGCCTCGCTTCACCCAGAGATGTTCCTCATTCTTCTTTATGGCGCCTTTCGGCGCCATTTTTCTTTTGGCGGACGCTGCGCGCTTCTGTTGGGGCTCACTGTGCCGGCGGCTCCCCGGACTTGTCCTTGCTGGCCAGCATCGCGGTCAGGCTGGCCAGCTTGCTCTTGCCCTCGCTCTTGCTGACCAAAGGCTCGGCGCCGGGCTTGCCGAAGTGGCGCAGATCCTCGCCGTCGATTTCGTTGATGAAGCGCGACGGTTCGATGAACTGCCATTCGCCGGCGCGGCGGCGCTTGACGCAGTAGCTCAATGTCAGGCTGCGCTGCGCGCGGGTGATGCCGACGTACATCAGCCGCCGCTCTTCCTCCACCATGCCGTTGTCCACCGATTCGCTGTGCGGCAGGATGCCTTCCTCGCAGCCGACCAGAAACACATGCGGGTACTCCAGCCCCTTGGACGCGTGCAGCGTGGACATCTTCACCGCGTCCACCTCGCCTTCGTCGCGGCCTTCCAGCATGGTGATCAGCGCGATGGTCTGGGTCAGCTCGATCAGGTTCTTGCCGTCGGCCTCGCCCTTTTTCGCCAGCCAGCCCACCATGTCCAGCATGTTCTTCCACTTGGTTTCGGCGATCTTGGGGCTGTCCTCGCTGTCGTACAGCCAGGCTTCGTAGCCTATCGCCTGCAACAGCTCCAGCGACAGCTGGCCTGCCGGCTCGCGGGTGGCGCGGTACTGCAGTTGGTTGATGAATTCGCAGAATTGCTCCAGCGGCGCCAACTGGGCGGCCTGGATCTGCACCCGCAGGCCGGCATCATGGGCGGCGGCGAACAGGCTCTTGCCGTACTGGCCGGACCAGGCGCCCAGCTTTTCCAGCGTGCCGGCGCCGACGCCGCGCTTGGGCGTGGTGATGGCGCGGATGAAGGCCGGGTCGTCGTCGGGGTTGGTGATCAGGCGCATGTAGGACAGCAGGTCCTTGATCTCCGGCTTGTCGAAGAAGCTCTGGCCGCCCGCCATCTGGTAGGGGATGCGTTGGTTGCGCAGCGATTGCTCGAAGATGCGCGCCTGGTAGTTGCCGCGGTAGAGGATGGCGTAGTCCTTGAAGTCGGTGCGGTGCTCGAACTTGTGGGCCAGCAGGCGCTGCACCACGGTTTCCGCCTCGTGCTCCTCGTCCTTGCATTGCACCACGTGTATCGGCTCGCCCAGGCCCAGCTCGCTCCACAGCTGCTTTTCGAACAGCTTGGGGTTGTTGGAGATCACGCTGTTGGCGGCGCGCAGGATGCGGGCGGTGGAGCGGTAGTTCTGCTCCAGCTTGATCACCTTCAATGCCGGGAAGTCCTGCTGCAGCAAGCGCAGGTTTTCCATATTGGCGCCGCGCCAGGCGTAGATGGACTGGTCGTCGTCGCCCACCGCGGTGAACAGGCCGCGCACGCCGGCCAGCAGCTTCACCATCTGGTACTGGCAGGTGTTGGTGTCCTGATATTCGTCCAGCAGCAGGTAGCGCAGCTTGCCCTGCCATTTCAGCAGCACTTCAGGGTGGGTGCGGAACAGCTGCACCGGCAGCCGGATCAGGTCGTCGAAGTCCATCGCCTGGTAGGCGGTGAGGGTGTCCTGATAGGCGAGGTAGGTGCGGGCGCAGACGCTCTCCCACTGGCCATCCGCGCTCACCATCATGTCGTCCGCGGTTTTCAGGTCGTTTTTCCACAGCGAGATCTGGCTTTGCACCTTGCGGATCTCGTCCTTGGAAGTGGTGTTCAGGATGTCGGCGATGATCTTGCCGGCATCGTAGGCGTCCAGGATGGAGAACTGGGTCTTGTAGCCCAGGTGCGGCGCCTCCTGCCGCAGGATGTGCATGCCCAGCGAGTGGAAGGTGGAGACGGTGATGCCGCGGATCTCGGCCGGCGTCATCAGCTTGCTCACCCGCTCCAGCATTTCGCGCGCGGCCTTGTTGGTGAAGGTGATGGCGGCGATGTGTCGCGCCGGGATGCCGCCTTCGCGCACCAGATGGGCGATCTTGTAGGTGATCACCCGGGTTTTGCCGGATCCGGCGCCGGCGAGCACCAGCAGCGGGCCGTCTAGGTAATGGATGGCCGCGCGTTGCGGCGGATTGAGCAGGGGTGCGGACATGGCGGTGGCGCCCGGGCGGGCGTAGCAAATCGGTAATCAGGACCGTGCATTGTAGCATGCGGTATCATGGCTCATCGCGGATGGGCGGCAATCCCGATCCGCTTCTCAGGGAAAGAACATGGCCATCTACGCAATCGGCGACATCCAGGGGTGTTTCGCGCCGTTCCAGCAGCTGCTGCGGCAAATCGACTTCAATCCCGGCAAGGATACCTTGTGGCTGACCGGAGACCTGGTCAACCGCGGCCCGCAGTCGCTGGACGTGCTGCGCTGGGTCTATCAGCACCAGGACCAGGTGGAGATGGTGCTGGGCAATCATGATCTGCATCTGCTGGCGGTGTCGGAAGGCTTCGGCAAGCTGCATCGCGACGACACCATAGGCGATATTCTCAATGCCGCCGACGGCAAGGTGCTGCTGGACTGGCTGCGTTGCCAGCCGATGATGCTGGAGGGACAGGGCTATGCGATGGTGCACGCCGGCCTGTTGCCGGAGTGGAGCATCTCCAAGTCGCTCCGGCTGGCGGAGGAGGTCGAGTTCGGCTTGTCCGGCGCGCGCCACCGCGAGTTTCTCGGCCGTTTGTACGGCAACAAGCCGGTGCGCTGGAGCGATGATCTGAAAGGGGCTGACCGCTTGCGGCTGATCGTCAACGTGATGACGCGGATGCGTTTCCTGACCCGCGACGGCGAGCTCGACCTGAGCTACAAGGGCGAGCTGGACGGCGCGCCGGCCAACCTGATTCCGTGGTTCGAGGCGCCGAACCGCCGCCATGGCGGCACGCCCATCGTCTGCGGCCACTGGTCAGCGCTGGGGGTGCATCTGGACGATGATGTGCTGGCGATAGACTCCGGCTGCCTGTGGGGCGGCAGCCTGTCGGCGCTGCGGCTGGATGACAGGCAGCTGTTTTCTCTGCCATGCCCGGCTTACCGGGAGATTTTGCTTCCCGCCGGCAGATAAATAAAGTTTTACGGAAGCTGGTGCGAGGCTGGCCTTGTTGTCATAATTGCGCCCTCCGCCAGCTTTCACCTTCAGCATGAGCTATCTGTCCATTGAATTCGCCCTGGCATTTGTCGGCTTTTTCGCCGCCTACTGGGGCTGCCGCCGCATGCCCAGCTTGCAGAACTTGCTGCTGCTGGTCGCCAGCTACCTGTTCTACATCAAGCTGGACTGGCGCTTCGCCGCCATCCTGGCCTGCTACACGCTGGTCCAGCATGCTCTGAGCCGCAAGATGCTGGCCTCGGCCCATCCGCGGCGCTGGCTGCAATTGGCGCTGGCCCTGGCGGTGTTCAATCTGGCCCTGTTCAAGTATTTCGACTTTTTCCGCGAAAGCGCGCAGGCCGGCCTGCACGCGCTGGGGATATCGGCGATGCTGCCGGCGCTGGACATCCTGATGCCGGTGGGGATTTCTTTCTATACCTTCCAGTCGGTCAGCTATCTGGTTTCGGTGTACCGCAAGGAGATGGCGCCGGCGCGCCTGCCGCAGTTCGCGCTGTTCCTGGTGTTTTTCCCCACCTTGCTGGCTGGGCCGATCTGCCGCGCGCGCGACCTGCTGGAGCAATTGCGCAGCCCGGCTCTGCGCCAGGCGGCGAATTTCGACCGCGCGCTGGGCCTGATCGTGCTGGCCTTGCTGAAGAAGCTGTGGCTGGCCGGCTGGCTGGCCAGCGCCTGGGTCGACCCGGTATTCGCCGCGCCGGACACCTTCCATACGCTGGAAGTGTGGGCGGCGTTCTATGCCTACGCGCTGCAGATTTACCTGGACTTCTCCGGCTATACCGACCTGGTCACCGCGCTGGCGCTGCTGCTGGGCATCCAGCTGCCGCGCAATTTCGACAGTCCCTACCTGGCGCTCAACCTGCGCGATTTCTGGCGGCGCTGGCATATTTCGCTGTCCAGCTGGATCCGCGACTACATCTATATTCCGCTGGGCGGGAACCGTGGCGGCTTCGCCCGCGGCCAGGCGAATCTGCTGGCGGCGATGCTGTTGTCCGGCCTGTGGCACGGCGCCAGCCTGAAGTATCTGGCGTGGGGGGCGATGCATGGCCTGGGCGTGGTGGGGCTGAACATCGGCGACAAACTGTGGCGGCGCGACGGCGTCAGCCAGCGCTGGCCGTGGCTGGCGCGGCTGATCACCTTCCACTACGTCTGCCTGGCCTGGGTGTTCTTCCGCGCCCAGTCGCTGGATGAGGCGATGGACTTTCTGCGCGCGATGGCTGGCACCGGCCAGACGCTGACGCTGAACGCGCCGGGCCTGCTGTTGCTGCTGGCCTTGTGGCTGGCGGCGCTGCCCAGGCTGGCGCCGCTGCGCGAACGCTGCATCGTCCAGTTGGCGGCCTTGCCCTGGTGGGGCAAGCCGCTATTGCTCAGCGCCTGCGCGCTGCTGGTGATTTCGCTGGCGCCGTCGGGCATTCCCGCCTTCATTTACTACCAATTCTGATCGTCCGCCATGCTAGCCGCCTATCCGCACCGCCGCATCCTCGTCATCCTGCTCAGCTCCATGCTGCTGCTGTTCTGGGTGGAACAGGCCGCCATCAATGCTTACTGGCGGCAGACTTTCCATAGTCCCAGCCTGCTGGAGAAGCTGGAGGAACTGTCGCCGTGGCGCGAGGGCGGCGAATTGGGCGGCGGCCTGCGCCAGCAAAGCGTGGCTTTGCAGCAACAGGTGGGCATGTGGGACCGCCGGATGGTGGAGCGTTTGAACGCCTGCTGCCTGGCCCAGACGCCCGCGCCGGTTGCCGCTGCCGCCAAGAAGCCGCCGCAGGCTTCGGCGCCGGCCGCCGCCGCCAAGGCGCTGGATCCCCGGCTGGCGTTGCAGCCGGGCCTGCCGGTGTTGCTGGCCGGCGATTCCATGATGCAGGGGGTGGCGCTGCATTTGCTGCCGCCGCTGTTCCGCCAGCACCAGGTGAAGGCGATAGACGTCAGCAAGCAGAGCACCGGCCTCACCTATCCGGACTTCTTCAACTGGCCGGCTACCATAGAGCGGCAATTGACGGCCAATCCCAAAGTACAGCTGCTGGTGATGTTCATCGGCGCCAATGATACTTGGGACATGGTAGGCGGCAGCCATTACATCCGCTTCGCCTCGCCGGAGTGGGAGCAGCGTTACCGCGAGCGCATCCGCAGCATTTACGCGAGCGCGAATAAACGCAAGATCAAGGTGTTGTGGCTGGGCCTGCCCAATATGGGCCGGGACAAGCTGAACGACGGCGCGCACTACTTGAACCGCTTGTACCGCGAGGAAGCCGCGGCCGCCGGCCAGCGCTTCATCGCCACCCGCGAGGTGCTGGGCAGCCGCGACGACAGTTTCAACAAATTCATGACATTGCCCGACCAGGGCGAGGTGGCGGTGCGCACCGCCGACGGCGTGCATTTCACCCGGCAAGGCCAGCTGCTGCTGGCGCGCCGCGTCCTGGCGGAATTGAGGTTTGAATGACAGCTAAATTCATTGTGGGCTGGCTGCTGGCCGGCGCGCTGGCGGGCCAGGCCCAGGCCGCGCCGGTGCAGGATTTCGGCGAACCCAACCTGAGCCGGCTGGCGGCGCGCCTGAGCTTGCAGGCTGATGCGCAGCAGCCAGTGCGCATCATCCAGTTCGGCGATTCGCATACCGCCGCCGACTACCTCAGCGGCGAGTTGCGCGCGCGGCTGCAAGCCCGTTTCGGCGACGCCGGCATAGGCTGGCTGCCGCCGCTCAACGTGCCGGGCCAGCGCAACGCGCTGGGGCTGGTGCGCAGCGAGGGCTGGAGCCTGCGTAACAGCCGCCGCGACGACGACCCCGACTTTCCGCTGGGCGGCTACATCGGCGCGGCGCAGCGTCCGGGCGCGCTGGTGAGCGTGCAGGCCCGCGCCGCGGACAATAGCTTGTGGCGGGTGCGGGTCTGGCTGCGCCAGGCAAGCGACGCGGCATCGCTGACTGTGGACGACGGCAATGGGCCGCGGCGCATCCAGGCCGCCGCCGGCGCCGGCTGGCAGCGGGTGGAAATGAAGCTGAAGCTGCCGTTCACGCTGCGGGCGGACAGCCTGCCGGCGCCGGAACTGGGCGGGTTCGAACTGGAAAAGCTGGCGCCGGGAGTGGTGCTGGACAGCGTAGGCAGCAATGGCGCCGAACTGGCGCTATGGCGGCGCTGGGGCGGAATATGGGGCCGGCAGATGGCAGCGCGCGACGCCGACCTGGTGATCCTGGCCTACGGCACCAACGAGGCTTTCGACGCCAAATTGGACCTGGACGAATACCGCGCCACCTTGCAGGGCGCCATCGGCCTGGTGCGAGCGCAGCTGCCGCAGGCTGCCATTCTGCTGCTGGGCGCGCCTGACTCCGCGCGCCGCAAGGGCGGGGCGGTCAGTCAGGAATGCGCGGGGCCCAAGCGTCCGCTGATGCTGGCAGCGGTGCAGCAGACGCAGCGCCAGTTGGCGCGCGACAATCATCTGTTGTATTGGGATTGGGAGCAGGCGATGGGCGGGCCGTGCAGCATGCGGCTGTGGCAGCAGCACCAGCTGGGCCGGCCCGATCTGGTGCACTTCACCGCGCCGGGCTACACCCGCCTGGCTGACGACCTTTACCTGAACCTGATGCAGCGCCTGGGGCGCTGACTCAGGCCCGGCTGGTTTCCGCCGGCGCGGCGGCCTGCGGCGCGTCTTCCAGGCTGATGCGCAGGCCGCGGGCCACTTCGCGCCGGGCCTGTTCGGCCAGCAGGAAGCGGTTGTCGAGGCCGGCGTCGCCGGCGCGCAGCGCCTGGCCGTAGCAAATCTCCACTTCGATCTGCGGCACGCTCAGCACCTTGCCTATGCTCTGGAACAGCGAAATCTGGCCGATATAGGCCGCCTCCAGCAGCAGGCTGCCGTCTGGCCGCTGGTAGCGCAGCGACACCGGCTGCACCGTGCCGCCGGACAGCAGCGCGGCTTCGAACAGCGAGGCCTTGAACGGCAGCAGGCTGCTGCCGTCCGAGGTGGTGGACTCCGGGAACACCGCCATGCAGCCGCCGTTGCTCATCGCGTCGGCCAGGATCTGGTTGACGCGACTGGCGTCGCGGCGGTTGCTGCGATCGATGAACAGGGTGCCGGCGACATAGGCCAGCCAGCCTATCAGCGGCCAGCTGCGGATCTCGCGCTTGGCGACGAAGCGCGACACCGTGCAGCTGTTGAGCGCCGCGATGTCCAGCCAGGACACGTGATTGGCCACCAGCAGGGTGTTGGGCGGATAAAAGCCCGGATTGACGCCCTGCACCTTGATGCTGACGCCCAGGATCTTCAACGCCTGCTGCGCCCAGCGGCGGGTGACCACCGCGCGCTCGGCCTGGGCCAGGCGGGAGTAGCGGGTGGCGACGATGAGCACGCCGACGGCCAAGTGGCTCAGCAGGCGCAATACGCGGCCGCAGCGGGTTGGAAACGAGGTTGTGGCGGGTGACTTCAAGATTTTAAGATTTCATGTCTGAGAGATGACAGCCCGCCACTCTAACATGGCTGGCACAGTGGGCAATAGTAAGTGCTGCGCTGTCCCTGGCGAATTTGCCGGATCGGCGTGCCGCACTGGCGGCAGGGCTCCTCCTGGCGGTTGTACACCATATAGCTTTGCTGGAAGTAGCCGGGCTTGCCTTCGCTGTCGACGAAGTCGCGCAGCGTGCTGCCGCCAGCCTCGATGGCGCGGGCCAGCACCGCCTTGATTTCGGCCGCCAGCCGCTCGCATTCTTCGCGGCTGAGGCTGGAGGCCGGGCGGGTTGGGGCGATGCCGGCGTAGAACAGCGATTCGTTGGCGTAGATATTGCCGACGCCCACCACCACATGGTTGTCCATCAGCGCCAGCTTGATCGGGCTGCCGCGCTTGCCGATGGCCTGGTGGAGGGTGGCGCCGTCGAAATCGGCGGACAGCGGCTCCGGCCCCAGCGCTTGCAGCAGCGGATGCGTTTCTATCGGGCCGATGTGCCACAGCACCGCGCCGAAGCGGCGCGGGTCGCGGTAGCGCAGCAGCTGCCCGTCCAACAGCAGGTCGATGTGGTCATGTTTTTGCGCCGGGGTGTCCGCCGCCAGGATGCGCAGACTGCCGGACATGCCCAGGTGGATCAGCAAGGTGCCGCTGTCGCACTCCAGCAGCAGGTATTTGGCGCGGCGGCTGACCGCCCGCACGGTTTCTCCGGCGAGGCGCGCGGACAGGTCCGGCGGCACCGGCCAGCGCAGGCTGCCGTTGCGCACTATGGCGCCGCGCAGGGCGCGGCCCTCAAGATGGGATTGCACGCCGCGGCGGGTGGTTTCGACTTCTGGCAGTTCTGGCATCGGGAAGCGTGGCTCGCAAATGGTGTAAAGATGAAAACCGGACATGCTATTCTACGCGTTCAACAGGCTTTGAGCAGGCAACTTACTCCATGCGAATGAAACCGCTGAAACGAACTCTCCCGTTGCTGCTGGCGCTGCTGCTGCCGGCTTGCGCCAGCGTCAAGCCGCCGCTGCCCCAGCCTGTCGCCGCCGCGCAGGACAACGCCGACGGCGATGCCTCCGCCAAGGCCGACGAGGCCAAGCTGCCCAAGCAGGAACTGACGCCCGAGATCCTTTACGGCGTGCTGGCCGGCGAGGTCGCCGCCCGCCGCGGCGGCGCCGGCTCCGCCGGCCTGACCTACCTTGACCTGGCGCGCCAGACCCGCGATCCGCGGATGGCGCAGCGCGCCGCCGAATTCTGCCTGCTGTCCGGCCAGTTGAAGGAAGCCGCGGAGGCCTTGTCGCTGTGGATCCAGCTGGATCCGGATTCGCTGCCGGCGCGCGAGCAGCTGTTCATTACGCTGATGCGCGGCGGCAAGCTGGCCGAAAGCAAGCCGCTGATCGAGGACCTGCTGCAAAGGGAACCGGCGCGCGCGCCGGCCATCTTCGTGCAGCTGGCCAGGCTGAGCGCCCGCCAGGACGGCGGTTCGGCCGAGTCCTACAAGCTGGTGGCCGACCTGGCCAGCCGCTATCCCGACCTGCCCGAGGCGCGCTTCGCGGTGCTGGCCGCGGCGGCGGATAATAACGATCAAAAGGCGGTGGACCGCGAGTTCGACCGCCTGGCGCAGATCGCGCCGAAATGGGATCTGCCGGTGGCCTGGCAGGTGGATCGGCTGCGCCGCCAGGACATCCCGGGCGCGGCCGACTTCCTGCGGCGCGAATTGGCGCGCCGCCCGGACGCCGGCCTGGAGCTGCAGGCGGCCTATCCGCGCCTGCTGGTCGGCGCCAAGCGCTTCGTCGAGGCGCGGGTGGCTTTCGAGGCGCTGCTGAAAACCCATCCCGACAATCCGGACCTGCTGTATGCGACCGGCCTACTGGCCTACCAGATGCGCGACCTGAAGGTGGCGGATCAGCGGCTGCAGCGCGCGCTGGCGCAGCAATACCCGGACCAGGATTTTGTCCGCTACACGCTGGGCCAGATCGCCGAAGACGATCACGACGCGGCGCGCGCGGAGGGCTGGTACCGCCAGGTCGGGCAGGGCCAGCAATACCTGCCGGCGCAGTCGCGGCTGGCGCTGCTGGAAGCGGGCGAAGGACAGCTGGACCAGGCCTTGAGCCGGCTGGGCCAGCTGGGCGGCACCGAGCAGGAGCGGGTGTCGTTGGCGCTGCTGCAGTCGCAGCTGGCGCGCGACGCCAAGCAGCCGCGCAAGGCTTACGAGCTGCTGACCAAGGCCCTGCAGAGCCATCCCAAGTCGGGCGAGCTGCTGTACGAGCGCTCGCTGGTGTCCGACCTGCTGGGCAATGCCGGCAACGCCGAGCGCGATCTGCGCTTGGTGCTGAAGGACAAGCCGAACGACACCCAGGCGCTCAATGCGCTGGGCTACACGCTGGCCAACCGCACCACCCGCTACAAGGAAGCTTACGGCTATATCGAAAAGGCGCTGAAGGCGGAGCCGGACAATCCGGTGATCCTGGACAGCATGGGCTGGGTGCAATTCAAGCTGGGCCGGCTGGAAGCCGCCCGCAAGAATCTGGACAAGGCCTACCAGGCGATGCCGGACCCGGAAGTGGCCGCCCACCTGGGCGAGGTGCTGTGGCGGCTGGGCCGCCAGGATGAGGCGCGCGCGCTATGGAACAAGGAGCTGGCGGCGCATCCCGGCCATGAAGTGCTGACCGAGACCGTGCAGCGCCTGGGCGTCAAGCTATGATGGCGAGGTGCCTGGCCTTGCTGCTGGCGCTGCTGCTGGCCGGCTGCGCCAACGAGGCGCTGTTTCGGCCGCCGCAGTCGCCTGCCGCGGCGGCGGATCAGCCTTTCAATGTCAGCGGCAGGCTGTCGGCCAATCTGGACGGCAAGGGGCATGTCGCCAACTTCGATTGGCGGCATGAACCGCCGCGCGACGAAGTGGCGATCAATTCCCCGCTAGGCAACACCGTGGCCAAGGTGCTGCGGGAGCCGGGCGGCGTCACGCTGCTGGCCGATGGCAAGAGCTGGCAGGCCGACGACGTGGAAAGCCTGACCCAACAGGTGATGGGCTGGCCGCTGCCGCTGTCCAACCTGGTGTGGTGGATACGCGGCCTGCCGGCTCCCGGGGTCGACAGCAGCGTCGATGCCGACGGCAATCTACAGCAGCAGGGTTGGCATATCCGCTTCATCCGCGACGCCGATGTCGAGGCCGACCATCCCAAGCGGGTGGAAATGCAGCGCGAAGGGCTGACAGTGAAGGTCGTGGTGCAAAGCTGGCGCTAGCCGGCCGCGCGATTCCGCATTGCAAAGGTAATCATTCAGATCATGTCGTTCCAGTTTCAATCGTTCCCGGCGCCGGCCAAACTCAATCTGCTGCTGCACGTGGTCGGCAAGCGCGCCGATGGCTACCACCTGCTGGAGACGGTGTTCCGTTTCATCGATTTCGGCGATACGCTGGAGATCGCCGCGCGCGGCGACGGCATGATCGAATTGCTGACGCCCACCGACGGCGTGCCGGCTGAGCAGGATCTGACCGTCCGCGCCGCGCGGCTGCTGCAGCGCGAGAGCGGCTGCGCGCTGGGCGCCAGCATCCGCCTGGACAAGCGCATTCCGATGGGTGGCGGCTTGGGCGGCGGCAGTTCCGACGCCGCTACGGTGCTGATCGCGCTGAACCGGTTGTGGGGGCTGGGTTGGCCGCGCGAGCGGCTGCAGGCGCTGAGCCTGCAGCTTGGCGCCGACGTGCCGGTTTTCATCTTCGGCCGCAGCGCGCTGGCCACCGGCGTCGGCGAGGTTTTGGCGCCGATCGCCTTGCAGCCGGCCTGGTATTTGGTAATTCACCCACAGGTTCATGTGCCGACCGCGGCGATATTCCGCAATTTTTCGCAGAGCATGTTGACAGAGGTAGGGGTCGACGGCATAATGCGAATCCTCGAAACAACGCAGCAGCGACGAAACGATCTGCAAAACGTTGTTTCAGGCATGTTTCCAGCGGTGAATGAAGTACTGAGCGAGCTGAGAAAATATGGTTCGCCGCTGATGACTGGTTCCGGAGCCTGCGTGTTCATGGAATTCAAGTCGAAAGACGAAGCCGATAAAGTTTACCGGGTGTTGTCGGAAAAGTATCAGGGATTTGTAGCGCAAGGACTCGATGTCCACCCCCTGTTCGACAGCGCTGAATAAGGTTACTGGGGAGTCGCCAAGTGGTAAGGCACCGGATTTTGATTCCGGCATTCGTAGGTTCGATCCCTACCTCCCCAGCCAGGACTTTCTCCTTATGAAGAGAGAGCATGAAAAAAGCGTGTAAGAGTCCCTTACACGCTTTTTCTTTATCCAGCTAAGGCAAAGCGAATCATGGCGGCATACGACAGTTTGATGGTATTTACCGGTACGGCTAATCCGGAACTTGCTCAAAACGTAGTCAAACATTTGGATATCTCGTTGGGGCGCGCCGACGTCGGCAAGTTCAGCGATGGCGAAGTGGCGGTTGAGTTGCTGGAAAACGTGCGCGGCCGCGACGTTTTCATCCTGCAGTCCACCTGTGCGCCGACCAATGACAACCTGATGGAAATCCTGACCATGGCCGACGCGCTCAAGCGCGCTTCCGCCGGTCGTATCACCGCAGCGATTCCCTATTTCGGCTATGCCCGCCAGGACCGTCGTCCGCGTTCCGCACGGGTGCCGATTTCCGCCAAGCTGGTGGCCAATATGCTGACCAGCGCCGGCATCGACCGCGTGCTGACCGTCGATCTGCACGCCGACCAGATCCAGGGCTTTTTCGACATCCCGGTGGACAACGTCTACGCGACGCCGGTACTGTTGAAGGACATCCGCGCCCAGCGCTTCGACGATCTGATCGTGGTGAGCCCCGACGTCGGCGGCGTGGTGCGCGCCCGCGCGGTGGCCAAGGCGCTGAACACTGATCTGGCGATCATCGACAAGCGTCGCCCCAAGGCCAATGTGGCCGAGGTGATGAACATCATCGGCGACGTGTCCGGCCGCACCTGCCTGATCGTCGACGACATGATCGACACCGCCAACACGCTGTGCAAGGCGGCTTCCGCGCTGAAAGAGCGCGGCGCCCAACGCGTGCTGGCCTATGCGACCCACCCGATCTTCTCCGGTCAAGCGGTGGACCGCATCAAGAATTCCGACATCGATATGGTGGTGGTGACCGACACCATCCCGTTGACCGCCGCGGCCAAGGCCTGCCCGAACATCCGGGTGGCTTCGATCGCCGGCCTGCTGGCGGAGACGCTGCGCAGGATCAACAACGAAGAATCGGTGTCCTACCTCTTCAATGAGGAACTGGTTGCGACGGGCGCCTGCCTGCCGTAAACATCTGGCCTGCTGGTCGCGGCGGGCCGGGTGCTTCTAACTGAAACTGGAGTTTTACAATGTCTTTTGAACTGATTGCTAGCAAGCGTGTTGATCTGGGTACGGGTGCGAGCCGCCGCCTGCGTCACGCTGGCCAAGTGCCGGCCGTGGTTTACGGCGCCGGCAAAGAAGCCGTTTCCCTGGTGCTGGATCACAACACCATGTACTACGCTCTGAAGAACGAAGCCTTCCACGCCTCCGTGCTGGATCTGGTCATCGACGGTCAGAAAGAGCAAGTCAAAGTGGCTGCATTCCAGATGCACCCGTACAAACAGCAAGTCATGCACATCGACTTCACTCGTGTGTGATCCCTGCTGCCGTGCCGCCTGGCGGTAACGGTGAAGAGCCCGTTGTGCGCCCAAGTGGCGGGCAGCGGGCTTTTTAATTTGGAATGACGATATGTCCGGCATTCGCCTGATTGTCGGCCTGGGCAACCCGGGCCCCGAATACGAAAAAACGCGCCACAACGCCGGTTTCTGGCTGGTGGACGAATTATGCTGGCAGTTCAAGGGCAACTGGCGCAGCGAAGGCAAATTCCATGGCGACGTCGCCAGGGTGGACATCAACGGCCAGGACGTCTGGCTGCTGAAGCCGATGACCTATATGAATCTGTCGGGCCAGGCCGTGCTGGCGCTGGCGCAGTTTTACAAGATCCTGCCGGACCAGATCCTGGTGGTGCACGACGAACTGGACCTGCAGCCCGGCACCGCCCGCTTCAAGCAGGGCGGCGGCCATGGCGGCCATAACGGCCTGAAGGACATCGCCGCTCGTCTGAGCTCGCCGGCATTCTGGCGCCTGCGCCTGGGCATCGGCCATCCCGGCGACCGCAACGAAGTGGCCAACTTCGTGCTGAAGAAGCCGCGCGGCGAAGAGCAGCAGGCGCTGGACGAGGCCATCCTGGCATCGTTGCGCGAATTGCCGCGCGCGATCGCCGGCAAAATGGCCGAGGCGATGAAGGCCCTGCATACCGAGGCCAAGTGAAATCAGGGCGGGCGGCCCGCGCGGCCGCCGCCATAATGGATTGACTGTTTAGAAATTCAAGGAAGCGGACATGAGTCTGAAATGCGGTATCGTCGGTTTGCCCAATGTCGGCAAGTCCACCCTGTTCAATGCGCTGACCAAGGCCGGCATCGAAGCCGCCAACTACCCGTTCTGCACCATCGAGCCCAATGTCGGCATCGTGGAAGTGCCGGACCAGCGCCTGGCTGAACTGGCCAAGATCATCAATCCGCAGAAGATCCAGCCGGCCATCGTCGAATTCGTCGATATCGCCGGCCTGGTGGCGGGCGCCTCCAAGGGCGAGGGCCTGGGCAACCAGTTCCTGGCCAACATTCGCGAGACTGACGCCATTGTCAACGTGGTGCGCTGCTTCGAGGACGACAATATCGTCCACGTCGCCGGCAAGGTCGATCCGATCGCCGATATTGAAACCATCCTGACCGAGCTGGCGCTGGCCGACCTGTCCGCGGTGGAAAAGGCGATGCAGCGCGAAGGCAAGAAGGCCAAGTCCGGCGACAAGGACGCGCGCGCGCTGATCGAGGTGCTGGAAAAGCTGGCGCCGCATCTGGACCAGGGCAAGCCGGCGCGCTCGCTGGATCTGTCCGATGAGGAAAAGACGCTGATCAAGCCGCTGTGCCTGCTCACCATCAAGCCGGCGATGTATGTCGCCAATGTGGCCGAAGACGGCTTCAGCGGCAATCCGCTGCTGGAGCGGGTGCAAGCGCTGGCCGACAGCGAAGGCGCGCCGGTGGTGGCGCTGTGCGCGGCCATCGAGTCCGAAATCGCCGAGCTGGACGACGCCGACAAAGCCGAATTCCTGGAGACGCTGGGCCTGGAAGAGCCGGGTTTGGACCGCCTGATCCGCGCCGGCTACAAGCTGCTGGGCCTGCAGACCTACTTCACCGCCGGGGTGAAGGAAGTCCGCGCCTGGACCATCCATGTGGGCGATACCGCGCCGCAGGCGGCCGGCGTGATCCACACCGACTTCGAACGCGGCTTCATTCGCGCGCAAACCATCGCCTACGCCGACTTCATCGCGCTGGGCGGCGAAGCCAAGGCCAAGGAGGCCGGCAAGATGCGGGCCGAGGGCAAGGACTACGTCGTTCAGGATGGCGACGTGATGAACTTCCTGTTCAACGTCTAAAGCGGCAGATAAAAGTGGTGGCGATGAGCCGCCACTTTTGTTATATGCTCTGCCGTGGGCGACAGCTGTCCATCGCCGTTCATTCTTTTGTTTGACTACATGTTTGAATCGTTGCGGGTGATCATCTGGTGGAACGTGAAGAAAACGAAATTGCCTTGTTGAAAATCGGCCAGTTCGGTTCGCGCAATTGGCGAGTTTTGCTGGCCGGTTTTTGTTTGTCCGCGTTGTCGGGCTTGGCCGCGAGTCTGGCAATGCCCAATCTGTATACCGCCAGAACCTTGCTGACGATCGCCGCGCCGATCGGCGCCCAAGGGGGCGCCAGCGTGTTGCAGAGCGATGGCGTGCTGCAGCGGATGGTGGATAAGTTTGCTTTGGTCGATCATTATCAGTCGGCTTCGCCGCGGGAAGCCAAGCTGGAGTTGGTGAACAGCCGGCTGAAGCTCTCCCCGACCAAGGAAGGGCTGCTCGAGGTCTCGGTGACCGATGCCAGCCCGGAATTGGCGGCGCAATTGGCCAACGGCCTGGCGGAGATCAGCAGGCAGCAGATACTGGACGCGCATATTACCGAGCAAGGCCGGAAGCAGTATGTGCTGCAGGAGAAGCTGGCTGCGGCGCGGGCGCAACTGAAGCAGGCCGAAGCGGAAGTGGCGGCCAGGGTGCCGGGCGGCGAAGCGTCGCTGGACATGGCCACAGTCGGCATCATCAGCGGGTTCGCAGGACTGGAAGGGCAGCTCGAGGGCGGCCAGTCCAGCAATCTGGGCAGCGCGATCCTGCAAATGCGCAAGGAGCTGGAGGGAAGCAACCGCGTGATACGGCAGTTGCCGAGCGGGCAGATGCTGGCCCTGCGCAATCTTTACTTCAATCGGGCGCTGATCCGCGAGCTGCAGCAGCAGCTTCAGGTTGCCCGGGTGGTGGCGTCGCAGGATGTGCAGGTGGTGTTGCCCGCGGCGCCGCCGCTGGAAAAGTCGGCGCCGAAACGGATCATCATTGTCCTGTTGTCCGGCATGGCCGGTTTGCTGCTTGTCGCATTGGCCGTCATCGCGCTGCAGCACCGCGGCAGGAGTTTCAGCAGAAGAGCCGGCGCGTAGGCTGGTTTGGGGACGTGTCGTCGCGACGGTCCGCGCGGTTGGCGCCGCGCGGACCGTCGCGCATTTAGGCTTGTCTGATATCACGAATTACTGATATTCTTGCATCCAATATTTTTTCAATTCTAAATTCTTTTGGGTTATATTGATATGCGCAAGCTGATGACGGTATTGCTGCTGGCGGGGCTGAGCTGCCAGGCGCTGGCGGCGGATCTGCTGGATGCGGTGAAGCAGCGCGGCACGCTGAAGATCGCGCTGGAGGGAACCTACCCGCCGTTCAACTTCAAGGACGCCAAGCAACAGCTGACCGGCTTCGATGTCGAGATCGCCAGCGAGATCGCGCGCCGGATGAAGGTGAAGCCGGAGTTCACCACCGCGGAGTGGAGCGGCCTCTTGGCCGGCCTGCAAAGCGGCAAGTTCGATATCGTGGTCAACCAGGTGGGCGTGACCGAGCAGCGCAAGGCGGTGTTCGACTTCAGCCAGCCTTACACCTATTCCAGCGCGCAGCTGATCGTGCGCAAGAATGAAAGCCGCGCCTTCAAGGGCCTGGCCGACCTGAAGGGCAAGAAGCTGGGTGTCGGCCAGGGCAGCAACTACGCCGACATGGCCAAGGCCGCGGCCGGCGTGGAAGTGAAAACCTACCCGGGCGCGCCGGAATACCTGCAGGACCTGGCCACCGGCCGCCTGGACGCGGCGCTGAACGACAGCCTGCTGATCCCGTTCGCCATCAAACAGGCCAAGCTGCCGTTGAAGGCGGGCGCGCCGGTCGGCGAAGTGGCGACGATGGCGATTCCGTTCGCCAAGGGCAATCCGCAGTTCAAGGCGGCCATCGACCAAGCGCTGTCCGGCATGAAGGCCGACGGCACCTTCAAGAAGATTTCGGTCAAGTGGTTCGGCATCGACGTGTCGAAGGCGCCGGCGGCGGCCAAGAAGTAATCTGTATTGGAATCAGGATGGGAAGACGCCCCTGCCGCAGCGGGGGCGTAGTATTTTCAGGGAAGGGATGGCATGAGCGATTGGATGACGCTGTTCGAGTCGGCGTTGCCGGTGCTGCTGAAGGGCGCGGGCTACACGCTGGCCTTCGCCTTGGTGGCGATGGTGCTGGGGCTGGCCTTGGGCTTTGCGGTGGCGATGGTGCGGGTGGCGAAACTGCCGCTGCTGTCGCAGCTGGCCGCGTTCTACGTCAGCGCGATGCGCGGCACGCCGCTGTTGGTGCAGATTTTCGTCATCTACTACGGCCTGCCGGGCGTGGGGCTGGAACTGGAGCCGGTGCCGGCGGGGGTGCTGGCGCTGACGCTGAACGTCGCCGCCTACCTGTCGGAAAGCCTGCGCGGCGGCATCGCCGGCGTCGCCAAGGGGCAGTGGGACGCCGCGTTCTCGCTGGGCCTGTCGTGGTGGCAGACCATGCGCCACATCATCGCGCCGCAGGCGCTGCGCTTGTCGGTGCCCAGCTTGTCCAACAGCCTGATCTCGCTGATCAAGGATACTTCGCTGGTGTCGGTGATCACGGTCACCGAGCTGATGCTGGCGACCAAAGAGGTGATCGCCCAGACCTTCCAGCCCTTGCCGCTGTACCTGGCCGCCGCCGCCATCTACTGGCTGCTGAGCGCCGCTTTCGAGCGCATCCAGCGCCGGGTGGAGGACAGGCTGGAGTTGGCGCACCGGCGCTGATCCTGGTTCGCGCGGCAAGAAAAAAGCCCCGCATCGCGGGGCTTTTTTACGTCTGGCGGCAGGCTCAGGCGTGCACGTACAGATTGTCGATCAGCGCGCGGCAGCGCTCGGCGATGACTTTGCGGCGCAGCTTCAGCGTCGGCGCCAGCTCGCCGGCGTCCACGCACCAGGGCTTGTCGACCAGCGCGAATTTCTTGATGTGCTCCCAACTGCCGAAGTAGCGGTTGAAACGTTTCACCTCGCGGTCTATCAGATCGACGATCTTGGGGTGGCTGCGCATTTCGCTGTCGGTGGTGTAGGCGATGCCGTGTTCGCTGCACCATTCCTTCAGCTTTTCGTACAGCGGCACGATCAGCGCGGCCGCGTATTTCTGGCCGTCGCCCACCACCATGATCTGGTCGATGAAGGCCGATTCCTTCAGCTTGTTCTCCAGCGCTTGCGGCGCGATGTATTTGCCGTTGCTGGTCTTGAACATTTCCTTCTTGCGGTCGGTGATGCGCAGGTAGCCGTTTTCCAGCACGCCGATGTCGCCGGTGTGCAGCCAGCCGTCCTGCAGCGCTTCCGCGCTCAGCTGCGCTTCCTTGTAATAGCCGACCATCACGTTGTCGCCGCGCACCAGGATTTCGCCGTCGTCGGCCAGGCGCACTTCCACGCCGGGCAGCGGCAGGCCCACGCTGCCGATGCGCACGCCGCGGGCGTTGAACGGATTGGCGGAAATCACCGGCGAGCTCTCGGTCATGCCGTAGCCCTCGGCCACGGCCACGCCGGCGGCCCAGAACATCCGCGCCAGCCGCGGCTGCAGCGCGGCGGAGCCGACGTTGATCGAGATCAGCTGGCCGCCCATCGCCGCGCGCCATTTGCTGTACACCAGCTTGTCGGCCAGCGCGTGCTTGATCGCCTCCAGCGGCGACAGCTTGCGGTTGGGATTGAAATTCTCGGCGCGAGCGACCGCCCACAGGTAGATGCGGCGCTTGGCGCCGGACAGGTCGCGGGCCTTGGCCACCAGCTTTTCATGCACCTTCTCCAGCACTCGCGGCACGGCGCTGAAGGTGTGCGGCTTGACGTCGGCCATCGCCGACGACAGGCACTCCACGCTGGAGAAGTAGATGCCGGTGCCGCTGTACAGATAGTAGTAGACGCCGGCGCGCTCGAAGATGTGCGACAGCGGCAGGAAGCTCAACGCGCGGCAGCTGCCATGCGGCAGGCCGGTGAATTCGGCGGTGGCGGTGACGGTGCTGACCACATTGCGGTGCGACAGCATCACGCCTTTGGAACGGCCGGTGGTGCCGGAGGTGTAGATAATGGTGTAAACATCGTCGGCGCGGATGCCGTCGCGCAGCGCTTCCAGTTCGGCCATGCGCTCGATGCGGCCCAGATCGCGGATTTCGCGCCAGGAGGGCACGCCGTCGATATCGGCCAGGCCGTAAATGGGGCAAGCGAGCTTGCCCAATGCCTCGTGCAGTTTTCGTTGCAATGCAGCACTGCCGGCAAAAGCCAGCTTGACCTCGGCATGAGACAGGATATAGCGTGCATCATCGAGGGTGATGGTGGGATACAGCGGCACGCTGACGGCGCCCACTTGCTGCAGCGCCAGGTCCGCCAGCACCCATTCGATGCTGTTGTCGGCTGCGATGGCCACCTTGTCGCCGGGGCCGATGCCCAGCTCAAGCAAGCCCAGACTGACGCGGTTGACCGTGTCCCGTACCTCGGTGGTGGACAGTTGCCGCCATGCCTTGCCGGATTTGGCGGCCAGGCAATCCTGGCGGGGATGGGTGGCCAACTGGTGATACAGGATGTCGAAAACGCGTTTTGTCTTCATGCAAACGTTAGTTTTAATGCGAAACGCAGCAAAATAGCCCTAAAGCGCGTCGGTGTAAAGTAAAAATCCGTGCAGGCTTGGCGAAGATCATAGCAATTTGCTGATATTTGTTCGCAATTGCGTTGAAGTTTTAGCTTTGTGATGAAATGGTCATGGCAAATGCATGCTTTGCCGGCCGTTTGCGTTCGATTGTCGGGCAATTTGCCCAAGTTGATGATTTTGAGGAGTTTTTGTGAAATTCGCGACCCGCGCCATCCATGTCGGCTACCACAGCGCCGATCACAACCGGGCGGTCATGCCTCCGCTGTACCAGACATCGGCGTTTGCGTATGAGCACATCGGCGAGAGCATGCCTTATGTCTACGCCCGCAGCGGCAACCCCACCCGCAGCGCGCTGGAGAGCTGCCTGGCCAGCCTGGAGGACGCCAAGCACGGCCTGGCTTTCTCCAGCGGCATGGCGGCGATAGACGCGGTGTTGCGGGCCTGCCTGAAACCGGGCGACGAGGTGGTGGCGGTGGCCGACCTCTACGGCGGCGCCTACCGGCTGCTGACGCGGCTGCTGGCGCCGGCTGGCGTCAAGGTGACCTTCGCCGACCTGCGCGAGCCGGCCGAACTGGAGGCCGCCATCACTGCGCAGACGCGCCTGCTGTGGCTGGAGTCGCCGACCAATCCGCTGCTGGGCATGGTTGACATCGCGGCCTTGTCGGCCATCGCCCATCGCCATGATGTCAAGGTGGCGGTGGACAATACCTTCGCCACGCCTTACCTGCAGCAGCCGCTGTCGCTCGGCGCCGACATCGTCGTGCATTCGGCCACCAAGTATCTGGCCGGCCATTCCGACGTGCTGCTGGGGCTGGTGGCGGTCAGCGACGACAAGCTCTACCACGATATCCGCTTCGTGCAGAACGCCGCCGGCGCGGTGCCGGGGCCGCAGGACTGCTTCCTGACCTTGCGCGGCATCAAGACGCTGGCCTTGCGGATGGAGAGACACTGCGACAATGCGGAAAAAGTGGCTGCCTGGCTGTGCGGCCAGGAGCGGATCGCCCAGGTGTTCTATCCGGGCTTGCCCGGCCACCCGGGCCATGAGCTGGCCAAGACGCAGATGAAGCGTTTCGGCGGCATCATCAGCATCCGCCTGCGAGACGACAGCCGCGAGGCCGCCAGCCGTTTCGCCAGCCGGCTGCGGCTGTTCGTGCTGGCGGAGTCGCTGGGCGGAGTGGAGTCGCTGATCAACCACAGCTATACCATGTCGCACGGCAGCATGCCGGCCGACAACAAGGCCGCGCTGGGCATCGTCGAGGGCGGCTTGCGCCTGTCGATAGGCATCGAGGACATAGACGACCTGCTGGCCGACCTGGAACAGGCGCTGCGCGACTGAGCCCGGCCAGCGGGATTGGCGGCACATCCGACACCACAGGCCGGCGCGGCGCCGGCGACAAGGAGAGCGTGATGTCTTCAGCATTCTGGCAGAAGTCGCAGCTCAAGCTGCCGGTGATACAGGCGCCGATGGCGGGCGGCGCGACCACGCCGCAATTGGTGGCGGCGGTGTCCGGCGCCGGCGGCCTGGGCTTTCTGGCCGGCGCCATGCTGTCGCCGGAGCAGATCGGCGAGGAGACGGCGCGCATCCGCGCCCTGACCGACCGGCCGTTCGGCGTCAATCTGTTCGTTCAGGCCCCTCCGGCGCCGGCGGTGGCCGAGCTGGAGCCGGCGCTGAAGCTGCTGGCGCCGTGGCATGCGGAGCTGGGGTTGGCGCCGCCATCGGTTCCGGCCAGTTTCTGCCAGCCGTTCGATCGCCAGTTCGACGCGCTGCTGGCGTTGCGGCCGGCTTTCGCCAGCTTCACTTTCGACATTCTGGACGCCGCGCGGATGCAGGCGTTGAAGCAAGCCGGCATCCAGGTGATAGGCACCGCCACCAACCTGGCCGAAGGGCTGGCCTGGGCGCAGCTGGGCGCGGACGCGGTGTGCGCGCAAGGGCGCGAGGCGGGCGGCCACCGCGGCACCTTCATCGGGCCGCAGGAGCAGTCGCTGCGGCCTATGTTGTCGCTGGTGTACGAGCTGGCGCAAAACCTGCCGGTGCCGGTGCTGGCCGCCGGCGGCATCATGAACGGCAAGGACATCGCCGGCGCGATGCGCCACGGCGCGCAAGCCTGCTTGCTGGGCACGGCTTTTCTGCGTTGCCCGGAGTCCGGCATTTCCGCGCCGTGGAAGCAGGCGCTGGCGGCGGCGCAGAGCGGGGCGACCCGGCTGACGCGCGCTTTTTCCGGCCGGATGGCGCGCGGGCTGGACAACCGCTACATGGAAGAGATGGCCAAGTCGCAGGACCAGTTGCCGGCCTATCCGGTGACCAACGCGCTGACCGGCCCGCTGCGCGCCGCCGCGGTCCAGGCCGGGCGCCGGGACCTGATGTCGCTGTGGGCCGGCGAAGGCGTGGCCCTGGCGCGCGAGCTGCCGGCGGCGGAATTGGTCGCCCAGCTGCTGGCCGAATGGCAGGCGGCTTACCGCTAGCCTTCCCCGCGGTAGATGGCCAGCGTGGCGCGGCCCTGGCCGTCGATGGCGGCGCGGTACATGCCTTCGCAATTGAAGGGCAGCGCCACCCGGCCGTTCTTGTCCACCGCCACTACCCCGCCGGTGCCGCCCAGCCGCGGCAGGTCGTCTTGCACCACCGCGGCGCAGGCTTGTTCCAGCGTTTCCCCCAGATAGCGGATCCGGGCCGAGATTTCATGGCCGGCGGCGGCGCGGACGAAGTATTCGCCATGGCCGGTGGCCGATACCGCGCAGTCGCCGTCGGCCCAGGTGCCGGCGCCTATCACCGGCGTGTCGCCGATGCGGCCCGGCCACTTGGCGGTGCGGCCGCCGGTGGAGGTGGCGGCGGCCAGGCGGCCCTGGTCATCCAGCGCCACCGCGCCCACCGTGCCGTGTTTGCGGTCTTCGGGAATGTCCTCGTCCTTGCCGCCGCTGGCCAGCCGCTCTTTCTCCAGCAGCAGCGCTTGCCAGCGCTTGTCGGTGTGGAAGTATTCCGGCGGCCGCATGTCCAAACCTTCCCGGCGGGCGAAGTCTTCGGCGGCGGCGAAGCCCAGCGTCACATGGGGGCTGCGCTCCATCACCGCGCGCGCCAGCAGCACCGGGTTTTGCACGCAGCCAAGGCCGGTGACGCTGCCGGCATCCTGGCGGCTGCCGTCCATCACCGCAGCCTCCATTTCCTGCTTGCCGTCCAGCGTGTACACCGAGCCGCGGCCGGCGTTGAACAGCGGATCGTCCTCCAGCGCGCAGACGCTGGCGCACACCGCGTCGAGCGCGCTGCCGCCGGCGCGCAATACCGCATGGCCGGCCTCCAGCGCGCGGGCTAGGCCGGCGCGGTAAGCTTGTTCGGCGGCGGCGTCCATTTCGCTGCGGCGCAGGGTTCCTGCGCCGCCGTGCAGGGCGATGGCGATGGGCATGGCTGGCTTCCTTGTCGGGTGGTTGTCTGCATGACATCCGCCTGGCAGGATGTGACGCTTTGCGCGACAGCATGGAGACAAGATGGATGTTGCAGCCACCAGTGTACTGATTTTCCTGCGCGACGATAGCCAATGCTGGTGGCAGCGCCGCGCCTGGGACGACGACAGCCATCCGGGGCGGCTGGATTTCGCCGCTGGAGGCGGCATCGAGGCTGGCGAGACGCCGGCGGCGGCCGCGGCCCGCGAATTGGAGGAGGAACTGGGCATCGCGGACCTGCCGCTCAGGCCTTTGGGGCGGATGAAGCTGGACGGAGAAGTCTGCGAATTGTTCGACGCGCCGCTGCCGGCGCGCTGGCGTCTCGGCCCGGAGGTGGCGGCGCTGCTGCCCTTGCCGCTGGCGGCCTTGACGGCGCTGGCGGCGGACGAGCTGCATCCGCAGCTGGCGGACTGGCTTGGCAGACAGGAGCCGGCGGCGCATAATTGTTGAGTAAATCACTCAACTAATGGTCGCCCTGAGATGAATGCCGAACTGGAAGCCGAGATCCAACAAAAATACACCACCGAAACCATACTCGACATGCGGCGCTGGACCGACAAGCTGATCAGCTTCCGCCTGACGCGGCCGGCCGGCTTCCGCTTCGCGGCCGGCCAGTTCGCCCGGCTCGGCCTGCCGCTGGCGAACGGCGGCCAGGTGTGGCGCGCGTATTCGATGTGTTCGGCGGTGTACGACGAGCATCTGGAGTTCTACTCCATCGTGGTGGAGGCCGGCCAGTTCAGCCCCTTGCTGGCCAAGCTCGCGCCCGGCGGCCAGGTGATGCTGGACAAGAAGGCGCTCGGCTTCTTCCAGGAGGACAGGCTGCCGGCCGGCCGCGACCTGTGGCTGCTGGCCACCGGCACCGGCATCGCGCCCTATCTGTCGATATTGCGCCAGCCGGACGCCTGGCAGCGTTTCGAGCGCATCATCCTGTCGCACTGCGTGCGCGATGCCGCGGAGTTGTCGTTCCAGCGCGAAATCGCCGAACTGCGCGAGCACCCGCTGTGGCGCGAGCACGGCCACAAGCTGCACTACCTGCCGGTGGTGACCCGGGACGCGCCGGCGGACATGCTGGACGCCCGCTACCCGCAATTGCTGGCCGACGGCCGGCTGGCGCGGCGGGCCGGGGTGGAGATGTCGCCGGAGCATAGCCGCTTCATGCTGTGCGGCAATCCGCAGATGGTGGAGGACACCCACCGCCAGTTGATGAAAATGGGCTACCGGATGACCCGGCAGAACGCGCCGGGCCACATCGTGCTGGAAAACGGCTGGTAGGCTGGCAACGCTCCGCGGCGGGACGCCGCCAGCCAAGCGAATCGTGATCGCTCGTCGCCGTTACGCGGTGGCCAGCGCGCTGTCCTCTCGCAACAGCGAGTGTGTGATCAAGTCCTGATGGCGGCCCAGCCAGAAGCCGGCCTGGCGCGCGCGGCCTTCCACCTTGAAATCAAGCCGTTCCAGCAGCGTGAGCGAGGCCTGGTTGTCGGGGTGCACCTGAGCCTCGATCCGGTTCAGCTCCATATGCTCGAAGCCCCAGGCCAGCGCGGCGCGCAGCGCCTCGCCCATTAGGCCCTGCCCTTGGCAGGCGCGCGCCAGTTCGTAGCCCAGCGTGCAGCTGCGCCAGCCCCGGTTCCATTTGAACAGGCCGAGGCTGCCGATCAGCGCGTCATCCTCCCGGCGCGCCAGTCCCCAGCGCACGCCGGGCGCGGGCAAGCTTCTCCAGCCGGCGAATGTCTCCACCATCGCGCGCGCTTGCTCCAGGCTGGAAATCGGGTCGGTGCCGTACCAGCGCATCGCATCGGCGTCGCCGTGGATGGCCAGCAGCGCGGGCGCGTCGCGCTGCGTGATCTCGCGCAGCGTCAGGCGTTCGGTGCGAAGCGTGGGAAAGTCCATCGTGGGCTCCATCTGGTTAGGACAAATAGCTATGCCGGAAATGGCGATGCGTTTCAAACCGTATGCTCACGGTTGTTCGACTCCTGACGATGTCGGTATGATGAATGCCTTCGTGACCGATTGCGGAGCCTCGCCCATGCCCACCTTGTCCACCCTGCTGCTATTCTCCCTCGCCTGTCTCGCGTTGGCCGCCACGCCAGGCCCCGACATGCTGCTGATCGCCAGCCGCAGCGCCGGCCAGGGGCTGCGCGCCGGCTTCGCCACGCTGTTCGGCATTCAGCTCGGCACCTATTGCCACGCCCTGTTGGCGGCGCTGGGCCTGGCCCAGCTGTTCATGCTGGTGCCGATGGCCTATGACGCGGTGCGCATCGCCGGCGCCGCCTATTTGCTGTACCTGGCCTGGACCACCTTGAAGAGCAAGAGCGTGCTGCGCGCGGCCGGCTCCGCCGAACCCGGCCGGCCGCTGGCGCGCATCGCGCTGCAGGGGCTGACCACCAATCTGCTCAATCCCAAGATGGCGCTGTTCGTGCTGGCGCTGTTTCCGCAGTTCGTGCAGCCGCAGGCCGGCCCGGTGGCGCTGCAGATCATGCTGTTGGCCACGGTGCTGAACGCGGTGGGTTTTGCCGTCAACGCGCTGGTGATCGTCGCCAGCAGCAGGATGGGCAGGGCCTTGTCGGGCCAGGGCGCGGGGCGCTGGCCGCAATACCTGCTGGCGACGGTGTTCGGCGGGTTGGCGCTGCGCTTGCTGGCGGCCGGCCAGCGTTGAGCTTGGGGGCGATATGGAAGAAATCGAACGGCGCGAGCCGGCGCTGACGCCGCAGGACAAGGCGAAGCGGGCATTGCTGGCCGCCGCCACGGCTGGCTACGCCGGTTTCAGCTGCTGGCAACGCGATTTCTACGTGCCCGGCAAACATGGGCCTGGCGTGCATCTGCATGGCTGGGCCAGCTATATGCTGGAGGCGGCCTTGCTGATCGCCGCGCTGCTCTTGCTGCTGCCCTTGGCGACGCGGCGGCCGTTGAGTACCCTGGCTTGGGGTTTGTTCCTGTACGGGCTGTTCGGCGGTTTGCTGCTGCAAGGCTTGTCCGGCAATGGCGCTTACGGCGTCAAGGCGCTGCTGCTGGTCCTGGCTCTGTTGCCGGGCGCGCTGGCCGTGTTGCTGGGTCGGCTGCCGACGATTGAGGCGTATCGCGACACGCGCAAACGGGTAGGGCAGCAGTCGCAGTCGGCGCAGACGCCGCTGCCGGCGGCGTTGGGATGGCTGGCTGCGGCGTTGCTGGGCCTGCTTGGCCTGATATTGACGCTGGCGGCGCTGCTGCTGTTGCTGGGAGGGACATTCGTCGCAGCCGCGGTGCTGCTGCTGATCGGCGCCGCGACGCTGGCGTGGACCTACTTCATCATCCAGCGCTTGCGCGCCGGCGCGCGCCGTTAGCCGCCGCGGTTTTGCGCTACCATGGCTTATGAGCGCCGTCCGCAACGGGCGGCGGCGGGCCGCGCCGCGCCGGCCCGGGTATTGCCGGATGCCAGTGTATGAAGCCTGCCGATGAAGACCAAGACATCGCCGCCCGCCTGCTGTCGTTGCAGCTGGACAGCCCGTTGCTGATCGCCCTGTTCGACGAACGCGATGGCCTGCGTTACGCCAATCCGGCCTTCTGCGCCGCGCTGGATGTGGCGCCGGACGAGCGCATTTGCTGGGTGGAGCTGATGCGGCGCAATTACCGCAACGGCCGCGGCACCTTGATCCAGACCCGGGACTTCGAAGCTTGGCTCGCTTCGGCGAAATCGCGGCGCGCCAAGCTGCCGTTTCGCGCCTTCGAGACCGACCTGGCCGACGGCCGCTGGATCTGGATGACCGAAACCACCCAGCCGGGCGGCTGGATGCTGTGCGTCGGCAGCGATATCACCGACCTGCGCGTCGGCGAGCGTGAGCTGAGGCAGGCGCGCGACCTGGCGCAGCGCGCGGCGCTGACCGACCCTTTGACCGGCCTGGGCAACCGCGGCCACATCCTGCAGCAACTGGAAGGCATGCTGGCGCAGTTTGGCCATGGCGCCTGCCAAGCGGCAGCCATTGCCATCCTGGACCTGGACCATTTCAAATTGATCAACGACGTGCAGGGCCATCTGGCCGGCGACGCGGTGCTGCGCGATTTCGCGCACCGGCTGCAGCCGCTGCTGAAGCCGCACGACAGCCTGGGCAGGCTCGGCGGCGAGGAGTTTCTGCTGCTGGCCCCGGGCAGCGGCCTGGAGCAGGCGGAGGCGCTGCTGCAGGCGATCTTGATCGAGGTGCAGGCCTCGCGGCCGTTGGCCGAGGCGCCGGCCTTTACCTATACCTGTTCGGCCGGCATGACCCTGCTGCGCGGCGGCGACGACCTGATGGCGGCGCTGGCCAGGGCCGACGAGGCGCTGTACCAGGCCAAGGCCGGCGGCCGCAACACCTGGCGCGTGCGGCTGTAGCGGGCATGAAAAAAGGCGGGATCGCTCCCGCCTTGGTCGTTTCTCGCCGCAGCCTTATTGCTTGACGCAGTCGACGCAGTAAACCTTGCGGTCTTGCACTTCCACCGCCACCAGGCCGTGGACGTCGGTTTCGAAGCCCGGCAGCTCGCGGTTGAAGGCCTGGGCGAAGCGCAGGTAGTCGACGATGGTCTTGTTGAAGCGCTCGCCCGGGATCAGTAGCGGGATGCCCGGCGGATACGGAGTCAGCAGCACCGCGGTGACGCGGCCTTCCAACTGGTCCACCGGCACCCGTTCGATCTCGCGGTGCGCCATCTTGGCGAAGGCGTCGGCCGGGCGCATCGCCGGCTCCATGTCGGACAGGTAGATGTCGGTGGTCAGCCGCGCCACGTCGTGCTTGGCGTACAAGCCGTGGATGCGCTGGCACAGGTCTTGCAAGCCGACACGCTCGTATTGCGGGTATTTGGCGATGAACTCCGGCATCACGCGCCACATCGGCTGGTTCTTGTCGAAATCGTCCTTGAACTGCTGCAGCAGCGAGATCAGCGTGTTCCAGCGGCCTTTGGTGATGCCGATGGTGAACATGATGAAGAAGCTGTACAGGCCAGTCTTTTCCACCACCACGCCGTGCTCGGTCAGGTACTTGGTGACGATGGCGGCCGGGATGCCCATTTCCTCGAAGCTGCCGTCCACGTCCAGGCCCGGGGTCAGCACGGTGGCCTTGATCGGGTCCAGCATGTTGAAGCCGTCCTCGATGCCGGCGAAGCCGTGCCAGCGCTCGTTCGGGCGCAGCGTCCAGTCGGTCTGGTCGCAGATGCCGTCGTCGGACAGGTTGTCCGGGCCCCATACGCTGAACCACCAATCGCGGCCGTATTCCTCGTCCACCTTGCGCATCGCGCGGCGGAATTCCATCGCCTCCACCAGCGACTCTTCCACCAGCGACTGGCCGCCCGGCTGCTCCATCATCGCGGCCGCCACGTCGCAGCTGGCGATGATCGAGTATTGCGGGCTGGTCGAGGTGTGCATCAGGTAAGCCTCGTTGAACCAGGCGGTGTCCAGCTGGCGGTTCTGCGGGTCCTGCACCAGGATTTGCGAGGCCTGGCTGATGCCGGCCAACAGCTTGTGGGTGGATTGGGTGGAGAACACCAGGCTGTCTTCGCAGCGCGGACGGCCTTCGCCGATGGCGTGGAAGTCGCGGTAGAAGTCATGGAAGCAGGCGTGCGGCAGCCAGGCTTCGTCGAAGTGCAGGGTGTCCACCTCGCCGTCCAGCAGGCCCTTGATCTCCTCGACGTTGTAGAGGATGCCGTCGTAGGTGGATTGGGTCAGCGTCAGGATGCGCGGCTTGCGGTTGGGGTGCTTTTCCAGCATCTCGCGCGCGAACGGGTTGGCCAGGATCTTCTTCTTGATGGTGTCCGGCTGGAATTCGGACTTCGGAATCGGGCCGATGATGCCGTAGTGGTTGCGCGTCGGCATCAGGAACACCGGGATGGCGCCGGTCATGATGATGGCGTGCAGATTGGACTTGTGGCAGTTGCGGTCCACCAGCACGATGTCGCCGGCGGCGACGCAGCTGTGCCAGACGATCTTGTTCGAGGTCGAGGTGCCGTTGGTGACGAAGAACAGGTGGTCGGCGTTGAAGATGCGGGCGGCGTTGCGCTCGGAGGCCGCGATCGGGCCGGTGTGGTCCAGCAGCTGGCCCAGCTCGTCCACCGCGTTGCAGACGTCGGCGCGCAGCATGTTTTCGCCGAAGAACTGGTGGAACATCTGGCCGACCGGGCTCTTCAGGAAGGCGACGCCGCCGGAGTGGCCGGGGCAGTGCCAGGAGTAGGAGCCGTCATGCGCGTAGTCGACCAGCGCGCGGAAGAACGGCGGCGCCAGGTTGTCCAGGTAGCTCTTGGCTTCGCGGATGATGTGGCGGGCGACGAACTCCGGCGTGTCCTCGTGCATGTGGATGAAGCCGTGCAGCTCGCGCAGGATGTCGTTGGGGATGTGGCGCGCGGTGCGGGTTTCGCCGTACAGGTAGACCGGGATGTCCGGGTTGCGGCGGCGGATCTCGGCGACGAAGCCGTACAGATTGCCCAGCGACTCTTGGGCCGAGTCCTCGGTCTGGAATTCTTCATCGTCTATCGACAGGATGAAGCCGGCGGCGCGGCTTTGCTGCTGGGCGAAAGAGGTGAGGTCGCCGTAGCTGGTGTAGCCGATCACGCTCATGCCTTCCGCCTCCATGGCGGCGGCCAGTTCGCGGATGCCGGAGCCGCTGGTGTTTTCCGAGCGGAAATCCTCGTCGATGATCACGATGGGGAAATGAAAACGCATACCTGAGTCCTTGTTGCTGTTAACTCGGACACTGCGGCGGGGCCGGGTGGCGTCACCTGGCGGCCTGCATCGCTGCAGCGTCACTCGGTGCGCGTGGGGCGCAGATTCTGTACGCACGGGCTGAAGAACGGGTCTTCGCCGCCGCCCTGGAGGCTGGCCTTGAGGCGCGAATAAAACGGGTCGCTTTGCGCCGCGGTCCGTACATGGCGACCGTAGGTCGCTTCACGTCAGCCGGCCTGGAGAACATCCCAAGAAGCGCGCATTGTAGACCTTTTGCCTGTCATGTTGTTATGCAGCATGGCCGGATGCGCAAAAAACTTCGGGGTGTGACCAATTAGCCGCTTGCCGAAGCGGGGCGGCTGCCCGCCGCGGCGATCCTCTGGTCGGGTAAGCGGCTGTTTTCATTGGCAGTCGGGCGGCGGCGGCGATTGCGTTTGATCTGTGCCGGCGCGCGGCGCGGACTGTTGTTTTTTTCTCCGCTTGGCCAGGTACAGGCCGATGGCGCGGAATACCACCCCCAGGCCGCCTATGCCCAGCAGCAGGGTGAGCGGCGCGGCCGCCAGCCAAGGGAAATAACCTATCGCCAGCGCCAGCAGGCACAAGGCCAAGCCTATGCTGAGGAAGGCCGGCGCCTCGCTGCTTTCCACCATGCGGCTGCCGTGCACCACCGCGCCCAGCGCGTCGCCGATGCGTATCGCCTGGCGGGCGGCGGCGCTGGCGCCGCTGAGCGCCATCTCCTTGGGCGTGCCGCGGGGGCGTTTTTCCGGCTTGCCCACCGGCCGCGGCACCGGCCGGCGGCGCTCCTGGCGCAGCACGATTTCGGTGGATTGCTCCAGATCCCGCAGGAAGCGCTCCGCCAGCTCGCCGGCCAAGCCCTCGTCTTCCAGCGCGATGTCCAGCTCGCGGTTGACCAGCCAGCTGGACAGATTGAGGTTGGTGGAGCCGATGCGCGCCCAGCGGCCGTCGGCGACGGCGGTCTTGGCGTGGATCATCGGCCCGTTCCATTCGAACACCCGCACCCCGGCTTCCAGCAGCGGTCGGTACTGGGTGCGCGAAACGGCGGCGATCCAGCGGATGTCGCTGGAGCGCGGCACCAAGAGGCGCACGTCGACGCCGTCGCGCGCCGCCTGCTTCAGCGCCGACAGATACAGGCTGGTGGCCATGAAGTAGGCGTCGGTCAGCCACAGCGTGCGGCGGGCGAAGCTGGCGACCAGCAGGTCCAGCCGCATCATCTTGGCGGTGGACGGCGTGGTGGCGATCAGCCGCGCCGCCGCCGCGCCGCCTTCGGCTTTCACCGCCAGCGGTTGCAGCCAGCGGTTGTCCAGCGCGGCGCCGCAGCTGGCCCAGCTGTCGGCGAAGGCGGCCAGCGCCGGCGCGAGCAAAGGGCCGCGCAGCGCCAGGCCGGTGTCGCGCCAGGGAGCCAGCCCCTTGTCCGGCCGGCCGCGCCAGCTGTCGCTGATGCACAGGCCGGACACGAACAGCAGCCGGCGGTCGACGATGATCATCTTGCGGTGGTTGCGTCCCAGGAGGCTCAGTCCGCCGCCCAGGCTGGGCGGATGATAGGCGCGCACCTCGGCGCCGGCTTCGTGCAAGGGCTTGAAAAAACTCGACAGATGCGCGCGCCAGCTGCCCAGCCAGTCGTAGAGCAGGCAAATTTGGATGCCTTGCTTGGCTTTATCTATCAGGATATTTCTGATTTTTCCGCCAAATTGGTCATTGGCGAAAATATACATTTCGATGAACACCGAATCCTGGCTGGCGGCGATGGCGTTTTCCCAGGCCGGGAAGTTGTCGGCGCTGTCGTACAGCAAATCCACCTGGTTTCCGCCGATCAGCGGCGCGCCGGCGGAGCGGGACAAGGCCTGTTCGGCCAGTTGGCGGACGAATTGCAGCGTGGATGCGGAGGCGTCGTCGTGGTTCATTTTATTTTCGAATTTTGTCTGACAAAATACAAAATATTGCGAAAAATACCAGTTTGTATCTGCTTTCAGACCTGATTGACTGTCGTTTTTTTGAAAATTCACGTCTCAAAAAATCAAGAATGCAGCTGTTTTTTGGTAGTGAAATTACATTTAAAATCAATCAATTGTTGATTAAGTGGTTGAAATTGAATGCTTGTTGCGCTGCGCCAAACGCGGTTGCGGCTGTCGCGATCTTGCCCTTAGAATCGAAGCCATCACTACAAAGTATAAATGGGCAGAGAAATGGACAGACAGAGCCGCCTGCAAGGCACATTGTATAAACCGGAGTTCGAGCAGGACAGCTGCGGCTTCGGCCTGATCGCCCAACTGGACGACAAGCCCAGCCACTGGCTGGTGGCCACCGCCATTTCCTCGCTGGCCAAGCTGACCCACCGCGGCGCGGTGGCCGCGGACGGCAAGTCTGGCGACGGCTGCGGCCTGCTGTTCAAGAAACCGGACGGCTTTTTGCGCGAGGTGGCCCTGGAGGCCGGCATCGCGCTGAAGTCAGTGTACGCCGCGGGCCTGGTGTTCCACCACCCGGAGCGGGCGCTGGGCGAACGCAGCCTGGCGCGTCTGCGCGAACAGCTGGAAGCTCAGCAACTGGAAGTGGCCGGTTTCCGCGTGGTGCCCACCGACGTGAGCGCCTGCGGCGAGGCGGCGCTGGCGTCGCTGCCGGCCATCGTCCAGGTGTTCGTGAACTGTCCGTTCGGCATGGACGAGCTGGCTTTCCAGCGTCGGCTCTACATGGGCCGCCGGCTGGCGGAGAAGGCCAACCGCCAGGACGACCCGCATTTCTATCTGCCCACGCTGTCGCCGCATACCATCTCCTATAAAGGCTTGGTGACGCCGGATCACCTGGCAGTGTTTTTCCCCGATCTCGCCGACCCGCGCTTCGAGTCCAGCCTGGCGGTGTTCCACCAGCGCTTCTCCACCAACACCTGGCCGCAATGGAAGCTGGCGCAGCCGTTCCGCTTCCTCGCCCACAACGGCGAGATCAACACCGTGCAGGGCAACCGCAACTGGGCGCGCGCGCGCGAGCGCATCATGGCTTCGCCGCATCTGGACATGGACGCGGTGCGGCCCATCGTCCAGACCGACGGTTCGGACTCGATGAGCCTGGACAATATGCTGGAAGGCTTGCTGATGGGCGGCATCCCGCTGTTCCGCGCCTTGCGCCTGTTGGTGCCGCCGGCCTGGCAGAACGTCGATAGCACCGACAAGGACCTGCGCGCCTTCTACGAATTCAACTCGATGCATATGGAGCCCTGGGACGGTCCGGCTGGCATCGTGCTGACCGACGGCCGCTACGCCGCCTGCATGCTGGACCGCAACGGCCTGCGCCCGGCGCGCTGGGTGCTGACCAAGGACAATATTCTCACCATCGCCTCCGAAGTGGGCGTGTGGGACTACCGCGCGCAGGACGTGGTGAAGAAGGGCCGGGTCAAGCCGGGCCAACTGTTCGGCGCCGACCTGGCCAACGGCGAATTGCTGCTGCCGGAAGAGATAGACGCCCAGCTGAAAAGCGCCAAACCCTATCGGCAGTGGATCAAGGACAGCGCCAAGTACCTGGAGCTGTCGATAGAGGACGACGCCGGCGTCGAGCCGCTGTCCAAGGATGAGTTGGCGCGGCTGCAGAAGATGTTCAACTTCAGCCGCGAGGAGCGCGACCAGATCCTGCGCGTGCTGGCCGAGGACGGCCAGGAGGCGGTGGGCTCGATGGGCGACGACACGCCGATGGCGGTGCTGAGCCAGAAGGCCCGCTCGCCGTTCGATTACCTGCGCCAGCAGTTCGCTCAGGTGACCAACCCGCCTATCGACCCGATCCGCGAGGCGGTGGTGATGTCGCTGAACACGGTGTTCGGTCCGGAACGCAATATGTTCGAGGAGAGCGCCGAACACGCGAAGCGGCTGGAGGTGCGCAGCCCGGTGCTCAGCCACGAGAAATTCACCCGCGTCACCACCCGGCCGGAGAGCTATCTGAAGGCCACCAATTTCGACCTGTGCTACGACCCGGGCGAGACCACGCTGCGCGAGGCGCTTTGCTGTCTGACCCGGCACGTGGTGGAGGCGGTGCAGGAGGGCACGGTGGTGGTGGTGCTGTCCGACCGCCACGCCACCGGCCAGCGCCTGCCCATCCACGCCTTGTTCGCCACCGGCGCGGTCCACCACGCCTTGATTGACGCCGGCCTGCGCTGCAAGACCAATATCGTGGTGGAAACCGCGGCGGTGCGCGACGCGCACCAGATGGCCTGCGTGCTGGGCTACGGCGCCACCGCGGTCTACCCCTACCTGGCCTACCAAAGCATCATCGACCTGGTGAACAGCGGCGAGGTGGCGCTGAAGGCCAACGAGGCGCTGCAGCACTACCGCAAGGGCATCAACAAGGGCCTGCTCAAGGTGCTGTCCAAAATGGGCATCTCCACCATCGCCTCCTACCGCGGCGCGCAGCTGTTCGAGGCGGTGGGCATTCACGAGGACGTGGTCGCGCAGTGCCTGAAGGGCACGGTGTCGCGGGTGTCCGGCGCCAATTTCGAAGACTTCGAGGCCGACCAGAAGCAACTGGCGCGGCTGGCTTTCAATCCGATGCGCGGCATCGCCCAAGGCGGCCTGCTCAAGTACGTGCACGGCGAGGAATACCACGCCTACAACCCCGACGTGGTGCAGCTGCTGCAAAAGGCGGTGCAGAACGACGACTACGACGCCTACCTGCAATACGCCGAAACGGTGAACACCCGCCCGGTGGCGATGCTGCGCGACCTGATGAGCCTGAAGCTGGCCGAGCAAGCGCTGGAGATCGACGCGGTGGAGCCGGTGGAGGCCATCGTCAAGCGCTTCGATTCGGCCGGCATGTCGCTGGGAGCGCTGAGCCCGGAAGCGCACGAGGCGCTGGCCATCGCGATGAACCGGCTGGGCGGCCGCTCCAATTCCGGCGAGGGCGGCGAGGACGCGGCGCGCTATGGCACCGAGAAGATGTCCAAGATCAAGCAGGTGGCGTCCGGGCGCTTCGGCGTCACACCGCACTATCTGGTCAACGCCGAGGTGCTGCAGATCAAGGTGGCGCAGGGCGCCAAGCCGGGCGAGGGCGGCCAGTTGCCCGGCGACAAGGTGTCCGGCCTGATCGCGCGGCTGCGCCATGCCAAGGAGGGCGTCAGCCTGATCTCGCCGCCGCCGCACCACGACATCTATTCCATCGAAGACCTGGCGCAGCTGATTTTCGACCTGAAGCAGGTGAACCCGACGGCGCTGGTGTCGGTGAAGCTGGTGGCCGAGCCGGGGGTCGGCACCGTCGCCGCCGGCGTGGCCAAGGCCTATGCCGACTTGATCACCATCTCCGGCTACGACGGCGGCACCGGCGCCTCGCCGCTGACTTCGGTCAAGTACGCCGGCTCGCCGTGGGAGCTGGGCCTGTCCGAGGCGCAGCAGGTGCTGCGCGCCAACGGCCTGCGCGGCCGGGTGCGGGTGCAGACCGACGGCGGCCTGAAAACCGGCCTGGATGTCGTCAAGGCCGCCATCCTGGGCGCCGAGAGCTTCGGCTTCGGCACCGGGCCGATGGTGGCGCTGGGCTGCAAATACCTGCGCATCTGCCACCTGAACAACTGCGCCACCGGCGTGGCGACACAGGAAGTCAAGCTGCGCTCCAAGTACTTCACCGGCTTGCCGGACATGGTGGTCAACTACTTCCTGTTCATCGCGCGCGAAACCCGCGAGTGGATGGCCAAGCTGGGCGTGCGCTCCATGGAGGAGTTGATCGGCCGCATGGATCTGCTGGAATTGCTGGAGGGCGAGAGCGACAAGCAGCACAAGCTGGACCTGCGTCCGCTGCTGTCGCAAGGCACGGTGCCGGACAGCGAGCCGCGCTTCTGCGTGGCGGACAGCAACCCGTCGTTCGACAAGGGCGAACTGGCCGAGCAGATCCTGCAAGACGCGCTGCCGGCCATCCGCAACAGGCAGATGCTGGAGCTGGAATACCCGATCGAAAACACCCACCGCTCGATAGGCGCGCGGCTGTCCGGCGAGATCGCCCGCGTCCACGGCGCGGCCGGCTTGCCGTTCGGCTGTCTGAAAGTGAAATTCACCGGCAGCGCCGGCCAGAGCTTCGGCGTGTGGAACGCGGCCGGCCTGCACCTGGAGCTGGAGGGAGACGCCAACGATTACGTAGGCAAGGGCATGGCCGGCGGCCGCGTCACCATCTATCCGCCCAAGGATGCCGGCTACAAGGCCAGCGAATCCATCATCATCGGCAATACCTGCCTGTACGGCGCCACCGGCGGCCAGCTGTTCGCCGCCGGCATCGCCGGCGAACGCTTCGGCGTGCGCAACTCCGGCGCCTTGGCGGTGATCGAGGGCGCCGGCGACCACTGCTGCGAATACATGACCGGCGGCACGGTCGTGGTGCTGGGCGAAACCGGCTACAACTTCGGCGCGGGGATGACCGGCGGCTTCGCCTTCGTCTACGACCCGGGCGAGAAGTTCGCTTACCGCTACAACAACGAGCTGATCGACATCCACTTGATCAATGGCGAGGCGATGGGCATGTATCGCGCCTTCCTGCTGGAGAAGATCGCCAAGCACGTGGAACTGACCGGCTCGGAAACCGGCCGCGCGATGCTGCAGAACTTCGACGACTACGTCGACTACTTCTGGCTGGTGAAGCCCAAGGCCGCCAAGCTGGAAAGCCTGCTGAAAGACTAAGCGCCGGTTGAATCGATACGCGGCGGCGCAAGAAGGCGCCGCCCATCCCCGCGGGAGAGAACAAGATGTCCGATGTATTCCAGTTCATGAAGTTGTCGCGCAATCCCGGCGACAAGGTTGAAGCATCCGTGCGCAAGATTGAATTCAAGGAAATCTACCAGCCGCTGCACGCTGTGGACGCCGCCGACCAGGCCGGCCGCTGCCTGTCTTGCGGCAACCCCTATTGCGAATGGGAATGCCCGGTGCACAACTACATCCCCAACTGGCTGAAACTGGTGGAGGAGGGCCGCTTGTTCGAGGCGGCGGAGTTGTCGCACCAGACCAACAGCCTGCCGGAGATCTGCGGCCGCGTCTGCCCGCAAGACCGTTTGTGCGAAGGCGCCTGTACGCTGAACCAGGGCGGTTTCGGCGCGGTGTCGATCGGCAGCATCGAAAAGTACATCACCGACGAGGCGTTCAAGGCCGGCTGGCGGCCGGACATGTCCAGGGTGGTATGGACCGACAAGACGGTGGCGGTGATAGGCGCCGGGCCGGCCGGCCTGGCCTGCGCCGATGTGTTGGCGCGCAACGGCGTGAAGCCGGTGGTGTACGACCGCTATGAAGAGATCGGCGGCCTGCTGACATTCGGCATCCCGGAATTCAAGCTGGAGAAGGACGTGGTCCGCCGCCGGCGCGAGATACTGGAGGGCATGGGCGTGCGCTTCGTGCTCAATACCGAAGTCGGCAAGGATATTTCCATCGACAAGCTGCTCAAGCAGCACGACGCGGTTTTCATGGGCATGGGTGCCTACCAGTACATGAAGGGCGGTTTCCAGGGCGAAGACAGTCCGGGGGTGCTGGAGGCCTTGCCTTACTTGATCAATAACGTGCGGCAGAATCTGGGCACGCTGCCCAAGGGCGAGGCGCCGCTGTCCATGCGCGGCAAGCGGGTGATGGTGCTGGGCGGCGGCGATACCGCGATGGACTGCAACCGCACCGCGATCCGCCAGGGCGCCAAGCGCGTGATCTGCGCTTACCGCCGCGATGAGGCCAATATGCCCGGCTCCAAGCGCGAAGTCGCCAACGCCAGGGAGGAGGGGGTGGAGTTTCTGTGGAACCGCCAGCCCATCGCCATCGAACCGATGATAGGCGGCACGTTGGCGGTCAAGCTAGCGGAGACGCGCCTGGGCGCGCCAGATGCCAAGGGGCGGCGAAAGGCGGAGGTCATTCCCGGCTCGGAAGAAGTGGTGGAGTGCGATCATGTGCTGATTGCTTTTGGCTTTCAGGCTTCCGCGGCGCCATGGTTCTCCAGCCAGGGGATCGAGGTGGATGGCAGCGGACGGACGATGGTGTCGTCGCGAGTAGCCAAGGGCTTCAAATATCAGACAGCCAACCCCAAAATTTTCGCTGGCGGCGATATGGTAAGAGGCGCGGACTTGGTGGTGAGAGCGGTGTTCGAAGGCAGGGAGGCTGCTGAGGGCATCTTGGCCAGTTTTGAAAAGTGAGTTGTTCCGCGTAAAAAGGCTATGCCTGTATGGGCATAGCCTTTTTTTGATTAAATTAAATAAACTCTTTCAGCTCTTGCGGTGGTAAAGGCAAGTCTGGGAAGGTTTTCCAGATTATCTTTGAATTCGGAAATAATACGACCCACACGGTAAGGAAAATCAAAGTAAAGTATAAAATCCCATTCTTTTTCTCGGTATACCAGCGTTCCAGCTCGCCTTTGTAAGGAGCGATGAATTTACAGTAGTAATCCCGTGGATCTTCTCGATTGTCCAGCATGTTTTCTTCAGCTCGGAACACGATTGAACCAATTCCTGAAAGACCTGGCCGTATTTTATATAAGGCGGATTTTACCGACACAGGGTAAATATCAAAATTATCTTTAGTCAAAGGGCGAGGGCCGATAACACTCATGTCTCCAGTCAAAATATTAATTAGTTGAGGCAGTTCATTGATTTTTGTTTTTCTGAGAAAATTCCCCATCGGCAGCACTCTCGGATCATTCTTGAGAGTTATATTGCCTGAACCTATATTAGGGCTATTCTTCAACATGGTTGCAAACTTCAACAGGCCAAAGCTTTTCCCGCCGTGACCTATTCGGTTTTGCTTGTAAAAAATCTCACCTTCGCCTGTCAGCCGCAAAGCGATCATGATGGGTATCAGCAAGGGAGATAAAATCAGCAATGCTATTGCTGAAAAAAATATGTCAAAAAAACGCTGCATATTACATTCTTCCGTCCAGATATTTCCCAGTCTCCAAGTGTGAAAACTCAGGCAGGATTGCTTCAAAAAGCGATACGATTTCAATTTTTTCCCAGCGGCCGTTTTGATTCAATTTCTGGATACCATCCAGGAATGAATTCAGTGCCTGCTCATCGAAAGCGGGGTCATTTTTAATAATCCCAATGTTTTGGAATCGTGCCATGTCGAGAATTTCTCTTTCAGTGAAAAATTCTTCATAACTCTTTTCTCCGGTCGTATCGCTAGAGAAAAAGTAGCAGGGCCATTTCTTGTCAGCAATTAGCGCGGAGGCTTTCTCTCTGGCTTCTTCTTCCGAGCTGCATGGGTAGGGGGTGTATCCCAGCTGCTCCAGATATCGGCTTGCGATATCAGAAAAACTAGTCAGCTGAAGATCATGACTTGGTTTGGGAAAGAAAATCTCCCGGTTTTGACCTAGCAAGCAAGACATCAAGCAAAGCTCCCCAGATTCTTGCGGCGTGACGAAATATCGCTGAATATCGCTAGGTGCAGAAATAGGCTGGCGTTTTGTAAAGCGCTGATTGAATCCGTGCAGTAGCGACCCATCCGAAAATGCTACATTGGCAAAGCGGGCGGTAGAAATAGCTAGGTCAAGGCTCTCGCGCATCAAAAATTTTTCCATGATGCGCTTGCTGGCCCCCATCATATTGACTGGGTTAGCGGCCTTATCGGTGGACACGCAGAAATATTTTTTGGCGCCACTATTTTTAGCATGTTTCAACGTGCTGATAGTATTGAGGATATTGACCTTTATCAGCCTCATCAAGGTGAATGGGTCTTTTTCGCTACGGACATGCTTCAATGCCGATAAGTTGAGCACATAATCGTAGCCCTTTCCCCAAGACATCAAGGCATCAAATTCCGGCCCATTGCAGTCGATAGAGAAGGTGCGGAAGTCCCCATCGATATACCCAAGGGTGCTGCGTAGATCACGTACGAGCTCGACCATGTTGTTTTCACTGATATCGACAACATGCAATACTTTTGGATTACGTTTGAAGATCTCGCGTACTACGGCTTGGCCAATAGAGCCAGCTCCACCGATGACCAGAAAACTGCTTTCAGCAACGATTTCTTCCAAATCCTGCTTATGTTGAGTGATGTCCGCACCAAATAATGGCGCGGTACGTCCAATCAATTTTAGAGTGCTATCCATAGGAGTTGTCTTCTATAAATAAGTTAGCACGCAGCTAAAATCACTTCCAAACCGGTTTGATTTTTATGCAAAACAGAGTGGTAGTGCATTATTTAGTGTTGGCAATTTTCTTTATTTGTTCGTTAAGAAATTAATTCACATGTCACGCAGAAAATTTTTTAGCTGCAAATTTAAACATATGACCGGTATCCCAAGCACAAATGTCATCATCAATAAATTCACGCGCCAAAATACCAGCAGTGGGTCCTAGGCTCAATAAAACAAGTACATTATTTTTATCAAGCCCATTGTTCTTGATAAGATTCGATATATTATCTTTTATGATAGATTTTCGCTCGTAGGCATTTTCTGTGCCGCACTCTACGAAGTATGTTTTTAACCCTAAGTTAAGATCGCTTATTTTGTCGGTATTTCCTGTGGCAACAATGACATGTTTTTCGCGTAAATGGTCTTTAAATTGCGCCCAATTAAAGTCTGGGGAGTTGGCCTCTATGAATAAATGGCTATGGCCATATGACCTTCCCGGGCAGAGGAATGTCCACATCAGCCGGCGCATATCTACCCACATATTGTATTCAAAGCGAATGCTGTGAGTTGAATCCCGCGTCCCAAGGAATGTCGATGGTGGGTCTACGGCAACAAGTAAGCGATCATCCTCAGAGGAAAGGGTTTTCAGCATGTCATCAATTAATGGCTTGGACCATTTTTGACACCAGTCAGAATCAGGGGGGTACTCACCAGCGCCGACAATCTGTTCAAATTCACCATCGCTGAAACGTGCTAAACTTTTCTTATTTTTTATCAAGTCCTCAAGTGATTCTTGCCCACTCATAAAAGTGAATGCTGAATATTTATCGGTGTAGTCAATCTTGGATCTTTTATAAATTAAGTTTTTTTAATTATGTGCAACAGATAGCGCGGGTTGTCGATTACTTGTATGAGTCTTACGAAGGGGAAGCGACCGAAGACGCTGATGCTGCGGAATAACAAACTCATGAAAAACTCCAATTAAAAGCAAATAAATATAACTTATTTATCAAAGATAAAATCATTGGCATGTTGCCAGGATATTTTTGGATTGCGATAAATAAATATCAATGACTGAAAGCACTCGCGCGCTACCCATAATGCACGCTCTTGTTTCAACATTAACAAGAGGTTTGCAATCATTCCGATCAAAAATGCAGGCAGAGATGGAGCACAAACGCCATCAAGAAAATCGCGCCAAAAAATATAGCGATATAGTATACGCATACGTAGCGTTGATTTATTTATACTGCCAAAACTTGCGGGAGGGGCATGTCGTACTGCAAGTTTTGGCAATATTCGCAAGCACATGCCGTATTGTCGTGTCAGCATGGCCCCAAGTACGACATCTTCTAGAAAAGACCAAGTCGCCATATCTTTTTGAATACATACTGAAGGAACCACAAAAGCATCCGCACGGTATGCGCCATTGCAACCAAATAACCATTGTGCAGGCGTGATATCGTTTAAATATTCTGATCGAACATAGTCAGCCCAACCAGACTTGAGAATGCGATTACTGTGGCCATCTGCGTAAATGCCAAGCAGGCGGCCAATCCATAAACTTTTATCTACACGCTTGGCCACATTTTCATCCGTGTATGGGCCACCAACTCCCATTACATCGGGATTTTCTTGCATGTAGGATGTGACATCTTCAATATAGGTATCTGGTATTACAATGTCATCATCAAAAAAGACGATTATATCGCCTGTCGCCGTCTTTCTGCCAGATTCTCTAGAATAGGCAAGAGAAGCTTGATATGCATAAATTGTAATGACCAGCTCTCTAATTGAGACTGGAATATCAGATGGTTCGAGATCACCCGATCCAGCCTCTACAATTATAATCTCTTCTGGTAGCTTTGTTTGCCGGGAGATGTTTTCTAGTAAACGAACTAGTGTTTCTTTCCGACTGAGTGTTGAAATAATAACAGACAGACGCATCAATAGCTCACTGTTTCAATATTAGAAAAATTTTCGACTGTCGAAATGCAACTTCGAGGTAATAGATACCCCAGAGTAGTAAAAAATAGGGAGTAGCAATTGCTTGAAGAGCAAAGCAAGCAGAAGGCCACTTAGACCGCCAAGCTTTATACCAATCGGGATGAAAATAGAACATAGAGCCAAGTTAAGCAATGTGTAAATAAATTGGCCACGAGATCCATGATGGGCAAAAATTTTATGGCTATTAAAGTATTCAAAGGCTTGCCCAAATATCAACATCCCGGATAATAAGCATAAATAAAATGGGTAACTATACTTTTCCCCGAATATCCATGGTGAAAAAACTTCGAAAGCGCTTGCGTAAAGAAATAATACAATGATTGCCGCCAGCAAGAAAAATAGTGTGCGGCTTCTATGGATTTTCCTCTTTTCAGTATTGTGATCAAAAAATAAGCGTTTATAGTACAAAGGAAAAGAGGCATCGCATAATTTCGCCAGCTCCTGAGGAACCATAACCAAAATAGAATATATGGCCAAGGCTTGCGCGCCGGATAAATTACGTATCCAGAGCTTATCCATCGAATAAGCGTATGTGTACGTTAAACTAGCTATGGTTGAGACAGCTGCTGGTAAAATGAGTGCGTGCCATTTTATCGGGAAGAAATTCTCCGCATGTCGGATTTTCCGAGCGATCAGGGAAAAAGTCCAGATAGTAGGCAATATAATAGCAAGCAAGTAGGATGGATAGATCCACAGAGGACTAAGGTAATGGGAGTAAATCAATAGTCCTAGCAAGAGGAACAGCAACATGCTAGTAAGCCTAGAAAAAAATACTAGGTTCAAGCTTTGATTACGTAGTCCAATGCCTATCAAGTAGTTTTTATATCCTGTTGCAGTTTCAAAGAAAGGCAAAAGTAGGGCGGTAATGAGGAGGAGAAATTTCAATGACGCACTGAGTGCAGGCGAAAAGAAGTACAGTGCAACGGAAACACTCAGTGCACCGACGCAACCTGTAACCAAGCGGATATAGAATATATTCCGCAATGGAACCTGCTCACGCAGGTTGGCTTTTCTAAGTATGATCGAATCGAATCCTGGCAGAGTACAAGCCATCAGTAATGGAAGTAATGTCATCATATAGCGAAGTTCGCCATAATCAGCCAAGCTCATCAAACGTGCGCCAGCAATAGTAAATACTAGGCCAAGTAAGGTATTTAGACCTTGCGCGGAAAAATTTTTGACAAGTAATTTCAAGCTGCCGATTCTCATCAATTCATTATCTTTTTTTAATATACGCAAAAATGTCGGTTATCACTTCAAGCCAGCCTTCTGCTGCAGCGCATATGGCAATCGGAGGACGCATCCCGATATTCGTCCGCGGCAGCCGTAGCGGATCCACGGCATCTTCTAGATAGCCTGCTTCACAGGTAAATCCATACTGGTAGCCAATCTTGCTGACGCTCGCCACGCTTTCCGGTGTGTATCTGCCAAACGGATACGCAAAGCTTCGGATGTCATGATTTAGATTTTTCTCTATTCGGACTTTATCATTTTCAATTGCGCTATGTGCAGTTGCACCAGTTGAAATGGCGGACAAGTCAAGGTGCAGTTCGCAGTGTCCGCCAATCTCTGCTCCATAAGAAAATAGTTCTTGTACATCCTTCCAAGTAAGAGACGGTTCCGCCCATGTATGGATGACATTTTCACAATAGCGATGAGCATCTTCAATACCCAAATCTACAAAATCTGAATTCAGAAAAAATAAAGGCCGTACACAGTATTTTTTTAACACGGGGTAAGCATTAGTTTTCCATGACAAGTAGCCGTCGTCAAACGCCAAGATCAAATTCAGTTTTGATGGATTTTTTTTACCAGCCAAGTAATCATCAAATCCAATAAGGTTGTATTTTTCAGATAGTTTTTTTACAATTTTTTCAAACTGACGCTGCGTGTCTATGTGATGAAACAAAATCACTCTAGTTTTTCCTTTATACTCTTTCGAGTAAAAAGGAATAATTTTTGCAAGCGTGAAAAGTACTAGTGAAAGAAATACACGCAACCTGCTTTTAATGATACTGGGTTTGATAAACACATCATACCTCTATAAATTTTAATAGCTGATTCAATGCAGGATCCAGCTGTTCTGTATCTAGAAATAAATGCGGAGTATCTTTAAGCAATAGCTGTAGTTGATTTTGCATCTCTCGAATTTCTTCAACGGTCAGCTCCTGCTTTCTTGCATATACAACCTCAGGGCGAGCCAGCAATAATACGATCAAGTTTGGTTTGGGAAAAATTTTAAATGTAATTCGATTGATTTTCCCTAGTAGACCTTGGTGAATGACATTGCGGTTTGTGCCTGGGAATCTGTCAATAAGAACTAACTTTCCAATCGATCGGAAAAAGAGAACCTTTAATGTCCTTAAATAATTCTCAATAGGATATATTAAATATACAACCCGGTTGTAAGGGGATGGTATTTTTATCAAAAAGCTATAAAATTTTTGAAAGAAGAAAAACCAATCCCCCATATAAATTTGTTTGCTAGAGGCTGCCTGGGATAGCTTGTCTATGATAAAAGACTTTCCAGAACCATCTGGTCCAACAAACGCTATAGAGAGACCTCTTCCAATCCTTTTATACCTCATGAGTATCGGATTTATTAACTTGGCGCGGATGAAATCTCGCGAGGTGTATCTGCCAAGCAATGAGCAGGCGAATACTTGGATCAGAGCTTCCGCTGAACCTGATGCAGCGCTGTTCAACACTTTGGGATGAAGCCATTCAAAGTTTGAAGTTTCTCGTAAAAAAGCAGTTATTTGAGTAATGTGCTGCTGTACAAAGTCAAATTTATCAATTCGATTGAGGCAAAGATATTTAAACGCTTTGTGCAGAACTGGCGATTTCCCTATCGCCTCATTACCGTTATTATTTAATTTTAAACATGTGATATAGCGCGTATAAACTTGAAATTCGCTTAATAGGTCAAGGATATACAGTTTTCCATCTTCATAAAGACGATAATCTAATTGGCCATGATCAACACCGCAGCGAATAAAACCATAAGCCTCTACTTTTCTGGCTACAGCATCACGATGCTCTATTGGCACAAAAATATCAATATCAGCAGGAGCAGGCCCGATCTCTGATAATAGCCGGCAGCCGAATTCACGCTGCAAGAGAGTACACAAGTCTTGGGCAATCATAATGCCTTCCATAAAACGAGGAGCGTCAGTATACTACCGGAAACACAATGCAGAGTCGCGTGTGTTAAAGGAAAACCTGCTCGTCGTTTCAATATATAGCTATCCTTGCACTTATAAAAAATAGGTCGGAAAAAATTGTGTATTCTTAGATTACTTTTCCCATATCCATCAAAAAAACTACTAGCATGGCTGACGTTCAGACCTAGCTTGGTTATTGAACGTTTAAAACCAACATCCGACATTAAGCAAAATATGAAATCCACGATTTCAGAATAGGGATTTCCATACAAACGGTCTGTAGAGAAATCAAGCTTCTCCGGCGGATGTGGATCAATCAGAGTAATTTTCGTTCCAGATATAAAAATATTATGCGGAACAAAATCACTATGAAGCAGGCTCCGAGTATTTTCGCTTAGTTGATATGAATGGATAGCTTTAAGCGCTTTTCCAATTCTAAATAGATAGTCATTGCTGTCCGTGTCGCCTGATAGTACATGGTGGAATGAATCACCTAATTCGAGATACTGATAATGTATGGATAGCCCGTCACATGCCAGAACCCGAGGGGTGGTTATATCACTAATACCATCGATGGATCTTTCAACGGCTAGACTATGGCGGTACAAGTGTTGCACATCATCAGGGTTAAGATAAGGAAAACTCTTTTCAAAAACTTCTGGCTTACTCACGCTAATGGGCCTGAATGAATGTGAAGATTAGATTTCAGGATACCCTTTTTCCGGGTGAATTTGTGATATATGCCCATAAGCCCGATTCTGCGTAGTACGCGGCGAAGGTGGACGTATGATCTCCAACTTTCACCCCAGTGATGAATTGTATATGATTCGATAAGTGACTGCTTTGTAATTTTTTCGCCTTCTTCAGTCGGGTAGAATGCTTGGGCTGGGTAAATTAAAAATGAGCTTTCCTGGATTTCTATATATGCTTGGGTTAAAATATCAGGTGATGTAGGATTAACTCCATCTGGAAGCTGATCATACTTTTTCAGTACGGCTGTCATCAATGGAAGACCCTTCATGCATCCTATTATTCCGCAATAAATTGCACTTTCTTGTCGATTGAGTCCAGCAAAGCCTGAACAATCCAATAGTTCATCAAAATTTTTTAGAACTTCCATATCGGTGTCTAGATAAATTCCACCTTCTTCGGAAAGTATTTTGAACCGAACATAATCAGAAACAAAGGCCCAGTTTTTAGCGGCATAATTTCTTTTTACAAATGGACTCTCTAAGTCGATATTACTTTCATTCCAGAGTTTAAATTCATAATCGGGCAATAGTTCACGCGCATCATCGATAAATTTTTTAAACTGAGCTGGTAAATCATTATCGCCAAGCCAGATATGATGAATGATCTTTGGGATCATGATGGTGCCCTCGACTTTTTATGAGCTTAATAGTTTTTTTGTAAATCAAAGTCAGTTAGCGAGTAAATAAGAAGCGAACTGAAAATAAGCGTGGCAGTGACTAGTTCTCCTTTGACGCTGGATAGCAATAACGCAAGCATCAACACCTTATTCACGAGTCCTTTTTTACTGCCAATTTTTAGACAAATTAATAGTGTTAGTAAGCTAACTAAAATAGCTGCTGGAGCACCTGATTGCTTTAGCCATCTACTTAGCATAGTGTCTAGGCCTCCTTCTTTAGAATACCTCGGCATACCATTTCCAAGTAGCAGCTGTTTATAAGGAAATTTATTCCCGGCTGCTATTGTATTCTCTACAGCCTCAGATTTTTTGTTTATGTCCTGAGGGGTTATTTGGTATTGGGTAAATGTGTCACTTGCGCTCTCGCTTATACCGGGGCGCAGAGTGTATACAGCATCCATTGCCGGGAAAACTCTGGTTTTTAAATGGGATACCATCATTTTCACATAAGCATGGCTGTCTAAAATGTTTGTCGTACCTAACAGCGCTATGTTAATGAATACAAAATAAGCTAAAATTCTTCTATTTATTAATGCAAACGCTGGTAGGAAAACAAGAAAAGTCCTTGCGCCAAAAAAAATTGTGAAAAAATTTATGGCTCCAAATATTCCAGTCTTGCTTTTTTCATACTGAATTAACAGTACAATTGCCATGAATGAGATATACGATGATGATTGAAATCCACTAAATAGCCCTGGCTTCCGGCTATATTCGTTTACTGGGAGTTTCCAAACATCCGTAATAATCTTGCTGAAGCCGATATCCAGATAGTTTAGGCCTTCCATTATCTGGAAAACAACAATGATACCATTGATAGTGCCAAGCCAGATTATGAATTTAAAGCACCATCTTGGCGTATTTTGTGGCTGAAATTTAATCAACGCAAAAACTAGCGAGGTTTCAACAAGCAATCGCGACGCGCTAATTATAGCTTCTTTTGACGATTGGAACGGACTTAGTAGTAAACACCACGTGAATAATGCAAGAGCAAGATATATGCAGTTGCGGCGGAAAATTTTATCGTCACGAAATAGCGGAGCTATCCATTTGTTAGCATAAAAAATGCTTTGTTTGTAGAGCTTATGGCCAGTACTATACAAAAAAACGCCCATTTATTGATTTCCATGTGCAATGTGTGCGTTAATTGAAAGTAAGGTGCAATTTCTGTATTGATATAAATTCGCTACAGTTTATTTTTTTATTTGATTTGTGATCTGGTGAAGCTGCTGATCCATTGTCGCTATAGGCTGCCAGCCCAGCATAGATCTAGCTTTCGTAATATCTACTTGCAATGACCCGAGGAGGCGATCTGCAGCTGATTTTCTTCCCATAAATACCGCTACGAGCCTTAATAGGCATGGAGGAAAGCAAATCAACCTTGGTTTTAGCTGACATGCGGCGGATACCTTTTTTATCAACTCAGGAGTTGAAATGTCCGAGCCGTCAGAAATTAAAAAAACTTGGCCGGCGGCTTTGGGCGAGCGATTTCTATCAGCGCACAATATAATAAAATCGACTAAATTCGATAAGCCGATGAGAGAGCGGAGGTTTTTGATGGATTTAAATGGCAGCGGGATTCCATATTTTACTATTTGGATCAGTGAAGAAAAATTACCCTTTACGCCGGGGCCGTAAACTAGTGGCGGCCGGATGATAACAATCTCCATCGTGCTGTCTTTGGCAAGTTGAAGCAGGCCCTGTTCCGCTTCCCATTTGGATAAAGCATAAGGGTCTGATGGCTGTGGAGGGCTATTTTCGGAATAAGGTATGGCACTTTCCTCGCCATTCACCTTGATCGTGCTAATAAATACAAACCGTTTAACACCCGCAGAAATCGCTTGCTTCGCAAGATGAAGGGTTCCGCTAGTGTTGACGCGTCTAAATTCACTAAGAGGATCAGGTGCGGTATCGTGCATTTGATGCACTCGTGCAGCAAGATGGATAACGACGTCGCAATCAGCCAATATCTGATACCAGTTATAGTCTTCAGATAGATCTCCTGTTGCGATGCAGCCATTGTTCCCGTTTCTGGAGGTGGGAATGACTTCGTTATTTATATGCAAGAGATTTTGGACAAGGTGACGGCCAACGAAACCATCGGCTCCTGTAATTAGCGCTTTCATAGTTCTAGCAATTCTTTATATAGACATATGGTGTCTTTGATAACTATTTCCGAAGAAAATTCAGTTACTAGCCGTTCGTATCCACGTAGCCCCATTTTATGGCTTAATTCATGGTTTAGCAGCAAGGTTTCAATGGCCTTTGCTAAAGCGGCAATATTTTTTGGAGGAACCAAAAGACCATTGTCATTATGCCTGACAGCTTCACGACATCCCGGCACATCCGTTGTTACGCATGGCAACTTTGCTGCCATTGCTTCTATTAAAGATTTTGGTAAGCCTTCTCGATAGGACGGCAGGCACATGATGCTGGATTGAGCCAGAATATTCGGAATGTCTTCGCTAAATCCCCAAAGTTCTACGGCTCCTTCCTGGTGCCAGCTTGATAAAGTCTCTTGGTCGATAGATGCACGATTTCCTGGATCTTGGCCGCCAACGATGACAAAGCGCGCGTTGATGTTGCGCTGTCGCAGCAAGCGGGCAGCTTCAACAAACTCTCCAATGCCTTTATCCCAGAGAAGCCTAGCGGTAAGAAGAACGATAGGCTTAGAGGGCTTTGTTCGGTTGGTATGGAAAAGATTTGGATCCACACCTGCACCACGAATCAAGACGGCACAGTCTCTACGCACTTGACCAGATTTTGTAAACGTATCTAAATCATCGGTATTTTCAAATACTACTTTACTGCCAGCGGGATTAAGCAACTTGCCCAATGTAAAACGAATAATGGGGCGGAGCATTCTCATCGATATATCATTTGAGATGAATGCATAGCCACCGCCTACAATGGCGTTGATTACATTTCTAGTACTGGACATTCTGGCAGCCAAGCTGCCTAGTAAAATTGGTTTCAGCGCTATGTGATGAACGATGTCTGGTTTTACAGTGCGATAGACTTGGTAAACTTTTAATAAGGTTTGTAGCCACGAAAATGGATTTAAAGTCTTTCTATCAGTCTTTATATCAATAATATTTAATCCTGCAGCCAATATTTTGTCTTTATGTTTGTCAATATTGGTCAGTACATAGACTTCATACCCTTGTGCTTTTGCGGCGACTGCTCTAGCAAGAAAATGTGAACAAAAAAACCAATCAACTGTGACGAAATAAATAATTTTTTTATTCATTTATTGTTGGTCTATCCTGTCGGAAAATATCAAAAAATGACTATGGGATTGTATTTTTTGTCAAATTACTAGGATCGATTAAATGGCCATTTCGATCAAATAGGGGTACTGCAATCGGCTAGCGTGATAGTACCGGAATGTGGCGGTGTTGCCCAACTTGACATGGTCAACTTGATGCTGTTCGTGACAAATGGGCTGCACAGTACCACTGCAATGCTTAAGGTTCGGCGCGACATCGCTGCGCTAAACCGTTCAGTCCGGCATCCGCTGGACGGCATCGCTTGGGCAGGCGTTGCGGGAAGCTGGTTCCCGCACTTGGCGAGCCCAGGCGTAGAGGCGTGTAGCCTGCGCGGTACGTGGATATGTAACGGGCGGTGAGCATGATGGTTGACTGTTGTTATCAGTCAGGAATGAACTTAGCTTGCACTTGCGTGGTGTTGCGCTGCAGATGCTCAGGATGGACCGCTGTCGTGCGGCGAGCTGCAGGATGGAAGAGCGCTGCGCCGACAGGGAGGGCCTGTTCGCGGAGTGCCAAGCGGGCAGGGCATTCGGCTGCAATGCAGGGTGCTCTGGTTGATGGTCGCCGGGGCGAGTCGTAGCGCTGCGATAAAACGCAATCGGCAAGGTCTGGCGATCATGCTAGCGGGCGCTAGCGTCGCGAAAGCGGGGTGATCAGTTCGGCGCGATGGTTTTGCTGTTGCACGTCGGTTTGCGGCGAGTTGAGCCTGATGACGGCAGACTGAGAGGCTATAGCATCTGAGTTGCCGCCTTGCGTGCATAAACATGAACCGTAGCGGTGCTGGCGACCGTGCATGGGGTGATCGCTAAGCAGCGATCCCTTAGAGCCTGTTTGACAAAACTGAGGTCCCTTGCAGGGGAGTGCAAGGGTCTCAGTTCTGTAAGCGCTGCTAAAATTTACTAGTACGCGATAGCGAAATCTTGATATAAACTTTTTCGCCATTTTCTTCATAATATGCAAAGCCTCGATTTCCGAATGTTCTGGCTCTTAGCTTATTAATCAACTCGCGAGCACTGTATTCCTTTTCAAGTTCAATAAAGTCTAGTTGTTCAATCTCTTTTTTTGCATGGTAGACTGCTTTTGATTCATCTTGTATCAAGGGAGTAATTCTCCCATTCTTGATGTCTGGCCATTTTTCCTTAAACAAATCAACAATTTCAAACTGCAATTTATCATAGATATCTTTTGCGGTATCCAGCGCTTGAATCGGGATTTCTTTTTGCGCCCAGATTGCACCGGTGTCGGCGCCATCCTCAATTTTATGCAATGTAACCCCAGTTTTGCTGCCATCTATCAGGCTATGAACGTGAGGGAACCAGCCGCGATTGATTGGCAGTAGTGCCGGGTGAAAATTTACAGTGATTGGTGATGCACTAAATATTTCTTTGTTCAGCAGCCATGGCCAATAGACAGTTATGATCGCGTCAAAGTCTTGTTCTCGGAACCATTGTATGTGGTCTGGATCTTTTACTATGTCTTTTCCTCGGAATATTCGATCTCTTGGCACATTTAAAGAGTTTATTATCGCTTGGTCATTTTCTTTTTGTTCATCGCTGATGTAAAGCGCGCTTACAGAATCCGTTGCCGCGCAACTGGAGAGATATTGAGCAATATGCAATCCAGGAGCATGGTTTGCAAATAGGGCAATCTTGAAATTGTTTTTCATGATTCAACCTCATGGCTGGTTGGGAAATGTATGCCGCTGTAATCAAAAATAAATCTTTGATAAATTTGTATTTATATGGGCTGAACGGAACTGTTTTGCTCAGATTTTTTAGCAATAAGCGTAGGTTTCGCTTCCTTTTCAGTTTGGTATATTTTGCTGAGTAGAAACAGAATGGCAAAACTAGGAAATGGAAACAAGAAGGGGGTGAAGATGCCCTGCAATAGTCCCAGCGCCAAAAAGATATCGATACCCAGTGCCAGGATGGCTAGCAGAAAAAGAGCCAATCCAAATAAACCGTGTTGCGAAATAATATTCAAATAGTCGCTTTCCGAAGTCAGCGTGGTGCCGAACAGCGCATTGCCAAGCGATGCATTGAAAGAGCGCCATATCAGCTGGATGTTTTCGAGGCGGTCGCTGAAGGTGCCGATGGTTTGCGAGTTATTGCTGAATAGATTGGCGAACTGCTCGACTTTGAACGAGATGAAGTCGCTGATGAAGTTCGCGGCGATCGCGGCGGGCGGCACCAATAGCAACAGTCGCGGCGACAGCGAAATCATGCAAAGCAGGAAAGCGATCAGTGCGCTCAGTGACCCGGTGAGCAGCACCAGCACCGAGCAGGCCAGGAAGTGGAGTAAATCGGCGATGCTGCGGGTTTTCCGCAGCTGCATGAAATGGTACAGCGCAAAACCGGATAAGATGATCGCGGCGTTATTGGGTCCGCCGAAAGTCGCGACGATGCGCAAGGTGCCGTCGTAGGAGTGAGGCGAAACGACAATCCCCAATATCTCGAGCAGAGCGGTCAGGTAGCCGATGCCGCTGGCTATGCCGATATGGCGTCTCCAATTGACGGCGCGGATATCGATTTTCAGGCAGATGGCGATGCAGACGATGAAGGTGATGGCATTGGTGATCGTGACGATATCCGGCGCGGAAAAGATGCAGTACAGCGCGAAAAGCAGCGGAAAGGCGATTTTCTTGCTGATGCTTGGCCGCGCGGCCAGCAATAGCAGCAGCAGCGCGACCAGGATCACGCGCAGGAGCTTGAACCATATGGGAGTGCTCTCTTCCACTGCGCCATAGCTGCCCCATTGCATGACGGTGACCGGATACCAGTACAGGCTGACGAAGTAGAAGTAGAACAACGCGATTTTTCTCATTTGCAGAGATCCTGATCGTGATGGTCGCGGGGCTTTACAGCTTTAGGCCGGCATGCTGCTCGATAGCGAATTGCAGGCGTCTGCTAAGGGCGAAGCCGATGCGGGCGTAGGGACCGAAAACCAGAATGTAGCTGGTTAGAAGCCACGGCATCGCCTTGTGGGTCAGCTTCAGTCTCCGGAGCTCGTGAAACAGGTCCAGGGTGGCCGCGCGGCCTTGCGCCGGCATCATTTCGAATATGTGGTAGGCCTGCCTGCCGGCTAGCTCGTTGCGGATGTAGGGATAAATGTTCGAACCATGGGCCTTGTCGATGTCCGCCGCGATGGCCAGCAGTCCCTGCCACATTTTGGCGCGGCCTTTGGGGCGGTACGACCCGGGAATATGGGTGTCCTTTTCGCTGTCGGCCGAGCCGAACAGAGGCGGATTGCCGGCGCGGCCGCCGACGATGGCGGCCGAGATATAGCCTATGCCATCGCCCAGGTAGGCGAGGCAGGCAAGATAGAACTGGTAGTACAGGTAGCCGTCGTATTCCTCTGTCGCCAGCTGCGATGCCCAGCGGCGATTGATCACCAGCCCCCCGACGAAGCCGCATAGGCGGAAGATGATGTTCGGATCGGCGTCGTCGCGTTTGATGACGCAATCGCTCGTGCGTATCCAGGTGGTGTTGATGATGTTTTGCGGTTGTTCGGCGAAGCGGCTGAAGGTGCGGGAGATGAAATTCGCTTGCGGATGCTGCTGCACGAACGCGCGTATTTTGGGGATGGCTTCCTTGAACAGGACGTCGTCGTCGCCCAGGATCAGCACGTAGTCCGAAGCGGACGAGGTGATGATCTTGCGGATATTGCCGTCATAGCCGAGGTTTTCCTCGTTTTCGATGTAAGTCAGCGCGCAGGCGCCGGCGGCGAAGCGCGGGCGCATGCTTTCAATCACGGCTCGGATCTCCGCGCGGCGAGGCGACTTGTCTTCGCAGATCAGCAATTCATCGGGCAGGACATCGGCGGACAGGACCGAATCGATCAGTTGGCCCAGCTCATCGGGGCGCGAATAGGCGGGCACGGCGACGGTTATTGTATTCATTATGCTTACCTGAAATAGTGTATGACTTTGGCCGGGTTGCCGGCGATCAACGCGGCTTCGTCGGTCTGCAAGCGGACGACGGCGTTGGCGGCGACGATGGAGCCCGGATGAATGCGGCTGCCGGCCAGGATGACGGCGCCGTCGCAGATCCAGCAGTTGGCGCCGATGTCGATTTCGGCGATGTTGGCTAGCGGGCGCTGCCCCGGCGGGGTCTGCAGCGATGCGGTGTCCAGCCGGCCGGTGCCATGCGAATGGTCGCCGATGTAGATGCGGCTGCCGAGCAGGCAATTCTCGCCGATGACGATGCGGGCAACCGCGCTGATGTGGACGGCGTCGGACAAGCTGGTCCCGGCGCGCAATTCCAGCCGGGGCGCGAATTGCTGGCCGCCATAGCGCTCGACGGCCTCCAGCCAGCAGAAGTCGCCTATCGATACCCTGCTGCCCAAGTGGATGTTTTCAACGCCGTAAACCTTGTTCATCCGGCCCATCCGAAAAAAGCGCAGCCCGGTCAGGCAATGGAACCAGCATGGCCGCAGCCTGGGCAGAGCGCGCCTGAGAAAGCGGGATAAGGGCAGATAGATTCTTTTCATGTCGTCAGGGACTGATCAGCATGTGTTGGCGCTGTTTCTTTTCCAGCATGCTTTCCATATTGGCAATGATGGTGGCCACCTCGATGGCGTCCAGGCATTTGACCGTGGAAAACTGGCAGCGGGTCGGAACGATGCCGAGATAGTTTTTCAGACATGGCCTGCACGGCAGATCGGTTTCGATGCCGCGCGATTCCGGGTTGATCGATCCCCATTTGCGGAACAGGCTGGGGCCGAAGATGGCCAGCATCGGCGTGGACTGGCTTTCCGCGACGTGCAGCAGGCCGCCGTCGTTGCCCAGCAGCAGGTCGGCGACATGGCGGAACAGCCAGGCCCACTCCAGCAGGTTCAAGCTGCCTATCAGTTCGTACACGTTTGGGTGCTGAAGCTGGAAATGCGTTTTCAGCGCCAGTTCATCCGGTCCGCCGGCGATCACGAAGGTATGGCGGTTGCGGGTCTGCTCGATGATGGCCAGATATTTGTCTATGTCCAGGCGCCGGAATGCGGCGTTGGCGCTGGAGCCGGCGTAGAGAACCACCACCGGCAATTGGTGTGTCTTGATCTCCGCTGCCAATTGCTGCAACGGCAATGAAGGAGTGAACGCATCCAGCAATTCGGGTAGATAAAAGTCGCGGGGAGGCGCGTGGGTCACGCCATAATGCTCCATCACGCGCTCGGCAAGCTTGTGGAACAGGACTTTTTCATTGAGCTGCGGATCATAGGGGATGGAGAGGGAAAACGTTTTCCCTTTCAGCGCGGTGCTGAAGCCCGCGCTGGTTTTGCCGCAGCGGGAGAGCAGTTCGGATAAATGGTAGTACTGATCGAAGTCCATCACGATGTCGTACTTGCGTATCGCGAAGAGCAGCCTGGGCAGCCATGCCAGCAAGGCGCGGACCTGGGTGGGAACAATCAGCGTGTCGTGCAGAAACGGCAAATTCCGGAATAGGCCAGGATTGGAGCGGCCGGTCGTCAGCCAGTCGATGCTGGCGGCGGGAAAGGCCGCGGCCAGCCTGCGGGCGACGGGGTGCAGGCAGAACGCGTCGCCCATCGCGGATAGTTTGATCAGCAATATCCGGCGAGGAGCTTGAGTCGATGGCTTGCGGCGGCGCGGCAGCCAGGCGATTGTGGTGGATAGCAGCTTGTCCAGGAATTTCAGCGTCTGTAATTTCATGTCAGGCCTGCTTTCCAAGGGTCAGGAGCTGTCTGGTTTTGGCCAGGACTTGTTCGGTGGAAATGCCTTGCATGCAAATATTGTTCACACATGAATACATAGGCGAGCGCGCGCCCTCCAGCGAGCTGTAGCATGGGGAGCACTCGGTTTTGCCGCTGAGATGATGCAATGGTCCGCCCAGCGGGAGAAAAGCATCAGCCGGGGTCGGCCCGTACAGGCCGATCAGCGGCACATTCAGCGCGGCGGCGATGTACAGCAAGGCGCTGTCATTGCCTATGTAGAGCCGCGATTGGCGAATGGCTTGCGCCGCTTCGTGCAGGTTCAGCCGATTGACCAGATTGACGGCGCGCGTGCCGCAGGCGCGGGCGATGGACGCGCAGATTTCCTGGTCCTTGCCGCCGCTGCCCAGCAATACGACCGGCAGGTCCAGCGCCTGTATCAGCCGGATATAGTTGTCGGCCGGCCAGATCTTGTTGTCGGCCGGCGCATGGGGATTGCCGCCGCCCGGGTTGATCGCGATGTAGTCGCGCGGCAGGCCGGCAAGCTTTTCCCGATCCACTTTGCCGGGGGCCAGATGAAACTCCAGACGATCGGGCATTTTGTCGATCAGGCCGGCGCGCTGCAGCAGGCGGGCTTCTTGCAGCGTGCGGTTGCCCTGCATCGTGAACGCCTGCCCATGTTGCAGCAGATCGAGCCGCGGCGCGGTGAAGCCCACCAGTTTGCCGATGCCCGCCGCTTTGCATAACAGTTGGAACAGAGCGTTGCGATGCAGGATGACGGCGATGTCGTAGCCGCCGGTCAGCAGCCGCCACCATAGCCGCAGCAGGATTCGGGCGTCCTTCAGGCGATTGCCGGACGGGATCAGATCGATGACGATCTGCCGGTCGATATGCGGGTTGCTTTCGGATGCGGCCGCGCATTGCCGCATCACCAGATGATGGATTTCGCATCCGGGATTGGCCTCCTTGATCAGCCGAAACAAGGGGCTGGTGGCGAGGATATCTCCCAACGCCGATAGTTTGATGACCAGTATCTTCATGGCGATATGCATCCTGCTGGTCGGTTGCGCGTGGCCGTCATGCTTGCTGCAGTATGTTTTTTCTAAAACGGCAGATCGTTTTTACGCATAGCTTGGACATGAGGTTCTGGTAGGTCAGCAAGGGGCGGACGATCAAACGGTAGACGCGCAATTCTCCAAAGGCCTGGTCGAATGCCGGTTTTGGGTTTTCCTGCTTGAAGTTGCCGCGGTTGCCATAAAAAAAGCTTGCCAGAAACCACATCGACGAACTGAGGATGGCTTTTCTCAGCCGGGGTTGGTCCGGCAGAAACGCGTCCACCAAGGCGCGCAGGTTGATGCCGAAAACCTCGAACAGCTTGTAGCCGGTGGTGTTGTTGGGTTCGGCCGCGATCAGGCAGGCCTGGCTGCTGGCGAAATGCTTGCCCTGTTTCAACAAAGGCAGCACCCAGGCCAGCTGGGGAATGAAGGTGCCATAGCGGATATTCGCGCAAAGCGCGTCATCCTGCATGGCTTGCTGCTTGTTGAATATGATTGCCGAGATGAATGTGAAGTAAATCCCTATCTTGCGGGAAAATTCCACATTGGACATGTAATAGGACAGGGCTTGGCTGCGCGGTTTTTTTTGCGCGATGGCGCTGGCGGTGCAGGGCTCGCTTTTCAGATACAGCAAGGCCAGAGGCTGTTTGGTCAAGGTGGCGATGATGGTGTCGACGGTTTGGCCATAGACATATTCATCGTCGCCTAGTATCCAGCCATATATCCCGTTTACACATTCGAATGCTCGAACCGCATTGGCATCCGCGCCGATATTGCTTTCATTGCGGACGTAGTTCAAGGCATGGCCGGCTTGGATATAGCTATCGCACAACGCCGCCGTCTGATCGGTGGAGGCGTTGTCGATGATGAAAATGTTGATGAGTTGATGATGGCGCGCAATTGCCGGCAATAGATCGTCCAGCAACCTTTTCAAATAGGATGCCCGGTTGAACGTGGGGATGCATATCGATAATAACGCTTGGTTCATTTCATTGCCCCGCCATTTTTCTTTTATTGAAGCTTGCATAGATATAGCTGGAATATCCAACGCCTACCGTCCCGCAAATGATGGCGTAGAGGGCGAGCATTTCCCGGATCGAGTAATGCTGAATCAAATAATAGCTGGAACTGGAAATCAGCAGCGCCAACAGAATCGCATGCTTAAGATAGGGCTCGATCTTGTGGGCGCGGATATAGGCGGCCTGCAAAAACACGATGTGGCAGGCTTGGGCGGCGAGCAGCAGCCACAAGATGTCGATAGGCTCCAGCAGGCGGCTGGCGAAGGCGAACTGGTAATGGCGCATGGCCAGCAGCAGGATGAAAAACAGGCTGTGTTGGGCCAGCAGCACAGCGATGGACTGCAAGCTGCTCTTGCGGAACAGCGCCATCAATTGAGCGGCTTGGCGGCCGGCAATCAGCATGCCGAAGCTTGGCAGCTTGGTGGTTAGCCAGGCGCTGGCGACGGTGGACATAGTGGTGACGATGCTGAGCGACATGCCGAGCTGGCCGGCGGCTTCGGTGCCCTGGTAGCGGAAGGCCAGCGGCGTGAACAACTGGGAGATGAAGTAGCCGCTTAGCCAGCTCAACGCGATCCGCCATTGCATCGGCCAGATTTCGCGCCGCCAGCAAATGCCGGCATCGTCTTTGCCAGGCAGGTTTTGCAGCAAGGATTTGAGAAAGGCGCCGTAATGCTTGCCCAGCCAGTAAAACCCGACGGCGGCGGTCATGATGGAAATGGCCGCCGCGGTATACAGCTTGCCGTCATTGAGCAGCAACAGCCAGCCGCTGCTGTAGGCGACCATCGATTGCATCAGGCGCAGCGCGCTGACATTGGCGACCAGGCCGCTGCCTTCGAACAGCGCCAGCAGCGGGCTGAGAAACAGGTTCAAGGTCGCGCCCAGCGTCAGCAGCATCCAGGGAAGGTGCCAGTCGACGCCGGACTGCCTGGCGGAGCTGCTGAAGAAATAGAAGCCCGCGGTATTGAGCAGGAAAACGGTGAGCAGCGAAATCACGCCATACCATTTGATCGCCAGCCGGAATAGCGACAGCAGGCGCTGGCGGGACTGGGAGTCGCCGACGATGTCGCCGCCGCGCCAGTGGAGCTTGGCCATCTCGTGGCTGGCGAATTGGGCGATGATGCCGCTGAAGCCCAGCTCGAAAAAGATCTGCAGCGCCAGAATGCTGGAGAAGGTGTAGTAGTAGCCCTGTTCCGCCTTGCTCATGGTGGCGGAGATCAGATAGAGCGTGACGAAGCCGGCCAGCAGGGTCCAGCCGCGGTTGAGCAATACATACAGTATCGCCCTGTCCAGCCCCAGCGTCTTCTTCAGTGCCAGTATCACTACAGCCCACCCAGCTTGTTGAGGGTTTTTTGGCTGCCGACCTTGCCGAATATCTCAGTCGACAGCGCGCGGTTGCGTATCTTGCCGCTCATGCCGGCCGGCGCGGCTGCCTCCATCAGCCAGCTGCCGAAGCCGGCGTCGTGGATATGGTCTTCGACGGTGACGACCAGATCCCAGTCGGACAGCTGCTGCGGCTGCTTTTGTTTGGCGGCCATGCTCCACAGCGGCATCGTGTATAGCGAATGGGCGGCGAAATCAGGCGTGTCCAGCCATTCGATGGCGCTGCTGACGGCGGCTCCGGTGGTGAGCAGGGCGGCGGCGCTGTCGCGTTGTCTGATGGGCAGCCATTGGCCGGGGACGACATCCGGCACCTGCGGGTGCAGGCAGGGTTCGCCGGCCTTGCCTAGGCGCAGGTAGGACGGGCCGGGGTGGCTGGCCAGGTAACGCAGGCAGGCGCGGACTTCCATCGGGTCGCCGGGGGCGGCGATAGTCATGTTCGGCATCATCCGCATCAGGCCGTAATCCTGCACCGCATGATGGGAGTAGCCGAGGTTGCCGTAGGCCAGGCCGCCGCCGACGCTGACCACGGTCACCGCCAAATTGTGATAGTCGACATCGTTGCGTATCTGTTCCGCGCAACGGAAAGTCGGGAAGTTGGCGATGCTGTAGGTGAAGACGTGGCAGCCCTCGGACGCCATGCCTGCCGCCATGCCCATCATGTTCTGTTCGGCGATGCCGGCGTTGATGAAACGGTCGGGAAACCGCTCGGCGAACGGTTCGACTACTCCGTATCCCAGGTCGCCTACCATCAGCACGATGTCGGGGTGGACGGCGGCGAGTTTGACCAGTTCATCGATGAAAGCGTTACGCATGCTGGACTCCCAGTTCTTCCAATGCCTGCCGCAGCTGCTGTTTGTCCGGGCTGCGGTAGTGCCAGTCCACGCTGTTTTCCATGAAGCTGACGCCTTTTCCCTTGACGGTGCGCGCGATCAATACCGACGGTTGGCCGCGGACCTCGGCGATGGCAAGCAAGGCCTGGTCCAGCGCCTGGTGGTCGTGGCCGTCGGCCTCGAATACGCGGCAGCCGAAGGCGGCCAGCTTTTGGTCCAGCGGCTCGATATTCAATGTCGCGCGCACGGTGTCCAAGCTTTGCAGATTGTTGCAGTCGATGATGGCCACCAGATTGTCCAGGCGGTGGTGGGCGGCGAACATCAGCGCCTCCCAGTTGCTGCCTTCGTCCATTTCGCCGTCGCCAAGCAGCACGTAGTTTTTCCAAGGCTGTCCTCGCAGCTTGGCGGCCATGGCCTTGCCGGCGGCGAACGGCAGGCCATGGCCGAGCGAACCGGTGGAAAACTCGACCCCATTCACCTTGTGGCTGATATGGTTCATCAGCGGCGAGAAATCCTGGCCGTAGCTGGCAATCTCCTCCGGACTCAGCGCGCCCAGCGCGCCCAACGCGGCGTAGAGCGCGACGCAGGCGTGCCCCTTGCTGAGAATGAAGCGGTCGCGCAGCGGATCCCGAGTCGCGGCGGGGTCGAAGCGCAGATGATTGCGATACAGCACCGCCAGGATGTCGGCGATCGACAGCGCGCTGCCGATGTGCGAAGCCCGCGCGTCATGCACCATTTGCAGGGCGGTGGCGCGGATGGCGCGCGCCAGCGTGATCGAGTTTTCCATTCGGCTTACCCCAGCAGAATGCTTCTGATCTGCTTGCAGGCGTAAGCCACTTCGTCGCGGCTCAAGCAGACGCCGCTTGGCAGATTGATCGCCTGCAGGCCGACATGCATCGCGTTGGGTTGCGGTTGCTGCTGCCTGGGCCAGATCGGATACTGGCTGATGGCGGGAAAGACCGGCCGGGTGTCGACGTTTCTGGACTTCAATTGCTGCATCAATTGATCGCGGCTGATGCGGGCGTCCTTGTCCAGCAGGATGCTGCTCATCCAGTAGATGCTGCGGGCGCCTTCCACTTCGCGGTTGAGGCTGAGATGAGGCACGCCTTCCAGGCCTTCCTGGTACCACTCGAAAATGCGGCGCTTCATCTCGATCAGTTCGTCGACGCGCTCCAGCTGGCCCAGGCCGAGCGCGGCCTGGATATTGGACATCTTGAACTTGACGCCGTCCTCGTCGATCCAGAAGGTGCGCGACGGGTTGCGCCCTTGGTCCCAAACCTTGTAAGCCTTGGCGTACAGCGCGTCGTCATCGGTGACCAGCATGCCGCCTTCGCCGGTGACCATCAGCTTGGCGCCTTGGAAGCTGAAGGCGGCGAAGGAGCCGAAGCTGCCGCAACGCTTGCCCTGCCATTCGGCGCCGATCGCGGGGGCGGCGTCTTCCACCACCTTCAGGCCGTATTTCTCCGCCACCGCCAGGATGGCGCTCATGCGGGCCGGGTGGCCATACATGTGGACGGCGACAATGGCCTTGGTCTTGCTGGTGATCAGCGACTCCACCGAACGGGCGTCGATGTTCCAGGTGTCCAGCTCGATGTCGGCGAACACCGGGATGGCGCCGGTATAACGGACGGCGTTGGCGGTGGCGACCCAGGTCTGGTCCGGTACGATCACTTCGTCGCCGGGGCCGATGTCCAACGCCATCAGCGCGATCTGCAGCGCGCCGGTGCAGCTGGAGGTGGCCAGCGCGTATTTGACGCCGACATATTCGGCGAAGCTTTTCTCGAAGCGAGTCAGATATTTCGACCAATCGCTGTTCCAGCCGTTGAGCGCGGCATCGAACGAATAGGCGGCCTCCTTGGCGGAGATCGACGGACCCGCGGTGAGGATCATCTTCTCGCCCACCCCTTGCGACGGGGCTTTGTACGCCATGCGGACGAATTGTTTGCTGGCGGTTTCCGTCGGCAGCGCCTCGCGGTACTGGAGGCTGTCGCCGTTTTTCACCGCCACCAGCGGAATATTGGATTCGACCGTGAAATGGTTTTTCTTGTAGAAGGCGATCGCGTCGGGATTGTCGTCCAGCACGCGCAGGAAAAAGCCGTTGACGTTGATGGTTTTCCTGGCCCATTCGATCAACGCGGCCAGCGCGCGGGAGAACAGGCCCGCTTCGGCGTCGGCGGCGCCGCGCACCATATTGTCGATCTCGAACATCATGTCGGAATTATGGCAGCGGGTGAAGCCCAGGTGGCCCAGCGTCGCGCCGGTGGCGCTCACCACCAGGAACAGCATCCGGTCGTTGACGGCCAGCAGCTGCTGCTCCAGCCAGTCGCGGGTGCTTTGCTCAGTGGCGATGAATTGGGTCGGATAGGCCTGGACATTGCGGTTGCGCCATTCGGTCAAGAGCCGGATCAGGGCGGCATCCTGCTTGTGCATTTCGCATACCGGCAGCAGGTAGCCGCCGCCGGCGATCGGAATCGCGCGCAGGTAGGCTTCCTGAATGGTGGCAGCCCGCTTCAGGAAGGAGAAGTTTTCGCTGACCGCCGCGGTGTAGACAGAGAGTCTGGTCTTTTCCATTGCCTGCTCCTTAAAAATTCACGCCAATGATGGTTTCGATCTTCTCGACGGCGTAGTCGAGCATGTCGCGGGTCAGGCCTGGGTGCACGCCGATCCAGAAGGTGTTGTTCATGATCAGGTCGGTATTGACGAGTTCGCCGTGCACGCGGAAATTCTGCCCGTGCATATAGGGCTGGCGGGTCAGGTTGCCGGCGAACAGCAGCCGGGTGCCGACCTTGTGTTCGTCCAGGTACTTCAGCACGTCCACCCGTTCGATGCCGCTGCCGGGGCGGATGGTGATCGGGAAGCCGAACCACGACGGGTTGGCGCGCTCGGTCGCCTTGGGCAGGATCAGGAATTCCTCACAGGTCTTCAGCCGCTCGCTGAGGTAGCCGAAGTTGCTGCGCCGCGCGGCGATGAACTGTTCGAGCTTGCCAAGCTGCGCCAACGCGCAGGCGGCCTGCATGTCGGTGATCTTCAGGTTGTAGCCCAGGTGGCTGTAAGTGTATTTGTGGTCGTAGCCGTGCGGCAGCGAGCCGAGCTGCCAGTTGAAACGCTTGCCGCAGGTGTTGTCGCAGCCGGGCGCGCAGTAGCAGTCGCGGCCCCAGTCGCGGAAGGACTCCACGATTTTCTTCAATTGGTCGCTGTTGGTGAAGACCGCGCCGCCTTCGCCCATGGTGATGTGATGCGCCGGATAGAAGCTGAGCGTGCCGATATCGCCGAAGGTGCCGACCAGTTGGCCGTCGTAGGTGGAGCCCAGCGCGTCGCAGCAGTCCTCGATCAGCCATAGTCCGTGGCGGTTGCAGATGTCGCGCACCACTCGCAGGTTGTATGGGTTGCCCAGGGTGTGGGCCAGCATAATCGCCTTGGTTTTGTCGGTGATCGCCGACTCGATGCGCGCCGCGTCGATGTTGTAGGTGGGGATGTCTACATCGATCAGAACCGGCACTGCGCCGAACTGGATGATGGGGTTGACGGTGGTGGGGAAGCCGGCGGCCACGCCTATCACTTCATCGCCTTTGCGGATGGCGCGCTCGCCCAGCTGCGGGGAGGTCAGCGCGGTAAAGGCCAGCAGGTTGGCGGAGGAGCCGGAGTTGGTGGTCAGCAGGTGTTTGACGCCCAGGAATTCCGCCAGTTGTTTTTCGAATTGGGTGTTGAAGCGGCCAGTGGTCAGCCAGCCGTCCAGCGACGCCTCGACCATGTGCTGCAGCTCGGCGCCGTCTATCACCTTGCCGGACGGCGGAATCACGGTCTTGCCGGGCTCGAAGGGCTTGGGGGCGAGCGCGATTTCCGCGTATTCGGCCACCAGTTGGGCAATTTGCTGACGAAGCTGTTGAGTCTTTTCCATATCGCATCCAGATTCGGTGAAACTCCGCGCGCCAACTGTCCGCGCGGAAGGATCGTGTTATTCGGCTATGACGGTTTCTTGATAAGCGCGTATCTGCTGCAGGCATACCGCGCGCATGTCGGCGCCTGCCCGGTGCTGCAGGTGCCAGTCGCAGATGCGCTGCAAGGCCTCCCGCAGCGACCAGCGCGGTCGCCAGCCCAGTTCTTGATTGGCCTTGGAGCAATCCAGCTTCAGGTAGTGGGCCTCATGCGCGGCTCCGGCCTCGCGCTGCACCTGGTAACGGCTGCCTTGCCCCCACAGCTGGGTCAGCTGCGCGGCTATCCATTCGACCGGACGCGCGTCTTGCTCATGCGGGCCGAAATTCCAGGCGGAAGAGAAGCTTGGGCCGGATTGATGCAGTTTTTCCGCCAGCAGAAGGTAACCGGCCAATGGCTCAAGCACATGCTGCCAGGGACGAATGGCGTTCGGATTGCGGATCGCCAGCGCTTCGCCGGCGGCCATGGCGCGGATGAAATCGGGAATCAGCCGGTCTTGCGCCCAATCGCCGCCGCCGATGACATTGCCAGCCCGAGCGGTGGCCAGCGCCACGCCGTGCCGCTCGTGGTCGGCCGGATTGAAAAAGGAATTGCGGTAGGCGCCGGCGACCAACTCGGCGCAGCCTTTGCTGCTGCTGTATGGATCGTAGCCGCCCATGGCCTCGTTCTCGCGATAGCCCCATGGCCACTCTCGGTTTTCGTAGCATTTATCGCTGGTGACGCACACCACGGCGCGTACTGTCGGCGTGGCCCGCACGGCTTCGAGCAGGTGGACGGTGCCCATCACGTTCGCGGCATAGGTTTCCACCGGATCGGCATACGAGCGGCGCACGATCGCCTGCGCCGCCAGGTGGAAGACGATATCCGGACGAGCGCGGTCAAGCGCGGCGCGCAGGCGGTCGGGGTCGCGAATGTCGCCGATGAACGAGGAGTGCATGGTTTGCGCGAGGCCGGCGGCGGAAAACAGGCTGGGCTCGGTCGCCGGTTCGCGCGCATAGCCGGACACCTCGGCGCCGAGCGCTTGCAGCCACAGCGTGAGCCAACTGCCCTTGAAGCCGGTATGACCCGTGAGAAAGACCCGCTTCCCCTTCCAGAAGTCGCGGTTCATTCCCATACTTTCCATGGCGCCTGGCCGGATTTCCACAGGTTTTCCAAGTGAAGCTTGTCGCGCAGCGTGTCCATCGGTTGCCAGAAGCCTTCATGGGAGAAGGCGGCCAGCTGGCCGCGCTGGGCCAGCGTTTCCAGAGGCTCCCGCTCCCATACGCAGCCATCGTCTGGGATCAGGTCGATGACCGACGGCGACAATACGAAAAAGCCGCCGTTGATCATGCCGCCATCGCCCTGGGGTTTTTCCTGGAAGTTCGACACCAGGTTGTCCTTGATGTCCAGCACGCCGAAACGGGCGGGCGGATAGACGGCGGTCAGCGTGGCTGCTGCGCCATAGGTTTTGTGGAAGTCGATGAGTTGGCCGATGTGGATGTCAGCTACGCCATCGCCATAAGTGAAACAGAACGCGTCCTCGCCCTGCAGGTATTTCCTCACACGTTTCAGGCGGCCGCCGGTCATGGTGTGTTCGCCGGTGTCGACCAGGGTGACGCGCCATGGTTCGGCGTAGCGTTGATGCACTTCCATGTGATTGCTCGACATGTCGATGGTGACATCGGACATATGCAGGAAGTAGTTGGCGAAGTACTCCTTGATCACGTAGCCCCGATAGCCGCAGCAAATGATGAAATCGTTTATCCCGTAGTGGGAATAGATTTTCATGATGTGCCACAGAATGGGCTTGCCGCCGATTTCCACCATCGGCTTGGGCCGAGCGGTGGTTTCTTCACTGATACGGGTACCCAATCCACCTGCAAGAATGACGGCTTTCATTTCAATATTTCCTCTTTGGCAAGCGTCCAAGAGACGGAGTGATTGAGGCGGCACATGGCCTGCGCTTTAGTCTTGCTGGCGCGAAGAAGAAGGTCGGGCGCTCAAGCAGCCGGCTGAATGCTGGGCAGCCGCGATGGCGCCGGTGCAGGCGGGCTGCGGCCGACGGTTTTTGGCGCGCGGACCGGCAGATCCTGCGCTACTGGGGCGAAGATGCGGCCGAGCGGCAGGCAGGCTTTGCGAAGCCGAGTGGAAAAGGGGAGCTAGCCCATGCCGCGACAGAGCGGATGCGGCTGAGAGTTTCGAGAGTTTTTTCGACGCGTGGTGCTGACCGACTGGCATTTTTTGCAAATCCCCCCTGTACTATTCAAGAAATCAGGCATTGGGTTCGTTGCCTCTCCGGGCAACGGGTAGTCGGGATGACCCGTTATATTTGCAACTGGTAAACCGTATCGTACTGCGCCGACCTTGCCGGGACTGCTGTGCCGCAGTTCTGAGGTGGGCGGATATCGCTTTCGCTGTCGAGACTTTCAAGTGTAGGGTCATGCTGCGCTGCGCCGGCAAGCGCCGCGACTTACTTCAATCTATAGTACCTATTGCGTTGTCTGTCAGCCGAACGTTACGGCTACATTTCAAAAAAAGGCCTTGCTGGACTGCCTGGGGCGCGTATCTCGAATTTTATCGCAGCTTGACCCAAAACACCGCCGCTTTGCAAACCGTGATTGTTAATGTTGATTGTCGCTCATTTGGCCGATGTTTCTTAATATCAACTGATCGCAACTGACTATTCCGATTCTCCATCTTGTTCCGGGTTGTTAATCTTTCCATTTGAAACAAAGTCGGAGGTGGGTGCCATTTACGACTTTGATGCGAAAGTCAGCTATCCTGTCCAGTGTTTTTATTTAACGACATGGCGAATCGCATTCTGCTTTTCGACGTGCCGGCAAGCTGAATTTTTTGGGCTCTTCTTTAAGAATCGCATCGCTCTCATGCCCAGATAGTGAACGGCGCGAGGCGAGTGCAACATCGTTAAATATTAGGCCTTGCTGATGGCTTCTGTCGTGGAGCTTGGCTGTCCGCTTGAATCCGCTCGTGAAGACCGGCGAAGCGGGATTAGAATAAATCGAGTCGGCGAGAAAGCGCAAGGGCGATATGGGGCTTGCGTTACGATGCCGGGCGGCGGTGCTGGACCAAGCGTTGCCGGTTTTCCGCATCGATATATTTGGGACAAGTTTTGTGACCTAAAGGGCGGGGGATGCGGGGGATTGCGGCAAGACATGTCGGGTTTTGCTATGTCTATTTGGCATTGCGGTCGCGCAAGGTCCGCAACAATGTTGCCCTGTTTCGCGAGCTATGGCAGTGTTTGACATGTTTCGGCCGGAGCCGTAGAGATATGAAATTAATGTGACGGTGCCGTGTCGTTGAATAAAAAATCACACAAAGAATTGACGGAAGGTTGATATATTTATAGTGAATGGTGATTTCTCCGACATTATTTTTTGTGATTTTAATTCTATGGGCGTGGACGCTTTTCGCATGATATTTTGTAAATGGCACGAGATTGGCTTTGGCCTGGCGTCGAGCCAGATGCCGATGGTTTGACGGCGGAATGGGGCGCAGCGTCTAGGCCGCAAGCTGCCGGCATCTGCGGCTGTGGGCGCAGCGCTTGGATTCTGTATGTTTTTTTCTCATCAGTTTGGCTTGGCTGCGACGCGGCTGGGCGTTCCGCGTGACGCATGCGGAGCGGGGGGGCGGGGCATCTTGCGATTGCTTTGAGATGGCCTGAGGCAGTGGTTGGCGTGGCAGTTTAAGTATCGATGTAACTGGTCATTGCCAAGAGCATGGCTTGGCAATGTGTTTGGGTGTTCGGCCCCCGGCGGCTCCGGCGAGGAGACTTCCGGTCTGGCGTTCTCAATCAAACAGTTGGCGAGGATTATGCTGCAGATCTTGATAATTTCAACTTTCCTGTCTCTGTTCATGGCGATGTTCCTGATCCACTTCAGCCATTTGCATGAGCGCTTCACGTCTGATCACGATCTTGGAGGAGTGCAAAAATTCCATGCGATGCCGGTTCCCAGGGTGGGAGGGGTTCCCCTGGCGGCGGGCTTGTTGGCCGGATGCGGTGTGCTGTCCTGGTCGCTGTCGGATGCCACGGCGCTGTTGCTGTTGTTGGTGTCCGTACCGGCGTTCGCGGCTGGACTGATGGAGGACATGACCAAGCAAGTGGGACCGCTGCCGCGTCTGCTCGCCACTTTTGTGTCGGCGGGACTTGGCTATTTTTCGTTGCAGGCTGGGCTCCATCGGCTGGACATCCCGGTGATTGACAGCCTTCTGGTCAATTTCACCCTGTTTTCCTTCGTCTTGACGGTGATAGCCGTAGGCGGCGTGGCGCACGCGGTCAACATCATAGATGGCTACAACGGCCTATCCGGTGTGGTCGCCGTCTTCATTTTCCTGGCGATGGCCTATGTCGCTTTCAAAGTGCAGGATACGATGCTGCTGGGGGTTTGTTTTGCGATGATCGGCGCCATCGCCGGTTTCCTGTTTTGGAACTTCCCGCGCGGGCTGATTTTTGCCGGCGACGGCGGCGCCTATCTGGTCGGTTTCATGATCGCCGAAGTGGCGGTGCTGCTGGTGACGCGGCATCCGCAGGTGTCGCCTTGGTTTCCCTTGCTGTGCGTGATCTATCCGGTGTTCGAAACCCTGTATTCGATCTACCGCAAGAAGATTCTGCGCGGCATGTCGCCTGGCCTGCCCGACGGCCTGCATCTGCACATGCTGGTGTACAAGCGGTTGGTGCGCTGGATGGTGGGTTCGAAGGATGCCGGCCACCTCACCTTGCGCAACAGTCTGACTTCTCCCTACTTATGGGCGCTGTCATCGGCTTCGGTGGCGCCGGCGATGTTGTTCTGGCGTCACACCTATGTGCTGATGGGGTTCTGCCTGCTGTTCGCCGTGGCATACGTGATGGTGTACCGGATGATCATCCGCTTTCGCACGCCGCGCTGGCTGGTGTTGCGCCGCTCGGCTCCCTCCCGTTGACTTTGCCTTGCGAGAGGGGCTTGTCCCCTCTTGAAAAGCCTCCCTGTCGTCCCTATTATTAGCACTCGCAAGCGGTGAGTGCTAATCCACCTATCCGCACACTTGAATATTTCTGGTTTTCAACTCTCAAACAGCCACTGTATTAGGAGAGATCTAATGGCAATCCGTCCCCTGCACGACCGTGTTGTTATCAAGCGCCTCGAGGCTGAAGAAAAGACCGCTTCCGGCATCGTTCTGCCGGGCGCCGCTGCAGAGAAGCCGGACATGGGCGAGGTTCTCGCTGTCGGCAACGGCAAGATCCTGGAGAACGGCGAGCGTCGTTCGCTGGATCTGAAAGTTGGCGACAAAGTGATTTTTGGCAAGTATTCCGGTCAGACCGTCAAGGTCGACGGCGACGAAGTCCTCGTGATGCGCGAGGAAGACGTAATGGGCATCGTTGAGTAAATCCGACCCTTACCCCCACTTCATATACTGAGTTCTGGAGAGTTAGAGAATGGCTGCTAAAGACGTAAAATTCGGTGATTCCGCGCGTAGCAAAATGGTTGCTGGCGTCAACATCCTGGCCGACGCCGTCAAGGTTACCCTGGGCCCGAAAGGCCGCAACGTGGTGCTGGACCGCTCGTTCGGCGCGCCGACTATCACCAAGGACGGCGTATCCGTCGCCAAGGAAATCGAACTGAAGGACAAGTTCGAGAACATGGGCGCGCAAATGGTTAAGGAAGTGGCTTCCAAGACTTCCGACGTGGCCGGCGACGGCACCACCACCGCCACCGTGCTGGCGCAAGCCATCGTGCAGGAAGGCATGAAGTACGTTGCCGCCGGCATGAACCCGATGGATCTGAAACGCGGCATCGACAAGGCTGTGGTATCGCTGGTCGGCGAAATCGCCAAGATCGCCAAGCCCTGCTCCACCTCCAAGGAAATCGCCCAGGTCGGCTCCATTTCCGCCAACTCCGACAGCGACATCGGCGAAATCATCGCCAACGCGATGGACAAGGTCGGCAAGGAAGGCGTGATCACCGTTGAAGACGGCAAGAGCCTGAACAACGAGCTGGACGTGGTGGAAGGCATGCAGTTCGACCGCGGCTACCTGTCCCCGTACTTCATCAACAACCAAGACAAACAGATTGCCGCTCTGGACAATCCGTTCGTGCTGCTTTTCGACAAGAAGATCTCCAACATCCGCGATCTGCTGCCGGTGCTGGAGCAAGTGGCCAAGTCGGGCCGCCCGCTGCTGATCATCGCTGAAGACGTCGAAGGCGAAGCGCTGGCCACCCTGGTGGTCAACACCATCCGCGGCATCCTGAAAGTGGTTGCCGTCAAGGCTCCGGGCTTCGGCGACCGCCGCAAGGCCATGCTGCAGGATATCGCCGTGCTGACCGGCGGCACCGTCATCGCCGAAGAGCTGGGCCTGACTCTGGAAAAAGCCACGCTGGACATGCTGGGCCAAGCCAAGCGCATCGAAGTGGGCAAGGAAAACACCATCATCATCGACGGCGCCGGCGAAGCTGCCGCCATCCAGACCCGCGTCGGTGAAATCCGCCGCCAGATCGAAGAAGCTTCTTCCGATTACGACCGCGAAAAGCTGCAAGAGCGCGTGGCCAAGCTGGCTGGCGGCGTTGCCGTGATCAAGGTTGGCGCCGCCACCGAAGTGGAAATGAAAGAGAAGAAGGCTCGCGTCGAAGACGCGCTGCACGCCACCCGCGCCGCGGTTGAAGAAGGCGTGGTAGCCGGCGGCGGCGTGGCTCTGCTGCGCGCCCGCGCTACGCTGGACAGCCTGAAGACCGACAACGCCGAACAGGAAGCCGGCGTGAAGATCGTGCTGCGCGCCATCGAGGCTCCGCTGCGCCAGATCGTCAAGAACGCCGGCGACGAGCCGTCGGTCGTGGTCAACAAGGTGCTGGAAGGCAAGGGCAACTTCGGTTACAACGCCGCCACCGGCGAATACGGCGACATGCTGGAAATGGGCGTGCTGGACCCGGCCAAGGTGACCCGCTCCGCTCTGCAGCATGCGGCTTCCGTAGCCGGCCTGATGCTGACCACCGACTGCATGATCGCCGAACTGCCGGAAGACAAGCCGGCTGCCGGCGGCATGCCGGACATGGGCGGCATGGGTGGCATGGGCGGCATGATGTAAGCTCGGCTTTTCCTGCTGAAAAACGAAACCCCGCCTTGAGCGGGGTTTTTTGTTTTTCGGCGGGAAATAGGCATGCATCTGGCAAAATAGGCGAAATGGTAGATATTGAAAGGAGAGCGCGATGTTGTTGAGCGAAATGCAGAGTCTGCTGGACGGCTGGCTGGAGCCGTGGCGTTACAAGGATTACGCGCCCAATGGCTTGCAGGTGGAGGGCAGGGCGGAAGTGGCCAAGGTCGTGACCGGCGTGACGGCGTCGCAGGCATTGATCGATGCGGCGGCGGCGCGCGGCGCCGACGCGATCCTGGTGCACCACGGCTATTTCTGGAAAGGCGAGGACGCGCGCGTTTGCGGCATGAAGAAGCAGCGCATCCGCACCCTGCTGCAGCACGACATCAGCCTGCTGGCCTACCACCTGCCGCTTGATGGGCACCTGTCGCTGGGCAACAACGCGCAGCTGGGGCAGGTGCTGGGGCTGGAGCCCGTCGGCCAGGCGGGGGAGCAGGGCCTGCTGTGGCATGGCGACTGGCGCGGTGGTGGCGCTGCCCAGGCCTTCGCCAGCCATGTTTCGGCGGCTCTGGGGCGGGATGCGCAGCTGTTGGGGCGCGGCGACAAGCCGGTGCGCAAAGTGGCCTGGTGCACCGGCGGCGCGCAGGGATTTTTCGCCGACGCCATCGCGCTGGGGGTGGACGCCTTCATTACCGGGGAAGCGTCGGAACAGAATTACCACATGGCGATCGAGTGCGATGTCGCATTCATCGCAGCCGGGCATCATGCCACGGAACGCTTCGGCATCCAGGCACTTGGGCAGCATTTGGCGCAATTCTCTGGCATAAATGTCGAATTTATTGATGTTTTAAACCCAGTTTAAGCAAGTTGCTGGCGTCCTGGTCAATTTATTTGCATAGAAGCTTCAAGTCCCTACTAGTAATCGGGTAAAATCCAGCGGTTAAGGGCTCGATTTCCACGATTGAGGATGACTGTAATGAGTGAACAGCAAGTCGATACGGGGCGCCGTCGTTTTCTGACGGTGGCTTCCAGCGCTGTTGGGGGTGTGGCGGTGGTCGGCGCGGCCACGCCGTTTTTCCTGAGTTTCTTCCCGTCCGAGCGGGCCAAGGCGGCCGGCGCGCCGGTCGAGGTCGACATCGGCAAGATCGAGGCGGGACAGAAGATCAACGTCGAATGGCGCGGCAAGCCGGTGTGGATTCTCAACCGCACGCCAGAGCAGCTGAAGAACCTGCCGAAGAACGACCCCAAGCTGGTCGATCCGCAATCCGAGGTGGATCAGCAACCTAAGTACTGCCAGAACGAGCATCGCTCGATCAAACCCGAATACCTGGTGGCTGTGGGCATCTGCACCCACCTGGGCTGTTCCCCCACTTTCCGTCCCGATCTCGCGCCCGCGGATCTGGGGCCGGAATGGCTGGGCGGCTTCTACTGCCCCTGTCATGGTTCCAAGTTCGACCTCGCCGCCCGCGTGTTCAAGGGCGTGCCGGCGCCGAAGAACCTGGAAATCCCCCCGCACAAGTATCTGTCCGACACCCGCCTGTTGATTGGCGACGACAAATAAGCTGAGGGCGAAAAATGAACAAAGCACAAAAGCTGCTCAACTGGGTGGATGCGCGGTTCCCGCTGACCGCCCTGTGGGAAAGCCAATGGGGCAAATACGTCGCCCCCAAGAATTTCAACTTCTGGTACTTCTTCGGCTCGCTGGCGATGCTGGTGCTGGTGCTGCAAATCGTCACCGGCATCTTCCTCACCATGAACTACAAGCCGGACGGCACGCTGAACGCCGCCGGCATCCCGGTCGCCTTCGCCTCGGTCGAATACATCATGCGCGACGTGGCGGGCGGCTGGATCATCCGCTACATGCACTCCACCGGCGCTTCGATGTTCTTCGTGGTGGTGTACCTGCACATGTTCCGCGGCCTGATCTACGGCTCGTACAAGCAGCCGCGCGAACTGGTCTGGGTGTTCGGCACGCTGATCTTCCTGTGCCTGATGGCGGAAGCCTTCATGGGCTACCTGCTGCCCTGGGGGCAGATGTCGTTCTGGGGCGCGCAGGTGATCGTCAACCTGTTCGGCTCCATCCCGGTGATCGGCCCCGACCTGTCGGTATGGATCCGCGGCGACTACGTGGTGTCCGACGCCACGCTGAACCGCTTCTTCGCGCTGCACGTGATCGCGGTGCCGCTGGTGCTGCTGGCGCTGGTGGTGGCCCACCTGATGGCGCTGCACGAAGTGGGCTCCAACAACCCGGACGGCGTGGAAATCAAGCAGCAACCCAAGGATCCGAACACTGGCCTGTATCTGGACGGCATCTACTCCCATCCTTATTACTCGATCAAGGACATCCTGGGCGTGGTGGTATTCATGATCGTGTTCTCCGCGATCGTGTTTTTCCTGCCGGAAATGGGCGGCTACTTCCTCGAGCACCCAAATTTCGACCAGGCTGACCCGCTGAAAACGCCGCCGCACATCGCGCCGGTATGGTATTTCACCCCGTTCTACGCCATTCTGCGCGCGGTGCCGTCGTTTGCCGGCACCCAGGTGTGGGGCGTGCTGGCGATGGGCGCGGCGGTGGTGCTGATCGCCTTCCTGCCGTGGCTGGACCGCTCGCCGATCAAATCCATCCGCTACCGCGGACCCAAGTTCAAGATCGCGCTGGCGCTGTTCATCGCCGCCTTCATCGGCCTGGGCATCCTGGGCGCGATGCCGCCGACTGGTTTGCGCACCGCGCTGTCGCAGATTTTCTCGGTGGTCTACTTCGCCTTCTTCCTGGGCATGCCGTTCTACACCAAGAACGATGTCGGCAGCATCCCGGTGCCGGAGCGCGTCACCGACACCAACGCCAAGCGGCAGATCCAGTTCGTGGTGCTGGTGCTGCTGACCGTGTTCCTGGCGGCGCTGTTCGCCATGAACGTGTAAGCAAGGGGATAAGGAAAATGAACAACACGATCCGCAACCTGATCGCCGCCGCCGCGCTGGCGCTGGCGCTGCCGTTGGCGGCTCCTGCGCTGGCCAACGAGGGCGGCCCGGCGCTGGCCAAGGCCGACATCGACATCCAGGACACCGAAAGCCTGCAGCGCGGCGCGCAGATCTTCGTCAACTACTGCCTGTCCTGCCACTCGGCCAGCATGCTGCGCTACAACCGGCTGGAGGACATCGGCCTGACCGAAGAGCAGATCAAGGCCAACCTGCTGCCGGAGGGCGCCAAGATCGGCGACCAGATGAATATCGCGATGGACAAGAAGGACGCCAAGAACTGGTTCGGCGCCACGCCGCCGGATCTGTCGCTGATCGCCCGCTCGCGCGGCGCCGATTACCTGTACAGCTATTTGCGCAGCTTTTATCGCGATCCATCCCGCCCCACCGGCTGGAACAATCTGGTGTTCGACAAGGTGGGCATGCCGCACGTCTTCTGGGAATGGCAAGGCGAGCAGGTGCTGAAGACCGAGAAGGACGCCGAGGGCAACGAGGTGCACAAGCTGCAGTTGGTGAAAGCCGGCACCCTGACCAAGCTGGAAAACGGCAAGGCCAACACCGTCGAGTACGACAAGCGGATGACCGATCTGACCAACTTTCTGGTGTTCATGGGCGAGCCCGCCCAGGTGCAGCGCCAGCAGATCGGCTACGTGGTGCTGATGTTCCTCGGCCTGCTGCTGTTCCCGCTGGTTTACCTGCTGAAGAAGGAATACTGGCGCGACGTGCATTAAGCGCGGGGCGGCAGAAGGAAAGGCGGAAGCGATTCCGCCTTTTTTCTTTTGTAATCATGATGTTGTATTGAAAAGCTGGCAAATGGGGGTGGGAAGGTGCTAGAATGCCCTGCTACATCAATTCATTGTTAGTCAAGGATTATTTCCGCCATGATGACCCTCTACTCCGGAATCACCTGCCCCTTCAGCCAGCGCTGTCGTATCGTGCTCTTCGAAAAGGGCATGGATTTCGAAATCATCGACGTGGATATCCACAACAAGCCGGAAGATCTGGCCGTGATGAACCCGTACAACGAAGTGCCGGTTCTGGTGGAGCGCGATCTGATCCTGCACGAATCCAACATCATCAACGAATACATCGACGAGCGCTTCCCGCACCCGCAGCTGATGCCGGCCGACCCGGTGATGCGCGCGCGCGCGCGTCTGTTCCTGCACCGTTTCGAGAACGAGCTGTTCATCTACGTGAAAACGCTGGAAGCTGGCGCCACCGGCAAGGAGGCGACCAAAGCGCGCGAAGCGATCCGCGACGGCCTGACCACCATCGCGCCTATCTTCTCCAAGCAAAAATTCATGCTGGGCGACGATTTCTCGATGATAGACGTGGCCATCGCGCCGCTGATGTGGCGTCTGGAGCACTACAACATCGATCTGGGCAAGAGCGCCGCGCCTATCCTGAAATACGCGGAACGCATTTTCCAGCGCCAGTCCTTCATCGACTCGCTGACTCCGTCCGAGAAGGCCATGCGCAAGTAAGGTGACGCGATGAGCTCCAGCACCAAGCCCTACATGATCCGCGCGCTGCACCAATGGTGCGGCGACAACGGCTACACCCCCTATGTGGTGGTGTGGGTCAACGAGCGCACCGACGTGCCGCTCGAATACGTGAAGAATAACGAGATCGTGCTGAACATCGCCGAAGGCGCCACCAAGAATCTGCGGATCGACAACGACTGGCTGTCGTTCTCGGCGCGCTTCGGCGGCGTGTCGCGCGATATCTGGGTGCCGATCGGCAATGTGATGTCGATTTTCGCGCGGGAAACCGGAGAGGGCATGGGGTTCGAGGTCGAGCCGTCGCCCGAGGCCGAGCAGGACGCCAAACCGGTGGACGCCGATCCGCCGAAGGGCGGCGACCCGGGGCCGGATCGGCCCAGCGGCAGGCCCAGCCTGCGCATCGTCAAATAAGCTGGCGTTTCGCCTGCGATCAAACCGGCCGCCGCGCCGGTTTTTCTTTGCGCGTGCAAAAAAAACGGGGCACGAATGCCCCGCAAGTCCCTTACACAACAATCTTGGCTTGGCCGGCGGCTTATTCCACGCGCTCGCCGTGCAGCACCACATCCAGTCCTTCGCGTTCTTCGTCTTCCGCCACGCGCAGGCCGATCGCCAGATTCACCAGCTTCAGCAGGATGAAGGTGACGACGCCGCAGTAGACGATGGTGACGCCGACCCCCAGCGCCTGGGTAGCCAGGCTGCCGTCGGCGCCGCCGATGTCCTTGACCGCGAACACGCCGGTCAGCAGCGCGCCCAGGATGCCGCCGACGCCGTGCACGCCGAAGGCGTCCAGCGAGTCGTCGTAACCCAGCGCGTGCTTCAGGCCGGTGGCGCCCCAGAAGCACACCACGCCGGCGGCCAGGCCGATGATCAGCGCGCCCTTGACGTCGACGAAGCCGGCGGCCGGGGTGATTGCCACCAGGCCGGCCACCGCGCCGGAGGCGATGCCCAGCACCGACGGCTTCTTCTTGGTCACCCATTCGGCGAACATCCAGGCCAGCGCGGCCATCGCGGTGGCGACCTGGGTGGTCACCATCGCCATCCCGGCGCGGCCGTCGGCGGCGCCGGCGGAGCCGGCGTTGAAGCCGAACCAGCCCACCCACAGCATCGAGGCGCCTACCAGGGTCAGGATCAGGTTATGCGGCGGCATCGCTTCCTTGCCGAAGCCGACGCGCTTACCCAGCACCAGCGCGGTCACCAGGCCGGCGACGCCGGCGTTGATGTGCACTACTGTGCCGCCGGCGAAGTCCAGCACGCCCTTGTCGCCCATCCATCCGCCAGGCGCCCACACCCAGTGCGCCACCGGCACGTATACCAGCAGCGACCACAGCGCCATGAACACCAGCATCGCCGAGAACTTCATCCGCTCGGCGAAGGCGCCGGTGATCAACGCCGGGGTGATGATGGCGAAGGTCATCTGGAAGGTCATGAACACCGATTCCGGTATGGTGCCGGCCAGCGGGTGCACGGCCAGTTTGCCGGCGTCCTTCATGTACACCATGCCGTCCAGCATGAAGCGCGACAGGTCGCCCAGGTAGGGCGTGCCGACGGTGAAGGCCAGGCTGTAGCCGATGACCGCCCACAGCACGGTCACCAGCGCGGTGATGGCGAAGCTTTGCATCAGGGTGGCCAGCACGTTCTTCTTGCGGACCATGCCGCCGTAGAACAGCGCCAGGCCGGGAATGGTCATGAACAGCACCAGGGCGGTGGAGGTCAGCATCCAGGCGGTGTCGCCGGAATTGATCACCTTGGCGGCGGCTACGGCCGGGCCGGCGGGCGCGTCGGCCAGGGCCGGCAGAGACAGGGCGGCAAGGCCGCCGCACATTGCAGCGAGTATCTTTTTCATTATGGTTTCCCCAGTTTCACACAGCGGTCAGACCGCGTCGGCGCCGGTTTCGCCGGTGCGGATGCGGATCACCTGCTCCAGGTCGTAGACGAAGATCTTGCCGTCGCCGATCTTGCCGGTGCGGGCGGATTTCTCGATGGCTTCCACCACCTGGTCCAGCAGGGCGTCGTCGATGGCGATTTCCAGCTTTACCTTGGGCAGGAAGTCCACGACGTATTCGGCGCCGCGGTAGAGCTCGGTATGGCCTTTCTGGCGACCGAAACCTTTTACCTCGGATACAGTGACGCCTTGCACGCCAATGGCGGACAGGGCTTCGCGGACTTCGTCAAGCTTGAACGGCTTGATCACGGCTGTGACGAGTTTCATGGCGGCTCCTTCTCGGACGATCAAGTGAGGGACAACGATTGGCTGCCTGACTGTTATGCATGAATCGTGCCAGGCGCGCGCGGGCGCAGATTGAATTGTTGTGCGCCGCAAAAAATACCGCGCTGGCCATTCAGGCACTTTCCTTGTGCGCGGCGGCTGTTTACTCTGCCCTGTTTTGGTGCGAAGCTGCGCTGCAGCATGTCTACGTGCTGAGACGATGGCGTGGCGCGGCCTGCGCAAGGGCGGAATCGATGCCCATGGGGACAGGAAGGCGCGAGTTCGGCGCGGCTTTTTGCTACACTCGCCATAGATCAAGACACACGCAGGAGCCGTCACCATGTTGAGCCAGAAACTGTTTGAAGAAATCAGCGCCAAGATCAGCGAAACCATCGCCGCCAGCCCGGCCAAAGACCTGGAAAAGAATGTGAAGGCCATGATGGCCTCCACCTTCTCCAGGATGGATCTGGTGACGCGCGAGGAATTCGATGTCCAGCAGGCGGTGCTGGCGCGTACCCGCGAGCAGCTGGCGGCGCTGGAGGCGCGCCTGGCGCGGGTGGAGGCGGCGGCCTTCCCTGAAGAGGCGGCTGCCCGGGTGGAGGAGCAGTCGGAACTCGGCCACTCCTGAGTCGCCATGACATTGGCGGTGGTGGCGAGCAGGGCGCTGTCCGGGCTTGACGCCCCAGAGGTGGCCGTCGAGGTCCACCTCGCCAATGGCCTGCCGGCGTTCAATATCGTCGGCTTGCCCGATACCGAGGTCAAGGAAAGCCGCGACCGCGTGCGCGCCGCCATCTTGACCTCGGGCTTCGAATTTCCCGCGCGCAAGATCACGGTCAATCTGGCCCCGGCCGATCTGCCCAAGGATTCCGGCCGTTTCGACCTGCCGATCGCCATCGGCATCCTGCTGGCGTCCGGCCAAGTGCAAAATCCTGACATTTCCCGCTATGAATTCGCCGGCGAGCTGGCGCTGAGCGGCGCCGTGCGCCCGGTGCGCGGCGCGTTGGCGATGGCCTGCCAGTGCCATGCGGCCCGCCGCGCCTTCGTGCTGCCGGCTGCCAGCGCGGCAGAGGCCGCGGTGGTGGCCGAGGCGCAGATTTACGGGGTGCGCTCGCTGCTGGAGGCCTGCGCGTTTCTCAACGGGCTGCAAACCTTGCAGCCCTCGGTTCCGGCTGACGGCGGAGCCTGGCCGAACTATCCGGATCTGCAGGATGTCAAAGGCCAGTCAGCGGCTCGCGGCGCGCTGGAGATCGCGGCCGCCGGCGGTCACAGCCTGCTGCTGATGGGGCCGCCGGGCACCGGCAAGTCGATGCTGGCGGCGCGGCTGCCTGGCTTGTTGCCGCGGCTGTCCGAACAGGAGGCGCTGGAGTCCGCTGCGCTGCTGTCGTTGGGCTCGCAAGGGTTTCTGGCCTCGAACTGGCGTTTGCGTCCGTTTCGGGCGCCGCACCACACCGCTTCCGCGGTGGCGCTGGTGGGCGGCGGCAGCGACCCGCGGCCTGGCGAGATCAGCCTGGCGCACCACGGCGTGCTGTTTCTCGACGAGTTGCCGGAGTTCGACCGCCGCGTGCTGGAAGTGCTGCGCGAGCCGATGGAAAGCGGGGTGATCCATATCTCGCGCGCGGCGCGCCAGGCCAGCTTTCCGGCGCGCTTCCAGCTGGTGGCGGCGATGAACCCATGCCCCTGCGGCTATCATGGGCACCCATCGGGGCGCTGCCAGTGCACGCCCGAGCAGGTGGGGCGATATCGCGGTAAAATCTCCGGCCCCTTGCTGGACAGAATCGACCTGCATATAGAGGTGCCGGCGCTGACGGCGGCCGAATTGCAGTCGGCCAGTCCGGGCGAAAGCAGCGAGCAGGTGAGGTTGCGGGTGCATGCCGCCAGGACTTGCCAGCTGGAACGCCAGGGCGGCCTGAATTCGGCCTTGCAAGGCGCGGAGCTGGAGCGGCACTGCGAGGCGAGCGCGGATGCCTTGGCCGTGCTGGGCAAGGCTTTGCAGCAGCTTGGCTTGTCGGCGCGCGCTTATCATCGGATACTGCGGGTTTCGCGCACCATCGCGGACTTGCAAGGCGAGGCGAAGATAGGCCGCAGCCATGTATTGCAGGCGATCCAGCTCCGACGCGTGATGCAGGGCAACGCCTGATAGAATTCTCAATCCAACCCGGATGGCATGCTTGCCGTCCGTTTGACATAGCGGTAGTGGTGAATGGCTAATCGAGATCTGAAAAACTCCCCCCGTCCCTCTCGCGGACGCAGCAGTTCGTCCTCGTCGCGCAGCGGCGGCGGCGGCATGATGGCGGGCATCATCATCGGCCTGATCGTGGGCGTGGCGGTGGCGGTGGGGTTGGCGATGTATCTCAACCGCTCGCCGGCGCCGTTCCAGGCCAAGGGCGAGCGCAAGCCGGAGGCGGCTTCGCAGGCGCCGACCGAGCTGCTGGCTCCGGGCACCCGCATTTCCGATGCCGCGTCGGCTACCGCGCCCGCTGCCGCGCAGCCGCAGCCCAAGCAGGCGACGCTGGACTCCGACACCGTGGCGTTGCCGCCGCCGGCCGCGCCAGCGCCCGCGCCGCATGAGGCCAAGCCCAAGGCGGCGCCCGCCGGCCAGCAGGCCAAGAGCGACAAGAACGATCAGCGCTTTGATTTCTACAAGATATTGCCCGGCCAAGTGGATGCGGTGACGTCCGATGCCAAGGGCAGCCGTGCCGCGGAACCTTCCGCGTCGGCGCCTGCCAAAAAGGTCTATCTGCAATTGGGCGCGTTCCAGAACCAGGACGACGCCGACAACCTGAAAGCCAAGCTGGCGTTATTGGGGGTGGAGGCGAAGATCCAGTCCGTCAATGTGCCGGACAAGGGGATGGTGCACCGGGTGCGAGTGGGCCCGCTCAGCCGGCAGGATGAGGTGGATCGCGTGCGCGCCCAATTGAAACAGGACGGCATCAACGCCAATGTGGTGAAAGCCGAGTAGTCGTTATCTCCCAATACAGGAAAACAAAATGAAGAAATGGTTGCTGATGGTGTTGCTGGCGGTGAGCGGCGCGGCGAATGCCGCCATCGAGCTGGGCAAGGATTACACACTGCTGAGCACGCCTCAGCCGGTGGCCAATCCCAAGAAGGTGGAAGTGATCGAGTTCTTTTCCTACCACTGCATTCACTGCTATGACGATGATCCGGCTTTCCAGGCCTGGGCGGGCAAGCTGCCTGCCGACGTAAGCTTCCGCAAGGAGCAGATCGTATGGCAGAAGTCGATGGAAGGCTTCGCGCGGATGTTCGCCACCTTCAACGCCACAGGCACCTTCGACAAGCTGCACCGCCCGGCCTTCGACGCGCAGATCAAGCAGCGCATCGATTTGTCCAACCCGGAGCAGTTCACCAAGTGGGTCAAGCTGCAGAAGGGCGTCGACAGCGGCAAGCTGCTGCAGACCTACAACTCCTTCGGCATCAATGCCCAGGTGGCGCGCGCGACCAAGATCACCCGCGATTACCAGATCCAGGGCACGCCGACCGTGATCGTCAACGGCAAGTACGTGGTGACCACCAGCACGCCGGAGCGGATGATCGTGGTGATGAACGAGCTGATCGCCAAGGCGCGCAGCGAGAAGAAGTAAGCGGCGCGGCCGCACTGTGGAAGGGGCGGCGATGGCCGCCCTTTTTCATTGACGGCGGCCCAGGCTTGCCGGTGCTGATTTTGCAGTTATTTTTAAATAAGTCTTGACGGATTTGAAGAGCCCGTTTAATATTGGTTCCTCTGACGCGGGGTGGAGCAGTCTGGTAGCTCGTCGGGCTCATAACCCGAAGGTCGTAGGTTCGAATCCTGCCCCCGCAACCAGGTTTCAGAAAAAAAGCCGAATCGACAACGATTCGGCTTTTTTCATGGCAGTTCGCTGCGAGTGAAAATATTTGGTCCAGGCTATTGACGCCGGCAAATGATTTCACTATTATTGCATTTCTCTGACGCGGGGTGGAGCAGTCTGGTAGCTCGTCGGGCTCATAACCCGAAGGTCGTAGGTTCGAATCCTGCCCCCGCAACCAAGTTTCAGAAAAAGCCGAATCGACAACGATTCGGCTTTTTGCATTTCAGGGCTGCCTTTCGAACACGGCCTCCGTGTGGCGCGGCTGGTTTTGCGCTGAAATATTGTTGCGTCATTTGCTGGATTTTCATGGGAAAGTTGTGTTGGCGCGGCGCAATTTTCTTTCTCGTTTTCCTGATTCTGTGCAATGAATAGCGATGCCCCCCCAGCGATTGTTTGAGCGAGAATATTTTTTGTAACAATTTGCAACGCCGCGCCGCGGCGGTTCATGTTAAGCACATTGTCCTAAACCATTGTCGCGGCTATAGATTTGCCGATCCGGCGTCCTTGATTACGGTCAATCATATTGCATATCAGATGGCGGGGCGGGCTTGATCCTGGTCAAGGGTCTTGAAATATCAGGCAAAACTGTTTTTAATACGCCCGCCCGGTGCATGTTGCCGGGCAGATGTTTGTGTTGCCGAATTCCTGTCTTCCCGCGCCTTTGCCGGCGTTTCACTCGGACAGTGAGCATTCAGCTGTCACGTCATCGTCCGGAAGCGATTGTGGAGTCGCTTCCATCCGGAGCGCAGCCGCCGTGGAAACGGATGCGGTCTGGCCAATCGCGGTTCCCGCGAGCCCTGAAAGTCTGTTGTTTTGCCGGGCGGTTCGACCGCCTCCCCGCCGACGGGAGGTTTGGGCCGGTTGGCGTGAACATTTCGCTGGCGTTGGAGCGTGGCTCGCAACGCCTGTTGCGCATCGGCGCGTTGAAGGATTTTTAACCCGAAAAGTCGTAAGATGAGAAACCATAGACCCTCCCGCCTGATGTGGGGGCTCTCTCCTGTGGTGTTAGCCCTGCTTTCGGGATGCCAAGGCGGCATTCTCGATCCCAAGGGCCATATCGCCGCTGAGCAGAAGTCCCTGATCCTGACGGCAACCGCGCTGATGCTGCTGGTGGTGATCCCGGTAATCGTGATGACCCTGGTATTCGCGTGGAAGTACCGCGCCAGCAACAAGGATGCCGCTTACGAGCCGAAATGGTCGCACTCGACCAAGATCGAGATCGTGGTATGGCTGATCCCCTGCATCATCATCGCCTTCCTGGCCGCGCTGACCTGGAAGAGCACCCATGAACTGGATCCGTATCGTCCGCTGCAGTCGGAGAAGAAGGCGATCCAGGTGCAGGTAGTCGCGCTGAACTGGAAATGGTTGTTCATCTATCCGGAGCAGCAGATCGCTTCCGTCAACGAACTGGTGTTCCCGGCCGATACGCCGGTGAGCTTCAAGATCACCTCCGACGCGGCGATGAACTCCTTCTTCATTCCGCAGCTGGGCGGCCAGATCTACGCGATGGCGGGCATGCAGACGCAACTGCACCTGATCGCCAACGAGCCGGGCACCTACAAGGGCTTCTCGTCCAACTACAGCGGCGCCGGCTTCTCGGGCATGAAATTCAACGCTGTCGCCACCAAGACCCCGGCCGAGTTCGACGCCTGGGTGGCCAAGGTGAAGGCTTCCGGCCAAACCTTGGACGCGCCTGCCTACCTGAAGTTGCTCAAGCCTAGCGAGAACAACCCGGTGGCTCACTACGCTTCGACCACGCCTTACCTGTTCGAAGCCGTTGTGCACAAGTACATGGCCGCCCGTCCGTCGCTGGCTGACAGCGACGACGCCATCAAGCTGGCCAAGATGACCAAAGAACTGTGCGCCGCGATCACCCCGCCGGTTGTCAAGGAGTAACGATTAATGTGGTTAGGTAAACTGACTCTGGACGCGATCCCGTACCATGAGCCCATCATCATGGGGGCGCTGGGAGGCGCCGGCCTGATGGGGCTGATGCTGTTCGCGCTCATCACCAAGTTCGGCAAGTGGGGCTATCTCTGGAAAGAGTGGCTGACTTCGGTCGATCACAAGAAAATCGGCGTGATGTACATCATCGTCGCCATGATCATGCTGCTGCGCGGCTTCGCCGACGCGCTGATGATGCGTACCCAATTGGCAGTCGCCACCGGCGGCGGCCACGGCATTTTCCCGCCGGAACACTATGATCAGATCTTCACCGCCCACGGCGTGATCATGATCATCTTCATGGCGATGCCGTTCATGACCGGCCTGATGAACATCGTGGTGCCGCTGCAGATCGGCGCGCGCGACGTGGCCTTCCCCTTCCTGAACTCGCTGAGCTTCTGGCTGCTGGTTTCGGCGGTGATCCTGGTCAACCTGTCGCTGGGCGTCGGCAACTTCGCCCGCACCGGCTGGGTGGCCTATCCGCCGCTGGCCGAGCTGGGATTCAGCCCTGACGTGGGGGTGGATTACTACATCTGGGCCTTGCAGTTGTCAGGCTTGGGCACGACGCTGACGGCCATCAACTTCCTGGTGACCGTGATCAAGATGCGCGCCCCGGGCATGAAGCTGATGGAAATGCCGATCTTCACCTGGACCTGCACCTGGGCCAACGTGCTGATCGCCACCTCGTTCCCGATCCTGACCGGCGCGCTGGCGATGTTGACGCTGGACCGCTACCTGGACTTCCACTTCTTCACCGCGGAAGCCGGCGGCAACGCCATGATGTACCTGAACCTGTTCTGGGCCTGGGGCCACCCCGAGGTTTACATTCTGGTTCTGCCCGCCTTCGGCATTTTCTCGGAAGTGGTGTCCACCTTCTCCGGCAAGCGCCTGTTCGGCCACAAGTCGATGATCTACGCCAGCGGCGCGATCTCGATCCTGGGCTTCATGGTTTGGCTGCACCACTTCTTCACGATGGGCTCCGGCGCCAACGTGAACGCCTTCTTCGGCATCGCGACAATGATCATCTCGATTCCGACCGGCGTGAAGCTGTTCAACTGGCTGTTCACCATCTACAAGGGCCGCCTGCGCTTTGAAACCCCGATCCTGTGGACGCTGGGCTTCATGGTGACCTTCTCCATCGGCGGCATGACCGGCGTGCTGCTGGCGGTGCCGGGCGCCGATTACGTGCTGCACAACAGCTTGTTCCTGATCGCCCACTTCCACAACACCATCATCGGCGGCGCGGTGTTCGGCTACCTGGCCGGCTTCGCCTTCTGGTTCCCGAAAGTGTTCGGCTTCAAACTGGAGCCCAAGCTGGGCAAGGCTGCTTTCTGGTTCTGGCAGATCGGCTTCATGTTCGCCTTCATGCCGCTGTACGTGCTGGGCTTCATGGGCATGACCCGTCGCCTGAACTACACCACCAATCCTGAATACGAGCCGTGGCTGTACGTGGCCCTGTTCGGCGCGCTGCTGATCGCCGCCGGCATCGGCTGCCAGCTGCTGCAGATCGTGGTGAGCGTGATCAAGCGCAATGAGCTGAAGGACGAAACCGGCGACCCGTGGAACGGCCATACCCTGGAATGGTCCACTTCGTCCCCGGCGCCGTACTACAACTTCGCCAAGCTGCCGCAGGTGCACGACATCGACGCCTTCACCGATATGAAGGAAAAGGGCGTGGCTTACGCGGTGCCGAAGTCGTACGAACCCATCCACATGCCGAGAAACACTTCGGCCGGCGTCTTCATCGGCCTGTTCTCCACCGTGTTTGGCTTCGCGATGATCTGGCACATCTGGTGGCTGGCCATCGTCGGCCTCGTCGGCATCATCGGCTTCATGCTGGCGCGCGCCTACGACAACGACCTGGACTACTACGTGCCGGTTGACGAAGTGGAGGCCATCGAGCGCGCCCGCTTCGAGAAGCTGGGCATCGATGTCGACAACTACACCGAGCGTGATCAGCAGGCCAAGCCGAAGAAGGCCGCCCGTCCGACCACCACCGTGTAACAGGCTGGATCAAACATGACGACTTATGTAGAGCAAGCGCACGACGCGCATGACGACCATGAGCACCACGACAGCGGCAAGCAGACTGTCCTGGGCTTCTGGTTCTATCTGATGACCGACTGCATCCTGTTCGCGACGGCGTTCGCGGCTTATGCAGTGCTGTTCCGCAACGTGGCCGAAGGCGTTTCCGGCAAGGAAATCTTCGAGCTGCCGTACGTGCTGGTGGAAACCGCGGCGCTGCTGCTGTCTTCCATCACCTACGGCTTCGCGATGATCGCCGGCCACAAGGGCAACAAGTCGGCCGTTCTCGGCTGGCTGGCCGTCACTTTCCTGTTCGGCGCGGCGTTCATCGGCCTGGAAATCAATGAATTCCACCACCTGATCGCCGAGGGCCACGGCCCGCAGAAGAGCGCCTTCCTGTCGGCCTTCTTCGGCCTGGTGGGCCTGCACGGCCTACACGTGACCGCCGGCCTGCTGTGGATGGGCGTGATGATGCTGGAAGTGGCCAAGACCGGCCTGACCGGCCGCGCCATGACCCGCCTGAACTGCCTGTCGCTGTTCTGGCACTTCCTGGACATCGTGTGGATCTGCGTGTTCACCGTTGTGTATCTGAAAGGAGCCATGTGATGAGCCAAGCGCATGAGCACAACAGCCACGGCAGCGTGAAAAGCTACGCCATCGGTTTCCTACTGTCGGTGATCCTCACCGCCATCCCGTTCTGGATGGTAATGGGCGGCGCCTTCACCAAGCAGGCCACCTTCTTCGGCATCTTCGCGCTGGCGGTGGTGCAGATCATCGTGCACCTGAAGTATTTCCTGCACCTGGACTTCAGCAAGGAAGGCAAGCTCAACAGCATTTCCTTCCTGTTCACCGGCATGGTGATCGTGCTGCTGGTCGGCCTGTCGATCTGGATCATCTACACCGCCGACGCGCTGATGATGCGCTGAGTGAGAACGTCTTGAAGCTCAAGCGTTATCTTCAGGTCACCAAGCCCGGCATCATCTTCGGCAACCTGATCTCGGCCGCCGGCGGTTTTCTGCTGGCGGCGCAGGGGGCGATAGACTGGTGGCTGCTTGCGGCCACCGTCATCGGCCTGTCGCTAGTGGTGGCCTCCGGCTGCGCGATCAACAACTGCATCGATCAGGACATCGACGCCAAGATGGCCCGCACCCAGAAACGGGTGCTGGTCACCGGCGCGATGAGCACCAAGGCCGCGCTGGCGCACGGCGTGGTGCTGGGCCTGGCGGGCTTCGCCCTGCTGTGGTTCGGCACCAATCCGCTGGCCACCGGCTGCGTGCTGTTCGGCTTTGTGATCTATGTCGGCGTGTACAGCCTGTACATGAAGCGCAACTCGGTGTACGGCACCCTGGTGGGCAGCCTGTCCGGCGCGGTGCCGCCGGTGGCGGGCTACTGCGCCGTCACCGGCCGCTTCGACATGGGCGCTGCCATTTTGCTGGTGATGTTCAGCCTGTGGCAGATGCCGCACTCGTACGCGATCGCCATTTTCCGCTTCAAGGACTACGAGGCGGCCGGCATCCCGGTGCTGCCGGTGGTGAAGGGCATCTCCGCCGCCAAGCAGCAGATCGTGCTCTACATCCTGGCTTTCGCCGCGGCGACCGTGATGTTGGTGTACGGCGGCTACGCCGGCTACGGCTACCTGGCGGTGGCGGTGGCCACCAGCCTGTGGTGGCTGAAGATGGCGCTGTCCGGCTACAAGCGCGAAACCGACGACAGGGCCTGGGCGCGCCAAGTGTTCTTCTTCTCCATCATTACCATCACCTCGCTGAGCGTGATGATGGCGGTGGATGGGCAGACGCCGCCGCACAGCCGCGCGGTGGCTGCCGCGAATGCGGGCCACTACGGCTAAGATCGATACCGTCTGATGGCAAACGGGGAGCGGCGCAAGCGGCTCCCCGTTTTTGTTTGGCTGTTCTTGTAGGATCAGTGCGGTTTCAGCGCGGCGCGCATGGCCGCTTGTTTCTTGGCTGGGAGCTTGGCGACGTAGTCGATAGGCTTGTGGCCGTATTTGTCGGTATCGCTCAGCGATGCGCCGTGGGCGATCAGATATGACGCGACGGCGGGAGTCGAGTCCAGCACCGCGGTCATCAACACGGTGATTTCGCTGGTGCGGGTGGCGGCGTTGACATCGGCTCCTTTGGCGATCAAGTCCTGCACGATATTCAGATTTTTGGCAGACACCGCGTAGAACAGCGGGGTGTTGCCATCGTAGCCGTCGACGTTAGGATTGGCGCCGGCTTGCAGCAATACTTGCACGGCGCCCCGGTTGCCGGCATCTATTGCGTAAACGAGCGGCGTTTTCGAAACATCATCCAGCGATTGGTCGACGTCGCAGTGCTGGCTCTTGATGTAAGCGCTGACGGTAGGCGCGTCGGCGTGGCGCAGCAGCTGTTGCCAGTCGTCTTTGTCGCAAGCGGCCGACGCGTGCTGTGCCAACAGCAGCGCGGCCACGCTTAGCAGAAAATTGATTTTCATTCAGAAGCTCCGGAAAGTTTTTACCCAGGTGTCGTAAGGTCGGCTGCGTTGGGGAGGAAAGTAGGTCCACGGCGTGTAATGCAGCTTGGCGTATTCAGAGGCGGTGCGCGGCGTGTACAGATAGCCTGCCTTCATCGCCGCGGCCTCCTCTTCGCTGACGGAGGCGCCGCCGCTGCCTACCGCGGCGACTTCATGGGATTTGGGGTCGTAGTTGATTTTGAACGAAGACAGCTTTTTCTTGCCCTCGTCGAACAGCCTGCGATAGGTGCCAGCCGACGTGTTGATCGAGGCCTCAACTCCCATCGGTGTGGGCTGGCCGCCAGGACCGACGCCCATCAGCTTGTTGTATTTATTGTTATTCTTGGCCCAGCCTTGTTCCTGCTTCATTGTCGCCAGCAGCGCCTTTGGGTTCAGCTTGTAGTTCTGCGCCGCCTTGTAGACCAGCACGTCGGCCTGGTATTGGTCGATCAGCACCGGATTGTTGGACCTGATGATGGTGGTGATCTGTTCCTGGCTTAGCGCGTTGCAGTCCTCAAATTCGGAATCCGAAATTGGTGCCTCCAGCGGGTTGCGGTCTTTCGGTACCTCCACCTTGGAAACCGGCTTGCGTTGCTTGTTGTGATGTTTGTGGGTCTTGGACTGGGTCTTGTCGATTTCCGGTTCCTTATGATCGGCGTCGGGACGCGACAGACCATCACACAGCACCTTGGGGCTGACCACGCATAGGTATTTGTGGAACACGCTCTCGCCGGCCTGCACCGGCGGCAGCTTCTTGGCGTCGCCGACCGGCCCTTGCAGCTTGACGTCTATTTTGTCCTTTGGGTTGTGGCCGAACAGCGCGCCGGTGTCACCGTCATGGTCGGTCTTGCCGGTAATGGTTTGGTCGCCGTGGCGGATCTCATACCAGACGTCTTTCATCGGCTGCAGGATGCGGTCGAGGAATTTGACCTGAATCTTGGTTTCATCGGCGACCTGGTGGCCGTCCAGCAGCGCGTAGACCACCGCTCGCTTGCCATCGACAGCCGGCTTGGCGATCAGCTCGTTGTGGATGGTGCCGAACAGGCTGTAGTCCTGTTCCAGAATTTTCAGCAGCCGGATGTAGTTATCCAGGCCCTTGACCGTCTGGCAGCCTTCGCTCCAGTTGCTGGTGCGGTTGCTCGGGCCTTCGCCGCCGTAGTGGATGTTGTGTTCGTAGGTTGTTGACGGCGTGCCGGGCTGGTCCGGACTGAACTCATACTCCGGGGCCTTGGCCGTGCCGGTGTTTTGGGCGTGAAAAGCAAGGCCTTTGACTATCCTCAGCGCCCGGTAGTTGTGGTGCTGGGCGAAATGGTGCGTGCTTTGCATTTCCGCCAGGCTGGCATGGTCGTGGTACGACGATATCTTGTGATTGCCCAGTTTGTACTGGTATAGACCGTTGATCAGCACCCGGCCGGCCAGCTGGCCGTTCTGCTTGCTGTAGGGTTCGGTGTTGAATTCGAATTCGGCGACTTTTTTCTCGCCGGATGCGTCCTTGTAGACGACGAACAATGTGTCGTCGAACACCTTGTTGCTGTCTTTGACGACTTTGCCGTGGTCGAAGCCGCGCGCGCCTATCAGGTTGACCCGGCCGTTGGCGGTCTCGAACGCGAAACCGTCGACATTATTCTTGCCGTTGGCGGCGGCGTGATGTTCGAACAGCCGCTGCAGGATGTCGTATTTCTGTTCTTCGCTGTATTTGCCGAAGTTGAAATCCTTGTACTTTTCTACCTGGTTGCCCATTGCGCCTCCTGGCGTCCGGCCGGGCCGTAGATGCTCAACTGGTAGCCGTCCTTGTCCGGTGTGAACTGCGGGCGGGAGTAGGCGAAGAAGAAGTAGGGGCTGTCCTGGGGTTGCAGGTACGCCTTGCCGAAGCCATCGGCGCGGTTGGCCAGGAAGGCCTGGGTCAGCGCTAGGCCGGACAGCGCCTGCAACTGGCCGTTGGCGTTTTTGCCGAGTATCAGTTCACTGCCCGCCATGTCGGCGGCGGACAGCCGCAGCTGTCTGTTGCGGCCGGAGCCAGTGGTTTGCGCGTCGCGCAGCGCGACGGCGAACGGAACCTGGTATTGCCGGCTGGCAGCGTCTTTGCGTGTCAGGATGATATCGTCGACGCCTTGATCGGCCTGGCCTTGTTGCAGTTGCGCGGCCGGGCCGGTGCAGGCGCGGTTGGTCAGCTGCGGCCAGGCGTTCTGTTCGGTGTAAACCAAGCAGCGCGGCGTGGCGGCCAGTTGCTTGGCGGCGTTGTCCAGGTCGCGCGCGATGAAGCGCGCCAGCCGCAGTTCCGCGCTATTCTGACTGGCTTGCCGGTCCAGCAGGCGGAGCTTGCTGACGGCGACATCGGTGAATTTCGCTCCCGGCTCAATGGTGGAGATTTTCAGCTCCAGCTTGGCGATTTCGGCGTCGCCAGCGTTGATCAGCAGCAGCCTTTCGGCCGAGTTCAACGCGTTGTCCGATTTGCCGGTGATCTTGTCATCCGTCTGGTTGGTGAAGGCTACCGTTTTCAGCTCGCGCTGCAACTGCGGCAGCGAATACTCGCGCGCATGGTAGCTGAGGGCGAAACGGCGCGTTTCGAATGGTTTGTCTTCATGCGGCCGGTACAGGCTGATGGTGACGCTCTTCGGCGAGGCGTTCTGGAACTGGGTGGCCGCCGACTTGGCGTAGCCTGGCGTCAGCGCGACGGCGAACAGCGAGCTCGGCTTCGCCAACGTCAGCGTCAGCGTTGCCGGATTGGAGATTTGCTCGGAATAGCGAAATGTCTGCTCGCCGTGGAAGACCCAGGCCTTGGCTGGACTCGGGTCGAACAGGTTCTTCACCGAATATTGCCCCGGCGTCAAGCCGGCCAGCGTCTGGCTGGCATGAAGCTGCAGCGTGTTCCAACCCAGGTCTACCGAGGCGTCCTCAGCCTGGTTGGCGGCGTCGGCGCGGGCAGCAGACAGCGCCAGCACGCCAATGGCGATAAAAGCATAGCGATGGTTCATTACAGGATTTCCCATTCACCGGACCCGATCAGGGCCTTGATGTTGTTGACGCCGGGCAGATGGATGCGGTCGGTCATGCCGCTGCCGTCCAGCGCGCCGGACGCGATCTTCTTGCCGGTATCGGCGGAGTAGTAGACGTATTTTTTGCCGATGAACTCGGGGTGCGCCTCGGTCAGCAACTGCGCATCGATCTGCTCGGTGCAGACGATCTTCTTGTATTGCGGCTGTGACCAATCCATGCTGGCTGGGCCGTCGAGCGTGTGGCTGGCGCCCTTTACCGTCACTTTGCCGGGGGCATGGACCTCGATATTGCCGCCTTTGATGCGAATGTAGGCGCCGCCGGCGGTCAGCAGGATTTCATCGCCGGCGTGGACGATGATCTTGTCCTTGCAGGACGTGATGGTCACATCCTTCTCCGCCGTCAGCTCCATCGCGTCGCTCTGCGCCTGCACTTGCACCTTGCCCTTCGCCGCGATCAGCTTCAGCGCCACCTTGTCCTTCACCCCCGCCACGAACAGGCTGAGGTGCTGGCCGACGTTGTGGATCCAG
>NZ_JYKA01000011.1 GCF_001676875.1 Chromobacterium subtsugae | reverse complement strand
TGGGATCGTGAAGATCGCGTTCATCACCGAGCCTCCGGCGCGGAACTAGGAGAAAAGACATGGCGATGAATGTAGGGTCGTCGGGAGAAGACGATCTGATGATGGAAATCAACACCACGCCGTTGATCGACGTGATGTTGGTGATGCTGATCATGCTGATCATCACGATACCGATCCAGACGCACGCGGTGAAGCTGGACATGCCGGTGAACACGCCGTCGAAGCCGCTGGAGAAGCCGGTGGTGGTGCAGATCGACATAGCGCCGGACAATTCGGTGCTGTGGAACGGCGAGAAGCTGGCGGGTCGGGAGCAGCTGGAGGCGAAGCTGACGGCGGCGGGGAAGGCGAGTCCACAGCCGGAGCTGCACATCAAGCCGAACAAGGACGCGAGCTACGAGCCGGTGGCGATGGTGCTGGCGGAGTCGCAGCGTCTGGGTTTGACGAAGCTGGGCATCGTCGGATCGGAACAGTTCGTCAAGTAAGCCGTCATCTGTTCGTGTGGAAAGGCAGCCTTCGGGCTGCCTTTCTTTATCACGGTGGACAAGGAGGAGAAGAATGAAATTGAAACTGATGGTGCTGGCGCTGGTCATGGCCGGCCAGGCCTGGGCGCACGAGCTTTCCGGCATCGACACCAAGAATTTCAATCCGGATGTGCGTCCGCAGGACGATATCTATCTGGCGGTGAATGGCAAGTGGCTGGATACCCATGAAATTCCGGCGGCGGAGTCCTGGGAGGGCGCGTTCAAGGAGTTGCGCGACCTGAGCGAGGAGCGCAGCCGCAGCCTGATCGAGACGGCATCGGCCGCGAGCGGCGCGGCGGGGAATGCGCAGAAGATCGGCGCGCTCTATTCCAGCTTCATGGATGAGGCCGCGGCGGAGAAAAAGGGCCTGCAGCCGATAGAGGCGGACCTGCAGGCCATTACCTTGTTGTCCAGTCGGAACGAGCTGTTGCGGCTGCTCGGCGCCGGGCAGGCAGGCAACGCGCGTTTGCCGTTGGCTTTTGAGGTCGGCATAGACGCCAAGGATGCCAAGTCCTACCTGCCGGAGCTGTACCAGAGCGGCTTGTTGATGCCGGACCGCGATTATTATCTGGGCAAGGATCCGCGTTTCGCCAAGGCGCGCGCCGCCTTCCTGGTCTATCTGCAGCAGTTGTTCAAGCAGGCGGGTTACGCGCAGCCGGCCAAGCGCGCGGCCAGGGTATTGGCGCTGGAGACGCAGCTGGCACAGCTGCAACGCAGCCGGGTGGATAACCGCGATCCGCAAAAACGCTACAACAAGATGACGGTCGCCCAGTTGGCGAAGCTGGCGCCCAAGCTTGACTGGCATGGCTTCTTCGCCGAGGCCGGGGCGGCCGATCTGGCGGTGCTTAACGTCAATCAGCCGGAGTATGTGAGCGGCTTGGCGCAATTGCTGCGGAAGCAGCCGCTGCTCAATTGGCAGGACTACCTGATCGCCCATACGCTGGATGGCTATGCGCCCTATCTGAACAAGGCGCTGGTGGATGCGCGGTTCGACTTCTACGGCAAGGCCTTGTCCGGCACGCTGGAGCAGCGCCCGCGCTGGAAGCGCGGCGTGCAGCTGGTGGAGTCGTCGCTGGGAGAGGCGCTGGGCGAGCAGTATGTCGCCAAGTATTTCCCGGCCGAGCACAAGCAGAAAATGCAGGAGCTGGTGGCCAATCTGATGCAGGCGTACCGGCAAAGCATAGACGGCTTGAGCTGGATGAGTCCGGCGACCAAGCAGGCGGCCCAGGTCAAACTGTCTAAGTACATGCTGAAGATCGCTTACCCGGATCATTGGCGCGATTACTCCGGCCTGCAGTTGCAAGCCGGGGACCTGGTGGGCAACGTCAAGCGCGCCAATCGCTTCGAATACCAGTGGCAGCTGTCGCATCTTGGCAAGCCGGTTGACCGGACCGAGTGGGGCATGACGCCGCAAACGGTGAATGCCTATTACAATCCGAGCCAGAACGAAATCGTGTTTCCCGCCGCCATTCTGCAGCCGCCGTTCTTCAATGCGCAGGCGGATGACGCCGCCAATTACGGCGGCATCGGCGCGGTGATCGGGCACGAAATCAGCCATGGCTTCGACGATCAGGGCAGCCAGTACGATGCCGACGGCAACCTGCGCGATTGGTGGACCGCGGAAGACAAGGCGCGCTTCCATGAACTGACCAACAAGCTGGTGGCGCAATACGAGGCCTACGAACCGCTGCCTGGCAAGCACATCAACGGCAAGCTGACGCTGGGCGAGAACATCGCCGACAACGTTGGTTTGCAGATCGCTTACAAGGCTTATCAGCTGTCGCTGGGCGGCAAGCCGGCGCCGGTGATCGACGGCATGACCGGCGATCAGCGCTTCTTCTACGGCTTCGCACAGGTTTGGCGCGGCAAGGTGCGGGACGAAGCGCTGTTGTCGCGCCTGGTGTCCGATCCGCACTCGCCGGAAGCGTTCCGCGCCATCGGGGCGACCTCGAACAGCGATGCGTTCCAGAAGGCTTTCGAAGTGAAGCCGGGCGACAAGATGTTCAAGCCGGAAGATCAGCGCATCCGCATCTGGTAAGCGTTTGCCTTCTGCTTATTCCAGCCCGCGGCGCGAGTCGCGGGCTGTTTATTTTGGCAATAATATTGCTGTAATTGGTTCGGATGCTTACACTTCGGGCCATGCGTATATCGGTATGGATAGTTTTAAGCGCGCTGCTCGCGGCGTGTGATTCGCGGCAGGTGGAGTCGGTAGCCAAATCAGGAGAAGTGCGGCAGCTTGCGGCCTTGGGTCAGGCTTTGCTGACTAGCTCCAAGGGGGAGCACGCTTTGCCTGATGCGCCAGCTGTTGAGGCGGCGCCTCTGGTGCGCGGCGGCAAGGAGGTTGGCCATCGTGATTTTCCCGCTGCCAAGCGCATCCTGCCCAGGGTGTATGCCGGCATGGAGGTGGACTTCTACTGCGGTTGCCGCTATCAAGGCAAGGCGGTGGATTGGGCCTCCTGCGGTTATCAGCCGCGCAAGTCGGAAAGCCGCGCCAGCCGCATAGAGTGGGAGCATGTGGTGCCGGCCTGGGTATTGGGGCATCAACGTCAGTGCTGGCAGAAAGGCGGCCGCAAAGCTTGCGGCGATACGGACCCCCTGTTTCAGATGGCGGAGGGCGATCTGAACAATCTGGTGCCGGCGGTGGGAGAGGTCAACGGTGATCGCGCCAATTTCTCCTACGGCGCCTGGGAAATCCATCCGCGCCCCATTTACGGCCAGTGCCAGTCGCTAGTGGACTTCAAGCAGAAGCGTTTCCAGCCGCGGGAGGAAGTTCGCGGTTCAGCCGCGCGGATCACGCTGTATATGCACCAGCGCTATGGCCTGCGCATCAGTCAGCAGGACAAGCAGCTGATGTGCGCCTGGGCGCGCAAGTATCCGGTGGATGAATGGGAGCGGCAGCGCAATCGCCGCATCATCCAGTGGCAGGGAGAAGGGAATTTCCTGGTGTCGCAGCCAGGGGAGTTGGATAGAGTCTGCAACTGACCTGCAGCGGTAGGGGAAGAAAAACGCCACGGCATGCCGTGGCGTTTTTGATGGCGACCGGGAGGCGGACGCTTAGAATGCTACCTTCATGCCGATGCCGAAAGCTTGCGGGCTATTGCCTGCGGTCAGGCCGGCAGAGGAAGTGCCGAGGTTGTTGTCGTAGACCGGATTGTTGGCAAAGTTGGCCTTGGACTGGGCGTTGTTAGTGATTTTGGTGGCGTAGGCCAGCAGTTGGGTGGACTTGGACAGGTTATAGGTGCCGCCCAGGATCCATTGCTTGGCCTTGAAGTCGTCGCCGTTAACGCCGGCGCCGACATTCTTCAGCGTGCCGAGTTGGCCGTAGGACAGCTTGATCGAAGCGGCGCCGAAGTCTTGGCCCAGCGCGATCAGCCAGTCATCCTGCTTCACTTGGCCGCCGCCGATCTGATCGAAGTTGCCCCATTCGTAGTTGCCGCCGATGAAGGTGCCGAAATCGAATTTGTAGCTGGCTGCGATGCTGTAGAAGGAAACGTTCTTGCCAGCGTTCAGGGCGAGTACCGCCGGGTCGTTGGTCGGGGAGGTGTTGTAGCCGTTGCTATTGTTTTTTACCGCCATGTCATACTGCTTATCCCAAGCAGTGGCCAAATTCAGGCCGCCCCAGTTGTAGCCCAGGCCCAGCGAGATGCGTTTGGAGTCGTTGCCGGCAACGCGGGCTTCATCCACGCCCCAGGAGCCGCCCAGCGTGAAGCCGGCCCATTTCGGGGAGAACCAGTGGACCGAGTTGGCCAGACGGGCTTCGCCGCGGCTGTTGACCGAGCTGGAGCCGAAGTTGTCGGCGGTGGTATTGACCATCAGGTCGGTGCCCAGCGCGCTGTTGCTGCTGCCGGTGAACACCTTGTAGGCGGAGTCGTTCTGACCCAGCAGCACCTTGCCGAAGTCGGCGTTGTCGATGCCGATGAAGGTGTTGCGGGTGCCGAAGGACGCGGTTTGGCCCTTGTCGTTGGTGCCGCCGTTCTCAAAGTTGCGCAGGCTGCTTTCCACTTGCCAGATGGCCTTGGTGCCGCCGCCCAGATCTTCCCAGCCCTTGAAGCCGATGCGGGAGTTTTGATCGCTCACGCGGGTGCGGGAAGTGTAATCCTTGGCGCTGTTGCCGTTGCCGGTGGCTTTGGCGGATTCGATGCCGGCGCTGATGAAACCGTAGATGGTGACGTCGGCGTGGGCGGCCACCGGGAGGATGAACAAAGATGCAACCAAGGCTGCCAGATTCTTCTTCTGCATGAGGATACTCCAAGTCAAGTCTGAGGTTCTGTGGTGAAGCGGTGAAGTCTTCGTGTCTGCTTAACAACTATCGCACGACTGCTTCACAACTTTGTCTGAGTTTAACCACAGAATATGACGGGAGTGTTTCCAAACTGGCAAAAGGAGTGGTGGAAAAACGACGCCTGTTGCAATTATGCCGAAAATTTGTTCGGGTAGACTTCGTCAATTAGTGTCCGACAATCGACCACGCGCAAGTCATTGTCCTTGGCGAAGTCCATCAGGAACTGGTAGATCTGCGGATGCACTTTTTCCAGCTTTTTGTCGACTGCCACGCAACGCACGCCTTCCAGCAGCATCGGGCGAACATAGGCGTGGTAGGACAGGCGCTGGTTGGTGTCGAAGGAGGCCAGGATGCCGGCTAGGCGTTCCGCCCAGTCGCTGGGGCGGAAAGTGCGGCCCTCGGAGGTGAGGCCCTGGATGACGATTTCGTATGGATTGCAGATCATGGCGGTGGAACCAGTGTGTGTGCTTTTGGTGTAGCCTGTTTTGTTGCAGCTGCTAAGGCGTTTTTTGTCGGCCGGCGATTTTTACTTATGCGAAAGTTTCGTGATCATACCTGAAAATCATATGCGCTTGAATGGCGGCAGCGAGGCCAGCAGTTTTTTGCCGTAGCTTTGCCGTGTCAGGCGGTTGTCCAGGATGGTGACGCGGCCATAGTCGCGCTCGGTGCGGATCAGCCGGCCCACCGCCTGCACTAGTTTGATCGACGCCTCCGGCACCGTCAGTTCGATGAAGGGGTTGCCGCCGCGTTTCTCGATCCAGCGCGACAGGGTCTTGCCCACTGGGTCATCCGGCATCGCGAACGGCAGCTTGGCGATGATCACGTGCACGCAGCTTTCGCCTGGCAGGTCCAGCCCTTCCGAAAATGAATCCAGGCCGAAAATCACGCTGGATTGCTGCTCTTCCAGCCGCTTGTGGTGGGTGTCCAGCAGGGTGCGCTTGGGGATTTCGCCCTGCACCAGCAGGCGATCGCGCAGCTCGGCTGGCAGCCCGGCGGCCACTTCCTGCATCTGTTTGCGCGAAGAAAACAGCACCAGGGTGCCGACCGCCTGGGCCGGGTCGATCAGCTTGGGCAGCCATTCGATGATCTCGCGGGTGTGGCCGCCCGGGTCTTTCGGGCTGGCCTGCAGCGGCGGCAGGTACAGTTCGCCCTGCTCATCGAAGTTGAACGGCGAATCCAGGGCCAGGCAGCTGACCTTGGGCAGCCATTTCAGGCCGGTTTGCGACAGCAGCAGCTCGAAATCGCCCAGCGAGCGCAGCGTGGCGGAGGTGAGCACGGCGCCGCAGGCGCGGCGCCACAGCGTGGCGGCCAGGCTGGCGGCGGCGCTCACCGGAGAGGCCGAGAACAGGTAGTCGCCCTTGCCTTCGGCGCGGCGGGTGATCCATTTGGCGATCGGCGGCGCGTTTTCGGCGGTTTCGGTATCGAACAAATCCCATACCGCCATCAGCTGTTCCGCGCGGCCGATCAGGAAGCCCAGCTCGGTGGCGGTCTTGTCCAGGTCGCCGTCGCCATTCTTGTCCTTGCGGGTTTCCGACAGCGCGTTGCCCATGTCGTCCAGCTGTTTGGACAGCGAGCGGGCGGAAACGGCCATATTGGCGGCGGGCGTTTTGAGCCGTTCCGGCAGGATGCCGTCTTCTATCAGCCAGGAGGGCTCCAGATTGTCGCTGCTGGCGGCCAGCGCGTCCTCGCCCTCCAGCAGCCACAGCCATTCGGTGAGGGTTTCCACGCAGGCGGCGGCGGAGTCTATCGCCTGGCTGGCCAGCTCGGCCTTGCCGGTGTGCGCTTCGGCGTGGACCACCACGGCGGCCACTTTGTCCAGCCAGCCCAGCGCCTGCGCCAGCGAATGCTCGGCGGCGAACTGGTTGATCGCCTTTTTGGCCAGATGGTGCGCCTCGTCTATGCAGTAGAAGCTTTCTTCCGGCGCCGGCAGGATCACGCCGCCGCCCATGGAGACATCGGCCAGCATCAGGTCGTGGTTGGCCACCACCACGTCGACGTTTTCCAGCGTGTCGCGCGCCAGGTAGAACGGGCACTCGGCGCGGTTCGGACAGGCGGTTTTCAGACAGCCGTGGCGATCATTGGTGACGCGCGACCACAAGCCGTCCTCGATCACGGTGTCCCAGTTGTCGCGGTCGCCATCCCATTTGCGGTAGTGGAAGGCGTCGGCCATCGCCGACAGCGCGTCCAGTTCGGCTTGTTCGGGCTTGTGGTCCCACAGCGCCATCATCGGATCGGGCTGCAGCAGGCTTTGCTGCGCGTGCTGGGCGGTGAGCCCGTACAAACGGTACGGGCACAGGTAGCGGCCGCGGCCTTTGGCCAGCGCGAAGCTCAGCGGCAGGCCGCTGTTTTCCACCACGAAGGGCAGGTCGCGGTTGACCAGTTGCTCCTGCAGCGCCACGGTGGCGCTGGTGACCACCAGTTTCTTGCCGCGCGCGCGCGCCATCACGCCGCCGGCCAGCAGATAGGCCAGGCTTTTCCCGACGCCGGTCGGGCCTTCGATCACGGCGATGCTTTCGCCTTCGCGCTGCGGCCACTCGTCGTCCACCTTCTCCTGGGCGCGGGAGAGGGTGTTGGCGATTTCGGCCAGCATCCGCCGCTGCGAGGCGCGCGGGCGGAAGCCCGGCAGGTTGTCGGAGAGGGTACGGTAGTGGTCGCGAATCGCGTCTTTTTCGGCATCGGTCAGCATGGCGCAATTGTATCGCATGCGGCCTTTGTGCGCCTGCATAATGACGGCGACGGCAAGATGTGGATAGGATAGGCGGAACAACAGAAAAACAAGCAGCGGCGCGCGCGGCCCGGACAGACAAAAACAACGCGCGGCAACACAACTGGAGAAACCATCATGAAACCCGTCAGCCGCGTTCTCGTGGTCAGCGATGATGTGACATGGCAAGCCGAAGTGCTGGCCGGACTTGGGGCTGCAGCGGTGCGGCTGGAAAATCCGTTCGGCCTGACCTTCGTCGCCGCGGCGACCAGCGCCGAAACCATGGACCTCATCGCGCGCGACGGCGAAACGCAAGTCGTGCTGGTCGACCGCCAATTGAAAGGCGCCGGCGCGAACCAGGCGGCGGCCCAGCTGGCCAACCGCATCAGCGCGTTCCGGCCGGAGGTCTCGCTTTACGTGTTTCTGCAGGACGATGACGAGCGGGCGCTGGTGGAAGAGCTGGCCAGCCACGCGGTGGACGGCTATTTCTACCGCGACGAGGCCGATTTCAACGGCTGGTTCCGCATTCTGGCGGCCGAGCTGGCGGAAAAGTCGGCCACGCCGTTTTACGACAAGCTCAAGCAGTACGTGCGGATGGCCAAGGACTCCTGGCATACCCCGGGCCATTCCGGCGGCGACTCGCTGAAGGGCAGCCCCTGGGTAGGGGATTTCCACGATTTCGTCGGCGAGCACCTGCTGCGCGCCGACCTGTCGGTGTCGGTGCCGATGCTGGATTCGCTGCTGCACCCGACCGGGGTGATCGCGGAGTCGCAGATGCTGGCGGCCAAGGCTTTCGGCGCGAAGAAGACCTATTTCGCCACCAACGGCACCTCGACATCCAACAAGGTGATCTTCCAGACGCTGCTGGCACCGGGCGACAAGCTGCTGCTGGACCGCAACTGTCACAAATCGGTCCATCACGGCGTGATCCTTTCCGGCGCGCTGCCGGTGTATCTGGATTCGTCGATCAATCGCCAGTACGGCATTTTCGGGCCGGTGCCGAAGACCACCATCTTCGAGGCGATAGATGCCAATCCGGACGCGCGGGTGCTGATCCTCACCTCCTGCACCTACGACGGCCTGCGCTACGACCTGAAGCCCATCATCGAGGCCGCGCACGAGAAGGGCATCAAGGTGATCGTCGACGAGGCCTGGTACGGCTTCGCCCGCTTCCACCCGGCCTTCCGTCCGACGGCGCTGGAGTCCGGCGCCGATTACGTCACCCAGAGCACCCACAAGATCCTGTCCGCGTTCTCGCAGGCCAGCATGATCCACGTCAACGATCCCGGTTTCGACGCGCATCTGTTCCGCGAAAACTTCAACATGCACGCGTCCACCAGTCCGCAGTACAACTTGATCGCCAGCCTGGACGTGGCGCGCAAGCAGGCGGTGATGGAAGGCTACCGCCTGCTGGACCGCACCTTGAAGCTGGCGCAGGAATTGCGCGAGAAGATCAACTCCACCGGCGTGTTCCGCGTACTGGAGCTGGCCGACTTGCTGCCGGAGGAGGTGAGGGAAGACGGCATCCAGCTCGACCCCACCAAGCTGACGGTGGACTTCACCCGTTCCGGCTTCACCGCCGACGAACTGCAGCAGGCCTTGTTCGAGCGTTACAACGTCCAGGTGGAGAAGTCGACGTTCAGCACCATCACGCTGCTGCTGACCATAGGCACCACCCGCAGCAAGCTGTCGCGGCTGTACGACGCGATGCTGCGGCTGGCGAAGGAAAACCGTCCGGCGCGCGCGCTGGGGCGGATGCCGGAGATCCCGCATTTCAGCCGATTGGCCTGCCTGCCGCGCGACGCCTTCTACGAGGCCGGCGAACGGTTGCCGCTGCTGGACGACGATGGCCGTCCCAATGCCGAGCTGTGCGGCCGCGTGTGTTGCGACCAGATCGTGCCTTATCCTCCCGGCATTCCGGTGCTGGTGCCGGGGCAGCTGATAGACGACACCATCTTGTCGTATTTGGCGCGGCTGCAAAAAACACAGAAAACCATAGAAATGCATGGTTTGGCTGAGGATGGCGGCGAATTTTACGTGCGCGTGCTGCGTCCGGCCGAGTTGGCGGAATTGCCGGGACGAGGATTGTTCAATTGAATGCTTGTCAGGCAGGGTGATTTCCGATAAATATAACAAATGTCGCATTTCTGTAAATCATGACTTTGTCCTGTCTGGGGTGCGGCGTTTGTTAAAGTGACTTGAGACCAGCGTGTAGTAATGTGCCGTTGCGCATGAAATCACCTCTCGGTGTTGCACGCGCAGCGGCCTCTTTTTTTCCGATTGGAGCATCATGAAGTCCGTAAGGCATTACCTGCAGTTCAGCGACCTGACTCCCGACGAGTACCACCATCTCTTCGAGCGAACCAAGGTTCTGAAGCGACGACAAGGCGCCGGCGAGTTGCACCGGCCGCTGGTCGGCAAGGTGATGTCCATGGTGTTCGAAAAGCACTCCACCCGCACCCGCGCGTCGTTCGAGGCCGGCATGGCCCAGTTGGGCGGGCATGCGATGTTTCTGGACACCAAGAGCTCGCAGATGGGCCGCGGCGAGCCGGTGGAGGACACCGCGAGAGTGTTGTCGCGGATGAGCGACATCATCATGATCCGCACCTTCGAGCAGCGCCAGGTCGAACGGCTGGCGGCGCATTCCCGCGTGCCGGTGATCAACGGCCTGACCAATGAATACCATCCGTGCCAGATTCTGGCCGACATCTTCACCTATGTGGAGCGGCACGGTTCGATCAAGGGCAAGACCGTGGCCTGGATAGGCGACGGCAACAACGTCTGCCGCACCTGGCTGCAGGCCGCGCGCGTGCTCGGCTTCAAGCTGAAGGTGGCGTCGCCGCTGGGCTACGAGCTGAAGGCGTTGGACGGCCACCATTACGGCTCGGAGCTCCTGGAGCTGACGCAAGACCCGGCACGGGCGGCGAGCGGGGCGGACATCGTCACCACCGACGTGTTCACCAGCATGGGTTACGAGGCCGAGCAGGCGGCGCGGCGCGAGGCTTTCGCCGGCTACCAGGTGACGGCTGAGCTGATGAAGCACGCCAAGCCCGACGCGCTGTTCATGCACTGCCTGCCCGCGCATCGCGGCGAGGAGGTGGCGGCCGAGGTGATAGACGGCCCGCAAAGCGTGGTATGGGACGAAGCCGAAAACCGCATGCACGCGCAAAAGGCCCTGATCGAATTTCTGTTGCTGGGGCACCGCGAGGACTGAGTCCCGCCCGGCAATCGACAAGCAAACAATACGTGGGAAGCAAAGCAATGTCTGACATCAAGAAAGTAGTACTGGCCTATTCCGGCGGCCTGGATACCTCCGTCATCCTCAAGTGGCTGCAGGACGTTTATCAATGCGAAGTGGTGACCTTCACCGCCGACATCGGCCAGGGCGAAGAAGTGGAGCCGGCGCGCCAGAAAGCCGTGTCGCTGGGCATCAAGCCGGAGAACATCTTCATCGAGGATCTGCGCGAGGAGTTCGTCCGCGACTACGTGTTCCCGATGTTCCGCGCCAACACCGTCTATGAAGGCGAATACCTGCTGGGCACCTCCATCGCCCGGCCGCTGATCGCCAAGCGCCAGATCGCGATCGCCAACCAGGTGGGCGCCGACGCGGTGTCGCACGGCGCCACCGGCAAGGGCAACGACCAAGTGCGCTTCGAGCTGGGCTATTACGCGCTCAAGCCCGACGTCAAGGTAATCGCGCCGTGGCGCGAGTGGGACCTGCTGTCGCGCGAGAAGCTGCTGGCTTACGCCGAAGCCCACGGCATCGACATCAGCAAGAAGAAAAACGGCGGCAGCCCGTACTCGATGGACGCCAACTTGCTGCACATCTCCTATGAAGGCACCTCGCTGGAAGACCCGGCGCGCGAGCCGGACGAGGACATGTGGCTGTGGAGCGTCAGCCCGGAAAACGCGCCGGACCAGGCTGAATACGTCGAGCTGGAATACAAGCACGGCGACATCGTCGCCATCAACGGCCAGGCGCTGAGTCCGGCCGCGGTGCTGACTGAGCTGAACCGCCTGGGCAACAAGCACGGCATCGGCCGTCTCGACATCGTCGAAAACCGCTATGTCGGCATGAAGTCGCGCGGCTGCTATGAAACCCCGGGTGGCACCATCATGCTGAAGGCGCACCGCGCGATCGAGTCGATCACGCTGGACCGCGAAGTGGCGCACCTGAAGGACGAGCTGATGCCGAAGTACGCGCAGCTGATCTACACCGGCTACTGGTGGAGCCCGGAGCGCGCGATGCTGCAGCAGATGATAGACGCGTCGCAGGCCACGGTGAACGGATGGGTGCGGCTGAAGCTGTACAAGGGCAATGTGATCGTCGTCGGCCGCGAATCGAAAACCGATTCGCTGTTCGACCCGACCATCGCCACCTTCGACGAAGACGGCGGCGCCTACAACCACGCCGACGCCGCCGGCTTCATCCGCCTGAACGCCTTGCGGATGCGCATCGCCGCCAATGCGCGGAACAAGCGCGGCTGATACAATCGGTTAATACCGTTGACATGGCGGCCCAGGCCGCCATTTTTCGTTCTTTGCGCAATAGATTAGGAGAGGCCGCGCCATGCGGGCAAGCAGTTGGATTCCGTGGGTTTTCGTCGCGTTATGGAGCACCGGCTTCACCGGCGCCAAGTTGGGTTTGCCGTATTGCGGCCCCTTCACCTTCCTCGCCATCCGCATGGCGCTGACGCTATTGTGCTTCGCCGGCCTGATCGCCGCGTTGCGGCCCGCGTGGCCGACCCTGGCGCAGATGCGCAGCCAGTGGGTCAGCGGCGGCATGCTGCACGGCGGTTATCTGGGCTGTCTGTTCGCCGCCATCAAGCTGGGCGTGCCGGCGGGCTTGGCCGCGCTGATCATGGGCCTGCAACCCTTGTTGACCGCTTTGCTGTCCATGGGGCTGGGCGGCCAGCGTTTCCGCGCCGGGCAGTGGCTGGGGATGGCGCTGGGGCTGGCCGGCACGGCGCTGGTGATTCTCGGCAGCAAGGGCGTGTCTTTCGGCGGCGGCGCCGGGGCGGCCTTCGCCGCGGGCGGGCTGTTGCTGATCACCGGCGGCACGCTGTACCAGAAACATCGCGGCGGCGGCGCGCACCCCATCGCCGGGGCTTTTCATCAATACCTGTCGGCTTTCGCCGTGACCGGCCTGCTGGCCTTGCTGTTCGAGCGCGGCCAGAGCGTGGCGTGGAGTGGCCAGTTCGTTTTCGCGCTGGCCTGGAGCGTGTTGATGCTGTCGGTGCTGGCCATCCTGCTGCTGATGCGCATGCTGCGCGATGGCGACGTCGGCAAGGTGGCGGCTTATCTCTACCTGGTGCCTGGCCTCACCGCCATCCAGGCCTGGCTGTTGTTCGACGAGCGCTTGAGCCCATTGGCGATGGGGGGTATCGTACTGGCAGCGGCGGGCGTGGCCCTGGTGTTGCGCGGCGGCCGCTTCCGTCCGGCGGCCCGGCCGGCAGGGCAAATGAAAGCAGACAAGGGTTGAAATCGTGTCCGAAGAGCAATTTACCAATATTTCGCTGGTGGTGTGCCTGACCGGCTTGATCATTTTCATGGGCTTCATCATCTGGGACCTGGGCAAGAAGTCCAAGGCGGGCAAAACCGGCATGTTTGTGTTGTTCCTGGTGCTGGGCTTCGGCGTGTCAGGCTTCGTGTTCAAAAATATCCTGGCCGAATTCCTGCTGCGCAAGTAGGCCTGCAGGCAGTCAAGACAAAGCCCCGGCGCTGGCGTCCGGGGCTTTTTGCCGTTTGCCGCGCTTATTCGGCGAGGCTGGCGGGCGCGCCGCCCAGATAGTCGGGCTTGCCCAGCTCCAGGCCGTTGTGCCGCAAGATGGCGTAGGCGGTGGTCAGGTGGAAATAGAAATTGGGCAGCGCGAAATTGCGCAGATAGCCCAGGCCGCTGAATGTTATCTCTTCTCCCCGCACTTTCAGCGTCACCGCGCGGTCTTCGCTGCCTTCCAGCTGCGCCGGCGTCACGCCGGCCACCAGCGCCAGCGTCTTGGCGATGCGCGCCTGCAAATCGTCGAAGCCGATTTCGTCGTCGGCGTAGCTGGGCACCTCCTGGCCGGCCAGGCGGGCGGCGCAGCCCTTGGCCAGGTCGCAGGCGATCTGCGCCTGGCGCAGCAACGGGAACATGTCCGGCGCCAGCCGGGCTTGCAAAAACACCTGGGGGTCGATATTCCTGGCTTCGGCGTGGGCGGCGGCCTTGGCCAGAATGGCCGACAGGCTGTTGAGGCCGCGCGTCAGCGCGGGAATGGCGGCTTGATGCATGGTGAGGGACATGGCTGATTCCTTGTGGTGGGGAGACGCTGCGTTCGGGCAATGCTGATGGGATGATGTTGCGGCGGCAAGCCGCCGTCAACTGCGCGCGGCGCCGTGAAACACGCCCAGATTGTCGGCAGGCATGCGCGGCTGCTCCGCCAGCCGCGGGCTGATCACGATGAAAGGCACTTGTTTGCGGTTGGCCGGCAGCCCGAGGCTGCAGTCCGCGGCGTGGTATTCGCGCTCGGGCCGGCACCAGCCCTCGGTGCGCAAAGGGTGGTCGGATGTCACGATGACGGAGAAGTCGTCGCCGAAACGGCCGCGCATCTTGTCCAGCAGTTGGCCCAGCACCTGGCTGGCATCGGCCAGATTGGCCAGGTAGTGGCTGCGCAGGTTCTCGCGGGTTTCCATGCTGGGATGGGGCAGGGGCAGGTGCAGGTAGAGCATGCCGCCCTCGCGCCAGAACGGCGCGGCGTAAGCGGCCGCCAGCAGCCTGTCGACGGCGGCGTCGCGCGAGCCGGCGGCGGGCCGGCAGTTCAGCAGCGCCGGGAGGTAGGGCGGGCTGCACAGAAAGGATCGCGCCGGCGGCGGATAAAATACGCCGGCTATCCTGCGGCAATAGCGCAGGCCGCGGATGGCGCAGTACGGGTGCCAGAAACCCACGATGTCGAGGTCGGGCCGGCCGGCGTACAGTTGGCCGAAATCCAGCGAACGGGTGGGCGAGCACAGCCAGCTTGGGCCGCAGGGCGCCACGTTGTCGAAGCGCTTACCGGTGAGCATGGCGGGGATGGCGTTGACAGTATTGGCGCCGGCGGCGGGAACCACGACGCTGGCCCAGCGCAATTGGCGCTCCTGCGCGGCCTTGAGCAGCGGCGCGGTGAACTCGGGTCCGGTTTCGTCCAGCAGAATCGCCAGGGTGTTGCGGCTGGGCGAGGCCAGGGCGTACGGGCTGGCCAGCGAAAACACCGGGTAAGCGCCGGCCTGGTCGCTCATCAGCAGCGCATACGGAGTGAGCGCGAACAGGAGGGCGGCGGCGATGACGACGTGGCCCAGCTGCCGCCAGAACGCGTCGGCCAGCCGCGCCGCCGCCAGCCAACTGGCGGCGCAAAGCAGGAAAATGACCGTCCGGGCGGCAAGGCCGGGGCGGCGGGCAGCAGGCCGCGGACAAACTTGTGAAGCAGGTAGAGAGCGGTGAGCAGCAGCAGCGCGCACAGCAACTGGCGGCCGCGCGCGCCCAGCGCGGCTGCCATGCCGGCGAGCAGGACAGCCGCCAGCGCCGGCAGCAGCAGGTAAGCGGCGGTTTCGGCGACGCTGTAGCCGCCATGGTAGCGCGCTGCGGCCTGCCAGGCCGGCAGCCAGCAGACGGTGGCGCCCAGCGCGATGGCGAGCGCTAGGACCCAGCTGTCGGCGCGGCGGCTCATGCTTGCCGTTTTTCCAGCGCCAGCAGGTGGCGGCCGATGCCGGGCAATTGCTGCTCTCCCAGCAGGCGGAAGCGTTCCAGAAAGGCGGCGCGCTGCAGCGACAGCGGAAATTCGGCGGGATGGCGCTTGCGTTCGCGGCATAGCCGTTCCACCAGCGGATCGTTTTCTTCGATCAGTTCGACGATCAGCCATTTCCGGGTGGAGGCGGCGGCGAATTCGGCGATCTTGCGGTAGGGGATGGAAAGCGAAATCGCCAGGTGGTGAGTCAGCGCCAGCATCAGCGCCAATTCTGTCACCGCGGCCAGGCGCGCGGGCAGGCCGTTGAATTCGGCGCCGCCCCAGCCGCGGCCGCCGTCCAGATCGTCCAGATTGGCCACCAGCGGGTGCAGGCGGGCCTGTCCCGGATGCGTGTCGTAAAGCTGGCCGATGCAGCGGTGGTCGGCGTCCAGCGCGATGACTTCCGCGCCAGCGTCCGGCGCCAGTTGCGAATACTCGCCGGTATTGCAGCCGAAATCCGCCGCCCAGGCCGGTTTGAGCCGGTTCAGCCACTGGCTGACGAAGGCGCGCTTGGCCTCCTGGGCCGTCGGCGGGTAATGGGTATTGTTGGCGGCGTAGTCTATCCAGGCGCTACGGCCGCTCTGGCGCGCGGTAGCCGCCAGAAACCAGTCCAGCAGGCTGTACAGATTGCCGTGGTAGCCGGGCCGCTGCCGCGGCCCAGGGCCAGCGGCCAGAAGCGGGTGGCGAAGATGCGCGTGCCCATCAGCGCGCGGAAGCGCGCGGCGTCCAGCCCGTCGCGGCTGAGCAGGAAGCTGTCGCTGACCGGAAAGTCGCGATAACGGGCGACGCATAGCGGAAACACGAAATGCTGCAGATACTGGCCGAAGGCCCACCAGTGGCGGCTGGCGATGGGCTGGAACGACAGGTGGTCGCAGAAGATCGGCGCGCAGCCTTTGAACAGCACGTTCCAGGCCGAGGTGTCCTTCAGCTCCCAGCCCGATTCCAGCAAGTTGCGGGAGATGTCCAGCGTCAGCCGCGCCGCGTCGCGCAATTGCGGCGCCGACCATTCGTGCGGGTAGCTGACGAAGGGCAGCCGTTCGGAGACGATGCCGGAGCTGCCCAGAAAGTCGAAGTCCAGCAGCATGCCCTGGCCGACCAGCTGCTGCGACAGGGGGCTGTGCAAGTAGTGGCTTGGCTCCAGCGGGGCGTACAGCGAGCGGACGGCGGTGCGTTCCTTCAGTTCCAGGTGGCCTAGCGGGTCACGCATGATCGTCGTCTTTCCTCTTGAAGACTCGGCGCAACAAGCGCTTGAGCGAGGAGACGGGGGCTTTGACGAAAACCAGCAGTCCGCCCAGCAGGGCTAAAGCGCCTTGCCAGGCAAACAGGGTGGAGCTGGGGTCGATGTAGGCGTAGGCGGCAGGGCTGAGGGCAATAAGCATAAAGAAAGTCGCCAATATTCTCATTTTAATAATCCTATTGGGTATTTGAAACTTAATGCTGCTCATTCAGCTTAGCATCTGCCCCCGCCAATGTGTTTGCCAATCTGGAATAGTAATTAATTTCTATTGAGTTTTCAGCGCGCCAGGATCAGACGCAGCCCCAGCGCGATGAAGATGGCGCCGGCCGTCCGGTCCAGCCACTGTCCGGTCTTGCGGCTTCTGGCCAGCCATTGGCCGACATGGCCGGAGAAATAGCCCAGCGCGCCGAAGATCAGCGCGCCCTGGGCGGAGAACAGCGTGCCCAGGATGGCGGTTTGCAGCCCGGCCGGGCCTTGCGCCGGATTGACGAACTGCGGCAAAAAGGCCAGGAAAAACAGCACCACTTTGGGGTTGATGGCGTTGGCGATCAGGCCGCGGCGGAAGGTGGCGGCCAGCGAACCCTGCGGACCCGCGCCATCGCCGCCGGCATCGAAGCCGACGCCCGGGCTGCGGATGGCGCCCCAGCCCAGGTAAACCAGGTAGCCGCCGCCGGCGATCTTCAGCGCGGCGAAGGCGGCGGGCGAGGCGGCGATCAGCGCGCTGATGCCCAATGCGGCCAGCGCGGTGTGGTTGAGGCAGCCCAGCGCGCAACCCAGGCCGAAGGCCATGCCGTGGCGGCGGCCGCGCGAGATGCCCTGGCTGAGCACCATCAGGTTGTCGGGGCCGGGCGACAGCGTGATCAGCACGGCGGCGGCGAGAAAAGCGGCCAGTTGGGGCAGGGTGACGAGCATGGTTGGATGTCCTGATGCGGATGGTTGGTTTGGCTCCGATCACAGCATGCCGCGCCGGCTTTGGCAATGGGCGGGTGACAAGCCGCGGGGGCGCAACTAGAATTCGGCTGATTATTAGCGAGGATACGTTTTATGCCGTCTTTTGATGTCGTTTCCGAAGTAAACAAGGTGGAAGTGCGCAACGCGCTGGATCAGGCCAACAAAGAAGTGGGCAACCGATATGACTTCAAGGGCAGCGACGCCCGCATCGAGTTCAACGACAAGGAAGTCACCCTGTTCGGCGACACCGAGTTCCAGCTGGACCAGGTCAACGAGGTGATGGTGGGCAAGCTGGCCAAGCGCGGCGTCGATGTGCGCAGCCTGGACTACGGCAAGCTGGAGAAAGTGTCCGGCAACAAGGTGAAGAAGGTATTGAAGATCAAGGAAGGCCTGGATTCCGACCTGGCGAAGAAAATCGTCAAGCTGCTGAAGGATTCCAAGATGAAGGTGCAGGCCAGCATCCAGGGCGAGGCGGTTAGGGTGTCCGGCGCCAAGCGCGACGTGCTGCAGGAAGCCATCGCGCTGCTGCGCAAGGATATCGGCGACGACCTGGAAAACGGCTCGCCGCTGCAGTTCAACAACTTCCGCGACTGATCCCCGCCGCGCGGCGCGTCAACCGTGAAAAAGGAGACCCTCGGGTCTCCTTTTTTATTGCCGATGGCCGCTCAGCGTTGGCCGGCGCGCCAGGCTTCCAGCCGGCGCCAGACTTCGGCGGCCTGCCGTCCCACGTTTTCCGGCGCGGCCGGCAGCGGCAGCCGGCACTCGCCGACGGCCAGGCCCTGGCCGCGCAGCATCGCCTTCACCGACATCGAGTACACAGAGTCGTCGGTATTGGAGAAGGCGAACGACGGCTGCAGCGCCGCGTTGATGGCGCGCGCGCGGCGCACGTCGCCCTGCTCGAAGGCGGCGATCATCGCGGCGAACTCCGGGCCGGTCCAGTGGGTGGAGGTGCCCACCACGCCGACCGCGCCGATGGCCAGCAGGGGCAGGGTCAGCGCGTCGTCGCCGGAGTACAGCTCGAAACGGTCGCCGGCCTCGGCCACCAGGCTGGCGGCGGCGGCCGGATCGCCGGTGGCGTCCTTGAAGGCGACGATGTTGTCCACCTCGCCCAGCAGGCGCAGCAGCACGTCGCGGGCGATGCGGCGGCCGGTGCGGCCGGGCACGTCGTACAGCATCACCGGCAAGCGCGTGGCGGCGGCCAGCGCGCGAAAATGCGCCTCGATGCCGGCTTGCGGCGGGCGGTTGTAGTACGGCGACACCAGGAAGGCGCCGGCGGCGCCCAGCTCCTCGGCGCGGGCGGTGAGCGCCAGCGCGTGGCGGGTGTCGTTGCTGCCGGTGCCGGCCAGCACCGGGATGGTCACCGCCTCGCTGACCGCGCGGATCAGGTCGAAGCGTTCGGCGTCGGACAGGGTCGGCGCTTCGCCGGTGGTGGCCGCCACCACCAGGCCATCGCTGCCGTTGTCGGCCAGGCGCCGCGCCAGCGCGCGGGCCGCGTCAAGATTGAGCCGGCCGTCGGCGTCGAACGGCGTCACCATCGCCGTCAGCACCTTGCCCCAGTGTTTTGCCATGTCAGCCCCTTTTTATTTTTGCGTGAAGACAGGGCGGGATGATACTCCTCCGGCGCCGTTCGACCAATCATCCGAGCCGCCCGGCCGGATGGCGGCGGCGCGATTGGCTGCCTTGCCCCTGGCCGCCGGCTTCATTTGTAGTGGGAAATGATTTTTCCCAGGGTGACGATGGCGGATTCGATTTCTTTAGACCATGAATAACTGTAATTCAGGCGAATGCAGTTTCTGAATTTTCCGGTATTGGAAAAAATGGTGCCCGGGCCTATGGTGATTTTTCTCTCCAGCGCCTCGTTGTACAGCCGCATCGCGTCAATATGCGGCGGCAGCTGCACCCAGAGCAAATAGCCGCCGGCGGGCTCGGAAATGATGCACGCCTCGGGGAAAAACCGTCTCACCACATGGGTGATGATTTTTGCCTGCTGCTGATAGAATTTTCTTATTTTCCGCAGATGCTGATCATAGCCGCCTTGCGACAGATACTCGGCGATGGCCATTTGCGGAATGGCCGAGGTGCTGAGCGTATTGACGAATTTCAGGTTCTCGACCTTTTCCCGGTATCTGCCCGGCATGGCCCAGCCGATGCGGAATGCGGACGACAAGGTTTTGGAGAACGACGAGCAATGCAGCACATAGCCTTCGGTGTCGTATTGCTTGAGCGAGCTTGGCGGCGTGTCGGAGTAGTAAAGCTCGTTGTAGACCGCGTTTTCGATGATGGGCTTCTTGGCCCGGGTCATGATCTCCACCAGCTTTTTCTTGTTCGCTTCCGGCATGACGATGCCCAATGGATTGTGAAAATTCGGCATCACCATGCAGGCAGCGATATTGTCCGATTCCAGGATGCTTTCCAGGTAGTCCACATCCATGCCGCTTGTGCCGCTGGTGGGAATTTCTATCGCCCGCATTCCCATGCGCTCTATCGCATGCAGGATGGCGTAGTAGGTCGGCGATTCCACGGCGATGGTGTCGCCAGGCCGGGCGGCGGCCTGCAGGCAAAGATTCAGCGCCTCGGTGGCGCCGACGGTGATGATGACTTCGGCGGGATCCACCAGCAGGCCATTGAGGAAATAGCGTCCGGCGATCTGGCGGATGAGGTCTATGTTGCCCGGCGGCAAGTCATTTAGCACGCCCCAGCCGCTGCTCTTTTTGGCGATATTGTTGGCCAGATGGCTGAGCCTGACCAAGGGGAAGGGCGTGGGGTCGGGATAGGGCGATCCCAGCGGCACGGCGTCGTGCCGGCTGATGGTTTTCAAGGTGCGCAATACCAGCTGGCTGATCTCGACATTGCTGGCGACCGGATGGGGCCTGAGCGTGGGCGGCATTGGCGCCGGCATGGCGGCGGCATGGCCGGCGAGCGTGGCTTTGCGCACGAAATAGCCGGATTGCGGCCGGCTTTCGATGACGCCCCGGCTTTCCAGCAGCGAGTAGGCCTTCAATACGGTGGTGATGCTGATGTCGCGTTGCTGGCTCAATTGCCGGACTGACGGCACCTTGTCGCCGGCTTTCAACATGCCCGACATCACATGCTGCTCCAGTTCGCGGGCCAGCGTTTCATACATTTTCATGCGCTGCGTCCCTTGGGTTCTGCGGGTGGCCTGGCTTGGCCGCTACCATCATAGCAATGCCTGGGGCCTTGACGTGGGTCAAACTGTACTCTGCGATATCGTCGCGATGTGTACACTTCCGCCGCCGGACTTTGCTCTTAACCTCTCCTCCATGCAATACGGCGCAGAATGAGTCCCGATTTCCGGGCCTTGCGACTGCGCGGATCATGGAAGCCAGGTCATGGACAAGTCAAATCCACCGGGAAAGATCGAACCCTACCACCATCCCGCCGCGGGCTGGGGCGCGCTGAAATATGTGGCGATCAATCTGATCAAGGAACGGGTGTCGGGCGGGAATTACCGCATGCTGTTCAAACAGAATCAGCCGGATGGCTTCGATTGCCCCGGCTGCGCCTGGCCCGACCGCCAGCATGCCTCCACGTTTGAATTCTGCGAGAACGGCGTCAAGGCGGTGGCGGCGGAAGCCACCACCAAGCGCGTGACGCCGGCCTTCTTCGCCGAGAACACCGTCGAGTCTCTGATGCAGCAGACCGACTACGAGCTGGAGCAGCACGGCCGGCTGACCGAGCCGATGAGCTATGACGCCGCCAGCGACACATACGTCCCCATCTCCTGGCCGCAGGCGTTCGAATGCATCGCCGGGCATTTGAATCGCCTGCCCTCGGCGAACCAGGCGGCGTTCTACACCTCCGGCCGCGCCAGCAATGAGGCCGCCTTCCTCTACCAGCTGTTCGTGCGCATGCTGGGCACCAACAATTTTCCCGACTGTTCCAATATGTGCCACGAGGCCACCAGCCGCGGCCTGCCCGGTACGGTGGGGGTGGGCAAGGGAACGGTGACGCTGGACGATTTCGAGAAGGCCGACACCATCATCATCTTCGGCCAGAACCCGGCCACCAACCATCCGCGCATGCTGGGCGAATTGCGCGAGGCGGCGCGCCGCGGCGCGATCATCGTTTCGGTCAATCCGCTGCGCGAGCGCGGCCTGGAGCGCTTCGCCAGCCCGCAGCACCCGATCGAGATGATCACCATGGGCAGCACGCCGATTGCCTCCACCTTCATCCAGCCCAGGCTGGGCGGCGATTTCGCGCTGATCAAGGGCGTGGCCAAATATGTGCTGGCGCGCGACGACGAGGCCCGCGCCAAGGGCGAGCCGGGCATTCTGGATAGGGACTTCATCCAGCGCCACACGCTGGGGTTCGACGCCTTCGCCGACGACCTGCGCCGGGAAGACTGGGCGCTGCTGGAGGCCGAATCCGGCGTCGCGCGCGCCGACATCGAAAACCTGGGCCGCATCTACGCCGCGGGCGAGCGGGTGATCGCCACCTGGGGGATGGGCATCACCCAGCACAAGCATTCGCTGCAAACGGTGCAGCTGTTGTCCAATCTGCTGATGATGCGCGGCCATATCGGCCGCGAAGGCGCCGGCATCTGCCCGGTGCGCGGCCACTCCAATGTGCAGGGCAACCGCACGGTGGGCATCGAGGAAAAGCCGTCGATGGCTTTTCTCGACCGCCTGGGCGAGGTGTTCGGCTTCGAGCCGCCGCGCGAGCACGGCCTGGACGTGGTGGAAACCATCGAACACATGCTGCACGGCAAGGTGAAGGTATTCGTCGGCCTGGGCGGCAACTTCGCGATGGCAACGCCGGACACCCTGCGCACTTTCGAGGGCCTGCGCGCCTGCGATCTCACCGTGCACATCACCACCAAGCTCAACCGCAGCCACCTGGTGCACGGCAAGGCCGCGCTGATCCTGCCGACGCTGGGCCGCACCGAAATCGACGACCGCTCCGGCGTGGCGCAGGGCATCACGGTGGAGGACTCGATGAGCATGGTGCACATCTCCTATGGTATGAACACGCCGGCCTCGCCCGATCTGTTGTCCGAAACCGCCATCATCGCCCATATCGCCGATGCCACGCTGGGCGACGCCAAAGCGCCGTGGCTGGAATACGCGCGCGATTACGGCAAAATCCGCGACGCCATCGAGCGGGTGATACCCGGTTTCGAAGACTACAACGCGCGCATCCAGCAGCCGGGGGGCTTCCATCTGCGCGTGGCCTCGCGCGAGCGGGCGTGGGAAACCGCCAGCGGCAAGGCCAATTTCATCGCCCACCCGGTGCAGCGCGACACGCCGATCAGCCGCGCCCGCAAGCTGCATGGCGAACGGCTGATGACGCTGATGACCACCCGTTCCCACGACCAGTACAACACCACCATCTATGCGTTGGATGACCGCTATCGCGGCGTGTTCGGCCAGCGCCGGGTCATTTTCATCCATCCGGCCGACATCGCCATGCTGGGTTTCCAGGATGGCGACTGGGTGAACATTTCCACGGTGTGGGAGGACGGCATCGACCGCCACGCCAATTATTTCCGCCTGGTCAGCTACGACATTCCGCGCGGCTGCATCGCCGGCTATTACCCGGAAACCAACCCGCTGGTGCCGCTGGACAGCGTGGGCGATGTCTGCAACACGCCGACGTCCAAATCGATACCGGTGCTGTTGCACCTGTCCGCCGCGCCGCCGGTGATGCCGGCGTTTTGACGCGCTTTTCCTGAATTTCGGCAGCCCGGCAGGCAAGGCGGGCTGTGGCTTTCCCTATGGTGATTGATATGTCTGTCGAATCCCTGGATCTTGCGCGCGGCCAGTTCGCGCTGACCGCGATCTTCCACATCTTGTGGCCCATCCTCACCATCAGCCTGTCCGGCTTTCTGGTGATTGTCGAAACTCTGTGGGTGCGCACCAGCAATCTCGTCTGGTACCACCACGCCCGTTTCTGGAGCAAGCTGCTGCTGCTCAACTTCGCCGTCGGCGTCGCCACCGGCATCCCGATGGAGTTTCAGTTCGGCACCAACTGGGGGCCGTTCTCCGAATACACCGGGCAGTTCTTCGGCAACATCCTGGGCTTTGAAGGCGCGATGGCCTTCATGCTGGAGGCCGGCTTCGTCGGCATCATGATGTTCGGCTGGGACAAGGTGTCCCGCCAGATGCACTTGTTCGCCACGGCCATGGTGGCTTTCGGCTCCTCGCTGTCGGCGTTCTGGATCATGGTGGCCAATTCCTGGCTGCAAACCCCGGCCGGCGTCATCGTGGTGGGCGGCAAGCTGGTGGTGACCGACTATCTCGCCGCCATTTTCAACCCGGACATGGTGTGGGGCGTCAGCCATATGTGGTTCGCCGCGATGGAGACCGGGCTGGTGGTGGTGGCGGGCATTTCGGCCTGGTATCTGCTCAAGCGCCGCCATCCGGCGTTCTTCGCCCGGTCTTTTCGCCTGGCCTTGCTGTTGCTGGCGATCGCCGCGCCGCTGCAGATCTGGTTGGGGGATTCCAGCGGGGTGGATGTGTTTGAAACCCAGCCGGCCAAGGGCGCGGCCATCGAAGGCCATTGGGAAACCAATACGCCGGGCAGCGGCGCCAATTGGTCGCTGATCGCCTGGCCCAATGCCGAACGGCAGCGTAATGACTGGTCGCTGGAGGTGCCCGGCATGCTCAGCCTGCTGGCCACCCATACGCTGCATGGGCAGATCAAGGGCCTGCGCGACATTCCCAAGGCCGATCAGCCGCCGATGCTGCCCTTGCTGTACTACGCCTTCCGCGTGATGGCGGGCATCGGTTTCCTGTTCATGGCGCTGGCGTTCTGGAGCATGTACGCGATCCGCAAGGCGCGCGGCCGCCTGGACAGCCTGCTGGCGCAGCGCAAGCTGCTGTGGGCCTGGGTGCTGGCCATTCCCTTGCCCTACATCGCAGTGGAATGCGGCTGGATCGTGCGCGAGGTCGGGCGTCAGCCGTGGACCGTCTACGGCATGCTGCGCACCGAACACGCCGCATCGGCGATTCCTGCGGCTACGCTGAGCGGCAGCACCATGATGTTCGGCGTCTTCTTCGTCGTGATGCTGGCGTCTTTCTTCGTGTTCGCCCGCCGCTGGCTGCAAAAAGGCCCGGACCTGGCGCTGCGTCCCGCGGCCATGCCGGAGCGGCTGGATCAAGCGCGCGGCTTCGAACACTGACGCCCCTGCTGCCCCCACTGATTGTTATTAAGGAAAGACTGCCATGACACCTACTTCCACGCAGGAGCTGCTGAGCCATGCCTGGTTCGGCATCATCGGCCTGATGCTTTTGCTGTACGTCGTGACCGACGGTTTCGACCTGGGCGTCGGCATCCTGTCGCTGTTCCAGCGCAAGCAGCATGAACGGGATCTGATGATCCAGTCGATCGGCCATGTCTGGGACGCCAACGAAACCTGGCTGGTGGCGCTGGGCGGCGCGCTGTTCGGGGCTTTCCCCGCGGCTTACGCCATGCTGATGACCCAGCTGTATGTGCCGGTGATGGCGTTGATCGCCAGCTTCATGATGCGCGGCGCGTCCATCGAGTTCCGCCATCTCGCCCGCGGCAGCAAGGCGTTCTGGGACCGGGTGTTCGGCCTCGGCAGCCTGCTGGCGGCGCTGGCGCAAGGCCTGATTCTGGGCCGGGTGATCAGCGGCCTGGCGCCCGGCATCCAGGCGGACGCGTTCGTGGCGGTGACGGCCATAGGCGTGGCGTCCGGCTACAGCTTGCTGGGCGCGACCTGGTTGGTGAAGAAAACCACGGGGCAACTGCAAAACCGCGCCCGCCGCGGCGCGGTGGCGTCGGTGTGCGCCACGGTGCTGGCCGCCATCGTGGTGTCGCTGGGCACGCTGTATTTCAGCCCGGTCGGCCTGGGGCGGTGGCAGGATGGCGGCACCCTGCATGTGCTGATGGGGCTGGGCCTGCTGGCGGCGCTCGCCTTTGTCTATGTGCTGTACGCCGTCTACACCGGCGGCGAGCACAGCCCGTTTGTCGGCGCCTGCCTGCTGTTCACCGCGTCGTTTGCCGGGCTCGCCATCAGCCTATTCCCGTGGCTGGTGCCGGGCAAGTTGACGATTGCGGCGGCGGCCTCCAACAGCGCCTCGCTGGCCTTCATGCTGCTGGGCATAGGCACGGTGCTGCCGATCATGATCGGCTACAACCTGTACCAATACCATTTGTTCCGCGGCAAGGTGGCGTTGGCGCCGCATTGACGCGTTTCGCCGGCGGCTGGATGCGGGGGCCGGCGCAATGATAAGGAAAACGTGATGGACGAACCGAACGATCAGGTCTTGCTGGCGGTGCTGGCCCAGCTGTGGCAGGCCGCGCTGAAGGACCGCGAGCGGCCTTGGTCGCTGGCCCGGCTGTCCAAGCAGTCGGGCGTGCCGATGAGCTCGCTGCGGCGCTGGCTGAGCTATCTGCGCGCCAGCGCGCTGGTGGAGGTGGCGATGCGCGAAGACGGCTGCGTCGGCACCGCCTGGCTGACAGAGGAGGGGCTTTGTGCCTGCCGGGAACTGTTTGCGGCATGAGCCGGCGCTTTGGCCGCGCAACTGTATCTGTCAGTACGGCTGGCAACTGTACCGTTCGCGGCGGCGCTCAGCCGCTATAGTGGCGCACATGAAGCCGACTGGGCCGCATTTGCCGTCCATGGGGCAGGTCTGAGGCATGGCGGGGAGAGCGGACGTGATGAGCGAACAGTCAGCGCAAGACAAGAGCGGAATGGCGGTGTTGGACGCGCTGCGGCGCCCGTTGCTGGATCTGCGCCTGTCGGTAATCGACAAGTGCAATTTCCGCTGTCCGTACTGCATGCCGAAAGACGTGTTCGGCAAGGACTATGCGTTCCTGAAACATGCCCAGCTGCTGTCGTTCGACGAAATGCGCAAGATGGCGGGCGCCTTCGTCGCGCTGGGGGTGGAGAAAATACGCATCACCGGCGGCGAGCCCTTGCTGCGCAAGGACATCGAGCGCTTGATCGAATCGCTGGCGCGGCTGAGCACCCCGGCGGGAAAAAGCGTTTCCGTGTCGATGACCACCAATGGCGTGTTGTTGGGCGCCAAGGCGCAAAGCCTGAAAGACGCGGGGCTGGAACGGGTCACGGTAAGCCTGGACAGCCTGGACGACGGCATTTTCCGGCAGATGAACGATGTCGGCATCGGCGTCGGGCGGGTGTTGGACGGCATAGCGGCCGCCTGCCGGGTTGGGCTGGCGCCGGTCAAGATCAACACCGTGGTGCAGAACGGCTTGAATGACGGCCAGATCCTGCCCATCGCCGACTATTTCCGCCATAGCGGCGTCACCGTGCGCTTCATCGAATTCATGGACGTAGGCGGCGCAGCCAACTGGAGCGGCGCCAGCGTTTTGCGTTCGGAGCAGGTGCGGGAGCGGATCGAGCGGCGGCATGCGTTGATCGCGGCGCCGGTCGAGCGGGCCAGCGATACCGCCCGCTATTTCCAGTACGCCGATGGCGGCGGCGAGGTCGGCTTCATCTCCAGCATGTCCGCGCCGTTTTGCGGAGACTGCAGCCGCGCCCGGGTCTCCGCCGACGGCCAGCTGTTTACCTGCCTGTTCGCCAATCGCTCGCTCGATCTGCGCCCCTATCTTGGCGAGCAGGTTTCTCCCGCCGCCTTGCAGACCGTCATCGCGTCGGCCTGGCGCGCGCGGGACGACCGCTATTCCGAATGGCGCGGCGAGCAATATCGCGAGCACGGACGGAAAAAATACCCGACGGTGCGGATGTCCTTGGTCGGGGGCTGAGCGGCGTTTTTCCCCGCCATGCTTCGTTGGATGCGAGAGGCGGCATTGCCCTGCGGGTAGTGCCGTTTTTTATTGCAGCCGGTTTGTTTCAATCGAAACTGTATTGCGTTGGATGGGGGGAACTGTGCTCTTTCTTTGCCGGACGGCTGATTAAGATGGCGCTGTGGCCTGTGATGGGCGGCGGGCTGGCTTATTCGGCTGCCGCGGCTGTTTGACACTCGCTGCAAGATTTCAACGGGGAGAGGTTTTTGGGTTCAGGCCTTTCTGCCCGCATGGATTGGCGCGGCAGGCATGGCGGACGCCGTTTCGCGTCTTACGGGCGCTTGCCGGGCATGGTTTGATTAATGGATTCAGGAATGCAAGATGATTGTGCGCTCTGAAAGCAGCTGGCTGAAGCTGCTGTTCGTTTGGGAGGGGTCGGTTATTCGGCGGATCATCCCCCAGCTTTTGTTCATGGCCGGGATCAGCGGGGTGGCGCTGTTGACCGATGGGCATGTGTTCGGCGATAAAATCCCTCTGAATACCGTGCCGTTCACGCTGGTGGGCGTGGCGCTGACGATATTTCTGGCATTCCGCAACAATGCCAGTTACGACCGCTATTGGGAGGCGCGCAAGCTGTGGGGGCACTTTCTGATCGCCATCCGCAGCCTGGCGTCGATGGTGATTTCCATTCGGAGCGCCCAGCCGGCCATGGCGGCGGAGGGCGAGGCCATCATCCGCAAGCTGTTGCTGCTGCCTAGCCTGCTGAAAAGCCAGTTGCGCGGCGATGCGCTTGAAAATGCCAGCTGCGCGGGAAAAGCGTACAAACCGACCGTGCTGTGCCATGAAACACGCCGCGCCTTGTACGCGTTGAATCGGCAAGGCCTGGTGACGGACATGCAGTTATTGGCCTGCGATGGGCAGATGGGCGAGATCTTCAATGTGATAGGCGGCTGCGAGCGCATCAAATCGACGCCGATTCCGTTCGTGTATTCGGTATTGCTGCACCGGACCGTATATATCTACTGCCTGTTCTTGCCGTTCGGCCTGGTGGACATCATCAGTTACGCCACGCCTTTCATCACGGTGTTCCTGTCTTATACCTTGTTCGCGCTGGAGTCTATCGCCAGCGAGCTGGCCGAGCCGTTTTCCTGTTCGCCCAACGGCCTGCCGCTGGATGCGATGACGCGCACCATAGAACGCACCGTGCTGGAGTTGAATGATGAAGCCCTGCCGTCGGATTGGCGGGTGGGCAGCCATTACATCCTGACCTGAGCCGGCTGGGCGGCGCCGCTTTTGCGGGTTGGCGATGCGGCAAATATCAGCTGGGGAATCATGGACTGCGGCGCGGAGCCGTTCCACACGAACAGCATGCGGAACCAATTGGGCATCGGCCGGATGATCATCACGCGCGCCGGGCGGATTCCGCGGCGCCGTTCAATGATAACCGGCGTCGCCTTCGCGGACCTTTCCCCGGAATACGCGGTATTGCATGATGTTGTAGACAAAAATGATGGGCAGGATGATCACCGTGCCGACCAGCGCGAATAACTGGCTGGAGTGGCTGGACGATGCCTGCCATATGGTCAGCGATGGCGGAATGATGTTGGGCCAGATGCTGATGACCAGGCCGCTGTAGCCCAGAAAGCACAGCGCCAGCGTCAGGAGAAAAGGCAGGGAATCATTTTGCCGGCGGATCGCGCGGTAGACTCCCCAAACCGACGCCAGCACCAGGATGGGCACGGGCAGAAACCAGCCGAGATGGCCGCTGCCAAACCAGCGGTAGGCGACGGCGGGCAAGCCCAGCACCGTCCACAGGCTGATGATGGCGATGACGCCAAGCAAGGTGCCGGCCATTGGCCGCATCAAGGAAAACATCTTTCTCTGCAGTTCGCCGTCGGTTTTCAGGATCAACCAGGCGCAGCCCAGCGTCGCGTAGGTGATCAGCACGCCTATCCCGCAAAAGATGCTGAACGGCGAGAGCCAGTCGAACGGCCCGCCGACGAATTGCCCGTCGGCGATTTTGATCCCTTGCAGCAGCGAGCCCAGCACGATGCCCTGGCAGAACGCCGCCAGCGCCGAGCCGCAGATGAAGGCCAGGTCCCACAAGTGCTGTGTGCGCTTGGCCTTGGCGCGCAATTCGAAGGCGGCGCCGCGGAAGATCAGCCCGATCACCATCATGATCAGGGGCAGGTAGTTGGCCGGCAGCAGGGTGGAGTAAACCACCGGGAACGCGCCGTACAGGCCGGCGCCGCCCAGCACGAGAAAGGTCTCGTTGCCATCCCAGAATGGCGCGATGGTGTTCAGCATCACTTGCCGCTCGTTTTTCAGCTCGAAAAACGGAAACAGCAAGCCAATGCCGAGGTCGAACCCGTCCAGCACCACGTAGATGAAGACGCCCAGCCCGATGATCGCGGCCCACACGACGGGAAGATCGATCTGCATGGCATTACTCCTCTTCTTCCAGCATGTCCAGCGCGCGATTGTGCAAACCCGGGTGCGCCATCGGCTCGCCATGCGCGGCATGCGCGGCGGGGCCGTGCTTCATCAGTTTCAGCATGTAGTAGACTCCCACGCCGAAAACCAGGAAATACACGATCACGAAAATCAGCAGCGACACGCCGGCCTGCTGGGCGGTGATGGGAGATACCGAGTCTTCGGTTCTCAGCACGCCGTACACGGTCCAGGGCTGCCGGCCGACTTCGGTGGTGATCCATCCGGCCAGCAAGGCCACCAGGCCGGATGGCCCCATGCACAGCACCAGGCGTTGAAACCAGCGGGCATGGTAGAGGCGGCCGCCGCGGCGCAGCAGCAGGCCGAGCAGCGCCGTCAGCAGCATCAGCATGCCCAGGCCGGCCATGATGCGGAAAGTCCAGAACAGGATGGGCGAATAGGGGCGGTCCCGCGGCGGAAATTCCTTCAGGCCGCGGATCTCCCCGGTCCAGCTATGGGTGAGGATCAGGCTGCCAAGATGCGGCGCCTGGATCGCATAGCGCGTCGTTTCCGCCTGCATGTCCGGCAGCCCGATCAGGTTCAGCGCGGTGCCGCCTTTCTCGGTTTCCCACAACCCCTCGATGGCGGCGATCTTCGCGGGCTGGTATTGGCGCGTGTTGAGGCCATGGGCGTCGCCGACCAGAATCTGTATCGGCGTCAGCAGCAGCAAGATCCACAGCCCCATCGAGAAGCTGCGCTTGATCGGCGCGTCGTCGCGGCCGCGCAGCAGGTGCCAGGCGCCGCAGGCGGCGACGATGAAGCCCGCCACGATGAAGGCGGCGATGGTCATGTGGGCGAGCCGGTACGGGAACGAGGGATTGAAAATCACCTTCAGCCAGTCCACCGGGACGATGCGGCCGTTTTCGATGGCAAAGCCTTGCGGCGTCTGCATGAAGCTGTTGGAGGCGAGAATCCAGAACGTGGAAATCAGCGTGCCGATCGCGACCATCAGCGTGGCGAAGAAGTGCGCGCGCGGGCCGACCCGCTCCCAGCCGAACAGCATGATGCCGAGAAAGCCGGCTTCGAGAAAAAACGCGGTCAGCACCTCGTAGGTCAGCAGCGGGCCGGTGATATTCCCCGCCACGCGGGAGAAGCCGCTCCAGTTGGTGCCGAACTCATAAGCCATCACCACGCCGGAAACCACCCCCATCCCGAAGCCGATGGCGAAGATTTTCGACCAGAACAGGTACATGTCCTTGTAGGCGCGGTCGCCTGTCGCGATCCAGCGCCATTCCAGCACCGCCAGGAAGCTGGCCATCCCGATGCTGATCGCCGGAAAGATGATGTGCACGGAAACCGTGAAGGCGAACTGCAATCTGGCGAGGTGAATTGCGTCGAATAGATCCATGGCCATTTGCTCTTGTTTGGGAAACCATCTGCCGACCCGGGCCCGCGCCGGCCGCCCGGCCTTCGCGCGCGTCACGCGCAGGGGGGGCGGATTTGAAGACGGGCGGCATCAGCACATTCGCTTTCGGGGTGTCGGCGCCTCCCAGCCGCCGGCGGGCGCGTCATAGGCGTGGATGCCGGGGACGTCGCATCGTTTGGCCATGCGGATTGCCTCCTGCCGTGCCTGCCTGGATGCGGAGGCTGGCGGGCGAGGCCCGCGCAGGCTTATTCGTAACTCTAGTCCAAATGATTTTGATGGAAACTGTTCCAGAAAGTATCAAGGCGGCGGGCCTGGCCTAGCCGTCCCGGTAGATGACCGAGCGGTTGCGGCCGTATGCCTTGGCCTGGTACAGCGCCTGATCGGCAGCCTGAATCCAGTGGCGGCGGTCGAATCCGGGCGGAATGGACAACTCCGCCACGCCGGCGGAGAAAGTGTAGGAAAAGCCGGGCGCGACGAATTCCAGGCTGGCGTTCGCCAGCTCGGTCCGCACGCGCTCCAGCAGGCTCATCGCGCCGGCGGCGCTGGTTTCCGGCAGCAACAGGGCGAATTCTTCGCCGCCCAGCCGCCCCAGCGCATCCTGGTCGCGGGCATGGGCGGCCAGGGAGTCGGCGAAGTGTTTCAACACCAGGTCGCCGGCTGGGTGGCCGTAGCTGTCGTTGACGCGCTTGAAGTGGTCCAGGTCGAACATCACCAGGCTGGCGGGGTGCTGGTAGCGTTTGGCGCGTTCGTATTCCCGCTCCATCTGCGCGAGGAAGTGGCGGCGGTTCGAGATGCCGGTCAGTTCGTCTGTCATGGCCAGCCGCTCCAGCTCGGCATGGGCGGCGCGCAGCGCCAATTCGGTCTGCTTGTGCCGGGTGATGTCGGCGCAGACCATCACCATCATGCCCTGCTGGTATACCTGCTTGGTCAGCAGCAGCCAGCGCTTGTCCGTCCACTCCATCTCGTAGTTCCACACCTCCTGGGTGCGGTGGCGGGCGTGAACCACCTCCAGCCAGGCCTCCAGCGTGGTTTTGCCGCATTCCGCGATCAGCCGCAGATTGAAGGCGCGGGCCATCAAGTCGTCATAAGGCTTGCCGATCATGGAAATGCCTTCAAAGGCGAACATGGTGATGAAGGACTGGTTGTAGAAAAGAAAGCGATCCTCGGCGTCCAGCACGGCAATGCCGTTGGCGCTGCCGTTCAGATGCTGGACAAAGAGATCTTGTACTTGTTTTGAATGGTCTAAAGTCATGCCAGGCCTCCCCAATTAGTATGATTTTAGACTTTATCGATTGAATATTAACCGGGAGCCGGGCAAGGGATTGCGCGTCACGCGCTTGGCGTGGCAGGGAGGATCGGGCACAGGGGGCGAAAATGGGCCCTCTCTGCGGGCCGGACTGCGCGGCGGGCAGAAATGACTGGCGATGCCGGCCGCTCAAGGCGGCCGGCGGCGGGGTCAGGCTTGCAGCCAGCGGGGCAGCAGGCGCCGCGCCGGCAGCGTGCCCAGCGCGGCGCCGCCGACGATCATGGCGATGGCCAGCGCGGCGGAGCCGTTGAGCGCGGCCTGGCCGGATGCGACCAGCATCAGCGTGGACAGCAGCGGGGTGGCGTTGCCCAGCGCGCCTATCTGGCGCGGATCGCCCAGCTGCATCGCGCGGTTCCAGCACAGGAAGGCCGCGCCCATCGGCAGCAGGCCCACCACGGCGATCATCAGCCACTGGATGGCCGACGGGTGGGCGGCGGGCTCAGTGGCGAAGTGCAGCGCCAGCGCCAGCAGGCCGGAGGCGAGGCAGTAGCCGCCTACGGCGTTGTCGGAGGTGGCGGGCAGGCGGCGGGTGAACAGGCTGTAGGTGGCCCACACCACGGCGGCGCCCAGCGCCATCAGGTAGCCGGGCAGCGCGGACAGCGATAGCGACAGCTTGCCGCCGGTGACGATCAGCGCCGCGCCGGCGAAGCCGATCAGGCTGCCCAGGATGTGGTTGGCGCCCAGCCGGGTGCCCGGCAGCAGCAGCGGCGACAGCAGCACCATCAGCAGCGGCCAGATGTAGCTGAGCACGGTGGCATCCATCACCGGCGCCAGCCGGTAGGCGTTGAACAGGAAAAAGTAGAAGCCGAAGATGCCGTAAACCCCATTGGCGAAGCTTTTCAGCGGCACTTTCCATTCCGCGGCGCGGCGCGCGGTCAACAGGCTGCCCAAGATCAAGCCGACGCCGGCGACGAAGAAGGGCGGCAGGGCATGGGTGAGCGAACTGAGGGTGGCGACTGAGGCCCACATGGCGATGGCGGCGAGCGCGTAGCGCATCGGCTTGTTCATGAGTATTTTCCGTCTGCATTATTTTATCTGGAGATATTTTACGCGGAACGGCCAGTTGTAAACCAGCTGTTACATCAAGCTGGCAGCATGCTGCGCGACGGGTGTTATTCATGTTCATGCCATTGCGCTGCAGGGGCGGCCCTTAAACGGATCCAAAGACGAGGCGCGGCGTGAACTTTCATGGATTGGCGCAGGTAGCGGCGGCGCCACGGCCGGTTTGACTTGGGTCAGCCATAGGCCATTCGGTCGGGTGGCCGGCTTGCGTGCGGGGAATGGGTCTACTGTATTGAAGCATGGGCCGGGGCGCCATTTCGCGCCTCGGCCGCCATCGATGCGGGAGGCAGCCATGAACAGCATGAAAGCGACGGTCTTCGTCGCGCCGGGCCGGATAGAACTGCGCGAGAAGCCGATTCCGGCGGTGGGGCCGGGCGATGCGTTGGTGCGGGTCACCACCACCACCATTTGCGGCACCGACGTGCATATTCTGAAGGGCGAGTATCCGGTGGCGTCGGGTCTGACCATCGGCCACGAACCGGTGGGGGTGATCGAGAAGCTGGGCGCGGACGTCAAGGGCTATCGCGAAGGGCAGCGGGTGATCGCCGGCGCGATCTGTCCCAGCTTCACCTCCTACGGCTGTCAGGACGGCCATCCGGCGCAGGATGGCGGCTGCGAATGCCACGGCTACAAACCGATGGGCGGCTGGCGTTTCGGCAACACCATAGACGGCACCCAGGCCGAGTACGTGCTGGTGCCGGACGCCCAGGCCAATCTGGCGCCGATTCCGGACGGGCTCAGCGACGAGCAGGTGCTGATGTGTCCGGACATCATGTCCACCGGCTTCGCCGGCGCTGAGGCGGCCAATATCAAGATCGGCGACGTGGTGGCGGTGTTCGCCCAGGGGCCGATAGGTTTGTGCGCGGTGGCGGGCGCGCGCTTGCGCGGCGCGTCGTGCATCATCGCGGTGGACGGGATAGACGACAGGCTGGCGATTTCGCGGCGGCTGGGCGCCGACATCACGCTGAATTTCCGCCAGGTGGATGTGATCTCGGAAATTCTGAAGCTGACCGGCGGCCGCGGCGTCGATTCGGCCATTGAGGCGCTGGGCACCCAGGGCACGTTCGAGTCGGCGCTGCGGATATTGAAGCCGGGCGGCACCTTGTCCAGCCTGGGCGTGTACTCCACCGATCTGAGAATCCCGCTGGACGCGTTCCATGCCGGCCTGGGCGACAAGAGGATCGTGTCTTCGCTGTGCCCGGGCGGCAAGGAGCGGATGCGGCGGCTGATGAATGTGCTGGGGAGCGACCGGCTGGACTTGTCGCCATTGGTCACCCATCGCTACAAGCTGGACCAGATCGTCGAAGCTTACGACCTATTCTCGCACCAGCGCGACGGCGTGCTGAAGGTAGCGATCAAGCCGTTCTAGCCGGCTAGCCAGGCCGCCGGCTCAGCCAGCCTGGTCCGGCGGCAGCAATTCCACGCCGTCGTTTTCCGATACGGTGAGATAGACGGCGGATTGCAGCGCCTCTACCGAATGCGGGACATGGGCGTCGATGAACAGATGGTCGCCCTTGCCCAGCACGTGGGCGCCTATTTTCAGCCGGCCGGCGGTGACGAACACCTGCTCGGCGCCGGGATGGCGGTGCAGCGGCAGCTTCGCGCCCTTGGCCAGCTTGAGCAAGGCCGAGCCGCCGCCGTCCGGATTGCGGCGCAGCCAGGTGAAGTCCACGCCGGGATAGGGCGTGGGGCTCCAGTGCCAGTCGGTGGAGGCGGTCAGGATGGGGGCGGGGGTGCTCATGGCGGCGGGTTCCGGTTGAGATTCAGTCGGGCCGGCGCGGATGGCCATGCAGATGGAATTCATGTCTTTGTCGCGCCGGCTGGCCGTCATTATCTCACGAAATCTAGCAAGAAACTGCCGGCAATGGCGCTGTCGGAATGGAAAAACGGGGAGGCTTCGCAGCATCCCCGCTATTTTTGGGCGAATCCTGCCGGCTGCCTCAGAAGGCGTCGCCCGGCACTCGCACCCAGCCTTCCATCAGCACGCGGGCGCTGCGGCTCATGATCGCCTTGGTGACCACCCATTCGCCGCGTTCCTCGCGGGCCTGCGCGCCCACCCGCAGCGTGCCGGACGGATGGCCGAAACGCACCGCCTGGCGCTTGCCGCCGCCGGCGGCCAGGTTGACCAGCGTGCCGGGAATGGCCGCGGCGGTGCCGATGGCCACCGCCGCGGTGCCCATCATCGCGTGGTGCAGCTTGCCCATTGACATCGCCCGCGCCAGTACGTCGATATCGGAGGTTTTGACTGGCTTGCCGCTGGACGCGGTGTAGTCGGCCGGCGGCGCGACGAAGGCGATCTTGGGCGTGTGCTGGCGGCCGGCGATCTCGTCCAGGCTCTTGATCAGCCCCATTCTCAGCGCGCCGTGGGCGCGGATGGTTTCGAAACGCGCCAGCGCCGCCGGATCGGAATTGATCGCGTCCTGCAATTCCGTGCCGGTGTAGCCGATGTCGGCGGCGTTGACGAAGATGGTGGGGATGCCGGCATTGATCAGCGTGGCCGGGAAGGCGCCGACGCCCGGCACTTCCAGCGTGTCGACCAGCTTGCCGGTGGGAAACATCGCGCCGCCGTCGCCGTCTCCCTCATCTGCCGGGTCGAGGAATTCCAGCTGCACCTCGGCGGCGGGGAAGGTGACGCCGTCCAGCTCGAAATCGCCGGTTTCCTGCACTTGGCCGTCGCTGACGGGCACGTGGGCGATGATGGTCTTGCCGATATTGGCCTGCCAGATGCGCACGGTGCAGATGCCATGCTCCGGCACGCGCGCCGGGTCGATCAGGCGATTGGCGATGGCGAAAGGGCCGACGGCGGCTGACAGGTTGCCGCAGTTGCCGGTCCAGTCGACGAAGGCCTTGTCGATGGCGACCTGGCCGAACAGGTAGTCGACATCGTGATTCGGCCGGGTGGATTGGGACACGATGACGGTTTTACTGGTGCTGGACGTTGCGCCTCCCATGCCGTCTATCTGCTTGCCGTACGGGTCCGGGCTGCCGATGACGCGCAGCAGCAGTTTGTCCCGTGCCGCGCCGGGCTGGCGGGCGGCTTCCGGCAGGTCCTGCAGCCGGAAAAATACTCCCTTGCTGGTGCCGCCGCGCATATAGGTGGCGGGAATGCGAATCTGAGCCGGGTGAGTCATGTTTGCCGTCCTGTTTTTGTGTGGCGCGGCCGACATGAATCGGCCGCTGTGTGTGGGTCAGGCTTGCGCCGCCGCCAGGAAATCCTGAGCGAAGCGCTGCAATACGCCGCCAGCCTCGTAGATCGACACTTCTTCCGCGGTGTCCAGCCTACAGGTCACGGCGACTTGCACTGTTTCGCCGCTGCGGCGATGGATCACCAGGGCCAGGTCGGCGCGCGGCTGGCGCTGGCCGATCACGTCGTAGGTTTCGGTGCCATCCAGCTGCAAAGTCTTGCGGTTGACGCCGGGCTTGAACTCCAGCGGCAGCACGCCCATTCCAATCAAGTTAGTCCGGTGGATGCGCTCGAAGCCTTCGGCGGCGATGGCCTCCACGCCCGCCAACCGCACGCCCTTGGCCGCCCAGTCGCGCGAGCTGCCCTGGCCGTAGTCGGCGCCGGCGACGATGATCAGCGGCTGCTTGCGGTCCATATAGGTTTCGATGGCTTCCCACATCCGCATCACCTTGCCTTCCGGCTCCACTCGGGCCAGCGAGCCCTTTTGCACCTCGCCGTCCACCACGGCCATTTCATTGACCAACTGCGGGTTGGCGAAGGTGGCGCGCTGCGCGGTCAGGTGGTCGCCGCGGTGGGTGGCGTAGGAATTGAAATCCTCTTCCGGCAGGCCCATCTTCGCCAGGTACTCGCCGGCGGCGGAGCTGGCCAGGATGGCGTTGGACGGCGACAGGTGGTCGGTGGTGATGTTGTCCGGCAGCAAGGCGAGCGGGCGCATGCCCTTCAGCGTGCGCTCGCCGGCCAGCGCGCCCTCCCAGTACGGCGGGCGGCGGATATAGGTGCTCTGCGGCCGCCAGGCGTATAGCGGGCTGGCTTTGGCGGCGCTGTCGCGGTGGATGGCGAACATCGGCTCGTAGACTTGGCGGAACTGCTCCGGCTTCACCGATTGCTTCAGCACCGCGTCGATTTCGGCGTCGGACGGCCAGATGTCCCGCAGGCGGATTTCCTTGCCGTCGGCGATGCCCAAGACGTCTTTTTCGATGTCGAAGCGCATGGTGCCGGCGATGGCGTAGGCGATCACCAGCGGCGGCGAGGCCAGGAAAGCCTGCTTGGCGTAGGGGTGGATGCGGCCGTCGAAGTTGCGGTTGCCGGACAGCACCGCTGTCGCGTACAGGTCGCGGTCTAGGATTTCCTGCTGGATTTTCGGGTCGAGCGCGCCAGACATGCCGTTGCAGGTGGTGCAGGCGAAGGCGACGATGCCGAAGCCCAGCTGTTCCAGCTCGGACAGCAGGCCGGCTTCCTTCAAATACAGCTCCACCGCTTTGGAGCCCGGGGCCAGCGAGGATTTCACCCACGGCTTGCGAACCAGGCCCAGCTTGTTGGCGTTGCGCGCCAACAGGCCGGCGGCGATCACATTGCGCGGATTGCTGGTGTTGGTGCAGCTGGTGATGGCGGCGATGATCACCGCGCCGTCCGGCAGCAGGCCCTGCGCCTCTTGTTCGCGCGCCTGGGCCAGATTGACCGCGATGCCGCGTTCTGCCAGCGCCGACACCGGCAGCCGCTTGTGCGGGTTGGACGGGCCGGCCAGATTACGGACCACGCTGGAGAGGTCAAATGTGAGTAGGCGCTCGTATTCTGCCGTTTTCAGGCTGTCCGCCCACAGGCCGGCGGTCTTGGCGTAGGTTTCCACCAGCTTCACCTGCTCGTCGCTGCGGCCGGTCAGTTTCAGGTAATCGATAGTCTGCTGGTCGATGAAGAACAGCGCCGCCGTCGCGCCGTACTCCGGCGCCATATTGGAGATGGTGGCGCGGTCGCCCAGCGTCAGCGCCGCCGCGCCTTCGCCGTAAAATTCCAGATACGCGCCGACGACTTTTTGTTGGCGCAGGAATTCGGTCAGCGCCAGCACCATATCGGTGGCGGTGATGCCGGCGGCCGGTTTGCCGGCCAGCTCCACGCCGACGATGTCCGGCAGCCGCATCCACGAGGCGCGGCCCAGCATCACGTTTTCCGCCTCCAGGCCGCCCACGCCGACGGCGATCACACCCAGCGCGTCCACATGCGGGGTGTGGCTGTCGGTGCCGACGCAGGTGTCGGGATAGGCCACGCCCTTGTCGCTGTGAATTACCGGCGACATCTTTTCCAGGTTGATCTGGTGCATGATGCCGTTGCCGGCGGGGATCACGTCCACATTGTCGAAGGCGGACTTGGTCCAATCGATGAAGTGGAAGCGGTCCTCGTTGCGCCTGTCCTCTATCGCGCGGTTTTTTTCGAAGGCTCGCGGGTCGAAGCCGCCGCACTCCACCGCCAGCGAGTGGTCGACGATCAATTGCACCGGCACCACCGGGTTGACCTGGGCCGGGTCGCCGCCTTGGTCGGCGATGGCGTCGCGCAGGCCGGCCAGGTCCACCAACGCGGTCTGGCCCAGGATGTCGTGGCAGACCACGCGCGCGGGGAACCAGGGGAAATCGCGCTCGCGCTTGCGATAGACGATTTGTTCCAGGCATTCGGTCAGGGCTGCCGGCTCGCAACGGCGGACCAGGTTTTCGGCGTGGATGCGGCCGGTGTAGGGCAGCTTGTCCCAGGCGCCGGGCTGGATGGCCTCCACGGCGGCGCGGGCGTCGAAATAGTCGAGCCCGGTGCCGGGCAGGGCGGTGCGGTATTGGCGGTTCATGTCTGTCTTTCGCTCAGTCGCGGCCGCTGTCGGGCAGCCGTTGCAGAAAGTCGCTGTAATGAATGGTGAAGCCTTGCTCGTCGACGATGATGTCGGCGGCGAAGCCGGGCGATTGGTAGCGGTAGCAGGCCAGCCCGTCGCGGTCCGGCAGGCGGGTGTAGCGCTGCGGGCAGCGCGTCGGCTCCAGGCTGGGCAGGCGCACGAACAGCATGGAAAGTTCGACGCTGTCGCCGACGCCCAGTTTCAGGCGGCGGATCGGGAAGGCGTTGGTCAGGCCGCAGGCCTGCAGGTCCAGTTCCTGGCAGCCGTCCCAGGCCGGCTGGGCCTGGCCGTTGAGCAGCCAGCGGCCGCTTTCGGTGTGCTGCAGCGTCAGTTGCCTGGGTTCGGGGGCGGAAACGTCGATGTGGGCGTGGCTGAGCCGGCCGTGATGGTCCAGCTGCATCCGGTAGCGCAGGCTGGCGCCGCTGTCGGCGTGCAGCAGGCTGCCGCTGGCGGAAAGAGACAGGCCTGAGCCGGTTTCGAGCTGGACTTGCTCCAGCCCGGGACAATCCAGGCGCTGCCAGAACAACGATTGCTTCATTCACTGCTCCGAAATGGCCGGCGCGGCCGGAGGGCCGCGCCGCTTGCGTCAATGGCTCAACGCTGTTCCAGCGGGATGTAGGCCTGGTCTTCCGGGCCGATGTAGTTGGCCGACGGGCGGATGATTTTGCCGTCCTGGCGTTGCTCGATCACGTGCGCGCTCCAGCCGCTGGTGCGGGCGATCACGAACAGCGGGGTGAACATCGCGGTCGGCACGCCCATCGCGTAGTAGCTGACGGCGGAGAACCAGTCGAGATTCGGGAACATTTTCTTGACGTCCCACATCACGCTTTCCAGACGTTCGGCGATGTCGAACATCTTCATGTCCTGGTTTTGCCGGGACAGTTCGCGCGCCACTTCCTTGATCACCACGTTGCGCGGGTCGGACACGGTGTAGACCGGGTGGCCGAAGCCGATGACCACTTCCTTGCGCTCGACGCGGGCGCGGATGTCGGCCTCGGCTTCGTCCGGGCTTTCATAGCGCTGCTGGATTTCGAACGCCACTTCGTTGGCGCCGCCGTGCTTGGGGCCGCGCAGCGCGCCGATGGCGCCGGTGATGGCGCTGTGCATGTCGGAGCCGGTGCCGGCGATGACGCGGGCGGCGAAGGTGGAAGCGTTGAATTCGTGCTCGGCGTACAGGTTCAGCGAGGTGTGCATCGCCCGCACCCATTCCTGGGGCGGCTTGACTCCATGCAGCAGATGCAGGAAGTGGCCGCCTATGCTGTCGTCGTCGGTTTCGACGTCGATGCGCTTGCCGTTGTGGCTGTAGTGGTGCCAGTAGAGCAGGATGGAGCCGAATGAGGCCATCAGGCGGTCGGCGATGTCGCGCGCGCCGGCCAGGTTGTGGTCGTCCTTCTCCGGCAGCGCGCAACCCAAGGCGGACGCGCCGCTGCGCATCACGTCCATCGGGTGGGCGCTGGCCGGCAGCGCCTCCAGCACCGCTTTTACCGAAGCCGGCAGGCCGCGCAGCGATTTCAGCTTTTTCTTGTAGCCGGCCAGTTCCGCCTGGTTCGGCAGCTTGCCGTGCACCAGCAGGTAGGCCACTTCCTCGAATTCGGCCTTGTCGGCCAAATCGAGGATGTCGTAGCCGCGGTAGTGCAGGTCGTTGCCGCTGCGGCCGACGGTGCACAGCGCGGTGTTGCCGGCGGCGACGCCGGACAGGGCGACGGATTTTTTCGGTTTGCCGGAGAGAACCACTTCAGTCATGCCACTTCTCCTTAGTGTAGACAATGGGCAAAGCTGCTGCCGTTTTCTGCTGTTGTTGTCGCTTGCGCCTGGGGCCGGGCTTATTGCTTGCCGGCGGCGAACAGGGCGTCGAGCTTTTGTTCGTAATCGTGGTAGCCCAGGTGGTCGTACAGGTCCATCCGGGTCTGCATGGTGTCCAGCACCGCCCGCTGGGTGCCGTCGCGGCGGATGGCGCCGTACACGGCGAGCGCGGCCTGGCTCATCGCGCGGAAGGCCGACAGTGGATACAGCACCAGGCCGACGCCGTTGGCGCCCAATTCCGCGGTGGTGTAAAGCGGGGTCGAGCCGAATTCGGTGATATTGGCCAGTACCGGCACTTTCACCGCTTCGGCAAACTGCTGGTACATGGCGAGGTCGGTCATCGCTTCCGGGAAAATCATGTCGGCGCCGGCTTCCACGCAGGCGACTGCGCGTTCGATGGCGGCGTCCAGGCCTTCCACCGCCAGCGCGTCGGTGCGCGCCATGATGACGAAGCTGTCGTCGCGGCGGGCGTCGGTGGCGGCCTTGATGCGGTCCACCATCTCATCCTGCGATACGATGGCCTTGTTGGGGCGGTGGCCGCAACGTTTTTGCTGCACCTGGTCTTCGATATGGACGGCGGCGGCGCCGGCCTTTTCCAGGCTGCGCACCGCGCGGGCGATGTTGAAAGCGCCGCCCCAGCCGGTGTCGATGTCCACCAGCAGCGGCAGGTCGCTCGCGTCGGTGATGCGGCGCACGTCGATCAGCACGTCTTCCAGCGTGGTGATGCCGAGGTCGGGAATGCCGCAGGAGGCCGCGGCCACGCCGCCGCCCGACAAGTACAGGGCCTTGAAACCGGAGTGTTCGGCCAAACGTGCGGAATAGGCGTTGATCGCCCCTACCACCTGCAATGGTTTTTCTGCGGCCACGGCCTGGCGGAAACGCTGCCCGGGAGTGTTCATGGAGTGCTCCTGATGGTAGGGATGGGGTAGTTGCTTGTCATTCAAGCAAGTGCTTGGTTGGAGTGTAATTGCTCCACAAAATGCTGGCAATAGTTGTCAAACGGATATTCAAGTTTTGCCGCGACAGTGATATGTTTCGCTACGTCCTCGCCAGTGGGAACTCAAGGCAAAGCCTGTGGTCTAGATCACAGTCCACGTACACGACCACATAGAACAGTGGGCAAACCAGGGAGCATAACAACGACATGAGTGATCGGGACATCGATCAACAGTTGGTGGAACGTGCCCAGCGAGGTGAAAAAAGAGCTTTCGATCTGCTTGTTGCCAAGTATCAGCGACGTCTCGCCAGGCTGTTGTCGCGGTTTATCCGCGACGGTTCGGACATCGAGGATGTGACGCAGGAAGCGTTTATCAAAGCGTATCGTGCCTTGCCGTCTTTCCGGGGTGAGAGCGCGTTTTACACATGGCTGTACAGGATCGGCATCAATACTGCCAAGAATTTCCTCAGCGCCAGCGGGCGACGCCCGGTGGTGAACAGCGAGATCGAGGACGAGGATGGCGAGAGCTTCGACATGGCGTCGCAGATTCCCGACATGAACACGCCCGAAACCGAGCTGATGAACAAGGAGATTCTGGCGACGGTCAACGCCGCCGTGGAGGCTTTGCCGGAGGAACTGCGCACCGCCATTTCGCTCAGAGAAATGGAGGGCTTGTCCTACGATGAAATCGCCAGGGTGATGGACTGTCCGATAGGCACCGTGCGTTCGCGGATTTTCCGGGCGCGCGAGGCAATTGCTGCTGAGCTCAGGCCTCTGCTGGATACGGCCAAGAACAGAAGGTGGTAAGTATGAAAGAAACGATATCCGCGCTGATGGATGGCGAGCTGGACGGAACAGAAGCCGACAAGGCGCTTTCCGCCATCGCCGCTGACAAGGACCTGGATGCGGCCTGGGACCAATATCACCTGATCGGAGACGCGATGCGCTCCAATCGCATGGCGGGGCTGAATGTGCGCGCCAAGGTGGCCGAGCGCATGGTGGACGAGCCGACGGTGCTCGCGCCGCGCCGCTGGATGCGGCCGCGCCGCGCCCGGGCGGCCAGCGCGGTGGCCTTGGCCGCCAGCGTCAGCTTCGCGGCGGTGGTGGGCTGGCAGCAGCTCGCCCACCGCTCCGCGCCGGCTTCGGCCATCGCGGACCGGGGCGTGCCGGTGCAGATCGCCCAGCCGGCGATGGAGCAGGACGATCCCTATGTGCTGGCGCACCAGGAAGTGACCGCCGACCAGAGCGTGATGCGCGTGTCTTACGGAAACGGAGCTCGCCACTGATGCGTGTCGTTCCTCTGATTGGCGTGTTGATGTTCGGGGCCGCCTGCGCGGCCCATGCTGAGGATGACATGCAGCTGTTGCGCAACGTCGGCAATGCCGGACGGCAGCAGGCGCTGGATGGCACCTATCTGCATCAGATGAACGGCATGTTGGAAACCTTCCGCATCGTCCGCCAGGGGCAAGGCGACGGGGTGCGCGAGAAGCGCGTCTCGTTGGACGGCCCCTCGCGCGAGGTGGTGCGAAACGGCGGCGAACTGACCTGTTTCGCGCCCGACAAGCGCGCGCTGATGGCGTGCAAGATCAGCGCGATGCGGCTGTTCCCGGCCTTGCTGCCGGACGATCTGGAAGACATCACCCGTTCCTACGTGCTCAAGCGCACCGGTTCGGACCGGGTGGCGAAGCGCGATTGCCAGTGGCTGGATTTGCAGCCGCGCGATCCGCAGCGCTACTCGATGCGGATGTGCATCGAGCCCAGCACCTACCTGCCCTTGAAAGTGATCACCCTGTCGCCGCGCGGCGACTCGGTGGAGCAATTCACTTTCACCGAGGTGGAGCTGGCCGGCGCGAAGGACAAGAAGGCGTACAAGCCGCGGCTGGCGCAGAAGTTCCTGCTGCGGCCGGCCAAGGCGCCGGTGGGCGCTGATCCGTCGGTGTCGCAGAACGAGGTGAGCGGTCTGCCGCAAGGTTTCCGCTTGCTGCGTTCGGTGCAGCGCGTGCTGCCGGGGCAGGGCGGCAAGCCGGTGCGCCATCTGGTGCTGTCGGACGGCCTGGTGATGCTGTCGGTATTCGTCGAGCCGCCGCCGCCTGAGAACGCCAGGCTGGAGCGGGTGGGCAATCTGCACGGCGCCATCAATATGGCCACCAGCTATCAGGGCGACATGCAGCTGACTGCGGTGGGCGATATGCCGCAGACGGCGATGATGGCGCTGCTCAAAGGCCTGCACATCAATGGCAAGAACGATTGAGCCTGCGATGCGTGAAGCCTCGGTGGCTGCGGACGTAAGCGGCGCGGCTGCGCCGGGAGCGTCCTTCGGCTGAAGTGGTTCGGCTGGCCGTTTTCATTGCCGGGTGCGATGAGAGCGGCCAGTTTTGCGTGCCGCGCCTGTCGGCGCCGCGCTTGATGGGAAATGACCGGGCGTCCTGATGGGCGGCGGTCTGCTTGATTCTGGCTGCCGGCTATCGCCGGAAACTCAATCCACAACACATCCAAGATGGAGCGCACATGTCGGTTAAAAAACTGATCATTTCCGTAATGCTGTCGGCATCTTTCTTTGCCGCCCAGCTGCCTGCCGCCATGGCGGCTGAGCTGCCGGATTTCAGCGGTATCGTCGAAAGCGAGGGCAAGGCGGTGGTCAATATCAGCACCACCTCAATGGTGAAGGAGGCGACGGCGGATGTGCCGGAGGGAATGGAGGGCGATCCGTTCTTCGAATTCTTCCGCCGTTTCGCGCCGCCGCGTCAGCAGGAACGCCAAGAGAATTCGCTGGGCTCGGGCTTCATCATCTCTTCCGACGGTTATGTGCTGACCAATGCGCACGTGGTGGCGCGCGCGGAGAAGATCACGGTCAAGCTGACGGACAAGCGCGAATACCAGGCGCGGGTGATAGGCTCTGACGCCCGCTCCGACGTGGCCTTGATCAAGATTGACGCCAATAATCTGCCGGTGGTGCGCCGCGCCGACCCCAAGACGCTGAAAGTGGGCGAGTGGGTGCTGGCCATCGGCTCGCCTTTCGGTTTCGAGAACACCGCCACTTCCGGCATCGTGTCCGGCAAGAACCGCCAGCTGCCGGACGAGAGCTCGGTGCAGTTCATCCAGACCGACGCGGCGGTGAATCCCGGCAACTCCGGCGGACCGCTGTTCAATATGCGCGGCGAGGTGGTGGGCATCAACTCGCAGATCTATAGCCGCTCCGGCGGCTTCATGGGCATCTCCTTCGCCATCCCGATCGACACCGCGATGAATGTGGCGGACCAGCTGAAGGCCAAGGGCAAGGTGACCCGCAGCCGCATCGGCGTGGTGATCCAGGAGTTGAGCAAGGACCTGGCGGCTTCGTTCGGGCTGGCGAAGCCCAGCGGCGCGCTGGTGAACGCGCTGGACCCGAAAGGTCCGGCGCAGAAGGCGGGCCTGAAGGCGGGCGACATCATCGTCAAGGTCAACGGCCAGGATGTGAATTCCGGCGGCGATCTGCAGCGGCTGATCAGCGACATGCCGCCGGGCAAGGCCATCGCACTGGATATCTGGCGCAACCGCGCGCCGCTGAGCATCAAGGTGGTGCCGGAAGAGCTGAAGGCAGAAGACGCGCGGGTGGCGCAGCGCGAATACCGCAAGCCGGGTTCGGAAAACGAGCAGAGTCTGGCCCAGATCGGCCTGCGCCTGCAGGAGCTGAGCCCCGCCCAGCTGCAGCGCGCCGGCATTGCGTATGGCCTCTTGGTGCGCCAGGCCAACGGCGTGGCGCTGCGCGCCGGCATCCAGCCGGGCGACGTCATCGTCGGCATCGGCAGCGATCCGCTGCAAAGCTTCGCCCAACTGAAGAAGGCCTTGGAGCAGGCGAAGAACGGCGGCACGGTGGCCTTGCAGGTGATGCGCCAGGGCATGGTACAGTTCGTGCCTTTGACGATAGGCGAGGCCAAGTGAAGCTGACATTGTATTTTCGCGAGTACTGCAGCCTGTGCCACCAGATGCTGGCCGAGCTCGCGCCGTGGCGGCAACGCTACGGCTTCGAGCTGGAAGTGCTGGATGTGGATGCCGACCCGGCGCTGGAGGCCCGTTTCAACGAATTGGTGCCGGTGCTGATGGATGGCGAGGCCGAAATCTGCCATTGGCATCTGGATGCTGCGAGATTGGCTGCACACTTGGGCGAAATCGGCTAAAATCCGCGCCAGTGTGAGTTAAACCGGGGGCGCGCTGGCCGCGCCCCCGATTGCTGATCGGCTTCCGGCAGCCGTCGGACGCGCCAGGATCATGGCCCTCCGCCGGCGCGCCTCCGGAGCGGCCATCCGTCAGCAGCCTCGGGCACGCGCGCGTGCCCTTATCTTTTGCTGGAAACCGATGAAGAACATCCGAAATTTTTCGATCATTGCCCATATCGACCACGGTAAATCCACCCTGGCCGACCGCTTCATTCAATTCTGCGGGGGCCTGGAGCTGCGCGAAATGAGCGCCCAGGTGCTCGACTCGATGGACATCGAGAAAGAGCGCGGCATCACGATCAAGGCGCAGACCGCCGCGCTGACCTACAAGGCGCGCGACGGCCAGATCTACAATCTCAACCTGATCGACACCCCGGGGCACGTGGACTTCAGCTACGAAGTGTCGCGCTCGCTGTCCGCCTGCGAAGGCGCGCTGCTGGTGGTGGACGCGTCGCAAGGCGTGGAAGCCCAGACCGTGGCCAACTGCTACACCGCCATCGAGCTGGGCGTGGAAGTGGTGCCGGTGCTGAACAAGATCGACCTGCCGGCGGCCGACCCGGAGCGCATCTCGCAGGAAATCGAAGACATCATCGGCATCGAGGCGGTGGACGCGGTGCGCGCGTCGGCCAAGTCCGGCATCGGCATCGAAGACATCCTGGAAGAAGTGGTCAGCAAGATCCCGCCGCCGCAGGGCAATCCGGACGGCCCGCTGAAGGCGCTGATCGTCGACTCCTGGTTCGACAACTACGTCGGCGTGGTGATGCTGGTGCGGGTGATCGACGGCTCGCTGAAGCCGAAGGACAAGATCAAGTTCATGGCCACCGGCGCCGAGCACCTGTGCGAACAGGTGGGCGTGTTCACGCCGAAATCGGTGCAGAAACCCAGCCTGAGCGCCGGCGAAGTGGGCTTCGTCATCGCCGGCATCAAGGAATTGAAATCGGCCAAGGTCGGCGACACCATCACCCTGGTGAACAACCAGGCCGCCGAGGCGCTGCCGGGCTTCAAGGACGTGCAGTCGCAGGTATTCGCCGGCCTGTACCCGGTGGAAAGCCACGATTACGAAGCGCTGCGCGACGCGCTGGAAAAGCTGCAGCTGAACGACGCCTCGCTGAAGTACGAACCGGAAGTGTCGCAGGCGCTGGGTTTCGGCTTCCGTTGCGGCTTCCTCGGCCTCCTGCACCTGGAGATCGTCCAGGAGCGGCTGGAGCGCGAGTTCGACATGGACCTGATCACCACCGCGCCGACGGTGAACTACGAAGTGGTGATGAAGGACGGCACGGTGGAAGTGGTGTCCAACCCGTCGCGGATGCCGGATTCCGGCAAGTATGAAGATTTGCGCGAACCCATCATCACCTCCACCATTCTGGTGCCGCAGGACTATGTCGGCGCAGTGATGACGCTGTGCAACCAGAAGCGCGGCTCGCAGCGCAATATGCAGTACATGGGCCGCCAGGTGATGCTGACCTACGACCTGCCGATGAACGAAGTGGTGATGGACTTCTTCGACAAGCTCAAGTCCACCAGCCGAGGCTACGCCTCGCTCGACTACGAGTTCAAGGAATTCCAGAGCGCCGACCTGGTCAAGCTGGACGTGCTGGTCAACGGCGAGAAGGTGGATGCCTTGAGCCTGATTGTGCACCGCGCTTCCAGCGTGTACCGCGGCCGCGAGCTGGTGTCCAAGATGCGCGAATTGATCCCGCGCCAGATGTTCGACATCGCGGTGCAGGCGGCCATCGGCGGCCACATCATCGCCCGCGAAACGGTGAAGGCGCTGCGCAAGAACGTGTTGGCCAAGTGCTACGGCGGCGACATCACCCGTAAGAAAAAGCTGCTGGAAAAACAAAAGGCCGGCAAGAAGCGGATGAAGCAGGTCGGCAACGTGGAAATCCCGCAAGAGGCTTTCCTGGCGATTCTTCAAGTAGGGGACAAATAAGTGGGTGCAAACTTGTTCTGGGGGTTCGTGGCGGCGGCCGTGGTCGGCGCCATCCTGGTGGCGCTGGGCGGCAAGAAGCAGGACGGCGACAAGGACTGGCCGCAGTCCGTGCAGTGGGGCTATCTGGCCCTGGTGATCGGCGGCTTCGGCCTGCTGTCCAGCTATATGAGCTTTACCGCGGTCATGCTGGTGTTCGTGCTGATCACCGGCGTGGTCTGGGCCCTGGACAAGTGGCTGCTGGCGAAGAAGCGCGCCGCCAGCGGCGCCCAGCCGGGACATTTCGTCGATTACTCGCGCGGCTTCTTCCCGGTGATCCTGGTGGTGTTCGTGCTGCGCTCCTTCCTGGTGGAGCCGTTCCAGATTCCGTCCAGCTCGATGCGTCCGGGCCTGGTGGTCGGCGATTTCATCCTGGTGAACAAGTTCACTTACGGCATCCGCGTGCCGGTGCTGAACAATGTGCTGATCCCGGTGAACAAGGTGGAGCACGGCGACGTGGTGGTGTTCAACTACCCGCCGGAACCGAAGATCAACTACATCAAGCGCGTGATCGGCCTGCCGGGCGACACGGTGGAATACCGCAACAAGCGGCTCACCATCAACGGCAAGCCGCTGCAGGATGTGCCGGACGGCAGCTATGACTACCTGGAAAAGGACTTGGGCCTGCAGACCATCACGGCCAATCAATACCGCGAAAGTCAGGCCGGCAAGACCTACCATGTATTGAACAATGTCGGCACGCCGGTGGTGGCGCTTAGCCAGGTGCGAGATTTCGACTACCGCGACAACTGCCGCTATGACGAGGACGGCTTCGTCTGCAAGGTGCCGCAGGGCCACTACTTCATGATGGGCGACAACCGCGACAACAGCTCCGACGGCCGCTACTGGGGCTTCGTCGACGACAAGCTGATGGTGGGCAAGGCCTTCATGATCTGGATGAACTTCGGCAATCTGTCGCGTATCGGCACCCAGGTAAAATAACTCAAGGCCGCGCGGGCGGCCATGACCAGGAGAGGCGCATGAGGCAGCAGAAAGGTTTGTCGGTAATTGCGGTTTTGTTGGTTCTGGCCCTCGTCGGCTTCGCGCTGTTGCTGGTGTTCAAGGTGGTGCCGGTTTATTCCGAATACGGCGACGTCAAGTCGTCGCTGAGCGCGCTGTCCACCGAGACCAATGTCGGCGAGCATACGCTGCGCCAGGAGTTCGACGCCAAGGCCAGCGTGGCCGGAATCGTCTCGATCAAGGGCGACAACCTGATCGTGGTCGCCGGCGGCAACGGCAACTATCTGCGTGCCCAGTATCACCGCGAGGTGCCGCTGTTCGGCAACGTCAGCCTGCTTTTCAATTTCGACACCCAGGCAGGTCAACCGCCTGCCCAATAACAACATCGTGACCCAAATCGACAACCGTTTCCGGCGCCTGTCCCAGGCGCTGGATTATGCTTTCCAGAAACCGGAATTGCTGCGCCAGGCCCTGACGCACCGCAGCTACAGCAGCGCCAACAACGAGCGCTTCGAGTTCGTCGGCGACAGCATTCTCAATTACACCGTGGCGCGGATGCTGTTCGACCAGTTTCCGCAACTGACCGAAGGCGAACTGTCCCGGCTGCGCGCCAACCTGGTCAATCAAAACACCCTGGCCGAAATCGCCCATGAGCTGAAACTGGGCGACTACCTGTACCTGGGCGAGGGCGAGCTGAAAAGCGGCGGCTTCAACCGCCCGTCCATCCTCGCCGACGCGCTGGAGGCGACTTTCGCCGCCGTCAGCTTCGACGCCGACTTCGGCGCCGCCGAACAAGTGGTGCGCCGCCTGTACGACCAGCGGGTGTCGACCATAGACACCACCCGCCAGGCCAAGGACGCCAAGACCCGCTTGCAGGAAGCGCTGCAAGCGCGCAAGCTGCAGTTGCCGAAGTACCGCATCCTGTCGCAGAGCGGCGAGGCGCATGAGCAATGGTTCAAGGTGGAGTGCGACCTGGGCGAGCTGGCCCTGATATCCACCGGCGACGGCGGCAGCCGCCGCGCCGCCGAACAGCAGGCGGCCGAAGCGGCCCTGACCCTGCTGGAACAGAAATTCGCTGCGAGCAAGAAAAAATCATGACCGATACCCCTTTCCACTGCGGCTTTGTCGCCATCGTCGGCCGCCCCAACGTGGGCAAATCGACGCTGATGAACCACCTGATCGGCCAGAAGATCAGCATCACCTCGAAAAAGTCGCAAACCACGCGCCACCGCGTCACCGGCATCCATACCGAAGACGCGGCGCAGTTCGTGTTTGTCGACACCCCGGGCTTCCAGACCTACCACAAGGGCGCGCTGAACGAGGCGCTGAATAAGAGCGTCAAGGATTCGCTCGGCAGCGTCGACTGCGTGCTGTTCCTGCTGGAGGCGATGCGCTTCACCGCCGCCGACAAGGAAGTGATGGCGCTGCTGCCGAAGAAGACCCCGGTGATCCTGGTGGTGAACAAGCTGGACAAGGCCAAGGACAAGCTGACGCTGCAGGCCTTCATCAATGAGGTGACGGCCGAGTTCGAGTTCGCCGGCGTCGAAGTGGTCAGCGCCAAGCACGGCCAGCGCCTGGCCGAGCTGCTGGACCAGGTGCGCCCGCACCTGCCCGAATCCATGCCCTTGTATCCGGAGGACATGGTCACCGACAAGAACGAGCGCTTCCTCGCCGCCGAGATCGTCCGCGAAAAGCTGTTCCGCTATCTGGGCGAAGAGCTGCCGTACGAGATGAACGTCGAAGTGGAAATGTTCGAGATGGACGGCGCGCTGCGCCGCATCCATATCGCGGTGCTGGTGGACAAGGAGCATCAGAAGCCCATCGTCATCGGCAAGGCCGGCGAGAAGCTGAAGAAGATTTCCACCGAGGCCCGCCTCGACATGGAAAAGCTGTTCGACGGCAAGGTATTTCTGCAGGTGTGGGTGAAGGTGAAGTCCGGCTGGGCCGACGATGTCCGCTTCCTGCGCGAGTTCGGCCTGAACTGAGCGGCCGTGGCAGCTTCCATGACAACGCGGCCGCCGCAGGCCTGCTGGGCAGTCAGCCTGGCGGCGGAGGCGGCCCGCTCCGATCCGGCCCGCTGCGTGCTGCGGCTGGCGGCGGCGCAGCCGGGCTATCTGGGCGGCGAAGGCCGGGTCACGTATTGGGATTCGGTCGAGGCCATCGCGGCTTGGCGCGCCCGCGCCGAGCAATTGGCGCGGCAGGGCAGGGGCGCGGATGACGCGGCGCCGGAGCTGTCCTTCCTGGTGAGCCGGATCGATCCGCGGGAATCCAGCGCATGAGCCAGCCGGGCAGGGTGGACAAGCAGCCCGCTTACATTCTGCATACCCAGCCTTATCGCGAGACCAGCCTGCTGCTGGAAGTGCTGACTCGCGACCACGGCCGTTTCAGCCTGGTGGCGCGCGGCGCGCGGCGGCCGCGTTCCGACCTGCGCGGCGTGCTGTTGCCGTTCCAGCCGCTGACCCTGTCGTGGTTCGGCAAGGGAGAATTGCGCACGCTGCACGGCGCCGACTGGGACGGCGGGGTGCGGCCCTTGTCCGGCCTGCCGCTGGTCTGCGGCTTTTACCTGAATGAATTGATGATGAAGCTCACGGCGCGGGACGACCCCGAGCCGCGGGCTTTTTCCGTTTACGACGCCGCGGTGCGCGACCTGGCCGCGCGGCCGTCGCTGTCGCCGGTATTGCGCCGCTATGAGTTGCGGCTGAGCCAGGTGCTGGGCTACGCGCCGTCGCTGAAGCGCGACAGCCGCGGCGACGAGATAGACGCCGAGCGCCACTACCTGTGCCGCAACGCGGCCATGCCGGAGCTGGACGAGCAGCCGCATCTGGAGTTGGCCGGCAAGGCGGCGCGGCTGTCCGGCGCGGCGCTGCTGGCGATAGACGCCGACGACTATTCCGAACACGCCACCCGCCGCCAGGCGCGGCAGCTCAGCCGGGTCTGGCTGGACGCCCTGCTGGGCGACGAACCGCTGGCGGCGCGCGAATTATTGCAGGCCATCCAGTCCCTGTCGGACTGATGGCGTCAAGACAAGGGAGAAGCAAATGATATTGTTGGGCGTAAACATCGATCACGTCGCCACCCTGCGCCAGGCGCGCGGCACCCGCTACCCTAGTCCGGTGGAGGCCGCGCTGGTGGCCGAATCCAGCGGCGCCGACCTGATCACGCTGCATCTGCGCGAAGACCGCCGCCATATCCAGGACGCCGACGTGAAGGCGATGCGTCCGGTGCTGAAAACCCGGATGAACCTGGAAATGGCGATGACGGCGGAAATGCTGGCGCATGCGCTGGAAGTGGCGCCGGAAGACGTCTGCCTGGTGCCGGAAAAGCGCGAGGAGGTCACCACCGAAGGCGGCCTGGACGTGCGGGGCCACTTCGACGACGTCAAGCATTACACCGGCAAGCTGGCCGAAGCCGGCATCCGCGTCTCCATCTTCATCGACCCGGACCGCGCGCAGATCCAGAAGGCCCACGACGCCGGCGCGCGCGTGATCGAGCTGCACACCGGCGCCTACGCCGACGCGCCGCACGCCAAGGAACGCGAGGCCGAGCTGGCCCGCATCCGCGAGGCCGCCGCGTTCGGCGCGAGCCTCGGCATGGTGGTCAACGCCGGCCACGGCCTCAACTACCACAACGTCAAGCCCATCGCCGCCATCCCGCAGATCGCGGAACTGAACATCGGCCACGCCATCGTCGCCCACGCGCTGTTCGTCGGTTTCCCGCAGGCGGTGCGCGAGATGAAGGCGCTGATGGACAGCGCCCGCTGATGCCAACCGTCTTCACCCACGCGTTGGCCGGCGCCACGCTGGCCGGCCTGGCCAGCCGCAAGCCGGTCTCCACGCCGGGCATGCTGCCCTGGCTGGCGCTGTGCGGCGCGGCCGCCATGCTGCCGGACCTGGACGTGGTGACTTTCAAGCTGGGCATTCCCTACGAGAGTCCGTGGGGGCACCGCGGCTTTTCCCATTCGCTGGCGGCCGCGGCCTTGATCGCCGGCGTGCTGACCTGGCTGTGCCGCCCGCTCTGGCGGCGGATGGGGCTGAGCGCGGCGGCTGCGGCCACGCTGCTATTCCTGGCGGCGGCTTCGCACGCGGCGTTGGACATGATTTGCGACGCCAGCTTCGGTCCGGCCTTGTTCATGCCTTGGTCCGGCCACCGCTACCTGAGCGACTGGCGCTTGATCGAAGGCTCGCCGCTAGGCCTGAAACGCTGGTTCAGCGCCAAGGGCTGGCGCGTGGTGTATACCGAATTCGCCTACGTCTGGCTGCCGTGCCTGGCGCTGTGGACGGCGCGTTGGCTGTGGCTGCGCCGCGGTAGCGAGGCGCGGGCATGATTTACGGCATCGGCACCGATCTGGTGGAGATCGCCAGGATGGAGGCGTGGTGCCAGCGCTGGGGCGCCAAGGCGGGACGGAGGCTGTTGACGGCGGCGGAACAGGTTGAATTCGCCGCGCATGCCGAACCGGCGCGGTTCCTCTCCAAGCGTTTCGCCGCCAAGGAGGCCTTCGCCAAGGCGCTGGGCACCGGTGTGGTGGCGCCGGCACTGCTGACGGCGATAGGCGTCGGCCATGACGCGCTGGGCAAACCCTTGTTGATTTTGTCGGACGAGCTGGCGGCCTTCGCCGCGTCGCGCGGCGTCGCGCGCATGCATCTGTCCATCAGCGACGAACGCGGCCACGCGCTGGCCTTCGTCGTGCTGGAATCGTAGGGCGGGGGCCGCCGGCACGCGGCAGCCGCGGGAACGGATGGCCCGCCGCCCTTGTCTTTGCAATATCCGTGGCGGCGATGCCTGCCCCTATGGTCGAGGATGAACCATGACCCAAACGACTTTGAATCTGCCGCGCGGCCCGGTGATGGTGGACGTCGCCGGCTTCGCGCTGACCGAACAGGAACGCGCCCGGCTGTCCCATCCGCTGGTGGGGGGGTTGATCCTGTTCCGCCGGAATTTCCAGAACATCGAACAGCTGCGCGCGCTGACCACCGAGATCCGCGCCTTGCGCAGCCCGCACCTGTTGATCGCCGTCGACCACGAAGGCGGCCGCGTGCAGCGCTTCCTGGACGGCTTCACCCGGCTGCCGCCGATGAATGTGCTGGGCGAAGCCTGGGATGAAGACCGCGAACAGGCGCTGAAGCAGGCGGAAACCGTCGGCTACGTGCTGGCGGCCGAGCTGTCCGCCTGCGGCATCGATCTGTCTTTCACCCCGGTGCTGGACCTGAACTGGGAGCGCTGCGCGGTGATCGGCAACCGTTCCTTCCACCGCGATCCGCAAGCGGTGGCGGCGCTGGCCGAGGCGCTGCAGCAGGGGCTGGGCCGCGGCGGCATGATGAGCTGCGGCAAGCACTATCCCGGCCACGGCTATGTGGAAGGCGACAGCCACCACCTGATGCCGCGGGACGAGCGCAGCCTGGCCGAGATCGAACGCGACGACCTGGTGCCGTTCGCCCGCCTGGCTGATGCCGGCATGGGCGCGGTGATGCCGGCCCACGTGCTGTATCCGGCGGTGGATGGCCAACCGGCGGGCTTCTCCAAAGTGTGGCTGAGCGACATCCTGCGCGACAAGATAGGCTTTGACGGCGTGATCTTCTCCGACGCGCTGGACATGGCCGGCGCGGCCGGCGCGGGGACTTACGTGCAGCGCGCCGACGCGGCGCTGGCCGCCGGCTGCGACATGGTGCTGGTCTGCAATCAGCCAGAAGAGGCGGATACGATGCTGGCCGCCCTGGTTCCGCCGCCGCAGCCCAAGTTGGCGGAGCGGCTGGAGCGGATGGCGGCCAAGAGCGGCGCCGAAGATTGGCGGCGCGTGATCGCCACGACGGATTTCGCCGCCGCGCAGGCGGTGGTCAAGCAACTGGCGATGCCGAAGGACGCGTTGGCCGGTCCGCAAGTGGGCGAGGCGCACTGAAATGCTGCCGGCCAGCCTGGATGAACTGGACGCCATCCGCGACGAATGCCGGGCGCTGGTGAACGGGCGGGCGGCGCTATCGGCTGGTGCCTCGGCTTTGCCCGCGCCTGGGATGGATGTCGCCGCCGACGTGGCCATCCTGCTGCGGCTGATTCCGGCGATCAATCAGCGCTTCGGCGTGGCGCCGGCGCAGATCGCCGGCTACGACGCGGCGCGCAAGCAGCTGCTGTATCAGCTGATCCGCCGCGCCGGCAGCGCGCTGTTGGGCCTGGAAGTCAGCCGCGCGTTGCTGACCGCCATGGTTCGCCGCATCAGCGGGCGCTGGGCCGGCAAGCAGGCGTTGAAGCTGGTGCCGGTGCTGGGCTGGGCGGCCAATGCGGCGATAGGCTTCGCCGCGATGAAATACATCGGCAACAGCCATATCGACGATTGCTACGCCGTGTGCCGGCGCATGCTGGAAGAGGGCGGCGTTAAACCGTGAATAGCCGCTATTCTGAATGGGAAAAATGATTGGAAACAAGCCTTGGCTCAGCTCTTCGCCGCCACAGTGAATCAGCAGACGCTGGGAGAAGCGTCGGAGTCATGATTTCCGTTAGCAAGGCGGATCGGGCATCTCACGAGGAATGTCTCTCGGCATTTGATCAAGCTGCGCCAGCGAGTGAAACTGACGCTGATTTTGTGATCTCATGGATGAATACGAGCGGGTGCCTGGTTGGTTCCGCTCAGGAAACCAAGGATGGATTGCAGTAGTTCTGCAGCATTGATATCCGTGACTTCCGGAAAACGACCGGGAGTACTGAGCCACGCATCAACAATCACGGCGAGTTAACTCGCTCTGGTTGTGCCAAACAGGAGTAAAAGCATGCAAGTCGGCGCGCTGATTATCGGCGACGAGCTATTGTCCGGCAAACGCCAGGACAAGCATATGCAGGCCTTGATCCGCATCCTGGCCGCGCGCGGCATCAAGCTGGCCTGGGCGGAATATCTGGGCGACGATCCCGCCCGCATCGAAGCCGCCTTGCGCCGCGCTTTCGCCAGCGGCGACCTGGTGTTCAGCTTCGGCGGCATCGGCGCCACGCCGGACGACCATACCCGCGTCTGTGCCGCCCGCGCGCTGGGCCTGCCGCTGGAGCCGCACCCGGAAGCCAAGGCGCTGATCGAGGCGCGCTTCGGCGCCGACGCCTATCCGCACCGCATCCAGATGGGTCATTTCCCTCAAGGCGCGGCCATCATTCCCAACCCGGTCAACCAGATCGCCGGCTTTTCCCACGGCAGCGTCCATTTTGTGCCGGGCTTCCCCAGCATGGCCTGGCCGATGGCGGAGTGGGTGCTGGACACGCACTGCCGCCACTTGTTCAACGACCAGCCCGACATCGAAAAATCCTGCATCGCGATCCAGGCCCGCGAGGGCGATCTGATCGGCCTGATGCAGGAATTCAGCGCCCGCTATCCGGCGTTGAAACTGTCCAGCCTGCCCAGTTTCGGCAATGAGGCGATCCCAGAGATGCATATCGAGTTCGGCTTCGCCGGCCAGCCGGCACTGGTGGAAATCGCCATCGGCGAGTGGGTGAAAGCGATCCAGGCGCGGGGCTACGAAGTGCGCGCCAAAGATCCGGGCGCGGAGAGCTAACGCGGGAAAAAATCATTTCGAATGTGGGCGCAGGCATGCTGGCGGCCTCTGGCCTAAAACAGCCGCGGGAACTGGAAACGGATCTCGCGGCTTGTTTTTGCGACTGGCGGGGTCGATATTCGCCGCGGTTCGGGTATGTTATGGCGAACCTTCTTCAACGTGGCCGGGTCCGACCCCAGCATTCATCGTTCTTTCAAAGAGAAAAAATACATGAGTCCCATCCTTTATCGCGCCGCGCGTCCGGACGACGTGCCGGCCTGCGTCGTCATCCGCGGCCAGACCCGCGAAAACGCCATTTCGGAAGCCAGGCTGAACGAACTGGGCATCACGCGCGCGAGCTGGGCGCAAAGCGTGCGCGTCGGCGAGCTGCCCAGCGTGGTGGCCGAGGCTGGCGGCCGCATCATCGGCTACTGCTTTGGCGACGCGGCAAGCGGCGAAGTGGTGGTGCTGGCCCTGCTGCCCGATTACGAAGGCATGGGCGCGGGCAGGACGCTGCTGTCGCAGGTGATGGCCAGCCTGCGCGAGGCTGGCCACCAGCGGCTGTTCCTTGGCTGCAGCAGCGATCCGGCGGTGCGCTCCCACGGTTTTTACCGCCGCCTGGGCTGGACCGCCACCGGACGAGTCGACAAATACGGCGACGAGATGCTGGAGTACGCATTCCCGTCCTGACGCCTGGCCCTGGCCTCAATAATCGTACACATGCTCCAGGTCGACTCCGGCTTGCGCGGCGCTCAGGCGCAGCAGGCCGGCCAATTGTCCTACCGGCACGGCGACCAGCGCGCGCTTGCGGCCCGGCTGGGTCAATATCGGCTGCTCCAGCAATAGCCGCCCGTCGCCAGGCGCGCGCCAGGCGTCAGGCGCCAGCAGGCTGATCAGGATTTCGCCGCGGTTGCCGGCGATTTCCTGGAAGTCCGCGCCGTTTCGCGCTAGCCACAGGCTATAGTCTTGGAAGGCTTGATAGCGAGGCAGCAGGGCGGGCGTGAGGCCATCTTGAGCGGCTTGCGGGATATAGTTGCGGCGATCGGCTGAGGCCGGCGGCGCGTGGCGCAGGACGACGGCGGTTTGAGGTTTGGCCTCATCGTAAACCGTGCGGGTCGCCAACTTGATCAACTGGCCGTAATCCCTTTGGCCAGCAGCTCGCTGCTCAGCAGGTAACGCCGCTCCCAGCGGCGGAGCGGATGGTTTCCGTCCAGCGGCAGGGAACCTTGCCACAATTGGCGCAGCCGGGAAAAGAAATCGAACTGGTACCAGGGGTCAACGCGGATGAAGTCGACGTAGTCGCGGGCATAGCGCGCGGCGAAGCGCTCTTCGGGCAGCATCGGGCCGGTTCCGCGGCTGGCTTCCGCCAGCCGGCCCACGGTTTGTTCGTAAAGCCCCTTGATGCCGTATTCGATGGTGGTGCTGGCGCCGATGACCATCACCATCAGATGGTAGCCGCCGTTGAACGGATAGCGTTCCGTTTCGCGGGTCATGGCGGCATAGCCTTGCCAGAACTGGCCGATGTGGGCGAATAAGGGAAAGCCGCTGGGAGGCGCGCCGCTTTGCAGGTAGCCGGCATATTCGGCCGGGCTGTGCACCAGATACCATTCGGGAAAGGTGAGGTAGGTCTGCTCCGGCGGGCGGCGATATTCCGCCGGGGCGGCGGCGCTTCCTGCGGTGGGCAGGGCAAGGACGAGCGTCAACGCGGCGCGCGCCAGCCAGCGGCGCGGCGGCCTCACGATGCGCTCCTTGCCGCGGCGTCCGCCGCCGGGAGGCGGACAAAGCACAGCAGGGTATTGGCCGTCGGGTCGTTGGCTTGCAGCAGCCGCTGGCCGCTGTCCTCGAAGCCCGCTGTCCGCAGGCAGCGCGACCAGTGCGCGACCGGCGCGAAATACCGCAGCTCGCGTTGGTTGGTTTCCCAGCTTTCGCCCAGGCTGGCGTTGAAAACCGTGTGCGCCAGCGAAACCAGCGCCCGCATGCTGTCGTCGCAGACATCATGGTCGCGCACGATGAACAGCCCGTCGGGGCGCAACGCGCGCGCGGCAGAGGCCAGAAAGGCCGTCAGGGTGTCCGGCGTCATGTGATGCAAGCCGACATAGCAGACCAGCAGGTCCAGACTGGCGTCGGGGATGGCGTTTGGGCAGATGGGCGCGTAGTCGTTCAGCGGCAGGTGCCGGGGCAGGCGCTTGAATTGGCCGCGTTCCAGGATGTCGGCCGGCGAGAAGGTTTGCGCATGCTCATCGATGAAGAAGCGCGGTCCGCGGATGTCCAGCGCCGCGGCCAAGCCCCGGTAATAACGCCCTTTGGAGCCGATTTCGGCGTAGCCGTCGAAGCGGCGCCGGCCATTCAGCAAGGCCAGGGTCTGCCGGGTCATTTCCCGCTTTTGCCGCAACAGCGACGGCACGGCATAGCGCAGATCGGCCAGCGCGGGGCGAATGCCGGCGAAGCGTTGCTGGAGGTAGCGGTAAACGCTTTCTTCATCGCCGCAATGCCGGCAGGCCTCGCGGATCAGCTGGTGCAGTCTGTCCTCCGGGGCGATGCGGAACACCGTTTGCAGGAAGCGGTAGAACGCGTCGGAAAGGCCGACATCGTCAAACACCTGATGGAATTCGGACGCCGGGGCGGGAAGGGGCGCGGCTTGTCCGCGCGCGAGCCAGGCTTGGTAGTACTTGTCCCATAAGGCATTGGTGAAGCGGAAGTCCGGATCCAGGCGCTTTTTCAGCTCGAACAACTGCTCGGCACGCGGATAGGCGCGGTGGAATTGCGCGTGGGTGGCATGCGGCTGGTAGGGCAGATAGTACTTGCCGCCGACCGCGGTCACGGCGTCGATCAGCTCGCGGGTCCAGACGGCGACCCGGCTCCTGGCGTTTTCCCGCGTGCGCTGCTTGTAATACAGCACGAAGGCGAACGTCTCCACCGGCGCCCAGCCCAGCAATGTGTCAGGGTCCGGCATCGCATGCCGGATGGAGATGTTCAGCGCATTGACCCGATGGCGGCGCAAAATCTCCCCCATGCGCGCCACGAAAGCCTCAAGCTGCGCGACGGGCACGAAATACTCCTGCAGCACATAGGTGCGGTGCTGGCGGGATGGCGGCTCCAGCTCGGCCACATCGTAGCCGGCCTCGAAATTCCGCCAATGCACTTTTTTCCGCCAGTACAACAGTGGGTCCAGCAGCTTTTCGCGCCTTTCCTTGCCGAAGGGCGTTTCCGAGATGGCCCATAGCACGTACTGGTGCAGCGGGTAGGACTTCTTCAGCGGGGACAGCCGGTCGGGCGTGGTCGCCGGCTCGTCGGTTTCCATCCAGCTGGTCGCCCGAACCGTGCCGTAGCGCGGCGCGTAGAGGTCGGCATTGTGAAAGACGGCTTGAGGATTGTCGCGCACCGCATTCTTGAAATAAGTCCAGTAGTCGGCCAGCGGCATCACTTTGTGCTGGCGCTTCACCCGCTTGTTCGCGGTCAGGCTGAGCTCGATTTCCACGATCACGCCCAGGGCGCCATAGCTGCCTATGGCGCCGAAGAACAGCTCCGCGTTCTCGTCGCGGCTGGCGCGTACCGTTTCGCCGTCGCGCAGCACGATCAGCAGCGAGAGCACGGAGAGCACCAGCGGCCCCAGACCCACGTAACGGCCATGGCAGTTGACGCTGACCGAGCCGCCCACGGTGAAGTTGGCGTAGGTTTGCATGGTCTTGACCGCCAGATCATGCGGGTCGATGAAGCGCTGGATGTCGCACCAGCGGACGCCGGCCTGCACCCGTATCGTCTGCTCGTGCGGCGAGAACGACAGGATGCGGTTCAGCGAGCGCATGTCGAAGTGCAGGCTGCCCGGGCTGGCGCTTTGCCCGCCCATGCTGTAGCGGCCGCCGCCGATGGAAACCGGACCATTGGTGCGGCGCAGCGCCTGCTGCACGTCCGCGACGGACTCCGGGGCGATGATGGCCATGACGCGCACGGGATTCAGGCGCGTCACGTCGTTGACGATGTGGTGATGGCTCATGAGGCTTGAACGGTGGTGTAGTCTTCGCGCAATCCCGGGGCCGAACCGTAGCGGTTGGCGATGGCGCGCCCGGGACGCAGGCAGGTTGCGATCAGGATGATGGGGCCGAACAGGGGCAGCGCGGCCAACAGCAAGCGCCAGCCGGAGCGGTCCAGATCGTGCAGCCTTCTTGTCCAGGCGCTGATCAGGAATAACAGCAGCAGCGCCGAGGCCAGCGTACCGGCGGAGCAGGCCAGGCTATCCGCCTGGCGGGCCAGCCACAAGGCCGGCGGCAGAACGATGGCGTGCCGCCATAGAAAACCGGTGCGGTTTATGCGGCCGGCGGGAAGGAATTCGTTCAATAATCGTCGCATTGGAGCAATTGGGCTTTGGCCGCGCAGTTTCGGGCGGATGGGCCATCGCGTAAGTAAGCGCATGGCGCGTCGCAGGTTGAAGGAAGCCGAGCAGTCAGTCTGACATACACTTATGCTAACGCAATGGGGATTGTCGTCGTTGGGTAGAATTTGTATTGTTTATGTTGGCCATAAATGCCCGTTTGCGCCTGCGACAGGCCACGGGGGGCCTTGGGAGCGGAGCATGCGGATGGCGCGGTTGGCGTTGGTCTTGTGGATGGCGTGGCTTGGCGGGCCGGCTGCAGCCTGCACCCTGTGGGGAGCGGCGGGCGCGGCCAGCGCGGATGGGACGCTGCTGGCCAAGAACCGCGACTGGCGGCCGGACCATGTCCAGTCGCTGCGGCTGCATCATCCGGCGCATGGCCATGCCTACCTGGGCTTGTACGCCGATACGGGCAGCGAGCCGGGAATCAAGGCCGGGGTCAACGAGAAGGGGCTGGCGGTGGTCGGGGCCGAGGCCAGCAGCCTGCCGCGGGCGTTGCGGCAGGATAGCTCGCGCCATGGCGTTCTGACGCGGCTGCTGCGCGATTACGGCTCGCTGGACGAAGTGGCCGCCGCCGCCGATCAGCTGTTCTCCCAGGTTCGGCCGGTGTTCCTGTTGCTGGCCGACGCCGGCGGCCTGATGCAGGTGGAAATCGGCCAGCATGGCCGTTACCGCGTCACCCGGCAGCAAAACGGCACCCTGGCGCACACCAATCATTATTTCGACACGTCCTTGCTGGACGGGGAACAGAAGATCGGTCCCAGCAGCCAGGCGCGGTTGGCGCGCGTTCGACTATTGCTGGATCAGAATCCGGCGCACACGCTGGCTGAATTCGAACAGCTGAGCCGGGACCGCCATGACGGCCCGGACAACAGTCTGTGGCGCGCTGGCCGCGAACACACGCTGGCCGGATGGCAGCTGGCGTTGCCGGCGGCGGGCGCGCCCAGGCTGCACCTGGTGCTGGCTAATCCCGGCGAGCCGGAGCGCGAGCGGGACTATGCGCTGGATGCGGCATTCTGGTCGCAGCCGGCGCGCACGCTGCTGCCGTAGCCGGATGGCGAGGGTTGGCTTGCGAATGGCATGCCTCATTGGCATAATGCGCTTTCCCATCCGACAGCGTGAAGGAGATTCCAATGAGCCGCGATATTCAATTTCAAGGGCATGCCGGCTGAACCGTCGCCCCGGTCGTTTCATTTTTCGATAGTTTCTCTGTTTTAAGCGGCGCCGCTCGGCGGCCGTTCCCCGGCATTTCCCTAAACATCGACCCCGCGCGATGACTCTGCCTGTCCATCAGGCGCGATTCCCTATCCATTTTCGAATGCTTGACTGAGCCGCGGGCTGCGCATGCGGCATCGGCGGGAGAGCGTTCACTGGAGTTTTCATGCTGAATTTCGATTTTCCGCGTCTGGCCGCCATCGGCCTGACGCCGGCATTGCTGCAACAAGCGCTGGCCATGGCCGGCGATGACGACTGGCAACTGGTGCGCGTATGCCGGGTGCAGCGCGACTGCGCATGGGTGCACGATGGCGAAGAGGAACGGCAGGCGCATGCCTTGCCCGGCGTTCACGCCGAGTTGGCGGTGGGCGATTGGACGCTGTGCCAGCCGCGGGAGCATGAGCCCTGGCGCTTGCTTGAGCGCCTTGAACCGTTCAACCAGCTGGTCCGCGTCAACGACGAAGGCGCGCGCCAGGCCTACGCCAGCAATGTCGATACCGCCTTGCTGGTGATGGGGCTGGACGGCGATTACAACCCGCGTCGGCTGGAGCGCTACCTGGGGCTGGCCGCGGCGGCGGGCGTGGCGCCGGTGGTGGTATTGAGCAAGGCGGACTTGTGCCCGGACGCCGAAGCCAGGCTGGCCGAGCTGGAGCAGCGGCTGCGGCCGTTGCCGCCCATCCTGTTGTTGAACGGCACCGATCCGGCCTGCCGCGACGCTTTGCGGCCGTGGCTGGGCATGGGCCAGACGCTGGTGCTGCTGGGCTCGTCCGGCGCCGGCAAGTCCACGCTCAGCAATACGCTATTGGGCGAGGAGACGCAGGCGGTGGGCGGCGTGAGGGCGGATGACAGCCGCGGCCGCCATACCACCACGGCGCGCACGCTGCTGAAATGCCCGGACGGCGCTTGCATCATCGACACGCCTGGCGTGCGCACCCTGCAAGCGCCGCCCGACGCCGGCGCTTTGGCCGGCAGCTTCGCGGATATCGAGGAATTGGCCGGCCGCTGCCAGTTCCGCGATTGCACTCACCGCGAGGAGCCAGGCTGCGCGGTGAGGGAGGGCGTAGCGGGAGACCGGCTGCGCAACTACCACAAGCTGAGGCGCGAGCTGGAGCGTCACGAGCAGACCGCGCTGCAGCGCCAGCAGCAGCGGCGGGAGTGGAAGGTGCGCAACAAGGCGGCGCGGCGGGGCTGAGGCGAGTATTGCAAACGCCGGAGGGAGTCTTGAAAATGGCCGTTTCTCTTTGAGACGGGTAGCTGGTTGGCCGCTGCCCCGGCGTGAAAGGCGGAGTGAATGCGGGTAGAAGCGGCGGGGCGGCGTCATTTGCGAGACTTGGACGCGTATTTGTTGTCGCGCGGCGGCGGCGGATTGGGTGGTTGGCGGCTGTCGGTCCGCGAGTTCTGGTTTTTCGGACTGAAGGAAATGCGGGCCTGCCTATTCGCCGGCCTGTTTTTCGCCGCGATATTCCTGACGCCGCGCGGCGGCTGGTTGGGCGTGCCGCGTTATGACCTGCTGTTGTTGATCGCGCTGGCGATCCAGGGGTGGATGTTGTGGACCGGACTGGAGAGCCTGGACGAACTGAAGGCGATCACCTTGTTCCATCTGCTGGGCTTCGCGCTGGAGGCGTTCAAGACCTCAAGCGGCATTCAGTCCTGGAGTTATCCGGATTTAGCCTACAGCAAGTTGTTCGGCGTGCCGCTGTTTTCCGGTTTCATGTACGCGGCGGTCGGCAGCTACATCATCCAGGCTTGGCGCTTGTTGAAATTGCGGGTGGAGCACCACCCCCCGTACTGGATGGCGGCGATGGTGGCGGCGCTGATCTACGCCAATTTCTTCTCCCACCACTATATCGGCGACTATCGCTGGTATATCGCCGCCTGCGCCTTGGGTTTATACGCGCGCGCCACCGTGATTTTCCAGCCGCTGGATCGGGAGCGCCGCATGCCGCTGCTGCTGGCTTTCGTGCTGATCGGCTTTTTCATCTGGCTGGCGGAAAACATCGGCACCTTCTACGGCGTGTGGCGTTACCCTCATCAGCTGGGCGCCTGGTCGATCGTCCACGTCGGCAAGTGGAGCGCTTGGTCGCTGCTGGTGATCATGAGCTTCACCATCATCGCCCATCTGCAGCATGTCCGGCGCCGCATCAACGTGCCGGCTTGACCCCGGATGCGAAAACGCCCCGCATTGCGGGGCGTTTGCTTTGCTGGACCGGCGCGCTTACGGCTGGGCCGGCGCCGGCTGGCTTTGCGCGGTTTTGGCCGCGCGCGGCGGCGCGTTCTTCACGTACTTGTCGAACCAGCTCAGCATCTCGTACACCAGTTGCTCGTTCGATTCGCGCGCCGCGTACCAATGCGGCTCGTGCGGCAGCATCACCAGGCGGGCGGTGCCGCCGTTGCCGCGGATCGCCTCGTAGAACTTGCTGGCCTGCAGCGGCGTGGTGCCGGGGTTGGCGTCATCGCTGCCGTGCACGATCAGGATCGGCGTTTTCAGCTTGTCGGCGTAGAAGAAGGTGGACACCTTGCGGTAGACCTCCGGCGCCTCCCATACCGAGCGGCGCTCGCTCTGGAAGCCGAACGGCGTCAGCGTCTTGTTGTAAGAGCCGCTGGTGGCCGCGCCGGCGCGGAACAGATCGGTGTGCGCCAGCAGGTTGGCTGTCATCAGCGCGCCGTGGCTGTGGCCGGTGACGGCGACGCGGTCCGGGTCCACTACGCCCAGTTTCACCGCTTCGCCCACCGCAGCTTCCGCGTCCATCTTCAACTGATCGAGATACGTGTCGTAGGCGGCTTTCGGGTCGCCCACCACCGGGAACGAGGCCTGGTCGATGATGGCGTAGCCGGCCAGCAGCAGGTATTTGTACTGGTAGAGGCGGGTGAAGGTCTGCTGCGAGCCGCTGACCTGGCCGGCGCTGGCTGCGTCGGCGTAATCCAGCGGATAGGCGTTGAGAATGGCGGGGAGGCGGGTGCCTTCCTTGTAGCCCGGCGGCGTGTACAGCGTGAACGACAGGTCCAGGCCATCGGCGCGCTTGTATTTCACCAGCCGCTTCTTGATCTGGCGCAGTTCCGGCGTCGGATCGACGATATGGGTGACAGCGGTTTCGCTCGATGCGAACGCGGCTTCGCCCTTGTCGGCGCTGACCGGCGCGCCCAGCTTGCGCAGGAAGGCGTTGGGCGCCTCGGTCGGCGTCTGGCGCCAGGTGAGGAAGCTGCCGGCGTCCTTGCCGGACAGCGCGATGAAGCGCTCGAATGCGGACTTGTCGCTGCGGAACAGGCGCTGGCTGACGCCGGTTTTCAGGTTCAATTTGTCGAGGAAGGGGCGGTTGCCCTGCGGCGAAGCGCCGGCGCCGGCCAGGTAGATGGCGTCGCCGTCCAGCTGGATCACCCGCTCGCCGTTGGCCAGCGTGCGGTGCACCGGGCTGCCCGGATCGGCGTAGCGGTTGTCGTAAGCCATGTCCCACAGCAGCTTGGCCGGCTGCTTGGGATCGTCCAGGTTGACGACGCGGGTCTGGCGCCAGTGCTTGTTGAGGTCGACTTCGCTCACCAGCGCGGTATCGGCGCGTTCGGTCCAGCCTATGCCGGCGAAGCGTTGCGTGGTGCGCAGCACTTCCGCCGGTTTGGCGGTGAACGGCGCTTTCAGCTGCATGACCTTGTCGCGCGCCGGCGCAGTGTTCTGCCAGTCGCCGCCGTCCAGCGCTTCCGCCCACAGCAGCGTGGCCGGGTCGGTGGCGCGCCAGAAGAAGTCGCGCGGGCCCAGCGGCTCGCCGTGCACCGGCACGCGGTCGGCCAGCGGCTGCGAGGCGATGTGATGGGTGGCGATGCGCGCGGGGCTGGTGATGTCCCACACCTCCACCTCATGCGGGAAGCGCTCGTAGGTGGTGACGTAGGAGTAGGGCTTGGCGATGCGGCTGATCAGCACATGCTTGCCGTCCGGCGCGGGGTCGACGGCATCGTAGATGGCCGGCTTGCCCAGCAAGGCGGTTTTGCCGCTGGCGGCGTCCACCAGCGTCAGCTGCGAGGCGCCGTAGTAGTCGAACAGCGCCTCGTCGTGCGGGCTGGACAGGGTGTCGCGGGTTTCATAGGTGCTGCTTTGACCGGTTTCGCCATCGGCTTCCTGCACGTTCGGGCCATCCGGCGCCGCCTGTTTGGCGGGCGCGGCGCCCAGTTTGGCCGGCACGGCCTTGACCAGCAGGGTTTTCTGGTCCGGCATCCATTGCAGTTCGTCGTTCAGCATCGGGTTGAGGCGGATGCCGGGAATCTTGCGGATCTTGCCGCTGGCGGCGTCGCCCACCCATACCTCGACCGCGTCGCGGGTGGCGTTGGCGAAGGCGAAGCGCTTGCCGTCGGCCGACCAGATCGGCGCGTCCGGGCAGGCGCCGGCCGGCAGGGCGATGGCGGTTTCCTTGCCGCCGGGAATCGTCACCAGTTTGAAGCTTTCGGCGCAGGGGGCGATGCCGTAGCCGCCAGGGGTGTCGTGTTTGCTGCGGTTGGCTGTTTCCACGCGGGTGCCGGCCAGTTTCAGATACGGAGCGGCCACGCGTTCGATGGATGGGTATTCCTGCCAGGCGACCAGCAGCATTTTGTCTTTGGCCGGGCTGAGGCTGGGGCCGGGCAGCGATGGCGCGCGCATCGCTTTGAGGATATTGGCCGGAGGTTGCTGATAACCTGCGGCGGCGGGCAGGGCGCAGGCCAGCAGCGTGGCGGCGGCGATGCTCTTCAGGGCGTGCAGTTGAGGCATGTTCATCCTTGCAGACTTTGCTTTTGTTGATACTTTATCGCGTCTTCATGCAAAACGGGAGGCCGCCCTGGGCCTCCCGTCCGCAGACGCGGGATTCAATCTATCACACGTCATATTTTATGTGGCAGATATCTAGACCTGTTATCCGTCCAGCCGGTGGAAGTGCTTGACGATGCTGGAGAAGTCCAGCTTGCCGTTGCCCAGGTGCACGTGCTCTTCATACAGATTGCGCGCCAGCGCGCCCAGCGGATTGGCGGAGTGGCTTTGCAGCGCGGTCTCTTCGGCCAGGCCCAGGTCCTTCAACATCAGTTCTGACATGAAGCCGCCGGTGTAGTTGCGGCTGGCCGGCGCATTTTCCATCACGCCGGGCCAGGGGTTGTACAGCTCGGTGGCCCAATTGCGGCCGGAGCTTTTGCTGATGATCTCCGACAGCACTTTCGGGTCCAGGCCGTTCTTCACGCCCAGGGCCAGCGCTTCGGCGGTGCCGGCCATCAGGATGCCCAGCAGCATATTGTTGCAGATCTTGGCGGTTTGGCCGGCGCCGGGGCCGCCGGCGTGGAAGATGTTCTTGCCCATCGCTTCCAGCATCGGGCGGGCGCGTTCCAGATCGTCCGCCGCGCCGCCGACGATGAAGGTGAGGGTGCCGGCCGCCGCGCCGGCGGTGCCGCCGGATACCGGCGCGTCCAGCATCGAGAGTCCGCGGGCGGCCGCTTCCTCGGCCACCTTGCGCGCGGTGCCGGCATCTATGGTGCTGCAATCGATGACCAGCGCGCCCTTGGGCAGCTTGGCGAACAGGCCGTCGTCGCTCTGGTACAGCCCAGCCACGTGCTTGCCGGCCGGCAGCATGGAAATCACCACGCTAGCGCCCTCCGCCGCGTCGGCGGCGCTGGACGCGGCCCGGCCGCCGGCGGCGGCCACGCGGGCCAGCGCGTCGGCCGACAGATCGAAAGCGCTGACTTTGAAGCCCTTGTTCAGCAGATTGACGGCCATCGGCCCGCCCATATTGCCCAGGCCGATGAAGGCGATGTTTTCCATGCGGTTCTCCTCTTTATGCTTGTCGTTGTTATTTCAAGCCAGCCAACGGGTGGTCGGCTTCGCGCCACGGCGAATCGAAGTGGCCGTCCACCCAGGCCTGGTCGATGTCGGCCAACTGCCGGCTCCAATGCGGATTGCGGTCCTTGTCCACCAGCAGCGCGCGCACGCCTTCCGGGAAGTCGGAGCGGGCGCAGAAGTTGACCGACAGCGCCAGTTCCATCCGCAGCGCCTCGGCCAGCGACATGTGTTTGGAGCGGTTGAGGATTTCCCAGCTGACGGCGGCGGAAGTGGGGCAGCCGTGGCGGAAGTTCTTGGCGGCGTCAGCGAGCCATGGGTCTTCGAACGCCGTTTCGCTCAGCGCGGCGCTGACGGCGGCCAGGTCGCCCTTGTTCATCAGCCGGTGCACCGCCAGCAGATTGCGCTCGACATTGGACGCCGGCAGCGCGTCGCCCAGCTGGCCCTCCAACTGGTTCAGCAGCGCGCTGACCAAGGCCGGGCGAGCATGGGCGTCGTCGCCCCAGTTTGCCGCTTGCAAGGCCTCCAGCAGCGCCGGATAGGCGTCCGCTGCCAGCACATGGTCGGCCAGGTTGGCGATCAGCGCGTCGTGCGCGTTCAGCGGCGCGCCGGTCAGCGCCAGGAACAGGCCCAGGTGCGCCGGCATCCGTTGCAGGAACCAGCTGCCGCCGACATCCGGGTACAGGCCGATGGTGATTTCCGGCATGGCGATGCGGGTGGCCGGCGTGACCACGCGGTGGCCGGCGCCGGCCATCAGGCCCAGGCCGCCGCCCATCACGATGCCGCCGCCCCATACAATCAAGGGTTTCCTGTAGCGATGGATGCGGTAGTCCAGCGTGTATTCTTCGGTGAAGAAGGCCACCGCGTGCGGATTGGGATAGTGCGGTTCGCTGATCAGCTTGTCGCGCAGGCTGCGCACGTCGCCGCCGGCGCAGAAGGCGCGTTCGCCGGCGCCGCGCAGCACCACGGCGACGATGCCTGCGTCGCGCTCCCAGATGGTGAGGCGGGCGTCCAGCAGCCGGATCATGTCCAGCGTCAGCGCGTTCAGCGATTTCTCGGCATTCAGGGTGGCGATGGCGATGCGATGGCCGTCGCCGGTAGTCAGTTCGTCAAACAGCACCACGTCTTGCATGGCGGCTCCTTGTTCGAGTAGTGGGCGGGGGCTAGGCGTTCTTCCAGTTCGGCGCGCGCTTTTCCAGGAAGGCGCGGGTGCCTTCGCCCTGGTCGTGGGTGTCGAACAGCTTGATGAAGGCTTCGCGTTCCTTGATCAGGTTCCAGGCGGGGGGCTGCAGACGGGCGGCCTGCACCAGCTGTTTGCACACGCCGACCGACGACGGCGACTGCTTGGCCACGCCCTCGGCCAGCTTGAGCGCGGTTTCCAGCGCCTCGCCCTTGGCCACCACCTGTTCCACCAAGCCGATGCGCTCGGCGGTGGCGGCGTTGACGCGCTCGCCGCACAGAATCATCCGTTTGGCCCAGCCTTCGCCCACCAGCCACGCCAGGTTCTGGGTGCCGCCGGCGCAGGGCAAGAGGCCGACGCCGGCTTCCGGCAGCGCCATCTGCGCCTGCTCTTCGGCGATGCGGATGTCGCAGGCCAGCGCGCACTCCAGGCCGCCGCCCATCGCGTAGCCATTGACGGCGGCGATGCTGACGCCGCGGAAAGCCGACAGCGCCTCGAAAGCCTCGCCGAACAGCATGGTCATCTCGGTGGCGATTTTCTTGTCGCCGTCGGCGAACATATTCAGGTCGGCGCCGGCGGAGAAGAACTTCTCGCCCTGGCCGGTGATCACCAGCGCGTAGATGTCGCGGTCGGCGTTGAGGTCGGCAATCAGCTGTTTCAGCGCGGTGAGGCTGGCGCGGTTCCAGGTGTTGGCCGGCGGGTTGTCGATGGTGACTACGGCTGTGTGGCCGCGTTTTTCCACGTTCAGGTGGGCGTAGTTTTGCACGGAGATTCCTCGAGTATTTATTCTTGGCGAGAGCAGGCGGCGCCTGCCCTCGCGCTGGCTGATATTGGGCTTAGCGCAGCGTTTCCAGCGCGCCGTCTTGCAGCAGCTTGCGGCCGACTATCATCCGCATCACTTCGTTGGTGCCTTCCAGGATCTGGTGCACGCGCAGGTCGCGCACATGGCGCTCCAGCGGGAAGTCCTGCAGATAGCCGTAGCCGCCGAACAGCTGCAGCGCGTTGTTGGCGATATTGAAACTCAAATCGGTGGCCAGGCGCTTTGCCATCGCGCAATAAGCGGTGGCGTCGGCGCTGCCGCTGTCCAGCTTCCAGGCGGCCAGGCGCACCATCTGGCGCGCGGCCACCAGTTCGGTCAGCATGTCGGCCAGGCGGAATTGCACGGTTTGCAGCTCGGCCAGCGGCTGGCCGAACTGTTGGCGTTCCTGCACATAGCGCTGGGCGGCGTTCAACGCGGCTTGAGCGGTGCCGACGGCGCAGGTGGCGATATTGATGCGGCCGCCGTCCAGGCCTTTCATCGCGAAGGCGAAGCCCTGGCCTTCCTCCCCCAGACGATTCTCCACCGGGATTTCGACGTTGTCGAAGGTGATGGCGCGGGTGGGCTGGCTGTTCCAGCCCATTTTCTTTTCCTTCTTGCCGTAGCTGATCCCCGGCGCGTCGGCGGGCACCACGAAGGCGGAGATGCCCTTGGGGCCGGGGCCGCCGGTGCGGGCCATCACCACCAGCACCTGGGTGCTGCCGGCGCCGGAGATGAACATCTTGCCGCCGTTGAGCACGTAAACTTCGCCCTTTTTCTCGGCGCGGGTTTTCAAGGAGGCGGCGTCGGAGCCGGCGCCCGGCTCGGTCAGACAGTAGCTGCCCAGCACTTCGCCGGTCACCATTTTCGGCACCCATTGTTCGGCCAGCTGCTTGCCGCCGAAGCTGGCTATCATCCAGCTGACCATATTGTGGATGGTCAGGTAGGCGGCGGTGGAGGTGCAGCCGGCGGCGAGCTCCTCGAATATGATGGCGGAGTCCAGCCGCGGCAGGCCCAAGCCGCCGTAGGTTTCCGGCGTGTACAGGCCCAGAAAGCCCATGTCGCCGCTCTGGCGGATCACGTCCAGCGGGAAGTGGGATTCGGCGTCCCATTCGGCGGCGTGCGGGGCCAGCTCGCGCTCGGCGAAGTCGCGGGCGCTTTGCTGGAAGGCGATCTGGTCTTCGTTCAGTTCGAAATTCATATTCCATTCCCAATCGGTGGCAGGGCGGACGCGCGTGTCCGCCCTGCGGAAAATCAACGCAGCGAGATGGTGGTGTGGACCTTGCCCATGCTGGCTTCGTCATCGAACCAGCGGCTGGTGACGGTTTTAGTCTGGGTGTAGAAAGCCACCACCTGCTTGCCGTAGGGGCCGAGGTCGCCCAGCTTGGACGCGCGGCTGCCGGTAAAGCTGAACAGCGGCACCGGCACAGGAATCGGCACGTTGATGCCCACCTGGCCGACGTCGATGTCTTCCTGGAACTTGCGCGCCGCCGCGCCGCTTTGGGTGAAGATGGCGGTGCCGTTGCCGTTGGGATTGGCATTGATGATGGCGATGGCTTCGTCCAAGGTGTCCGCCGCCGCCAGGCACAGCACCGGGCCGAACACTTCCTGGTCGTAGATGGCCATGCCCGGCTTCACGCCGGAGAAGATGGTCGGGCCGACGAAGTTGCCGCGCTCGAAGCCGGCCACCTGCACGCCGCGGCCATCCAGCTCCAGCTTGGCGCCTTGTTCCACGCCCTTGGCGATCAGGCCTTCCACCCGGTCGCGGGCGGCGCGGGAAATCAGCGGGCCCAGGTCCAGGTTGTCCTTGCCGGCGCCCACCTTCAGGCCGCGCGCCTTGGCCGCCAGCTCCGGAATCCAGCTTTGCGCCTCGCCGACCAGCACCGCCACGGTCAGCGCCATGCAACGCTGGCCGGCGGCGCCGAAGGCCGCGCCCACCAATTGGTTGAGCGCCTGTTCCTTATTGGCGTCGGGCAGCACGATAGCGTGGTTCTTGGCGCCCATCATGCATTGCGCGCGCTTGCCGGACAGGGTGGCGCGCTGGTAGACGTGGGTGCCCACCTTGGTGGAGCCGACGAAGGACACCGCCTTGATGTCGGGGTGGTCGCAGATGGCGTCGACGACCGATGCCGCGCCGTGCACCACGTTCAGCACGCCTTTGGGAATGCCGGCTTCCAGCGCCAGCTCCGCCAGCCGCATCGTCACCATCGGGTCCTGCTCGGACGGCTTCAGCACGAAGGTGTTGCCGGTGGCGATGGCCATCGGGAACATCCACAGCGGAATCATCGCCGGGAAGTTGAACGGGGTGATGCCGGCGCACACGCCCAGCGGCTGCAGCACCGAGTAGGTATCGACGCCGCCGGCGACGTTCTCGGCGTATTCGCCCATTTGCAGCGTGCCGATATTGGCGGCGTGCTCCACCACTTCCAGGCCGCGGAAGATGTCTCCTTCCGCGTCGGCCAGAGTCTTGCCCTGCTCGGCGGTGAGGATGGCGGCCAGCTCCTTCATGTGCTCGCGGATCAGTTGCTGGTATTTCAGGAAAACGCGGGCGCGGGCGCCGATAGGCGTTTTCTTCCAGGTCTTGAACGCTTCCTTGGCGGCGGCGACGGCGGCGTTGACTTCGTCCGCGGTGGCCAGCGGCACGCGCGCCAGCACTTCCTGGGTGGCCGGATTGACGATGTCGCGCCATTCCGTGGTGCGGGATTCGACGAACTCGCCGCCGATCAACAGTTTGACGCTGGGTACTGACTGGCTCATGGCACTGCCTCCTCTATAGTGTTCGGGCTGATGGCGCTGCTCAGTTGTAGCTATAGAAACCCTTGCCGCTCTTGCGGCCCAGGTGTCCGGCCTGCACCAGCTGCGCCAGCAGCGGGCAGGCGCGGTATTTGCTGTCGCGGAATTCGCGGTGCAGGATGTCCATGATGGACAGGCAGGTATCCAGGCCGATCAGATCGGCCAGCGCCAGCGGGCCGATCGGGTGGTTCATGCCCAGCTTCATCACGGTGTCGATGTCTTCGGCGGTGGCCAGGTTTTCATACAGCGCGAAGGCGGCTTCGTTGATCATCGGCATCAGCACGCGGTTGGAGACGAAGCCGGCGCCGTCCTTCACCGTCACCGGGGTCTTGTCCAGCGCCTGGGACAGATGGAACACGGTGTTGTAGGCCTCGTCGCCGGTTTGCAGCGCGCGGATGATTTCCACCAGCTGCATCAGCGGCACCGGGTTCATGAAGTGCATGCCGACCACCCGTTCCGGATGGCTGACCCAGCTGGCGATGCGGGTGAGTGAGATGGACGAGGTGTTGGAGGCCAGCACGCACTTTTCGCCGACGGCGGCGTCCAGATCGCGGAAGATCTGCTCCTTGATGGCGGCGTTCTCGGTGGCGGCTTCTATCACCACGTCGCAGCCGGCCAGATCGGCCAGCTGGGTGGTGGCGCGGATGTGGGCGACGATGCCGGGGATGTTGGCCTCGGCGATCAGTTCTTTCTTGGCCATCCGCTGCAGGCTGATATTGATGTTGGCCATGCCTTTCACCAGCGCGGCGTCGCTGACGTCGGCCAGCAGCACCTCGAAGCCCTTCATCGCGAAGACCTGGGCAATGCCGTTGCCCATGGTGCCCGCGCCCACCACACCGATTTTCTTGCTCATCTGGCTCTCCTGGATTATTTGCTCTATTGTGGTCACGATAACTTGACGTTTACGTCAACGTCAACAGACAATGAGCATAAACCAGCCAACTGTGGCGCCCATGGCCGCAGAGCGACAGCAGGGAGCGGCATTCATGGCGGAGCAGGTTTTCAACATCACCGAACTGGCGCAGGAGTTCGACATCACCACCCGCGCGATACGCTTTTACGAGGACCAGGGCCTGTTGGTGCCGGAGCGGGCTGGGCAGCGCCGCATCTACAACCGCCGCGACCGCGTGCGGTTGATGCTGATTTTGCGCGGCAAGCGCATCGGCTTGTCCCTGCAGGAAATCCGCGAGCTGTTCGCGCTGTACGACGCGGCGCGCGACGACGCGCCGCAGCTGCAGGAATTCATCCGCATCCTGGCGCGCAAGGAGCAGCAGCTCTTGGCGCAGATGGAAGACATCAAGGTGGTGCTGACAGAAATCGGCCAATTGCGCGGCCAGTGCGAAAAATCGCTGGGCAAGCGCGCCAACGGCCACAACCAAGCATAAGGAGCTGTGATGCAACAACAGGAAATCGTGATCGTCGGCATGGCGCGCACCGCCATGGGAGGCTTCCAGGGCGCCTTGTCCGGTTTGACCGCCGGCCAGCTGGGCGCGGCGGCGATCCGCGCCGCGGTGGAACGCGCCGGCGTCGCCGCCGGCGAGGTGGACGAGGTGATCATGGGCTGCGTGCTGCCGGCAGGCCAGGGCCAGGCGCCGGCGCGCCAGGCGGCGCTGGGCGGCGGCCTGCCGCAGGCTACGCCGTGCACCACCATCAACAAGATGTGCGGTTCCGGCATGAAGGCCGTGATGATGGCGCATGACCAGTTGCTGGCCGGCAACGGCCAGGTGGTGGTGGCCGGCGGCATGGAAAGCATGAGCAACGCGCCCTATCTGATGCCCAAGGCGCGCGGCGGTCTGCGCCTGGGCCACGGCGAGATCAAGGACCACATGTTCCTCGATGGCCTGGAAGACGCTTACCAGAAGGGCACGCTGATGGGCGTGTTCGCCGAGCAGTGCGCCGAGAAGTACGGCTTCAGCCGCCAGGACCAGGACGAATTCGCCATCGCCTCGCTGACCCGCGCGCAGCAGGCGATCAAGGGCGGCCAGTTCAAGGACGAAATCGCCGCGGTCACCGTGCCGGGCCGCGGCGGCGATACCGTGGTGGATACCGACGAGCAGCCGCTGAAGGCCAATCTGGACAAGATCCCGACGCTGAAGCCGGCATTCAAGAAGGACGGCACCGTCACCCCGGCCAATTCCAGCTCCATCTCCGACGGCGGCGCCGCGCTGGTGCTGATGACGGCGGCCGAGGCGGCCAAGCGCAGCTTGCAGCCCATCGCCCGCATCGTCGGCCACAGCAGCTATGCCCACGAGCCGGGCTGGTTCACCACCGCCCCGGTGCACGCCATCGAAAAGCTGCTGGCCAAGACCGGCTGGAAGGCCGGCGAGGTAGACCTGTATGAGATCAACGAAGCCTTCGCCGTGGTGACGATGGCGGCGATGCACGACCTGAAGCTGCCGCACGACAAGGTGAACGTGCATGGCGGCGCCTGCGCGCTGGGCCACCCGATCGGCGCGTCCGGCGCCCGCATCGTGATCTCGCTGCTGTCGGCTCTGAAACAGCGCGGCGGCAAGCGCGGCGTGGCCAGCTTGTGCATAGGCGGCGGCGAGGCCACCGCGCTGGCAGTGGAATTGATCTAAGCCGTTTCTCTGTCCCGCAGGCCGCCGCGCATCGGCGGCCTGTTTTGTTTGTGGCGCTTGCCTTGTCGGCGGCGATGGCGGATTTTGATAGGAGGCGCGGCTGGCGCATCGCCGCCGGCTGTTCTATCATCGCCCCCCTTCAGCCCTGAACAAGAAAGCCGCCATGACCGATCTCCACGAAGCGTTGCCGCCCGAAATCCTGCTGGACGACTACCTGGCGGCGCATAACGCCACCATCGTCACCACCGAGGGCAGCCACGCGGTGTCGGTGCATGGCGAGCTGGCGCTGAACGGTCACGCCATTCCCTACCACCTGGTGCCGGACGAAGGCTTCCTGGGCAAGAGCGCCAAGTGGCGCAAGCTGGACGCGGAAGCGCGGCTGGCGCTGGTGCGGGAACGTTGGAACGATGCCGCGCGGCAAAAGCTGGAAGAGCAGCTGTTGGCTTGCGCGCGCGAAGTGTTCGCGGTGGACGGCATCGAACCGTTGCGCGCGCTCAGCGCCTTCATGGCGAAGTACGAGCGCGCCAAGGTGCGCTGCACCCTGGCGCTGGATCGGGTGGCCGCCGCGCGCAGCCGGCAGAGCGCCGACAAGGCCGCCGCCAAAACCCGCGACGCGGTCAACCTGTCGCGCTACCCGGAATCTTTCGCCACCGCCTACGCGATGCAGCGACATTTCATCGCGGTGCTGGGGCCGACCAATTCCGGCAAAACCCACGCGGCGATGGAGCATCTGCAAAAAGCCAAGAGCGGGGTTTACCTGGCGCCGCTGCGCCTTTTGGCGCTGGAAAACTACACCCGTTTGCAGCAAGCCGGCGTGGCGGTAAGCCTGATCACCGGCGAGCAGCGCAAGCTGCATCCGGAGGCCACCCACGTCGCCAGCACGGTGGAAATGCTGAATCCGGAGCGGCAGGTGGAAGTGGCGGTGATCGACGAAATCCAGCTCTTGGACGACCCGGACCGCGGCGCGGCCTGGACCGCCGCCGTCTGCGGCGTGCCGGCGCAGACCATCTACCTGGTGGGCGCGCCGGAATCGCGCGAGGCGATCGAGTCACTGGTGGCGCGCGTCGGCGGCACGCTGGAAGTGCGGACGCTGGAGCGCAAGACCGCGCTGCAGATGGACAAGGCGCCGCTGTTGTCGTTGAAGAACCTGCGGCCCGGCGACGTGCTGATCGCCTTTTCCCGCCGCGAGGTGCTGAACTGGCGCGACAAGGTGATCGAGCAGGGGCTATCGGTGTCGGCCATCTACGGCAACCTGTCGCCGGAGGTGAGGCAATCGCAGGCCGAGCGCTTCGTCAGCGGCGAAACCCAGGTGGTGGTGGCAACCGACGCCATCGGTATGGGGTTGAACACGCCGGCGCGGCGCATCATCTTCACCACCGCCAGCAAGTGGGACGGCTACGCCGAAGGCGTGGTCGCCGCGCCTCTGGCCAAGCAGATCGCCGGCCGCGCCGGGCGTTTCGGCAAGCATGAAACCGGCTACGTCGCCGGCTTCGACGGCCAGACTCACAAGACCATCGCCGCGTTGCTGCGCCAGAAGCCGGAGCCCTTGCCCGAGAGCGGCTTTTTCGTGGCGCCGGGCCTGAAGTATCTGGAGGCGATCTCCGAGGCCACTGGCGAGGGCAAGCTCAAGGCGCTGCTGGGTTTGTTCGCCCGCCATATCAATGTGCATGATGAATTCTTCCTGCCCGCCAATCTGTCCGAGCAGATGGCGAAGGCCGAATGGCTGGACGCCTTGCCGTTGAGCCTGGCCGACCGCTTCACCTTCAGCCTGTGCCCGGTCTCCACCAAGATCGCGATGCTGGAGACGGCGCTGCATGACTGGGCGCAGCACCGCGCCCGCGGCAAGGCCGCGCCGCTGTTGCGGATGCTGGGCGGCGGCGGCCGGCACGAGTTGCAGTATCTGGAGGACAGCTGCAAGCTGTACGCCGCTTATGCCTGGCTGTCTTACCGGATGCCGGACACCTTCCCGGACGGCGAAATGGCGCAGCTGTTGATGCAGAGCACCTCGGAGCGCATCGACGCGCTGCTGCAGGTGCAGAATTCGCAGAAGCGCAAGGGCAGGGGCGGCGGCGAGCCGATGCGGCGCAAGCCAGGCGGCAAGCGGCGCTGAGCGCAGCCGGCGGCAAGGAAAAAGCCCCGCGTCCGCGGGGCTTTCGCTTGTCCGGTGCGTCCGGATCAGGCGGTGGTGGAGATGCTGGTGCTGGAAACGCTGGGCTCCAGCAGCGATTGAGTGGCTTGGTATTGCGACAACTCCTGCCGGCCGCTGCTGGTGAGCTGCTGCGCGCGGTTCACCGCCTGGGTCGCCAGGGTTGAGGGCGCGGTGGCGCTTTGCGCCGGCGTGGCCGGTTGCGGCGGCGTGGCCGCCTGTTGCGCGGGAGCGGCCTGGGAGGGGGCTTGCGCGGTTTGCGTCGGGGTGGCCTGCGCCGCAGCGTTGTTGTTGCCGGCCTGCTGCGGGGGCGCGGCGGCAGGCGCCGTGTTGCCGTTGACTGCGGGGGCGACGGCGGCCGCGGCGGCCGGTTGCGGGTTGGTGGCGAGCACCGCCGCGGAGTTGTTGATCTGGGCCGGGTTCGCCTGGGGGGCGGCCGGCGCGGCGTTGGCGGCGGCGTTCTGGGCCTGGGCGTTTTGCAGGGCCTGCTGGCTGCGGCTATTGCTCAATTGCTGCTGCAGCTGTTGCTCGACCCGGGCGGTGTCCGGATTCTGCCGGACGGCTACCTGGGTCTGCGGCGGGCTGGAGGCCTGCTGAACGGCGGGCTGGGCATTGTCCAGCGACGACTGCACCTGCCGGGGCGTTTGCCCGGCATAGAGCGGTTGCGTCGCGGGGTTGCCTACGCTGGCGATGTTTGCCATGGCTACAGTCCCAATGTTCCTATATCGCTGATATTAGATCACTTTTTATCTTTCGGTGGAAGTTTTTGCGTCCGCTTCCAGCAAGACCAGCTGCAACATGTGTTGCGCGAGCGCATCCACGCTCAGTTCGCCGTCGCGGCGGTACCACTGCACGGTCCAGTGCAGGCTGCCCAGCAGGGTGCGGCGCAGCAGGCGGGTGTCCTGCTTCACCAACCCAGCCTGCGCGGCTTCGTCCAGCACCTGCTGCCACAGCGCCTCGTAGCGGTCGCGCAGCACCACCAGGGCGGGTTTGGCCGCCGGCGACACGCTGCGCCATTCGTACAGCATCACTTCCAGCGCGGCTTGGTTGTCGCCCAGCAAGGAGTTGAGGTGGACCTGGAACAACGCCGCCAGGCGCTGGCGCGGGCTGTCTGCCTGCGAGATGGCGGCGGCCAGTTGCTCGGTGGTGCTGCTGATGCCCAGCGCCATCACCGCCACCAGGATCTCTTCCTTGGTGCGGAAGTGATAGAACAGGCTGCCCGACTGCAGGCCGACGGCGTTGCCTAGGTCGCGCACCGTGGTGCGCTCATAGCCCTGGTCGCGGAACAGCACAGCGGCCGCGCGCACCAGCTCCATGCGGCGGGTGTTCTCTTCGGGTTGCTTCGGGGTTTCCGCGGCGCTCATTTCAGTCCCGGGTCTGGTTGGAGGGCGGGGCAAGCAGGGTTTGCGCGGCCTGCCATACCATGTCCGGCTGCATGTTTTTCAGGCAGTCGGTGTGGCCATAGGGGCAGCTGCGCTCGAAACAGGGGCTGCAGTCCAGGTTCAGCGACACGATGGCCGCCTTGTCGGACAGCGGCGGGGTGAAGTCCGGGCTGGACGAGCCGTACAGCGCCACCAGCGGTTTGTCGAGCGCGGCGGCGACGTGCATCAGGCCGGAGTCGTTGCAGACCGCCAGCTGGCACAGGCCGATCAGGTCTATCGCTTCTTCCAGGCCGGTGGCGCCGCACAGATTGACGGCGCTGCCTTGCGACAGCCCGGCGATCTCGTCGCCGATATCCTTGTCCTTGCCGGAGCCGAACAGCCATACCGCGTAACCGGCGGCGTCGAAGCGGCGCGCCAGTTCGGCGAAGTGCCGCGCCGGCCAGCGCTTGGCCGGGCCGTATTCCGCGCCGGGGCAGAAGGCGACCACCGGGCGGCCGGTGTCCAGGCCCAAGCGCTGCGCGGCCTGCTGTTGCGAGGCGGCATCGGCGCTGAGCAGCGGGTTGGGAATGGGGCGGGCCAGCGGGCGCTTCTTGTCTTCGGCCAGCGCGCAGAAGCGCTCCACCATCATCGGCAGTTCCTGTTCGTCCAGTTCGCGGGCGTCGTTGAGCAGGCCGTAGCGCGATTCGCCGAGAAAGCCGGTGCGCAGCGGAATGCCGGCGAACAGCGGGATCAGCGCGGATTTCAGCGAGTTGGGCAGCACGATGACTTGGTCGAAGCCTTCCTTCGCCAGCTGGCGCGCCACTTTCCAGCGCTCCATCAGCCGCAGCGCGCCGTGGCCGAAGGGGTTGAGGTGGGATTGGGCCACTTCCGGCATCCGCGCCAAGAGCGGCAGGGTCCAGGCTGGGGCGAACACGTGCAGCTCCAGCTCGGGGTGGCGCTGGTGCAGGCGTCGGTACAGCGGCTGGGCCATTACGCTGTCGCCGACCCAGGACGGGCCGATGACCAGGATTTTTTTCTTCATGGGGTGTTTCCGGTTCCAAACGCAAGCCGGCTGCGGGCATACCGGCTTGCGTTTGGCGTCGGCAAGCAAAAAAGGTGTGGCCGGCGCCACACCCTTGTGTCCCGGCGAAGCGGGGCGCTTCAGTGGTGGTGGCCGACCGGGCCGACCAGCTTGTACTGGGTGCCGCAGTAGGGGCACAGGGCTTCGCCGGTTTTGTGCACCGGCAGGTAGACGCGCGGATGGGAGTTCCAGGCTTTCATGTCCGGCATCGGGCAGTGCAGCGGCAGGTCGTGCTGGGTGACTTCAATATAGCGTGCGGTGTTTTCTTTGAGTTCTGCCATGGTCATTCCTTGTTGCGGCAAGCGGGGCGTCCGAAAAACGTGTGCCAGCAGGGCGGCCGGGGCCGCACGCTGCTGGCGCGCGTGGTGCGGATTCTACCGCTTATTTTACGTAAGTGAGCCAGTGTTCGTGTTCGGCGTCGTGGCCCTTGACGATGTTGAAGTAGCGCTTCTGGATTTCGGCGGTGATCGCGCCGCGGGCGCCGTTGCCGATCGGGCGGCGATCCAGCTCGCGGATCGGCGTCACTTCGGCGGCGGTGCCGGTGAAGAAGGCTTCGTCGGCGCTGTACACTTCGTCGCGGGTGATACGCTTTTCCACCAGTTGCAGGCCCATTTCCTGGGAGATCTGCACCACGGTGTCGCGGGTGATGCCTTCCAGCGCGCTGGTCAGGTCGGGAGTATATAGCTTGCCCTTGCGGACGATGAAGATGTTTTCGCCGGAGCCTTCGGCGACGAAGCCGTCCACGTCCAGCAGCAGCGCCTCGTCGTAGCCGTCGGCGGTGGCCTCGTTATTGGCCAGGATGGAGTTCATGTAGTTGCCGTTGGCCTTGGCCTTGCACATGGTGATGTTGACGTGATGGCGGGTGAAGGAGCTGGTCTTCACGCGGATGCCTTTCTCCAGGCCTTCCTCGCCCAGGTAGGCGCCCCACGGCCAGGCGGCCACGATCACCTGCACGTCGTTCTTCAGCGGCGCCACGCCCAGCTTGCCGGAGCCGTAGAAGGCCATCGGGCGGAAATAGCAGGACTTCAGGCCATTGGCCTTGACCACGTCCAGATGCGCCTGGTTGATCTGTTCCGGCGAGAACGGCAGCGCCATGCCCAGGATCTTGGCGGAGCGGAACAGGCGCTCGGTGTGGTCCTGCAGGCGGAAAATGGCCGGACCCTTGGGGGTTTCGTAGGCGCGCACGCCTTCGAACACGCCCATGCCGTAGTGCAGGGTGTGGGTCAGGACGTGGGTGGTGGCGTCGCGCCAGTCCACCAATTTGCCGTCAAACCAGATATATCCGTCACGATCAGCCATCGACATCTCGGTACTCTCCTGTGTTGTGCTTTATCCGGGCGCGCTGTCCAGGCAACTCCGCCGGCCGCGCCTTTAGCCTTGCTTGATGGGGCAGTGTATACCGCCGCCGCCGGACTTGTGAACCCGGCGTCAGGAAAAATCGAGCGCTTGCTCGAAAACCTGTTGCCACAACAGGCAACCCTTGCGATAGGCGGCCAGCAGGGTATTGTCCACTTCCACTTTCTGCCGCTCGTTGAGCCGGGCCGCGTGCTGAAGCCGGCGGTATAGCCGGTAGGCGGCGCGGGCGCCGTCGGCCAGGTCGCGGTCTATCAGGCCGGCGTCGGCCGCCACCGCCAGCAGCGCGATGTTGCCGGTGTTGCCGGTGAAAGCCGGCAGCCGGCTGGCGTGGGCCAGGATCAGGTACTGGACGATGAACTCGATGTCTATGATGCCGCCGCGGGCGTTTTTCACGTCGTCTGGCCGCGCCGGGTGGCTGTCCAGCATGCGCTGGCGCATGTCCAGCACCTCCTGGCGCAGCTTGGCCGGCTCGCGCGCCAGCGTCAGGATTTCATGGCGTTCGGCTTCGAATTGCTCGCCGATGGCTTCGTCGCCGGCGACGAAGCGGGCGCGGGTCAGCGCCTGGTGTTCCCATGCCCAGGCCTGGTTTTCCTGGTATTGGCGGAAGGCGGAGATCGAGCTGACCAAGAGGCCGCTGGCGCCGTTGGGGCGCAGCCGCAGGTCGATGTCGTACAGCACGCCGGCGGCGGTGGCGCTGGTCAGCCAGGTGGACAGCTTGCGCGCCAGCCGCGAGTACAGTTCGGCCGCGTCCGGGTGGGGGTCGTCGTAGAGAAAGATGATGTCGAGGTCGGACGCGTAGCCCAGTTCCTTGCCGCCCAGCTTGCCGTAGCCTATCACCGCGAAGCTCGGCGTCTGCTGGTGGCGGCTGGAGATGTCCAGCCAGGCGTGGCGCACGGCCGCGTCCAGCACGTGGTCGGCCAGCAGCGACAGCTGGTCGGACAGCGCTTCCACCGTCCACATGCCGGCCAAGTCCTGCGCCACCAGGCGGAAGGTCTGCGCGTGCTGGAAATGGCGCAGCGCGTCCATCTTGGCCTCCACGTCGCCGTCGGCCTGCGTCAGCTGAGCTTCCAGCTGGCTGGCCAGCAGCGGCCAGTCCGGCGCGGCGTACAGCACCCGCACATCCAGCAGTTCGTCCAGCAGGATGGGGTGGCGGCTGAGGTAGGCGGACACCCAGGCGCTGGACGAGTAAAGGGATGCCAGCCGCTGCAACGTTTGCGGGTATTCGGTCAGCAGAGCCAGGTAGGAGGCGCGGCGGCTGATGGCTTCCATCAGGCCGATGATGCGCGACAGCGTGTCGTCGGCATTGGGGAAGCGCGACGCCACCTCGATCAGCGCCGGCATCAGCGCGTCCAGCTTCTTGCGGCCGGACAGCGGCATCTGCAGGTAGCGCTGGCTTTGCGCCAGGCCCTTGAGCTGGCGGGCCACGGCGGCGGGGTCGGCGTAGCCCAGCTCCGCCAGCCGCAGCGAGGGGTCCTGGTCGGCCACGTCCAGCCACAATTCCGATAGCGGGTGGTCCGGGCTGTCCTCGCTGGGCAGGATGAACACTTGCTCGAAGTGGCGGCTGACCTTGCGGCGCACCTCGGCCAGCGCGGGCTGGAAGGCGTCCCAGTCGGCGTAGCCCATGCTGGCGGCGATTTTTTGCCGGGTTTCCGGCGCGGCCGGCAGGGTTTGGGTCTGCTGGTCGTCCAGGTATTGCAGCCGGTGTTCCAGCTTGCGCAGGAAGGCGTAGGCATCTTGCAGCTCTTCCACCGCCGACGGCTCCAGCAGCCGCAGGTCGGCCAGCCGGGATAGGGTGGCGCGGGTGCCGCGCAATTGCAGCGTCTTGTCGCGGCCGCCGCGGATCAGCTGGAATACCTGGGCGATGAATTCGGCCTCGCGGATGCCGCCCGGCCCCAGCTTGATGTTGTCGGCCATGTCGCGCCGCGCCACTTCGCGGCGGATCTGCGCGTGCAGTTCGCGCATCGCGCCGTAGGCGTTGTAGTCCAGGTATTTGCGGTAGACGAAGGGGCGGACCATCTGATTCAACCCTTCGGCGTCGCCGGTGATGGCCTTGGCCTTGATCCAGGCGTAGCGCTCCCATTCGCGGCCCTGGCTGAGCAGGTAGTTCTCCAGCGCGGCGAAGCTCATCACCAGCGGGCCGGAGTCGCCGTAGGGGCGCAGGCGCATGTCCACCCGGAACACCTGGCCGTCGGCGGAGAGGTCGTGGATCAGCGCGATCAGCCGCTTGCCCACCTGGGTGAAATATTCGTGATTGCTGATCTTGCGCGCGCCGTCGGTTTCGCCGCTTTCAGGGTAGATGAAGATCAGGTCGATGTCGGAGCTGACGTTCAGCTCGCCGCCGCCCAGCTTGCCCATGCCGATCACGATCAGCTGCTGCTCCTCGCCGCTGTCCTCGCCTATCGGCTTGCCGTATTGGGGCAGCGAGGCGCAGGCGCAGCGCAAGGCCTGGCGCACGGCGAATTCGGCCAGCTGGCTGATGGTGGCGACCACCTCGTCCAGCGGCGCCAGGTCGTTGAGGTCGCGGCAGATGAGGCGGGCCATCACCGCCTGGCGCAGCCGGCGCAGCGCAGGCGCCAGCTGTTCCGGCGCCTGCAGGGCTGGCCAGTCGGCGAAGTCCTGCATATCCTCAACGGTGAAGGGCTGGCTCAACTGCCGCTCCAGCCGCTCGCCTTCTTCCGGCCGGGCCGCCAGAAGGCGGGTCAGATAGTGGGAAAACTCGCAGCTGCGGGCAATGGCAGCGGCCGTGTTTGCTGGCATAATGGCTCCGGACGGTTTAGCGCGGCAGAATAACGGCCGCGCGGAGGGCGGGCTGTGGCCGGTTTTCGTCGCCGTATCTTTCACCGCGTCATTGTAACGGTTTGCCATAGTTGAAAAAGCCCTTGTTGCCGTTGTCCCGCATTCACGTCTTGCGCGTGCTCAAGCGCAGCCTGCTCGTTCTGGCGCTGCTGCTGTCGACTGTCTGCGTCCTGTTGACCGCCGCTTTCTGCGCGTTCACCTTCTGGCTGCTGCCGAATCTCGATCAATACCGCCCCAGGCTGGAGCAAAGCCTGTCCGGCGCGCTGGGGCACGATGTCCGCATCGCCAAGCTGTCCGGCCATTGGGAAGGCGTGGCGCCGTTGTTCGAACTGAGCGGGGTGGCGATCGCCAACCCGGTGTCCGGCCAGGCGCTGACGCTGAGCCTGGTCACGGTGCAGCCGTCGTGGACGTCGATGCTGGCCTGGGAGCCGCGCCTGTCGGTGCTGGTGAACGGCCCGGCGGTGGAGCTGCGCCGCACCGCCGCCGGGGTGATCTATCTGAATGGTTTTGATCTGAGCAGCGGGCCGTCGTCGGACAACGCGCTGGGCAACTGGCTGCTGCGCCAGCTTTCGCTGGACATCCGCAACGCGCGGCTGAGCTGGCAGGACGACAGGCTGGGCCTGCCCCGGCTGGACCTGAAGCAGGGACAGTTGCTGCTGGAACGCACCTTGCTGGGCCATCGGCTGCATCTGGCCGGCCTGCCGGCCGCCACGCTGGGCAAGGGCTTCGAGCTGGACGCCAGCTGGCGCGGCGACGACATCAACAGCTGGCTGCAGTGGTCGGGATCGCTGCGGGTGGCGCTCAACGGCGCGCGCGCCGACGTGTGGTCGCGCTATATGCGCGAGATGGGGGTGCTGCGCAGCGGCGAGGGCGACGGCACGCTGGAAATGTCGTTCGCCGACGGCAGCATCGGCAGCCTGCGGGCGGACGTCAACGTGCGCAACGCCGCCTATACCCCGCCCAGCGCGCGCGAGCTGGTGTTGCCGCAGCTGCAGGGCAAGCTGCAGTTGGACCGCCAGGGCGACGGCAGCTACAAGATCCTGGCCAGCGACCTGACCCTGGCCAGCGCCACCGGCCTCGCCTTCGACAAGTCTTCGATCAAGGGCCAGTGGCGTCCCGGCGCCCAAGGCGGCGGCGAGCTGACGCTGGACAATGTCGACGTCGGCCATCTGAACCCGTTCATCCGCGCCCTCGGCGTGGACGCCAACCCGCTGTTCGCCCGATTTTCGCCGCGCGGCGCGCTGCATGGCTTGACCCTGGGCTGGCAGGGGCCGGCGGAGGCACCGCGCAGCTTCCAGCTGAAAACCCGTTTCGAAGCGTTGGGCTGGCAGCCGTTCGCCGACTTGCCGGGCGTGGCCGGCGTCACCGGCAGCATAGATTTCAACGAGCAGGGCGGCCGCTTGCAACTGGACACCGGCAAGTCCGAAGTGATCTACCCGGCCTTGTACGCGCAGAGTCTGCCTTTCGACAGCCTGGCGGCCGACATTTCCTGGCGCCAGCGCGGCGCGGCGCTGGACATCGACTTCGACAAGCTGGCCTTCGCCAACGCCGATCTCGCCGGCAGGCTGCAGGGCAGCTACCACCATGGCGGCGGCGGCGCCGGCCATATCGACCTGACCGCCTCGGTCGACGAAGTCAAGGCGACGCGCATACCCGCCTATCTGCCGCACCAAGTAGGCGAACATACCAGCGCCTGGCTGCGCAAGGCGCTGCTGGACGGGATGGCGAAAAATGTCCGCTTGACGCTCAAGGGCGATCTGGATCAATTCCCCTTCCCGGCAGGCAAGGGCGGGGAATTCCTGGTGGAGGCCGACGTTGAAAAAGCCAAGCTGCTGTATCAGCCGGGCTGGCCCGCCATTGACGATATCGACGCCAAGCTGACTTTCCATAACGAGGCGATGCGGGTGGAAAGCACGCGCGCCAGCACGGTCGGCGTGCCTTTGCGCCAGGTGAGGGTGGGAATCGACCAGCTGGGCGCGACGGCGCCGTGGCTGAAGATAGAGGGAGAGATCGACGACAAGCTGGACCGGATGCTGGCCTTCACCACCAAGAGCCCGGTGGATGGCTGGCTGGGCGGCTTCACCGGCAAGATCCGCGCCGCCGGCCCGGCCGCGCTGAAGCTGCAACTGGCGGTGCCGCTGGCCGGCGAGGACAGCACCAAGGTGCGCGGCGATATCGATTTCAAGCATAACCGGCTGTTGTTCACCCAACTGCCGCTGCCTGAGTTGACGGCGGTGCAGGGCCGGCTGACCTTCACCGAGCGCGGCATAGACAGCAAGGGCGTGGCCATGGAAGCCTTCGGCGGCGCTTTCCGCCTGAGCGCCCATACCGGCGCGGACAAGCGCATGCGCTTCGAGGTGGGGGGCGAGGCGGACGGCAAACGAGTCTTGCAGCAATATTTGGCGCCGTTGGCGCCGCTGGCCGAGGGACGCAGCCGCTTCGACAGCCAGTTCGTGGTGCGCGACGGCCTGGAGAGCCTGCAGCTGTCGTCCAGCCTGCAGGGGCTGGCGCTGGATGCGCCGCCGCCGCTGGGCAAGGCCGCCGCGGCGGCGCAGGCCTTGCAGTTGCAGCTGCATCCGGCCCCGGCGCGCTTCGGCCAGGCGATGCGGCTGGAATTCGCGCTGGGCACCGCGCTGAACGGCAAGCTGCGGCTGGATGAGCATGGCAATCTGCAAGCCGGCGCGCTGGGGCTGGAGCGCGATGCCGGCGAATGGCCGGCGACGGGCCTGGCGTTGCGCGCGCAGCAGGCGCGGGTGGATCTGGACGACTGGTGGCAGCGGCTGTCGCGGCTGGGCGGCGCCGATGGGCTGTCAAACGGAAATATGATATTGTCCTTTGATCTGGACGCGCCCGAGCTGTCGGCTCAAGGCTTCACGCTGCATCAGGTGAATGCCCACGTTTTCAACCGGCCCGGAACGGAGCTGTGGTCGGTGAAGCTGCGCTCGCGCGAGGCCACCGGGCTGGTCAGCTACCAACCGGGCGGGGGCGGCGCGCTGGAGGCCAATCTGGACCGGCTGGCCTTGAACTGGCCGCTGCGCCCCGACGCGGCGCCGACGCCTGGCGCGGCGGCGAAGCCGCAGCTGCCGGCGATGAAGATCCATATCGCCGAGCTATCGCTGCAGGGGCGGGAAATCGGCAAGCTGGACATGACGGCGCGGCGCGACGGCGCAGTCTGGATCATGGACCCGCTGAAGCTGACCACGCCGGAGGGCAGCCTGTCCGGCAGCGCCGAGGTCAACGAACAGGGCGCGGGCAGCGTGGATAGCCGTTTCGCGCTGGAAACCGCCAACGCCGGCAAGCTGCTGGCCCGCTTCGGCCAGGGAGACGTGTTCCGCAACGGCCAGGGCAAGCTGTCTGGCCAGCTGAACTGGCCCGGCGGCCTCAGCGACCTGGACGCGGCCCACTTGTCAGGCCAGCTGAGCCTGGATTTCAAGAATGGCCGCTTCGCCAAGGTGGATCCCGGCGTGGCGCGGCTGTTGGGGGTGCTCAGCCTGCAATCGCTGCCGCGCCGGATCCGGCTGGATTTCACCGACGTCTTCAGCGAAGGCTTCGCGTTCGATACGCTGCAAGGCGCGGCCGGCGTGCGCAATGGCCTGTTCACCTCCAGCAAGGTGGAGATGAGAAGCCCGGCGGCGGAGGTGACCATCTCCGGCGAAGTGGACCTGGGCAAGGAAACCCAGGCGCTGAAAGTGCATGTGGTGCCGCATGTGGCGGAAAGCGTGGCGCTGGCGGCCGGCGCGGCCTTGCTCAATCCGGTGGTGGGCATCGCCACCCTGGCGGCGCAAAAGGTGTTGCAAGACCCGGTGGGAAAAATCCTGTCGCTCGATTACGCAGTCAGCGGTTCGCTGAAGGACCCGCAGGTGGTGAGGGTGAACGTCGGCGATCCGGTCAACATCAAGGGGAAAAAACCATGAAGCAGAAGTTCGTCGCCGCTGCTGTGCAGATGGTGTCCGGTTGCAATCCTTCGGCCAATCTGGCCCGCGCCGCCGAACTGGTGGCGGAAGCCGCTGGCAAAGGCGCCCGCCTGGTGGTGCTGCCCGAGTATTTTTGCCTGATGGGCGCGCATGAGACCGACAAGGTGGCGCTGCGCGAAGCCTATGGCGAGGGGCCGATCCAGCAGGCGCTGTCCGACATGGCCCGCGCCAACGGCGTGTGGCTGCTGGGCGGCACGGTGCCGCTGGCCGCCGATAATCCGGAGAAGGTGCTCAACACCAGTCTGCTCTACAATCCACAGGGCGAGGTGGTGTCGCGCTACGACAAGATCCACCTGTTCGGCTTCACCGGCCAGGGCGAGAGCTACCGCGAATCCAACACCATCAGCGCGGGCTGCGTGCCGGTGAAGGCGGAAACGCCGCTGGCCGACATCGCGCTGAGCATATGCTACGACTTGCGCTTCCCCGAGCTGTACCGGCTGCTGGCGCCGTTCGACTTGCTGATCATGTCGGCGGCGTTCACCGCCACCACCGGCGAGGCGCACTGGGAGCCGCTATTGAGGGCGAGGGCGATAGAAAACCAATGCTACCTGCTGGCCTCGGCCCAGGGCGGCGTGCATGAAAACGGCCGCAAGACCCATGGCCATTCGATGATCATCGACCCCTGGGGCCGCATTCTGGCCGAACTGCCGCAGGGCGAGGGCGTGATCGTCGCCGAGATCGACCCCGATTTGATCCAATCGGTGCGCAGCAGCCTGCCGGCGCTGGAGCACCGAGTCATACGTTGAAAGAATACCGATGCAAGATGCCTTCACCGCCGCAGATGAATTGCTGCTCAAGCCTTACGGCCTGGACGAGTCCGCCATCGAGCAGACCCTGGCGCATATGCGCCGCCACGATATCGACTACGCCGACCTGTATTTCCAGTACACCCGCAACGAGGGTTGGCACCTGGAGGAGGGCATCGTCAAGTCGGGCAGCTTCAGCATCGACCAGGGCGTGGGCGTGCGGGCGGTGTCCGGCGAGAAGACGGCTTTCGCCTACTCCGACGCCATCAGCCAGGACGCGCTGACCCGCGCCGCCGAGGCGGTGCGCGCCATCGGCCGGACCGGCGGCGACGGCAGCGCCGGCGCGGTGGAGAAGCGCAAGCCGCAATCGCTGTATCCATCGATCGACCCTTGCCACAGCATGGAGGCCGCCGGCAAGGTGGCCTTGCTGGAAAAGGTGGAACGCCTGGCCAAGGCGATGGACCCGCGCGTGATCCAGGTGATGGCCGGCCTCGCCACCGAATACGACGTGGTCTACGTCGCCCGCCATGACGGCGTGCGCGCCGCCGACGTGCGTCCGCTGGTGCGGGTGTCGGTGATGGTGATCGCCGAACAGAACGGCCGGCGCGAACAGGGCTCGTCCGGCGGCGGCGGCCGCTTCGACCTCAACTATTTCGACGACGCGGTGGTGGAGCGCTATGTGCGCGAAGCGGTGAAGCAGGCGTTGGTCAACCTGGAATCGCGCCCGGCGCCTGCAGGCCAGATGACCGTGGTGCTGGGGCCGGGCTGGCCCGGCGTGCTGCTGCACGAGGCCATCGGCCATGGCCTGGAGGGCGACTTCAACCGCAAGGGCACGTCGGCCTTCAGCGGCATGGTGGGGCAGCGCGTCGCCGCCTCCGGCGTCACCGTGGTGGACGACGGCGTGATGGGCGGCCGCCGCGGCGCGCTGGCCATCGACGATGAGGGCAACCCCACCCAGCGCACGGTGTTGATCGAGGACGGCATCCTCAAGGGCTATATGCAGGACGCGCTCAATTCGCGGTTGATGGGCGAGGCCTCCACCGGCAACGGCCGGCGCGAGTCCTACGCCAGCATTCCGATGCCGCGGATGACCAACACTTATATGCTGGCCGGCGAGCGCGATCCGCAGGAAATCATCTCTTCAGTCAAGGATGGCCTGTACGCGGTGAATTTCGGCGGCGGCCAGGTGGACATCACCAGCGGCAAGTTCGTGTTCTCGGCGTCGGAAGCCTGGCGCATCGAAAACGGCAAGCTCACCTATCCGGTCAAGGGCGCCACGCTGATCGGCAGCGGCCCGGAAGTGCTGAACTACGTGTCGATGATAGGCAATGACCTGGCCTTGGACCAGGGTGTGGGCGTGTGCGGCAAGGAAGGCCAGAGCGTGCCGGTGGGCGTGGGCCAGCCGACGCTGCGCATCGACGGCGGCCTGACGGTCGGCGGCACCGGCGTCTGAGCCTGAGCAGGCATCGCAAGGCCGGGCAGACGCCCGGCCTTTTTTACGCCGTCACGGCTGGATGTCTGCGCCGCCAGCGCGAGCGCCAGCCGCTCCAGCCCTATGCCGAAGCCGGCGCCTTCGCGGTACGCGCCGCCGCCGACTACCTGTTTTTGCGCCCCCAACTCCGGCACGCGCATTTCGAAGCCTTCCCCGCCCAGGTAGTAGCTAAGCCCGCGTCGCGCCGAAGCGTCCAGCTGATAGCGCAGCCCCAGTCCATCCAGAAAGCAGCGGCATAGCGCCAGGCTGCGCTCCCGCGCGGCGGCCGGGTCCGGCCCCAGGCATTCGAAGCCCAGTTGGGTGAATTCGCGGTAGCGCCCGGCTTGCGGCCTTTCATAGCGATAGCAGCGCGCGACGTAGAAGAAACTGGCCTCGCGCCGGCCGTTGAGAAATTCCCGGTTTTTCTCCTGAAACAGCGCGGTGGCTTCCGGGATCAGGCAGCAGGCGCGGCCCTTGCGGTCGGGGAATGCCCACATCTGTTCGAGAATTTCGCTGCCGCCGGCCTTTGCGACAAAGGTGTCCTGTCCCCACAGCGCGGGCAGGATGGCTTCGTCGGCGCCGGCGTCAATGAAGCCAGCCCCGGAAGCGGTTTTCCAATTGGCGCAGAAGGGCGGCCTCGCGGCCGGCGACGATGCGGGTGCCTCGGATCATGGTCATGGTGTTTCCTTTCAGCGCGTCTTGCGCGCGGGCGATAAAAAAGGCGCCTTGCGGCGCCTGTGCGGTTTGCGGCTGACGGATGGGTCAGCTCGCGCTTTCCTCCCGACGACCGCGCGCCGCCCCGGCGCCCCGGCGCCCTGGGGCAGGCCGTGATGGTGGTGGCGGTGGAATCGGCAGGTTTTCATGTCTTCATCATGTCTGGTGTCCAGCCGTAATGTCAAGCCGGCGGCGCCAACTGGCCCAACAGGCAGGCGCGAACTAGCGGCGCAGGCGCTGCTGATCTGGGTCAAATCTACCATGTTGTTGGCATTTTAATCTTTCGCCCGCGGCCTGGCGCTCCGGGCCGCATTCCAAACCAAACAAGACGGAAAATTTCGATGAACACAATGAACAAGCTTGCGATGGCCGGCGCGTGCGCGCTGGCGTGGATGATGTCTTCGGCGGCGGGCGCGGCGACGATCACGCCGCCGGGCGCGGGCGGGGCAGCCATTCCGTTTTCCGCGGTGGGGCCGGCCACGGTTAGCAAGGGCGAGGTGGATGTCGACTGCAGCGCCGTGTTCAGCGGCACGGTGGACGGCGCCGGCAATATCCTGATCACCAGCGCCGCCTTCAAGGGCATTCCGGTGTGCCGGATGATCAAGGCCAGCGCCACCGCGTCCGCGCCCTGGGTGGGCCGAGTGACGGCGCAGAACCAGTTGGCCATAGACGGGGTGATGGTGAACGTGAACACGCCGATCCTGGGCGGACAATGCGGGCCCAGCCGGATAGCCGGGACGATAACTGACAGCGGCAGCGACACCACGATAGGCCTGGCGGCGGCGCCGCTGACTGGCGGCTGCGCGATTTCCGCCACCTTGACCACTACGCCTTATATGCGCGTCACGCCGTGAGCGGGCCCGGCGCGGCGGCGGGAATGTCGTCTCCCGCCCGCCACCAGCGCCGGGAGGCGCGCAAAGAATGGGCGCGGCGGTAGGCGGTGGGGGTAAGGCCGGTCTGGCGGCGGAACAGCCGGCGGAAGGAGGCGGCGTCCTCGTAGCCGCACTGCTCGACGATGCCGGACAAATCGACGGTGGTGACTTCCAGCAGCAGCTTGGCCCTTTCCACCCGCAATTGCTGCAGGTATTGCAGCGGCGTCATGTCGGCCACTTCGCGGAAGTGGCGCAGCAGGGTGCGGCTGCTCACCGCGGCGGCTTCGGCCACCTGGTCCAGCCGGTAGGGCTCGGTCACGTGCTGCTCCAGCCAGCGGCGCGCTTTGAATACCGCGCTGTCGCGGGTAGGTGTATTGAGCAGGGGCAGGGTCTGGCCGGACTGCTCGAAACGGGCCGCCTGGTACAGCAGGCCATTGCCGCAGCTTTGCGCCAGCTCGTCGCCGGCGAAATGGCGCACCAGCGCCAGCGCCAGATCGGTGGCCGACGCCGGCGCGCCGCTGCACAAGATGTTGCCGTCCACGCTGACCGGCCGGTCCATCAGCAACCGCACCCGCGGATGCTGGCCGGAGAACCAGCCGGCGATCAGCCAGGTGATGGTGGCGTTGCGCTCGTCCAGAATGCCGGCGCGGGCCAGCATGGCGGCGCCGTTGTAATTGGCGGCGATGACATCGCCGGCGGCGTGGCGGCGGGCGATCAGCCGCAGCGCCGGGCCGCATTGCTCCAGCTGCTGTTTCAGATGGGGGACGCTGTCCATGTCGAGGCCCGGCACCAGCAGCGCCGATTGTCCGCTGGCCGGCGCGGCGGGCGTCGGCGCGTTGAGCCAGGGCGGCGGCGGCAGCGGATCGCCGCTTGCGTCCAGCAACCGCCATTGGAAGCGCGGCGATTTCTGCCGCGGGTGGCGCAGATGCCACAGTTTATTGGCCGCCTGCAGCGCGTCGATGGCGGAAAACAAGGTTCCGCTCAGGCAGTTGGGCAGGCAAAGCAGGTCTATGCAGGTGTTCATCCGGGGCAACCTTGGCGATATCCGCTTTAACCTTGGCGAAAGCGGCGCGCAAATTCAAGCCTGTTGGCATGTTGATTCTGATTTATTTATTCTTTATGCAGATTTGAGGCGGCGCCCGCCGTCAAGCTCCGCAGTTCGGCAGGCTGGCGATATCAGCCCGCTGAATGGCCATTTTCCCCCCTTCCTCATGCTTGCTCCGTTCATAGACTGGTGTCGGAGCGGCGCCGCGCGTGGCCGGCATCTTCTTCTGCCGGCGCCGCCTTTCCCACCTGATGGAAACGGAGAGAAGACATGTCCAAACTGCCGGGGGTCATTCCCGCCATCGTGCAGCACGAAGAACAGTTCATCGCCATCCGCCGCAGCATCCATGCCCATCCGGAGCTGGGCTTCGAGGAGGAGGCCACCAGCAAGCTGGTGGCGGAATCGCTGAAAGCCTGGGGCTACCGGGTGACCGCCGGCCTGGGCGGCACCGGCGTGGTGGGACAGCTGCGCTGCGGCAGCGGCGCGCGCAGCCTGGGCATCCGCGCCGACATGGACGCCTTGCCCATACACGAGGAAACCGGCCTGCCTTACGCCAGCAAGCTGCCGGGCAAGATGCACGCCTGCGGCCACGACGGCCACACCGCGATGTTGCTGGCGGCGGCGCGCCATCTGGCCGAGAGCCGCGGTTTCGACGGCACGCTCAACCTGATTTTCCAGCCGGCCGAAGAGGGGCAGGGCGGCGCGGCGCGGATGATGGCGGAAGGCTTGTTCGAACGCTTCCCCTGCGACGCGGTGTTCGCCATGCATAACGGCCCCACTTTGCCGGTGGGCAGCTTCATCGTGCAACCGGGCGTGCTGGCCGCGTCCGCCGACATCGTGTCCATCACCCTCACCGGCAAGGGCGGACACGGCGGCATGCCGCACACCTGCGTCGATCCCATCGTGGCGATGGCATCCATCATCCTGTCCTTGCAAACCATAGTCTCGCGCAATCTGGCGCCGGACCAGCCGGCGGTGGTGACGGTCGGTTCGGCGCATGCCGGCAGCGCCAGCAATGTGATTCCCGATTGCGCGCAACTGGAGTTGACGGTGCGCGCCTACAGCTCCGCCATCCAGCGCCAGATCGAGGGCAGGCTGCGCGAACTGGTGACGCTGCAGGCGCAAAGCTATGGAGTGGAGGCGCGCATCGAGTGGAAACCGGTGACGCGGGTGCTGGTGAACACGCCGGAGGAAACCCGCATCGCGCGCGAGGTGGCGGAGGGCATGGTGGGGCCGCAGGGCATCGTGCCGCTGCCGGCCGGCGCGATGGGCGGCGACGACTTTTCCTGGATGCTGGAAAAGGTGCCGGGCTGCTACGTGGTGCTGGGCAACGGCGTCGGCAGCAAGGGCGGCTGCATGATCCACAACCCGGGTTACGACTTCAACGACGACATCCTCAGCCTGGGCGCCAGCTATTGGGTGAAGCTGGCCGAGGCCTACCTGAAATAGCCGGCTGACGCGCGGCGCCGGCGTCCGGCGCCGCCAGAACGATAATAAGCGAGGAGCGATGCGGATGATGAGGATGCGCGCATGCTGTCCCATGGCGGCAGCGTTGCTGGCGGGCGCTGTCCACGCCGGTGAGATCACGATGAGCACTTTACCGTCAGGGCTGGGGGAAGGCAGCCGCTTTGATTGGGGGGCGGCCAGCCTGGAAGTGAAGGGGGCGATGTCGGCCGGCAGCGTCTACCGGACGGGCAATCCCGATCCGGCCTATGTCAGCCACGCCAATATGATGGATACCCTGAACGACGGCGACCTCAACTACCGCCGCGGCGGCCTGGTGTCCGAATCCTGGCAGGGCTATCTGCAAGGCGACCTGCGCTACCGCGACGCCGGCCTGTTTGTCAGCGCCAAGGCCTGGTACGACTACGGCCTGAGTCATGGCGCGGTTCCGCACGGCCATTCTCCCAACGGCTATGCGCCCGGCGCGCCGCTGGACGATAGCCGCTTCACCGCATTGGGCCGTTTCAGCGGCGTGGTGCTGGACGATGCCTATGTTTACGGCCGCTACCCTCTGGGGCAGTCGACGTTGTCGGTGCGCTTGGGGCAACAGGTGATTCCGTGGATCACGCCCACCACCTTCCTCGGCGGCATCCAGCAGGTGAACGCGCTGGATTTCAACGCGCTGGGCCGCGCCGGCACCATCCCGGAAATGGCCAATGTGCCGGCGCCGGCGCTGTACGCCAAGCTGGAGGCCACCCCGCGTCTGACGCTGGACGGCTACTACCAGTTCAAATTCGAACCCAACGCCTATCCGGCCTGCGGCACATTCTATTCCGGCAGCGACTACGCGCAGCCCGGCTGCGACAAGCTGACCTTGAACGGCAGCCTGCTGAGCATCCTGTCGCATAGCAATATCGCCACCAGCGACCAGCAGTCGGCCGCCAATCCGCTCGACTACATCCAGCGCGCGCCGGACGACAAGCCCTATGGCGGCGAATTCGGCGCCAGCCTCAACTATCTGTTCGAAGGCGTGGGCTTGCTGGGGCTGTTCTATTCCAATCAGACCAGCCCGATGAGCTTCAACCAGATGCTGCGCACCGGCCCCGGCGTGTTGCTGCCGGCGGCGGCCAATCAGGGGCGGGCCGCGCCGGTCGGCATCGCCGGGCAATTCCGCCGCAGCTATCCGGACAACATCCATATGTTCGGCGTCAATTTCAAGACGCGGCTGCCGGGCGGAACCGGCATCTACGGCGAGCTAAGCTACCGGCCGAACCAGCCAGTGGCATGGAACGGCGCCGACTTCCTGTACGGCGTGCAGACCGGCGCCGGGCCGCTGGGCTATCTGGCGCACACGCCCACCGGCTATCTGGCGCGCGGCTACGACACTTTCCGCAGCAGCCAGTTGTCGCTGGGCGTCCAGCAGCCGTTGGGCAGATGGTTGGGGGGCGAAGCCCGCCTGTCGGGCGAGGCTGGCGTCAAATACCTGGCCGGCCTGCCGGACCCGTACACGATGCGCTACGGCCGGGTGGGTTTCGGTCCGGCGCCCAGCGCCGCCAGCCCGTTCTGCGGCGGCGGCGGGCCAAGCTGCGCGCTGGATGGCTTCGTCACCTCGGTGGCCTGGGGCCTGCGCGCCAAGCTGGCAGAGCGTTATGCCGGCGTCGCGCCGGGGCTGGACCTGACGCCGTCGCTGGTGTTGGGCTACGACCCGAAAGGCTATTCGCAGGACGGTCAGTTCATGGAGGGGCGGCGCAGCGCGTTGTGGCGGCTGCAGGGCGAATACCGCAAACGTTATGTTTTCGAGTTGCTGTACCTGGCTACCGGGGGCGGCAGCTACAACGTCTTGTCCGACCGCAGCCTGGCGATGCTCAGCGCCGGCGTCCGCTTTTGAGCCGGCAGAGGCGGCGCGGCGAGGGTGTGCAAGATAAGCCATTTGAATGAGCGGTTCATCTTCAATATGCTCTTAATGATCCGTACAAATACTGTCCCTGTTCTTTTGGTCAGTTCTAACCAGTTATTTCGCACTATTACCAAACTATCTAGTGCGTGATTGCTGCAAAGCGCTTGTCCTTCCCGGCTGGCTGCATTCAATCACGGGAAGGACATGCCGATGGACACCGCGCCCACGCAAACCGGGCTTCCCGCCAATATTTTCAAAACCGGCGGCCGCATCAGGCTGGTAGACCGCCAGCAGCTGTTCGGCCACCGCGCGCTCACCATCTGGCTTACCGGCCTGAGCGGCGCCGGCAAGTCCACCATCGCTTACGAACTGGAAGCCCGGCTGGTCCGCGGCGGGTATTCCGCGGTGGTGCTGGATGGCGACAACCTGCGCCACGGCCTCAACCGCAACCTGGGTTTCAGCGCGGAGGACCGGCAGGAAAACATCCGCCGGGTGGCTGAAGTGGCGCGGCTGATGAACGACGCCGGGCTGATCGTGGTATGCGCCTGCATTTCGCCGCTGCTGCGCGACCGCGAAACGGCGCGGGGCATCATCGGCGAAGGCAAGTTCGCCGAGGTTTACGTCAGCACCTCGCTGGCTGTGTGCGAGCAGCGGGATTGCAAGGGCCTGTACGCCAAGGCCAGGGCAGGCGAGATCCACCACTTCACCGGCATTTCCGCTCCGTACGAAGCGCCGCCCAGGCCGGCGCTGGCGCTGGATACCGGCGCGCTGCGGCTGGATGAGTCGGTCGACATGCTGTTCCGCATGGTTCTGCACTGTTGCAGCCCGCTGGCGGCCGAGGAAAGGCACGATCATGAATATCACATCTGACGCCGGCCGGCCTCTGCCGGTCCTGATGATTCCGTTGCGCCGCTGCGGCAGCCACGCGCTGCGGCTGCGGCTTAACTTCAGCCGGGAATTCTATTCGCCCTACCCGCTGCACATCGTCGATTTCATGCCGCTGCTGCCTTTGTACGGTGACCTGGCGGACGACAGGGCTTATTTCCAGCTGATCGTCGATGTGGTGGGCCTGCAGGCGGCGAGCATGGTCAAATGGCCGGGCATGGCTTTCGACCCGGTGGAGATCTTCGAAGCGATAGGCGACAGGCCGCGCAGCGTGCACCAGGTGGTGTGGGAGCTGCTGCTGCGGGCGGGGGAGCACAATCAGGCGCGGGTGGTGATGGACAAATCGCTGGACAGCGTCCGCTACGCCGACGAATTATTGGCGCTGTTTCCTAACATGCGCTTCCTCAACGTGGTGCGCGACCCGCGCGCCCAGGTGGCTTCGGTCAACCGCGCCATCATCCACGATTTCGACACCGCGCTGAATGTGCGCACCTGGCTGGCCGCCTACCAGGCGGCGGACCGCCTGCTGGCCAACCACCCGGACAAGGTGCTGACGATACGCTACGAGGACTTCCTGGCCGACCAGCAGACCATCCTGCGCCAGGTGTGCGACTTCTTCGGCATCGCCTTTTTGCCGCAGATGCTGGACATCCGCAGCTCGGCCGAGGCGGCGCAGATTTCTCAGCTGTCGGCGCTGTGGTCGTCGAACCACTTCCCTCCCATCGTCGCGCATGCCGACAAGTTCCGGCAGCAGCTGTCGCTGCGCGAGATCGAGATCATAGAAACCGCCTGCCGCGACTATATGGAACGCTACGGCTACCCGATGCTGACGCCGGCCCAGCTGCCGATCACCGATGAGCTGGCCGCCGCGGCCGAAACGCATTCCCGCCGCGCGAGAGAGCAAGCCTGGGAAGACCTCAAGCGCGACAACTACCGCGACTACATCCTGCGCCAAGGGCGGGCGGACTATCTGGCAAACTTGAAACAGCGCCTGTTGCGGACCGCCGCGGTGTCGGTCACCGGGCTGGCTGAGCCGCCGGCGGCGAGGACGGCGGACACGCATTGACGCGATGGAGCCGGCCGATGGGCCGGCTCCTCACACTCAATTCATTTCTCTTTCGACAGAAATTTCAGAGCCGCTGGGGTTGGGAAATCAAGGGAAACCGGCGTCATGAACAGCTTTTGATCGTCACAACCTCGCACTGTCCGCCACGCTGATGGCGGGCACCGGTTTCGGCATGGCCTGCCGCGTGTTTTTCGCCAAGCGCGGCGGCCGGGACGAGCCGCTGTTGGCGCGGTATTTCCTGATGGCGCTCAAGCCGCAGCGGTGACGGCCGGGCTGCTACAATGCCTGCCATCCGTTTTCCTCTTTCCCCGCCATGCGCATCCTCCACACTTCCGACTGGCACCTGGGCCAGCATTTCATCGGCAAAACCCGCCAGGCGGAGCACCAGGCCTTCATCGCCTGGCTGGTCGAACAGATCGGCCGGCATCAGGCGGACGCGCTGATCGTCGCCGGCGACATCTTCGACACCGGCGCGCCGCCCAGCTACGCGCGCGAACTTTACAACCAGCTGGTGGTGGCGTTGCATGATGCCGGCGTCCAGCTGCTGCTGCTTGGCGGCAACCATGACTCGGCGGCGACGCTGGGTGAAAGCCGGCCCTTGCTGTCCTATCTGTCCGCCACGGTGGTGCCCGCGGTGGAGGACGATCCCGCCGATCAGGTGCGGCTGCTGCGCCGGCGCGACGGCCAGCCCGGGGCCATTGTCTGCGCGGTGCCCTTCATCCGCCCGCGCGATGTGCTGCAAAGCCAGGCCGGACAAAGCGCCGAGGAAAAGCAGCTATCGCTGCGGCAAGCCATTCATGATCATTACCAGCGGCTATACCGGCTGGCCTGCGCCCGGCGCGAAGAGCTGGGGCTGGCGCTGCCCATCGTGGCCACCGGCCACCTGACCACCGTCGGCGCCAGCGCCAGCGAATCGGTGCGCGAAATCTACGTCGGCGCGCTGGAAGCCTTTCCCACCAGCGCGTTTCCGCCGGCCGACTACATCGCGCTGGGCCATATCCACCGGCCGCAAAAGGTGGGCGGGCTGGAGCACATCCGCTATTGCGGCTCGCCGATCGCGCTGAGCTTCGACGAAGCCGGCCAGCAAAAGGAAGTACTGCTGGTGGAGCTGGACGACGCCGGCCTGCGCAGCGTCACGCCGCTGCCGGTGCCGATCTTCCAGCCGCTGCTGTCGCTGAAGGGCGACCTGGCGCGCTTGGCCGAAGCCATCCCGGCGGCCGCGCGCCAGGCAGACGCCGGCCTGCCGCTGTGGCTGGAAGTGGTGGTGCGGGGCGACGACTACGTGGCCGATCTGCCGGCGCGCATCCAGCAGATGACGGAGGGCCTGCCGCTGGAGGTGCTGCGCATCCGTCGCGAGCGCGGCGACGCGGCGGCGGCGCTGCAGGCTCAGGCCAGCGAAACGCTGGATGAGTTGACGCCGTTCGAGGTGTTCGCCAGGCGGCTGGCGCTGGAGGATATCGACGATGAGCTGCAGCGGGGCCTGGAGACGCGCTACCGCAGCGTCGTCGAGAGCCTGCGCGAGGGCGAAGCATGAAAATCCTGACCCTGCGGCTGAAGAACCTCAATTCATTGAAAGGCGAGTGGAAGCTCGACTTCACCCGCGCGCCGTTCAAGGACAACGGCCTGTTCGCCATCACCGGCCCCACCGGCGCCGGCAAGTCCACATTGCTGGACGCCATCTGCCTGGCGCTGTACCACAAGACGCCGCGGCTGGACGCCATTTCCGCCTCGTCCAACGAAATCATGACCCGCCACACCGCCGATTGCCTGGCGGAAGTGGAGTTCGAGGTGAAGGGCCGCGCCTACCGGGCCTTCTGGAGCCAGCGCCGGGCGCGCGACAAGGCCGACGGGGCCTTGCAGGCGCCCAAGGTGGAGCTGGCCGACGGCGACGGCGCCATCTTGGCCAGTCAGAGCCATGAAAAGCTCAGGCGGGTGGAGGAAATCACCGGTCTGGATTTCGCCCGTTTCACCAAGTCGATGATGCTGGCGCAAGGCGGATTCGCCGCCTTTCTCAACGCCAGCGCCAACGAAAGGGCGGAGTTGCTGGAGGAGCTGACCGGCACCGACATCTACGGCCAGATCTCGCAGCGGGTGTTCGAACGCGCGCGCGATGTCCGTCAGGAGCTGGCCCAGCTCAAGGCCCGCGCCGACGGCGTGGAGCTGCTGGGCGACGAGCAGGCGGCGCGGATGCGGGACGAGCAGGCCGCACTGGCGGCGCAGGCGTCGGCATTGCTGGCCGAGCTGGAAACTTTGCGGCGCCAGCGCCAGTGGCGGCACGAACTGCGGCAAGCTGAACATGAGGAGGCCGCCGCCGCGCAGGCGGCGCAAGCCGCGATGGAAGCCATCCGCCTGGCCGAGCCGGAGCTGGAGGCGCTGCGCGCGGGCGAACCGGCCGCGGCGATCGCGCCGGTTTATCAGGCGCGACTGCGGGCGGATGAGCTGCTGGGCGGCGCGAGACAGGCATTGAATGAGGCTGGGGAACGATTGGACGCGTGCCGAGCGGAGCAGGCGGCCGAGCATTGGCGGGCCCAGGCGACAGCGGCCGCGCTGGCGGCCGAAGAGGCGCGCCGCGGCCGGGAATTGAGCGAGCGCAAGCGGCAGCTGGATGACTGGAGCGGGCAACATGGCCGTTATGCCCGCTTGGGCGAGCGGCTGGCCGGCTGGCGCAGCCAGTTCGCCCAGCTGGCGCAACTGAGGCGGCAGCGGCAGGAAGAGGAGCGGGGATGGGCCGCGCTGATGAGCGGCCTGGCGCAAAGAGACGGCGAGATCGAGCGGCAACGGACGGCGCTGGACGAGGCGGAGCAGGCGCTGCGCCAGGCGCGGCAAGCGCAGGAAGCCGGCGGCCGCGAGCGCGATGCCTTGTTGGCGGGGAACTCGCTGGACCGATTGCGCGGCGATTGGCAGCGCAGCCAGCGCGAGGCCTTGGCATGGCGGCAACTGGATGGCCAGGCGGCGGGGCTGCGGCAGGCCGCCGCCGCCGCGCGCGATCTGGAAGCCGAGTTGGCCGAAGCCGCGCGCCGGCTGGAGAGGCAAGGCGGACTGGTGGAGGCGCTGCGCCGCGATTATCGCCAGCTGAAGGAGCGGGTGGACGACAAGCGCCGGCTGCTGGCGCAGGAGCAGCGCATCCGCAGTTTGGAGACGCATCGGGCCGCTTTGCGGCCGGGCGAAGCCTGCCCGCTGTGCGGCGCGCTGGAGCATCCGGCGGTGGCGGCTTACCAGGCGCTGGACGTTTCCGCCGGCGAAGCGGCCTTGCAGGCGCTGGAGGCGGAACTGGAGACGTTGGCGGAAAACGGCCAGCGGGCGGCGGCCGAACTGGCGGCGTTGCAAGCCGGCCGGGAGCGGCTGCGGCAGTCCGCCGCGCAGTCCGCCGCCGCCATGGAGGAGGCGCGGCAGGCGTGGCGCGCCGGCCTGGCCGAATGCGGGGCGGGCGAGGCGGATTGGGCGGATCCGGAGGCGCCGCGCCGCCGCCGCGCGGACGCGGAGCAGGCCGAAGCTCGGCTGCGCCAGGCCTTGCAAGCCGCTGAAGCCGCGGAGGCCAGCCATGCCCAGGCGAGCGCCGCCGTCAGCCGGCAGGATTTGCAAAAGCAAGCGGCGGACTCGGCGCTGGCCTTGCTGCTGCAAGCGCGGGAAGGCGCCCGGCGCGAGGCGGAGCAGGCGCAGGCGCGCGACAAGGCACTGCAAAGCCAATGCGCGGGGTTGGCCGCCAGCCTGCATGCCGACATCGCCGCCGCCGGCTTTGACGGAGAGGAGGCGGATGCCGGCTGGCTGGAGCGGCGGCAGGCCGATTGGCAAAGCTGGCAGGATGCGCAGCAAAGCCTGCGGCAGCTGGCGGAAAGCCTGAGCCGGCAGCAGGCGGTGCGCGAGCAGGCGGAGGTTCAGGCCGCCGACTGGCGCGCGCGCTGGCAGGCGCTGGGCGCGGCCGAGCCGGCCGGGGCGGAAGCCGCATTGGCCGATGCCGACGCGCTGGCGCGTTGCGGCGCCAGGGCGGAGGAGTGGGATCGGGAACTGGCCAGCTTGCAGGGCGGCAAGGCGCAGCTGGAAGCGGACCTTGCCAGGCAGGGAGAGCTGCGGCAGCGGGTGGACGCCGAATGGCAGGCGGCGCTGGCGGCCAGCCCGTTCGCCGATTCGGCGGCCTTTTTGGCGGCCTTGCTGCCGGAGGGCGAGCGCGAACGCCTGCAGGCGCGCAGGAGCCGGTTGGAGGGCGAGTCGGCGCAGGCGGCGGCGGTGCGGCAAGCGGCGGCCGGCCGGCTGGCGTCGCTGCGGGAGCAGGATTTGGGCGGGGCCGATCTGGAGGCGCTGGAGAGCGGTTGGCAGGCGCTGGACGGTCAGCGCCAGGCCTTGACGCAAAAACAGGGCGCGCTGGAGGCGCTGCTGCGCGACGATGCGCAGCGCAGGCAAGGGCAGCGGGCCTTGCTCGAGCGGATAGCCGAGCAGGCGGCCGAGGCCGATCTGTGGCAGCGGCTGGACGGGCTGATAGGCTCGGCCAAGGGCGACAAATACCGCAAGTTCGCCCAGGGGCTGACGCTGGACCACTTGATGGGTCTGGCCAACCGCCACCTGGCCAGGCTGCACGGCCGCTATCTGCTGCGGCGCCGGCCGGGAGGCGAGCTGGAGCTGGAGATCGTCGACGCCTGGCAGGGCGACGCCGCGCGCGACACCCGCACCCTGTCCGGCGGCGAGAGTTTCCTGGTGAGCCTGGCGCTGGCGCTGGCCTTGTCCGACCTGGTCAGCCACCGCACCTCGATAGACTCGTTGTTCCTGGACGAGGGCTTCGGCACGCTGGACGGCGAAACCCTGGAGGTGGCGCTGGACGCGCTGGACGCGCTCAACGCCGGCGGCAAGATGATAGGGGTGATCAGCCATGTCGAAGGGCTGAAGGAACGCATCGCGACGCAGGTGCGGGTGGGCGGCCGCGCCGGACTTGGCGTGTCGGGGCTGGAGGTGGCGGTTTGAGTTTGCCTGGACGGGCCGGCGCGCCGTCTGCATGACGCGCCGGCATGCCGGTTGAACCGATGGCCGCGGCGAGCGGCCATAATTTTTGTTGGCATTCTGCTGGCGTCATGGTTAAAATGTTTGATAAGATAGATATTGTATCGAACCATATTTGGAAAAATTCGATGTCGATGATGAATTTGAATGATCAAGAGGTGGACCGGGCGCTGAGGGACACCATGGGTGAGTCGGGAAATCTGCGCCATGATTCGCGCCGCAAAACCCTGATCATTCTGGCCCTGGGCGCGGCCTGCCTGCTGGAGGCGGTGGCGCTGGCGGCGCTGGCGCGCAAGGAAGCGCCGTTGCCGCAGTTCACCGCGGTGACGCCGGATGGCCGCCAGTACCAGCTGCTGACCAGCAACACCCCGGTGTTGAATGAAGGCCAGGCCGGGCAGTGGATAGCCTATGCCTTGCCCCAGGTGCTGAATTACAACTGGACCGAACTGGAGCCGCATTTCGCCGATGCGTCGCGCAAGTATTTCACCGAAGACTCCTGGCTGACTTTCAAGAGCCAGCTGGAGGCGGCGGGAACCTTCAAGTCGGTGCTGGATAACGAGCTGATCAGCAATATGAAGTTCACCAGCTCGCCCATTCTGGTGGGCAAAGGCCAGCAGGCCGGGGTGGAGGCCTGGGAGTTCGAAGCCAATGGCACGCTCAGTTATCTGAACCGCACCAAGCGTACGGACAATTCGATGAAATTCAGGGTGGTGGTGGGGCTGGTGACGGTGGGCGGGACGAAGGACTACCGGATTCTCGCTCTTTACATGGCCAAGGACAGAGGGTAAGGGCGTGAGAAGCCAGATTAAGAGGGGCATGCGCCTGATGGCGGCCTGCCTGCTTTCCCAGGCCGCCGCGGCGGCCCAGCCGGGCGACGCGGCGGGCGGGCAGTTTTATACCGGCAGCGCCAACGATCCCCGGCTGGCGATGCAGGCGTCGGCGGCGGCCGCGCCGCAAGCGGCGAGGCCGCAGGCGCGCGATCCGCTGCAAAGGGCGATGGAGGCCGATCCGGTATTCGGCTCGGTGATGAAAGAGGCGGTGCCATTCGATCCGGGCCAGATCCGCATGTACCGCCGCCAAGTGGAAAAAGTGGAAAAGCTGAAGGATTCGCCGCCGGTGGCCGGCGAGCAGCGGACCATCCCGGTGCGCCCGGGGCGGACGGTGGATCTGACGGTGGCGGTGGGCTATCCGGTGACGGTCCGCCTGACCGACGTCGCCGGCCAACCCTTGAAGATTTCCGGCAGCGTGCCGGGCATGGCCTTTCTCGCGATCCACCCGATTCCCGGCGACGCGCAGGCGTCTGTGGCAACCCAGGCGGCGTCGCTGGCCGGCGCGGCGGCAGGCCTGCCGCCGGCTCCGGCAGGCTCCGGCGGCGAGGCCAAGGACGCGATCGTGATCGATTCCTCGGGCTCGGGCTCGACTTCGCTGACGGTGTTCGCCGCCGGTTCGTTCCGGCCGGTGGTGATCAAGGTGCGCTCGCTGTATCCGAGAGGCGGCGAGCGGGTGGATTTCGCCGCAGACCTGCGGCTGACCTGGATGGGCGGCGACGCGCTCAATCGCGGCGACGAGTACCAATCGCCGTTGTCCGGCGCGCTGATGGCGGTGCTGAAGGAAACCGTCGGCGAGGAAATGCAGACGGTGCCGCATAACGGCGGCGACGCGGTGAAGATCTGGAAACGGCAGTCGGACAACCGGGTTTTCGTCAAGGTTCGCCCCGGCGTCACGCTGCTGTCGCCCCGCAATTTCCGCACCAGCACGCGCGACGACGATGGCGGCTCGGCCTATGAATTCGATTACCGGCCATCTTCGATGGTGGCGGGCATGGGCGGCACCTCCCGCGCCATCGTGATCCGCTGGGGCAGCTATGAGCAATAAACCCGATATGGTCGATTTCAATAACCAACCCAAGGGCGCCGGCAAAGACCCCAGCAAGATGAAGCTGATCCTGTTCGGCGGCGTGGCGATCGCCTTCTTCGCGGCGATGCTGGTTTACAAGAAGGTCAGCGCGCCGAAGACGGAAGGGCAGGATCAGACCGCGATGGCCAGCACGCCCGGCAAGATGGCCGATACCGGCGCGGCCGACGCCGGCAATCTGGCCCAGGCCGACGACCACAGCCAGCCGGCTCTGTACGGCACCGCGGACGCCCTGCTCAATGGCCAGCGGGATGACAGGCAGAAGGCGGCCATCGCCAGCGGCGGCGCTTACGTGGCCGAAGTGGGCGCGCTGAACGACAGGGGAGATCCCGGCGCGGCGCCGTCGGGCGGCGGCGGCATGCCGCCGGTGCCGCAGATGCCGTCCATGCAGCCGCTGCTGGACGCCGCCGGCATGCAGAAGCAGAGCGCGTGGCTGCAGAAGTTCCAGAACAACCGGAGCCGCGGCGACGCGCCGCAGCAGGAGCGCAAGCTGGTCAACTGGTACGGCGGCGCGGCGGCCGCGGCGGGCCGCTTCGATGGCGGCGCGTCGGATGGCGCGCGGCCGCAGCGGGGCTGGAAGGTGGCGTCCATCGGCGAGCGGGTGGCGGCGGTGACGCTGAATGAAACCTCGTCCTACCAGACCGGCACCACGGTGATGGTGCGGATCGTGGAGGACGGCGGCAAGCGCGACGCGCAGCTGTTCGGTTCTTACACCGAGGGCTATGACGCGCTGGTGGTGAAGCTGAACAAGATGCGGCTGGCGGATGGCCGGGTAGTGCCGGTGGACGCGGTGCTGGTGGACAAGGAAACCAATTCCCAGGCGGTGGCCAGCGCGGTCAAGGGGCACTATATCGACCGCTTCGGCATGATCGCCGCCGGCGCCTTCCTGGGCAACTACGCCACGGCGATGACCAGCGGCGGCGAGACCTCGGTGGTGAACGGCGCGGCGGTGACGACGGTGCCCAAGATCGATCAGCCGGCCAAGTACGCGGTCGGGAAAACGGTGGAGGCGGTGGCGCAGGTGGCGACCGCCGCGGCGGCGAGATTCAACAAGTCGGAGGTGATCCTGAGCAGAAGCGAACTGGTGGGCGTGCTGTTTCTTGATGATGCATTTGCCGGGGGACAATGATGTTTGATCAAACCTTGCTGGCGGGAGACGCGCTGGCGGCGGGCAACGCGATACGCCAGGTGGTGTACGCGCTCAGCCAGCTGCTGGGCTTGGCGGCGATGGGCAGGGCCGGCTGGGCGATGTACAAGAGCGGCGATGCCCGCTTTGCCCAGGCGGGAGACGGCTGGAAGATTTTCATACTGTTTCTGTCCGGCATATTTCTTTACTACATGGAGGACGCTTGGGCGCTGGTGCGCAACACCTTCCCCAATCTGTCCTGATAACGCAGCCGATGAGGCTTAAGGAGTGGAACAATGTTGAAGTTCAAAAAAGGAAATCTGATTCTGATGGTTGCGGTGCTGGCCTTGCTGGCGACGGAAACCTCGCTGGCGGACACGGTGGCCACCACGGCCGGCAGCTCCGGCAAGAGCCTGATGGATACCGCCAAGCAGACCAAGGATCTGATCTCCTCGTTCAAGGAAGTGATGGGCATGGGCCTGCAGCTGGTGGGCGTGATGTGCATGGGCTTCTCCGGCTGGAACATCTACGTGTCCGGCAAGCCGGGCCGCGAAGACCGCGGCCATATGAAGACGGCGCTGTTCGCCGGCCTGGGCGGCGTGATCGCCTATTTCGCGCCGGACTGGATCGGCATGGGCGGCCACACCCTGATGTAAACCCTGGCTTGCGCCGCGACCCGCCTCTGGCGGGTTTTTTATTGCCATGACATGGCGCGGTATGTGTATAATGTTTGTTATAGTATATATTTTATAAAACATTTAAATATGCTGAGCGTGCAAATATACCGCAATCGGAACTATCCCGGCGTCGACGACGGCGTGTATGCCGTTTCCGGCCGCCCAGCCGCCGGTTTCCTTGCTTCGCTGTTTGAATACCGCCGGCACGCCTGCCAGTTTTGCGGCTACCGCAGCCGCGAATTCCTGGAAGGCGAACCGCTGGACGATGACTACGGCAATGAGAGTCCGGATAACTGGTTGGTGCTGTGCCATTACTGCCGCGCCACCCAGCATGTGGGCGCGGCGCTGCGGGCCGGCGCGTTCTGGGGCGTGGAGAAGGGCCGTTCGCAAGAGGCGATCAACCGGATTTGCCGCGCGATGCCGCGGCTGGCGCGGGGCGGCCTGGGGCATAACCTGGAGCTGCACCTGGAGCAGTCGGTCAAGCTGGTGGAAAGCTATATGGGCGGGCGCGGCACGGTGGACAATCTGGCCACCTTTTTCAAGGTGCTGATGAAGAACCGGGAAGACTCCTACGAGGAAACGGTCAAGCTTCTCACCCGCAACGGCCTGAGATTGATTTTCCCCTTGTCGTACCGGCCGGACGGGGTGGAGGCGCTGCGGCGCCATGATGCGGCGCAGAGCGAGGGCTGAGGCGAGATGCCGCGGCCTGGAAGAGTGGAGAGGTGAGCAGTGACGACAATATTTGACGCGTTTGACAACTTCATGAAGCGCATACCCAAGATCCGCGGGGCCGCGCTATGGGACAAGTGCGCGTGGACCACCGGCTCGGGCAATGTCATCTCTTTGCGCGGCGGCAGCCTGATGACCATCTACAAGCTGGACGGCGCGCTGCAATCGTTCGACGGCGAGGCCTACCAGGAGCGGCTGGGCAAGCTGTCGGCGATGCTGGCCAGCCTGCCGCGGCGCTCCGGCATCGTGGTGGACATCATTTTCCAGCGCGACAAGGAAACCTCGCGCAAGGAGGTCAGGAAGCAGGCCAACAGCATACGCTCGGCCACCGCCCGGATCGGCATGGACGTCAACTTCATCCTGGACGAGCGCGAGGAGATTCTGTCGCGCACCGTGACGTCGGAGATCGCGCTGATCGTGGTCACCACCTCGCCTTCCATCCTGCCCAAGGAAATGCGCAAGGTGGCTGCCAACTGGTCCGGCGGCGAGATGGCGCAAAGCGAAAGCTTCGTGCCAGCGATGCGCAACCGCCACCTGGGGGTGTGCAAGGAATACGTGGAAGGGTTGGTCAGCATTTTCAGCCTCAAGGCGCAGCCCTTGACGCTGGAGCAGGCCATCGTGCTGGACGCCGACTTGTGGGACGGCTCCGGAGAGGGCCTCAGCCCGATCACCCCCGATTCGGTGAAGAAGACCGGCGTGTTGCCGGCGCGGGCGAAATCGACCATCGCCGGCCAGCGCGACGACATCATTCCGCCGCTGCCCGGTTTGCAGATTTTCCGCCGCCAACTGGAAAACATCCCGGAAGAAGGCGTGGCCAGGGTGGGCAACCGCTTCTATTCCAGCGGCTATTTCGAATTTCCGATTTCCCAGCCCGAGGTGTTCAACAACCTGCTGCGCATCCTGCCCACCGCGCGCATCCATGGCGAAATTCCGTTCCGGGTGGCGTTCCAGCTATTGTCCGGCAGCGCTTCCGGGCGCTTTTCCGCCAAGAAGTCGGTGGCGCAATTCCTCAAGTTTTCCACCTTCGGCGGGCAGAACTCCAAGATCGTCGACGCCATCAACGAGGTGAAGGAGCTGGAGCGCATCGGCGCCACCACCTTTGTCGGCGTGAAGATTTCGGTGGTGACCTGGGGCGGCAGCAAGCAGGAGGCGACCGACCGCTTCACCGAGCTGGCGGCGGCGCTGAACGGCTGGGGCGGCGGCCAGGTGATACAGGAATTCGGCAACCCTTGCGAGGTGGCGATGGGCACCTTGCCGGGTTTCCGCAATCTGGCGCCCGAATTGATCATGCCGTCGCAGATGCTGGCGGCCATCCTGCCGATCGAGCGGCCGGCCTCGCCATGGGGCTACGGCAATATGATGATGCTGACCGAGGACGGCAAGCTGTTCGTCTACCAGGTGGGCTCGCAGCTGCAGCAGGCCTGGGTGGATGTGATGTTCGCCACCATGGGTTCCGGCAAATCGGTGTTGCTGCAGGCGCTCAACCTGGGCTCCATTCTGCAGCCGGGCAAGGACGACATCCCGCGCATGGCCATCCTGGACGTCGGCTATTCGTCCAAGGGGCTGATCGACACCGTCAAGGCCTCGTTGCCGGTGGACAAGCAATACCTGGCGCAGCATTACCGGCTGTCGATCGACAAGCGCAACGCGATGAATCCGTTCGACACCATGCTGGGTTGCCGCGCGGCGGTGCCGGACGAAAAGGCGTTTCTCGTGGACTTCGTCACCTTGCTGCTGACGCCGGTGGGGCAGCAGCAGCCGGTGCCGGAAATCGCCGAGCTGGTGGATACGCTGGTGACCGCCGCCTATCGCTATTTCTCGATCGAAAAACCCAAGAAATACCAGCCGCGGCGCAATCCGGAGGTGGATGAGGCGCTGCAGCGCAACAATCTGCATCCGGAGGAGGAGGCGTCGTGGTGGAGCGTGGTGGACATGTTGTTCGATCGCAACGAGATCCGCGCCGCCACGGTGGCGCAGCGTTACGCGGTGCCCATCATTCCCGACCTCAGCCAGGTGATGCAGGCCACGCCCAGCATCAAGGACAACTACACCGACGCGGTGATTCCCGGCGGCTCGTCGATGCTGGATTTCTGCAACCGCATGCTGGGTTCGATCAGCAGCCGCTTCCCGCTGCTGGCCTACGAAACCGCGCTGGACTTCTCCAACGCCAAGATCGTCGCGGTGGACTTGGCCGACGTCACCGGCGGTCAGGGCGCGGCGTCGCAGAAGCAGGGCGAGGTGATGTATCTGGCGACCAGCGCCTTCCTGGCGCGCGGTTTCTATATGGATGACGAGGTGGTGCCGACCATGGATTGCCCGGGGCAATACATGGAGTACCATCGCCGCGAATTGCGCAAGAACCGCAACGAGGTGAAGCGCATCGTCTACGACGAGTTGCACAACATCAGCTCGCCGATGGTGCTGGGGCTGATCGAAACGCTGGTGCGGGTGGGACGTAAGTACAAGGTGCATATCGCGCTGGCCTCGCAGGAACATACCGACTTTCCCAAGTCCATCATGAACCTGGCCACCAATATCTGGGTGCTGCGCGCCGACTCCAAGGAAGTGCGCGATGACCTGAAAAAAACCATGGACTTGAGCGAGTACGCCGACGAGGCGCTGGCCAACCGCATCCAGGGCCTGACGCCGCTGGGCGCGCCGATGCTGCTGTACAGCCGCATCAAGGGCGCGGTGGTGGAGCGGGTGCTGTACTTCAAGCCGGGCGGGGTGGAGTTGTGGGCCTACGCCACCACGCCGGCCAATGTGGAAATCCGCAGCCAGGTGGCGCGCTTCGTCGGCTATCGCGAGGCGCTGAGCCGGCTGGCCCGGCGCTTCCCCGGCGGCGACGCGGTCAGCGAGCTGGACAAGCGCATCGACGCCTGGGGCGGCGCCAAGCGCGAGGCGGACATCATAAAAGAAATCGTAGCCGAGATTGCGGGGGGGCATTGATGGACAACGGAGTATGGCAGGACATGCTGGCCTACTGGTTCGCCGACGAGGAGGGCGATGTGTCGGTGCCGGAAGACTGGGCGCGCGAGCATGGCGGCCGGATAGGGCGGGACGCGCCGGCGGTCGGTTTTCAGGACGGGGTTTGGTATCGGCTGCACGGGTTTCTGCCTTCGCATCTGCTGCTGGCGCGGCTGATCGACATGCCGCACGAATCGTTGCTGAGCCTGTGCGAGTGGGCGGGCGCGCATCCGCGCACCATGCTGTTCCGCAAGCTGGAGCGGGTGCCGGAGCAGATCGGGCGCTGGAAGTCGGATTTCGACTATCGCCGCGGCGAGCTGGAACAGGTGTTGGGCGATGCGGATCTGGCGGCGCAGGTACTGCCGCCGGCCACGCTTCAATAAAACCGGCATGCTTTTAAAATGTTTGATATGATTACTACCAAAGTAAATATATGGAGCGCGATTTGATGAGAGCTGCTACGCCATTCCTGATCGCCGGCCTTGCTTGCGCCCTGGCCGGCTGCGCCGCGCCCGCCGCGCGGCAAGCGGCCGCCAGCCCGGAGCTGGCGATGCTGGCCAAGGCTGCCGAGGATGCCGCGCGCAGCCAGCAGCTGCTGGCGCGCATGACGGTGGTCAACAGCGGCGACAAGGCCATGCAGGACCTGAAGGCCAGCCTGGCCTCCACGCCCAGCAATGACCTGAACCGCCTGTATTCCACCGAATACGTCGGCGTGCCGCACGGCATCGTGCAGGACATCGCGCAAAGCATAGGCTGGCGCTTCGAGGAGCGCGGCTCGGCCGACGTGGACAGCATCGTCCGCATCAAGAGCGCGTCGCAGCCGGTGATCGCGGTGCTGCGCTCCATCGGCGACCAGTTCCCCTTCGTGCTGGCGGTGGATGAGAAGTCGCGCACCATCGTGCTGGACTACACGCGCTCCATCAACGATACCCGCGAGCCGAAAACCGCCTTCCAGGCTTCGGCTTCCAAGCCGCTGATCCAGAAGTATTCTATGGACGGCGGGATCTTCGCCGACCGCAAGCTGGCGGCGCGAGTGGCGGATGGCTACAAGAACCAGGGCTTCGCCGCCCAGGTCCGGCCGGCGGGCCGCAAGTTCCAGATCGCGGTGGGCCCCTATGTCGACGACGGCGCGGGCGAGCGCAAGGTGCGCGAAACGCTGGGACTGCACCAGCGGGTAGAGTGAGGCGGGCATGAGGCGCTTGTGTTGGTGGGTGTTGTCCATCGGTCTGGCGGGCGGAGCCTGGGCGGCCGACTCCATTCCGCAGGAGGATGGCGGCGCGTTGCAAAGCGCTCTGAACTGGCAGCCGAAAAGCTATCTGTCGCAAGAAGCGGCGCTCAAGGTGCGCGCGGTCTACAACGCCGGCCTGTCCTACGGCGCGCAGCTGGGCCAGGCGCGGGAGTGCGAGCGGCTGAACGCGATGCTGCAGTCGCAGGACGCGACGTTGTCGCAGGTATTCGACTTCTCCCGGCTGTTGTTGCCCGATTCGCTGCTGCCGCCGGTGCTGTCGTCATCCAAGAATACCGTGCGGCTGGAGAGCCCCACCAGCATGGTGTCTGTGGAAGCTTCGTACCGGGTGCGCGAGGATGCGCGCTTTGTCACCACCGCGCCCAGCTGGTGGGATTACATGCAGCAGCCGGTGCCGGAAGTGCGCGAGCCGGACGCGGCGCTGAAACCGGCCACGCCGGAGGAAAAGGCCGCCTGGGACGACGGCGTGCGCCAGGGCTGGGCCAGCGGCGTGGCGGCGGCCAAGGGCGCGTATGAGAGCAAGCTCGCGCAGCTGAAGGAAACCTTCAACGGCATGCTGCTGTACAAGATGCTGTGGCTCAAGCAGATGGTGGACGCGCCCAAGGTGGTCCGCCAGGAGCAGAAGGTGGTGGACGCCGACGGCGGCATCGATGTGAGGGTGTCGCGCAAGGTGGTGTCGCAGCCGGTGGTGTTCGTCAAGGACCTGCCGCGCTGGAAGGCGATCAACGATCTGGGCGCCGGCGAATTTTTCGAAGGAGGCCGCTGATGTCCGGGCATGACGACGATTTCGACAATAGCTCGAAAGTCAGCCGCGCCGATCTGGAAAGCCTGCTCAACCGCTTCTCCGACGCCAGCGACGTCTTCCTCAAGCAAGACACCTACCCGGTGGCCAAGGTGTTCGGCCGCAACCGGCTGGTGATGCAGCGGCGCCTGCAGCAGAACGAAATGCGCCAGCTGCTGACCGCGGCCTACAAGGACAACGTCAACGGTTACGACATGGTGATGGGCAAGGCGCGCTCGCTGGACTTCGTTTACGAGGGCGTGGACGGCCAGCGCTACCGGGTGGCCGTGGCGCGCGACATGCAGAGCGAAACCTCTGGCCCGTCGGCCACCTTCCGCCGCATCAAGCCGGAGCCGTGGACGCTGAAAGAGGCCGACACGCCGGAAGACCTGATCTACGTCAGCCGCACCCAGCGTTCCGGCTTGATTCTGGTGACCGGCCCCACTGGTTCGGGCAAGTCGGCGACGCTGTCGTCGCTGCTGCGCGACCACGTGGAGCGGCCGGATTCGTCCTGCATTCTGCGCACCATCGAAGACCCGGTGGAATTCGTTTACGGCAAAGTGGCGGCGCCGACGGCGGTGATAGACCAGATGCAGGTGGGCACGTCGGTGGAGAGCTTTTCCGACGGCATCCGCGCGCATTTGCGGATGGCGCCCACCCACATGCTGGTGGGCGAGGTGCGGGACGCGGAAACCGCGCAGGCGGCGATCTGGGCGGCGCAATCCGGCCACCTGGTGTACGCCACCATGCACCCGAACACCATCCCGGAGCTGTTCGACTACTGGTCCAAGTTTTTCCCGCAGGCGATGCGCGCGGTGATGATCTACAACCTGGCCACCACGCTGAAATACGTGGTGTGCCAGCACTTGGTGCCGACCACCGACGGCAAGCGCGTGCCGGTGCGCGAATGCCTGGATTTCACCAAGCTGGGCAGCGCGGGCACGGTGGCGCAGGAGATCGCCGCCAATTCGGAACGGGTATTCCAGCTGATGCGGGAGAAGGTGAACCTGTACGGCCAGCCGATGCGGCAAAGCGCGCTGGACCTGATCGAGCAGGGCCGCGTCCGGCAGGAAGACGTGATTACATACCTGATGAGCGGTTGAGCGGATGATGACACAACACAAGACTTCGACAAAGTTCGCCGAGCTGGCGAAGGCGGCTTTCGACCGCTTGCCCTACGAGGCGCTGCTGGCGGCGGTGGGCATCCTGATTTTCCTGGCCGGCGTCACGGTCGGCGCTTCTTGGGGCGGCGGCAGCGGGACGAGCGCGGCGGCGCCGGCGGACGCCAGCATCCGCTACAAGGGCAAGGATGAACAAGGCCGCCCCCATTATGTCGTGACAAAAGATTCTCTCTGGTGAGGTAGGCATGGAAGGACAATTGTGGGTGTTTGCCGCCCAGTCGCCGCGATTCACCCCCTGGCTGGATTCCAAGGCGTTTTACATACTTCCGGTGCTGATCCTGAAGTTCAACTGGTTTACGGTGCTGACGATGCTGGCCATCTTCGGCGCGCTGATCCTGTTTGAATACAAAGGCGTGCCGATCGAGCAGGCCTTCCGTTACGTCAAGGCCAAGTTCAGCGGCCGCCTGTACCGCGCGCGGCCCGCCTACCGGAGTCCGGACTGATGGCGGCGCGCAATGGAGGCGGCGGGGGCGGCGGCGACGACAAGGTGTTCGTCATCATCGCGGCGCTGGCCTTGGCTGGCCTGGCGATATATTTCGCGCCGCATTTGTGGCTGAAGTGGATGCAGAGCACCTACAGCCGCTACCTGTTTCTGGCCAAGATTCCGGTGCTGGGCGCGCCGTTCGCCCACGGCGCGGAATGGCTGCGCGAGCAGCCCACGCTGGCGCGCGCCATCGCGCTCGACTACGCGCTGGGCTGGCTGATCGCCTTGCCGATCGCGCCCTTGCTGCTCAAGCACATCCGCAAGGAGCATGCGGTGCGGCGGGTATGGTCCGGCCGCCCGGCCAACCGCCAGACCTTCAACAAGGTGATCCGCGCCCGCGGCCTGGATCCGAAGGAGCGACAGCTCTACCAGGTGGCGGAATGGATGCGCCTCAACGGCCTGGATCACGAGGCGGCGGATTTCGACGAGAAATTCCTGGCGGCGCTGGAGAAGCAGGTGGGCGAGCCGTCGAACCCGAACGATCCGCTGCTGGTGGGCTTCGCGCGCAAGCTGGGCGTCAGCCCCAAGCTGGTCAAGCTGGCCTGCGACAAGCATGCCTACCGCTCCACCGCCATGGTCAGGCTGCTGCATCACCATCGCGAGAAGAACGGCGTGGTGCGCTGCGACTGGGCGCGGCCCATCCTGTTTCGCCATGACCACCCCGAGCTGTGGGCGGCGCTGGCCAGCGTGGGGCGCAAAACGGTGTTCATGGAGGGTGTCGGGGTGATGGCGCACTATTACATGGAGCTGGCCGAGCGCAAGCCTTTGCGGGATGTGCGCCTGTATGGTTGCCTGGTGATCATGCGGCGTTATCTCAATCTGACCATCCAGCAGATTCTGCAACAAAGAGGCATGCCGGTGCCGGGTGGCTGAGCGGGTTGCGTTTTATTTGACTGGTATCATAAAAAGTTTGATATCATACCTATTAAAGTGAATCAATAAGGTTCGGGTCATGAAGCAAAAGACATTGATCGCGGCGTCGTTGCTGATGTGCGCGCTGCATGCCGAGGCGGGTTTTCTCTATCTGGACAACGACTCGGCCAAGGATGGCGGGGCCAGCGAGACTGCCGGCCCCGCCGCGGATGGGCGCGCCATCGAGTTCGGCCAGGGGCGCGGCGTGCTGAAGCTGGTGCCGGGCAAGGGGCGCATTTCGGCGGCCCTGCGCGATTACGCCAGGGCCAATGGCTGGGAACTGGCCTGGGAGATGGAGCGCGATTTCCCCATCGACTACCCGGCGACGTTCAGCGGGACATTCCTAGAGGTGATGGAGCAGGTGGCCAAATCGCTGCAGAACAGCGATACGCCGATCCGCATCAAGGTTTACGAGGCCAACAAGGTCATTCGCGTGATCCACGCGACACGCTAAGGAAACAGGCATGAAGAAGATTGTCGCCGCGTTTTGCGGAACCACGTTGCTGGCCGGTTGCGGCACGCCCGGCATGTTGCAGAAGACCGACGACCGCGTGACGGAAACGCAGCAGGTGATGCGCAGCGCCGAATCCAATCTGACCTACCCTTCGCTGCCGCTGGTGGAGCGCGATGCCGGCGCCTGGTTCGCCCAGCGCTCGGTGGTGATGGATGACATAGACAGCCTGCCGCCACGCTTCGATCAGCGCGCCAGTTTCAGCTCCGGCCGCCAGCTGCCGTTGTCGCTGATGACCGAGCAGATCGGCAGGGAACAGGGCGTCACCATCCGGCTGGCGCGCGATATCTTCGGCATCACGCCCAGCAAGAACAACGCCAATGGCGGCAGCCCGCAAGCGGGCATGCCCACGCCGCCGGCCGGCATGCCGCCGCTGCCGGGCGGAATGGGAATGGGTGGCTCGGGTGTGATGGGAGGCATGGGAGGCATGGGCGCTGCCACGTATCCCGGCGCGCAGACCCAGGACGCCGAGCCGCGGGCGCAGCTGAACTACTCCGGCACCTTGCGCGGCCTGCTGGACGCGGTGGCGAACAAAACCGGCACCAACTGGAGCTACCGCAACGGCGTGGTGGAATTCTCTCGCCTGGTGACCCGCACCTTCCAGATCAAGACCATGCCCGGCGTATCCACCTATTCGGCCAAGGTCGGCAAGAGCTCGCAAACCACGTCCGGCGGCAGCGGCGGCAGCAGTAGCGGCAGCGGCAGCGGCGGCGGCGGCGGTTCGTCGATCAACTTCGGTTCGGACTCTTCGGTCAGCATGACCTCCGAACTGCGCTACTGGGACAAGCTGAGCGACACCGTCAATAGCATGCTGTCGCCTATGGGTAAGGCGATGCCGTCGGAAATGACCAGCTCCATCACCGTCACCGACTCCGCCGACGTGGTGGAGCGGGTGCGGCAGTACATCGATGGCGAAAACGCGGTGCTGGGCCGCCAGGTGAGCTTGTCGGTGCAGGTGTTCACGGTCAGCCTCAGCGAGAAGAGCGCGGCCGGCATCGATTGGAAGCTTGTGTACCAATCGGCCAACAGCGGTTGGGGCAGCACATTCAGCTCGGCGTTCGGCAAGCCGATGGAAGGCGCCGGCCAGTTCGGCGTCACCATGAATTCCGGGCAGTTCAACGGTTCCAAGATTTTGCTGCAGGCATTGAGCCAGCAGGGGCGGGTCAGCACGGTGGTGAACACCAATGTGGTGACGCTGAACAACCAGCCGGCGCCGGTGGCCGTCACCAACAACCAGGGCTATCTGGCCAGCATCACCTCGACGCCGGGCTCCAATGGCTCGGCGCCCAGCGTCGGCCTGACGCCGGGCGTGGTGACCACCGGTTTCGTGATGAACCTGCTGCCCACCTTGCTGGACAACCGCAGCGTGATGCTGCAAGTGCAGATCGACCTGTCCGAGCTGATCGAAATCAAGGAAGCCTCGTCGGGCGGCGACAGCAGCAATAGCAGCAGCATCCAGACGCCGATCACCTCGGCGGTGCAGACCATGCAGCGCGCGTCGCTGAAGTCGGGGCAGACGCTGATTCTGAGCGGTTTCCGCCGCGCCAAGAACAACACTACCCGCAAGGGCGCGTTCAATTACGAGGGCGGCACCAAAACGGCGGAACAGGGCGACGACGAAACCATCATCGTGATCACGCCGCAGCTCACCGAGGGAGTGTGACATGGCCAGAGTGCTTTTCGGCAACCTGGCGGTCGAGGTCCAGTGGGAACCGCTGCTGGGGCTGAGCAAGGAGTCCGAAGAGGTTCGCGAACTGGCTTCGCGCCGCGGCGCCAAGCAATGCCTGGTGTTGCAGAACGCGCTGGGCGTCCGGGTGGCTGGCCTGGCGAATCTGCCGGCCAAGGGGCGCAAGAGCGAGCTTTTCGCGCTGGCCGGCTTGCTGCGGGAGGTGTCGGACGATCCGAACATCCTGTTCCTGCATCAGGATCCGGAGGACCCGTCCCGGCTGGTGCTGGTGGCGATCCACGACGGCAAGCCGATGCAGGACCGGGTCATCGCCCGCGAGGCGGCGCTGGACGCCGCGCGCCAGTTCATCCAGGAGGTCGGCACCGGCGTCACCATCCTGGGCGATATCGACGACGACATGCTGCAGGTCACTCGGCACGTCAACCTGGAAGACATCGTCACCTCGCTGACCGACGAGGAAAAGGCGGCCTACCGGCTGCAGCCGCTGCCGGGGACGCGGCTGTTGGGCGTCGCCTTGTTGTTCGTGGCGCTGGGCGTGGCGGCTGGTGGCGGCTGGTGGTGGATGCAGCAGCAGGAAAAAGACAGGCTGGCCGCGCTGGACGCGGCGGCCAGCCAGCAGCCGGACCCGATGACGACTTACCGCAACCAGATGCAGAGCGCGCTGAAGCAGGCGCCGCTCAATCATGGCGCGGCATACGCCAGGACGGTGCTGGCGGTGGTGCAGCAGTTGCCGTTCGAGGTGGGCGGCTGGCGGGTGGGCAATATTTCCTGCAAGGAAAAGGGATGCACGATCAACTGGAAGCGCCAGGACGGCGGCAACTTCCAGACCTTGCTGGAGCAACGCAAGACGGTGCAGTTCCTGGACATGGGCAGCGCGACGGAAGTCGTGCCCCTGCCGGAGGCGCAGGCCGCGCTGCAGTCCGCTCCGGTGGACGTATCAAAGTTCTACATGACGGCCGGCGTGCGGATGCAGGCGCTGGATGATATGGGGAAAACAGGCAAGAACGAGGACAAGCTGATGGCCGTGGTATTGGGCAAGGTTGACCCCTTGGTGCCGTTGCCCCAAGAGCTGAAGGGGCGGGTGGGCAAGCTGCCCGCGCTGGCCAAGGGCAGCTGGAGCATGCAGGGCCATCTGGCGTTCCTGGATTCGGTGCCGGGTTTGATGGAGCGGGCCGGCAATATGACGCTCGATGCCGTCGAGGTGACGCTCAACGATAAAAAGCCGGAATTCACGGCGAAGGGTACTTTTTATGTTCAATAAATTGCTTGTCTTGCTGTTGCTGCTGCCTGCGCTGGCCTGCGCGGAAACCATTGATTCCTTTGCCAAGAACGCGCTGGCGCCGGCTCCCGCGGCGATACCTGGCGGTTTGCCGCCCTTGCCGTCGCAGGCGCCGCCTCCGCCGGTGGTGAACAGCGGCACGGCGCTTCCGGGCAAGAACGGCTCCTCCCAGGTGTTCGACGTGGTGTTCATCCAGGGCAATGGCAAGGTGCGCAAGGCCTATCTGGTGGTGGATGGCCGCTACGGCAAGATGGTGCGCGAGGGGGATGTGGTGCAGTCGTGGAAAGTGGTGGCGGTCGGCGACGACTACGTGGACGTCGCCCATGCGGGCAAGCGTAAACGTCTGCTGATGGATGCCGGCGCGGCCAGCGGGCCTGAACAGCGTTGAACGGGAAGTGGAGAGGCAGGTCTCGCCATGTGCAGTTGGTTTTCTGAGGTAATGGGGCGCGGGGACGCCAAATCGGCCGCTTCGCCGGAGTCCCGGCAGGATGGCCGCAGCCGGCAGCCGGCATCCCAGGGTTTGGCGGTGCGCCGGATCGGCGGGCTGAAATCGGAGTCCATCCGTCACCTTGGCTGGCGGCAGGAGGGCGACCTGGTGTTGCCCGGCTATGAGAACAGCGCCTTATTGCTGGGGTCCGCCAAATCCAAGCAGTACATCCTGCTGTTGGAGGACGTGGCTTATCTGCAGCTGCGCGGCGGCGATCTGCTGCAGCGCTTCGACGCCGGCGTGCGCTCGCGCACCAAGTGGAGCTGCCTGGGCATTTACGTGGGGTCGATGGAAGAGATCCTGCTGGTGCACTCGCAGCTGCAGCAGCACAGCGTGGAATCCAGCCACCGCGACGGCGACGCCAAGACCGGCGGCTATCGCAACTTCGACCTGGTGATCGAAAAGGCGATCGATCTGCGGGCCACCGACATCCACTTCGAATTCCGCGACGGCAACCAGGTGCTGGTGCGCTACCGCGTTCACGGCAAGCTGCGCGACAGCGATCCCAAAGACCGGCTGCTGCGCGATTTCAACGCGATGATGGATGCGATCTCCACCGCCTACAACTCGCGCGCCGACTCCAGCAGCCGCAGCCACAACCACTTCGACGAAAACAAGCATCAAAGCTGCTCGATCAACATGGCTGTCCAAGGGCGCAGCTACCAGCTGCGCTTCCAGAGCGTGAAGGAAAACCGCGGGGTGGACGTGATCCTGCGGGTGCTGCTGAACGAGGCGGTGGAGAAGGACATCCTCACCCTGTCGCAGCTGGGATATTCCGACGACCAGGTGGAGGCTCTGGAAGATGCGGTGTACCGCTCGCCGGGCCTGACCATCATCGCCGGCGAAACCGGTTCGGGCAAGACCACCACCCTGCGCACGCTGATGACCTACGAGCGCGAGTCCGGCAAGAAATTCTTCTCGATCGAAGACCCGGTGGAATACATCCAGCCGCATGTCACGCAGATTCCGATTCAGCGCAAGGCGGAAGACGGCAAGAAAGAGGGTGGCGAAACGCCGTTCGGCGCGGCGGCCAAGGTGCTGCTGCGCGGGGACCCGGACAAGGTGATGGGCGGCGAAATCCGCGACGCCGAAACCGGCTCCTTCGCCAAGGCGATGACGCAGACCGGCCACCAGGTGCTGTCCACCGTCCACGCCTCCAGCGGCTTCGGCATCATCCCGCGGCTGACCGACGACGAAATCGGCATTCCGGTGCAGGCGCTGGCGGCGCCGGATTTCCTCACCGCGCTGGTCTACCAGAAGCTGGTGCCGGTGCTGTGCCCGGAGTGCAGCCTGCTGGCCGCGGAAGTGCTGGATGATGAGTACCTGATGGTGATCGCCTCGCTGGGCATAGACGTGGGCATGGTGCGGGTGATGGGGCCGGGCTGCCCGGCCTGCCGCAACCTGGGCACCAAGGGCCAGACCGTGGTGGCCGAAGTGTGCGAGGTGACGGAAGACATGCTGCCGCTGATACGCGAGGGGCGCTTCTGGGAGGCGGAGAAGGATTGGCGCGCCAAGAGCAACGGCAAGCTGTACGACCCCAGGATGCTGGGCAAGACCGCGATGGAGCATGCTCTCTACAAGATGTCGCTGGGATTGCTGGACCCGCGGGACGTGGAGTCGGCGTTCCGCAAGCTGAAAAAATACCGGCCGTTGAGTCTGGCCAATTGATTGAAGGAGCAGGGATGGCCAATGGTGATGACGCCTTCAAGAGTCTGCTGGGCAGATTCGGGTATGGCAAAGGCCCGGCCGGCAGGGCCATGGACGCCGCGCCGGCGGAGCATGGCGCGGAGGATGACGAAGCGGAGGAAGTGTTGCCGCTGGCGGTGGAGCCCGATTTGTTGCTGGACGCGCCATTGCAGCACTTTCCTGACAGCGGTTTCGGCATAAGCCTGGACAGCGTGCGGGAAGCGGTTTCCGCCGCCGGCCAGCCAGAAGCGCCGGCGATAGCGCCTGCCGAGGCCGCCGAGGAGCGAGCGCCTTTCGCGCCGCTGCGGATGGAAGAGCTGCTGGCGCCGCTGGAGCCGGTGCCGTCCAGTCCGCCCCCGGCTAGGCGCGCCGCCAGTCTCAGCGAGGAGAGGCTGGCCTTGCTGCATCGCGTGGCGCAGGAAGCGCGCGGCGAGGGCGTGCATAGCAGCGAAGAGTTCGACATGGGATACCGCGAACCGCTGGTGGATGCGGTGCGGCAACCGGTGGCGCTGGCTCAGGAACATGAAGTGAGCGAGGCGCTGCCGGTGCCATCCTGGGCGCGGATCGCGGCGGAGCGCGGCCTGTTGGGGCATGAGGCCGGCCAGGTGTTCGACAGCCTGGACGCCTTGGGCCTGGTCAATGACGACCGCTACGCCGAGCAGGCGGCTGCGTATTGGCCGGTGGAGGCGCAGCCGCAGGCGTTTGCCGATCTGGCGGCCATCGCGCTGACCGCGCGCAGCGAATTGCCGGCGGCCACCCGCAACGGCGACGGGCTTGGCCGGCACGGCTACTTCTACCTGAAGGGCGCCGCTTACGGCGTGCCGGCATTGATCGTGGCGGATGGCTCCAGCCGCGAGGCCAGAGGCCGCGTGGCGGAAATCTGCGGCGAATTGGACCAGGCCGGAAAACGCTGGCGAGTGGTTTTGCTGACCTCTTATTCCTACCGTTGGGCGCTGCGCCGCTTCCTGTGGCCGGAGATCGTCGCGGCGGGAGATGTCGGCTATGCGATGGCGGTGGCTGACGCCGCCCGCGTCTACGCCGCGCCGGCTGCGGACGGCCGGCGGCTGTTGCTGCTGGAGACGGCGCAAGGCATGGAAGCGGTAGCCATGATGGATGCCGGCGAGGCGGCGCAATGGCTGGGCGCTTTGGGCGCCGAGCCGGACCCGGCCGATGCCGGCATCTGGTGCGCGGCCGGCAAAGTCGGCGGGGAGCGCGGCAAGGCGGCGGCGCTTGCGGCGTTCGGACTTGACGACAAGATGGTGGTCAACCGCCTGGTGAAAGAGTTGTCGCGCCCCGGCGCGATTGTCTTCGTGGCGGGCGAGATGGCCGAGGCGATGGCCGCGGCGCTGATGGCGGAGGCCTGGAGCCAGGGAGTGGCTGGCGCCGCCGCCGGTTCGGCCGCCGCGTCGGGCCTGCCGTCGGTGTGGCTGAACCCGGACGCGCAAAAGCTGCGCGCCCATCACGGCCCGGCGCTGGCGGTGTTTCCGGGCCGCAACAGCACGGCTGAGTCGGCGTTGATGCTGCTTCTGGGCGAGCAGCCAGGCTGGGCCAAGGGGCGTGTCTCCATGGGCGTCAATACGGTGCGCCTGCCGGGGCTGTGTCCGATTTGCGCGTTGTCGGTGGATGCCGACCTGGCGGCGCGCGAGCTGACCGAAGTGGTCAGCAACTTCCGCAGCGCCGATTTCGGCAATGTCAAAACCCGCAATCTGCGCGAGCCCTGCTGCGGCAGCGGCTACGCCGGCGAGGTATGGCTTAGCGAGGTGTGGGACGGCAAGCTGTGCCAGCGCGATTTCGGCGTCAGCATGCTGGCCGACCTGGTGGACAAGGGCTTGCGGCCGGATCAGCGCATCAGTTCGCTGCTGTTCCAGGCGATTCAGGCCGGGCGGGTGGATTACCGTAGCGCGGGGAGCTTGTGATGCTGAACCTGATCAAGCGGTTTTTCGGCATCGCCCCGGCGCATGAGCAGAAATACGCCGGCCTGGCCAAAGCCAAGCGCAAGTTCATGAAGCTGCGCACCAAGTTCTACGGCGACCTGGCCGACTCCATCGAGGATGGCGCCAACCCATACGAGCTGTTTTCCCACAAATACATGCTGGCGCGCGAGCGCGGCAATGTGATGGCGCCATTGTTCGCCTATTGGCGCGACCGCGCGGCGTCGATGAACCTGCGCGGCGCCTGGGAGGGCACCATCCCGGCCGACGACCTGATGGTGATCGGCTCCGGCGAGCGCGGCGACCTGCCGGAAGCGCTGCGCTTTCTGGCCAAGGTGGTGAAAATCCGCGAGGGCAACGCCGAGGCGATCAAGATGGCGATCGCGCTGCCGGTATTCCTGCTGCTGCTGATGACCGGCGTCCAGCTGGGCGTGGCGTTGGGCATGATGCCCATCATGGAGCAGATCATGCCGGCGGACCACTTTCCGCTGGTGGGCAAGGTGCTGTACTACCTGTCGCAGGCCATCCGCAATTACTGGTATCTGATTTACGGCTTGCCGGGCTTGCTGGCCGTGGCTTACTTCTGGTCGCTGCCGCGCTGGGCCAGTCCGCTGCGCAATCGGCTGGATCGCCATCTGCCGTATTCGGTATACCGCGACCTGAAAGCCAGCGAGTTTCTGGTTTCGCTGGCGGCGTTGTCGCAAGCCAATACCGCGGTGTACGACGCCGTGCTGCTGCTGGAGCAGGGCGCCACGCCGTGGATGCGCTGGCACCTGGCGCGCATCCGCCTGGCGCTGACCAGCAACCGCAGCATTCTGAAGGCGATGGATACCGGCCTGTTCTCCGAGGAGATTTTCGACCGGATTTCGGAATATTCCGAACGCAGCAACTTCGAAAACGGCATCCGCAAGATAGGCCTGACCACCATCGAGGAAATCTCCGAGGTGATCAGCGCCCGCTCCGCCGTGATGCGTAACGTTTTGATCGTAGTGGTGGGTCTTTTCATCTTGCTTACTATCGCCGGGATGATGATGACGGCATTGGAGGCCGGCAACCAGATTCAGCAGATGACCGGTGGCGGCAGCATGTGATTTAGCCTTTGCCAATCGTTTTCAAAGTTTGATATAGTATATATTCCATTTAACAACTAACAAGCAAATTGGAGATCCCATGAATGCTTCGAAATGGCGTTCGGCTTCTGGCAGAAGCGGCTCGCTCAAACGCCAGGCGGGTATTGACCTGATTCAGCTGTCGGTGGCGGTGGGCATCATCGCCTTCATCCTGTCGATCGGCTTTCTCGTGGTGCCGTCAATCATGACCAACATCAAGTCGAACTCCGAGACTTCCGACTTGCAGCAGGAGGTTTCGCAAGCGCAGCGGGTGTTCGGTTCCGGCGTGCCGGCGGCCGGCTTGACTAACCAGTTGGCTATCAGCCTGAAACTGATGGCGGCGGACCGTGTGTCTGGCACCACCATCCTCAACCGTTTCGGCGGCACCGTGACCTGGTCCGCTATCGATTACTACGCCTCCAAGGACGCGGTGCAGTTGGTATCGACCGGTTATTCGTCCGAGGCCTGCTTGCGTCTGGTTCCTAATATCCAGTCGCTGTTTGTCCAGATCCAGGTCGGCACCACCACGGTGAAAGATCTGAAGGCTGGTGTTGCTTTGAATGCGGCTGCATTGGCTACCGCCTGCAATGCCTCGACGTCCAATACCCTTACCTATGCATTTTCCTTGTAATCGACAGCCCTGCGTGAACGCGCGCAGGCATGAGGGCGTGTAAAGTCCATGGCGCAACAGATCATTACCGATGTCCAGCTGCACGTGCGCGACTGGAAATCCAGCGTGCTTTTCCCCGGGCAGATCAAGCCCGGCGAGGAGTACAAGAATTTCCTGATGAAGCTGACCGAAGTGGTGCTCACCGAACAGCAGGAAGTGGGCCGGCGCACCGGCTTCACCATCACCATCGGCGGGCTGCGCTGGCGGGTGCAGCGCATGCAGCAGTACCGCTACGCCTGCCGGCTGGTGATGAACAAGGCGCCGCGCCTGAATGATCTGCGCCTGCTGGACTTTCACACCACCATGATGCAGTCGGACGAGCTGAAGAAAAGCGGCGGCCTGGTGCTGTTTTCCGGGCTGACCGGCTCCGGCAAGACCACCACCATGAATGCCATGGTGGTGAGCCGGCTGGAGAAGTTCGGCGGTTTCGCCCAGACGGTTGAAGACCCGGTGGAAATTGTTATCGAGGGCTGGCATGGCGACGGTTACTGCACGCAGATAGACGTGGCCGACTCGCCATCCGGGCAGGAATTCAATTTCGACCGCCGCTACGCGGAGGCCATCACCACCGCTCTGCGCTCCTTCCCGGCGCGGGACCGCTCCATGCTAATGATAGGCGAGGTGCGCGACGCGCATAGCGCGGCGGAGCTGTTGCGCATCGCGGTGGATGGCCACTTGGTGCTGTCTACCATCCATTCCCGAGACATCCCGTCGGCGCTGCGCCGCCTGGCGTCGCTGGCCAGAGCCGGCGGCGAGGCGCAGGCCGACGAATTCATCGCCGACTCCCTGCGCATGGTGTTTCACCAGCGCCTGGACAACGGCATTCCGCAGGTCACTTCGCTTGATCTGCGCGATCGCAAAGACCTCTCCCAATTCATCAACAAGGGCGAATACGCGCGCCTGGAGGGAGAGATAGACATACAAAGACGCAAAAACATTCAGGGCAGGGGGGCGTAATGCGCAGGAAGCAAGCGGGGGAAATGCTGATAGGCCTGGCCATTGCCGTGGCGCTGATAGGCATGGGGCTGGCGTATCTGGGCGTGCGCCAGGTCGGCGAATGGCGGGCCAGCCGCGGCCAACTGTTGGGCGGCGCGCTGGCGGACCTGGGCAAGGGCGTACAGAGCTACGTGGTGCAGCACCATGACCAGCTGGTGCTGGCCGTGCTCAATCAAACCGTGATTCCCCCGCTGAATGGGGTGGCAAACCCGTTGAGCCCGACCCCAGCTGAAATCGCCAGCGTGGTGGGCTTGCCCTCGCTTGGCACCAAGCCGCCGCTGGCTGGCGCGTCATATCAAATCGTGATCAGCGGCGACGACCCGACGCAAGGTAATAGGCAATGCGTCGCTAGTAGTCCTGGCACCTGCAATATCAACGCCTTGACCTATGTCGACAAGCCGCTGCGCCTGCCTTATCCATCGGCGAGCGACGACGTCGACTATGTCGCCGTGGCTTCCGCGGTGCAGCAGATTGGCCCGGACGGCGGCGCCGCCATGCCTCCCGACTTCAGCAAGCTGACTTTCAGAACCGCCGCCAATAGTAACTCGATACCGATTGCCAACCCCATGACTAACGTGGCGGGCATCGTGGCGGTGCGTGGCGGCTACAACCGCTCTGACCTGAATGTTTTCCTGCGGTTGGATGGCAGCAAAAAGATGCTGGGCAATCTGGATATGGGGGCGAAAAGCATTGTCAATGCCAAGGATATCAATGGTGCGGGGGCGCTGGTGATGAACGGCGACATCACCAGCAACTTCGGCAACATGAACGTGAATAGCGGCAGTGTGACCGCGGCGCTGGACGTGACCGCCAAGAGGAACTTGATTGCCAATGGCAATTTGTCCGTAGGCCAGAATGGCAATATCAACGGAAGTCTGGGGGTTAACGGAAACGCGACGGTGGGCGGTAGTGTGAATGCAGGGGGGCGCATTCAGACTGGTGAGTATTTGCTAGCTGGGCAGGTTAGCGAGGGGGACACGCAGGGGTGCAACACCCCCGGGTTGATTGCGCGTGATGCCAATGGCTTGATACTTTCTT
>NZ_JYKA01000010.1 GCF_001676875.1 Chromobacterium subtsugae | reverse complement strand
AAGGCTATCTAGTTTTTCAAGCGATTTTCCACGATGGCAATGCATATTTAACCTTATGATTCCCATGATTAATTTCTTGTTTTTTGGCATAATTTATGCATTTTAATTGATACTTTCTCGAAAATTTTGTCTCAAAGGGTGGAGTGGTTCGCAAGCGGGTCGATCATGATGATGTGCCGCTCATCCACGCTGTCCAGATACTGGTCGGCTGGCGGGATGGGTGTGGCATCTCGCATGCTGGTCATGAGTCTTCTCAATAAGGCATCTTGCGCCAGTCGGATGGCAAGAGGTTCGTCTGGCGCGGTTTCCTGCAGATCATCGAAATCCAGCAGGCGGATGGTAACCGTGTCTTTGCGCCGCATGATAACGGCCGGGTAGGGCACCATATGGTCCAGCACCACCTGTTTGCCCTTGTTTTTGTTGCCTTCCAGTTTTCTCACTAGCTTGTGCGCCTTCAAGTGGGTGTAGCGCTTGAGCATGCTTAGCGATTTGTGTCCCGATATGGCGGAGATTTCCATCATGTCCAGGCTGTTCAGTTCAAACAGCCGCGATATCGCTTCGTGGCGCGCGTCGTGGAAGTGCAGGTCCTTGATATCCAGCGTCTGGTTCATCAGCCGCCAGGTCGATTTCAACCCGGCGGCGCTGTAGGAAAACACCTTGCCCTTGCTTTTCACGCCCAGACGGATCAGCGCGTCGCGCGCTTTCAGGCTGAGGGGCACATCTCGCTTGCTGCCGTTTTTGGTTTCCGGCAGGTGGACCACCCGCGTCTTCAGATTGATGTATTCCCAGCGCATGCCCAGTATCTCGCCCTGGCGCATGGCGGTTTGCAGCGCGATGACGATGATTGAATACAGCTCGGGGTTGGAGTGGGCGTGCGCGTAACGCAGGATCAGCCGCTCTTCGCGCGGCGTCATCCTGCGGTCGCGGCCGGGGGGGATCTTGGGTTTCCTGACATTGGACACCGGGTTGCTGTCGCACAGCCCCCATTCGATCCGGGCGATGTCGAAGCAGTTGCTGAGCAGCGACATTTCCAGGCGCACCGTGGCGGTGGACAGTAGTTTCTGCGTTTTGGGGTTGACCTGGGTCAGGCGTTGGTCGCGGTAGGTGGCGATATCCACGCTGGTGACTTCGCGGGTGACGATGTCTCCCAGAAACGATCGGCAGAGCTGTTCTATCCGGTAGCGTTCTTGCGCGTATCCCTTTTTGAGGATGGAAATTCGATCACGGTAAATGGCGAGCGTATCTTTAAGTTTTTGATCTGGTTCCATGTGTCTCGGTTGTCTTCGCTTGGATCAGCATGGCGAGGGCCGGGAATGGGATGTCCAGTGCGGAGCAAAGGGCGGTCAGCGTGTCCAGGGTGGGGGAGCGCTGGCCCAGTTCCATCAGGGATATATAGTTTCTCGCGAGATTGGCTTCAAAACCCAGGGCTTCTTGTGAATAGCCTTTTTGTTTCCTGAGGTCGCGTAAAACGATGCCGAAAGCGATATTGTAGATATTCTGGCTGTTCATCCCGGCCTTTCGAATTAGGACGAAATTGTCGAGGGGGGTATGGTTGACGTCCTCCAATTATAGTTGGAATTCTAGCGGGTTTCGGCGGCGGATGCCCCCTGGGGCGGGGCTTGCGATGTGGCTGATGAGGCGCATGGGGACGAGTGGCCAAGGCTGTGCCAGCCCGGCAGCCTGGGCGCCGTTGCGCGCGTGTGGTGGCGCCACGTGCGTGGCGGTCATTTCCTGATTATAAAAAGTTTAATATAATGCATATGTTGTTAAACAAAATATGAGAGAGATGGCTAAGCGTATCCTGCTGTTGATGCTACTCACCTGGTTGCCTGCGGCCTGGGCCGAGGCGCCGCCGGAGCATTTCGATGTGAGGCGCACGGCCAACTGCGCGCTGGACGCGTCCGACCGCTTTGGCGTGCCATACCTGCTTTTGATGGCATTGAAGGTGAAGGAGTCCGGCGTGCAGTTCAGCAACCCGTATGTGACTGGGCGCAACAGCAATGGCAGCGTGGACATCAGCTATTGGCAAATCAATGATTTCTGGCTGCCCAAGCTGGCGCGCTATGGCATAGACCGCGCGCGATTGTATGATCCCTGCGTCAATGCGCATGTCGCGGCCTGGCTGCTGTCGACGGAGGTGCGGCGGCGCGGCAGCTGGGAGGCGGGCATTGGCGCTTACCATAGTCCGAATCCGGCGCGCGCCAGGCCGTATGCCTTACATGTATTGAAGATTTGGGCATCCTTGCGGCAGGAATACCCGGGGTGGGGTTGATTGCCCGGGTGGCGGGGCGCCGCTGCGGGGATGCGCTTGCGGTTACGGCAATGAGAAAAGCGGGCCGGTGTAAAAGACCCTGCGCTTGCCAGAAAGTGGTTTCGGAGCGATGCGGTATACTGCATGGATTCCGGGCTTGTGTGTATTGCATGAATGTATTGGGGTAAAGATGAATCAACAAGAATCGCTTCTTCCGGTTGAGCGCCATGAGGAAAGCCAGGACTCCGCGGAGTCCCGGCTGCCGGTGGTGCTGGCCTTTCCGGAGGACAGGCCGATCATTGGGCGGGATCTGGACGCTTTCAAGGATTATTTCGGCGCCACGGTGGCGCAGGCGTTGGCCGCGCTGGGAATCCAGACGCATGGCCGGTGGTCCACCATCGTCAAGAAAAACGCCGACATGCCGGTGGACGGCGCCATCGCCAACCTGGTGCGCTGGTACGCCGCGCATCCGGAGCGCTTCCCGTTTGGCCAGGTGGACATGCCCACGCTCAGGCTGCGCCTGTCCATCAATCAGGATTCGTTCGCGCAGTTGTTCGGCCGGCGCAAGGTGGCGGTGTCTCACTGGGAGCGCAAGCAGGTGAAGCCCGAGCCGCAGGTGCAGATCATCGCGCGCGAGATGGATGATCTGCTCAAATCGTACGAGCAGCAGGCGGAGCAGGAGCGCGACGGTTCGCTGGTGGTGCTGCAGCGGCTGTTGAGCAAGCTGGAGGATATCGACGAAGACAAGAATCTGCGCGGCAAAAGCGAGATTCTGGCCGCGATCCGCGAAACCTTGCTGATGGAGGAGAAGAATATCTCGGTCAAGCAGGAAGCCACTACGCGCAGCCTGGACATGCTGCACGAGTTCATGGATATCGCGGCGTTGAATTCGTCGTTGATTCCGGCGCCGCCGCCGCGCCGCAAGGGCGTGCGGCAAAAGAAGGTGCCGATATCCGGCGAATGATGATGGGCGCGTCGGCGTGGTTGCCGGCGCGCGGCGAGAGCAGGCTGTTTTTTTGCCTTGTTCTGGTAAAAGTTTGATATTATATAAATTATAGTAAACATTTATCTGAAAATATGAGAGCGCGCTTTCTTGTGCCGCTGCTGCTGGCGCTGCCTTTGGCGCCGGTTCGGGCGGAAACGGTAACCGATCAGCAGGCCGATGCGATCGTGACGCGGGCGGTGGAGTCTGTCGCCGGCGGCGCGGTGGCGCGCATCCGGCCGCACAGGGCGTTTTCCGGCTTTCTGCAGCGTAACGGCGCCGCCGGCCTGATGCAGGCCGCGCGCGGCCGCCGCGACAAGGCGGTGTTGGTGCTGAGCGGCGTGATGTACGAGTCGGGCTGCTACAAGATGGCGGGCGCGTATTTCCGCCACAACTACCAGTTTTCGGCGTTGGGCCATGCCGAGCCGGCCGCGGCGCGCGTGGGTTTCGACCGTCTGGCCGGACCGGCGTCGGCGTGGTGCGTGGAACTGGGCAGCGATGACTGGCCGGCGGCGCCGCGCTGCAAAAAGCCGTCACCGGCGGCCAAGGGCAAGCAGGCGCGCTGGGACAAGCTGGCCGCGCAGGCGGAACAGGCGCGCGCGCGCCGCAATGCCTACCTGTCGTCCATTCGCTTCAACCGCTTTGATTATGTGGCGGCGGTGACGTCGCCGACGCTGGATTTGTACGACCCCGCGATGCAGCGGCCGGACAACGCGGCTTGCGCCATTCTGGCGGACGATTTGAGCAAGGCGTTGTTCAGCCGCTTGCGCCATGACGCGGGCGATGACGCCTACTACCTGAAACACCGCCAGGCGATAGATGCCGCCCGCGAGGTCTGGCGCAAGATGGACGGGCTGGAAAAATGAAGACATTCCTGCTGTGCTTTGCCGGCGCGCTGTCGGCCATTGCCTGCGGCAGCGCCGCCGTGCTGTTGTCGTCTGGCCAGGCGGGCGCGGACGGCATCAGCCTGCCGCAAGGCGGTGGCGGCAATGGCGGCGGCCCCGCCGGGTTTTGTTTCGCCACGCCGTTTCAGGGCGCGGTGCGGGTGACCAGTCCCGCTTCGGCCGCGCGCAAGCATCCCACTTTGGGCACTACCCGGCCGCACTACGGCGACGACATCAGCCTGCCGTCCAATACGCCGATTTATGCGCCGGCCGACGGCGTGGTGGAACGAGTGGCGTTCAATGTCAACAACGCGGGCAACTTCATCAATTTGAAGCACCCGAACGGTTATCTCACCCGTTATCTGCATCTGAATTCCATTTCGGTGAAAAGCGGACAGCGGGTGCATGCTGGCGATCTGCTCGGCTACTCGGGCATGAGCGGCGGCAACAACACCGGGCCCAATCTGCACTGGGAGGCGCACTACCTGGTGTACAAGAATCCGTCCCCGCCCAAGGGGCCGACCTCCATGCTATGCAGCGGCGCGGTGTCGACGTCGGACCAAAGCGAGCCGAAACAGACCGGCGATGAAAACAATACGGTGGAATGGCCGAAAGACAGCGATGCGCCCGATCCGGTGTGGGATGCCTGCCCGATACAGCCGCCGCCGGTGGCAAGCCAGGGCTGGCGGCTGGACGAGCCTGGCCGTACGTCTAAACCCTATTAAGAAAAGGTTTGATGTAATGACTATCAAACAAAAGCTGAATTCATTGCCGTTGAAGAGAAAGGTGTTGGTCCTGCTGCTGGGCGGCGGCCTGGCGCTGGCGCCGACGCTGGCCCTGGCGGACCTGTCCAACGACATCCTGGGCAAGATCCTGAACCAGGTGACGCAGATCCTGCAGCAGCAATACCAGCAGTTCGCCGCGATGATCCAGCAAATGGACGTGATGCGGCAGCAGGGCGAGGCGATGCGCGACAAGATGGGGCAGGAGTCCGACAAGAACCGCCAGCAGCAATGCGACATCTGGTGCGGCAAGTCGCTGCCCAAGCCCGGCGAAGTGCCGGCCGACGCCAACAATACCGGCTCGCCCGGCGCGGCGATGTCGGCGCGGCGCGGCATGACCGCCCAGCTGCAGGCGGTGACCGGCAATATGGCCGGCAATATGGACCAGAATACCGCGATCCAGGGCTATTACGGCGCTTTGGCCAATTGGTTCCAGAGCGCCACGCCGCAGCAGAAGCAGCAGGTGCAGCAGCCGCTGTCGTTCGCGCCCGGCGATGTCCCATCCGCAGAAGACCGCAAGCTGGCCGATTACAACGCCAAGCTCACCATCGGCCTGGAGCCGGTGCCGCCGGTGTCGTCCGCCCAGATCAAGAGCAATCCGGCCGCGCAGGAATACGAGGCGCGCCGCATCGGCTACAACTCCGCCCAACTGGTGGCGTATGACAGTTACCGCCAGTACGACCTGTCGGCCGAAGAGGTGAAGACGGTGTCCGACGTATTGCTGTCGATGTCGCAGCAAACCATAGAAAACATGAACCCCGGCACGGCGATGAAGGCGCAGGTGCAGCTGCTGGCGGTGCAGTCCGGCTTGCTGCTCAGCCAGTACCAGTCTTCGCTGCGGCAGGAGCGCCTGCTGGCGGTGATGGCCGCCAACAACGCGCGGATGTCGATGAGCGACCGCCTGCGCAGGCTGAGCCAGAGCCAGGCGGTTCAGAGCTATGCCAAGTAAGGGCAAGGCGCGCGCGGCGGCCATCGTCGGAAACAGGTGGGTGCAGGGCGTGTCGGGGACCGCGCTGGCCTGCCTGCTGGGCATGCAGGTGGCGCCGGTATTGCCCGGTTTCATCGCGGTGGCCCGGGCGGAGGCTTCCGCCGCGTCTTACGGACCGGCGGCCGGGCAGTCGGCCGCCGAGCTGGCGCAGCGCCTGCGGGCGCTGGCGCAAAACCAGGTGATGGCCAACTATCCGGTGCTGCGCGAGGCCTATGTGCAGCGGCAGCTCGCCAAGCTGCGGCAGGATGCCCAAAACCTGCCGGATACCGAAGCGAACCAGGCCTATCGCGAGGCGGTGGGCGATTTCTCCTGGATGCGGCCGCAGCTGGAAGACGCGGCCAGCCTCGATTACTACGGCATGCCGGACGCGTTGGCCAACGAGCTGGTGGCGCAGGCCAATGCCGGGCTGGTGCGCCAGGTGATGGCCAAGTATCCGCAGCAGGTGCTGGCTGTCATGGCCAACCAGGCCATCTCGCTGGAGATGGGCAAGATGTTTCCCGCGGCGGCCGATCAGGCGGCGGAAGCGGTGGTGTGGGGGTCGAAAAATTCGATCGTGCAATATCTGGGCAATCTGGATAAGGACCAGTTCGTGCAGTCCATGGTCAACAGCGTGGTGGATTACGCCAAGCAGCAGGCCATCGATTACTTCAAGAAGTGGATCAAGAAGATCATCCAGGAAAACATCATCACCAAGATCACGTCGGAAATCATCAAGAACTACCCGTACATCGGGCCTTATATCAGCTGGTACCAAACGCAGAAGCAGAAGCTCGACAACATCAAGCATCGGATCGACCAGATCAAGAAGGAGGCCGAGCTTTACCTGAAAAAGCTGGGCTTCGACAACGCGATGGAGCGCCAGCAGGAAGACATGACCTGGGGCAAGCAGAATCTGCCGGCCTATCCGAACGGCGACGGCTCGTCCGAATTCGGCACCTCCGGCGGCGTGCGCTCTAATCAGCAGGTGATTGAGCGGTACGCCAGGCAGGAGCGCGGCGATTTGGCGCAGTGGTCCTATGATGGCGATCGCCCCGGGACGTTTTACGGCTGGATGGGCAGCTACCCGGCGGAGCGGCGGGCCGCGGTGATGCGGCCGTATGTGATCGGGCCGCGGCTGGGGCAGGACGGCCAGCTGCAGCCGGTGGGCGCGGCCGAGCGGGAGAATGTGCGCCGCAACGCCTGGCTCACGCTGGGGCTGGAGCCCAATACCCCGTTCACCGCCAAGCCGGGCTCGCCGGCCTACCAGGAAGAGCTGGCGGTGCGGGCGCAGATGGCATCGGTGATGAGCCTGAGCTACGGCAGCTATATGGAGGGCTGGATGGCGCAGGACCGCATCACCCAACTGGCCAGCACCATCCAGATGTTCACGCCCAGCGTGATCAGCGGACTCAGCACCGGCCAGGCCAACGGCTGCCGGGTGATGCTGAAGCAGCTGTCCACCGAGGTGCAGATGCAAACATCGCAGTCGCAGCTGCGGTTTGAGCGGCTGTTCGCCGCATCGTCGGGAATGTTGGGAAATATCGAACGCAAGGAACAACTGGCCGGTTTAAGCCAGGGAGCACCGATCGGTGCGATTAACGGGCGCTAGGAGGGGGTATGAGCGTATTGAGCGAGGGAGCCAAGGGGATTGGCTTCGTGTTTCTGGAAAGGGTGCTGGGCAGCGACGCCTTGTCGTATTACGGCATCCATACCACCGGGGTGAATTCGGTTCCGATGACCACCGGCATGGCGCTGGCCGCCGATGTCGCGCTATGGTTCACCCCCTTGATCACGTTTTACATTCTGGGCATGGGCTTGATCTATTCCTCCCAGGAAGGCGTGGTGCTGGGCAAGCGCTGGTCGGCGGTGATCGTGCCGCTGCGCGGCGTCGGCGGTTTGATGTTCTCCGCGCCGGTGGTGCCGGGCGGCTTGTCCGCCATCCAGGTGATGGTGGTGGGGCTGGCCCTGCTGGGCAACTACATCGGCAACGAGGCGGCCAATGTGCTGGCTGAGCGGATTTTCCTGCCCAGCAGCGGCTATGTCCACACCAAGCCAGCGTCTTTGCTGAACAACACCGACGCGGCGGCGACGGCTTTCGCCACCATCACCGCGGCGGCGGTGTGCATGAATACGGCCAGCAATCTGGGCGCGGATGGCAACCCGGCCAAAACCAACCCGGCGCCTGGCGGCGGCTCGGCGCTCGGCATCGGCATGCAGCTGTGGGGAATCGCCACCGGAACCGGCGGCGGCGGCGGCGGCGGCGGCGGAACCGGCATCTCCTTGTCCGACCTGTGCGGCGGCGCGCAAAACGCCCAGGCGACGAGGCCGGATGCGCAGCCGAGTTCGAGCAGCACGACCGATGGATACCCGTCTGGCCGGATGGATTGCGGATCCAGCTCCTTCGTCGGGCCGTGCCGCAAGGTGGAAGCCGCCAATTCGACGCTGAAGGACGCGTTGTCGGCCACTCTGGGCAGGATGGGCGGCGTGCTGGACGAGCGCATCCTGGCCACGCTGGCGGCGACTTACCTGATGCAGATGAACAGCGCCATCGACATGGACATGACCGATGTCATCAAGGAAAACACCAAGGCGGTGCAGAAGCTGGGCTGGCCTGGCTTGGGCAACTTCTATCAAAAGTACTCGTCGGTCAGCGGCGAGATCGACAATTACATCTATTACTCCGGCGAGCCCAGCTTCGACTTTAAAGACATAGGCGATGAAACCCGAGCCGGCATGGCGCTGAACGACCAGACGCGGATGGCTTTCAAGCGCGCGTTCAAGGCGTTCAACTTCTCCGTGCAGGGCGTGCTGTCCGGCGTAGGCGGCCTGATGCAGGCCGGCAATACGGCGATCAACAACGCCAACGCCTCCATCATGGGCGAATTGCAGGTCAACGTGGAAAACCGGATCTTGCGCAGCCTGCTGTTCGGCGTGGGCAACAGCGCCTACGACGTGGGCGCGTTCGACGCGGTGCAGCGCCTGGGCGGTTTGCTGAACATGTTCGGCACCACCACGCTGAACATGCTGGTTTGCGAGAAGCGCAGCGGCAGCGACAACTCTTGCGATAAGAGCACCGCCAATGAAAGCGCGCAGAGCGGGATGGTTTCCAACGCGGTGAAATCGATAGCCGGCGGCGGCATGGCCGATGTCGCCACCATGGTGGCCAAGTCCGCGGTGATGGCGGGCACGGTGCTGACCATGCTGCTGCCCTCGTTGCCGACCATCTACTTCGTGCTGATGACGCTGGAGTGGGTGATCTGGCTGGTGGTGGCCGCGCTGGCGTCGCCGCTGTGGATGATCTTCCACATGCTGCCGGACGGCGAGTCGCTGGTGCACAGCCGCGCCGAAACCGGCTGGGGCTTGCTGGCCTATATCACGCTGTTCCCGCTGCTGGTGGTGCTGGGCTTTTGCGCGTCGATGACGCTGTTCAACGTGGCGGTGCCGTTCGCCTTTGAAATGATGATGTCGATCACCGGTTCGACCGCGGTGGGCAGCGGCCTGGACTTCCTGGTGAAACCGCTGCTGATGGCGGCCGTGGTGATAGGCGTCACCTTTCTCACCATGGGCCTGATGATTTCCCTGCCGCACCGCATCGCCAACTGGCTGAACATCAACCCGCAGTCCGACAGCCTGCAGGAAGGCAAGAGCCAGCTGGGCATCAGCGCCCCGAAGCTGACCGATATGTCCGGCGGCGCCGCCAATGTGGGCGCCAGCGGCTGGAAGGGCGCGCTGAGCAAGGGCGTGAAGCCCGGCAAGTAAGCGCTAGGATTGAGCCGGCCTGGCGCCTAGGAAGAGGTCGCTGGCCGGCATCGTTGCGGATGGGGTGGTGGCGTGGGTTGGAACTGTTTCGAGACCGTAAGGCGGATTGCCGATGATATTGCCGGAGATTCATGAACATGCATGATCAAGCGCATAGCGCCCCCACTCGGGAAAGCCTGGTTGCTGCCTTGCGCAAGCGCGAGTTCAGCATGCATTACCAGCCGCAGCTCAGTTGCCGCACCGCCAGGGTCGCCGGCGCGGAGGCGTTGATGCGCTGGCACAGCGCCGAGCGCAATGGGCCGGTCAGTCCCGCCAGCTTCATCCCCCTGGCGGAGCAAAGCGGCTTCATCGTCGAGTTGGGTGACTGGAGCATGGCCAGCGCTTTGCGGATGATGGCGGCGTGGCGGGATGAGGCGCGCTTGCCCGCCGATTTTCGCCTGGCCATCAATCTATCCCGGCGGCAGATCGTCCCTGAGCTGCCTGGCAAGGTGGAGCGGCTGATTGCCCAGGCTGGACTGGAGCCGTCTTGCGTGGAGCTGGAGATCACGGAGTCTTATCTGTTCCATGATTTGCCGACGATGGTGGAGGTGACGCGCCAGTTGAGAAAGCTGGGCGTTCGGGTGGCGATAGATGACTTCGGCACCGGTTTTTCGGTGCTGGAGCATCTGCGCCATATTCCCGCCACCACCATCAAGATAGATTGCAGCTTTACCCGGCAGATGCTGGAGATAGAGCGGGACCACATCATCATGCGCAACTTGATCCGCATGGTGCGCGACCTGGGAATGGAAAGCGTGTGCGAAGGGGTGGAGACCATGGCCCAACTGGAGGCGGTAAAGGACATGGGGGCCGACTACTGGCAGGGATTCCTGTTTTCGCCGGCTTTGCCGGGCGCGGAATTTCGGGGCTTGCTGGATGCCCCGGGGATGGACTTGCGATGAGTCGGCCGGGGTTTCGGCTTCAGCGGGGCGTGTGGCCCAAATGTTCCACCATGTCCTGGTCGAGGGCGTAGAGCGCTTGCCGGTTCGTCGGCGCCAGCCGCTGCTGCGGCGCGTCGGCCAGCAAGGTGGCTGCTACGACGCCTTGATGATTCACCACGCGCACGGCGCCGCAGGTCGGCAGCGGCAAGCCCAGTATCGATTGTCGGCGCAGTTGCTGCATTCTGCCAATGCAGCTGGTTTCCGAGCCTTTGAACACTACGCCCACATCGTCTTCTATATGCCAGATCATTTGTTTTTGTTGTGAATTTACTGTTTACACCTAACAGATAATACTGATATTTTAAACCGCATGACATGCGTAGATTTACTTAAATTCAGCTAAAAATGAAATCATCATTTGCAAATTGTATTTATAAGCAAATGTTATTCCGCTGAAGATCCGCGCCGGCTGGCCTTTCAAGCCAGCGCCAGATACCAGCGGGTGATTTCTTTCCCCCAGAGCAGCGCGACGATGCCGCCTGCGATCAGAAAGGGGCCGAACGGCTGCGTCTGCTCCCGCTTCGTTCTCTTGGCGACTATCAGGGCGATGCCGACCAGTGCGCTGCTGATCGAGCCTATCGTGATGATCAGCGGCAACGCTTCCCATCCCAGCCAGGCGCCCAGCGCCGCCATCAGCTTGAAATCGCCGATGCCCAGTCCTTCTTTGCCCGTGCAAAGCCGAAAGGCCGCGGCGATCAGCCACATCGACAGATAGCCCGCCATGGCGCCGATTACCGCATCTTGCAGCGGCGCCAGAGACTGGAGCAGATTGGCCAATAGGCCAAGCCATAGCAGCGGTTGCGTCAGGCTGTCGGGCAGCAGCTTGCTGTCCAGATCTATCAGCGCCAATGCCAGCAGCAGATAAAGCAGAGCCAAGTGGGCCAGGGCGGCCGGGCTCGGGCCCAGCCGCCAGCCGACCGCGGCGAAGATCAGGCCGACGGACAGTTCCACCAGCGGATAGCGCGGGCTGATGGGGCTGGCGCAGAAGGCGCAGCGCCCGCGCAGCAACAGGTAGCTGAAAACCGGCACCAGCTGCCAGGTTTTGAGCGTGTTTCGGCAGCCGGGGCAGTGCGAATGCGGGTGGGACAGGCTGAGCGGCGCCTGTTCAGGCGGCGGCAAGCCGCAGGCTTCCGCGGCCTCCCTCTGCCAGGCTTGCTCCATCATTTGGGGCAGGCGGAAGGCCAGCACGTTCAGAAAACTGCCCAGCAGCAGGCCTATGGCGAAGAGGCTGCCGGCGGCGCGGGCCGGCGCGGAGCCCTGCAGGCCCAGCCAGCTGAAGGCCGCCAATAGGGCGAGGGTGGTTCCGCCCAGCGCGAGCGCGCTGCGTTTGTCGATGCGCATCGCGTTTCCTCAGGGGCGGAACAGGCCGGGATAGGGCGCGCCATACAGCGGCAAGGCGGCGCCGGTGTCGGTGTAGGTCATGTTTCCGTTCAGGCAGGCATTGCTGAGGACGCTATCCAGCGAAAATTGGTAGAACGGTTTTTGGCTGCGGTTTTCCAGCCGCAGCTCGCCGCCGCTGCCCAGCGTTTCGCGAACCTGCTGGCTGGCTTGCGCCATGCCTAGCTTGCGGTCGTTGAACAGCGCCGCGCCGGACTGGAACATGATGGCGGGCAGATTGTCGAGGCTGGCCTGGCTTTTGGCGATGCCCTTTTCCCAGATGTCGTACCAGATGGCGGACATCCAGATGCGCCGCACGCCGTCGCACACGTCGGCAGTGGGGGTGCCGCGTGCCTGGAATACCGCTTTTTCGCCTATTTTCCAGTAAAGCGTCACCGGAGCCTTGGCCGTGCCGTCCGCCAATAGGGCCAGTTTGGCGAAGCCCAGGCCGGCCTGTATCCGCCCTTGGCTTGCGATGAAGTTGGCGCGCCGCGCGCGTTGCGGCTGGTCTTCCAGCTTTTTCTGCAGATTGAGCTTGGCGATGTCGACTGCGCGCAAGCTGGATTTGACCAGCAGGTCGCGGGCTTCGGCGTAGTTGCGCGGCGCGGGCGCGCGGTAGGGAATGGTCAGCGGATTGGCGCTCGGTGGCGCGGGAACGTCGAAAAGCGGCATCTCTTCTCGCATAAAGTTTGATTTAGTATGTACTTCAATATAACATAGTTTAAGAAAACGGATTAACCAATTCTCTCGGTGAGGTGGCAGAATGAGTGGAGCACACGATTTTGGCGATGCGGAAAGCTTGGCTCTGGACGAGGATAGGCTGAGCTTCGAGGATGAGCCGCCGGTGGCGCGCAATGCCAGCCGGACCATGGCCGCGCCGGCGCATCAGGATCTCAAGTTCGACGACGAGCCGATGGACTCGCCGCCGGCCGCGCAGCCCAAGAAAGACGCCAAGCGCATCGCCTTGCTGGCGCTGATCGGCGGCGTGGTGGTCGTGATGCTGACTAAGCCCTTGTGGCAGAAAGTGCTGAATCCCCCGCCGGTGGAGGACCCGGCGCCGACTGCAATGCGGCCTATGGATCCGGTCAAGCCTATGGTGAACACCCCGCCGGCCCAATTGACGCATCAGGCCGCGCCGGCATCGCTCGGCAGCGCCAGCGTCGCGCAGCCGCCGTCCGCGGCGGCGCCGTCGCAGCCTCAGGCGCTGCTGCAGCCCGGCGCCAATTCGGGCCAGGCCGCCGCATCGCCATCGCCGTTGCAGCCTGACGCCGCTGCGGACGCGGCGGCCGAGCCGGCGCTGCTGGCGCCGTCGGCCAAGAAAACCGCGCTGAGCCGCGAGCCGGCGGCCGGCGGCGATGCCGACGCGTCGCAGCCGAAGGCGGCGCAGGCCAAGGAAGCGGCGCAGCCGGAAAGCCTAGAGGCCAAGGTGGCGCGGCTGGAGAAAGAGGTGAAGACGCTGCGCGAGCGCAATCGCCAGATGGCGTCGCGCGGCGCGGGGCAGGCGCGCGCGCCAAAAGCGCACGGCGATGGCGGCAAGGACGCCGGCAGCAAGGTGCTGGGGATGTCTTCCACCTCGGTCTGGGTGAAAAAGTCGAACGGCGGCACCGCTGAATTGCGGGTGGGGGATCATTTCCGCAATGGCGAGGTGATCCAGAGCATAGACCAGCAGGCGCAGGTGGTGGAAACCGACCGCGGCCGCTACAAGGTCAGTTTCTAGATCGGGCGCGCGGCAAGGCGGACGGGCCGCGCCAGCTACTAAAAGGATCCAATCATGCGTAAATTCTTCGCGAAGATGCTGCTGGGCAGCGACACGCTCAACAAGCTGCATTCCATCCAGCAATCCGAGGCGCTGGAGGAGGAAGCCGGCAAGAGGTTTGAAGACGCGGGCCAGATGCCGCCCAAGGTCAGCTCGCCCACGATCACCCGCGAGCAGATCCGTTCTCTGATCGAGATCGACATGGAAATCCATGGCGACATCTTCATCGGGCGCGGGGTCAAGATTTCCGGCCGGGTGATGGGCAACCTGATTCCCAATGGCGCGATCGACGATTGCGACCCCATCGTCATCGTCAGCCAGGGCGGCGATGTCTGCGGCGATCTGCACGCCCGGGTGGTGGTGGTGGCCGGCAGCCTGGATGGCGACATCCACGCCGACCACGTCTTGCTGATGCCGACGGCAAAAGTGAGCGGCACGGTCAACTATCGCCATACCTTGCGGCAGGACATCGGCTCCGCGCTGTCTGGCATGGTGCGGCGCGTGGAGGCCATCGCGCTGCTGGATCAGCCGCCGCGGCCGGGCGAGGCGGCGCGCGCCGCGCTGCAGAACACCGCGGCGGGAAAGGCGGACGCCATCCCGGTTTTGCCGGTAGAGCCTGACAGCGTGGTGGCGCCGCTGGTGCGCGCGGTGCCGGCGGCGCAGGATACGGCGGAAATCGAAAGCCTGTACCGCGGCCTGGACGTCGCGCGTGAAAACCCGGCGGGCGGGCGCGTGGTTGCGCTCGGGGCTTGATCCGGCATGCGAGGTTTTTTTTGACCCTGTATTTTAATAGTTATATTTAAGTAGTAATTTTAATATAATTTTTCATATGACTATGCAAAGTGTTGAGCTGACTGGATTCCGCGCCGAGAGCCATGCTCCGCGCCTGCCGCCGGATGCGCCGCGGGAGCCGGACCTGCGGGAAATGGGGCTGGCTCGCGAGCTGCCGCCGGAGGCGCTGGACGACGAAGAGGACGCGCGCTGGGCGTATCTGCCCTTTTTACAGCTGGCCATCGAGCGCATGTGCGTGATGGCGCTGTTGGCGGAGGACCACGACGTGGCGTTCGCGCCGCTGGATGATGCCGCTTTGCCGCGTATGCGGCAGGATTGCGGCGCCGATCCGGTGTTCGCCCGCGCGGTGGCGGACTATCTGGCGGCGTTGGCTACGCTGGGGTCGATGAGCGGACGCGGCGAAGACGAACTGCATCGGTCCATCGCCGGCCTGTATCAAGGGAGAGCGCAATGATGGATAGGCATCCGCATGGCCGCCGGGCTTATGCGCAAGAAGCCGCGCAGCGGATTCACGAACAAGTGGCCGCGCTGGGCGCGGAGCATGTCTTCGCGGCTCCGTTGGCCGGCGCGCGCCATTTCAACCCGCTGACTGGAACGGTTTACCAAGGCATCAACCACCTGTTGCTCCAGTCGGCGCTGCCGGCCGCGTCTAGCGATCCGCGCTGGCTGAGCTACAAGCAGATACAGTCGCTGGGACTGGGGCTGGCGCCGGGCGCGCGCGCCGGTCTGCTGCTTTTCGCCCGGCCGATGCAGGCGTTGACAGGGCCGGCGGGACCGGCGCTCAAAGGATGCTCGGTGTTCAACGGCGCGCAGATTCTCGGTTTGCCGCCATTGTCGGCGCACCCGGCCGCCGCGCATGCCGGCGGCGGCAAACTGCAGCAACTGGTGGGCGCCATCCTGGGCGAGCTGGGGCTGCGCGAGGAAAGCGGCGGCGCGGCCGCGATCTACGACCCGGTGGGCGAGATCATCCGCGTGCCGCAAGCCGGCTACTTCCGCAATATGCGGGAGTACAACGCGGCCCGGCTGCGCAAGGCGGCGCAGTGGGCGGCGCAACACGAGAAGCGGCCGAGGGCGGCGAAGCGCCGGCCGCGGCATCACGGTCCGGACGATCCGCTGGAAGAGCTGTGGGCGCATATCGTCTCCGCCCTCCTGATGGGCATGATAGGTTTCGGCGCCGCGATGCCGGCCGAGGGGCGGCAACTGGGCGGAGCGATACCGCTGTTGCAGCGCATGGGCGAAATCGACTTCATGGAATGGTTCCATGGCGCGCACCAGGTGGAGCAGGTGCTGGGCTGGCTCGGCCAGCTATCGCCTACCTTGGCGCGGCTGATGGAAATCGAGCGGCAGTTCGTGCGCGGCAATCTGCTGGAGGGCGGCGACACGTCCGCCCCGCAAGCGCAGCCGTCCGCCGCGACGCCGGAGGCGCAGATCGCGGGCGGCCAACTGGCGGATGCCGGGGAAACCGAGCGGGAAATGGCGCGCGAAGCCCGCCGTCATGCCTTGCTGATGGATGTCGCGCTGCTGACGGCGCCGGAGCTGGCGCATCAGCTGGCCAGCCACTTCGGCGCGCAGCAGGTGCTGGCCGAAACCGACGCCGCCATCCATGAAAAATTCCAGCATTGGGCGCAAGGCGCGGTGATGGGAGGAATGTTCGACGGCGCGGCGGCCAAGGCGCGCGAGCTGTTCGGCATGTTCCTGCGCGAGCGCGGCGAGGAGGTGGGCCATCTGCTGGAAAAAGACGGAGAGTCGCAGCGGCAGGCGAGGATGGCCGCGGCGATTGAGATGCCGTCCGCCGGCTCGGCGGGGAAGATAGCCGTGATCGGCGGCGCCGAACCCGCGGCGCCGGCGCGCGAGATTTCCATCCAGCCTTTCCGCGACGGCAAGGGCGGCTGGCTGAAAGTGGGGCACCAGGATGTGATCGAACTGGGGCTGGTGCGCCAGATCGCCGACGACGATTCGCGGATGACGCCCAGCGCCGTTTACCTGGCTTTTCGCGAGGATGCTCCGCATTGCGACGCCCAGCGGCTGATGGACGCGGTGGACGCGGCGGGCTGGAAGATCCAGTTTCAGCAGTATGTCGAATCCAAGGATTCGCAGATCCGCAGCTACGCCAGCTATTTCGCGCCCTTGGTCGGCTATATGCCCAAGATCGGCGACAAACTCAAGTTGGTTGAAGGCGTGGCCAGCATCAGCAGCAAGTCCGGCAGCGGCGGCTGGGTGGTCAGCTTTGACGACGCCGGCAAGCAAAGGGCGTTGAGCAGCGGCCGTTTCTACGACTTCATCGAGTCGGTGATCGAGGGAGATTTCCTTTCCCCGCCCGCGGCGGGTAAGCCCGAGCGCGCGGCCGCGCCGCAGCCCAAGGCCGGCAGGCCGGCGCTGGACGACGCCGCGCTCGGCTTTTAGCGCGGTGGTTTACGCAATGCTTTGTTCAATCTGACGGTGGTTGCCATGGAAGAGGAACTCAAGAAACTGGAGAGCGACCTGATCGCGATGATGGATGACCGCTTCATGGCCGTGGAGGATTCCCTGGCCAGGCTGGTCAATCTGGGCGAGCAGCATCAGCGCAAACTGGTCTCCAATGACATGACGGTGCGGCGTTTCCTGCCGCAGTTCGGCATGTGCGTGGTGATTTGTTCCGCGCTGATCGTCGTTCCGGTCGCGGCCGCGGCGTGGTATTTGCAGGAAGGCAAGGTCCAGCAGCTGCAGGCCCAGACGCGCGAATACCAGCGCCAGGCAGTCAGGTCGGCGGCATTCGACCAGCTTTACCAGGCGGCGGACTCCGGCCTCAGGCTGCGCATGCAGAATGCGGTGGAGCAGGCCGCCGAACAGGCCGGCACGGCCGGTCGGCAATAAGAAAACAGGATCAAGTCTGGCAATGCGAATCATATATCCGGAAGCGGTGCGTTGATGGCGGCCCCGATGCGTCGGAGTCAGGTTGAACGCGACGTCGTTCCCTTTTCCCACAAGGTGCTGGGTTGGCTGCGCCGCCAAGAGCCGGCGTTTCTGACCGGCCTGGGCGTGGTCTACCTGCTGTGCCCGATTTTCCCGCTGTTCACGCTGGCTTTCGCCGGCGCAGCGATGCTGATGTCGCGCAACCGGGTGATAGACCACCCGAAGGGGCCGTTCTGGAAACCGGTGCCCGGCGGCGACAAAAAGCTGGCCTGGACCCGGATGGAAGGGCCGCCGGACAAGGGCGGCAAAGGCGTCTGGTGCATGGGCAACGCCATGGATACCAAGGAAGAGATTTGGGTCAGCGACGACACCATGCGCGTGCACGCCACCCTGTTCGGCACCACCGGCGGCGGCAAGACCGTGGCGCTGGAGGGGCTGATCTGCCAGGCGATCGGCCATGGCTCGGGCGTGATCATGGTGGACGGCAAGTCCGATCCGAAAACCTGGTTCGACATCGTCACCATGGCCAAGATGTATGGCCGCGAGGACGACCTCTTGGTGCTCAACTTCATCTCCTCCACCGGTTTCGAGAAGCTGGCGATCCTGGACGATGACGACGCCGGCGGCGCCAAGGACAAGATGGACTTGCTGGGGCAGATCCACTCCAATACCTTCAACCCCTTCACCTATGGTTCGGCCGACACGCTGACCGAGCTGGTGACCGGCCTGATGCGGCCGGATGGCGGCGGCGACGGCGCGATGTGGCGCGGCCGGGCCGAGGCGATGATACGGGCGCTGATGCGCGGCCTGGTGGCCATGCGCGACGCCGGCAAGATCACGCTGTCGGTGCAGGCGCTGCGCGACTACATGCGGCTGGACAAGCTGGGAGAGCTGGAAAGCGACGAGAGCATCCCCGGTTACGCCCGCGAACAGCTCACCGGCTATCTGGATGAGCTGCCGGGCTTTCGCGAGGCGATCAACGCCAAAAACAACGATCCCGCCGCCTTCGACACCTACTGGGAGCAGGCCAGCAAGCAGCACGGCTTCCTCACCATGCAGTTCACCGAACTCTTGGGCCTGCTGTCCGGCACCTATGGCCATATCTGCAATGTGGAGTGGGGCGATGTCGATTTCCAGGACGTGGTCTACAACCGCCGCATCTTGTACGTGATGCTGCCGGCGCTGGAAAAGGCGCCGTCGTCGCTGGCCAACCTGGGCCGGTTGACGGTGGCGGGCATCAAGAACGCGCTGTCGGTGTCGCTGAAGGCCCAGCTCACCGGCAGCAAGCAGGAGATCGTCGACTCGCGTCCCACCAACTCCGACACCGCGCTCCTGGCCATCATGGACGAATACGGCTCTTACGCGGTGGAGGGGTTCGGCGACGTGGCGGCGCAGGCGCGTTCGCTGGGCGTCAGCGTGATCTTCGCCGGCCAGGATTATCCATCGTTCAAAAAGGGTTCGGAGATCGAGGCCTCGCGCATCCTGGCCAACACCGGCATGAAGATCTTCCTGAAAACCGAAGACCAGGAAACCGCCGACATCGCCATCAAGCGCGCGGGCCAGGGCGTGTATGCCTGGGCCGGAGGCAAGCGCAAGCTGGAAAATTCCGACCGGCTGGTGGATACCGGCGACGCCAGCTACCGCGAGGAAAACCGGCTGACCTATCTGGATCTGGTGGACATGGCGGAAGGCCAGGCCTGGTTCATGAACCGCAATCATCTGATCAAGATGAATACCTTCTATGTGCAACTGGACGGCGCGGTGGCGAAGGACGCCAAGCACAACACGCTGTTCCCGCTGGGCAACGACATGTCAAAGGCGCTGGCCGCCGACAAGATCATGCAGGATGTGATGGGCGTGTCCGAGCCTGGCAAGGGCGGCGAGTCGATGCTGCGCTTCAAGCGGCGCATCTTTGATGATGTCGAGCAGCTGTTCCGCCTGGCCGAGCAGCGCGAGATCCCTGCCGACCCGGGGTCCGGCTGGAGCGCGGCGGAGCAGGCGGCCGGCGCTCTGGAAGAGGATGTTTTCGTGCGCATCAGCGATCTGCAAGCCGAACATGGCTTGTTGATGCGGGCGGCAGTGGTGGCCGAATTGGCCGGCGGCATGCTGGCGGATGTGCCGATGGTGGAGCGGATGGCCGAGCGCGAGGAGGCGGCGCTGGGCGCCAGAATGTCGCCGGATCAGCTGGCCGGCTATGCCGACAGCCTGCTGGAGCAGGCCGAGCTGGAGGGCGGAGCGGCGAGCGATGCGGAACGGGAGCGGATGCCGGCCGAGGCCAAAGCCGGCGTAGCGGCGCCGGATGCGGTCGCGGAGGAGGAACATGCGCCGTTGCCGCTGACCGGCTTCTCCGCCGCGGCCTTTTTCCATGCCACCGAAACCGAGGCCGAGCCGGAGGAAGCGCCGGGCGGCAATTTCGACCTGGCGGATCTGGCGGGTTTCTTCGGCGCCGGCGGCGAAGCCGAGCCGCAGAGCCATCAGGAAGAGGAAGGCGGGGTCGATCCTTATCTGAGCGAGGTGCTGCTGGAGTGCGAGGCGCTGGCCGAGGAGCACGGCTTGCTCAAACAGGCCATGCGCATTGATGCCGCGCTGGCGACTCTGCTGGGGCGCGGCGGCGACGCGGAGCGGGAACTGGACGAGATGGACCAGCAGGCCGGCTATATTCTGGGCAGCGAGGACGCCGGGCAGTTCCTGGAGCTGCTGCTGGCCGAGGCGGAAGAAGAGCGCGCTCAGGTTTAGCGCGTCTCGCGCGACAAAAACGGCGGCGTCCGCGCAGGTGGATGCCGCCGTTTCGTTTTGCCGTTTGGCGATATTCAGGCTGACTGATCTGCAGCCAGCTCGGTGACCCAATCTCCCCGGGTCAACATTGACCTCCCCTCGGAAAAACCAGCGGCGAAAAGCGGGCCAACTTTCTGATCAGCACTTACCGCGTCAGCATTCGATGCGCCACCGCGGCAATTCAACTGCGGCAAGGCGCCTATTGTTATCGGCCCACCCTCGAGTTGTTTACCTGGCGGAGATTCAGCCCACGCTTGCGCCTAAGACGTCGGACACTACGTCTTGACTGCCAATCTCCGGCAAGTCCCCCTGGCTCAAGTCATGCTCTCGCGGACGGGAGGGCGTCCCGCACGCAATGCATGGAGTGGTTCTTTCGTCTCAGATTCTCGATACTCCGCTGGCGCTGCCTGACAAGAGCGCGGGCGCAAAGCCTCTCTGAGCGGGAGGCGATTGAGTGGCCGCGGTTTCTTTTGGGGTTGATCGCTAGTGGAGAAGCTTCATCAGCAGCGTGGCCAGAACGATCATGGCCGCCCCGCCGATGCGGGTCGAGATTTGCGCGAAGGGCATCATTTCCATCCGGTTGGCGGCCGACAGGATCGCCACGTCGCCGGTGCCGCCCAGGCCGCTATGGCAGGCGGCGACAATGGCCGACTCCACCGGATACATCTTCAGCAACAAGCCGATGCCGAAGCCGCTGGCCACCATGGCCAGCACGATCACCGCGCAGAGCAGAACATACCCGGGGGTGACGGAAGCCGCCATCTGGTTCCATGGCACGAAGAGGGTGCCCAGCCCAACCAGGATGGCGAATGTCAGATTGCTGGTCATGAACTTGTACATCTGGTAGGACCCCAGCTCCACCTGCGCCGGCATCACCCTGCTCACCTTGACCAGGGCGGCTGTGATAATCATCAGGATCGGCCCCGGGATGCCGGTAATCGGGGCAAATAAAGACCCCAGGGTGAAAAAAGAACAGGTGAGCAGCAAGCCGCTTCCCATCAAGCTCAAGTTGATCGGCGCTTCATGCTGCGCGGCCAGCAATTCCCGATCTTCCCCGGTTTTGACCAACATGCCATTGCCGCTGAATCGCGGGCGCTTCTTGCCGTAGAAGTGGAGCAGGCCGGCCAGCAGGATGGCGACGACATTGCCGATCAGGGCCGCGGGAATCAGTGTGGCGACAATCTGAGCCTGCGGGATTCGGGTCATTTCGGAATAGCCGATGGAGAGCGGCAGAATGCCCTCGCCGATGCCGCCGCCCAAAATGGGAATGATGATGTAGAAGAAGGTGTGCCAAGGGGTGTAACCGAATAATAGGCCGACAAGCATGCCGGCGGCGACGGCGCCCAGCGTTCCCACCAGCAGCGGGATGAACATCCGCAAAAAGCCCTGCACCAAAACCTTGTGGCTCATGCCGAGAATGCTGCCGACCACCAGACAGGCAATGTAGAGGTATTGCAGATTGGCTGTCTTCATCGCCGTGGTCAGCGCTTTCAGCATGTCGGGGTCAAACAGCTTGTATCCCAGCAATGCCGAGGGGACAAACAGGCAGAGAATGGCCGAGCCGCCGATATGCTTGAGCACGGGAAGCCTCTTGCCTAGCTCGCCCAGCAGAAAGCCGGACAACATCATGACCGCCAGGCCGCCGATCAGGTCGTTCGGCAGGCGATGCGCGATGGCCGCGGCGACCACAATGGCGGCGAGAGATAGATAGAGCGGCAAGGGCAGCGGTCCGATGCGCATGGCCATCAGCGTGCTCCAAGGCCCATTGCCTGCCGGTTGGTTGCTAACGGTTTCCTCTATATGCATTTTTGTCTCCTCAGATAGGGCGTGACGGCGCCGCCGGACCGGTGGCCCGGCAGGGCGCTCCGCTTACGCCAAACGGTTTTTTGTCGTGGAGGCGATGTCTTTCAGCCAGGGCCGTTGCTGCCAATGCTTGGCGGCGAAAGCATGGATCTGGTCTTGCATGGCCAAGGTCGCGCCTATCATGTCCAGGCCTTCGAGGAACATCCGGCGATGGCGCTCGGACAGCGAGAAAGACGCCGTCAGGCTCCTGCTTCGCACCGTCATCGATGCGACATCGATCGCGACCAGGCTGTTTTCCGGCGCGGAGACGTCGGCCAGAATGGCCTCGACATCGGCTTCGGCCAGCGCCACCAGCATCAGGCTGTTGTTCATCGCGTTCGAATAGAAAATCTCGCCGAAGCTGGGAGCGATCACCGCCTGGATGCCGTATTGCCGCAGGCCCCAGACCGCGTGTTCGCGACTGGAGCCGCAGCCGAAATTGGGGCCGGCGACCAAAATCCTGGCCGCCGCGTATTCCGGCCGGTTGAGAACGAATGCGGGCCGGGGTTTCCCATCCGGGCCGAAGCGCATGTCGTATAGCAGGCCTTCGGCCAGGCCCGCCTTGTCGATGCGGCGCAGGAATTGCTTAGGCATGATCTGGTCGGTGTCCAGATTGCTGACCGGCAACGGCGCGGCCAGGTCTTCGATTCGGGTGTGAACGGTCATGCTTGGACTCCCAGTTTGCGAACGTCGGTGATGCAGCCGGCGACGGCGGCGGCGGCGGCCATGGCCGGACTCATCAGGTGGGTGATCGCATCCCGGCCTTGGCGGCCTTCGAAATTGCGGTTGGTGGTGGAGGCGCAGCGCTCGCCGGGATTGAGCACGTCGTCATTCATGGCCAGGCATAGGGAGCAGCCGGGTTGGCGCCATTCGAAGCCGGCTTCGATGAACAGCTGCGCCAGCCCTTCCTGTTCGGCCTGGCGGCGCACTTCGCCTGAGCCCGGCACGATCATGGCGCGCACCGTAGGCGCCACGCTGCGTCCGCGCACGATGTCCGCGACGGCGCGCAAGTCCTCGATGCGGGCATTGGTGCAAGAGCCGATGAAGACGCGCTGAACGGGCAAGCCTTCCAGTTGGGCGCCTTCGGTCAGGCCGGTGTAGCGCAGCGCCCGCTGCATGGTGAGCCGGTCGGCGCCTTCCGGCGCCGACGCGGCGACGGGGATGCGGCCGCTGATCGGAATGGATTGGTCGGGGCTGGTGCCCCAGGTCACATAGGGCTCGACGTCGCCGGCCTGGAATTCAAGCTCAAGGTCGAATGGGGCGCCGTCGTCGCTGCGCAGGGCGCGCCAGTCCACCTTCGCGGCGTCCAGCGTCGCGCCGGCCAGGTCCGGGCAATGGTGGGCGATGTATTCCAGCGTCAGCGCATCCGGCGCGATGAGCGCGCCGCGCGCGCCGGCCTCGACCGCCATATTGCACAGCGTCATCCGCGCTTCCACCGTCAGCGACTCAATGGCCTCGCCGCAGAACTCGACCACATAGCCGCGCGCGCCGTGCGCGCCGATCCGGTTGATGATCAGCAGGATAAGATCCTTGGCGGTGGTGCCGAGCGGCAAGCGGCCGGCGACATGGATGCGCATGGTTTGCGCGAGGCGATACACCAGGGTCTGGGTCGCCAATACGTGTTCGACTTCTGAGGTGCCGATTCCGAAGCCCAAGGCCCCCAGCGCGCCATAGGTCGTGGTGTGGCTGTCTCCGCAGAGAACGACCATGCCGGGACGAATCATGCCCAGCTCCGGCGCGATGACATGTTCTATGCCTTGAAAGCGGTCGTTGGCATCGAACAGCGGGATGCCGTGGCGGTCGCAGTTCTTCTTCAGGTTCGAGGCCTGCAATGCCGAATTCGGCTCCTCGATGATGCGGATCGCCACGGGGTGGGTCGGGATGATGTGGTCGACCACCGCCACGTTCTGGCCGGGTTGCGAGACTGTGCGGCCGGCTTCCGCCAGCCCGGCGAAGGCTTGCGGGCTGGTGTACTCGTTCATGATGTGCAGGTCGGCGTAAAGCAGCACGTTCTGGGTATCCAGACGCGCCACCGTGTGGGTTTCGACCAGCTTCTGGTAAAGCGTTTGGGGTGGGGTTTGCAATGCGGTCACTCTTGTCTCCCGGTGAGCCTGAAAGCGAGGCGGCTTCCTTTGGAGGCAAGTTAGTGGATTGCAAATTTCTGTACAATAATTGAAATATAAAACTGTTTTTAACTTAAATGCAAAAATGAACTCCATATCCGACGTCGCTTTTTTCCTGGAAGTGGTGAAGGCGGGCACGCTGTCCGGCGCGGCGCAAGAACTGGGCGTATCCACCGCCGCCGTCAGCCGTCGCTTGGCCAATTTGGAGGCGCGGCTCGGCATTCGGCTGTTGAACCGCACGACGAGGCGAGCGGCCGTCACGCATGAAGGCGAGCTGTATCTGGCGGAGGGGAAAAAGATTCTTGGGGAGCTGGAGGAGTTGGAGCAAAGGCTGGCCAGCGCCCAGGCCATCCCAAAGGGGCTGCTGCGCGTCAATGCGACCTTCGGCTTCGGCCGCCAGTTCATCGCCCCGGCGATAGCGGACTTTGTCGAGCTTTATCCCGATGTCGACGTTCAGTTATCGTTGTCCGACCGCCCGGTCAATCTGATCGAAGAGGGATTCGATGTCTGCATCCGCTTCGGCGAGTTGCCCGACGCTCGCATCACTTCCAGGAAAATCGCCAGCAATCGCCGCCTGTTATGCGCATCGCCGGCCTATCTGGAGCGTTTCGGCGCGCCGGTCTCCCCGATGGATCTGCAGCGCCACCGCTGCATTGTGATCCGGGAGAGCGACGAAACCTATGGCGCGTGGCACCTTCACTCAGGCAATACGCAAGCCAATGTGAAGGTCCGCGGGACCGTCTCGACCAACGATGGCGAGGCAGCGGTCAGCTGGGCATTGCGGGGGCTGGGGATATTGCTGCGCTCGGAGTGGAACGTCGCGCCTTATCTGCGTTCGGGACGATTGCGCGAAGTGCTCGGCGACTGGCGGTTTCCGGCGGCCGACATTCACGCGGTCTATCCGATGAAGAACAACCTGTCGGCGAAAGTGCGGGCCTTCGTCAGCCATCTGGATAAGCACTTTGAGCCATATCGGCCCAGGGGGGATGGCAAGAGCGGCTGGTAGCATCCGCAAGCGGCAATGTCTTGGCGACCCGGCTCTTGAGTATGATGTCGGAAAGATCGGGATGGATGATAAAAAGCCGCCAACTTTTTCGCGTTGGCGGCTTTGCGGTCTAATTAGATGCCGGCGGTTACGATATCTTCGCGCGTCAGCAGGAACACGAAGCCATCGCCGCTTTGCGTCTCCATCCACATGAAGGGGAGGGTGGGGAAGCATTCTTCCAGCATGTCGCGGTTGTGGCCGATTTCCACCATCAGCACGCCGCGCTCGTTGAGGAATTCCGGCGCGCGGCGCAGGATTTCGCGGGTGGCGTCCAGGCCGTCTTCGCCGGAGCCCAGCGCGATTTCCGGTTCGTGCAGGTATTCTTCCGGCAGCGCGTCAACCGACTCGGCATCGACGTAGGGCGGGTTGGAAATGATCAGGTCGTATTTTTCTTCTATGCCCTCGAACATATCGGTGTGAACCAGGTTGATCCGGTCCTGCAGGCCGTAATGCTCGACATTGATCGACGCCACTTCCAGCGCGTCCAGAGAAATGTCCACCGCGTCGATTTCGGCGTCGGGGTAGTGGTGGGCCAGCTGGATGGCCAGGCAGCCGGAGCCGGTGCACAGGTCCAGCGCGCGATGCACCAGTTCCGGGTGTTCGATCCACGGCTCCAGCGGCTCGCCCAGCAATTCGTAGATGAAGGAGCGCGGCACCAGCACCCGCTCATCCACGTAGAAGCTGAATTCGCCTTGCCAGGCCTCATTGGTGAGGTAGGCCACCGGCACATGCTCTTCGGCGCGGCGGCGGATCAGCTCCAGCACGTCTTCCAGTTCGGACGGCAGCAGCTTGGCGTCCAGATAGGGGTCGAGCTGGTCTATCGGCAGCTGCAGCGCGGTCAGGATCAGGTAGGCCGCTTCGTCGTGGGCGTTGTGGGTGCCGTGGCCGTAGGTGAGCTCGGCTTCGTTGAAGCGCGTGACGGCGAAGCGCAGCAGGTCGCGCACGGTGCTGAAATGGCTGGCAGCCTGTTGGTACATGGGTTTCCTTTCAATGCAAGGGGGACATGGTCGGCCCATGTCCCCTGGTAGTCTGGCGCTGCCGCCTGGCGGCGGCCAGCTTTAGAACGGCAGCTTGGCGCTGGTGGCGGTGCCCAGCACGCGGCGGAAGTCGCCCTTGATTCTTTCCAGCGCTTCTTCGGTATCGGCTTCGAAGCGCAGCACGATCACCGGCGTGGTGTTGGAGGCGCGGGCCAGGCCGAAGCCGTCCTTGTATTCGACGCGCAGGCCGTCCAGCGTGTTGACTTCCTCGGCGCCGTCGAAGCTGGCGGATTCCTGCAGTTTGGCGATCAGCGCGTGGTTCTCGCCTTCCTTGGCCATTTTCAGGTTCAGCTCCGGCGTGGATACCGCGTTGGGCAGCGCGTTCAGCAGCTCGCTCGGGTCTTCCACGCGCGATAGCACTTCCAGCAGGCGGGCGCCGGTGTAGATGCCGTCGTCGAAGCCGTACCAGCGCTCCTTGAAGAACACGTGGCCGCTCATCTCGCCGGCCAGCAGCGCGCCGGTTTCCTTGATCTTGGCCTTGATGAAGCTGTGGCCGGTGCGCGCCATCACCGGCACGCCGCCGTTTTGCTTGATCCAGGGCTTGAGCAGGCGGGTGGACTTCACGTCGAAGATCACCTTGGCCTTGGGATTGCGTTCCAGCACGTCGGCGGCGTACAGCATCAGCTGGCGGTCCGGCCAGATGATGTTGCCGTCTTTGGTGACCACGCCCAGGCGGTCGCCGTCGCCGTCGAAGGCCAGGCCGATTTCGGCGTCGGTTTTCTGCAGCGCCTCGATCACGTCCTTCAGGTTTTCCGGCTTGGCCGGATCGGGGTGGTGGTTGGGGAAGGTGCCGTCCACGTCGCAGAATAGTTCGCGCACTTTGCAGCCCAGGCGGCGGTACAGCAGCGGGCCGAAGGCGCCGGCCACGCCGTTGCCGCTGTCCACCACGATGTTCAGCGGGCGCTCCAGCTTGATGTCGGAGGTGATGCGCTCGAAATAGGCTTCGGCGATGTCTTCGGTGCGGTAGCCGCCTTCGCCCGCGGCGAGATCGCCGTCGACGATGCGTTGGTACAGTTTCTGAATGTCCTGCCCGGCCAGGGTGTCGCCGGCCAGCATCATCTTGAAGCCGTTGTAGTCGGGCGGGTTGTGGCTGCCGGTGACCATCACGCCGGACAGCGTGCCCAGTTGGTGGGCGGCGAAGTACAGCATCGGCGTGGCGACGCGGCCGACGTCGATCACGTCCACGCCGGCGGCGCGGATGCCTTCGGACAGCGCTTCGCACAGTTCCGGGCCGGACAGTCGACCGTCACGACCCACCACGATGGCCCGCACTTTGCGGGCAAGCGCTTCCGAACCCACGGCCTGGCCAATCTGGCGCGCGACGGCGGCGGTCAGCGTCTTGCCGACGATGCCGCGAATGTCATAAGCCTTGAAGATGTCTTTGGATAGTTTGTTCATGATGGTTTTGTTGCGGTCGATTGTGTTTGAAGGGCGGCGCCGCTATCGCAGGCCGCCTTGTCCGTATTTCAGTTGCCGAATTGCCGGCTGAGCGCCACCAGCTGATCCAGCTTCTGGCGCGCCTTGCCGCTGTCCAACGCTTCGCGCGCCATGGTAACACCGTCGGCCAGGCTTGGGGCGATATCGGCGGTATAGATGGCCGCGCCGGCATTGAACAACACGATGTCGCGCGCCGGGCCGGGCTCGCCGTCCAACACCGACAGCAGCCGCAGCCGCGATTGTTCCGCGGTGTCCGCGCGCAGGTCTTTCAGTTCGCAGCGCATCAGGCCGAATTCGCCGGGCTCGACCTGGTATTCCAGTATCTCGCCGTTTTTCAGCTCGGCCACCATGCTGGGGCCGGACAGTGTCAATTCGTCCAGGCCGTCGCAACCATGCACGATCATCACGTGCTTGCTGCCCAGCTGCTTGAGCACGCGGGACTGGATGCCCACCAGGTCGGGGTGGAAGACCCCCATCAGTTGCTTGTCGGCATCGGCCGGGTTGGTCAGCGGCCCCAGGATGTTGAAGATGGTGCGCGCGCCCAGTTCCTTGCGTATCGGCGCGACATGCTTCATCGCGCTGTGGTGGTTGGGGGCGAACATGAAGCCCAGGCCGATTTCGTCGATGCAGCGGCCGGCCTGTTCCGGACTGAGGGCCAGATTGACGCCCAGCTGTTCCAGCACGTCGGCGCTGCCGGAACTGGACGATACCGAGCGGCCGCCATGTTTGGCGACGCGTGCGCCGGCAGCGGCGGCGACGAAGGCCGCGGTGGTGGAGATGTTGAACGTGTGCGACTTGTCGCCGCCGGTGCCGCAGGTGTCCACCAGGTTGGCGCGGTCGGCCACCGGCACGTGGGTGGCGAATTCGCGCATCACGGTGGCGGCGGCGGCGATTTCCGAAACCGATTCCACCTTGACCCGCAGGCCGATCAGGATCGCGGCGGTCTGGGCCGGGCTCAATTCGCCGCGCATGATCTGGCGCATCAGGTCCAGCATTTCGTCGTAAAACAGTTCATTGCCGTCGATCAGACGGTTCAGGGCCACTTGCGGGCTGATCATGATGATGGATTCCTATGAGCCTTGGCGGCCAAGCTCGGCCAGCCTTTGCGTGTCCAGGTCGATCTGGCAGGCCAGGCGGGCGCGGTCGGCGCCGTTGCCGCTGGCGTAGCTGGCGGCCAGCCAGTCGCATTGCTGGCGGCGGTAGGTTTGGTACGCTTGCCGGGCGCGCAGCAGGGCGCGGGCGGCGTGGAAGCGGTTGTCGCTGGCGCGGTCCAGCTTGCGCATCGCCGCCAGGCTTTTGTCCTCCTGCGCGGCGAGCAGGCGTTGCGCGTCGGCGTGGCGCTGCTGCAGGCAGGCCGCGACGGCCGGCGTATCGGCGGCGCTTTGCGCGCAGTCGTCCAGCGCGCCCGCCCACGCGGGGGAGGCGAGCAGGGCTAAGGCCAGCGTCAGCCGCATGCGCATCAGGCGAATTCCTTCAGGAAATTGTCCAGCATCTGGTGGCCGTGTTCGGTGAGGATGGATTCCGGATGGAACTGCACGCCCTCGATCGGCAGCGTCTTGTGGCGCACGCCCATGATCTCGCCGTCGTCGGTCCAGGCGGTGACTTCCAGGCAATCGGGCAGCGATTCGCGCTCTATCACCAGCGAATGGTAGCGGGTGCAGGTGACCGGATTGGGCAGGCCGCGGAACATGCCCTTGTCCAGATGGCTGACTGGCGACACCTTGCCGTGCATCAGCTGCTTGGCGTGAATCACCTTGCCGCCGAAGGCCTGGCCTATGCCCTGGTGGCCCAGGCACACGCCCATGATGGGCAGCTTGCCGGCGAAGTGCAGGATGGCCGGCACCGACACGCCGGCCTCGTTGGGGGTGCAGGGGCCGGGGGAGATCACCAGGTATTTGGGCTGCAGTTCTTCTATCTGCTGCAGCGAGATTTCATCGTTGCGGAACACCCTCACGTCCTGGCCCAGTTCGCCGAAATACTGCACCAGGTTGTAAGTGAAGGAGTCGTAGTTGTCTATCATCAACAGCATCGGGGTTAAATCCTTGATTGCGCTGGATTTTGTTGCCATTCCAGCTGTTCAGTGCCCCGGCGGCGCTCTGTCGAGCGCGGGGCGGATATGAGATCCACTATACCGGATAGCGGCGGCATGCGCAGCCTACCGGCGCGGGGGGCGTCCGGCCTCTGGGGGAAGGAAGCCGCAAGCGGCGAGGCCCTGCTTCGGGTTTGACATGGATGCGCTTATGCGTCATATCGCAGATTGAATGGTGTCGGATAGTCAGGAAGCGACGATGGAAAGAACGTTCACCGTGCTGGTGGCGGAAGACGTGGAGGCCACCCGCCGGTTGATGGGGCTGGTGATCGAGGAAATGGGGCATGCGGTGCGGTATGCCGAAAACGGCCGGCAGGCGGTGGAGCAGTGCCGGCGGCAATTGCCCGACATGATATTGATGGACTGCATGATGCCGGTGATGGATGGGCAAGAAGCGATCCGTGAGATCCGCCGGCTTTGCGGCGACCGCTGGCTGCCCATCATCTTCCTCAGCGCCCGCAGCGATGAAGAGGCGCACATCAGCAGCCTGGACGTGGGCGCCGACGACTATCTGGTCAAGCCGATCAACCTCACCATGCTGGCCGCCAAGATCCGGGTGATGCAGCGCATCTGCGAGATGCAAAGCCGGATTTCGGCCGACTCGCAAAAACTGCTCAACTATTACAATAGCAACGAGCGGGAGCAGCGTTTCGCCAAGCACGTGCTGGACAGCATCGTCGGCAGCGAGGAGCAGGACCTGCCCGGCGTGTGCGGCTGGCAATTGTCGGCCGAGCAATTCAGCGGCGACGTGCTGGCGCGGGCGCTGTCGCCGACCGGGCAGCTGTGCATCATGCTGGCCGACAGCACCGGCCATGGCCTGTCGGCGGCGCTGGCCTGCTTGCCGGCGGTGGACATTTTCTACGCGATGGTCCGGCGCGGTTTTCCCCTTACCGCGATGGCGCGCGAGATCAACGCCAAGCTGAACCGGCTGCTGCCGGTGGGGCGCTTCGTCGCCGCCGCCCTGGTCGCCATCGACTGGGAGCAAGCCCGCATCGAGGTGTGGAACGGCGGCATGCCCTGCGTGGTGTTCGCCGCCGATGACGGCGCGCTGCTCAAGGAGTGGAAATCGCAGTTTCCGCCGCTGGGCATTTTCGGCGTGGAAGACTTCCGCTGGGAAAGCGAAACCTATTTCTGGGAGCAGAGCGGGCAGCTGGTGCTGTGCTCCGACGGTTTGACCGAGGCGGAAGACGCGCAAGGCCGGCAATTCGGCAGCCGCGGCGTGTTGCAAGCGCTGGCGCGGGCTGGAGAGGACGCGCCGCTGGACGCGATACGGCTGGCGGTGCTGGCGCACTTGGGCGGGGTCAAGAACCGCGACGACATCTCCTTGGGTGTGGTGCGGCTGGAGGCCGACGCGAGCATGGCGGCGGAGCGGGGCGCCGAGCCGCTGGAGCGCGACGACGGCGGCCTGCTGTCCAACTGGCAGATCCAGCTGGAATTCAACGCGGAGGAATTGCGCCGCGATCAGGCCCTTCCCATGCTGATAGGCTGGCTGAACCAATTGGGCCTGCGCGGCGGGCAGTTCAAGCAGGTGCTGCTGGTGGTCACCGAGTTGTTCAACAATGCGCTGGACCATGGCGTGCTGCGGCTGGATTCGCAAATCAAGGCGAAACCGGACGGCTATGAGCGCTACTTCGTGCTGCGGCGCGAGCGTTTGAACGGCTTGCGCGAAGGCTGGGTGGCCTTGCGGATCGAGCGCCGCCGCCATGAGGGGCGGGACGGGATATTCATCCGCCTGTGCGACAGCGGCGCGGGTTTCGATCATGTCTCGCTGCTGGAGGGCTTGCGAAGGGAGCCGTCCGAACTGCCGAGCGGCCGCGGCCTGCCCTTGGTGCGGGCCCTGTGCCGCCAGCTGGTTTTCCATGGCTGCGGCAGCGAGGTGGTGGCTGAATTTCCCCTTTGATTCCGGCTGTGGCGGGGTTCAGCGCGGAGCGGTCGCGGCGGCGCCCGGCAGCGCCCTGCCGCTGGCGGTGGCGTTGCGCCTCACTTTGGCCTGCAGCTGCATCAGGCCGTAAAGCAGCGCCTCGGCGGTAGGCGGGCAGCCAGGCACGTAGACATCCACCGGCACGATGCGGTCGCAGCCGCGCACCACCGAGTAGCTGTAGTGATAATAGCCGCCGCCGTTGGCGCAAGAACCCATCGATAGCACGTAGCGCGGCTCCGCCATCTGGTCGTAGACCTTGCGCATGGCCGGCGCCATCTTGTTGGTCAGCGTGCCGGCGATGATCATCAGGTCGGCCTGGCGCGGCGTGGCGCGCGGAATCAGCCCAAAGCGGTCCATGTCGTAGCGCGCCGCCGCCGCGTGCATCATTTCCACCGCGCAACAGGCGAGGCCGAAGGACAAATACCACAAGCTGTTGCTCTGGCTGGCGCCGAACAGGCTATCCAGCGTGGTCAGCATGTAACCGTTTTTTTCCAGGCTTGGGGTCATGGCATGGCTTCCGAGTCGACGATGGCGCCACTGTAGCCATGGCGGGCGCCGCCGGCTTGTACCGAAACGACATCGGGCGGCAGCAGAATGTCGCGGTTGCCTTCGCCCAGCACCAGCGGCAGCTCGTGGTCCTGATACTGGATCAGGCTCATTTCCAGGTTGCGGTCGCCATGGCTGCGGCGCAGGAAATCCCCCGGCGTCAGGCCGGACAGCGCGCGAAAGTCGCGCGCCATGTGCGGCTGATCGAAATAGCCGCAGTCCGCCGCCAATCCGGCCAGCTGGCCGGCGGCGTCCGGGCGCGAGATCAGCAGCCCCATCATGCTGACGAAACGCATTTGGCGGCGGGTGTCGCGCAATGACTGGCCATAGCTAGCCAGGAAGCGGCGCTCAAATTGGCGCAGGCCCAGGCCGCAGCGCTCGGCCAGGGCGCGGCTGTCGGCGAACAGCCAGTCCGGCGGCAGCAGCAAGGGGCCGCCGTCTTTGGCCTCCTCGCGGCGCGCGGCCTGCCGCCGCAGCCAATCTTCCAGAATGCGCGCCATCTGCCAGGGCTGGCGCGCGGCTTGCAGGGCGTCATGCAGCGCATCCGCCGCCGGGCGGCCCGCCAGTTCCTCAAGCGGCCAGCTTTGATCGGCGATGCGCTGGCAATCGAGCGGGAACAGCCTGCTTAGCTGCCCGGTGCGCAGCAAGGCGCTGATGAAGCGCGTGCCGGGCGACAGGCGTATCGCTATCGGCTGGCTGAACGGTCCGCTGACGAAGCATCGGGGCGTGCAGCCCAGCGGGCGGCCGTTGATTTCCGCCTGGCTTTGACCAGCCAGCAGCACGCCGATCAGAGGGAAGGGCGTGGCGGGGATGCGCACGAGGCCGCTGCCCTCCAGCTGGAGATGGAAGTAGCGGATCAGCGGCGCCAGGCGCGGGGAAGGCGGGAGCAGTAATCTCGACATGCGGTGAATGATATTCGCATGCCGGCCGCCCCGCCCGCATTTTTACTGCGGCATCGCGATTCTTCATGCTTGTGCCATATTGAATGGGCGAGGCCATCGCCGCCGAAGCGAGGTTTCCAGGCATTCGACGAGGAGCGTTTATGAGCGGGCACGGATATTGGGCCGCGGCGATCGCGCTGGCGGCGATATTGAGCGTACAGGCTGCGTCGGCAGCGGATGCCGCCGCGGGGCAGTGCCGGACGTTGACGGATATCGAGGGCCGCTATCGTTGCGCCGGCGAGTGTGTGACGACGGCGGCGGACGGCAGCCGCTCCCTGGTGAAGGTGTCGGGCGAGGAGGATGCGATCCGCCGGTTTGACGGCTCCCAATGGATATATCAGATCGACATCACCGGCTCCGGCGGTTTCGCCGAAACGGAGATCGGCGGGCTGAGCGGCCATGTGCTGCAGACGGCGACGGCCCATGTCTCGGATCAGCAATATCCAGTGCTGGAGGAGTATGCCTTCGCGGCGGACGACCATTGCCGGGCGACCGGCTACGTCAAGACCGTGCGCAATCCGGACCCGGTGGCGCTGAAAGCATGCTCGCTGGCGTGTTCGCGCTAGCGGCATGGCCAAGGCCCGGCGGCTAGCCGAGCCTTGGGCGCGGGGCTTACGCCGCGTGGCCGGCGCAGGCGTGCAGCAGGCTTTGGTCCAGCACGTCCCACATCTCGGCCAACGGATCGAGGAAGTCTAGCATGCCTTCCAGGATCAGCGGCGCGGTGGAGGCGGTCAGCGTGGCGGCCACGGCCTCGCGGACGTGGTTCTCATGCTGGCTCTCCGCGCCGCATTCGCCCCAGTGGTCCAGCAGATAATGCATTTCCGGGTCTTCCAGCCTGACGCCGTAATGGCCGGTGTCCACCAGCGCCTGTTTTTCCCCTGGAATCAACGCGCGGTTGGAGATGATTTCCAGCGCGAAGGCGGTGCCCAGGTTGCGCATCGTGGAATCGAAGTCGCTGCGGGCCCGGCGCTGGAAGGCCGCCATGGCCCGCCGGGTTTGCAGCAGCAGGCCGGTTGGGCGCTCATAGCCGGGATGGTCGGCCAGCAGCCGGTCCGATGCCTCCTTGAGCTCGGTTTCCACTTGCTGCTGGTCATTGACGTCGGCGAAGCGCGGGCGCGCGCCGCTGCGGTTGACGATATGGCCGGCCATTCTGGCGAGGTCGGCGCCGTGGCCTTGTTCGGACTGCGCGATTTCCGCCATTAACTGCGCCTGGCTGATCAAGCCCAGCATTTCCAGCGCGCCGGGAAAGGCTTGCCCGGGGCGGGTGGCGGCGCAGAAGGCCTGGATCTGGTGGAATAGAGCGGCGCAGGCTTCCGCATCCGGCGCGGCATGCGCCCAATGCTGGAAGATGGGGTGGGTGTAAGCGCGGTGGCTCTGGACTATCCGGCTTAGCTGTTCAATCGTGGTGGTGCTCATGGGATCCTCTCTTTTCGGTCGAAACCCCCTTTGTGCATGATCTAGAAATATTTTCTGCCGGCGCTGGCGTCGGGGACGCGATATCCCAGCCGGACGATGTGTTGATCGATGTCGCGTTGGTAGACCTCCCGCAGCTCATGGTTGGTGCACGTTCTCAGGCCCCATTTCACCGCCAGCCGGCTGCGCCGCGAGTCGGATTTGCCGAACATGTCCAGCGCCATCGGGTACATCTTGTCCAGCGCCTGCTGGGCGCGGTGGCGGGAGTCGGCCTGTTCGCGGGCCCGGCGCATCAGCAAGGCGCCGTGGGCGAAGTGCATGGCCTCCTCCTTGAGAATCTCCCGGGCCTCGATGGCCAGCGGCCGGTATGGACTGTCCACCATCTCCTTGATCTGGTAATGGCCCTCCAGCTCGCAAAGAAAGCTGAAAGCCGCGCGTTCTTCCCAGGTGTTGAAGTCGGTAGTCATGCTTTCGGCGGCGAAAAAGCGGCGCTCTTTCTTGTCTTGTCGGAGCATGTGGGAGGTGTCTATCCCCATTTCGGCCAGCAGCCGGGCAAAGCGGCGGAAATGATCCACTTCTTCGGCGGCGAATTTGACGCAAATGTATCTTTCGTCGGCGTTAGGCGCCAAAGGATAGAAGGAGTCGACATAGGTATCGCCGGCGCTGAGCTCGCCCTCGCCATTGGCCAGCATCTGATGAATCAGGATTTCCCGAAATTCGTCGGGCATGTCCGCGTGCTCGATGGTGCCGGGCGGATGGTGGTATGTATGGTGTTCCATTTGCTTGCCTCTTGAATATTTGGCGTAACGACGCGTTGGTTTCCCCTTGCATGGATCCGGAATGACAAATGCCCAGCCTTCCCGCGCGGCGGCGGGAGCGGGGCGGTGCCCGTGATTTTCAGGCGTTGATATAGGTCAGCGTGTGATGGGAAACGATCTTCCCTTCGCTATCCGTTATGGTGGCGGTGCCGTACAGGATGCGGCGTCCCGCGGTCATGACTTCCGCCTCGCAGCTTAGGTCGGTGCGGGCTGCTCTGAGGAAATTGGTTTTCATCTCCAGCGTCACGGCGGGCGTGTCTACCCCGGCCACCGTCATCAGCGCCAGCCAGAAGGCCACATCGGCCAGCGTCATCATGCTGCCACCTTGCGCCACGCCGCCGGGACGATAGTGCTCGGGTTTCAATGGCAGGCGCAAAATCGCCTTGCCGGGCGAGACGGCCTCGACCTGGAAATTCCACCAGGGGCCGAAAGGCGATTCGGCGAGGATTTTTTTGGCTTGCGCGACATCCAGCAGCAACGGAGCGTCTTGTTTCATCGGGGAATTCTTGCCTTCGGCGCGCGGGCCGGCGATTTGGTTTATGTTCAAACAATCTAGGCGCGGCTGCGGCTTGGCGGCAATCGTAGAACTACGGCAATAAGCAAAAACTGTACTTTAGGATTGCTTTCGCGTGGTGTGATTGTCGAATCGGGGCGGGTTTGGCTGGCAGGGCGGCGGCGCCTGTCGCTTCGCCGTGGCCGGCAGGGCAAACTGTTCGAAGGCCGAGCTAGATTGGGACAGCTTGGGGGCGAATTTGCGACAAGCCATAGCGCATTACAGGGGGCTTGTGAAGGCTTGGTTTGGAGCGCTTATTGAAGGAGGCCTTGATTTACGGGCTTTAAGGCGAAACGCAGGGGTGAAGAAAAACCAGGGATGGTGCGAAAGGAGAGACTCGAACTCTCACGCCTTGCGGCGCTGGAACCTAAATCCAGTGCGTCTACCAATTCCGCCACTCTCGCATTTCGAGACTTGAAAACGAGTGATCTGCCACCCACATTCAATCTCGAAGAGGACGGAATGTTAACCCAACAGCCAGATTAAGACAAGTGTTTGGCCGACGACGGAAACTTATTCCCTCCGACAGGGTCTCTTGCTTACAATTCCAAGCGTTTCACAGAACAACTCACTCAGGAGAGCTTCACATGCACCCGGATTTTCAAACGGCCTATCAATCGACCCCTATGGCGGACGCCCGCCATAAGGTCTTGCGCAATACCTACGGCCTGCTTGGCCTGTCGATGATCCCGACCGTCATGGGCGCCATCGTGGGCACCCATATGAGCTTCGCCTTCCTGGCCGGCAGTCCCATCATCGGCATGCTGCTGATCATGGCGGTGTTTTACGGCCTGGTGTTCGCCATCGAGAAAAACCGCTACAGCTCGGCCGGCGTGTTCCTGATGCTGGGTTTCACCTTCATGATGGGCGTGCTGTTGGGGCCTCTGCTGCAGTTCGCGCTTAAATTCTCCAACGGCGGGCAGCTGATCATGACGGCCGGCGCAGCCACGTCGCTGGTGTTCTTCGTGATGGCGGGCATCGCCTCCACCACCAAGCGCGACCTGTCCGGCCTGGGCAATTTCCTGACCGTCGGCGCCATCGTGCTGATGGTGGCTGTGGTGGCCAACCTGTTCCTGCGCATGCCGGCGTTCCAGCTGATGATCTCCGCCGCCTTCGCGCTGTTCAGCTCGCTGATGATCCTATGGCAGGTGAAGGTGGTGGTGGACGGCGGCGAGAACAGCTACATCTCCGCTGCCTTGTCCATCTACATCAGCATCTACAACCTGTTCACCAGCCTGCTGCAACTGCTGCTGGCTTTTGGCGGCAACCGCGACTGATCCAGCCGAGCCGGCGGCGACGCCCGCAACGAAAAACCCTCCGCCTTTGGCGGAGGGTTTTTTCATGGGCGGAGCGATCTAAACCGCCAGGCTCCATGGCAGCGACAGCACCGATTTCAGCTCTTCCTGCCGGTCGGGCCAGCCGCCGGGGCAGTCGCCCGCGGCGCACAGGGCGCTCCGGGCAAGCTGCTGGCAGCAGCCGAGTATCATCATCAAGTCTTCGCTGGTGCCGTGCGCGATCATGAACGCGGCGTCCAGCATGCTGAATTGCATCTCCCGCTCCAGCGCGTCCTGGAAGACGCCGTCGGCGCTGAAGGCTTCGATGCTGATGGCGATGGTGTTTCTAGACGATGGCGATGAAAACAGCTCGATCTGGAAATTGCCTGCCCGGGCTCGTAAAAATTGCCTGACGCGGCTGAATTGCACGGCGTTCGGTTGCGGGCTAAGCATATTGCGCGTGTCGGCCGGTTGCGTCCCGCAGCGCTTCGCTGGCTTGGCGATACCATCCGTTCAGCAGGGTTTCGGCAGCCCTGACGGCGTCTCTGCTCATGGCGGGATTGGTTTTTTTCAGGGATTCGATCAGGCGTATCATGTCCAGCGAGCCATGCCATTCGGATTGGTGCCGCAGAATGGTTTCATGCCATTGGGTGTTTTCCGGGCGGGAGATGTAGCTTGAGTAGCAGCCGAAATCCTGGATGACGTCTTTTTGCTGGATGACGCGGCTGTGCCACGCTTCGTGCTGGTGCTCATGGTGTTCACTGACCAGAGCCCTGGCGCTGAGTTCCCAATCTTCCTGGTGCAGGAATGCCCTGACTACCAGCTGCTTCAGTGGCAGAAAGCCGCTGAGCTGTTCGATCAGCACAAATGAGCCGTGGGGCAGAATCGCCGAGCCTTTGGCGGGTTTGCCCCGGTGCGGAACCCGGCAAGGGTGGGTTTTCCAGTCGGCGCCTCGCATCTGGGTTGGCGACGGGTCGTAATCCGATAGTTTCAGTTCTTTCGCATTCATTTTGCCAAAATCTTTTATTGGGATGCCTCGGGCGCGCCTCACTGGGCGGGGGCGACTTCGTTCATCATGTTCCTGCGTAGATTGCTCAAGACCAGCGCCATCTCGCTGGGCGCCTGCAGCACCGCCTTGCGTATCTGCGAGGCGATTTCATCGGTGGGCAGGTTGTTCAGCTTCAGGTGGTCGCCGATGACGGCGGAGCACAGCAGGAAGTTGAATCCATTCGCTTTTTCCGTCAGGTCGCTCAGCCATTTTTCCGCTTCTTGCTTGTGGCTGGCTGCCTGATTCCTCATGTAGCGCTCCTGCTTGGTGATGCCGGCTTCGTTGGGGTTGCGCGGCTTGACGGCCATGTCGAGCGCGGCTTGCTCCAGCATTCTGATAGCCAGGCATTGCAGGCGGTAATTTTCAAGTGCGTTTTGCGTGCACATGGTGGTGTCCCCGGTCGATGTCGCCGGCGCTACATCGGATTTTTAGACGGCGCGGTGTGATTGCCTGGGCCGGTTTTGCGAGGCTGGTTCGGGCCGAGAGGCTCGTTTGTGGCTTCCTTCTGGGCTTCGTGAGCGATGCGGAGGAAGTGGTTGCGGTCTTCAAGATTCAGCAGCACTTCGGTTGAATGCTCGCCTGGAGCGGCTGCCGCGCCGGCGCTTCCCGCTGCCGCAGCGCCAGGGCTGGTTGTGTCGTGAGCCAATCTGGGTCTCCTGAAAGTGGGGCGTTATGCGGTGGTTTCGGCGCGATGAGGAGGCGCAGAACCGGCATGTCGCACAATATCATGATAAAATGTTCATCATAATAGTAATTATAGTATATGTTTTTCTTTGTGGGCATCAAGGGGTTTCTTCGATGGTGGTTGCTGGCATGGGCTGGGTGTGGCGCTGGCGGCCACTGGCGCTTGAGCATTTGAGTAGCGGATGTTTTATATCTATCTGATTTTTATGTATTTTTGTGATTTCTCTCGGATTTTATTCCATCTACCTGCCTAAGTGGCTCATTTTTTTGTAGTGCTATAGTATGTATTAAACTATAACAAAAATTTTCTATGTGATATTCTCGCCCCGTGTTGGCGAAATGCGCGCGGTCGAGTGGATGCGAAACGGGCGCTTAACGAGGCGGGAAGGGCGGAAAAGAGTTCATATGAGAAAAATTCAAGCGGTGCTCAAGGATATTGCGCAGAAGACCTTGCTGCTGGCCAGTCTGATCGACGAGGCGACCCGCGTCGGCGTATTGAGCCAGGAGCAGGCGGATGATCTGGTGCAGGGGGTGCGCATCCGGGGGCACTTGTCGAACAGTCTCGAAACCATGGCGTACTGGACGGCCAAGGACCTCAATGATCCTGCGCTGGCGGAGGAGTTCCAGGAATTGGTGATCAGCATCCGAGACTTTCTTGCCTGGGTGGATGAGACGGTCGGCAAGCTGCAGGCGGCGCTGCATGACGACAGCGCGGTGGCGTGATGGCGCGCTGGTTATTGGATTGCTAGGCTTGAGTCGCTTGCAATGCGGCGCGCGCCGCGGGTTTGAAGAGAGCCTGTCATGCGGGTTTGCCTTGGCGGCGCCGGCGCGGTTGGGTGCGCCGCTCATTCTCCGTCCCTTTCTTGTGAACCGCCCTGCCGTGTCCCGGCATGAAGCCCGACAAATCAGGCCCTAGTGGGCTTAATAACTCCTTACACTCGGAGTAAATGATTTTTTGTGGCCATGTGGTACACTCTAATAGTAATGAAACTAAAAGAAACAGCACTTTTCTCTAGGCCTTGGCGCCATGAGTCTTCGGTCGCTCACGACAGTCGGGTGAAGGAATAAGAAAATGTACGATGACGGTCGCGTATTTCTGGTGGCTGGATATTGGGCGAAGCTGAAAAAGGCCTTCGCCGCCGCTTCTGTGTATGTGATCGCGGATACCGCGACGATCGCATCGAGCCTGGCGAAACGCTGCATGCCGCAATTCCTGCCGGCTGGCGTGATGAGCCTCGCCGAGGTTCGCCGTTATGTCGCCTACATGAGGCGCATTGTTTCCGGCGACGAGATTTGCCTGATGCAGGAAGGCATCTCGCGCCAGCATGGCAAGCTGCCTGATGATCAGGTGTTTGTTGTGGTCGGTTTTTCCAAGAACCATTCGCCGGATCGGGATCCGGTGGTGAATTTCGTTGCGGCAAAAGGCGAAGCGGAAGCGACGATGCTGCAGCAGAGCGCAATGCCCAGCTTGTCCGTCTCCGGCGTGGCCAGCTTGGCGAAGCTGTTGGAACTGCAGTCCGGAATGGAGCGAGTCGCCTCCGGCGAAATGCCGGCCCTGAAAGAGCAAGGTGTCATTCGGTAATGATCGGGTCTAACGCAAAAGGGTGTGATGGATGTCTACGGTGAACATACCTGTGTATGAGCGTCAACTTGCGGCCGTTCTGCCGGAGGAACTGCGAACCAGCTATTTCAGGGGCGAGGTGCCGGAGTCGATGCGCGAGCGCTTTGACGAGTGGAAACGGCAGGCCTTTCTGGATGGCGGGCCGCCGGCCTCCATGACGGAAAGCAATGTCGCCAAATTCTTTTTGCGCGCGGAAGCGCTCAAGCAGCAGGACGCGCTGGGCGCGATGCCGCTGTCCACGTTGTTTCCGATGAGCAGCGCGCCGATCACCGCCCTGGACGCGGCAGCGGTGCGCCGCGCGGCGGTCGCCGGCCATACCGGCCTGACCCGCGAAGTGGTGGATATGGCGATCCGTCCCGCCGACGTCACGCCGGTGGCGCCCAGGGAAATGCAGAAAATGGCGGCCAGTTTGCAGCAGGCTTCCCAGGCCAAGCCGGAGGGCGTCAACGTGGACCGCAATTTGCTGGATTTCTTCCAGATGCGCGGCAATGCCAAGTACCGCAAGGATTTGATGATCAATGTGGCGCTGGAGGAGGCTCACGGCGCCAAGGGTTTGGCCGAGCGAGTCGAGCGCAGGATGGGGGCGTTGGGGGAGGCCGAGCAGGGGTTGGTCAAGCGGTTGCTGAATGGCGAATCTCCGGCGGATGTGATGAAGGATGCTCGCGCGCCGAAGAAGCCCACATCCTCGCTGGCGATGTAGCCATGGCGAGGTTGATTGCATTGCCGGACTTGTCCCGGCGCGGTTTTCTCCGGCAGGCCGGCGGCGCTTTTCTTGCGCTATCCGGCCTGTCCGCATTGCCGGACCGCTCCGATGCCGAGGCGCTGGCTGTCAGAGAGCAGGCGGGCAATCCGTTCGCGGCCATCTGGGAGCGCCCGCGCGAGGTGGTCATCCACCGCCAGGCAACGGGCGAGCGCCATCGCATCCTGTTATGGCATCCGCAGCAGGGCTGGCTGCGCGATGGTTATGTCGAGGCCTGCAATCTGCTGCGGGATGTGGTGGCGGGAGAGGTGAGGCAGATGGATTTGGGCTTGCTCAATATGCTTTACGCGATCCAGAGCTGGTATCTGGCCAATGGCGTCTACGAGCCGCTGGTGGTGACCTCCGGCTATCGCAATCCGGCGCGCAATCGCGGGATAGAAGGCGCGGCGAAGAATTCCATGCACACCTATGGCAAGGCGGTGGACATGCGCGTGCGCGGGCTCAGCACTGCCCAGCTGTGGCAGATGTCGGCCGCCTTGCGCGCGGGTGGGGTGGGTTACTATCCCGGCAAAGGTTTCGTGCATATTGACACCGGACGCGTTCGTTATTGGCAAGGATAGAAAAAGTTTATTATAATGATAATTATTTTAAACTATTATTCGGTCGGGGGCGTGCATGGACAGCGATGGCGGTGCAGCGGCGAATGACGGCAGGGCATCTGGCAGGCTGGCGGAATTGCAACGTCGGCTGGGTTGTCATTCGATGCCGGAGCGAAGCCCGGCGGCGCATGCGGACCGTCGCGCCGCGCCCCAATCCTTGCAGACGGTATTGCTGACGGGCGGCGCTGCGGGTTTTTCGCTATTGGCCGCTGCCTTGTGCGGCCCGCTGGATCTTCCCTTTGCCGCAGCTGCCGCTGCCGCCGCTTACTGCGCCTGGCAGTCGCACCAGGATGACAGGCGCAGGCGGCTGGATGCCTGGGAGAGCGAGCAGGCCCGGTTGCGATTCGCGAGGGAAGAAAGCGCTTATGATCAATTGCGGACATTGCGCAAGTCGCAGGTTCTGCGCGCGTATGCCAGCTTGCGCGCGCAAGCGCGCAAGCCCATCCGCAGGGGGAGGCGAAGCGGCATGGTGGTGGAAGATGAGTTGAGCCAGACGGATTTGCAGCAGTTTTTCAAATCGCTCAACAGCGCCGCGCACGATCCAGATGGCCGCGCGGTTTACATTCCCCCAGCGACGCCCAGGGCCGGCGCGCGCGATGGCGGTCTGGAGGATGAGGAGATCGCCAGGCTGTTCGGCGTCGGCGGCAATCAGCTGTTTATATCGGAACAGGGCGCTTCCGAGTGATTTTCCCTGTGGCCGGCCCGGCGCAACCTTAAACCTTGCAGGATATCGACATGCGTTTTTTCGGATTCATCATCAACCCCTTGCTAGCGCCATTCAAGACGCTGGCGGCGATGCACCGCTCGCTCATGCCTGGGGCGAGGGAAAGCGGGGGAAGCGGCTGGACCCGGCCGGACAATCACGAAGCCGTTCGCGTCACCGCCGGCAAAACCTCGCGGCTGATCTGGTACTGCACCGCATGCTGCCCGCTGCTGGCGGCGCTGGCCTTGTTGAAGGGGCTGCCTTATCTGCTGGCTTACAATCTGATGATGGCGGCAGCCACCGGCGTGGTGCTCGCCTTGCGCTACGCGCTGATCGCGCGCCAGATGCAGACTGGCGACTTGGCGCAGTCACGCATCGGCGACGCCTTTCGGCATGGCTGGTGGTTTCCCAAAAGCTGACGCCGGCCGCTTTGGGCGGTCCGGATAAGAAAACGGCGCCGTTCCACCGGGAACCGCGCCGTTTTTGCATGTCTGCGAAGCCTTAGTCGACCTGCAGGGGCGAGAACGACTTGATCAAGTCGTCCAGCGCCTTGAGGTCGGCGAGGAAAGGTTCCAGCAAATGCAGCGGCAGCGCGCTCGGGCCGTCGCACTTGGCTTGCGCCGGGTCCGGATGCGCTTCCAGGAACAGGCCGGCCAGCCCCACCGCCATGCCGGCGCGCGCCAGTTCGGCCACCTGGGCGCGGCGGCCGCCGGATGCGGCGGCGCCGGCTTCGCGTTGCTGCAGGGCGTGGGTAACGTCGAAGATCACCGGGCGGTTGCCGGTCACTTTCTTCATCACGCCGAAGCCCAGCATGTCCACCACCAGATTGTCATAGCCCAGGCAGGTGCCGCGGTCGCACAGGATCAATTGCTCGTTGCCGGCCTCGACGAATTTCTCCACCACGTTCTGGATTTGCGGCGGGCTCATGAATTGCGGCTTCTTGATGTTGATCACGCGGCCGGTTTTGGCCAGCGCCACCACCAGGTCGGTTTGGCGGGCCAGGAAGGCCGGCAGTTGCAGCACATCGGCCACTTCGGCCGCCGCCGCCGCCTGCCAGGGCTCGTGCACGTCGGTGATGACGGGCACGCCGAAGGCGTCTTTGACCGCCTGCAGGATTTTCATGCCTTCTTCCAGCCCGGGGCCGCGATAGGAGTGGATGGACGAGCGATTGGCCTTGTCGAAGCTGCCTTTGAACACGTAGGGGATGCCCAGCTTGCTGGTGACGCGGACGTATTCTTCGGCGCTGCGCAACGCCAGATCGCGCGACTCCAGCACGTTGACGCCGCCGAACAGCGTGAAGGCGCCCTGGTTGCTGACATGGATGTTGGACTGGATGGGAACGTTGATCACGTGGTTCTTCCTATATCGGTAAGGCGCTGGCGCAAGCGGGGTGCCGTTCGGCTGGCCCGAGCTTTTCGCCGCATTGCGGAACGACGACATGATATACCCGGTATTCAGCCGCGCACCATCGCTGCCGCGTCAATTTTCCCATCTCCGAGCTGGCGGACCGCGGAGCAGTCCGGTTTGCTGTTGGGGCTTGAATTCAAAATTCATGATTTAAATAGTACAATAATGCCAATGAACTGTTGGATGGCGGCAAAATAATATGATTTTGAAAGAAAAAGCGTTTACCGAAGCCAAGGATTGGAAACAGGCGGCCGGCGACGCCGCGGAAAAGGAAATGGCTTTTTATTTGCGGCGCTATTTTGCCGACGATCAAGAGGTATACGTCCTCAATGATGTGAGGCTGGAATTGGACGGCGACGCCGCGCAAATGGATCATGTGCTGATTCATCCGGCGGGATTGACCATAGTCGAAAGCAAGAGCGTGTCGGGTAGATTGCAGATGAAGGCCGACGGGCAATGGCTGCGCTGGTTCGACGACCGCTCCTCGGGCATGGCGTCGCCCATCATCCAGGCCAGGATGCAGTCGGAATTCTTGCGCAAATACCTGCGCAGCCGCACCGCGCAGCCCGAGGTGATAGACCGCCTGGCGATGGATGTGATCGTGTCCATTTCCAGCAAGGGCCAGTTCATCCCGCCCAAGGGCATCGACGTGCCGGAGGTGTGCAAGGCGGACCAGGTGGGCGAGCGCATCCGCGCCAAATCGCAAGGCGAGGTAGCGTTTCCCGCTTCGCACCGCCGCATCCTGGGCCAGTACCTGGCCAAGATGCATAAGCCACGCGCCGAGCCGGCGCCGGTGGAGTCAGCCGCCCCCATGCCAGCGGCAGCGGTGGCGCCGGCAAAGCCGGAAGCGCCGGCGCTGCAGCATCTGGCTTACATCGGCCCCTTGCTGAAACCGGCCGGATTGTTGCGCAGCCTGGGCGGCGGAGCGGCGCTGCGCAAGGTGTACGCCACTTTGTGCAAGGGCTGCCAATCGCAGCGGCTGGAATTCCGTTACGGCAAATTCGGTTACTACCTGAAATGCTTGGATTGCGGCGAAAACACCGCGATCCGGCTGGATTGCCGGCAATGCGGCAAGCAGACCCGCCTGCGCAAGCAGGAGGAATGCCTGTTCGTCGAATGCAAGGACTGCGATCTATCCGAAGTGCTGCACCGCAACGACCGGCCGCTGCCTGAGTTGGCCTGACGCCATTTGCGGCGGGGCAGGACATTTGGTTTTTTCGCCTTTATAGTGGATGCTTTTCCACCCTGACGATGATGACCGATATGAGCGACCTGTCCGCCTTCCCGATCACCGGCACATGGCCGGCCAAGCATCCCGACCGCCTGCAGCTGTATTCGCTGCCGACGCCAAACGGCGTCAAGGTTTCCATCATGCTGGAGGAGATCGGGCTGCCTTACGAGGCGCATCTGGTCAGCTTCGAGCGCAATGAGCAGCTGTCGCCGGCATTCCTGTCGCTGAACCCGAACAACAAGATCCCGGCGATACTCGATCCCGATGGCCCGGGCGGCAAGCCGCTGGCGCTGTTCGAGTCCGGCGCCATCCTGATTTATCTGGCCGACAAGACCGGCAAGCTGCTGCCCAGCGACCCGGCGGCGCGCTATGAAGCCATCCAGTGGCTGATGTTCCAGATGGGCGGAGTGGGGCCGATGTTCGGCCAGCTGGGCTTCTTCCACAAGTTCGCGGGCAGGGAATACGAGGACAAGCGCCCGCGCGACCGCTACGCCGCCGAGTCGCGTCGTTTGCTGCAGGTGCTGGAAGGCAGGCTGGACGGGCGCGCCTGGATCATGGGCGACGAATACAGCATCGCCGACATCGCCATCTGGCCCTGGGTGCGCAATCTGGTGGGTTTCTACGATGCGGGCGAACTGGTCGGTTTCGCCGACTTTCCCAATGTGCGATGGACGCTGCAGGCCTTCGTTGAGCGGCCGGCGGTGGCGCGCGGGCTGGCGATTCCGACCAGGGATTAGGCCAGGCGCCGGCCGGGAACCGCGTCCGCGGACGCGGTTCGGGCTGGTTCAGGAGACAGTCAGCATGGATATGCTGCAGCGCTCCATGTCCATGGTGACAATGCGGCCCTGCCGGTCGAACATCAGCCAGCTGTCGTTCTGCATCTTCAGTTGCACTTTGGAACCCGCCGGCCAGCTGAAGGCGATGTCGGGAGCGTCGGCGCCGGCGCGGGCCAGCAGCGTGCACACCGCGGCTTCCCGGCTCATCGCCACAGCCAACCAACCGCGGCCGAGCGTGACGTTGAGCGAGCCGCCCGCCATGTCAGGCGGCAGCGCGAGGAAGCTTTCCTTCTGGCCCGGTGGATGGTTGCCCAGCCATGGATGGCCGTTCTTGTCCGCCGCCAGCCAGCAGTAGCGGTAGCTGCCCCAGGGCGAGGGGATCACCGTCGCATTTTTCGCGCTCTCGTGCACGGGGATGTGGCCGCGCGACTGCAGGCGCCGGCCCGGCAGGCTGTATTGCCACAGCTGCATCTTGCCGTCGTCGCCCGCCAGCTCATAGTGCTCGCAGTTCGGGCTGCGCATCACGCGCGCCACCCGGCCCGGCAGGTCGCCCACTTGCCATAGCACGCTGTGCAGGCCGCGGGCCACATCCAGCACGCGGATTTGCCTGTCCTGTCCTACCGCCCAGCCCACGCCGTCGAAACTGTCCGCATAGCAATCCAGCGCCACCGCGCCCAGGTCCTGCTGCTCGCGCCGCGCCAGGTCCAGCCGGTGCACGCGCAACGCGTCGCCGCGCCAGATCACCGCCAGCGCTACCTGGCCGCTGTCCGCCAGCACGATGCTGTCCGCGGGGGCTGGGAAGCGGTGCGCGATTTTGCCGCGCGGATCGACGATGGCCGCGCCCGCTTCTCCCAGCGCGACCAGCAGACGGCCGTTGGCCAGCAGGGCGGCGTCCATGATGGCCAGGCCGGCCAGCGTCGGCGCCCGCAGCCAGCCGACTTCTTTCTGATTTTGCAGCGGATTGGGGAGAGGAGCGGGCAGCTTTCCGGGCAGGTCCGCCTGCAGCAGCCCATCCTGGCTGATGTTGAGCAGTGTTTGCAGTTGGCGGCGGCTGAGCCGGCCTTCACGGTTGTCCTGGTCGACCAGCCAATGGTTGAACATGGCGCGGGCGAGCAGCCGGCTGGCCGGGGTGTGCTGGCCGGCGGCCAGCAGGGCATGGGCGATGGCCGCGCGTTCGGCGGCCTGGTTTTCGCCATCGCGTATCGCCAGTATCCGGCTTTCATGCCGGCGCAGGGTGTCCGGTAGCAGCAGCGCGCGCTGCACCAGGGCCTCCGCCGCCAAGTTGCCCCCGGCCTCTTCCGCCTGCGCCAGCCACTGCGCGGCGCGCTCGCGTTGCGACGCGAGCGGCCAGATCGCTTGCGCGGCTTCCAGCCAGCGTCCTTGCTCCACCAGCGATTGCGCCCATTCCTCGCGCAACTGGCGCGTGGCTTCGGGCCAGCGGCTTTCCAGTTGCGGGATGGCGTGGGCAAAGGCGTGGTCGCGCCTGGCCACGGCCAAGGCGCGCGGCAGGTCTCCGGCCTTGCACATCAGCCGCACGATCAGCGCTGCCGGCATGTCCCAGGCCAGCGCCAGTTCCGCCGCCTGGCTGAAGCGTTCGTGTCTTTCCAGATAGTCCAGTGCTTCGGCGTGGGCTTGCAGCAGTTCGGCCAGCACGAACACCGCCTGGTCGATCTTTCCTTCACGGTCGAGTTTGTCAAAAGTGCGGCGGTAGAGCTGGCGCAGGTGCTGGTTCAGCTCGTCGCCAAGCTGGATGGAGGGGCCGGCGCTGCCGTGGCGGGGCGTCAGCGACAGGTCGCGGCGGGCGTTGGGCGTGCCGAAGGCCTGGCCGGTGCTGGCGCCGTCGCCGCCCAGTGGAATGGCATGGCGCAAAGCCTCGTTGATGCGGCCGGTTTCGAACATCGCCAGCATCTCGCGCATATAGGCGGCCTGGCGGCGGCCCAGCACGCGCGATAGGTGGCTGGTCATCGCCGCGCGCGCCAGCCAGTCGCGCCAGGCTTGCGGCATGGCTTGCGCCGCCAGGCGGCGGGCGGGGATCAGCGCTTGCGCGGTCGCGCCGCCCTTGCCCGGTTTGCCTGCGGGCTTGGCGGGCGCAGCTTGGCGCGGCGGGGCGCGGCGATCGCGGAAGCGGTAGGCCAGCGCCGCCAGCGCGAGCAAGGGGAAGAAATGGGAAGGGCCGCCGGAAGATGAGCCGGCATTCGAGCCGGCATCGTATGACGGAGCGGGCGCGTCGCTGCCCGCGGCGATGAGAACGCCCAGGCCGACGCAGGCGGCCAGGACCGCGGCGACGATCAGTCGCTTGCGCCACGGGCTTTGCGGCGCCGGCTGCGCGGAGGCTTCCTGCCGCGGATGATCCAGCGCCTGCAAAAACTGCAGTTGCTGCGGACTGGCCGGCGGCACCGCGCCGCCCAACAACTGGCGCAGGCTCTGCTCGGTGACGGGCGCCTGCTCCACTTGCCGGGGCAGGGTGTGGCGGCAGTCGTACATGTCGACGACGGCATAGGCGGAGGCATCCAGCCAGTCGCCCGGCCGCAGCGCTTCGGCGTCGGCCAGGTTCAGCGCTTGCGCCCGTCCGCCGGTCACCAGCCACAGGTCGGCGGGCGGCAGTTGCTGGTATTCCGCTTCGGTCAGCGGCGCGGAGCACAGCGCGCGGCCCAGCAGCTGCAGCGGCCAGCCGTCCAGCTGCTCGCAAAGTTGCTCGACTGGCGCGGCGTAGCGCAGCAGGTCGCCGTCGGGGAAGCGGTAGGCGCTGGCGCCGGCATGCCAGCCGGCCAGGATGCGGCGCTGCCGCGCGGCCTCGTCGAAGCGGCCGGCCGGCAGCCATTGCCCGGCTATCCAGTGGCGGCCCTGCAGCAGCGGCCGGCGGATCTGCGCGCCGATCGCGGTCTCAGTCATGCTGCTCTCCCGGCGCGGCCTGGCCTTGCAGGCGCAGGGCCACGCATTGTTCGGTCACGGAATACACGATCAATTCTCTTTGCTCGGTCAGCAGTGCGATGGCGGCGCTGGCCGGCGCGTAGCTGATTTTGGCGATGGGATGGATGGGCTGGTACAGGATGAGGATTCGCCCGTCGCAGAGCAGGCCCAATTGGTTTTGCGCCTTATGGAACAGCACCAGCTGGAAGGCGGTGGACGCATCTGCGCGAGGCACCAGGCCCAGCGCGCTCCAACCGGGCGGCAGTTGGTAGTCGATGCTGGCCGCGGCGGCATGGGGCCGGCCGGCGTGCAGCCGCCAGCATTCGCCCAAGGCGGATGGCTGGCGGACGGCGCAGGCGAACAGATTGGGCTGAGCGAAGCCCAGCAGCGCTTCGCTGTCGGCGGCGCAGGCGCCGGGCACTGTCCATTCATTGTCCAGCGGCCCCAGAGGGCCCTGGCGACTCGACGCCGCAGCGGGACGAGTGGAGCCGGAGGGCGGTTCCGCCCAGAGGCGTCCCAGCCGCAGCTGGCCGGCTTGATGGCGAACGTACAGCAGCGTGCGCGCATCTTGCTGGCACATTGCCAGCACTTCGCGCAGCTGCAGATGGGTGGTGCCTGGCGCCGGGCCGCTGTGCACGCCGCGTTTGCCGGGCGCCACCCAGAACACCAGGTTGCCGACGCGGTCGCGGGCGTAAAGCCTGGCGCAGTTGTCGTGTTGCAGCCAGGCCGCATCCAGCAGGCGGGCGGCGCCGGGCGCCAGTTGCAGCATGTCCTGCGGCGGCAGCTGCACTTTGCCCAGGCCGGGGAGCTGGCTGAAGGCCAGCGTGTCGCCCAGTTGCGCGACCGCGCCTACGGTCTTGCGGGTGAAGGCCAGGCCAAGCGCGCTGCCGGCGCTGCTCCACTGCACGCGGCGCGGCTTCTGCCGCGACGAGCGGCCGGGTTTCGGCACATGCAGCAGCAGGGTTTCTTTTTCTCCCAGCAGGAAGGCGGCGACGTGGCTGCCATCCGGCGACAGCAGCGGGGCGTGGCGCAGCGAGAAGCGGCCGGCCAGTTGCCGGGCTTCGGTCTGGGTGTCGAAATTGCCGGCCAGCAGCGCCCGGCCGGCGGCTTGTGGCGGCAGCGGCAGGGTCAGCTTGCGCTGGCCTGCGCGATCGCGCACCACGATGTCGAGCGCGTCGCCGTCTAGCGTGGGGCGGATGTCGACTTGATGGGTGAAGGCGGAGGCGGCCAGCCCCTTGTCCGGCAGCGGATAGCCTATCAGCCAGCACTCTCCGGGGCGGGTTTCCAGCTGGTCCAGTGCCGCCAGCCATTGCTGGCTGCATTCCTGGTTGAAATTGCGGTAGCTGCGGGTCGCCAGCAATTGGCGCAAGGCGTGGGTTTGCGCGCCTTCGCGCCACTCGCCGGGCGCTTGCAGGCTGCCCCAGGCGAAGTCGCCGCCGGCGGCGCTGGCGCGGCGCTCCAGCAGGATGCACAGCGCCAGGTGGGCGAGCCGGGCGGCGCCAAGCTGCAGATTGCCGCAGTGGAACAGCGCCAGAATGCGGCTGCTGGCGCGGCTTTCGCGCGGGGTGGGCGCGAGGAACAGGAGTTCGTTGCCGGCGGCGCGGCGCAGGAATTCGTCCGGCAATTCGTCGGCCAGCAGCCATTCCGAAGCCAGCAGGCGTTCGTATGGGCCGCGGCGCTGGAGCGCGTCCACGCCTTGCGGCGCTTCGTCATCGCCGCGGATGGCGGCCTGGAAGCGGCCCAGCGCCGGGCTGAGGCGGCGCAGCAGTTCGCCCACTTCGGGGGCGAGCTCGGCGGAAAAGCCGCTCAGGCAGTCGTGCCAGGGTTTGAGCGCGTCGGGTAGTTGCATGTGGATCAGTCTGTCGGGGTCAGGCGGGGGCGAGCCGCCATTGGCGGCGGATGTCGGCCAGCAGCTCGGCGCTGACCGGCAGCTGCCGATTCAGCGGAATCAGCCGGGCGGGCTCGCGCCACAGCAATTGCGGCCAATGCGGGCTGCGGCGGTGCAGCGCCTGCGCCAGCGCTTCGCTGGGCGCGTCAGGCTGCCACAGGGCCGGCAGCCATAGCCGGCTGAAGTCGGCGTCGGCGCGCGCGTATTCCACGCCATCCACCCAGGGCAGCGCGTGTTCGGGGCCGATGACCACCAGCAGGCCGGGGCCAGCGGTGGCCATCAGCGGCGCGCGCCGCTCGTCCGACATGCGCTCCAGGCGCAGCAGCAGGCGTTGGGCGGCGGCGTCGAAGGCGACGGCGGCCTGGGGCGGCAATGTTTTCGCCACGGGCTGCCAGCGCCAGGGCAGGGCCGGCTGCCTCATGCGGCCACCGTCAGGCGCGCGGCCAGCTCCTGTCTGGCGTTGGCCAGCGTTTCCGGCAGGCTGGCGGCGTCGAAGTTGGCGTCTATCTCGCGCAGCAGGGCTTCGACCGCGGCGCCGCCGTCAGGGTCGGCCAGGCAGGCCTCGGCCGACTCCAGCAAGCGGGCGACGCGCGACAGCGGCTGCACGGCGGCGGTTTCCACCGCGCTGGCCAGCGTGGGATTGGCGCTGGCGGCCAGGCGCTCGCGCAGCGTCTCGCGGGCGGTTTGCTGGGCCTCCTGGGTGGGCAGCACGTACAGCAGCGGCCACAGGTCGGCTTCGCCGGCCTCGTCGCGGCCGGCCAGCGCCGCGGCGGCGGCGATCAAACGCTGCGATTTGACGATGCGGCGGTCGGACAGCGAAATGCCGGCGCCGCGCAACTGGCGGATGGCGTCGGCCAGCAAGGGACGGACCGCATCCATCCGCACGCCCTTGACCGCCGCGCACAGCGTATCCAGGTCGGCCAGACGCATCGCGCTTTCCGGCGCGGCGTCCTCAGCCTGCCAGCCGCCGGCCAGCAGGTCTTCCAGCTGATGGTCGGCCACCGGCTCGACGAAGGTGTGCAGCAGGAAGCGGTCGCCGAAGGCGGCCAGCGCCGGGTCGTCTGGCAGCGCGTTGGCGGCGCCGACGCACACTCGCAGCGGGCAGCGCATCTGGGTATGGCCGCGGCGGAAACGGCGCTCGTTCAATACGCCCAGCAGGGTGTTGAGGATGGCGGTGGAGCCGAGGAAGATCTCGTCCAGGAAGACCACGTCGGCTTCCGGCAGCATGCCGGCGGTGTCGGTTTCCACCGTGCCTTCGCGCAGCTTGCGCAGATCTACCGGGCCGAATAATTCGGAAGGCTCGGTGAAGCGGCCCAACAGGTACTCGAAATAGCGGCCGCCCATGCCTTGCGCCACCCGGCGGACCACGGCGCTCTTGGCGGTGCCCGGCGGGCCGACCACCAGCAGGTGTTCCTGCGCCACTGCGGCCAGCATGATCAGTTCGGCCAGCTGGTCTCTGCCGACCAGGCCACGGGTTGCGGTGCGGATGCCGGCGCGCACCTGTGTGGCGGCCTGTTGCGACGGAGATTTCATGATGTTGACATTCAAAATGCGGTATGATCCCAAATTTTCCGCATTGCGTCAAAATGTTAATGCATTGTAATTGATCGTTAACAAATGTGTTTTGCGGGGATGCAGGGATGGCGTCGCATGCGCGCAAAGGAGACGGGGTGGCTTTTCTTGATTTTAATAAGTACTTAGTGTTTAAATCGGGAAGCCGCAAAAAAGTTTAAAGCGGCGGCGATAGGATGCGGGCAAGTGTATCAAATCAGCCTGGCGCGACGCGCTGGCGCAATCATGAGAAGGTGCGTGCATGAAACGAAAGATGGCAGTCTTGCTGGCCGGCCTGGCTTTTTCTTCCGCGGCGGCCATGGCGGCTCCGGTGGCGCTGGCGTATTACTCGGACTATCCGGGCAATTACGCGGCGTTGACCCGGTACTATGAGAATTTCAACGCGGTGTCGGTCGACTTCTACAATATCGCCAGCGACGGCGCGATTTCCGGCAACGGCGCGGCGCCGCCGACCCAGGCGCTGTCCTTTCTGCGGTCCCGCAAAATCCCCGCTTACGGCTGCGTTTCCAATGTCGATGGCGACTGGAGTCCGGACATCGCCCACGCGGTGTCCACCACCGCGCTGAACCAGTCGGTGGCCAACTTGGTGAAGTTTGCCCAGGCCAACGGCTTTGCCGGCATCAATATCGATTTCGAGGCGGTGGCGCAGGGCGACCGCAACCATTTCAGCCACTTCATTCAAACGCTGGGCCGCGCGTTGCATGCCAAGGGTTTGAAGCTGATCGTCAGCGTGCCGGCGTTTTCCGCCAAGGATTACGACGACCAGGCCAATTACGGCTACGACCTGCAGGCATTGGGCGCGGCGGCCGACTATCTGCAGATCATGACTTACGACGAGGCGATTCCGGCCTGGGATCCGGGCCCGGTGGCAGGTTCCGGCTGGATGGAGGATGACCTGGACTACGCGACGTCGCTGGTGCCGGCCGCCAAGATACTGAGCGGCATTCCAGTCTACGGCTACGACTGGAAGCGGGCTGGCGACGGCGGCATGCTGTACTGGAAGGACACGCAGGCGCTGATTGCCCGCTACGGCGCGCAGCCGCGTTACGACGCGGGCAGCAACTCGCTGACCTTCAGTTATGCCGCGGCCGACGGCAGCCGCCACACGGTTTGGACCGAAAATGCCCGCAGCGTGGCGCTGAAGGCCGGCTTGGTGAACGCCTACGGCTTGGGCGGCGTTTCCACCTACGCGCTGGGCATGGAGAATGCCGCTTTCTGGGCGGCGGTGAGGCAGGGCCTGTCGCAGTAGCGCTTAGGCTAAGGGGGATGAAAAAACCGGGCGCAGGCCCGGTTTTTTTCGTGTGAGCGCGGCGGGGCTTACCAACTGCCGCCCAGCGCGGCGATCAAGGCCACGCTGCTGGCGTATTGCCGGTTTTTCACGCTCCACAGATTGTTTTCGGCGTTGATGCGGGTGTTTTGCGCCGACAGCACGTTCAGATAGGCCACGGTGCCGGCCTGGTACTGATTCAGGCTGATCGCTTCCGCCCGCTTGGCCGCGGCCAGCGCCGCGCTTTGCATGCCGGCTTCCTGCTCCAGCAAGCTCTGGGCGGACAGATTGTCCTCCACGCCTTGCAGCGCGGACAGCACGGTCTGGCGGTAGCTGGCCACGCTGGCGTCGTAGCTGGCCACCGCCTGGTCGGTTTGCGCGCTGCGCAGGCCGGAGTCGAACAGGGTCAGCGCCAGAGAGGGGCCGACCGACCAGATGCGGTTGGGCAGGCTGACCCAGTCGGCGAAGCTGGAGCCGCGGTAGCCGCCGCTGGCGCCCAGCGACAGGGTGGGGAAGAAGGCGGCTTTGGCGATGCCGATCTGGGCGTTGGCGGCGGCCATATTGCGCTCGGCGGCGGCGATGTCGGGCCGGCGCTCCAGCAGAGTGGACGGCAGGCCGGCCGGGATCTGCGGCAGGTAGGGCGCCTGGGCGGCCGGCGGCAGCGCGAAGCTGGCCGGCGCCTGGCCCAGTTGTGCGGCGATGGCGTGCTCCAGCTGCGCGCGGGTGAGCTGCTTGTCCACCGTCGCGGCCTGCGAGGTTTTCCATTGGCTTTCCGCCGAGGCTACCGCGTCGTCGCCGACGATGCCTGCGGCGTACTGGTTGCGCGTCAGCTGCAAGGTGTCGGCCAGCAGTTTTTCGCTGGCGCGCAGATTGGCCAGTTGGGCGTCGGCCACCGCCAGCTGCAGGTAGGCGGTGGCGAGCTGCGCCTGGCTGCTGAGGCGGATGGCCGCCAGTTGGGCCTCGGAGGCCTGCTGCTTGGCCTTGCCGGCTTCCACTTCGCGCCGCACCGCGCCCCACAGGTCCACTTCCCAGCTGGCCGACAGGCCCAGGTTGTAGGCGGTGGCGGCGCCGCCGCCCGGCGTGGAGACGCCGCGGGTTTTGGCGGCGTTGGCCGACAGGGACGGGAACAGGCCCGCCTGAGCCTGGCGCAGTTGCGCCTGGGCCTCGCGGTATTGGGCCTCGGCCTGGGCGATGGTCGGGCTTTGCCGGTTCAGCGTGTCCATCAGGCCGTTGAGCGTCTGGTCATGGAATACCGACCACCAGTCGCCGCGCGGCATCGCGTCCTGCGGTTCGGCGGTTTTCCAGCGGCCGTCCTCCTTGAAGCTGGCCGGGATGTCCAGCTTGGGTTTGGCGTAGTCGGGGCCGACGGCGCAGCCGGCCAGCGCGGCGGCGCACAGCGCGGCGCACAGCGCGCGTTGAATCGATATTGTTGTTTTCGTCATGGCTATCATTCCTTGCCGCCGCCGGCCAGCGCGTTGCCGAGGCTGCCGCGCCATTTCAGGCACCACAGGCGGAAGCGGTCCAGGTACAGGTAAACGATGGGGGTGGTGTACAGCGTCAAGAGCTGGCTGAGCAGCAGGCCGCCGACGATGGAGATGCCCAGCGGCGTGCGCATCTCGGCGCCGTCGCCGCGGCCCAGCGCCAGCGGCAGCGCGCCGAACAGCGCCGCCAGCGTGGTCATCATGATGGGGCGGAAGCGCAGCAGGCAGGCTTGCAGAATGGCTTCCTCCGGCGGCAGCTTGTGCTCGCGCTCGGCGGAGAGCGCGAAGTCTATCATCATGATGGCGTTTTTCTTGACGATGCCGATCAACAGCAGAATGCCGATCAGCGCGATGATGTTGAATTCGCCGCCGGTGGCCATCAGCGCCAGCAGCGCGCCGACGCCGGCGGAGGGCAGGGTGGAGAGGATGGTGATCGGATGCACCACGCTCTCGTACAGCATGCCCAGCACGATGTACACCGCCACCAGCGCGGCCAGGATCAGCATGGGCTGGCTGTCCAGCGAGGCCTGGAACGACTTGGCCGTGCCCTGGAAGCTGGCGTGGATGCTGCTGGGCAGGCCGGTGTCGGCCAGCGCCGCGTCTATCGCCTTGGTGGCGTCGGACAGCGAGATGCCCGGCGGCAGGTTGAACGAGATGGTGGTGGCGGCGAACTGGCTTTGGTGGTTGACCGACAGCGAGGTGTTGGTCGGTTTCCAGCTGGCGAAGGCCGACAGCGGCGTCGGCTGGCCGCCCGGCGTCTGCAGGTAGATGTTGCGCAGCGCTTCCGGGTTTTGCCAGTACTCCGGCGCCACTTCCAGCACCACGTGGTACTGGTTCAGCGCGTTGTAGATGGTGGACACCTGGCGCTGGCCGAAGGCGTCGTTCAATACCGAATCCACCTGCGACTGGGTCAGCCCCAGCCGCGCCATCGCGTCGCGGTCGAAGACCAGCGAGGTTTGCAAGCCCTTGACCTCCTGGTCGCTGTTCAGATCGGCGAGGAAGGGGATCTTGCTCATCGCCAGCTGCACCTTGGGCGTCCATTCGCGCAGCTCGTTCAGGTCGTCGCCCTGCAGCGTGTACTGGTACTGCGCGTTGCTGGCGCGGCCGCCGATGCGGATATCCTGCACCGATTGCAGGAACAGCTGGGCGCCTGGCTCCTTGGCCAGCTTCTTGCGCAGCCGCGCGATCACCTGGTCGGCGTTTTCCTTGCGTTCGGACAATGGCTTCAGGCTGACGAACATATTGGCGCCGTTGCGCTGGCCGCCGCCGGTGAAGCCCACCACCTTGTCCACCGCCGGATCGGCGCCGACCACGTTGATGAAGCGCTGCAGCTTCAGCTGCATCGCCTGGAAGGAGATGCTCTGGTCGGCCTTGATCATGCCGGTGAGGCGGCCGGTGTCCTGCTGCGGGAAGAAGCCCTTGGCGATCACCACGTACAGAAACACGTTGAGCGCGATGGTGGCGGCGAGAATGGCCATCATCAGCCGGCTGTGGCGCAGCGCCCAGGTCAGCGAGCGGCGGTAGGCGTCCAGCATGGCGTCGAACACCTTCTCGCTCCACTGGAACAGGCGGCCGGGCGGGCGGCTGGCGTCATGGTTTTTCAGCCAGCGTGCGCACAGCATCGGCGTGGTGGTCAGCGACACCACCAGCGACACCAGGATGGCCACCGACAGCGTGACGGCGAATTCGCGGAACAGCCGGCCGATGATGCCGCCCATCAGCAGAATGGGGATGAACACCGCGATCAGCGAGATGCTCATCGATAACACGGTGAAGCCCACCTCGCGCGCGCCTTGCAGCGCCGCCTGGAACGGCTTCATGCCATCCTCGATGTGGCGCGAGATGTTTTCCAGCACCACGATGGTGTCATCCACCACGAAGCCGGTGGCGATGGTCAGCGCCATCAGGCTGAGGTTGTTCAGCGAGAAGCCGGCCAGGTACATCACCGCGAAGGTGCCGACCAGCGACACCGGCACGGTGATGGCCGGGATGGCGGTGGCGCGGCCGCTGCGCAGGAACAGGAACACCACCAGGATCACCAGGCCGATGGAGATCACCAGCGAGCGCTCCACTTCGCTGAGTGAGGCGCGGATGGTGGGTGTGCGGTCCATTACTTCGTTGATCTTGATCGCGGCGGGGATGGAGGCCTGCAGCTTGGGCAGCAGCGTCTTCACCCGGTCCACGGTGTCGATGATGTTGGCGCCGGGCTGGCGGAACAGGATCAGCATCACCGCCGGCTGCTTGGCCAGCATGCCAGCGTTGCGCAGATCCACCACCGAGTCCTTCACATCGGCGACGTCGGAGATGCGCACCGCGCTGCCGTTTTTGTAGCTGACGATCAGCGGCAGGTAGTCGCTGGCCTTGCCGGCCTGGTCGTTGGCCTGCACCTGCCAGTGCTTGTCCTCGTTTTCGAGAAAGCCTTTGGGGCGATTGGCATTGGTGCTGGTGATGGCGGCACGCACGGTTTCCATGCCGATGCCGTAGTGGTTCAGCTGCATCGGGTTCATTTCCACCCGCACCGCCGGCTGCGCCCCGCCGCCGATCACCACGTTGCCTATGCCGTCTACCTGCGACAGCTTCTGGCCCAGGATGGAGTCGGCGGCGTCGTACATCTGGCCGCGAGTCAGCGAATCCGACGTCAGCGCCAGGATCATGATGGGCGCGTCGGCCGGGTTCACCTTGCGGTAGGTGGGATTGGACGGCATGCCGGTGGGCAGCAGCGAATGGGCGGCGTTGATGGCCGCCTGCACGTCGCGCGCGGCGCCGTTGATGTCGCGGTCCAGGTCGAACTGCAGCGTGATGTTGCTGGAGCCGAGCGAGCTGGTCGACGTCATCTCGGTGATGCCGGCGATGCGGCCCAGCGCGCGCTCCAGCGGCGTGGCCACCGTGGCGGCCATGGTTTCCGGGCTGGCGCCGGGCAGCTTGGCCGACACCGAGATGGTGGGGAAGTCCACCTGCGGCAGCGGCGACACCGGCAACAGCTTGAAGGCCAGCATGCCGGCCAGCAGGATGGCCAGCGTCAGCAGCGTGGTGGCCACCGGGCGGCGGATGAAGGGGGCCGACGGGATCATGCTTGCGCCTCTTCAGCCGGCTGCGGCTTGTCCTTGCGGCCGAAACGGCTCGCCAGGCGGTCGAAGGCCAGGTAGATCACCGGGGTGGTGAACAGCGTCAGCACCTGGCTGACCATCAGGCCGCCCACCATGGTGATGCCCAAGGGCTCGCGCAGTTCCGAACCCATGCCGCCGCCCAGCATCAGCGGCAGCGCGCCCAAGAGCGCCGCCATCGTCGTCATCAGGATGGGGCGGAAGCGCAGCAGGCAGGCCTGGTAGATCGCTTCGCGCGGGCTCATGCCCTGTTCGCGCTCGGCTTCGAGCGCGAAGTCGATCATCATGATCGCGTTCTTCTTCACGATGCCGATCAGCAAAATGATGCCGATGATGGCGATCACCGACAGGTCGGTGCCGGACACCATCAGCGCCAACAACGCGCCGATGCCGGCCGAGGGCAGAGTGGAGAGGATGGTGATCGGGTGGATATAGCTTTCGTACAGCACGCCCAGCACGATGTACATCGTGACGATGGCGGCCAGGATCAGCCACAGCGTGTTGGACAGCGACGCCTGGAAGGCCATGGCCGCGCCTTGGAACTTGGTGTCCATGCTGGCCGGCAGTCCCAGGTCGGCCTCGGCCTGGCGGATGGCGTCCACCGCCTCGCCCAGCGACGCGCCCTGCTTCAGATTGAAGGAAATGGTGGCGGTGGGGAACTGGCCCAGGTGGTTGATGGCCAGCGAAGCCGGGCGTTCCTCTATCGTCGCCACCGCGTCCAGCGGCACCGGCCCGCCGCTGGCGGTGGGCACATAGATGCCTTTCAGCGACAGCGGGTCGCGCTGGTGCTGCGGGTCCACTTCCAGCACCACGCGGTACTGGTTGGTCTGGGTGAAGATGGTGGAAATCAGCCGCTGGCCGAAGGCGTCGTACAGCGCGTTGTCGACCGCGGCGGTGGTGACGCCCAGGCGCGAGGCGGTGTCGCGGTTGATGTTGACGTAGGCTTGCAGGCCCTTGTCCTGCAGGTCGCTCGCCACGTCGGCCAGCGATGGCTCCTGTTGCAGCCGGTGCACCAGCTTGGGCACCCAGGCGGACAGGTCGCCCTGGCTGGTGGCTTGCAGCGTGAACTGGTACTGGGTGCGGCTGACGCGCGCGTCTATGGTCAGGTCCTGCACTGCCTGCAGGTACAGCGACATGCCCGGCATTTCATCGGCGCGGGCTTGCAGCCGCGCGAGCACGGTGCGGATGTCGTCGCGCTCGCCCTTGGGCTTGAGGTTGATCAGCAGGCGGCCGCTGTTCAGCGTGGTGTTGGTGCCGTCCACGCCGATGAACGACGACAGGCTGTCCACCGCCGGGTCTTTCAATAGCGCCGAGGCCAGTTTTTCCTGGCGATCGGCCATCGCGCTGAAGGAGATGGATTGCGAAGCCTCGCTGATGCCCTGGATGGAACCGGTGTCCTGCAGCGGGAAGAAGCCCTTGGGCACCCAGACATACAGCGCCGCGGTCAGCGCGACGGTGCCGATGGCCACCAAGAGCGTGGTTTTCTGGCGGTCCAGCACCCAGGACAGCATCTTGCCGTAGCGGGCGATGATGTCGTCGAAGAACTTGCCGCTGGCGTGGTAGAAGCGGCCCTGTTTTTCCTCAGGCACGTGCTTGAGCAGGCGCGCGCACATCATCGGCGTCAGCGTCAGCGAAATGAAGGCCGAAATCAGGATGGACACCGCCAGCGTGATGGCGAACTCGCGGAACAGACGGCCCACCACGTCGCCCATGAACAGCAGCGGAATCAGCACGGCGATCAGCGAGATGGTCAGCGAGATGATGGTGAAGCCGATCTGCTTGGAGCCCTTCAGCGCCGCCGCCATCGGCTTTTCGCCTTCTTCGATGTAGCGGGCGATGTTCTCGATCATCACGATGGCGTCGTCCACCACGAAGCCGGTGGCGATGGTCAGCGCCATCAGCGTCAGGTTATTGATGGAGAAGCCGGTCAGGTACATCACGCCGAAAGTGCCCACCAGCGACAGCGGCACCGCCACCGCCGGGATGATGGTGGCCGGCACATTGCGCAGGAAGACGAAGATCACCATCACCACCAGCGCGATCGCCAGCATCAGTTCGAACTCCACATCCTCGACCGAGGCGCGGATGGTGACGGTGCGGTCGCTCAGCACCGCCACGTCGACCGAGCCGGGCAGGGTGGTTTTCAGTTGCGGCAGCAGCGCCTTGATGCGGTCGGTCACCTGGATCACGTTGGCGCCGGGCTGGCGCTGCACGTTGAGAATGACGGCCGGCGTAGCGCCGGCCCAGGCGGCCAGGCGCACGTTTTCCGCCGAGTCCACCACCTTGGCCACGTCTTGCACGCGCACCGGCGCGCCGTTCTGGTAGGCGATGACGACGTTTTTGTATTCCGCCGCCGATTGCAGCTGGTCGTTGCCGTCGACGGTGGACGCCTGCAGCGGGCCGTCGAAGCTGCCCTTGGCCTGGTTGACGTTGGCGTTGGCGATGGCGGTGCGGATGTCTTCCTGGGTCAGGCCGCGCGCGGCCAGCGCCTTGGGATTGCTCTGGATGCGTACGGCGGGCCGCTGGCCGCCGCTGATGCTGACCAGGCCCACGCCCGGCACTTGCGACAGCTTCTGCGCCAGCCGGGTGTCCACCATGTCCTCCAGCTTGGTCAGCGGCAGGGTGGGCGAGCTGACGGCGATGGTCAGTATCGGCGTGTCGGCCGGATTGACCTTGTTGTAGATCGGCGGGCTGGGCAGGTCGGCCGGCAGCAGGTTGCCGGCGGCGTTGATGGCCGCCTGCACTTCCTGCTCGGCCACATCCAGCGTCAAATCCAGGCTGAACTGCAGCGTGATCACCGAAGCGCCGCCGGAGCTGGCCGACGACATTTGGGACAGGCCCGGCATCTGGCCGAACTGCCGCTCCAGCGGCGCGGTGACCGACGAGGTCATCACGTCCGGGCTGGCGCCGGGGTAGAGGGTGACCACCTGGATGGTGGGGTAGTCGACTTCAGGCAGCGCCGAAACCGGCAGCATGCGCCAGGAAACCAGGCCGGTCAGCAGGATGGCCACCATCAACAGGGTGGTGGCCACCGGCCGCAGGATGAACGGGCGAGAGGGATTCATGCCGTATCCTTGCGCTTAGTTGGCGGCCGAGGCGTGACGCTTGCCCCAGTCTCCGCTGGCGCCGTGCTTGCGGTGCGGCTTGCCTTCGCTGGCCGCCGCGGCGGCTTCCTGGCTTTGCGCGGCGCGGTCTATCACCTTGACCTTGGCGCCGTTGCGCAGCTTGTCCACGCCGTCTATCACCACCTGCTGGCCGGCGCGCAGGCCGGATTCGATGATGGTGACGTCGCCGGAGGCCGGGCCCACCGCGACCTTGCTGATGCTGACGGTGGAGTCGCTGCCTACGGTGTAGACATAGCTGCCCGCCTTGCCCAGCTGCACCGCGGCGGTCGGCACCACGATGGCGTTCTTGCGCACGCCCAGCTGCAAGTTGACGTTGACGAACTGATTGGGGAACAGCGCCTGTTTTTCGTTGGCGAACTTGGCCTTGATATTGATGGTGCCGGTGCTGGTGTTCAGTTGGTTGTCCATCGCCAGCAGGACGCCGTCGGCCAGCTTGTGCTTGTTGTCGCGGTCCCAGGCTTCCACTTTCAGCTGCTTGTTGTCAGCGGCGGCCTGCAACACCTGCGACAGGCTCACTTCCGGGATGGCGAACACCACATTGATCGGCTGGGTCTGGGTGATCACCACCACGCCGTTGGCGTCGCTGGCGTGCACGATATTGCCCGGATCCACCTGGCGCAGGCCGACGCGGCCGGCCACCGGCGCGGTGACGCGGCTGTAGTCCAGCTGCAGCTTGGCGTTATCCACCGAGCCCTGGTCCAGCTTGACCGTGCCCTGATATTGTTTGACCAGCGCGTCCTGGGTGTCTACCTGTTGCTTGGAGATGGAGTTCTGCCCCAGCAACTGGCGGTAGCGGGCCAGGTCCAGCTGGGCGTTCTGCAGCAGCGCCTGATCGCGCAGCAACTGGCCCTGGGCCTGGGTCAGCGCCGCGAGATAGGGTCGTGGGTCCAGTTCGGCCAGCAACTGGCCCTGCTTGACCAATTGGCCTTCTTCGAAGTGCACCTTGTCCAGCTGGCCGTCCACCCGGCTGCGGACGGTGACGGTATACGTGGAGTTGACCGTGCCCAGCGCGTTCAGCTGCAGCGGGGCGTCCAGCGTCCGCGCGGCGGTCACGCCCACCGCCATCGGCGCGCCGCCCTTGGCGTTGGCGGCGGCATCCTTGGCGCTCTTGCTGTGCTGGTGCCACCACCAGCCGCCGCCGATGACGGCGATGGCTGCGATGACTAAAGGCAGGCGGTTGGATTTGGCGGACGTGGGGGTCGACATGCGGCGTGCTCCGGACGGACGTTTCACTTGTTATTAACTGGCAGAGCATGACATTTTTTCATGCTTTATGCTGCGTTTATGCTAAAAACCGAGCGGCCTATGCCAGCCGCGTTGTATTTTAAGACTGACCGAATTGTATGAGCCTGGTTTTAGTCCGAGCGCGGTTTGTGTTTGAAATTGTTAACTAAAAATGAGTGTTTGCTTTCTTTGTTGGATCGGTGCGGATGCTCGATTGCCTTTCCCCATGCTAAGCGTTTGATTCCAGTAGGGCTGCGCAGTCAAAAGACCGAGCCGCGAGGTTTTCAGCCGATTCGTGATTTTTACATTTCATGGACGCGCCGAGGTTTGTCCATTGCGTATGGCGCTGTTCCGCAAGGCCAAGAAATGCGTGCGGAGGGGCGGAGCCGCTCCCAAAATTGGTTGCGCCGCCGCGCCTGGGAGATGGCTGGAACGGGGAGGGCAGCGGCTGTGAGGCGGAATTGTCGCCGGCGCGGTACGGCATGAGCTGGATGCAAGGGCCACAGCGGGTGTGACGGGCGAGTTTGTTTCTTTTGCGAACATGACATTTTCGTTTTTTGCATATTTTGCCTCATCCGGGCTAGGCAATGCGAACGAACGATGTCATTCTTTTCCGCTTTGATTATTCGGGCCCGGCGATCCGCCAGGGCGGCGCGGGGCAATCCCGCGCGGCAGAACATTAGAGCGAGTTGGATATGGACAAGAAACAAGACGCGCCGGAACTGCGGCGTTCGCTGCAGGCGCGCCATCTGTCGATGATCGCCATCGGCGGCTCCATCGGCACCGGCCTGTTCCTGGCATCGGGCGCCACGGTGGCCGGCGCCGGCGCCGGCGGGGCTTTGCTGGCGTACGCGCTGGTGGGCCTGATGGTGTACTTCCTGATGACCAGCTTGGGCGAGATGGCAGCCTTCATGCCGGTGTCGGGTTCCTTCCAGGTATACGGTTCGCGCTTCGTCGACCCCGCCTTCGGCTTCGCCCAAGGCTGGAACTACTGGTACAACTGGGCGGTGACCATCGCGGTGGAGCTGGCCGCGGCCGCCATCATCATGCACTACTGGTACCCGGCGGTGCCCGGCGTGGTGTGGAGCGCGGGCTTTCTGGTGCTGATCTTCGCGCTCAACTATTTCTCGGTGAAGGGCTTCGGCGAAGCGGAGTTCTGGTGCTCGATGCTGAAAGTGGCCACCATCATCGCCTTCATCGTCATCGGCTTTCTGATGATCTTCGGCATCATGACCGAACCGCAGCCGCAGCGCATCGCGCCCGGCCTCGGCGTGATGATGCAGGGCCAAGGGCCCTTCGTCGGCGGCCTGGCGGCCTTTGTCGGCGTGGCCATGGTGGTGGGCTTCTCCTTCCAGGGCACCGAGCTGATCGGCGTGGCCGCCGGCGAGTCCGCCAATCCGGGCCGCACCATTCCGCGCGCGGTGCGGCAGATCTTCTGGCGCATCCTGATGTTCTACATGCTGTCCATCCTGATCATCGGTCTGATCCTGCCTTACAACGATCCGCTGCTGTTGAAGAACGAGATGAAGGATGTCGGCGCCAGCCCGTTCACGCTGGTGTTCAACCGCGCCGGCCTGGCCTTCGCCGCCAGCCTGATGAACGCGGTGATCCTGTCCGCCATCTTGTCCGCCGGCAACTCCGGCATGTACGCGTCCACCCGCATGCTGTACGCGATGGCCAAGAACGGCATGGCGCCGGCCCGCTTCGGCAAGCTGACCGCCGACGGCGTGCCGCGCAACGCGCTGTACGCCACCACGCTGGTGGCCTGCTTGTGCTTCCTGACTTCGCTGTTCGACAGCAACGCGGTATACATGTGGCTGCTCAATTCGTCGGGCATGACCGGCTTCATCGCCTGGCTGGGCGTGGCCATCAGCCATTACCGCTTCCGCCGCGCCTATGTGCGGCAGGGCTATGACCTGGCCGATCTGCCGTATAAGGCCAAATGGTTCCCGCTGGGGCCGCTGTTCGCCTTCGCCTTGTGCATGCTGATCATGCTGGGCCAGAACTACACCGCCTTCACCGCCGCCAAGGTGGACTGGAACGGCGTGGTGGCCACTTATGTCGGCATTCCGCTGTTCCTGGCGCTGTGGTGGGGCTACCGGGTCAAGCACAAGACCCGCCTGGTGCCGCTGGAGCAGGTTGACCTGGCCGACGCCCACCGCAAGGCGCGGGAGCTGCGCGAGGAAGGCCGCGGCGGCAAATTGGCTGAGGCTCAAGCCTGACCGTCGCGGCGAAAGCCGCGCGTAAAAATGAAACAGGCCCTCAAGGGCCTGTTTGTCGTTTGGGAGCGCAATGTGAAAGTTCACGAGCGCTAATGGCCGCTTAGCTGCGCGTTGGGCGAAAACCGTTTGCGTTTGGCGTGTAAAATGCCGGGCGACGTGGATTGAACTGAAAGAATCTTAATGACGCCTCAACAAATCGTAGGCATGGCGGCCAGGCTGTTCGCGCTGTGGCTGGTGGTGATTTCCTTCCAGTCGCTTGGCATTGCCAGCTTTCTGGGCGGGCGGCCCGACAGCGGCGCTGCGGCGCCATTGCTGTATGTGATGCCGCTGTTGCCTTTGCTGCTGGCCGCTTTTCTTTGGTTTTTCCCGATGTTCATCGCGCACAAGCTGGTGCCGCGCACGCATGAAGCCAATGCGCTGAAGATCCCCGGGCGGGAGTTGCTGGCGGCCGGGGCGGCGATTCTGGGCTTGTGGGCGCTGCTGCGCGCCTTGCCGCAATTGCTCGCGGTACTGGGTTTGCTGATTGCCGCCGATCGGCCGGCGCTGGGTTTTTACTTCACTCCGGACCGCCGTCTGGATCTGTTGAGCTGCCTGCTGGAAGCGGCGTTCGGGATATTCTTGGTGGCGCGGCCCTGGTGGGTGGCGCGGCGGATCCTGCCGGAAGGGGCGCCGCGGACGGATGCGCGATAGACGCAATCCCGCTTGGTCGAGTTGAATTGGAAAGCCCGCTGGCAAGCGGGCTTTTTTGCGTTTACATTTACGATCCTGAAAAGATTTTAAACATCTGCCCGCGGAGCTGCCCTAATGCCGTTGCTGTCCATCTTCCTGACCAAATTTCTGTTCGTGATGGCGGCGCTGCTGCCCATCATGAATCCGCCGGGCCTGGTGCCCATCTTCATCTCGATGACGGCGCGCAACACGCCGCAGCAGCGCCGCTACCTGGCGCGGCGCATCGCGCTGTATTGCGCCTTGCTGCTGGTGGGCAGCATGTATGTCGGCGGCTATGTGCTGTCGTTTTTCGGGGTGTCGCTGCCGGTGGTGCAGATGTCCGGCGGCTTGCTGATCACCTTCGCCGCCTGGCGCATGTTGAACGACACGCCGGCCGAGGCCAGCCAGCCGTCGACCGAGCCGTCGCGCGGCGACAGCCAGGCCGAGCTCAAGCAGCGCGCCTTTTACCCGCTGACTTTCCCGCTGACGGTGGGGCCGGGCTCCATCTCGGTCGCCATCACCATCGGCGCCACGCTCACCGGCAGCGGCAAGGGCATCGTCCGTTACGCGGTGGCGCCGCTGGCGGGCTCCGCCGCCATCCTGGCCTGCAGCGTGCTGGTGTATCTGTGCTACAGCCACGCCGACAAGCTGCTGCGCTACCTGGGCCAGACCGGCTCGGTGGTGTTTCTGCGGCTGTCGGCCTTCATTCTGCTGTGCCTGGGGGTGCAGATCATGTGGGACGGCTTCGGCGAGCTGGCGGCGCAATGGCTGCGCGACAATGCCGCCAGCTTCCACTGACGCGGGCCGCGCCTTGCGGCTTTTGTTGACCTGAGGCAAGGCGGGAGGAGGCCGGCGGGGCGCAGACTATGTTCATGACATCGGTCCACTGAACGGAGACGAAACCATGAGCACCAGCGCTTTCTTCATCCCCTCGCTCAACCTGATGGGCGCCGGCTGTCTGCGGCAGGCGATAGACGCCATGCGCGGCCACGGCTTCCGCCGGGCGCTGATCGTCACCGACCAGGGCCTGGTCAAGGCCGGGCTGGCCGGCAAGGTGGTGGACATGCTGGCTGCGGCGGATATCGAGCCGACGGTCTTCGACGGCGTGCATCCCAATCCCAGCTGCGCCAACGTCAATGCCGGCCTGGCCTTGCTCAAGGAAAAACGCTGCGACGTGGTGGTGTCGCTGGGCGGCGGCTCGCCGCACGACTGCGCCAAGGCCATCGCGCTGGTGGCGGTGAATGGCGGCAAGATCCAGGACTACGAGGGCGTGGACAAGTCGGCCAAGCCGCAACTGCCGCTGGTGGCGATCAACACCACCGCCGGTACCGCGTCCGAAATGACGCGCTTTTGCATCATCACCGACGAGTCGCGCCATATCAAGATGGCCATCGTCGACAAGCACACCACGCCGATTCTGTCGGTCAACGATCCGGAAACCATGGCCGGCATGCCGGCCGCGCTGACCGCCGCCACCGGCATGGACGCGCTGACCCACGCGGTGGAGGCCTATGTGTCCACCATCGCCACCCCCATCACCGATGCCTGCGCCTTGAAGGCGGTGGAGCTGATCGCCGGTTTCCTGCGCCGCGCGGTGAAGGATGGCAAGGACATGGAAGCGCGTGAGCAGATGGCTTACGCGCAATTCCTGGCCGGCATGGCCTTCAATAACGCGTCCTTGGGGTATGTGCACGCGATGGCGCACCAGCTGGGCGGTTTCTACGACTTGCCGCACGGCGTGTGCAACGCGGTGCTGCTGCCGCATGTGCAGGCTTTCAATGCCGAGGCGGCCGGAGGCCGGCTGGGCGATGTGGCCGTCGCGCTGGGCGAGGAGGCGCGCAGTCCGGAAGCCGCCATCGCGGCGATAAGGCGGCTGGCGGCCGATGTCGGCATCCCGGCCGGGCTGGCGCAATTGGGCGTGAAGGACGCTGATATTCCGTTATTGGCGGGCAATGCGCTGAACGACGCCTGCGGTTTGACCAATCCGCGCAAGGCCAGCCACGAAGAAATCTGCGCGATCTTCCGCGCCGCGCTGTAGGCCGCGCACGGCCTCTCGCCTCGCAACCCGCCATCGCAGGATGGCGGGTTTTTCCTGTTTTTCCCGCCAAATGCCGCGCCGGGCACGACGATAGCGCCGGATGGCATTTAGCAAGCGGGCGGTTTTCAGGCAAGATGGATGGGTAATGACAACCGGCTTCGGCCGGATGATGAGAAAGAGAGAAGCGCATGTCCGACCTGCAACCATCCTCCCTGCACCCGGAAACGCAGGCCATTCGAGCCGGCCGCACCGTCAGTGAATTCGGCGAACACAGCCAGGCCCTGTATCTGACCTCCAGCTTCACCTACGAGTCCGCGGCCCAGGCCGCCGCGATGTTCCTGGGCGAAGTGGAGGGCTACACCTATTCCCGTTTCACCAACCCCACCGTGGCGGCTTTCCAGCAGCGGCTGGCGGCGATGGAGGGCGGCGAGCGCGCCATCGCCACCGCCACCGGCATGGCGGCGATCCAGGCGATCATGATGACGCTGCTGAAGGCGGGCGACCACATCGTATCGTCGCAAAGCCTGTTCGGCTCCACCACCAATCTGTTCGCCGGCCAGCTGTCGAAATTCGGCGTGGCCACCCGTTTCGTCGACGCCAGGGATCTGGCCGCCTGGCGCGCGGCGATCACGCCGGAAACCCGGCTGTTGTTCCTGGAGACACCGTCCAATCCGCTGACCGAGGTGGCCGACGTGGCCGCCATCGCCGCCATCGCCCATGAGCATGGCGCGCTGCTGGTGGTGGATAACAGTTTCTGTTCGCCGGCGCTGCAGCAGCCGCTGGCGCTGGGCGCCGACCTGGTGATGCATTCGGCCACCAAATTCCTCGATGGCCATGGCCGGGTGATGGGCGGCGCGGTGGTGGGCAGCGACGCGCTGATCGAACAAATCTATCTGCATGTGCGCGCGGCCGGGCCGTCGCTGTCGCCGTTCAACGCCTGGACGCTGTTGTCGGGCATGGAAACCCTGCACCTGCGGATGGAAAAGCACAGCGCCAACGCGCTGGAGCTGGCGCGCTGGCTGGAGAGCCTGCCGCAGGTGGAGCGGGTGTACTACCCCGGGCTGGAAAGCCATCCGCAGCATGAATTGGCGCGGCGCCAGCAAAAAAGCGGCGGCGCGGTGGTGTCCTTCGTGGTGAAGGGCGGCCGCGAGGCGGCCTGGCGGGTGGTCGATGCCGCGCAGGTGATCTCCCGCACCGCCAATCTGGGGGATGTGAAGTCCACCATCACCCACCCGGCCAGCACCACGCACGCGCGGGTCAGCCAGGAGGCGCGCGACCGGGCGGGCATCGTCGAAGGGCTGTTGCGCGTCAGCGTCGGTCTGGAAAATGTGGCCGACCTTAAACAAGATCTGTTGCGAGGCCTTGACTAAGCCCTTTTAACGCGTGTTTCATTCAAACGGCAGTCTAAAATTGGACTGCCGTTTTTGTATTGCCCTGAGTCGGTGAATGTCGCGGGCATGGTCTTGCCTTGACATTGATCAAATTAAAACGTAAGTTTGAAACGCTTGTTCGAAAGCTGAGATGAGCAAGACTAAACCACAAGCAAATACAATAAAGGCACTGGAGAACATGGAGGCAAGCCGTCCCGACACCGCTACCCGCATTCTGGATGTTGCAGAACGTCTGTTCGTGGAGCACGGTTTCGAGGCGACTTCGCTGCGCATGATCACCCAGCAGGCCGAGGTGAATCTGGCCGCGGTGAACTATCACTTCGGCTCCAAGGACGCATTGTTCGAATCCGTGTTCATGCGCCGGCTGGCCCCGCTGCTGGAGGGCTGCCTGCTAGAACTCGACAAGCTGGAAGCGGAAGAGGGCGAGTTGCCCCTGGATCAGCTGGTATTGTCGTTCATCCGACCCTGCCTGGCGCTGTCCAAGGACCCGTCCCGCGGCGGCGCGATGTTCGTGCGCCTGCTGTCGCGCACGCTGGTGGAAAACCACCGGCTGCTGCGCGAGACCATCTCCCAGCAATACAGCGTATTCGTGCAACGCTATACCAGCGCCTTCCAGAAGGCGCTGCCCCATCTGGAGCCGGAGCAGTTGGCCTGGCGCATGCACCTCGCCTTCAGCGTCATGTTCAACGCCTTCGCCGGTAACGATGTGCTGAAAATCTTCACGCGCAGCCAGATCGTCACCGCCCGGGATCCGGACATGATCGTCAAATATCTGGTGCCTTTCGTGATTGCCGGTTTGGTTTCGCCTGTCGAAGGCTGATTCCGCGCCGCCTGCCGGAGTATGACAAAAGCAAGGCAGCGGTTTGCGGGAGTGAGGGGTCAACACGAGGGTAATACACAATGATTGCTGCCATTCTTCTGATCGCGCTGCTCGGCGCGCTGGCGTATTTCGCCGCGCCGGTGCTGGCCTGGACTGTGGGCATCGCCGCCTGGCTCGCCGCGCTCCAGTTCGTTTTCCATTGTCCGCCGTCCGTCGCCGTCTGGGCGGTGTTCGCCGTTGTCGCCGCGGTGCTCAATATCGTGCCGCTGCGCCGCGCGGTGTTCACCGGCCCGGTATTCGGCATCTTCAAGAAAATCACTCCGGCGATGTCGCAGACCGAACAGGAAGCGATCAACGCCGGCACCGTATGGTGGGACCGCGATCTGTTCTCCGGCAAGCCGGACTATCAGCGCCTGCTGTCTTTTCCGGATCCGAAGCTGACGGCTGAAGAGCAGGCCTTCATCGACGGCCCGACCGAACAGCTGTGCGGCATGATCGACGACTGGAAGATCACCCACGAGCTGAAGGACCTGCCGCCGGAAGTATGGCAGTTCATCAAGGACAACGGCTTCCTGGGCATGATCGTCAAGAAGAAATACGGCGGCCTGGAGTTCTCCAACTACGCCCATGCCAAGGTGGTGACCAAGATCGCCACCCGCGGCGGCTCCGCCGCCGTATCGGTGATGGTGCCCAACTCGCTCGGCCCGGGCGAGCTGCTGCAGCACTACGGTACTGAAGCGCAGAAGGACTACTATCTGCCGCGCCTGGCCAAGGGCCAGGAAGTGCCTTGCTTCGCGCTGACCAGCCCGTACGCCGGCTCCGACGCCGGCAGCATTCCCGACTTCGGCGTGGTATGCCGCGGCTCCTACACCCACCCGCGCACCGGCGAGCACTTCGAAAACGTGCTGGGCGTGCGCGTGAGCTGGGAAAAGCGCTGGATCACCCTGGCGCCGGTGGCCACCATCTTGGGCCTGGCGTTCAAGATGTACGACCCCGACCACCTGCTGGGCGACAAGGAAGACATCGGCATCACCTGCGCGCTGGTGCCGACCGAGCACGCCGGCGTGGAAATCGGCCGTCGCCATTTCCCGGGCGGCGCCGCCTTCATGAACGGCCCGACCTGGGGCAAGGACGTGTTCATTCCGCTGGACTGGATCATCGGCGGCCGCGATTTCGCCGGCCAGGGCTGGCGCATGCTGGTTGAGTGCCTGTCGGTAGGCCGCTGCATCTCGCTGCCGGCGATGTCGGTGGCCTGCGGCAAGCTGACTACCTGGACCACCGGCGCCTATGCCCGCATCCGCGACCAGTTCGGCCTGCCCATCGGCAAGTTCGAAGGCGTGGATGAGGCGATGGCCCGCATCGGCGGCTTCACCTACCAGATGGAGGCGTCGCAGGATCTGGCGCTGACCGCGCTGGATAACGGCGAGAAGCCGTCGGTGCTGTCCGCCATCCTGAAGTACCACAACACCGAGCGCATGCGCAAAACCCTGAACGACGCGATGGACGTGCATGGCGGCAAGGCAGTGGTGCTGGGCCCGCGCAACTACCTGGCGCGCGGCTACCAGGCGATTCCGATCGGCATCACCGTCGAAGGCGCCAACATCCTGACCCGTTCGATGATCATCTACGGCCAGGGCGCCATCCGCTGCCATCCCTTCGTGCTGCGCGAAATGAAAGCCGCGATGGCCAACGACGGCGCCGAGTTCGACAAGGCGATCACCGGCCACATCAACTTCGTGATCAGCAACAAGGTGCGCGCCTTCTGGCTGGGCCTGACCGGCGCCTGCTTCGCCGGCAGCCCGAAGGGCGGCGTCACCGCGCGCTACTACAAACAGACCACCCGCCTGTCCAGCGCCTTCGCGCTGCTGTCCGACATGGCCATGTTCAGCCTGGGCGGCTCGCTGAAGTTCCGCGAGAAGCTGTCGGCCCGCCTCGGCGACATGCTGTCCGGCCTGTACATCGCCACCGCCTGCCTGAAGCGCTTCGAGCGCGACGGCGCGCCGAAGGAAGACATCGCGGTGATGAGCTGGGCGGTGGAAAACGCGCTGTACGACGTGCAAGTGGCGATGGACGGCTTTCTGGCCAACCTGCCCAACCGCGCGCTGGCGTGGATTCTGCGCCGCATCATCTTCCCGTGGGGCCTGACGTTGAAGCCGGCGTCCGACCGCGTCGGCACCAAGGTGGCGCGCGCGCTGATGGAGCCCGGCGCCACCCGCGACCGCCTTACCCGCGGCATGTACGTGTCCAAGGATGAAAACGACGCGGTCGGCGTGCTGGGCCACGCGCTGGAGGCCGTGCTGGCGACCGAGCCGGTGGAGCAGAAGCTGCGCAAGCTGGCCCGCGACGGCAAGTTCCGCACCATCACCGCCCGCGAGCGCCTGGCCGAAGCGCTGCAGACCGGCCTGATCACGCAAGCCGAGTTCGACGCCGTCGCCCGCGCCCGCAAGCTGAAGCGCGACGTGATCATGGTGGACGACTTCGACATGAAGCTGGAGCAGCATGATGACAAAATGCTGCAGCGCCTGATTTTCTAAGATCGGCAAAGTGGTACTATCGCCGGACACGCGCGACGTGTCCGGCGTTGACGAAAACGGCTGCGACGCGATTGCGGCCGTTTTCGTCAACGCTTAGCGCCCGGCGGGCAGGAGTTCAAGCAATGGAGCAGCAGGAGCAACGGATTCCGGTCTTGCGAGTCAGGGCCCTGCCCACCAGCACCAATGCCTACGGCAGGGTGCAGGCCGGCTGGCTGATGAGCCAGATCGACATGGCCGGCAGTCTGGACGCCGAACGGCTGTCGCGCGGTCCGGTCACCACGGTGGCGGTCAACGCCTTCCAGTTCGCCGCGCCCATCATGCTGGGCGACGTGGTGGACATGTATGTGGAACGGCTGCGGATAGGGCAGAAGTCCATCACGCTGAAGATTTCGGTGGAGGCGGAGCGGATGGACGGCTCGCACGTGCGCGTGACCGAGGTGATCGCCACCTATGTCGCTATCGACCGCGATGGCAAGTCGCGCCTGCTGGGCCAGGATTGAGGAAAGTGTTGCCGTATTTCCCGATTGTTGTGGAAATGTTGCATTAAAACGAACGTTTGGAACAAAAGCTCTGCGGTTTGGTGGGATTGCTCTAATTCTCTGGTAGCATCGATTATGACTCACGCCATGATTGGGTCATCGTTAATGAAAATATCTACTCAAGAAATATCAGAGAGGGAAGCATGAAGCTCAAGCATCTTAGCCTGTCCGTGATGATCATGGGCACTGCGCTCGGCCTGGCGTCCACTCAGGCGGCTGCCTCGGGTTATCAGTTCGGTTCGCAAAGCGTCTCCGGCCAGGGCACCGCCCATGCCAACGGCGCGGAAGCCAACGATCCGTCCACCATCTTCTCCAACCCGGCCGGCCTGACCAGGCTGGACGGCACCCAGCTCTCCACTGGCGTCACCCTGGTGGTGCCGCACTCCGAATACACTGACAACGGCTCCAAGAATGTGTTGGGCCAGCCCACCGGCGGCGACAACGGCGGCACTTTCGCGCCGAAGGCGGTGGCGGCGCCGACCTTCTACCTGTCCAGCAAGATCAACGACAGAATCACCGCCGGCATCGGCATGTACGTGCCCTACGGCGCCAAGCTGGACTACGGCTTCAACTGGGCCGGCCGCTACGCGCTGAAGAGCATCGACCTGCAGTCGCTGAACATCAACCCGTCCATCGCCTTCAAGTTGGATGAGCGCAATTCTTTGGGTTTCGGAATTTCGGCTCAGTACATGGACGCCACCCTGGAGCAGATGGCTGATGCCACGTCCGGCCTCGCCATGAAGGCGGCCGCAGCTGGCGGCATCACCGGTCCGTATGGTCCGGGGGGGGCGACCGTTACCTTGACCAATCCGGCGCAGATCTCCGCTGTAATGCGGGCTGGCGGCATTGGCGGCGATGGTCTGGCTCACGTTGAGGGTAATGACTGGGGATTCGGCTGGAATATCGGCTACATGTTCCAGTTGAATGAAAACACTCGCTTCGGCCTGGCCTACCGCTCCACTGTGAAGCAATCGTTGCAAGGCTCTTCTACTTGGACGTTCAATAACGTCCAAGGCAATGTGACCATCGGCGGGGTGACGCTGCCTGCCGCTGTCGCGGCCAAGCTTGCGCACCCGGATGCTTCCGCGTCTGTCGATGTCAGCACGCCGGAGACGGCATCGGCCAACTTCTTCCATCAGCTGAATCCGAAAATTGCGTTGATGGGCGATGTGACCTGGGTGCGCAACTCGCGTCTGCAGCAGATCGACATCAAGCAGTCGACCGTTAACGGCGTGGTGCAGGGCGATCTGGTGTTGCATCAGAACTGGAAAGATACCTGGCGCGTGTCGGTCGGCTCCAACTACCAGCTGAGCGATGCCTGGATGCTGCGCGGCGGCTTGGCCTGGGAGCAGTCTCCGGTGAAGTCGGATGACCAGCGCCATCCGGCGATTCCGGATAGCGACCGCATCTGGCTGTCGCTGGGCGCCAACTTCAAGATCAACAAGCAAAGCTCGATCGATATGGCGTACAGTTTCATCGACTTCAAGAGCGCTAACGTCAACTACTCGGATACTTGCAACCCGACCGGCAATAACGGCGCATGTACCGGCAACGGCGGCACGGTCAATGGCAGCTACAAGACCTATCTGCAACTGCTCGGCCTGCAGTACAACTACCGCTTCTAAGCCGTCTTTAATGGCTTGAAACTCCCGACAGGGCAGGCGCGCAGCGTCTGCCCTGTTGTCGTTCCGGCACAGTGGGCGGCTTTGTTGCGGCCGCGCCAGCGCCGCATGCAGTTTTTTTACAAAAGCTGCTTTGATTTTGCCCAAAATGGGTTAGACTAATCCGACATAAAAGCGAGTGTTTGATATTTTATCGACGCTGGCCGATCTGCAGGACGATTCCGCGGCGCGCGGGCCGTCCGAATGGTCTACAAAGCGGGTCCGGCAACGGGCCGCGAGTGGTGACGGACCGGAAGAATAGCGAATATCGCCGGCCACGCTATCAAGTAGTACCCGCCTGCGCCGCTCCAGCCTCTGGCGGAGCGGGCGCAGGGCAAGGACGATTCAACGCTCGTCCTTGAAGCAAGCTGGACAGGTTGAGAGGGGCCTGTCTCATGTGTGTTTCAACAAATCGAGGAAACCATGTCTCAAACCAAATTCAATGTGCGCAAGGTAGCCGTGCTCGGTGCCGGCGTGATGGGGGCGCAGATCGCCGCTCATCTGGTAAACGCCAAAGTCCCGACCATCCTGTTTGATCTTCCGGCCAAGGAAGGCGACAAGAACGGCATCGCGCTGAAGGCCATCGACGGTCTGAAAAAGCTGAAACCCTCTCCGCTGGCGGGCAGCGATGTGGTGGCCCACATCCAGCCGGCCAACTACGACGACCATCTGCACCTGCTGAAGGATTGCGACCTGGTGATCGAGGCCATCGCCGAGCGCATGGACTGGAAGGTGGACCTGTACCACAAGGTGGCCCCGCATCTGGGCGAGCACACCATCTTCGCCACCAACACCTCCGGCCTGTCGATCAACAAGCTGGCCGAAGGCTGCCCGGATTCGGTGCGCCCGCGCTTCTGCGGCGTGCATTTCTTCAACCCGCCGCGCTACATGCACCTGGTTGAAATCATTCCCTGCGTGACCTCCGACGCCCACATCCTGGACAACCTGGAACGCTTCCTGGTGTCCACGCTGGGCAAGGGCGTGGTACGCGCGAAAGACACCCCGAACTTCGTCGCCAACCGCATCGGCGTGTTCTCGATGCTGGCCACCATCGCCAACGCCGCCAAGTACGGCATCCGCTTCGACGTGGTCGACGACCTGACCGGCCCGCGTCTGGGCCGTCCGAAGTCCGCCACCTTCCGCACCGCCGACGTGGTGGGCCTGGACACCTTCGCCCACGTGGTGAAGACCATGCAGGACACCCTGCCGCAAGATCCGTGGCACGGCCTGTTCCAGACTCCGGACTGGATGCAGAAGCTGATCGCCGCCGGCGCGCTGGGCGCCAAGACCAAGGCCGGCATCTACAAGAAAGACGGCAAGCGCATGCTGGTGCTCGACCCGGCCAAGGGCGAGTATGTCGGCTCCGGCGAGAAGGGCGACGACGCGGTCAAGGACATCCTGAAGATCGCCGATCCGGCGGAGAAATTCCAGAAGCTGCGCGACAGCGAGCATCCGCAGGCGCAATTCCTGTGGGCATGTTTCCGCGACGTGTTCCACTACATCTCCTACCACCTGGGCGATATCGCCAATTGCGCGCGCGATGTCGATTTCGCCATCCGCTGGGGCTTCGGTTGGAGCGCCGGTCCGTTCGAGACCTGGCAATCCGCCGGCTGGCAGCAAGTTGCGAAATGGCTGCAGGAAGACGTCAAGGCCGGCAAGGCCCTGACCGCCGCCGAACTGCCGGCCTGGGTGCTGGAGAGTGATCGCGCCGGCGTGCATTTCGCCGAAGGCTCGTTCAACGCCGCCGACAAGAAGCTGATTGGCCGCTCCGCGCTGGATGTTTACCAGCGTCAGCTGGCGCCGGCCAAGGTGCTGGGCGAAGCCGTGGCGCCGCTGGGCGAAACCGTGTTTGAAAACGAGGGCGTGCGCGCCTTCACCACCGGCGACGATGTGCTGGTGGTGTCGTTCAAGTCCAAGGCCCACGCCATCGGCCCGGCCGTGCTGGAAGGCCTGAACACCGCCATCGACATCGCCGAAGACCGCTTCAAGGGCCTGGTGATCTGGCAGACCGAAGAGCCGTTCTCGGTCGGCGCCGACCTGCAGTCGATGATGCCGGCCTTCATGATGGGCGATTGGGACGCCATCGATTCGATGATCGGCCGCTTCCAGACCACCGCCTTGCGCCTGCGCTACAGCCAGATCCCGACCGTGGCCGCTACCCAGGGCTATGTATTCGGCGGCGGCTGCGAATTCGCGATGCACTGCGACAAGACCGTGGCGGCGCTGGAGTCCTATGTCGGTCTGGTGGAAGTGGGCGTGGGCCTGCTGCCGGGCGGCGGCGGCTGCAAGGAATTCGCGCTGCGCGCTTCGCAGGAGGCCCGCGGCGACGTGCTGGCGGCGCTGAAGGACTACTTCATGAACATCGCCACCGCCAAGGTCGCCACCAGCGGCGTCGAGGCGCAGGAGCTGGGCTTCTTCCGCAAGGGCGATCCGGTGGTGTTCAACGCCTATGAGCTGCTGTACGTGGCCAAGAAGCAGGCGCTGGTGCTGGCAGAATCCGGCTACCGTCCGCCGCTGAAGGTGAAGGGCTTCCCGGTGGCTGGCCGTTCCGGCGCCGCGTCGATCAAGGGCCAACTGGTGAACATGCTGGAAGGCAACTTCATCAGCCAGCACGACTTCTTCATCGCTTCGCAGATCGCCGACGTGATGACTGGCGGCGATGTGGAGGCCGGCACCCTGGTTAACGAGCAATGGATTCTGGACCTGGAGCGCAAGGCTTTCATGACCCTGCTGAAAAACTCCAAGACCCAGGACCGCATCGCGAACATGCTGACCACCGGCAAGCCGCTGCGCAACTAAGTGCTTGGGGATGATTCTGCTGCGCGTGCCGATCTCAAGGCTGTGATGCTCGCCGTACCACTTGTACGGCTGCGCTTCTCGCCTTGACCTCGGCCCGCTCGCTGCGAATCCTCCCGCAAGCACGGCCAATAGCCAGATGATAGGTCGGTTGATTTCTACCGCTTGGATCAGCCGGCCGACAGGAGAATCGAAAATGAGCAAACAAGTACAAGAAGCTTACATCGTCGCCGCCACCCGCACCCCGGTGGGCAAGGCGCCGCGCGGCATGATGCGCCATGTGCGCCCGGACGACATGCTGGCGCATGTGATCACCGGCGCGCTGGCCCAGGTGCCGACCCTGGACCCGAAACTGATTTCCGACTGCGTGGTCGGCTGCGCCTTCCCGGAAGCGGAGCAGGGCCTGAACATGGCGCGCATCGGCGTGCTGCTGGCCGGCCTGCCCAACACCGTGGGCGGCATCACCATCAACCGCTACTGCTCGTCCGGCATCAACGCCGTGCAGATGGCCGCCGACCGCATCCGCCTGGGCGAAGCCGACGTGGTGATCGCGGCCGGTTCCGAATCGATGTCGCTGGTGCCGATGATGGGCAACAAGGTGTCGCTGAACCCGGAAATCTTCGCCAAGGACGAGAACTACGGCATCGCCTACGGCATGGGCCTGACCGCTGAAAAAGTGGCGCAGCAGTGGGGCGTGTCGCGCGAAGACCAGGACGCGTTCGCGGTGGAATCCCACCGCCGCGCGCTGGCCGCCATCGACGGCGGCAAGTTCAAGAGCGAGATCACCCCGCTGGAAGTGACTTACCGCACGCCGAACCTGGAAACCGGCGAAGTGGTGAGCAAGACCCGCGTGCTGGACACCGACGAGGGCCCGCGCCGCGAAACCACGCTGGAAGGCCTGGCCAAGCTGAAAACCGTGTTCGACGCCAAGGGTTCGGTCACCGCCGGCAACTCTTCGCAGATGTCCGACGGTGCCGGCGCGGTGATCCTGGTGTCCGAGCGCGTGCTCAAGGAGTTCAACCTGGTGCCGCTGGCCCGCTACGTGACCTTCTCGGTCAAGGGCGTGCCGCCGGAAATCATGGGCATCGGTCCGAAGGAAGCCATCCCGGCCGCGCTGGCCCAAGCCGGCTTGAAGCAGGACGACCTGAAATGGATCGAACTGAACGAAGCCTTCGCCGCCCAGGCGCTGGCGGTGGCGCGCGATCTGGAGCTGGACATGTCCAAGGTCAACCCGCACGGCGGCGCGATCGCCCTGGGCCACCCGCTGGGCGCGACCGGTGCCATCCGCACCGCCACGCTGGTGCACGGCATGCGCGACGCCGGCCTGAAGGGCCACGGCATGGTGACGATGTGCATCGGCACCGGCATGGGTGCCGCCGGCATCATCGAAGTGCTGTAAGCCAGCTACCTTCCGCTACCCGCGATAAACCCGCCGGATTCCCGGCGGGTTTTTTCATGCGCGTGCCCGCGCTGGCCGGATGAGAAAAGCCTGCCCCTTGGGCAGGCTTTCCCGCGCCGCGAGATTGCGCGTTTAACGTCCCATGTAACGGATCACGTTCATATTGCCGGAGCTGCGCACCACCACCCAGCCTGCCGGAATCGGCGAGCCCAGCATCACCGTGATTTCCGTCCCCGGCGCGGCGCCCTTGGTATAGCGGATGACATTGCTGTTGCCATTGGCGCGCACCACTACCCAGTCGGCGGGAATGGGCGAGCCCAGCATAACGGTAATCTCGTTGCCATAGCTGGAGCCATTCAGATTGCGCAGCGTGTTCATATTGCCGTCGCCGCGCACGATTGCCCAGCCGTCCGGTATCGGCGAGCCCAGCATCACCGAGATTTCCGTTCCCGGCGCCGCGCCCTTGGTGTAGCGGATGACATTGCTGTTGCCATTGGCGCGCACCACTACCCAGTCGGCGGGGATGGGAGAGCCCAGCATCACGGTGATTTCGCTGCCATAGCTGGAACCGTTGAGATTATGCAGCACGTTCATTTTGCCGTCGCCGCGAACGATCACCCAGCCGTCCGGCGTCGGCGAGCCCAGCATTACCGCGATTTCGGTTCCCAGCGACGCGCCTTTGCTGTAGTAGATGACGTTAGTGGTGCCGGTAGAGCGGATCACCACCCAGTCTTTGGGAATCGGAGAGCCCAGCATGACCGACAGCTGCTGAGTGTAGGAAGCGCCGTGGGTGTCGGTGATTTCGTTCTGGTTGCCGCTGCTGCGGGTGATGACCCAGCCATCGGGAACCGGCGAGCCCAGCATGATCCATAGCGTTTGGCCGTAATACAACGGCGCGAAGCGCGCGGTTTGAGGGTTGGCGGGCTGTGCGGCGGAGGCGGCATTGGCGCAGGCGGCGCCGGCCAGCAGCGCTGCTGCGGCGATACGGAACAGTGTCTTGTTTGTCATGGAATGATGATCTTGGCGTGCTTGTTGCGGTTGGTCGAATGACGCGTTTGTCGAGCGGTGCGGGGTGTCCGGGCTGTCGCTATTGAAACTGCGCGGCCGGATATTTTAAAATGACTATGTCATTTATTTTATGAGCATGTCGCAATTTTGGCAATCGCGGACGTCGCCGATGGATTGGAGCTGTCGCTGGAGCGGGTGGAAAGGACGGAGGGAGGCATGCGGGCCAATGCCATGCGCGCTTGGCTGCGATAGGGCAGGCAAGCGCGCGGTTGATGGCGTGGGTTTTGGCGCTAGATGCGGAAACGGCTGATCAGCGTATCCTGGCGCGCGACTTTTTCCGACGTTTCATTGCAATGCTGCAATTGCACCTCGGCGACATCGGCCACTTGCTGGCCTATCTGCTGGATATTGCCGGCGCTGTGGCTGATGTCCTGCGCCATGCCGCTTTGACGCTGGATGGTGCTGGCGATTTCGCTGTTTTTGCGGTTGATGTCGGCGATCACGTCCTGGATGCGCAGCAGCATTTCGCTGGTCTGTTCCGCCTCGGCCACGGTGTGGCCGGCGCGCTCGCGGCTTTCCTCCATTTTCTGGTGCGCTTGCCCCACCCCGCGTTGCAGCTGCTCTATCGTGCTGCGTATCTCCTGGGTGGCGCTCTGGGTTTGCGACGCCAGCTTGCGCACTTCGTCGGCGACCACCGCGAAGCCGCGCCCCAGCTCGCCCGCCCGCGCGGCCTCGATGGCGGCGTTGAGCGCCAGCAGATTGGTCTGCTCCGCCACGCCGGTAATCACTTGGACGATGGATTCGATATTTTTGCTGAAGGCGGCCAGCTCGCCCATCGATTGCGAAGTTTCCTCCATGGTCTGCGCCAGTTTGCAGATGGACTGGGCGGATTGGGCCACCTGTTTCACCCGGCCATCGGTTTCCTCATGCGCCTGCTTCGCCGCGGCGGCCACGGCGCTGGCATTATTGTTGATTTCCCCGGTGGTGTCGGCCATTTCCTGGATTGCCGATGCCAGGCCGTCCAGCTCCTGCTGCAGGCGGGCGGCCTCGTTGCGGCTTTGGCGGGCTTCGTTGGCGCTTTGCTCGGTGCTGTCGTGCACCGAATGCGAAATCCGCTGGATGTCGCCGACCAGTTGCTGCAGGTAGGCGAGGAAGGTGTTGAGTTCGTGGGCCACCTCGCCGAATTCATCGCTGGCGGAATCGTCTATCCGGCGCGTCAGATCGCCGTTGCCGCTATTGATTTGCGCCAGCGATGACTTCAGCTGCAGCAGCGGCGCCTGCATCAGCCGCCCCATCAGGCTGCTGAGCGCCAGCATGCTCAGGATTACGCCTATCACCGCGCCTATCATCGCCTGCTGGCCCAGCGAGCGGACGTTGGCCATTACCTTGTCGGTGTCCAGGACGATGCCTACCAGCCATTTGGCGTTTTGCAGCTTGTCCAGCGGCTGGAAGGCCACCATCAGCTTTTTGCCGTTCACGTCGATGTCTTGCAGATCCTTGCTCAAGGCCGGCGCTTGTCCGCCGAACAAGTCGGCCACCGATTTGCCGTTCAGCTTGCCGTCGGGGTGGCTGATGATCTTGCCGTCGGCCGACAGCAAAAAGGCATACCCCGCGCCGTTGAAATTGACGGTGTTCAGCGCTTCGGACACGGTTTTCAGGCTGAGGTCGCCGCCAAACGCGCCCTTGACCGCGCCCTTGTCAGTGAGCTTGGCCACCGCCGAGATCAATATCTCGCCGGAGGCGGCGTCGGGGTAGGGATCGGTCAGCGCGGCGCCGTTGGCGTTCTTGGCCACCGGATACCACGGGCGTTTGCGCGCGTCCCAGTCGGGCGGCGGGTTCCATTTGGGATCGTTGGTGATTCTTTTGCCGTCGGTGTCCAGTCCGCCGAAGATCAGCAGAAACTCCTGCTTGTGCTGAGGGCGGTCGAACACTTCCTGAATGCGCTCCGCGCTGAAGCCGGAGTCTATCAGCTGCGCCATCAAATCTATCTGTTTGAGCTTGCCGTTCAGCCAGTTTTCAATCTGCGCTGCCAGCACTTGGCCGGTTTGGGCGATCTCCTGCTGCTTGTCGCGCCTGACGCTGTCGGCGATGCTGCGGTACTGGATCCAGGACAGCGTGGACACGGTGACGGCCAGGACCAGCGCCGAGATGAGTCCCGCTTTGTGAGCTATTTTCATGATCCGACCCTTGCCGTGGCGCTAATTTGATTTAGGTTAGTACATTTTGCGCAATGGACCAGCCGCGGCCGCAAGCCTGTCCGGAAGGCTGGCGCGGCAGTCTGCTCGCAAGGGGGGAGATGAAAAAAAGCCGCAGGCGCGGCATGGGGCGGGAGACGGGCGGCATGGCCGCCCTTGCTCAGGCGTGGGCCTGGTATGCCTTCAGCACTTGCAATCCGTGGGTTTCTGCGCGGACTTGATCATGGCGGCAAATCATCCTGCTGTTCCCGATCAGAGCCTGAATGCCGGATAGCAGGTTGAAGCGGGCAGGCACGGGATAGCCCAGGTTTTGATTCAGCGGACGGATATGAAGCACCGCCGCCATGTTTTGGTACTCCTCGGGCGTCAGCTTGCCGGAGTCGAGCATGCTCGTCATCACATCGTGGGCTTAGTCCGTGGAGAGGTTCTCCAAGTTCAGCTTGCCGGCCGCTTTGGGAGCGGGCGCATCCGACTGCGCTTCGGTCAGCATTCGGACAAATCCGGATGCCTGCGCGGCGTCGGCGATTCGGGGCGCGGATGCCACCGGCTTTGCGGAAAGCGCCGGGGTCAGCATTTTTTCTCCGTTGGCGACTGTCAGCGTACCTTCAAATTAGCCCGGTAGACATAGCCCGGCGAGTTGATCGGGATCGACCAGGATTCAAATGCTCAAGTCATGGGGCATGGTTTGCCTACAGGAGCCGGGGCAGTCCAGGGGCAGGCCATGCGCGTTTCTGGCAAAACAGCGTGGCGTGTCTTGGTTTTGGTTTGCCGGCGCGGATGGCAACATGGTCAAGGTGACTTGCCAGAAGCCATGGAAGCGAACTGATCCGGTGGCGGGGTCAGTATCGTTGACGTGTACGTTTGAGCAGGTGTTTGATGCTGGTTAGGTGAGTTTTACGGCAAAACGGCAAGCATATTGCTTGCCGTTTTGCATGCACCTACCGGTTAGAGTTTGATGCAGTAGAAGGGGCCGCTAGGCCGGCCATAACCTTTGTTGGCATAGAATGCGCCCGGGGCTGAGGCGATAGCGTAAAGGGAAACATCTAGCTCGGCGCCAGATTTCTCATCATTCCAGATGAGGTCTCCTGCGGAGGTCTCCGAGACGAGGTCCCTGCGGATGCAGCGGTAGTTGGGAATGTAGGGCTTGCTGTAATCGCTCTGCGCTACCGAGCCAATGGCTACATAGCCTGCCGGAGCATTCGGCAGCCAGATGGAGCCATCGCTGCTGCCGCCGCTTCCTTTGTCGGTCCATATCAGAGTGTAGTCTATCGGCAGTGCCAGCAAAGGGGCAGAGCCATCGTCATTTTCCACCTCTACCACCTGGATTGCCCCACTCCCTGATTTGCCGTGATCTCCCTGGGCATGATCGCCAATGATGTACTGGTTGGGATTCGTCGGAGCCGGACGCCAGATGCTGACATCCTTGGCGGAGCCGGTTCCTTTGTCGGTGTAGATCGGGTCATGTAGGTAGTTGGAGATTGTGGTAACGATCAATCTGGCGGATCCAGCGTTCAGGATTTGCTTCACGATTTCGGGCGAATTCATATGAAACTCCTAACGGTAAGTAAGTGTGAAATGAGTGATGTTAATTCACTCATAACTAATTTTGCATTAATTCAGTTGTTATGCCTTGTTACTTGTGACAGTTGTAAGGAAGATAAATAAATGCAAATACAGCAAGACGTCCAAGGCTTTGCCCTTGATGCGCGCAGTCTGAGGCTCGGCATGCCGGCTATGGGCAATCGTTTGCTGATATTCCCAATACGCATGTGAGGAACGTGACGGTCGTGCGGAGTGGCAAGTATCGCGCTTACTTTGGGGAGTAGGGGATGGGTGATGAAGTCGTGCTGCCGCGGGAGAATTTCCGGGCACTGCTGGAGGCGGCGGCCAAGGCTGGCGCGCGCCAAGCGTTTGATGAGGCGGGCGTCGAGTATGCGGTGAAGCTAGCCACGAGAGTAGATGGCGTAGCGGATGCTGTGCTGAAGGCGTTGGCCGGCGGCATTGTGATCGGTCTGCTGGGAGCGATCTGGGCCGTCAAGTCAGTCCGAAGCGCTTCGTGCCTCTCTTGCCGATGCAAGCAAGACGTCCGGGTAATTTCCGATTGTGACGGTATCTTGCTTGCCGTCTGCCGGTCGGCAGTACTGTAGGCGCCACGCTTTCTTGCCGTGGGGATCACCCACACAGCCAACCTGCCACCATCAGACAGCTTGATAACGGCAAGACCAGGTTTGGCGGGGTTAATCCTGGCCGTGGTAAGTGGAGCAACGAGTTTTGGCATGTTGGGATCCCGTACCGTCACGGCGCAAGCTTATACGAACAAGGCTACCGTCAAAACAGATTGATGTGTGCTGATTGCCGCTTGCCGGAAATGAAAAAGCCGCCAGTCATAGCAAGCAAACTCAAGGGTTTCGCTTACTACCGCTGACGGCTTCTTGCTGCTATTTGGCGGAGGCTGTGGGATTCGAACCCGCGGAACAATCCAGCATCCATGCGGGTTTCGCGGCGTTGGCTATTAACTTGGGGCGTATTTGGGGCAACCCATCAATCCCCATGCCGCAACCACCTCATCTAGCATACCTTCACCGCTCGTCGGATGCCACTTGCCGGCGACGCTCCCCTGGCTGTAGTTTGAAAACGTACGAATTCAAATTGCAGACCATCATGGAACCCAACCGCACCCCCTATACCCTCGACCTACTGAGCGACGAGCTCGACATGGTGATCCGCGCGCTCAAATCTGGGCAGCCGACCCTGTGGGAAGCCAAGCAACTGACCCAGCGATACCGGGAGGTTTTCATCGACCAGACTCGCGATCTGCTGCCGGCCCATGAGGGCTGTGAGCAAACCGTCGCCGGCCGGCTGCTGGTCGTTCAGGAGCTGGAGCTGGCGCTCGACCGCTTCCGCGAGATTGGCGTGTCGCCGAAAACCCGGATGCGCGATGTCCCATGCCTGGACACCGCGCTGCGCTACTCGCTGGATGAGGCCGCAGCGGGGCGCCCTGGTGGGATTTCGTTCCGATGAAATTTAAATCTTTATTTTTTTGGGGCCGTGGCTTCCAGATTGTTGTTCAAGGAGGCAGCATTATTCACAAGTCTTATCGTAATCTGAGCAATTGGTGTATCACCTTCATTGACCCAAAAATGGAGTACTCCAAGAACCTGATAAGTCTCCCCCGGTATGTAAATGTACTCGTCAATATTAGGTAGCCTTGAGAACTCAACATAGCTACTGAATAGAAAAGTGCCGTTTTCCAGTATCAAGTAAGCGTTATTCATTTTGTTACCTCGCGATATTTTTAATTTGCAAAAATAAGCATTTGCACGTATTTATTGCAAACCGCTTGTGACCGCGAGTAAAGCATAGTCAATAGATTGCCGCCCATCTATGCGTGCTATTGACTAATGCCTAGAGACAGAAAACTATTGAGATCGGTCAGTCCTCAGTATTTTTTGGCAGGCGTTGAGCTGCCGGACGACGTCATCTGCCTCGGCGGCGAGCCGGAGAGCATCGTCTCCATACGCTGCAGAAAAGTCGCCTCCCGCGGCACCATCACGCTGGCCGGCGCCGGCGGCAATTGCGGGCAGATCGCCGCGCCCGGCGGCGGGTTGCTGCTGGCGCAGCCGGAGAGCAGCAGCATGGCGAGCCAGAGCGGCTTGCAGTTCGAGTTGTCCATTTTCCAGATCCTTTTCGTAGGCGGCCGCCGTGGCCGCATCATCTACTGCCGCCTGGTGCTCGCGCGCCCGGGCCGCCTGGGTGGCCGCTGCCTGCTGCTGGGCCTGGCTGGCGCGCGCCACCGCGGCGTCGCGCTGGGCGATCACGGCCCGCATTTCCCAGCCCAGCGCCAGCAGGGCGACGATCACCACCAGCAGCAGCGCCTCGCGCCAGTATTTCAGCAGCGCCAGCATCAGCAGGGCTCCTGAAAAAGTGCCTGTTCCGCCAGGCGGCGCTTGAGCAGGCCGGGCAACTGCTGGCCACCGGCGCGGTCCCAGCGCGGGAACTGGCCAGCGGCGCCGGCGTAGTCACCAGTATTCAGCAGCCGCAGCAGGGTGGAGGACTGCAGCGAGCCCAGGCCCAGGTTGTAGGTAAAGCTGACCAGCGCCGAGAACTGATTGCCGTTCAGCGGCACGCTCACCAGCCGGCCGACGCCGGCCTCGAATCGTGCCAGGTCAGCCGCCAGCAGCTGGGTGGCCTGCGCCTGGGTGATGGTCAGTCCGGCGCGCACGTCCGGCCCGGTGTGGCCGTAGCCGATGGTCCAGACGCCGACGACGTCTTGGTAGGCCTGCAGGCGCAGGCCTTCGAACTGCTGGATCAGGGCGATGCCTTCTGCGTTGGTTTTCATTGCGGTTTTGCTCCCATTTTTTTGCCCACCCCCAGGCCGGCGATCAGCGCGCCAGCGCCGATGCCATAGCCCTGCAGGTCGAACGGTTTGCCCTGGATGGTGCAGTACACCTGCAACCCAAGGCCGATAGCGGTGGCGACGCCACCCCAGATGTAGGCGGGCTCAAGCTGGCCGTCATCGTCGGTCAGCATCTCGGTCAATCTGCTCATGCGCGGTCCTTATGCGGCTTTGAGGTCGTGGGGGAATGCCGGCGGTGCGGGCATTTCGTCGGGGGTGAAGACGAAGCCCTTCACGCGCGGGAAGGCCTGGAAAATCCACTCCGGCAGGCTCATTTCGTGGATGCCGTGGTCGCGGTGGCGGTGGAATTTGCTGTGCAGCACCAGCATGTTGGCCATCGAGTCGACGAACAGCTCCGGCCGCGCCGGGTCGAAGGCGCGCCAGTCGAAGCCCTTGGCCTCGGCCAGCTTGCACAGCGCCCACAGCAGCGAATGCTCAGCCGAGAAAAACTGGCCGGGGATCGGCTGATCGGTCAGCAGGTCCAGCACCGGCAGTTGGGTGATCTCGCCCAGCGCCACGCCGCGCACGGTGCGCCAGTCGACGGCGCCGCTGAATGCCCACTCGCAGAGCAGGTGGTGGTACTCGGCGCCCTCGGTGTGGCCGCTGATGGCGCACGGCAGCCGGGCGGCGTGGCCGGCCGCCTTGGTGTGGCGGAAGGTGGCCGACTCGGTGCGCGGCGGATGGTCCGGATAGAACACGTCCTCGGCCAGGGTGTCGTGGTGGGCGTGTTCGTTGGCCGGCGCGCCGGCGACGGCCAGGTGTTGCTTCTCGGTCATGTGGATTGTCTCCAGAAACGAAAACACCCGCCGGGTGGCGGGTGTCAGTGGGGTGGGTTTCTTGCTGTTATCGGCCGGCGTTCATTCGGCTCATGCTGGCGCGCATGTCCTCGCGCAGGGCGGCGATGGCTTGGTGGATGTCCTGCTTCATGTCGTCGACCATGTCGCGCAGGTCCACGCGCCGGCAGTATTCGTCGGCCACGCGGACTCGTAGGTCCTCATGGTCGGCGCGCAGCCGCTCATGCCGGTTATGCAGGCTGATCAGCCACCAGCCCAGGGCGGCGGAGAACAGCGACAGCACGCCGGTCAGCGCCGTCAGCATCAATTCGGCCTGGCTCATTCAATCCCCTTTGGCAAAAAAATTCCCGCGCGCGGCGGGTTGTTGGTTTGGTACTGCTGGTGGTGGATCAGCTCCAGGTGATGGCCTGCACCGCGGCGACGGTGGTAGCGGCTTGGACTTTGATCATCAGGTTGGCGTATTTCTGCTGCAGCGCGCCGCGCGCCGCCACCCAGTCGGCGTTGACCTGGGCGAGTTGGGCCGCGGTGTGCTGCTGCAGCGACCACGCGCCGTTGGCGGCGCACCAGATGCCGGACGTCCAGCCGGCTGGCGCCGTCGGCGCGGCGGCGACGTCACTGGCCAGATTGGCCTGGTCGGTAGGCTGGCTGGGGTACTGGTGCGGTGCGCCGAGGGCCGAGGAGGTGAAGCCGGCCGTGATTGCCGCCTGGCAGCCGGCCTGAAGCTGCGCAACCTGGGCCGCCTGCACCTGGGCCAGCGTCGGCGCCGGCGGCGCGGTCAGCACCGGGTTGCCGCCGCTGTCACTGGTGATGATCTGTCCGGCGGCCTGCCCGGCCAATAGTGCCTCGTGCTGCGCGTCGGTGATTTGGACCGCATCCGATGGCATGGCCGCGCCATGGATTTCCGGGTCGTAGAACCCGCCGGTGGATTTTGCGTAATAGATCATGGATTAGTTCCCGATGGCGAACCAGGACACGGCATTCCCGGATGCTGAGCTGTTTCGTAGGTAGAAAGACGTTTTGGGGCTGGCGGTATTGATGGACCAACTACCGTAAATGGCGACTGAGGATCCGAGGTTATACGCCTCCCCGAGCAGCACCTGACCCAGTTGATTCGGAAAGGCGATGGGGAGCGTTACCAGCGTGTCAGATGCAGATGCCACGCTCGCCGCCCCCCACTGAAAAATCAGGCCGCTCGGTAGTTTCTGATATCCGTTCGATCCAATGCTGGCCGCGCCGAAACCGCCGGTAACTACAATACTGGTCCCGTCGAAAACACACCTGGCAGATTGACCGGATTGCAAGGTGACGGATGCAACGCTCGCACTGTTATAGAAAAACGATGCGCCATTACCGGAAATCGTAACCGGGCCATTGCCGGTGTTGATGTATTCCATCGCGGCACCAGCCGGCACACCGTTGAAACTTGGCGTGTTCAGCGTGAAGCTGCCACTCAACTCCACCAATTTGCCGATGTCGGACAGCGGCTGCGTGGCCGCCGCCTGGTAGAGGACCGCGCCCGCGTTGCTGCCGATGCGCGAGGCCTGCGCCAGCGGCGCGACAGCGTTCGCCAGCGCATTACTGGTAGCGTACTGCCCCAGGTTCAGCGCGCTGATCGCGGCGGAGAGGGTATTTTGCGTCCAGTTCGTGGTGGCATTGAGGTTGGAGCTATCGCCAACCGGCGGATTTTTGCTGTAGCAGGACAGCAGTACGATGTAGTTGTGGGTGTCGCCACAGACCAGCGCGCCGTAGCCCGGGGGCAGGTTGAATGTCGCGCCATTCGCCGGAATGCCCTGACCGAAAAATGCCCCTACGGCCGTCGCCAGAGTCAGCTGGTTGGAGGTGGATCCATTCCAGAAATAGGCCAGGACGGGGATGGACTGAGTGGGATCCGGTAGGGTAGCTGTGCAGTCTACGGTGCCATTGAACTCGAAGAAGCTGTGCGCGGGAAGCTTGACCGGCCCGCTTTTCTGGATGAACTGGACGTTGATGCCAACCGGCGCCAGTCCGCCCAACACCTGGGCAAGCTGGTTGTTTTTGCCCTTGGTCGGCACTAGGCCGCCAGCCTGGATCGCATTCACCAGCTCCATCATGAGCGTGTTCATGAAATCAGCGCGCAGCAACGTTGCCGGCTGACCGGACGCAGGATTGCCATCGGTGAAATAGCCGGCCGTGCCAGCAGCGCCCGGCGGCGGCATTTGCGAAACGGCAGTTGGATCGTCGTATTGGTACATGTTTTCCTCAGGCGTAGTTGAACTGTAGGATGGCGTGCGCCGGCACCAGCCGGCTCAAAACCTGCTGCAGCGGGGCATTCCCCCAGCTGTTGAGCGGCTCGCCCATTGCGGATTGCCCCATCCGCCACGAAATCACCGTCTCAAGAGGGGCGTGGACCGCCCAGGTGTGCGCCCACTCCGGGCCGCCAAGCTGGCCACCCATCGCCGACTGCCCCATCCGGAACGGCGCAAAATTCGTGATGCTGATGGTGTAGCCGAGGCGGGCCGCCACCTGCACGAAGTACGCCGCAGACTGGCCGCCAACCGCCGTCAGCTGCGCCACAACCTGGCCGCGCCGGCCCTGCAGCGTCGTCGCCGGCCCCAATACTGGATCCGGCAAACCCAGCGTGGACTCCCATTCGGGCAGCAACTCATATGCAGTCGCCGGGAACGCGTCCACCAGCAGGTTGTTGGCCCGCGCATGCGTGCGGCCATACACCTGCGCCAGCGCCAGCGCTACCTTGGACTGGACGGCGTCAGGCTCGCGCGGCCACACTCGCCCGCGCGGCAGCAAGCGCTGCAGCGCGCCCTGGTAGTCCAGGGCGGTGTAGTTCGGGAGCGGCATAGGACCTCACTGCCAGGTAATAGGGCCCAGCACCGGCAGATAGCCGGTGGGGCTGGTGATGTCGGCGCCCGACGGAGAAACCACGATGAAGTCGCTCACGCCGGCAACCGTGGCGATCGCCGACCAGATCAGCTGCAAGGAGATGCTGCCGCCCGGCTGGCCATACTGGAAAAACACGCCGGCAATGGCCAATGCAACCGCCGCCTGGCTGGCCACCGGCACGCCCTTGATGGTGAATGGCACCGGGTTGCTGATGGGGGAGACCACATAGACCAGCGCCGTGACCGGCTGAAGGGGGGCGATGGCATTGGCAACGGTCAGCTGATCCCCCGTCGCCACCACGCCGCGCGGCACGCCGCCCGGGCCCTGGTCGAACTGCGACACGCCATTGCTGCCGACCGGGAAGCCGCCGTTGGCGGACTCAGCGCCGTCCAGCATCACATACACCACCACCGTCCCCGGCCCGAAGCCGTTCGGCGCGCACCAGGCGCGGGAAACGCCGGGCACCGCCATGGCCCAGGTGATGTAGTCTTTCTGCGCGCCGCCCTGCGGCGTGGACTGAAAAGCGGATAGCACTCGCGAGCGATAGGGCTCGTCGCCCTCCAGGTCCGCGCCACCAGTCAGCGCCGTGGCGGCCACCCCGGACGCCTGGATACCGGGCAGCGACTGCGCCAGGGATAACACCGTACCTGCAGGTGAATTGCCTGCCGCCCCCACCAGCCCAATAGGATCCGGCACGGCAGAGATAGGCACAGTCACGGAGCTGTTCGCCCCTACCACGCCAGCCGCTGTGACGATGTACTGCTGCCCATCGCCACGGGTGATCAGCGCACCGGATGGCAATTGAGCATTGACCTGACCGGGAAAAGTGGCTGCGCCAGCGGCCGGGGTAGCAGGCTTGATGTAAACGCCCTTCATCGCGCCCCAGCCCTGCAAAAACTCGCCAGTAGCCGTCCAGGGCGTGGATTGCTTCGCTACAAAATCGATGTAGTCGTAATGGCCATACGCCATGGCCGCCTGAGCGGACGCCATCACGCCCAGATTGCTGAACCGCAGCAGGCCGTCGCCGCCTGGCACATTGGCGGCAATGTCCTGCGCGACTTGCTGACGCAGCGCGGTAAGGGTTGGTGTTGCATAGGGCATCAGTTCACTCCATTCCAGGCCCACTTGAATTGCACGGCGCTGCGCGCGCCGGCCGTGCTGTATGACACAACCTGCGCGCCCAGCGTGGAGGGCGCCACCCACTGCGTGGTGATGTCGAATTTGGCTACCACGCCGTCGTCGATCAGCCACTGCAAGGCCTCGGCGATGTAATCGCGGGCGCGGTTGGCGGTCTCCCGGGTCTGTTTGGCACGCGCCAGCAACCACAGGCGCGAGCCGATCGGGCGCGCGGTGTCATCCAGGCACCACCCGCGCGGGTCGCCGCTGCCATCGGGAATGACGTCGTCCGGGCCGGCCTCGCGGTCAGTGCCCAGGCTGAGCAAAATGGCGGATTGCAAGTCATTGCCGGCCAACAATTCAGAACCGGCCAGCACCCAGTCGCCATGCGTGCCGGCCACCCAAACGGTGGAAATGTCCATGCGCTATTCCTGCTGGTTGGGCTGTTGCGTGGTGACGGTCGAGCTGCCGCCCTGAACGCCTTGCACCGCGTGGTTGTGGCCGTTGAAGATGCCACGCATCTGCGCCATGGAGTGGGCATTGCTGCCGGCGTTGTCGATGATGTCGCCGCCGGCCTTGATCAGCCCGCTCACATCCAACTCGGGCGTGTTGAGCTTCACGCCGGCGCTGGCGTTGACCGTCACCGTGGGGGTGTTGTTGACCGTGAGCGGCAAGCCGGCGCCATTGACGACGATGCCGCCGGCGGTGAGATACACCGACTGGCCGCGGTTATCGAAAATCGCCACCTCACCCGGCTTCAAACCTGTCATCCGGCTGCCCTGGTGGTTGGTGGCCACCACCACGCCGTTGTTGCGGTCGCCCAGCGGGAACAGCACGACGGCGTCGGATCCCACCGGCGGGTGGCTGGTGAACCCGTAATCCGCCAGCCGGCGCAGGTGGTCGCGAGTCTCGTCGCGGCCCATCTGGACCTGCAGCACCTGCACCGGGCCGCCATCGCTGGCCGGCGCCGTAATGCGCCCGCGGCCCAGCAGCATCCAGACACGCCGCGCCAGTCGCTCTATCTGCTGAATCATCCATTGCCTCCTTGGGCAGCGCCGGCGACAACGTCGCGCATGGTCGGGAACAGGTTGACGGGCTGGACGGCGAATGCCTCCGGCGGCATCAGCGTCAGGTCGGCATGCGTGCCGGTCTCGTCACGGCGGTAGGCCACCTCAGAAATCAGCCAGTTCGCGCGCGGCACATGCACCGTCGGCGCCACCAGCGTCACCAGCGTGTTGGGCTGCCACAGGTTGCCGGCCTCGTCTCGCCAGCTATCCACGGTTACGTTTGCCTGTGAACTGCGACCAGCACGGCGGACGGCTTCCCAGTTGACACGCGCCTTGGTGATCTGGAAATCAGATGTGTCTCCTGTCTCAGCGATGATGCTGCGTACGCGCAGTCGCGGCACGCCGGGGTCATTCACCACTGCCACAACGTCAGGACCGACCCCCACGTCGCTCATCATGTCCATTGGCAAGCTCCGGCCGATGTACTGGCTGAAGCGCTGCGCCATGGACCAGCGCATGGTGATGGACTCGATGTTGACCCCCTCCGCCACCACCGGGTAGCGAACGCCGGCAGAGGCCCGCATCGCCTGCGACAGCCTCAACGAGCCATCCGGATTTTCGTAGACCAGCATCTGGCTGTTGCGCGCCACAGGCTCCAGGATGTTGTAAGGGGTCTCCCCCCACGGCAGCTGCCATACCGGCACCACCTCGCCGGCGCCGACATCCGACACCACATCGATGCCATAGGGCGTGGCCAACTGGATGGCCATGGCCAGCGGGGTGATGTTGGTCATCTGGCAGCCGTTGAAAAAGTGGCTGCAGTCGACCAGGTCCTGGCATTTGCCGCGGCCGCTGACAGCTATGGAGTGCGCCCCGGAGGACAGTGCGGGAGTGAAATCATCCACGTAGCCCGTCACTACGATATCGCTGCCCAGAAGCACCTGGACGGGGTCGCCCGGATTCAGCAAAAAGCGCCCAAATTCTTTCGGGTAGTGCTCGGTCATGCCGATCTGGAAGCCGGATGGGAAGCGCTCAATTCCGCGCACAACATTGACGGTGGTCCAACCGGAAATACGCTGGCCGTTGGTAACAAGGGTGAGGTCATCCATAATGTCAGCTCAATGTCATGAGGAGTGGGCAATGATTGGCTTTTTGCTTGTGATGGTGATGTCGGATGGCTGGCAAGGCGGCGTTGTGCCGCAAGGCATCTATAAGACTGCCGAGGACTGCCTGCAGGCCGGCCCCCGGTGGGTGCTCCACAACAACAACATCGGTCACCCGTCGACGTTTTACTGCCAGAAAAAGGCGGTGCCGAAGGGCCAGCAGTGGAGCGAAGCCGGCATCACGCCGCAGATGCGCGAGAAATGGGCCAAGCAGCAGGCGGAGAAGTACAAGAACATCACCTACACCATGCCGGAGGACCCATTCTCAGCATCTACTGAGCCAGCGCATTGAACTGCGTAGGCATGAACAGCGGGTGGATGGCGCCGGCCTGCTGCGCCAACTCACCCGCGCGCGACGGATCGCGATAGAGCCGCTGCGCCAGCACCATGGACGGCATGGGCTGCGGAATGGAGACCGGCATCATGCGCGCCAGCGAACCGCCGCGGGCCGTCAGGTCGGCCACCACCGCGGTGCGCAGATCACGCAACGCCTGATAGCTCGCCATACTCCCGGCGTCTGCCGCGGCAACCGCCTCCCGCTCTACCAACTGCGACACCCGGCTCCTCAATGAGGCAGCGTCGTCATAGCTGGTCGGCTGGTAGGCCGATACAGCGCGGCAAACGCCGATCACCGCCGCGCGCCGCATCATCGCTACCGTCTGTTGCTGCGCAGTGGTCATGGCCACGCCCATGGGCGAGGTATCCACGCCCTGAGGCATGGGCAGCTGGCTGAGCGCAGTCAATGCGTTGATGGCGTCCATGGGACTGGCGCTCGCCGCGACCAGGGCGGCCACCGATTGCGACACGGCCGCCGGCAACGGCTGAATGGCGGCAGCCTGGGCGCCAAGCTGGCCGGCCGCCGCCGACACCGCCGCCGCCGAGGCCGTTACCGCTTGGCGTTGAATAGCGCTGGCGGCGACGGCCCGCCGCGTGGGCGATGGCGTAGGGGTGCTGGGCGCGGCCACGCCGCGCGGGTCGCCGTAGCGATTGGCGAAGCTGTCCAGCGTCTGCAGCTGGCCAGCGACGCCGGCCACTGAGTTGTAAATCCCCTTGGCCGCGCTCACTACCTGATTGATGCGGCTGGCCCACTGCGCCGCAGTGCTCACCACCGACTGCACCACAGCGACCCCTTGCTTGACCTGGCCGATGAGACCGGCGACAAAATCCGCCTCAACAGACAGGCCGGCCTCGTCGGCCAGATTGGATAACCAGCTGGAAGTGTCTTGCTGCTCGTCCGGAAACTCGCGGTCGCCGGACTCGACAAACTGCATCGACAGCTCAACGTAGCGCCCCTGGTCCCAGCGCTCGGACACGCGCATCGGCCCCAGGCTGACGTAGAGCGTGCCCAGCGTGGGATGCACCAGCTCGCCGCGCCCCTCCTGCTCAGCCGCGGCGATCATCTGCTGCATCTGACTGATGACGTCGTCGCCAACCAGGAAGCCGATCAAGTTGATGCGCCGCCCGCGCCGGCCCATATCCTCCACCCACAGCACATCCCGGTTCGGGTACTCGTGCTCAGCCAGCCGACGGCCGAATTCACCATCGGATGCCAGCACGGCGAACGGGATGCCGCGGTAGCTGGCCGGCCGCAACTGGTCCCAAAAGGTGGCGCCGCCCAGGCCCAGCGCATCCGTCAGCTGACCGGCCGCAGACACCACGCCATCCAGTGCGCCCGCGGTGCGGGTGGCGGTGTTCAATACGTCTTGGAAGCTCATTGCATACCTTATGGAAGTGAGTAGAATCGCTTTGAGATTTAATTTGGAGCTTATTGTTATGTCTGAATGGTTGGCGCTGCCGATAATATTTATTTTTATGCTTTATGTTGTATTTGAGTGGCCACTATATCGCTACCCGCTTTTAATGCTTATTGCGGGGATTGCAATTTGCATCTTCGCTTATCAGGTCGGAGCCGTGCTTGAATTTGTTCAACTTAAAGGTCGACTTCCTAAAGGGGTTGATATTAAAGAGGCAATTGCTGTGACGTCCTTGTCTCTTGGGGCTCTTGGCGGAGGTGTTGTCTCTGCGGCTATTACTCAAAAAGCCAAGCAGTCTTATGTTGATAAGATCGAATCGTTGGAGTCTGGTATATCTCTGCTGGCTTATGAAATAAAAGAAGGCAGGAAGGCAGAAACCACTGAGGGATTAATTTATGCGCTTGACAAAGAAAAAGAGCTTGGACGGCTAGAGAGAAAAATAAAAGCATTCAAAAAGTATTTGTGAATAAAAAACCCCGCAGAAGCGGGGTTAAATATTTCAGAGTGATTACTTTTTCTTTGCTGGTGGCTTTTGAGCCAGCGTAGAGCCTGCTGCGGCTTTTGCATTGCTTCCGGTGTTGTTACTTCTCAGCACCTTGGAGGCTTGGGTTGCCGCGGGGGGAGAGGTAACTTTTCCAGGTGCTTTGGTCTGAGAAAGAGCGCTACCTGCCGCAGCTTTTGATGCTGGGCTGGTAGATTTACTCGTCAGTGTTTTGGCGGCTGCAGTAGCTGCCGGTGGTTGTGTTACTTTTTTGCGCGGATCGTTTGGCATGGAGACTTCCCTCATATGGATTTTCTCATATCGACAGACCGAACCTTGCCGATATGAAAAGGTATCATTGCCATGAGTGAAACGTGAAGATGACAGATTTCAGTAGTCGAGAATATCTGTATACATAACTAAAGAGCGTGGCATTTTGAACCCCGCCGGAGCGGGGTTCTGTCATTTTTGCTCTACGACCGCCTCTTGAAGCAGTCCGAACATCCCAACGATCCAGCCTTTCAGCCGATCCTGATCCGGGGGTATTCTCTCCGGACTCAAGCCCAGGCGTAGGAGTAGGGCGCTTTGCAACAGCCTGACCAGGTAAGGAAGAGGATCCTCCGAGCGGTTGGCAAGTGCTGCTGCCACCGCGAAGGCCAACTCTCCCTCTGCGTTGCCGGCGCTGTAGGATTCGTCATCCTCCATGCCGTAATTGTCGGCCATTCCCTCTGCGGCCCGCATCAGACCAGACCGGAATCCGGCCACCTCAACACGGTGCCCGGTCATCGCGATCTCCCTGTTCGAATTGGACGCTCTTCGATGACTGCAAAGTGTTCAGCTTTCCGCATCAGCTCGGCAAGGTCATCCAGTGCTTTGTTGGCTTCGGCACTGATCCCGTCTTGGGGAGCCAAGTCACCATTTCCGTGCAGGACGGAAATGTAGAATGCCTGGTTGAAGATCTTGTCCTTCAGTTCCTGAGGAAGACTTGCTGCATGGATCACATGCGCAGGAACGATCTTGGTCTCAAACAGAGTAGTCACGTTGCTCATGCTGACCTCTCCGCCAGTCGATCATTTGCAGGCAGCTCAACCGCGAGGTTGTTGATCAGCCTGTGGATGTAGGTCATGCCTTTGCCGGTGACCACGGTTTTCTGCCCCATCTGAAGCTCGCCGCGCTTCCTCCAGGGAGAGGGGATCACACGGAAGTAGCCTTGATCTATGAAGCGCTGGTAGGGCTCATTGCTTTGCATCAGCACTCCTTTCTCCCTCAGGAAGGCATAGAGGCGGTTGCGGCCCGTGCCCAACTCCTTGGCAACTTCGTCCATGGTCTGGCAGTTGATGGTGTTGGCAACGTCATCGTGGAACTGCACCTTGGGCGCCTGTTCAGCGACCTTGTGCTCCAGCAGTACTTTTTGCTGCTCGGCGATCTGCCGACCCTCCAACTGGTCGGCCCAGGCGCGCGCCGCGGCCACCGGGTCTTGGAAGTCGGGGAGGACTGGGGCTGCCACCTTCTGTTCCAATTCCATCCAGCGGTCAATGATACGTTTGCGCAGCCTGACGTTGTAGCCGGCGATCAGTGTCAGGGTAAGGTCTTTGGGAAGGCTGATTGAGGATGTATATCCGCGTAGATCCTTGCTCTCCTGGACATGGCTCAAATCTGAGCCACCCCCCAGCTCATCAAGCATGACACGGATATCACGGATCACGTTCTTGTGCTCTTTCTCGCACAGCTCGGCGATCTCACGGCTGCTCATGGTCATGGGCTGGCCATTCATGGTTACCAGGTTCATGTGGCATCCCCCTCGCTACGTTCCATGTTTTTCAGTGCGAGTTGCAGGCCGAGCAATAGCCGATTGGTCTCGCCGGAGTACTGCAGGGAGCAAGTCCCGTCATCGAAGAGCTTCACCGTGATAGAGGCTGCCACGGGCTTGAGTTCCTGTTCGTGGTTCATGATCCCTCTCCTCACGCGGCCAAAATGTGGTTTTGGATCTGCTCGCGCAGTACGTCTGCGTCGTTGTGCAGGCCCCCGGCGATCCCCTTGGCGTGGATCGCGATGCCGCGGATGTCGGCATCGTCAGCAGAGAGGCGGGCGATGGCGCTCATCAGGGTGCGCAGATCGTCCAGTTGGACGGTGATGAGGTCGAGGGACTCGACACTGTCCGCCAGAACTTGAACAGGCGAGGTGAGTGTGCTAGATTTCATAGCGAATTTTCCTTGAATTGCGTTCAGGATGTTCGATACCGAAGCCTCAACAGTTCCCGCTGTTGGGGCTTCAACCATTTCTGGGCCGGTCGCTTCAGGCTGCCTTGTCAAGTTGCTCCTCCTCTCGTTGAATCTCCTTCATAACCAGATCAAGTAGTACCGAGTTCGCGCTACGATACTGACTTGCTGCTCGGTTCTTGACCCAATCCTCCGCCTTCTTGGGGAAGCGGATCTGAGTCCTCCATACGTAGTTCAGCTCTTCTTTCACCATGTCCTCCCATGTTTTGACACTATTTTGGTGTCGTGACTCTATGGTAGTGCGGCACTATAATGGTGTCAATAACTTTTGACACGAAAATGGTGCCGTATGTCTGATGACGGATACACGCGGATCACCCTCCGCATCCCGACTCCGCTTGATGAGAGGCTCACTGAGTCAGCAAAGGCGACAAGCAAGTCCAAAAACGCTGAAATCGTCGAAAGACTGGACATGTCATTCAATAGGTCCGATGACAAGATCGTTAATGATCTTGCAAAGACACTAAGCAAGATGGAGGAGCGCGTTTCCTATTCGGACAGTGTTGCAATTTCCTATATAAAGACAGCCCAAATCCTTGCCAAGTCTGTTCTGTTACTACGTGACGGAATTAGCGATGGGGCTCTCGCGCCCAGCATGGCTAGGTTTCTAGAGGGTACGGCAAGCATGGCAGAGTTCGTATCAGAATCTTCAATTGACATCACAGAATCACAGCTATCCCAGGTGCGTGCACTCATGCAGAAATATGCAGAAGACGGCGTACCCGACTATGTCATATCAAGAGACCCGATTAAGCCATAGTTTCGTCGATCAGTTCAGCAGCAGCGAGGGCTGGATCGCACCTTCCAGCAGGAACCGCTCCGACTCCAGCCTCGGGATCTCGCGCTTCCTCTCCAGCATCAGGCGCGAGCCGAACGAGGCTCGCACCTTCGATTCCACTTCGCGCGCGATCAGCTCCTGCATCTGTTGCCACAGGCCCAGGTCGCGGCGCTTCAACTGTTCGGCCATGGCGTTGAAGGCGTTGATGTAGCCGATCTTGACGTCCAGCGCCTTCCGGCCGGTGAAGCCCATCACCAACAACACGAATCCGTCCTTGGTCATCTGGTAGCAGTCGTACCGCTGGCCGTTCTGTTCATCCAGGTAGGTGGCCTCCTCAAAATTGAGTAGACCCCATGCGCCCGACTCTGCGGCAAGTTGGCGTACGGCGCGCAACACGTTGTCGTGCCGCTTGCCAAAGGCCTTGGCCACGCGCCGGCTATCGGTCACGATCTTGTCGCCGGCCAGCATTACGAAGTCGTTGAAGTTCGAAACAATCAGTTCGTTCATGTCACGCTCCTAACACCTGGGAAGGGGAGTCCAGCGGCAGGCAGGGCAGGTGTACACCCCGCTTTTCGGGTCGCGTTCCCTAGCCGTGGACGAAAAAAAGCCCCACGTCGAAACGTGAGGCTGGCAAAGACAAAGCCCCGCGGTTGCGGGGCCTTTTACTTTAAGCCGTTGCTGGCTTAGCGCTTGCGATAGTGGTCATTCGTTGCTTTGTTCTTGTAGTGGCCGCCCTTGTGCGAGGAGCCTTTGCCGCCGGCGTAGTGGCCACCGCCGTGCTTGCCGGCGAAGGAGACTGCCGGGAGGGCTAGGGAGAGGGCGGCGATCAGCAAGAGAGCTTTTTTCATGGTTGTGGTCCAGTTTCATCAAGGAGCAAGCATTATGACATTGACAATGTGTCGGCTCCAGCATGAAGCTCTACCTTCCCATGAAAGAGGAGAAAATAATGCTCAGGAAAATCACACTCGCTCTTGCTGTTGCGCTCATTTCCGTTGGCGCCGTAGAAGCCAAGCAGATGACTGACCAGCAGATCAAACGGGCCATCATCAAGGAGTCGATCGATTCCTACTCCGGTAACTGTCCATGCCCCTACAACACCGCCCGCAACGGCAGCTCATGCGGGCGCCGTAGCGCGTACAGCCGGCCAGGTGGTGAGGCCCCCATCTGCTACGAAAAGGATGTGACGAAGGAGATGGTCAACGAGTACCGGCAGCGGCTGGCCGGCAACGTATAGTTCGGTCTCGGAAAGCAAAAGCCCCGCGGTGGCGGGGCTTTTTGAGCTAATTTGGCTGTCTGTGGGCCAGTGAGAACAGAAGGTCGGCCAGATCGCTGCGTTCGATACTTCCTTTAGCAACGTCAACCATGATCTGCTCAAGCTCTGGATTCCGTTCAACAGTGAATCCTTGCTGCTTAAGGTAGGTCAGGGCGGTGACAAGAGCCGTACGTTTGTTGGCATCAGTGAAAACGTGACCTCTGGCCAGGCTGATGGCGTACATGGCAGCATGATCAAAAACGTCGTCGATCTCAACGTACAGCTTTAGGTTCTCAACCCGTTCTAGGGCACCTTCCAATTTGCCCATGTCAGCCCGGCCAGCAAGACCGGGTTCATCCGCCAAGATCAGATCGTGGATTTCTTGAACTTGCCCAGGCGAAATGGCCCTGTTAGCGATCGGCAAGGGCCTTTATCACTTTGCTGTGTTCAACGATCACTTTTTTAGCGGAAGAAACGACCGACTCTGTCGACGTGCAAGCAGCTACTGGCTTAACAGCGGTACGCTTCTTGATGTCGATCCCGTATGTGTTGCGAGTCACGTTGTGCGCTACCGTATCCCGTTTGCTGCTGGACTCGACGACGATGCTTTGTTTGGACTTTTCCATGATGATTCCCTATGAACGAACGCTTGCCAAATTTCACGACTTGCGATGAGCTGTCCGAAATCATGCGTGTGTACGTACATGCGTATGTACGTACGTATTGTATGTGCTCACGAAAAAAGGTGGTGAAAAATCTTGCGAGAATTTTGCAAGCCTACAACGCATCACGCGCCAAGCATCTCGAAAGTCGAGCGCGAAAAATTCGGCGATGACGGAATGCAATAGATTTGACCGTTTTTTTCGTGAGCGAGTTCATCCTAGTATCGTCGAAGGCACGCAGAACTTGATCGATTGCCACGTGCGTGGATCGGCTCGGTCAGCCGTCGTGCATGCCTACGGCGAGATCATCTCCGGCATTGAGTAGTTGTACTTGGATGCGCTGCTCACCGTGGCCTGTCCGCCGGACGCAGTAGCGCGCGCGCCAGCCGGCAGGCCGCTAACCGCGATGTGGATTTTGGCATCCGAGAGCTTGGCCACCGCATCCTGCAGCGAGCGCAGCTGGTCGATCAGCATCTTCTGCGCCGGATCCAGAGCAACCGACGATGATTCCGAACGAGTGGCTGCGGAAGAGGGGGCTGAGGCACTCCTTGGAGAGACCGTGCCGGCGGCACGCGATTTTCCTTTGTAGTTCACTCCGACCGCTGCAGAAGCATCAAGCATCTGTGCGGAGTAAGGGTTGTGGCCGTTCTCGCGGACGATCATGGCGTCCATCAGAGAGCGCATCACATCGGTGCTTCCCAGGTTCAGTCGCTGATTGCTATCAACCCCCATGCGCTTGGCGACGGCCGCCACATACGCTGCAGTATTGTTTTCCGACTTTGGAGCCCACTTCTGAATGATGGACTGAACAGAGGTGAGCCCGGAGTTCGAATAGCGTTTGAGTTGCTTGGCCATGGCGTTCAGCCCCGCTTCCGGTGTGTCGAAAACGGCGAACCGCCCGCCGGCGCCGGCTTCTTTCACCGCGCCAGCCTGGCCAACGAACTGCAGATTGCCGGGATTATTGTTGCGGACACCGCGGGGCAGCGCCTTGGCAGACTGCGCCTTTTGCGGCAACTCCGACTGGGCTGCCTGGGCCAGCCGCTGGCCAGCCGCTGGCGCGGCCTGCGCCGCGTCGGTCCAACCGGTCGGCTTGGCCTGCGGATTTTCCTTGATGTAACGGCTCATGTACTGCAGCGCGTTCTCGTCGCCAAACTCGTACCAGGGCTGATAGGCCGCCTTGGCCTTGTCCTTCAGGTCGGCAAACGCCTTGCCGTTCATGTCCAGGCCATGCCAGCGGCTCGATGCTGTTCCGTTTCGCTGCTGCTGCGCGCGCACGAACTCGTTCTCGCCGCGGTTCAGCTCCGGCGACTCCAGCAGCAGCCCCAGCCCCAGCGACAGGCGGCTGGCCAACTCGCCAAAAAATGGCAACGTGACGCGGCTGAGCTGTTTGACGCCGGCGCTGGCGGCGGCAGCCGCCTCTGATGCAGCAGCCTGGCCGGCGACCTTCGCCGCGCCGCCGGCCAGCTCCTGGCTGACCTGCTTGACCACGGATTCGATCATCCGGTTACTGATGGCGGACAGCCCCTTCCGCAGCAGCCACGAGCCGCCCAAGCCGACAGCGGCGCCGCCAGCCAGCGTCGCGCCTGGATGCTCGGACAGCATCTTGGCAGCGCTCTCCATCAGCTTGCTGTAGATCGGGCCGACGAAATCGCCCAACCAGTTGCTGGCGCGCTGGTGGCCCAGCCCGGCTTCGCGTTCGTGGCGCTTGGCCTGGTCGGCCGCTTTCAGCTGCTCCGGGGTTTGCACCGCGCCCATGGCCTTGGTCTTGGCCATGTCGTCTTCCAGCTTCTTGCGGCCATCCATCAGCATGGGCATCAGGCCCTGAACGCCAAACTGCCCGGCGATCATTGACTTGGTCTGCGCCGACATCTTGGGGCTGACCATCACCTGCGCCAGGTCCTTCAACGCTGCCGACGTGTCCACCGCGCCGTCCTTGGTGCGGTGGATGCTGATGCCCAGCCGGTTGAGCATGGCCAGCGCCGCCATGTTCCGGCCGTTGGCGGCATCGTTGAGGGTGCTGCCCAGCGCGCTGATGCCGCCATCGAGCTGCTCCGCTTCGACGCCCGCCAGCTTCGCGGCGCCGCGCAGCTTCTGCAATTCGTCCGTGCCAACACCCGTCATCTGCGCCGTGCGCAGCACGGAATTGCCATAGCTGGCCCAGCTGGTGGCGGAAGCGGTGATGCCGGCGATGATGGCGCCGCCGGCAATGGCGGATACCGGGGCGGACAGGTTGCTGGCGGTACTGCCCAGCGCGGTGCCGATGCCCTGGATTTTTTTGGCCAACCCGTCGAAACGCTGGGTGACGCGCTGCTCCAGCTGGGATTTCGACAGGTCGTCGACTTTCTTCCCTAGCGCCAGCCGGGTAGCGAACTTGCCCAGTCGCGCCTCCAGCTTCTGGACGATGGGTCCAGCCTGGTCTTGCGCCGTGATCCGGATCCGGAATTGATTGTCAGCTGCCGCCATTGCACATCCTCAGCATTTGCCGGTGCCATCGCGCCAGCCGCGCCCAGGTCAGGCCGCCGGCGTCATGAGGCCCCCAACTGTAAAACTTGGTCACGTCTGCCACGATGTCCTGCCAGTCGGCCGGCAGCTGGCCGGCTGGCTGGGTCAGAAAAAATTGGCCAGATATGCCTCAGCCGCCTTGAAGTCGCGGGCGCCCAGGCGGCCGATTGCAGCAACTGGAACGCCGCTGACCAGGGAGATCAGGAATTTCGTGGCGAAGATCGGCGTTTTCTTTTCCAGCTGCTCGTGGAATTTCTCCAGCTCGTCCACCAGCGGCTCCCGCAATTCCAGAACGTGGAACTGCTCATCGCCCAGTCCAACGGGCTTGCGCAGTTCCAGGGTCAGCTCATCGGCGACTTCCGTTTTTTGGGCTTCGCTCATCATGCTTCCTCCACGCTCATGCCTTCCCAGCGAACGTCGATCTCGGCCTCGACCGAGTCAACTTCCGGGGATTCCACCGTCCACATGTTGCGGCCGACCACGGTTTTGCCGTTGGCAAGCTGCAGGGTGACGGTGACGTTGGTCATCGTGCTCAGCTCGGCCACGGTCAGGTTGCCGCTGTCGCGCAGCTTGGCCTTGATGAATCCAGGAATCGGCGTCTCCGAATAACCGTGCACGCCGTCGCGGCCGGCTTTGGTCTCCCGCTTGACCTTGGCCGGGCTGTAACCGAAATCGCCGGCCACCATGTACGAGGTGCCATTGACGCTCAGCTGGCAGGTGCCTGCGAGCAGGTAAGTGTTGTCTACTGCCATGTTGGCTCCCAGAAATGCAAAACGCCGCCCGAAGGCGGCGTTTCTGTGGGTGACGGCTTACATCAACCGGAATTGGTTGAGCAGCGCGAAAATACGGAGCTGATTGACCAGCGTCGGCGCGAACAAAACATTGACGCGGCCGGGGTTGCTGGCATCCAGTTCGACGATCAGCGCAGCCTTGAATGCGGCGCTTTTCTGCACGATGCCGGCGTGCTCCAGCTCGCCATACGCGGCCACCAACTCCCCGCGGATTGTCGACGGGGTGACGATGTTGGAGCCCGGCGCGAATTTGGTGCCGTCTGCGGCCAGCTTCACGCGCGCGAACTTGCTGGTGACCCGGGTGCGCAGGAACCGCACCACATAGGCCAGGGTGAACATCGTCTCCACCTCCAGATAGCTGTTGTCCGCATTGCCGAACGCGTTTTTCTGGTAGGTGGTGATCAGGTTCTCGATCGCCACGGTGCCGTCCTGCGCCACTGTGAAGGTGCTGATGCCGTCGTACAGCAGGGTGTTGCGATCGGTCAGCTGGAAACGGCTCTGCACCGGCGGCGCCAGCACGCCGATCAGCGGCACGGTCTGCAGCGGCTGGGCCGGGTCGGCGCGCACGCTGACGGCCGTGGCGGCGGCGGTAGCCGCGGCCCACAGCCACGCCGGCGTCGGGCTGTCGTAGAAGCCCATCACCGTTTCGTGCTGGTTGTTGCGCGTGACACCGAAGGTCGTCAGCGCGCCCAGCGTGCCGCGCAGCGCGGTGAACACGTGGCCGTAAAGTTGCTTGGCGTAGCTCCAGCGGCCGGTCTGGTCGTTCATGAACTGCTGCAGCGCGTTGAGGCTGGTGGTGTCGTTGAACGGGCAGACGATGAAATCGAACGGCTGGTCCCCCAGGTTCGCCAGCGCTGTCGCCAAGCTGGGCGCCGTCGCGCCGCCGGACATGGCGGCGATCTGAACACCCAGGCCGGCCGGCATGGTTTCCCCGCCGGTCGGGCCCAGGTAGTTCAGCCGCAGATCGATGTCGTTGCCGCACGGCCCTTTGTTGACCGCCGTCAGCGTCACCACCGCGCTGTTGGCGGCGTTGGTGGCCAGCAGCGGGCAGCCGGCGTCGGCCGACAGCACGCTGGCGATATAGGCCGCGATCTGCGCCGGTTGCTGCGTCGGCAGTACCGGGATGGCGTAGCGGATGCCGGCCACGTACAGATAGAACGTCCCCGCCGCCGTCGGCGCGCTGGCGATGGTGATGCTGCCGGCAGCCGGCGTGGCGCCGGGATCATCGGCCAGCGGCAGATACCACACCTCGCCGAACTGGTCGTTTTTGCGATACCACGCGGTCAGCAGCGCCAGCATGGAGTTGGGGCCGCCCACGGTCTGGGCATCCGCGACGCCCTGGCTGATGACGGGCACATTCGGCACCGTTCCCATCACGATGGCGGCGGCGGTCGCCTGGCCGATGATCAGCGCGCGCTGGCTGGCCTGCGCGGTGTTGGCTCGGCTGTTGTCCATCTCTGCGTAGAACAGCCCGACGCGCAGGGCCTGCGGAATGGTCTTGAAGGGAATGGTCATTTATCACCGCCTTTCTTGGCCGTGTCGGTGGCGTCCACGGACACAGCCAGCGCTACCTGCTCAACATCGCCATCGCGGAGCCGGCGCAGCCAGTAATCGGTATCGGGAACCTCGCGGCCGGCGGCGGGCAATAGGTCGAGCAGGTCGGGGTCGCGGATAGCGAACCCAGCCTTGGGTTTGACATACATGGGTCACTCCTGATGAATGGAGAAATCGAACTCGACCGGCGGGGCACTTGCCGTGCCGACGGTAGCCGACACCGCACCGTGGACATCGATGAGCGGCTGATTGATAGAAGGCTCGAACACCTCGGGGTATTCGAAGTCGAATCGCAGCCAGGCCTCGCCCAGATGCTCACGCTGCTGGCCAGTCACCTCGATCTCGGTTTCCACCGCCAGCACCTGCTGCACCATGCGCAGCACGGTGTAGTTGGTGAGTACGGCGTTTTCGATCTGATCGCAGAGGGTGTCCAGCAGCGACTCGGCCTCACCGGCGCTGGCGCCAACCACCCTGGCATTGACCGCTACCGTAGCTGTGGTTAAGAACTGGGGAGCGCCCAGCGGGCCACGGCCCTGCTTGCGCTCCATTGGGGTCTGCACCAGGATCAGCGGCATGCCGGGAGGTGTGGTGGGGAGGTCGCGCGGCACATAGACCTTCTGGCCGGCCAGCGTGTTGGCCGCCTGCAGCGCCGCCACCACCGCGCTTCGGAGTTGGGTGCGGAACAGCATGTCAACCTCCGGACACGTAGTTGAGCATCAGCTTGATGGCGCCGTGGCCGTCAGGGTGAACATCCGCCACCGAGTAGACGATGCCCGTCCGCAGGATGGCGACTACGTCGCCTGACTGCGGCGGGAACGGCAGCGCGGCCGCCCGGATACCCAGCACCGGCTGGGAGGTGGAGGTGTAGATCGACCCGCCCAATCCGTCGACAGCGCGGTATGCCTCGTCGAACACGCCGGAGATGGAAATCGACTGGCCGGTGGTCGTGGTGTACGTCACCGGCTCGCCAAACACCCCCTCCAGCGGCGCGAGGACTGCGGCGTCCCAGTCGATCACGGTCAGGACTCCGCGCGGCCGGACATCAACACCTCGGGACGGGTGCAGATGAACAGCGGGTAGGAGTAGGTCTCCATCTTCCACCACATGCGGCGCACGGTATCGAAGATCGGCAGTACGTACACCGGCTTGCCCGGGGTGTTGACCCAGTCTACGGTTTCGCCAGGCGCGTTGGCTTCGCGGAAGATGCCAGGGGCGCCAACCGGGAAGAACTTGACCTTGTCGTCCGGGATTTTGATCGTGGCGTTGTCATCCGAGCCGCGGTAGTTCCACCAGCGGATGCCGCCGAACTCGAAGGAGTCGAAGGCACCCCCTTGACCGTTATTCCGCAACTCGGCCGCATCGCTCCAGTTCAGGAAGGTGCGGATCACGTCCGGGTGATTGGAAAACAGGTCGTAGAAACCGTCGCCACACAACGCATGGACGCGGGTGCTGGAGGTGAACGAGCCTTGCGCAGCGCGCGCCATCGCGCGAGTGATGCCATTGCAGATCGGGCGCAAGGTGTTGGCGACGCCGGCGGCGAGATTGAACCCCACCTCCGGCGCCTGCTTGATTCCGAATTCGTCGAACCAGTTGTACAGCACGCTGCCATCACCGGGATTCAGACACAGACCTTGCACGGCGGCCAGCCGCAGGTATTCCTTGGTGTACTCCACCGAAGCCAGCAGGCCAGTGGGGCCGGAAAGGCGGCGCTCCACCTCTTCCATCACCTGCATCAGCACGGATTCCTGGCCGAATTCGCGAATGCCTTGCAGCTCCTCGGCGTAGACGGTGTCGTCATGCATCAGCCGCGGCACGTCGAAGTATCGCATTTTGCGCTTCTCGGTGGTGCGCTGGGTGCCTTCTCCGCCGCGCTCGCTGAACGGGATCAGCACCAGCTTGCCTTGCCGCTCCTCAACCGCCAGCGCTTTGGTGCGGATCGGGTTGGGGTCGAAAATGTTGAGCTCACCCAGACCGTTCGGTTGGTACGGGTTGCGCTGGACTGCATCGGTCAGCGTGATGGCCGAGAACGCATCCTGATGAAAGATGTCGAGGATATTGGCGGGCATGGATCAGCCTTTCGGGAATAAAAAAACCGCCCGGAGGCGGTTTTTCTGGATGGGTGCTGGCGGTATCAGCGGACGAGGATGTGGGGTTGCGCCAGTTGGGAAATGGCGACCGCCTGCTGCGCGGGCGTGATGCCAGGCGGCCACAGCAGTTCGGAACCATTCACCTCCGCCAGGCGGGTGACCGCCAGCGCCGGCTTCGGCCCGGTGGTCACGTCTTTGGAGGCGAAAAGCACACCGGCGGCCACTTGCGAACCATCCGTCGCCGCCGGATTCAGCGGGCGCCACTGGCCAGCAGTGCCCGGCGACGTGACGGTGATGGTGAACGAATCACCAACCGCGAACGGCGTGCTGCCGGCCGCTACAGTGAACACCATGCCATCGGCGTCCAGCGCGGTGCCGACAGGCAGGTCCACGTTGTTGAAATTGCCCGGCCCGGTGATGCTGAACACAGTCGGCGCCGTCAGCGTGATGGTGAACAGGCCCGCCGGGGTGAAACCAGCTTGCGGCTGCGTGCCGATGGTGAGCGTGCCGTTGCCGACGTTGGCTGCGCCAGCCGCAGCGCTGGCGACCGGCGCGGCATTGCTGGCCGAAATCTGACCCAAGACGGTGCCGGCCAGGACCATTTGGCCACCAGTCAGCAGGATCTGGTCGCGCGATTGATGCCCGGAGGCTTCGGAAACCAGGAAGCCACCGTTATGCCACCACTCTTGCAGCGGGGCGACAGTAGGGTTACCCATATATCAGTCCTCTTGATCGGAATAGGTTATCGACGGGCCTTGGCGAAGACCTTGTCCCACGCGCTGGCCTGCTGAGCTTTGCCGCTGGGCGGCACGCCATCGGTAGCACCCAACTGCGGGTTACGCGCGGCGCGACCGGCGTTGCCAGCCGGAGCGCCAGCCGGCGTATCGCGCAACACCGCCAGCGCTTCGCTGCGCGTCATCGAGCTGTTGAATGCCAGGTTGGCGGCCAACACCGGGTTGCGGGCGGCCGCCTTGCTGCCGAAGATGGCGGCGCAGCGAGCGCGTTCGCGCCGGCGGGCACGGGCGCAGGCGCTCTTGCCGTGCATTTCGTCCTCGTCGTCCTCGGCGTCCGGATCGTTGTCGCGGTCCTCGTCCTCGTCCGCATCCGGCTCTTCGGCACGCTTGGCCTTCTTGCCGCGCTTGCCTTTGCCGCCATCGCGGTCATCGTCGTCCGGATCGTCGCCCTCGGCGCGACGGCTGCGCTTGCCGTCGTCGTCATCGTCGTCCGGATCATCGCCTTCGGCGCGCCGACTGTTTTTGCGGTCATCATCGTCCAGATCATCGTCCTCGGCGCGGCGGCTGCGCTTGCCGTCGTCGTCATCGTCCTGGCCGGAATCGGCGCGACTGCCGCGGGAGCCGGACACGCCGGCGAGATGGGCAAAAGACAGCTTGCCCGACAGGCTGCTAAGAAAAGACATGGATATCTCCAGAGGGTTAGCCCAGCTTGGCCAGCAGGGAACGGAATGCGGCATCCGGCGCCATCACGGCGTCAGCAAAGCCGATTTTGACGCCGGCGGCCCCCATGAAGGTGCCAGCCTGGGTGCTGCGAACAGCGCGGGCAGAAATGCCCCGGTTGCGGGCGACGGTGTCGACGAACAGCTCGCCCATCTCATCCACATCAGCCTGGAAATCAGCCAGCGCCTCGGAGGAGAGTGGCCGCACATCGCTGCCGTTCGCCTTCTTGTCGCCGTAGTGGATGATGGTGACGTTGACGCCGGCGGCGCCGAGCGCCTTGGACATGTCGACGTGCATGCAGATCACGCCCACGCTGCCGGTGCCGCCAGTGCGCGGCACGATGATGCGATCGGTAGCGCTGGCCAGCGCGTAGGCGGCGCTGTAGGCGTTTTCCGTCAGGATGGACCAGATCGGCTTCTCGCCACGCGCGGCGTAGATGGCGTCGGCCAGATCGAAACAGCCCGCCACTTCACCGCCCGGCGAATCGATGTCGAACACGATGCCATGCACCGAGTCATCCGCCAGCGCCAGGCTGAGGTTGGCGCGGATGCCGTCATAGCCCGTCATGCCGGAATACGGCTGCATGGTGCCCAGTTTCTGCACCAGCGTGCCGCTGACCGGGATGACGGCCACGCCGGCGACCACCTGATATGGTTTGGTCTCAGCCGGCGCGCCGACATCACCATCCCAGTCGTCCAGCGCTACCACGCGGCCATTCGCATGGAACAGACGCGCCAAGCCGAAGCGATCGGCCAGCGCCGCCATCACCACCTCCGCTTTTTGCGGGGTGATGGCCAGCGGCACGTTGAACAGCCGCTGAGCCAGATGTGGGTAGTTGATCATTGCGGGGTTGGGCTTTCTTCAGGGGTTGAGGCCTCGGTGGCCGGGGCTCCATACCAATCAGGCAGTTTCAGGCCGGCTTCCTTGAATTTCCGAACTTCCAGCGCGCGCTGATCGATGGCTTCCTCATAGTCGAGGCCTTGCTCCGCGCACTCGCGCTTCAGCGTTGATAGGCCGGCGTCCATCTTCAAGACGGACCCCTGAGGCTCCTTGACCGGATCCACCCAGCCTCGGCCGACGCTGAGCCATTCGCACCGCGCATATTGCGTCCGGAATTCAAGGAAATCCGGCGCATTGCGCGGCAGCGGCAGGTCACCGTTGTCCATCGCCTCATGCAGCCAGGTGGCGTACATGGGCGAGGCCGTGCCGATCTTGAATTCGGCGCGGCGCCGCTCCAGCGTTTTCCAGCTCTCCAGCAGCGCGGCGCGCGCTGACGAGTAGTTGGTGCGGGACCAGTCCTGCGTGATCTGCTCCGCCGAAATGCCGGAGGCGGCGGCGAACGTCAGTTGCATGGCGCGGACGAACTCGCCGAATCCACTATGCGGATGGGCGGCGGCCACGGTCTCGATGGATTCGCCCGGCGCCAGCGTCGGGATGCGCGCGCCGTTGAGCATGACCGGCCGCGCCTCATGGAAATCGGCCCGAAGGTCCTGGTATGCCGACAGCTCATCACTACCATTGATCGCCTCCTCCACCTGAGCGGAATCGAACGGGCTGGTGATGTAGGTGCCGAACGAAGAGGCGATGGTGGCGGCCTGTAGCTCCACGCCGTAGTAGCGCGCCAGCATCTTGAACCGGCTGAGCACCGACGTGAAAATGCCGATGCCGCGGTTCTGCCCGGCACGATCCCGCTCGAAATCGTGGATGACGCGCACCCAGCCGTCGTCATCCTCGCGTTCTATCCGCTCCCACTCGTTGGACTCGATCGCGTTGTACCAGTCGTTCTGGTGGGCTTTGCGGATGTGGTAGGCGATGGGCACGCCGTCGTCGTCGATTTCCACCCCATTGCGCAGGTATTTGGTGTCCACCATCTGCCACGGGTTGGACAGCCTGTCCGGGTCCACCACCAAGTAACAGGTTGCATAGCGAGCGGCGCCGGGATAGACCCTGTCCGGCTTCCAGTAGTTGACGATCAAGCTGTCGCCGTCTACCAGCTTGTGCCGCAGCCCCAGGCGAAGCTGCTGCGACACCGTCAACTGGCGCGACAAGTCGTTGTAGCGGCCGATGTCGTCGGCAAACCCTCGCCACAACGCTTCCACCACCTGCTGGAATTCGTTGGCCCATACCGCGTCGAATTCCCTGATACCCGTCATCGTGGCCAGCGCGCGGTAATCCGGCATCGACGACAGGCGCATCGACACGCCGACGGTGTTGTCCAGAATGCGGGTGACCGCGCCCTGGGCCAGACCATCGTTGCGCACCAGATCGCGGCTGCGTGCCACCATCCGGTCGCGGAACTGGTTGATTTCCGCATCCGGCGAGCGGATAAACGGCAGCCAGTCGCCCATTTCCTGCGTCGACCAGCTGGAGGCGTCATACGGAAACACCGATGAACCAGCCAGCGGAAGGCCTTCCGTTCTGACCGTTGAGTCGCCGAACGAAGCGCGCGCCGGCGGCAGCGGGCGGCCATCCGACCCCAGCAAAGTGATTTGGTTTTCCATCAGAACACCGGTCGGATTGGCCTGCGCCTCCTCATCCCCAGCGCGTACATCAACGAGTTGATGTGCTGCTGCAGCTGGGCCAGGTTGGCGCGGGTATAGGTTACGGATTTGGTGCCGTCGCCCTGCGTGTACGAGTACGACTCACCCAGGCCGCCGGTACTCAGCCGGTGGAGCGCCAGCTGCGCCTCCGTCAGCCATTGCTGCAGCGTGGCCTGCGGGATGCCGGTGAAGTTGTTGGTTTGCGGCGTGAACACGACGTGGGCTCCTATGCCATGCGACGGACGAGAGAGCGCTTGGCGGCCGGCAGCTTCGCCTCTTCGGGCAAAGCATTTGAATGGGCTGCCTGCTCAACTTTCACCGCGGTTGATGTCGAAAGTTGGTTTAATTTCAATCCGAAGTGCAGCAAGCCACACAGCGCGCCATAGGCGTAGACTCGGCAATCGCTCGCCTCGTTGGCCTTGCCGGATGGTTGCTCCCATACCCGGTAGCGGACGCCGCCGGTTTCTTTCACCACAATTCGCTCTGCTGTTATCTGGGCGAAATAGTTGATGTCTCGGTCGGTAGGGAAGTGCATGTAGCCAGGGCCCGGCACCTCCAGGTGCAGTCGATTTCTGATGGTGTCCTTGGCGGCATTCACGCCCAAGATAATGGGACGGAAAGTCGCTTTGGTTCGCGATCGCGGTCGTTTAGTCGGCCAGACGGGGTTTCGTTGCCCACTCCGTGCCGACTCTCCCTTGATGGCCCAAACTTTTCGCCCGAGGCGGGCTTTGGCGAATTCGTACACTGCCTGGGTATGGTGGCCGCCCGAGTCGATACACGCGGCCATTGCACTAAAGCCACGACCATCGTCCCGCCGCCATATCCGCTTCAGGTACTCGTCCAGTTGTTTCTGAGTTTCGGGCTCGCTCATTTCCCCATCGATCACGTGGTAGTCGATGGACCAGGACTCTTCATTGCGCCCCCAGCCTACGACCTCCATCTCCAACCGATAGTCCTGTACGTCAATGCCAACGGTAAGAACAGCAACGCCGTCCGGCACTTCGCCTGGCCAAACCTCGCAGCGCGCTACCAGCGACTCCAGGCGCAGTTCCTTGCCAGAGTGTGGGCGGTGCGGCAATCCCATCTGGGTGTTCCACCATGCCTGCTCTTTGTCGGCGTCGCCTTTTGCCGCCAAGTACTTCCTGGCGATATCGGCCGGCTTGTCCTTTTGCCAGGGGCTGAAGAGTTTGCTGGCCTGGTATCCCGCATGTGAGTTGTCGACTCCCCATTCACCACATTCCGGGCACTTGGCGCGGTATACCGCGTGCCGTTCACCATCCCACCAGTCCCAGACTGCTGCGACTGAGTCTCCGCCGGCCTGCTTCGCCTGTTCATACAAGTCCAGAGGAGAGTGCCGATGCCCGCAGCAGTCAAAGGGCCTTGTCTGATGCCACCGGGTGGTGCGTAGCGCGCGCAGGCGCTCACCCTCAGACCAGCCTGATCCGCAGCAGTCGCAGTAGATTCGCGCAGTCTTTGGATCGTGCCGACCGTCAGGCTTGTCCCAGTTGACGTGCTTGAAAAAGTCCAGGAATACGCGCTCGCCGCAATGCGGGCACTCAACCGAAGCCCGCCGTTGATCGGACTCTCCATAGCTGTCGGCGATCCGGCTTTCATCCTCCAGAGTGGGGGAGCAGGCTCGAACTGAAAGCCAGTTGACACCGAATGTCGCAGTCCGTTCTTCAGCCAGCGTGATTGGGTCGCCCTCGCGCGTGACCGGGTATTTGTCGACCTCGTCGGACAGCAGAACGCGAATGGGGCGCCGAGCCAGGTTGTCAGGACTACCGGCGCCGGCCAGCGCCAAGAATCCGCCAGGGAATGACTTATACAGCAGGGTCTCGTCTGCATTTCTTGTCTTGCTGGAGCCGATCAGATCGCGCAGCGCCGGCGTAACACGGATCAGCGGGGAGATCCGCTCCTTGGAGAACTGCTCAGCGGCTTCATCCTTAGGCTGCAGCAGCAAGATGGGGCAGGGGTCCAAGTGCGCGAAATAGCCGAACACATTCTCGATCAGCGCCGTTTTCATCAATTGGGTACAGCACATCGTGGTGATGATGTGCACGCCGGGCTCTGTGACTGCGAGCATCGGGCCGCGGGCAACTTCGACCGTAGCGGTCTCCCAGTTGCCGGAAGTGCTGCCGGCCTCCCGCGCCAGTTTGCGGTATCTGTCAGCCCAGGTCGGCACGCTGATGCGAGGAGGCGGCGTCCACCCGCGAACAAAGGACGCGCGGAGTAACTCAGCCTTGGCCGAAGTCCCCCTCAGGGTCACCGAGCTGTTGAATGTGCTTGTGCGCATGCTCGGTCAGTACCTCAGTTACACGATCGGCCTCGAGTCCGAGGTCGGCGGCAACCAAGGGGCCGACGCGCGCCGGCCAGTTCAGCCAGGCATCGCGCGCCGCCCGGGCACACTCAAAAAGCACCCCCTTGGCCACTTCTATTTCAATCAGCTGCCCGGACTTCTGCTCGTATTCCAACTGGCGGAGCAGGGCGAGATAGTTTTCCTTGATACGCAACGCCTCGGCATAGTCGCGATCCGGCACCGCGCCGCCGGCAATCATGCTGCGGGCGGTTTCCTCAAGGGACTGGTGTACGTTGCCATCCGATGCGAACTGCGAACTGCGAACACCCTGCGAACTGTTCGCACTTGTGTTCGCAGTGTTCGCACCCTTTGCGTTGGCCTCGCGCCATGCTGTGCCCACCAGTCCCGCATCTATCTTCCCCCCGTCCGAAAGCACCAGCCTGCCTTGTTTTACGGCACGGCGTACCAGTGTGTCGGAGCAATTTTCTCGTCGCGCAAACTCTCTCAGCGAAATCAGTTCAGACATGGGTGCGAACACCTTTCAGGACCTATAGCTGGGGGAGAATCGCGGTGCGCAATGCCCGTGGAACTCCACCCCTACGGAAGGACCCGCCCGGGGCCTACCGAGCCGACGCCAGGGCCCTGGCCAGCGCGTGCCCCATCTCGCGGTTGAAGTGCCTGTTGACCTGGGCGATGGCCAGTTCGTGGTAGCCCAGATGGATGTCCACCGGCAGCGCATCGCCGAATCGGATCAGCAGTTTCAGGTGACCGCGCTTGTCATCCATCACTTCGTTCAGACCGCGCAGCTTCTTGCGTTTGCCGTTAAGTAGCGTCACGCGCCGGGGATCAACTGGTCGCTGCCACACGCCATCGACGATGCCGCGCCTAGTCTTGACCTTGCCAATGAAAATGTCTGGTCTGGCTCTTAGTCGCGCCAAGGTGCCCCGTGACAGCTGGCCGTAAGCGTTCTTCTTGATGTCCTTCGGGTTCAGTAGCGCTTTGCTGTTCAGCACGTGTTCGCCGCCGGACTCATACGGTGCCAGATATCGAGCGGCTTGGTCCTTGATAAAAACCATCGCCTCTTGATTGCTCTTTCGCGCCGCGCGCACTCCGACACTATTGCGGGTAAATGGAGTGGGGTTCTTGAACTTGCTGGCGATCTGTTTGGATTCGGCGGCCTGAACGGTCTTGGCAACTACGGTCAAGGCCTGTGCTGTAGCGAATGGCAGCTGGTCGCGCTGCATCAACGTCAGTTTCCTGCGCAAAGCTTTGGCATTCGAACTTACGGAGATGAAAGGGGTAGGCATGTTTGTTCTGAGTGCCGTAAGAGCTGTCCCGTCGGACGGGGTTGGGTAGGGCGGCGGACTGCTACGCTCTGGCTAAACAACCTGGAGCCGATATGGACCTGCTCGATGTTACGCCATTCGTTCTGTCATTCATTCGCCTGGGCGCGCTGCTGCTGATTGCCTGCGCGGTCGGCGCCTTCGCGGCGTTCTACGTCGACCACCGCATGGCGCTGATGGAGTACCCGATGCACATGCGCAAGCGCTACCGCACCCTGGCGTTCGAGTTCAGCACGCTGGCCGTTGTGGTGCTGGGCTCGCTGGAGACGTTCCTGGGCTGATCTACACCCGGACCATCTCCGGCACGCGGTGGCGGGGGATGATGATGTAGTCTTCCTTGCTCAGCCGCTCGAAGTAATCGAAGCGGATGGTAGTAGGTCCGATTTCTCCTACTCTGGCGGCGCGCCCGGAGGCCATCAGCACATGCTGGCCTTCGCGCAGGTGGCAGGCGTCGAGGACGGCGCGGGCGTGTTCCATGTGCATGGTGGGCTCCGGAAACGACAAAGCCCCGCGCAGTGGCGGGGCCGGAAATGGAAACAGCCCGAACTCTGGACGTAGTTCGGGCTGCTGCAAAAATGGTAGTTCTGTAACATCCGGCATGTCAAGCGCTACGTAAAAACCACAGTCCGGTGATTCTCTGCAAAACCGGCTTGCTATGCCATTTTGATTGATATATTATTCAAACATAGCAGGACGAAACAGCAACCAACCGGAGAAAAGAGATGTCTGCCAACCACACCTACGAACAAATCGCCTCCGACTTCCAACTGTGGGGAGAGTACTTTGACACCGCTGCTGAAATGACCGAAGAAGAGTTCAATGCAATGAGCACCGAAGACAAGGTGGCTCTGCAAGTTCAAGCGTTTGGCCCCGAGAATGAATGAGCAGAAAGACAACCGCGGCGGCGCTCGCAAGGGTGCCGGCCGCAAGGCCGAGGATGGAGCGATCGGCCTTGTCCCCCATTCCATCGCGATGACGCCAGATGACAAAAAGTGGTGTCAGGACGTGGGCGCCGCCCGCGTCCGCGCCATCATTCGCGCTGCACGAGAGGCAGAGGCTGGGCTCGATGGGGAATAACAGCGGCTGGAACTGGCATGCCCACCTGCCACCCCCCACCCCAGAGAGTGCCGCCGCGTTCGGGCAGATGGAATTCCTCGACGGCCTGCGGGTCTGGTTTATGCACCGCACCGGCGCGCCGCTGACCAATGCCCAGCTGGCCGAGGTGGCCATGGTGTCGCAGAACACCGCCGAGTCATGGCGGACAGCACCCGGCCTCGCCACCCACCGCGCGCTCAGTACGCGGGATAGAGTACTGATCCTGCTGCGCCTCGCGAACCTCGCCGGCAGCCGCCGACCAGGCAATGCGCGATTGGCGCGGTGGTCCCTGGCTGAGGACCAGATCATTTGCGCCCACTATGCAGTGGTGGGCGCCGTCGGCCTGGTATCCCAATTGCCAGGACGCTCTGCTGAGGCAATATCGATTCGCGCGGGCCGGCTAGGTGTTGCTGGGCGAGACTGCTCGGCCCTGTAGCGGCGTCATCAGGCCGTCCTCCGCTCCACATAGCACAGCCTATCCAGCACCTCCGCCATCGGCCCTTCCAGCGCCGCATAAGCCTGATTCATCATGCGCTCCAGCTGAGCCACGACGCCTTTACCGTAGCGGTGCAGCGTCATGTGGCTGAGGCCGTGCCGGTCGCCCAGATCGCGGCAGCCTGGCCCCTCACCGGTGGCCCACGTGCGGATGATGTCCAGGTCGGTCTTGTAGCCGTACTTGCCCGGGGTGTGCGTGGTCAGGTAGACCATCTCGGTCTCGCGCTGGACGTGCAGTGCCCACAGCACGGCGCGCTGCTCGAACGGCAGCCGGCTGATCTTGGCCATGACCATCGCCGACTGCGCCTTGAGGTCGTGGGGTGACAGGCCATCAAACGCCGGCGCCACGGCCTCGCCGAATTTTTGCACCTTGACCATGCTGGTGGTCTCGATCTGAAACGCCCAGCCCACCAGCGCGCGAACCGTGGAAAACTGCATATCACCCCCCCTGTTTCGTTGAATCTTCTGCTCAGGCCGCGAACAGCGCGCCCTGGATTTCCTGGACCTGCACTGTCACTCCCGGCGTGGCGCCGTACCGCTTGCGCACCACGATGTCGCAGGCCTGGACGTCATCCACCCACACCACGCCGTTCATGCCGTCAAACAGCGCCTTGACCACGTTGTCGGCGTCCGGCTTTTTGGTCGGGTATACCTGGTTGGTGAGGGCCGCTGCCTGTTTCCGTTTGCTCCAGCTGGTCGGGATCGGCAGCACCATGTGGATGGTGACGTCCGCGGGTCCGGTCAGCGGTGCGCGGCCGGCCATGGCTGCCTGGGCGGCGAGGGCGATCATCCCCTCATAGCTGGCGGTTTTCTCGGGGGTGTACATGCGCGCGAATTTGCCGCCGCGCGTAGACACTTTCGGCCGGCCTTTGCCGACAGGCGTACCGGGTACGGTGAAGCGGATCGCGGTCATTTCTTGATTTTCCTCTGGCAGTTCCTGCAGCGATCGGCGCCCTGGGCCTGGATCAGACCGACTCCATTCGTCTCCACGGCACCGAGGCCGCACGCGCTTTGAATCACGCCGCCATCGAGGCGAGTCCAGTGGTGGGCCAGGCAGTGCCGGCCGACGAACGGCATGTGTGCCCAGGCCGATTTAGTTTCAGCCGGTATGCGGCCAATCCAAACGCCATGTTTCATTGCGCCCCCAGCTTCAGCTGGATCAAAGCCAGCAGCCACAGCGGGGAGGTCGCCAGCAGAGCGGCGACGAGTAGCGCGCCGGCGATGGCGCGGCGCCAGGTCGAGATGCGTTTCATGCTGCGTCCTCCATGGGGTTTGTTTTCGGCAGGTAGGCTTGCAGGGCCTCGGGGACGGGGCGGCCGGCTTTGGCCAGGGCCTCGGCCGCGTAGCGCTTGCCGATCGTCCCGCCCTTGTACACGCCGCGGGCTACCTCATCGGCGATCTTGAGCCAGTTGTCCATGCGCTGGCCGTGGCCGCTGGGGAACTGCATGCCCTTGGCCGCCTGGTGCACCTGGGCGATGTGAACCTCGGCTTCTTCGCGGCTCATCGTTGGCGCCGGCAGAGCGTCGTAGCTGTCGCTGGCCGGCGGGGCGTAATCGCGGGAGCAGCAGGCCTGGACGAACTCGTCGGCGCTGGGCGGGTAGCGGAATTTGCTCTCCAGCCCGTGGCGGATGTCGGCCGGAGACAGGTTGCGCAGCTCATGGACCCACACGTCGATGGCTTCCAGCAGCCCGATGTCCATGCCCTCGTACGGCAGCCCCTGGTCCTTCGGGACGCGCTCGCCGGAGCGGAATTTGTCCACGAACGCATTGCCGAAGCGGCCGCGTAGGCTGCGGAAAATGTCGTTCACGACATCGCGGTCAACTTGCGAGTGCTGCATGCTTGCCTCCGGTCAGGTATTGCTGGCCGACGCCGATGGTGTCCATGGCGGCGGCGCGTTGGTCGTGGATGGTGTTGCCGGACTTCTGCGCGGCCTGGACCTTGGCGTCCGTCACGCGGTTGCGGTCTGCGTTGAACTGGCGCTGGTCCAGCAGCCACTTGCGGTACTGGGCTTGCCAGGCAGTGTCATCTGCGCGCAGGGAGCGGGCGGCCTGGTGGTGGGCGATGAATCGCTCCATCTCGGCGTCAGGGTCAAGCTGGAGCTCGCCGGCCTTTAGGCGGCTGGTTCTGTCGGGTTGCAGGTCTGCAGGGACGGGGATTCCGGAGGAGGTGTCACGCGTGCGCTCACCCACCGAACGTAGTGAGGTGGGTTTATTCTTGTCTTTATCTTTATCTAGCGTGACATCGCGTGACTCGTCGTGACATTGACGTGACATGTCGGCGTCACGCGCTTCTCTCTCACGCTGTCGTTGCTCTCTTTTCCGCTCTGTAGCTGACTTTGCGCCGGATTCGTCACTGCCTTGGTCCTCGCGCTTTGGCTGGCGCTTGTCCCAGCCAGACAGCTCCAGGCCATCCAGTACCCGGCCTTGCATGGCAGCCAAAACGGCCTCGATGTCTTCGTCTGTCACGTCGAGTGCGCTGGCGAGGTCTTCCGCCGTGACTGTCACGTGACCTCGCGTGACATTGCGTGACGCATCAACGAGCAGGTGCAGATAGACGGCTTGCACCAGGGCGATGGGTTGTCCGGAGATACGCGCGATCGTCCGCCACTTGGGGTCATTCGGCATGTCGTGCCAGAGTCTGAGCCATTGGTTGCTCATGGCTGCTGCTCCGCGTCTTGCGAGGTTCGAGTTGCACTCCTGGCGGACCGGACACACAGCTGGCCAATTAGCGCAGCAACAAAAGCCTCCTTGTTTGCGGCACGAAGGTATTGCTGCATCAATAGTGCCTGAGCGCGGTCGGGCCAGTTCTTGATATGATTCGAGATCACCTCGTCATACTGAACAATCATTTCCAGATTGGAGTTATGCATGGCTGTTCTCCTTCACGACTGCCCGCACTGTCTCGGTAAGTCTCTTGGTTTTGTTGCAGTGGGGTCGAGCCTGCACCAAGTGCGCCAAGGGTGGTGGAACATCTTTTTCCAATGCCCATCGTGCTCTGGGCCAATTTGCGCGATTGCTGAATGGGTGCACTCGATTAACCCCAAAGACTTCCCTGGGAACCTTCGTAGTCGAGAGGCCGCCTCCTTCTTGCGTGCGATAAAGGTATTCTCGGAAGTCGGTATTTTGGAGATTCCAGAGCATCTGCCTGGCAACGTTGCAAGGGCATTTGAAGAGTCTGCAAGCGCTCGCAAGACGAGCTTGCACTCGGTTGCCTGTGCGGGGTATCGCCGTACGATGGAATTGGCTTTGAAGGCATTTGCGCCAGAAATAGAGGCGTGGACGCTGGAAAAGAGAATCGATAAGCTGGCCTCTGAAAATAAAATCACTCCAGCCTTGCAAGAGTGGGCGCACCAGCTTCGGCTTGACGGTAATGAGGCCATCCATGGGGATGGAGAGGCTGATGAGGCTTTGTGCGATCAGATGCATGAACTCACCCGGTTTTTGCTCACATACCTCTACACAATGCCCAAGCAAGTCGAGTTGGCTCGACAGCAAGAGCACGACGGGGGAGCAAAGGCGGCTACCTGATGGCGGTAGGCCTAAGGTCACATCTGAAGGGTTGATCTGTTCGCTGTGCTTGTGCATACTTGTCCTCGCAAGTCCTCCGAACAACCCCCGCGAGCCGCGCCAACGGCGATGACCGGGGGTTTTGTTTTTTCCCGCGACGCCGCGGGCGGCTTACTACACCTGTTTCAGCCGGCGCCGGCCGGCCACTGTCTCAATCGTTGCCGGCTTCAGCTTCCGCGCGCCGGGCAGCGTGTACGCCATCAGCTTGGCCTGGGTGTCTCCAGGCCGGAAAACCACTAGCACCGCATCGAACGGAGCCTTCTGTGCTGCGCCCACGAATTGCAGGCGAGGGCGGAGGCACCGCACTTCAGCAGCCAGAAACACGTTCCGATGCCACCAAAGAACCGACGTCCGGGCCGGGACCAGGCAAACGACGGTGGCGCCCTGTAGGCTGCTGAGCCTGGCCTTGTCCATCCAGTGCTTGGTGACATGCCCGAATGGGGGATTCATCCAGACGGTTTCATTGCTCCAGTCCTGCGCCAGGCCGTTCTCGGCCGGCGTGTAGAAGCGCGCGCATTTGGCCGTCTTCTCCGTCGCGCACACGTCCACCGTGAAGCCGAATTCGGCATTGAGGGCGGCAAACAGGTCTGCCGGCGTCTCCCAGTCGTCACGGTCACTGCGGAAGTGGATGGCGGCGTCAGTCATCGGTCAACTGGGCCAGGTCGGCCAGGAATGACTGCAGCTTGTTGATCTTCCGGCGCAGGGCGGCACCAGCGTGCCCCTTCAACTGGGCCAAGCCGCGGCGCTTCTCCGCCTCGCCGTCGTGTCCCTTGAGGCTGTCCGAGATCATCTGCATCAGGCCGCGGTCGGCGGAGTCGATCTCCTCAGGCACCGAGGTCAGCATGTAGCCGAACTCATCTGCCAGGGCCTCCAGCATCCTGTGATCGTTGGTCAGGCTCATCAGCTCGACCATCTCCTGCATGTCGAACCATCTGGAGTTGTCATCCGGGTTGGCTTTGGCCCGGATCACGCCGGCATAGCCGCCCATGCGCTCGGCGATGACCTTTGAGCCGCCCGCGCTGTGCACGGTCTTGTGTGCCGCGTCCCGCCAGTTCATGGGCATGGGAGTCCTTTTTGATCATTTTTTCGGGGGAAGGGGTTTGCCATACTTCACTCAGGCCGCGAACCAGGGGACTTTGCCCAGTCTTCCTTGTCCATGCGGTCAAGCTCTGGGAAACGCCTGATCAGCTGATACGCACTTCCGTCAGGCACTAGCTCTCCCCACTTGGCAACTGCCGCTGTGGAGACCCCGAGCGATTTAGCGATTCGGGACTTGACCCCACGGCCATCCCCGAAGTACGTCACAACGATAGCTGTTCTCATGCTGGGAATGATAACCATGGTTTACATCAAGTGCAATCCTGAGTTTGCGAAAATTCCGCTAACCTTGGTTGACATGGAAAACACTCTTGGAACCCGGATACGCAAGGCCCTTGAGGCTTTGAGCGTGCAAACCGGAAGCAAAAAAACACCCAACTGGCTGGCGATCCAGGTGGGCGTGTCACGCCCTGCGGCGTACAAGTGGATGAACAATCCGAATGCGGGGATTGAGGGTGAAAACCTCTACAAAGTGGCCCGCGCATTGAATGTCAGCGCAGAGTGGCTTGCGTTTGGGCGGGGCGAGATGCAGCCGTCTGCAGGTGGGTACGTGGAAGCCAGTTCCGTTGAAGAACTGATAAGACAGATCAAGGCCAAAGGCCCGGATGCGGTGCTTGAGGTGATCAAGGGCTTGGCAGATAACAGCGACAAGTTCACCAACTAAAAAGGCGACTTCTCAGTCGCCTTTTTATCTCGTCCGTTTCAAATCTTGCCATCCCTGGCAAATACTTCCTTCAGCGCATGCAGCAATGATCGCACCTCACCAAAATGGATGAGTTTCAGCTTGCCATGCTCATCGATTTCAAGGCTTAGGAACGCCCGCCGGGGGCCTCTGGCCGCATCATCGGGCCTGTAGTGGTGGCAATTTTCGGTGTGAATGCAAGGTTCTGCGGTACTGCTGCTGCAACTCATAACCTACTCCGTTTCGTGTGGCGAGCGTTTGTCCGGCGCCGGCATGGGCGTCATGTCGTTGTCTGTAAATTTTCCCACTGACTAGACAAACGGTCACTTCCGAATCGGAAGTAAAACGATGTATGCGTATTTCTACGTAGTTTTCAATCAATTGATTGAAATAGAATGAGCAAAATTCATGCTACTCACAGGCACCAAATCTGTACATGAGTTGCTCCACAGTCCGCGCCCCGTAAAGGGTCATCAGCTGTTTTAAGTGATAGTCGACCCCACGATTAGTCATGCCTAGGGCGGCTGCGACCTCGGTTTTTTTAAGCCCTTGGTTACAGATCAGGTCTATCAGAATTTGCTGATTTTTTTCCAATTTGGAAGTAGCCCGCTGGCCGGCCAAAACTCGGTAGGCGACGTCGGTGACATCGGGGCATAGCAGCTCGAGGGTGTGGCGCAGCTCCAGATCCTGCTCCACGTGCTTGCCGATCATCGACAGGACGATGCGGCAATCGTTGTATTCGGCGACGTAGGACATGCCGTAGTCCATGCCGAATCGGCTGCAATCGCGCAAGTACGCCCGGAATTTCTCGTTTGGACTGACCTTGCCGATCAGGTGGTGCGACCAGGGCACCGCCACGCCGGGTAGGGCGGAGGCGATGGGGTCGACCTCGTGATAGGCCCGCGCGGCATACCGGCTGAGCCACCCCTCACTCCAGCCGAGGTTCATGGTGGTGGACGGCTGCAGGCCGCTGTCCGCGCAAAACGCTACCAGGATGGTGGGCGCGTCCGAGATGACCTTGATCATCGCCAGCGCGGCGTGCAGATCCTGTTGCGTGCGAACCTTGAGCAGCATGCGCCGCATAACGGCCGTCAGGTAGACGGCGGAGCCGGGCTTGGTCTGGAACAGCTCCAGGACCTCCGGCAGATTGCTGATGGATTTAGTCATTATGGCCTCCCCGATAGTTCAGGTTAGGCCATTTCAGGGCGCAGCAATATCCTGCGCTAATGATTTTTTAGCGTTTGGTGGTTAATAGCAGCTGGATTAGCTGCCAAACCTCATCAGGCCCTTTGTCCAGCAGCTTCTCTGCCAAATCCTCAAGGGAGCTGGCGGCGACATACGGCGCGCTTGCTGTAGGCTCCGGGCGGCGCGATCCTTTGCCGTCTTCAATGTATTGCGGGGTCAGGTTCAGCGCTTTGGCGAGGTCCAGGATGTGCGTTGTGCCCTGTACGTTGTCATTTTCCAAGTCGGAAATCGTTCCGCGGCTGACGCCGACCTTGCGCGCCAGGGTGGTCTGCGACCACTTTCGCGCCATTCTTTCCTCTCGGATTCGTGCACCTCTACCGTTCATTGCAGCATCATCGGCCATCGGGATGCCAGTATGGCTTCGGGTTGTGCCGGTAAACTTGCAGGTAGCGCCCATGAAAAAGCCCGCGCTAGGCGGGCTGGGGCGCCAGGTGTTTTTATCCGAACCGTGGTGGGTCAGGCCTGACGTTGGGAGTAGTGTGGCCGCCGGCCGGCGGCGGGGTCAAGTAAGGGAAAACCCGCCAAACTGGTTGGGCTGCCGCCTAGCTTACGTTCTTGGCAATGAAGTAGACAGCGGTGACTAATGCCGATCCGAAGCCGCAGACGAAGGTAACCAACTTCCAAGTCTGGGCGTTGATCTCCTTGTGAAGGTCGACCCTCAGCAGGTGTAAGTCGTCCTTGGTGGCCATCGTATTTTCAATGACGGTCAAGTGCGTCTCAACCCCCGCTAGGCGGTCACGGGTGGTTTCTGCGATGGCTTCTAACTTCGATACGCGAGCTTCCATGTCTCCATTATGGGGTGGGCCGCCCCCGTCTTCAAGGGGACGCGTTTTTTTCGAGTCGAAGGGAACGATTTTCCTCTCAGCCATTGTGGTCTACCACGTCATCGAACGCTTCAATGTAGCCGCACGTGGAGCATCGGTATAAGCGGACCGTGAAGACGCCTCCCGAGACGGAGGTTGTGATTGCCGGGTTACCTTGCGGATGGCCCGCTGCAGTTTCTGTAAGGAAAACGCCCATATAGCCCCACGCGTGATGCGCGGGGATCCGCTCCATCTCTTCTAGCTGTCCATGGCCGTAACGGCACTCAGGTGTAATAACCATCTCTCCCTTTCTGGCATAGCCTGCTGAATTGACTTTGTCATTTTCCTGCTGCTTTTGGTGCTGCAGTAGCTGCTCAGCTCCCCACCCACCAGAACGCCCACTCGCCCAGCACCAGCAGCATCGTCACCAGCCGGCAGCCGGCCGGGTCCAGCGCCGCGGCGTCGCCGGCGTAGTAGAGCGGATTGTTGGCGGCGGTCACCTGGGGATCACTACCTCGGCATAGCACCGGCAATCTCCCTCCATGCTTGCAGTGGGTACTGGTCAGTAGGACTCCTGCCTTCTTACTTCGCGCCAGAAGCCTCCCCGCCACGGCTGGCGGACTGCTGCATGTCCCGAATCAAGCTGTTAAACGCTAGGCCATTGGGGATTACATAGAGCGGCCCCTTCTCTTCGGCAGGATATATCCCGAATGTAAAGGGGAAAGGACCACCTTTTAGCACCAATCCATCATCCCGGGTGAGCGTTGAGGTTGCATCCGCCCCGCATTGAAGCACCCCGATAGAGTTTCGATCGGCGGCCATGAATGCTCCCAACTCAATTTTCAAAGCTTTGCGGAGCTGTTGCTCATCAAGCCTTCCGGTCTGATCTTCGCTTTTAATTTGCTTGATTACTCCATCTGCAACCAATTTTTTGAGGACGGTCTTTGCTTCTTCAGACCAGCACTCCTCAATCTTCGGTTTCTCAGCGCAGCCGGCCAGCGCCAGCGCGGCCGCCACGATCACCATTGTTGTCCTCATTCCCGCCGCTCCTACAGACTATCTGGTGCGCCAATGCCGATAACATCACACAGCACCGGGGTGAGATGGTGGCCAGTTGCAGCATGGAATAGGGTGCACTCCACTCGAACCCTCTTGCCTTTCAACTGCTTGAATGCACTCCACTGAGCCTTGTCCTTCAGAACCAGCTGCATCACCCGAACTCCTTGCTCCGGAACTTCATCAGGGTCTGGATTCTGTGCATTTGCTGACGATGCGTTGATCGGCTGATCGAGTTGTAGTGCAGGGAACGTCACGGTTTTTTCTTTACCGTTTGTGCAGCAGTCAACCCCCTTCCTTTCCACCAGCGTTCCCGCAAGTCCCACCATTTTGTCGTACTGGACATCAAGAGCCATGGCAGGTGTAGCTGACAGGGCAAGGATGGCTATCACCAAGCTTTTGTTCATTTTTATCATCGCCAAGTTTTGACGTTGTCATTTTACAGCACTGGAGGTGTTGCATAAATGCAAACCAAAGTTAGTCAAATATTGAAACCATGGTTGACGTTAATGGAAACCATGGTTTACATTTCGCTCACACCACCGGCACGCCGGAACGATCTTGAACAAACCGCAGTAGCAGACGGCACACCGCCCACCGTGACCACCTGGCAGCAACCAGTGGCGAAGAGGGCGGATAGCGCCGGCACATGATCGGATGCAACCAGCGGCGTCAGGCGGGGATAGAAACCTGCAGGGCGAGCGGGAAGCGGCAAGGCCGCAAGATGCAGATGAAGGGAGTGGAGTCGGGTGGTGTAGATGGGCTGGCGACCACGGCCAGGCGACCGAGCAAAGGAAGCGAACGGGTGGAGGTGAGCCGTAGCCCACGGAAAGGCGCAGTTTGATGCCAGCTACCGCACCCTATTGAATTCGGCCCAATGGCACGGGCGGCGAAGGGCAACGAGGCGGTCGCATGCCAAGCGACGCCGGACACGTAACCGGCAAGCCGCTTCTCACGAGGCGGCACATTGAAGCGGCGGCGTGGAAGGACACGCAGGGTAGGTAGCCGCGGACCCGCACCGATCACGCGCGACTGTCGAATGGGTGCAGCCGGTATCAAGCCCGGCCCGCTTCAGTGTGAGCAGCAAACAGGCACGCGGCGGGCCTGCACCGAATCGCTGATACACCGGGCCGCCGTGTGCGGCCCATCCCTGAGCATCTTGCCCGCAGGGTGCTCAGGGATGCACCCGCATCCTTCTCCTCGTACTACCCCGTTTGCCCGGCCCCCCCGCGCCGGGCTTCTTTTTGCCCAATCCCGGAGGTCAACATGATCGCCCACGCTAGCGCGGCGCCGGCCGCCGCACAGATTACCGTCCACACCTGCCAGCTGCAGGCGGCCAACTCCGCCAGCTACGCGACACGCCGGCTGTCGGGTTATCGCGTCGATTACCAGCAACCGCGCACCCGGCGGCGCGCCGGCCTGATCGTTCTGGCCCGCAGCATGGGCGAGGCGCTGGACCGTGTTGACGGCCTGATGCCCGGCTACGTCATGTCGGGATGGGGGAGGGCGCGGAAGTGAAAGCCTTCATCAAGAACACGCTGGGCGGCCTGCTGATGGTCGCCCTTTTCTTTTCTGCGCTGACGCTGGCGCAAATTGCGGAGCAACTGAAATGAGCCTGCAAAACCTTTCCTGCGCGGTGCTGAATGACCTGTGCCGCCACCTCTCCAGCGCTGACCGAGATGAGCGGCTGGTGCTGGCCGTCGAGCATGAGGCCGATCTGATGCTCTCCGACATCGAATGCAGCCGCGGCATGGGCGAGTCGTTCATGGACATGCTGCTGAGCGGCGCGCCGGCGGAGCTGATGGGCGAGCTGCATCTGTACCTGGGCCAGCAGCTGCTGCGCCGGGTGTTTGACAGGACGGACCTGGGCCCGCACTACGACCAGTTGGCGCGCGCGGCGCGGGCGTTTGTGGATGCGTCGGCGGCGGCAACGCTGGATCGGCGGGTTGAGAGCGACGACCCGGAAGAGGATGAGAGGGAGGCGGCGTGATGGCGCACAAGGGAGCAAGAGAGCAAGCGGTGGAAGCGCTTCAAGATTGCATTCGTTATGGCAGCCTGCCTCGGCAAGTTCGTCATAAGACGGAGCAGGCAGTGTCCAGGCTGGAGCAAAGCATCATCCACGCCCGCAATACCGCAGAACAGCGCGACCAGCTGCTGGCGGCACTGGAGCGCGCAGTGGCCGAGGCCGTGGCGGACGATCTGGACGACTGGTTCGCCAATGCCAAGGCCGCCATCGCCGCTGTGAAAGGGCCGGCAGCATGAGCGCCACCACAACCCTGTCCAGCATCCTCTACGCGCAGCGCCGGCTCTCCAACGAGATCGAGCTGTTCGGCTCGCTGCCGCGCACGCAGCAACAGCTGACCCCTGAACAGAAACGACGGCGTGATGACGCCTGGCAGCGCCGAATGGCGCGCGAGCTGGCAGGGGAAGACCCGATAAACGACAAGGCCGCCTGAGCGGCCTTTTTTCATGGAGCAACCACCATGACCGCCACATCCCGCGAGGAATGGCTCGCGCTGCGCAATACCGGCATCGGCGGCAGCGACGCCGGCACCGTGCTGAACGTGAACCCGTATAAGACCCCGCTGCAGCTCTATCTGGAGAAGCGCGGCGAGATCGAGCCGGACGACATCAGCGAGAAGGAAGCCGTCCACTTCGGCAACGTGCTGGAAGACATCGTCGCGCAGGAGTACAGCCGGCGCACCGGCCGCCGCGTCGAGCGCTGCACCACCACGCTGCGCCACCCCAAGCACCCGTTCATGCTGGGTAATCTGGACCGCCTGGTCTGGGAGGGCGACAAGCGCCCGCAGCACCGCGGCGAGATCCGCACCCGCCACCTGCTGGAGTGCAAAACCGCGCTGGGCCGGTTCATCGACAAATCGGCATGGGGGCCGGACGGCTCCGACGAAGTGCCGATGACCTATATGGCGCAGTGCCAGCACTACCTGGCAGTCACCGACGCCGAGCAGATCGACCTGGCCGTCCTGCTGTCCGGGCCTGAGTTCCGCATCTACCCGATCAAGCGCGACGACGAGCTGATCACCGCAATGATCGAGCAGGAGGGCGAGTTTTGGGAGCGCGTGCAGAGCGGCAGTGCGCCGGAGATGGACTACGACCACGACACCACACCGGACCTGCTGGCCAAGCTCTACCCCGGCACCGACGGCAGCGAGATCGTGCTGCCGGATAGCGCGCTGCACTGGCAGCAGGTGCTGGCCGAGGCGAAAGAGCAGGTCAAGCTGTACGACAGCATCGCCACCGGCGCCAAGAACCACCTGCTGCACCTGATGGGCAATGCCGCTATCGGCAAGCTGCCGGACGGTTCGCAGTTCACCCGCAAGGCGATCACCCGCGGTGCGTACACCGTTGACCCCGTTACCTATATCGATTTCCGATTCAAGAAAGCCAAGGAGGCCGCATGAGCGCCATTATCGAACACGAAAGCATTACCGACGTGCCGGCCTACCATGGCCACCAGACGTCGACCACCGCGCTGGTGCTGGACGACGGCAGCATCGACCGCATGATGCGCCTGGCGGAGATTATGGCCAGTGGCAAGGCAACGATTCCTCAGCATCTCCGGAACAACTCCGGGGACTGCTTGGCAGTCGTGATGCAGTCCATGCAGTGGCGGATGAACCCGTTCGCCGTGGCGCAGAAGACCCACCTCGTCAATGGCACGCTGGGCTACGAGGCCCAACTGGTGGCCGCCGTGATCAATACCAGCGGCGTGACTACGGGGCGATTCCACTTTGAGTGGTTCGGCGATTGGACCAAGGTGATCGGCAAGTTCGATATCCGCAAGGGGGACAAGGGTGAGTATCGCGTGCCTGGTTGGAAGCTCGCGGACGAGGAAGGCCTGGGTGTACGAGTTTGGGCAACGTTGAAGGGTGAAACTGAACCGCGGGTTCTGGAGCTGCTGCTCGCGCAGGCTCGAACTCGCAATTCCACCCTGTGGGCCGATGATCCGAAGCAGCAGCTGGCCTATCTGTCGCAGAAGCGCTGGTCGAGGCTCTATGCCTCGGACGTGCTGCTGGGCGTCTACACGCCTGATGAGCTGGAAGTCGTTGCGCCAGAGGAGCGCGACATTACGCCGCGTGCCAACAGCGCGCCGGCTGCTGCGGCGTCTTCCTCCCGCGCCAGCCAGCTCAAGCAGAAGCTCGGCGCGAAGCCGGTGCCGACCGCGCTGCCGGGGCCGAGCCTGGACGATGTTCTGCGGGCTATCAGCACAGCTGGCGGCAAGGCTCAGATGCAGGCAGCGAAGGAGCTGGCGAGCAAGCTGGGCGAGCAGGAATACGCAGTCGCCGCGGAGCACTACCAGTTGCGCGTTGAAGAACTCCGCGCGCAAGCGGCGGCGCAGGTGCCTGCAGGCCAGGCTTCAGGATTCGACCTCACCGGCTTCAAGACCCGCATCGCCAACTGCAAGGACGTGGACACGCTGGACCTTCTGGCCGACGAATTCAGCAGCATCGCTGACGGCGCGGATTTCGAAGAGCTGAGCCAGATGTACCAGGCGCGCCGCGGCGCGCTGGTGGGGGAGTAAGCCATGGCCTGGTTCAAACAGCTGTCGTTCTACCGTCTGGCCGACACCGTTGACCAGTCCACCCTCTCTGCGGCGCTGGAGCGGCGCCCGTTCCAGCCCTGCATGGGCCTGGATTGGTTCAGCGAAGGCTGGGTGGCCCCGGCCGGCCACCTGGACGCGCCTGTCTACGCAGAA
>NZ_JYKA01000001.1 GCF_001676875.1 Chromobacterium subtsugae | reverse complement strand
TGCCCCGCCACGCGGGGCTTTGCCGTTTCCGGCCCGGTCATGTGCCTCACCGCTTTGGCGGGACGAGGGGGAGAGAGCCTGGTTCGATGGAATGGCCCTGTCAGTGCCTATGCATGTCTCACTTTGTTCTCAACCCCATCCGTTCGGCTGGGGTTTTTTACATTGCCAGCTAGCCGTATCATGCGTTCATTGCCGGAGAAAAATATGCCTGATCAATTGAGAGTGGGTCTGATGGGTTTTGGCTATGCGGGTGCGACGTTTCATGCGCCGCTCCTGTCGGCGACGCCTGGCATCAAGCTGGCCGCGGTGGCATCCAGCAGGGCCGAGCTGGTTCGCAGCGCATTGCCGGCCGCGCAGGTTTTTCCATCTCCTGAGGCGTTGTTGACAGGGAGCGAGGTGGATCTGGTGGTGATCGCCACCCCGAACGATAGTCATTTCGCCCTGGCCAGCGCCGCGCTGGCGGCGGGAAAGCATGTCGTGGTGGACAAACCGTTTACGGTGAGGGCGGTGGAGGCTCGCGGGTTGGCGCTCCAGGCCGAGCAGGCCGGGTTGTTATTGTCGGTATTCCACAATCGGCGTTGGGACGCGGATTTTCTCGCGGTGCGGCAGCTGTTGGCTGATGGGGTGCTGGGGAGGGTAACGCATTTTGAGTCCCATTTTGACCGTTATCGGCCGCATGTGCGGCAACGCTGGCGAGAGTCGGCGCAGGCGGGCGCGGGCTTGTGGTATGACCTGGGGCCGCACTTGCTGGACCAGGCGGTGCAGCTGTGGGGCTTGCCAGAGGCGATTTCTCTGGAGCTGGCCGCTTTGCGCGATGGGGCCCAGGCGGATGACTGGTTCCATGCCCAGTTGCGTTATGCCGACAAGCGGGTGATTTTGCATGCCAGCGCCTTGGCGGCGGATGCCGGGCCGCGTTTCATCATCCACGGCACCGCGGGCAGCTATGCCAAATATGGTTTGGATACGCAGGAGGATGCGTTGAAGGCCGGCGATCGGCCTGGACAGGCGGGATGGGGAGGGGACCCGCGGCCGGGGCGCTTGCTGCTCGCGGGGAGCGAGGCTGTCGAAAGGCCGGCTGGCGCCGGCGACTACATGCGGTATTACGCCGGGGTGCGCGACGCCATTCTGCTTGGGGCTGCCAATCCGGTTGACGCTTGGGAGGCATGGCGGGTGATGGTGTTGCTGGAACTTGGCTGCGACAGCGCTGCCCAACAGTGCTGGAAGGCCGTCGCGCCTTCCCTGGCTTAGCCTTTGCGTTTTTCCCTGCCGCGCTCTTCCGTTGCGGGTGCGGCTTGTTGCGAGGGGGCGATTTCGGTCAGCAGTTGCTCCAGCAACTTGCTGCGCGCGCTGATGTGATGATCGAAACGCCAGTCTTTCAACAGGTCGATAGCGACTTCGAAGTAGCGCATATCGATATCGTACAGCTGGCTCAAATCGAAGGAGCGGCCCATTTCCAGGGCGGCCGCCAATTCCTTGAGCACCTGCATTTGCTGAGGATCGTGCCCTTCCTCCAGGAAGCGGCGGATTTTCTTGGCGGCGTTCATGTTTTGTCCTGTGGTTGATGTGGCGTGGATGTTCGCGCCATGGCCATGATGAGGCGGGGCGAGGGCCGGAGTCAACACGGCAAGCTATGCGGGCGCGTTGGCGGGGGGAAGCCTAGCAGTTTTGCGTATTGAGATGGAGTCAGCCGCGGAATATGTTGAATCATCCAGCTTGAATCACCCGTTCGGCATATTTTGCCATTCTGTGTGTTTTCCAAGGAGTCCTCTCTATGAAGCCGCATGAAGTGCGTAGCCGTGCCTTCGCCATGCCCCTTACCAGCCCGGCCTACCCGCCGGGACCGTACCGGTTTTACAACCGCGAGTATATGGTCATCACTTACCGCACCGATCCCGATGCGATCCAGGCGGTATTGCCGGAGCCGTTGCAGGCGGATGGCGATATCGTCAAATATGAGTTCATCCGGATGCCGGACTCCACCGGCTTCGGCGATTATTCGGAAAGCGGACAGGTGATTCCGGTCACGTTCCGCGGCGTGCGCGGCAGTTATTCCCATGCGATGTTTCTTGATGATCAGCCGCCGCTGGCTGGAGGACGCGAGTTATGGGGGTTTCCCAAGAAAGCGGGCCGGCCGAAGCTGGAGGTTTGCGGCGACACCCTGATCGGCAGCCTGGATTTCGGCCCCCTGCGCATCGCCACCGGCACCATGGGCTACAAATACCAGCAGCTCGACCAGGTGGCGCTGGAGGCCAGCCTGGCTGAACCCAATTTCCTGTTGAAGATCATTCCGCATGTCGACGGCACGCCGCGGATCTGCGAATTGGTGCGCTACCATACCAGCAATGTGGTGATAAAAGGCGCTTGGAGCGCGCCGGCTTCCCTGGAGCTGCATCCCCACGCGCTGGCGCCGGTGGCGGACTTGCCGGTATTGGAGGTGCTGTCGGCGCGGCATTTCATCTGCGATCTGACGCTGGACCTGGGATCGGTGGTGTATGACTATTTGCAGCAGTGAAGGAGCGGGCTGCTAAACAAAATGCGAACAATCGCTAACATTTAGATACAGACGACTGCCGGCGCAAGCCTTATGCTCGGGCTTCAATTTTCAAGCGGGTGTATGAAATGAAGCCAAGCATTCTGATACTGGCCGCCGGTCTGGCCTTGTCCGCCTCCGCGGCGTTTGCCGACACCGCGACCAATACCATCGTCGGCGGCGCCCTGGGCGGCGCGGCTGGCGCTGCAATCGGCCATTCGGTGGGTGGGCGCGACGGCGCCATCATTGGCGGGGCGATAGGCGGCGGCGCCGGAGCGGCCATCGGCAACGGTTATGGCAAGTCGGGCAGCCGCGAAGCGCGCGGCGACGGCCGCTATCGCTGCCGGCACAAGCATCGCCATCATCGTTGCCGCTAAGTCCTTATCCGGCAGAAAGCGTCCGCTGCGCGGGCGCTTTTTTTATGGGCGCAAAGCGGCGCGCTGCCGCTTAAACCACTGCGGCCTGTTACAGCCGCGGCGCGCGGCGGCAGGGGTGCAATCATGCGCATCCGCGCATGTTGCCGTGGGGGCAACGCTTATCCCGTCCCGCCGATTTGCCGCCTGATCGCCGGCATGGCAGCAAAGAAGCGGTCAGAGATCCTGCGGCGGCAGATGCGCTTCGCGCCCAATGGAAAAACGGCCTTCGCGAGCGAAGGCCGTTTGCATTGCCGACACGAGGGCCGGATCAGAACCAGAAGTAGCGATGCAGCGCCGCATCGAGGTTGGCGACGTCGGGCGCGCCGACGCCGGTGGCCTGATCGTAGCCGCGATGCGCGTTGTAGCCCCAGTTGCCGCCGGCGGTGATGTCGCGCAGCGGCGCGCCGTGGTGGCCGGAGCCATGGTAGGCGTGGCCAGTCGCCAGCAGGCTGTACAGCGAGAAGTTGAGCAGGCCCAGGCGGCCGCCCATCGACTGGTTGAGCAGCGCGGTGATGCCGGCCAGCTGCGGCGCGACGAAGCTGGTGCCGCCGCTGTTGCTCTGGATGGAGAAGCCGGTCTTGTCGGAGGTGTAGTACACCACGTAGCCGGTCTCCGGGTCGCCGTTCATCGAGATGTCAGGCAGGTTGCGGCCCTTGAAGTTGGCCGGGATGCTGCCTATCACCTGCGGCGGGGTCTGGCTGGTATCCACCAGTTGCTGGCCGGCCGGGGTGTTCTGCATGCCAGGAATCCAGTTCTGGTAGAACGGGCGGCTGATGAAGCCGCTGACGCCGCCGCCATCGCCCACCGGGAAGATGCCGCACGCTACTTGGTCTTTGCCCAGCGCCTTGCACAGGCCGCTCAGGTAGTCCCATCCCCAGGCGCGCTCGCTGGAGATCTTCACCTTCATTTCCTTGCCGTTGGGGTGGAAGGTGAGGGTGGTGGGCACGGTGGTGGCGCCGGCGGCGGTGATGAATTGCTGGTTGGCCGGGCTGTCCACCGACAATACCTTGTTGTATTGCGGCAGCGGCGCGGCGCGGTTGACATCGTAGGCGCCGGAGTCGCCGGACGCCGCGAACAGGGTTTGGCCTTGCAGCGCGGCCTGCAGGAACAGGTCGTGGTAGGCCTGCAGCACATTGGTGGTCTTGCCGTTCACCGGGTCCACCGCTTGGCTTTGCTGGTCGAACCATTCCCATTCGCCCCAGCTTACCGATACGGTGTCGGCGGCGTTGCTTTCAATCGCCTGCGCGAAAGCGTCGACGAAGCCTTGGGTGGTGTTGGGCGCCTGGTAGACGATGATCTTGGCGTCCGGCGCGATGCCGCCGGATTGTTCGACGTCCAGCGTGGTCTCGTCGGAGCCGCCGGCATCGCTGGGCGCGCCCGGGCCGCCGTCGATGTTGACTACGCTCAGGCGGTTGGGGTCGGTGCTGAGGCCGACTGCGCTCCAGTACTGGAAGGCGTCGGATGGGGTGAAGCTGGCCAGGGTGACGATGCCGATGGTGCTGCCCTTGCCATGGATGCCCTTGTTGTAGAGCGGGGTGATGTCGTAGTGGCGCGCCAGGTCGGTCACGGTCCACTGGCCGGGGGCGTTGCCGCTGGTGACGGCGCTGGCGCCCTTGCTCAGCGACGGTTGCAGGTGGTTGGGAACCTGGCGCAGGTGCGGGCGGAAGTGCGGGCGGCTGTCCAGGCCGATGACGGCCTGCACGTCGCTCAGGTCGACCTTGGGCGTGCCGGCGCGCACCGGGGCGATGTAGCGGGCGGTGCCCTGCACGGCGGTCTTGTTCTGGAATACGTGGACTTCTGCGCCGAAGGCTTGCTGCACGGTGGCGGCCGGGCCGCTGACTTGCAGCAGGGTGCTGCCTATGCGCTTCACGGTCAGGCCGGCGGCTTGCAGGCGGGCGCTGACGCGGTTGACGGTGGCGTCGTTGGGCGCGAAGCGGGAGCGAAATTCGGCCGGGGTCAGGAATTTGTGGTAGTTGGCGTCCGCCGGGCTGTGAACGGCCTGCAGATAACGGGTGGCGGCATCACGGTCGCGCAGGTTGAGCGCTACGGTCACGGTCAAGGTTTTGGATGGCGCGGCTTGCTCCACCTTGCCCAGATCGAGGGCGGCGGCGGCCATCGCGCTGGAAGAAACCGCTGCCGCCAGGGCGGCGACCACCATTTTTATTTTGAAGGCATTTGCCATGTTTCTAGTTCTCCTTTGAGGGTCCGGACCGCTTGCCGCCGGCGCGGCGGATGGCGGCCCTATCCGGCGGCTTTCGCCGTTTGCGCGGCTTGTTTTGATGAGTGCCGGATATCCAGTTTGAATAAACTGGCGGGACCAGTATAAGAACGGCGAATTGTGACAAGTTGAGTGTTTTTGTAACATTCTGTGTGACAAATTTGTCAGTAAATTATTGCTAAGTTGTTGATCTCAATATTAAATTGATTGTGCTTTCATTCTATTTTGCGGTTGGTTTGATGCATTTTGCCTGATGAAAGGGCTTGCAAGGCTGGTCCAGCCTTGCTGGCGTTTTATGCGATTGGGTTTTGTTGGCTACCGATGATGTTGGACGGTGAAGTCATGGCGACTGCAGTACAATTCAGATAGAGCTTGTTAGCTGTTGCGATGTCCGGCGGCGTATAAGAACCGGAATCGCGACAGATCGCGTCTGAAATGGCGACTAAGAAGGAATCAAGTGGAAGAAGGGGTTGGAGGAGGCATGCTGATTGACCGTTTTGGTCGAGCCATCGAGTACCTGCGGCTGTCGGTGACCGACCGCTGCGACTTGCGCTGCAACTATTGTCTGCCCAAGGGTTTCAAGGGTTTCGAGGAGCCGGCCAACTGGCTGACTTTCGACGAGATCGAGCGAGTGGTCGCCGTATTCGCCCGGCTGGGCACCCGCCGCGTGCGCCTGACCGGCGGCGAACCGCTGCTCAGACGCAATCTGCCGCAACTGGCGGCCAGGCTGTCTGCCCTGCCCGGGCTGGAGGATTTGTCGCTGACCACCAATGGCACCCAGCTGCGGCGCCACGCTCTGGAGTTGAAGCAGGCCGGCGTGCGCCGGCTGAACCTCAGCCTGGATTCCCTGCGCCGCGACTGCGTCGAACGGATTACCGGCAGCGACAGCCTGCCGCGCGTGCTGGATGGCCTGATGGCGGCCAAGGAGGCCGGTTTCGCGCCGATCAAGATCAATATGGTGGCGATGCGCGGGGTCAACGAGCAGGACATCGAGTCTATGGTGGCCTTCTGCATCGAGCATGGCCTGGTATTGCGGCTGATCGAGGCGATGCCGATGGGCGATACCGGCCGCGCCGCGCAATATCTGGATCTGCAGCCGGTGCTGCAACGGCTGAGCCGGCAGTTTGGCTTATCGGCGCAGGCCGTCTCCTTGGGCGGCGGTCCGGCCCGCTACTGGAGCAGCGCCGACGGCGCTTTCTCGCTGGGCGTGATCACCCCGATCTCGCAACACTTCTGCGCCACCTGCAACCGCGTGCGCCTGTCGGTGGACGGCACGTTGTACATGTGTTTGGGGCAGGAGGAAAAAATGGAGCTGCGGCCACTGTTGCGCGCCGGCATAGACGATGCCGGCCTGGAGGCGGCGATTCGGCAGGCGATAGAGCTGAAGCCGGAGCGCCATGAGTTTCGCGAGCAGCCACAGAAGCTGGTGCGCTTCATGTCGATGACCGGCGGCTGAGGGGCTGCCGTCTCAGCGCTCCAGTATGGCGCGGCGGTGGCGGCGGAACACCCACTTTTCCCACATCAGGTGGGTGTCCAGGTCGAACGATCCGCTGATGTCGGCCACCAGCAGATGGCGCTGCGGCGATTGGCTATCGCACTGGATCACGCGGCCGTTCAGGCATAGGCTGAGCGCCGAGTCCGGGTTGGGGTAGAGCGAGATCAGCAGCGCTTGGCCCGGCGCCCAGGCCCGGCTGTCGCACCAGGCCACCGCGCTCAGGCCCAGGCGGCAGGGCGTGCAGGCGGGGCGGTCGGGGTGGCGCTCCAGCAGGGAGACTTCCAGCGCCAGGTCCAGCTTGGCCTCCAGCCGCAGCAGCACGGGGTTGCTGTCATCGGGCGTTTCTCCCGGCGCGGCCAGCACGCGCAGCGCCAGCCGGGTTTCTCTTTGCAGTCGCGGCGAATAGTCGCCTTCGCGCTCCTGGACTTGAAACGGCAGGTCGGCGTCGAAACTGACGGTGTCCAGTTGCGGAAGGTCCGGCGCTTTGGCGTCTTGCATGTCCGTCGCTCAGAGAAATAGCTGCAGAATGGCGTCCAGGCCGCCGCGTTCGATCGCGATGTCGGCCTCGGCGCTGACCATGGGTTTGGCGTGATAGGCGATGCCGACGCCGGCCTCCCGCAGCATAGGCAGGTCGTTGGCGCCGTCGCCGACCGCCAGCACCTGGTCGGCCCGCAGCTGCAGCGCGTCGCGGGTCGCCATCAGCAGCCGCTGCTTGGCGGCGGCGTCGATGATGTCGCCGGTCAAGCGGCCGGTCAGGCGGCCGTCGACGATCTCCAGCTGGTTGGCGTAGGCGTAGTCGAGGCCGTAGTCGGCCTTCAGCCTGTCGGTGAAATAGGTGAAGCCGCCCGACACCAGCAGGGTCTTGATCCCCAGGCCGCGGCAGGCGGCCAGCAGCGCCTCGGCGCCGGGATTCAGCCGCAGCCGCTCGCGGTATACCTGTTCCAGCGCCGACTCCGGCAGGCCCGCCAGCAGCGCCACCCTTTCCTTCAGCGCGGCGCCGAAGTCGAGTTCGCCGCGCATCGCCCGCTCGGTGATTTCCGCCACTTGCGGTTTGAGGCCCTTGATGTCGGCGATTTCATCGATGCATTCGATGTTGATCAGTGTGGAGTCCATGTCGGACACCAGCAGGCCGAAGTCGCCCAAGCGCTTGTCGCTGTCGACGTAGGCAGCGTCGTAGCCGTGGCGCCGGCACTGTTCGATCGCTTGCCGGCGGTGTTCCGGCAGGACTGCGCGGATGCGCGCGGCTCCCTCGCCGACGGTAGGCTGGCCGCCGGCCAGGCGGGCGATGTCGGCGAGATGTTGCGGGTCCGGTTGCGGGGCGAGGACTACCAGGGTTTTCTGTGCGCTCATGGTGCGGTCGGCATGGGAAGGATTGGCTTTATTATGCCACGTCTTGCGCCGTTTACCGCCTGGCCGGCGGGTTTTGTCAGCCTTCTGCGCCGCCGCGTTTTTGCAGCCGCCATTGCACCAACCGGTCCAAGGACAGCAGTCCGGGGCCGAAAGCCAGCAGCACCAGGATCTGCGCGCCCCAGAAATAGTGGAACTGGCGCGTGGCCTCGGTCAGGTCAGGGTAGCTGATGACGGCGACGGCGTTGAGAATGAACAGTCCGGCGGCGGCGAAGCGGCCGCCCAGTCCCGCCGCCAGCAGCGAGGACAGGCCCAGCTCGCCGCAGGTGGCCATCACCGCGGCGACGGCGGGCGGCAGCAGCGGCACGTGGTATTCGTCGCTGAACAGAGCCAGCGTCACGTCCCAGTCGGCGATCTTGGTCAGGCCGGAGCTGAAGAACACATTGGCGATCCATAGCCGCAACAGCAGCAGCACCAGGGGTTGCAGCAGGTTGGCGCAGCGGATCAGCAGCTGGTAGCCGCAAACCGGCGCCTGGATAAGTTTATTCATGCGGGTGCGCCTTGTAGATGGATGGACGAGAGCAGGGCGGGTTGGAACAGGCCGAACAAGGCCGCTTGCAGGTCGAAGTTTTCGTCGGTCTGCAGCGCCGGGGGGATGGCGCGTTCCAACGCCGCCCCGGCGAACAGCGCGGCGTAGAAGGCGTAGCGGGCGGGGTCCAGCGCTTGCGCCTGGACTTCGCCGCGCAGGCGGAACACCAGTGCGTTTTCGGCCGGGCGTTGCAATATGCCTTCCAGCGAGCCGCCGTCGCGGTGGGCGAGCCAGATGCTGAGCGCCGGGCTGTCAGCGGCGCATAGCGCCACGCCGGGCAGCGGCGTGAAAATCAGCTGCTCCCATTGTTCCGGCGCGAAGGCCGCCAGCGCGCCGCTGTCCAGCGCCTCGGCGTCGGCGGCGTAATAGCTGCGGTGCGCGGCCCATTCCAGGCGGGCGACGTCAGCCAGATAGGGCAGCTCGCGGCAGTGCTCGAAGCCGGCGATGAAATCGGAAAACGACGCGCCGTACAGATGCAGATTGCCGCTGTGCGAGGCGTGAGTCTTGACGTACTCCCGCGCCAGGGCGGTGAAAAACTCCTCGCCCACCAGTTGCCGGCAGACCGGGTGGCTGTGGGCCAGCGTGTCGATCAGGCCGACACGGTAGTTGTTGCGGTAGACCGCCAGCCCGTCGGCGCGCAGGCCCAGTTCGGCGGCAGGCGCGGGCTGGGCCGGATCGGCGATGGCTTCCAGCAGCGCGCTTTGCCAGTCATGCCAGTTCATGTCGGGCCTCCAGCAGCGCCTGGGCCTTGGCGGCCTCGGCCTGCAACACCGCCAGCGGCGGTATGTCCAGATCCCACTCTATCAGCGTCGGCCGCGGGCCGATCTGGCGGATCACTTCGCGGAACAGCTGCCAGACGCCTTCGTGCACCGGCTGGCTGTGGGTGTCCACCAGCATGCCTTCGCGCTCGCTGTAGCCGGCGAGATGGATTTCGCCTATCGCTTCGGCCGGCAGCGCGGACAGCACCGCGCGGGTGTCTGTGCCCAGATTGATGCGGTTGACGTAGAGGTTGTTGACGTCCAGAAGGATGCCGCAGCCGGTGAGACGCACCAGCTCGGCCAGGAATTCGCCCTCGTTCATTTCATTGCCGGGAAATTCGACGTAGCTGGACAGGTTTTCCAGCAGGATGGGGCGGCGCAGCGCGTCCTGGGTTTCCATGACGTGGCCGGCGACGGCGTCGAGGGCGGCCCGGGTGTAGGGTACCGGCAGCAAATCGTTCACATAGCGCGACGGCGAATGATTGAAAGACAGATGTTCGGAAACGGAGGCCGGGGACAGCTCGTCCACCAAGCGCTTCAACGAGGCCAGATGACCGGCGTCGGGGCGCGGACAGGAGCCCAGGCCCAGGCCTACGCCGTGCAGGGACAGCGGCCAGTTTTTGGCCACGCGCCGCAGCATGGCGAGCGGGGTGCCGCCGTCGAAGAAATTTTCGCTGTGCACCTCTACCCAGCCAAGGGGCGGCAGGGTTTCCAGTGCTTCGCGGTAATGCGGGGCGCGCAGGCCTATGCCGCAGACATTGGGCAGGGGGGGCATCGATGCTTTCCTGAGAGGGGAGGCCCGCCGCGCGGCGGGCCTGGGCGGGGGACTTATTTCTTGACGGTGGTGCTGCCGCCCATTTTCTCGCAGCTGCCCTTGGCTACGTATTTCCAGTCGCCCGGGTCCTTGTCCATCTTGGCCTGGCCGGCGCAGGAGTGGGCGCCGGTCGCCGAGGCGCAGTCATTCTTGCCGGCCTGGGCGATGCCGTAACACTTTTCCTTGTCGGCGGCGGCGGCCGGCGCGCTGGCGAGAGCGCCCATGGCGATGACGGCGCCGAGCGCGGAGGCGATGAGGGCTTTGCTCTGTTTCATGTCTGACTCCTTGGGGTTGATTGCCCGGCAGCGCGGCTGCCATCGGGTGGGCGTATGGTACTCAAAGCGAATGGCCTTGCCACTCTGGAAAATCACATCGGCTTGGTTTGACCGCCCATCTGCTGGCAAGTGCCGGCCGGCACCAGCTTGAAGTCGGCGGGGTCGTTGTCGGTCTTGGCCTGGCCTGCGCAGGCGTGGCTGGCGTTCTTGCAGTCGTTCTGGCCGGCTTTGGCGATGCCGAAGCACTGGTCCTTGTCGGCGGCGGCAGCCGGCGCGCTGGCGAGAGCGCCCATGGCGATGACGGCGCCGAAGGCGGTGGCGATCAGAGTCTTGTTGCGGTTCATGGCTTTCTCCTGGGTAGTTCACCCGTTTCGGGTGATGGCGATTGGTCGCCGGAAGCGGCGGATGCTTACAGCCTTGTCGCTCTGAAACATCGCCTGACAATGGTTGAGTCGGGGCGCTTCCGGCTTTCTTACGCGGCGGCGGAAAAAATTTGCCGCGCGGCATCGGTTGCGGACGCTGCTGTCGTTATAGTCGGCTTCATGATCGATACATAGCCGCGGCCGGACCTTGTGCCCGATAGGGCGGCGGGCCGCGCTTGATGCGAGCTGGCGGGGGCGGGGAGGCGGAGGCCTGATGAGCCGCGCGCGGCGCGGTAAAAAAACAGGCCCCGGAGGGGGCCTGTTGTCGATCAGCGGATATTCACCACCTTGTGGGTCTGCACCGATAGCCGCCACTGCGGATGCGCCATGCAGTAGGCGATGGCGGCGCGGGTGTTGGCGGCCAGGTCGGGGCCGTCCATAGGCTGCAGATAGAAGGTGCCGAAGTCCAGATGGGCGACGCTTTCCGGCATCTGGGCGGCTTGCGGATAGACCAGCTTCAGCTCGTCGCCCGCCAGCTGTTTCAGCTCCGAACCGGCCTTGGGACTGACGCAGATCCAGTCCAGCCCGGCGGGCGCGGCGACGGTGCCGTTGGTTTCGACGGCGATCTCGAAGCCTTCGGTGTGCAAGGCGTCGACCAACTCCGCATCCAATTGCAGCAGCGGCTCGCCGCCGGTGCACACCACGTAGGGCGAGCCGCCGGCGTCTTGCGGCCATTCGGCGGCGATGCGCTTGGCCAGGGCCTCGGCGCCGTCGAACTTGCCGCCGTCAGGGCCGGCGCCGACGAAGTCGGTGTCGCAGAATCGGCAAACGGCCTTGGCGCGGTCTTCCTCGCGGCCCGACCACAGATTGCAGCCGGCGAAGCGGCAGAACACCGCGGCGCGGCCTGCCTGGCGGCCCTCGCCTTGCAGCGTGTAGAAAATTTCCTTGACGGTATAGGTAGTCACTGCGGTTCCCGATGTGAATGGCTTACAGCAGCGGCCAGCGCATATCCTGATGGAAATGCAGCGAGACGCCGGCGTTTTCGTTTTCCATCAGGTCGACGCGAGCCAGCTCCGGCACCAGCGGCGACAGCTGGGCGTGGACCCATTCCGCCACCGCGGCGTTGTCCCGGCTGCGCAGCCCGGCCAGCTTGTCCAGCGGATTGTGGTCCAGCTGGCGGTAGATCGGCTTGAAGCGGTCCTTGACGTCGCCGAAGTCCAGCAGCCAGCCCATGGTGCGGTCGATGCCGCCGGACAGCATCAGGCGCACCAGGTAGCTGTGGCCGGTGTAATTGCCGGCGGCGTCGAACGGCATCGCGCTTTCGAAGCGCTGTTCCTTCCAGATGCGGAAGCGCTTGCCGTCGAACTGGCTGCCGGCGCTGTGGGTCTCCCGCACTTCCACCCAGGCGAGGCCGGGCAGCGCGTCCCGCAATTGCTGGTGCAGCCATTGCGCCAGCACTTCGCTGGTGGGATTGTCGAGGCCGGCGATATCGTTCAGGTAGCGGTGGTTGAGGCGGCCGCGCAGCGGCTCCCAGGCGCGCGCCAAGTCGTCCTGGCTGCAGCGCGCGGCGTCGGCGACGATGCGCACGCCGAAGCCGTGGCCGTGCAGGCGGCCGCATTTGTGGCCGGGCGGCACGTGCGGCAGATGGTGGGCGGCCTCGAACGAAGTATTCAGCCAGACCAGCGCTTGGACGCCGTCCAGCATCACGCCGCGGTCCGGCGCGCTTTGCAGCCGGATGGCCGCCGGATGGGGCAGGGCGTCGGCCAGGTGGCGGGCTAGCGCCAGATCGTCGCAGGCGGCCAGCGCGGTGTTCAAGTCGGCATAGTCGAGCGCCGCCGCCGCGGCTTCAACCGCGGCTTGCAGCGTCGTCTGATCGGTGTATTGGGCTTCGGCGCGGACGCCGAGACGGAAGCTGTGGCCGTGCGGGCGCGCTTCGCGGCCGGGGGCGGCATGCAGCTGCCGCGCAGCTTCGAAGCCGGCGCCGGCCATCATGTAACAGGCGTGCATGTCAGTTTCCTTGCGCTTCGGCCTGGCAGCGGGATACCAGCGGGTCGGCCACGCCGGCCTCGGCGAAGCCTTTGGCGCGCAGTTCGCAGGAGGCGCAGCGGCCGCAGGGCGGCACCTCGCCGTTGTAACAGGTATGGCTCCAGGCCAGGGCTTCCATGGCCCCCACCTGTTGCGCCAGCGTCACGGTTTCGGCCTTGGACAGGTACATCAACGGCGTGTGCAGCTCGACCCGGCTGTCCATGCCGAGGCGCAGCGCCACTTCCAGCGCTTTCAGGGTGTTTTCGCGGCAGTCCGGGTAGCCGGAGTAGTCGGTCTGGGCCACGCCGGTCACCAGATGGCGGGCGCCGCGGGTATAGCCGAAGGCGGCGGCGAAGGTGAGAAATACCAGATTGCGGCCCGGCACGAAGGTATTGGGCAGCGCGTCGTCGTCGCGCGCGCCGGTTTCCGGCGCGATGCCGTCGTCGGTAAGCGCATTGCCGCCGATGGCGGCGAAGGTATCGATCGGCAGCACGGTCTGGCGCACGCCGGCGAGGGCGGCGATTTTCTTCGCGGCGGCCAATTCCACGCGGTGGCGCTGGCCGTAGTCGAAGGTCACCGCTTCTACATTGCCGTCGCCGAAGCGCCGCAGCGCCCAGTACAGGCAGGTGGTGGAGTCCTGGCCGCCGGAGAGCACTACCAGGGCTTTTTCAGATGCTTGATTCATAGTCCGTCGAAAAACAGTCGAGGGTTGCGACAGCGCGCCGGGATCGGTCTCACCCGGCGCAGGAAACCTTAAATTTTACCCCACTATAGCCCGGCGATGTTGGCGGCGAAATGGCGCCATTTTTATGACATGTGGAAATATTGCAACGTCGGTAATTTTATTGATTGCGATCATGACTTGTTCATGCAATTAATTATCTGCGCATGATGAATGCGTGCTTTATAACTTTCCGTGATTTAGAAAATACCCATCCAATAAGGGGAAAACAATGGACAAGAGATTGCCAGCCGTGGCCGCGGCTTTGCTGTTGGCGGCTTCCGCCGCTCACGCCGGCGACCTGCAGGTCAGCCTGGGGCAGCCGGTGGTCAGCGCGGGTCAGGACGTTGACGTCGCTTTGACTTACCGCAATACCGGCAAGGAGACCTTGCACGTGTACCGCTGGTTCGTGCCCGGCAAGGAACTGCAGGAGCAGTTTCTGGCGGTGAATGTGAACGGCAAGCCGGCCGAGTACCTGGGCCCGCGCTACAAGCGCGTGGTGCCGTCGCTGCGCGACACCGTGGCGCTGGCGCCCGGCGCCACGCTGAACGCCAAGGTGAGGGTGTCCGAGTATTACGACCTGTCCAAGCCGGGCCAGCTGAGCGTCCGTTTTGAAAGCAGCAGCAACAAGGTGCTCAACCGCAGCCTGCCGGCCGGCGTCAATGCCAAGCAGGCGGCCGCGCCGCAGGCCGACGAGGCCATTTCCTCCAATGTGGTGGGCGCCTACAGCGCCGGCAGCGTCAGCCCCTTGCTGACCAAGTCCAAGGCGGCCAAGCAGGAGTGGCAGGTGCTCAGCCGCAGCGCGGTCAGCGGCGTCAGCTACGCCGGCAATTGCTCGGTCAGCCAGCAGTCGCAATCGCGCGACGGCGTGCTGGCCGCCAGCGCCATGGCCAGCGAAACGGCGGCCTACCTGGCCGGCACGCCGTCCGGCACGCCGCGCTTCACCACTTGGTTCGGCAAGTACAGCCAGGCCAACTGGACCACCGCCAAGTCGCATTACGTCAACATCAAGGATGCGCTGGACAGCAAGCCGATCAAGCTGGATTGCAGCTGCACCGACGGCGGCACTTATGCCTACGTCTATCCGGGGCAGCCGTACACCGTCTATCTGTGCGGCGCTTTCTGGACCGCGCCGACCAAGGGCACCGACTCCAAGGGCGGCACCCTGGTGCATGAGTTGTCGCACTTCACCGTGGTGGCGGGCACCCAGGACCATGTCTATGGCCAGGCCGGCGCCAAGAGCCTGGCCAAGAGCAACCCGGCCCAGGCCTTGGACAATGCCGACAACCATGAATACTTCGCCGAGAACACCCCGGCGCAGCAGTAAGCGGACGATTGTCTGAGCACGCCCATCCCCGCCGCGCGCGATGCCGCCGGCGGGGATGTTTGCATTTTGGTTGCGCCGCGGCATGGCCTGCGGGACTGGTGCGATAGATGTGCCGCAGTGCGGGCGGATAGTGGGCTATGCTATCGACAGGAGGCGGTCCGGCGTGCAGCCGGGACGCGATGTCATGCCGACCGGCAGCGGACAAGGCTAGAGGGAGCGATGTCGTCGACGACCATCTTGCTGGTAGAGGATAGCGCCACCAACCGGTATTTCATCGAACAGTTCATCATGGAACTGGGATATCGGTGCGTGTCGGCCAAGAATGGCCTGGAGGCGGTGGCCTATTGTCGGGATCATCTGCCGGACCTGATCCTGATGGATGTCATCATGCCCGAAATGGACGGCCTGCAGGCGACGGCCGAGCTGCGGCGGATGTTCGGCGAACACTGGGTGCCCATCATTTTCCTGACCAGCCTGAACGAACTGGAAAGCGTGGTCGGCGGGTTGAAATCGGGCGGCGACGACTACCTGGCCAAGCCGGTGAGCTTCGATTTGCTGTCGGCCAAGATCCATGTCTTCCTGCGCATCGCCGAGATGCAGAACCAGATCAACCAGGACGCGGTGCGGCTGGAAAAGTACTTCCGCGAGAACGAGGTCGAGCAGCAGCTGGCGCTGGAACTGATCGAGCGGCTGATCGGCCAGCGCACATCCCAGCCGGAGTATGTCTGGCAATACCTGAGCCCTGCCGCCAGCTTCAACGGCGACCTGATCATCATCTGCCAGCCGCCATCCGGCGGCGAACACATCATGTTGGCCGACTGCACCGGCCATGGCCTGACGGCGGCCATCAGCGCGCTGCCGGCTATCGATTGCTTCTATGAAATGACCCAGGCCGGCTGCGGCATGGCCGAGATCGCCAGGGGGGTCAATCAGAAGCTGCACCGCCTGCTGCCGGGCGGGCGTTTCGTCGCCGCGGCGCTGATCGCCATCGAACCGGAAGGGCGGCGGCTGAACATCTGGAACGGGGGCGTGCCCTGCGTGTTGCTGTTCAACGACCAGGCCCAGGTGATAGGCAGCTGCAAATCCTCCCATCCCCCGTTAGGCATTCTGCCGTCGGAGGCGTTCGACGATTCGATGCAGTCGCTGGAATGGCGGCCTTCCCAAGTGCTGGTGGTCAGCTCCGACGGCATCACCGAGGCGAAAAACGGCGCCGGAGAGATGTTTGGCCTGCCGGGCGTGGTGGCGGCCGCGGGCAAGGGCTGGCCGGCGCGGATAGGAGAAAGCGTGCTGGAGGCGGTGACGGCCCATATGCAAGGCGGCGCGGCCAGCGACGACATTTCCTTGCTGGTGATTCGCCACCCGCCCCCGCATTGAGCGGCGCCGCGGCTAGACGGCGCAGATGCGGCCGCGGCCGGTATTCTTGGCCAGATAGAGCTGGTCGTCGGCCATTTTCATCAGATGCCGGCCATCGCTGTCCGCATCCGGCGCCATGGCGGCCACGCCCAGGCTGAGGGTGACGGTGTGGTCCGGTTGCGAATCGGCGTGTTCGATCTGCAGCGCGCGGATCGCCGCCTCCATCTTGATGGCCACCGACACCGCGCCGGCCAGGCTGGTTTCCGGCATCAGGCAGACGAATTCCTCGCCGCCGAAGCGCGCGGCCAGGTCGTAAGGCCGGTTCAGCTGCAGCTGCAGGGTGCGGGCGATCTGGCGCAGGCATTCGTCGCCCATCGTGTGCCCGTAGCGATCATTGTATTTCTTGAAATGATCGACATCGGACATGATCAAGGCCAAGGACGAGCCGTGGCGCAGGCAATGACGCCAGACCTTGTCGAATTGCGCGTCGAAGTAGCGCCGGTTGGCGATGCCGGTCAGCCCGTCGGTGAAGGCCAGCGCGCGCAACTGGTCGGCCTGGTGTTTCAAGGTGAGGTGGACGTTGACCCGGTTGCGCAAGGTGGCCGGTGTCACCGGCTTGGTGACGAAATCTACCGCGCCGGCCTCCCAACAGGCCGCCTCCTGTTCCTGGCTTTGATGGCCGGTCACGAAGATGACCGGTATGCCCTGGGTGGCGGGCTCCTGTTTCAGGCGCCGGCACACCTCCATGCCGTTCATGCCCGGCATTTCCACATCCAGCAGCAGCAGGTCGGGCGGGGCATTCTGGCAGAAAGCCAGCGCTTGTTCGCCGCTGGTGGCCATGAATACCTCGTGTTCGGACTGCAATATCTGGTGGGCGACCATGATATTGCTGGGCTGATCGTCCACGACCAGTATCCGGCCGCGGTGAAAGGCCGGGGCCGGGGCTTCTGCGGATAGATTGGCGCTCATGGCTGATCCACCTTGGCTCGTTGCAGGATGTCCGCGCACAGGCGGGCCGCCGCAGCGAAGTTCATCTTCATGATGGCGTCGCTGAGCTGGTCGAACTCGCCCGGCATGGCGTGGTAATGCTGCTGGCGCAACTGCTCGAAGACATGCATCGCTTCAAGATTAGCCGTATTGAGCATGTGCCGCAGGCTGGCGAGGCCGATGTGCAGGTCTTCGGCGTCCGTATCGGCCCGCGCGGCGGGCGCCGCGCCATGGGGAAGCCGTTCCGCCTCTTCCTGGGCGGCGGCTTCCGCCCGCTGCGCGGCCTGGCGCAGCGGCTCCGGATTGTCGGGCCAGCGCTGTTCCGGGGCGCGCATGGTTTTTTCCTCCGCCGCGGCCAGCGCCGCCAATTCTTCGGCGCCGACGGTGGCGGCCAGGCCCTTCAGGGTGTGCAAGGCCTGGACGGCCTTGTCCCGGCGCTGGCTGGCGCGGGCATCCTCCAGGTCGCGCAGCAGCGAATGGATTTCATCGCAGAAACTGAGCAGGGTATGGCGGTAGATCTGCAGATTGCCGCCGAAGCGCGGGATGGCGGACTGGCTGTTCAGCGTTTGCTTGCCGTCCGCGGGCCGCGGTTGCGGGGGAGGGGCCGGCGGCGGCGCGGCGGGCCTGCCGGTATGGCGCTGGATCACTTCCACCAGCTGCGCCAGATCGAAGGGCTTGCCGACGTGGTCGTTCATTCCGGCCTCTAGCGCGGCCTCGCGGTCGGCCGGCATCACATTGGCGGTCATGGCGATGATGGGCAGTTGGTCGGCGGGATGGTCGGCGCGTATGCGCCGGGTGACGGTGTAGCCGTCCATGTCCGGCATCTGGATGTCCATCAGCACCAGATCGTATAGCGGCGCGGCGTCATGCACTGCCTGCAGCGCCGCCTGGCCGCAATCTGCCACCGCCACTTCCGCGCCTTCGTGGCCCAGTAGTTCGCGGGCGACCTGCTGGTTGGTCGGGTTGTCCTCCACCAGCAGCAGGCGCAGCCCGCTCAGCCGGGGGGCTAGGTTCGCCGGGCGGATCGGCGTCGGCGCGGGCTCGCCATGGCTGGCCTGGGCGTCGGCGACGGCGTCGAACAGCATCGAGGCAGTGACCGGTTTCACCAGCATGCTGTCGAACAGGTCGGGATCGCGCTGTTGCCGCTGGGCGAACAGTTCGCGTCCGTAGGCGGTCACCATCATGATGACAGGGGTGTGCCGGCCGCTTTGCATCGCGCGCAGCCGGCTGCAGGTTTCCCAGCCATCCATGCCGGGCATCTTCCAGTCTATCAGGACGATGTTGTAGTCCCGCCCTTCGGCCACCATGGCCAGCGCTTCCTCGCCGCTGCCGGCGACATCCACCTGCCAGCCGAAGGAGCGCAGGATGGCGCTTTGCGTTTGCCTGGCGGTGTCGTTGTCCTCTATCACCAGGCAGCTCAGATTATGCAGCGAGACGATGCCGGCGGGCGGAGCCAGCGGGGGGGGCTGCGCCGTCTCGCATTCGATGGTGAAGCTGAAGGTGCTGCCCTGGCCTTGCTCGCTTGCCACGCTCAGCTGGCCGCCCATCAGGCTGACCAGGCGCTGGCTGATCGCCAGGCCCAGGCCGGAGCCGCCGTAGCGGCGGGCGGTGGAGGTTTCGGCTTGCGAAAAGCCTTCGAAGATGCGCTGGCATTGTTCGGCAGAAATCCCGATGCCGGTGTCGCGGATGGCGAAGGCGATGGTCAGCCGGTTCTCGTCCTGTTGTTGCAGCCGGGCCGACAGCACCACTTCCCCGCGCTCGGTGAACTTGATGGCGTTGCCGGACAGGTTGATCAGGATCTGTTGCAGACGCAGGGCGTCGGCGACGATTTCGTCCGGCAGCGCCGGATCGATGTCGAACAGGATCTCGACATCCTTGTCGCCGACATTGGCGGACAGGATCACGCCGATGTCGCGCAGCAGCTTGTCGATGCTGAAGGGGTGAGGGTCCAGCGTGAGCTTGCCGGCCTCGACCCGCGAGAAGTCCAGGATGTCGTTGAGGATGGCCAGCAAGGTGCGCGCCGCCGTGGCGGCCTTGTCGGTGTAGTCCGCCTGGCGGTTGTCCAGCCCGGTCTGCTGCAGCAGCTGCAGCATGCCGAGAATGGCGTTCATCGGCGTGCGGATTTCATGGCTCATATTGGCCAGGAATTCCGATTTGGCGCGGTTGGCGCTGTCGGCGGCGGCCTTGGCCTCCAGCAGCCAGTCCTCCTGCTCCCGCTGGCTGGTGATGTCGCGGTTGATGCCCAGCACGCGGCCGGGCTTGCCGTCGGCTTCGTATTCGATCAGCGCCGCGGCCTGCAGGTAGCGGATTTCGCCGTCCTGGCGGACGATGCGGAAGGTGGGGTTGTAGACGTCGCTGCCTTCCAGCGCGCCCTGCAGCTTGTGTTCGGCCATCGCGATATCGTCCGGGTGGACGCGCGAGCGCCAGTGGTTGTAGTACAGGCCGAACACCCTGAAGGATTTGGGGATGTCGTAAATCTCGAACATCCGGTCATTCCATTCCAGGGTGTCGCTGTTGATCTCCCAACGCCAGATGCCCAGTTCGGCCACCTCGGCGGCTTTTTCCAGTTGGTCGCGCGCCGACTCCAGCGCGCGCCGGTCCTGTTCGCGCTCGGTGATGTCGGCCGCGATGCCGAGATAGCCGCTGGCCTCGCCAGCCTCGTTTTCCAGCGTCGAGACGGTCAGCTGCACCGGGAACAGGCGGCCGTCGCGGCGAGCGTAGGTCCACTGGCTTTCATTGCTCAGGCCGTGGCGGGAGCGGGCGACGATGGCGTCGAAGCCGGCCTGGATGTCCTCGCTCAGTTCCTGCGACAAGCTGGCCGCCTGCGCGGCCAGCTCGCTCTGGCGGTGCAGCCGCGTCAGCGGCTGCCGGCCTATCATCTCGTCGGCGCGGTATCCCAACATGCGTTCCGCCGCTGGATTGAACAGCGTGATCATGCCGGAGAGATCGGTGGCGATGATGGCGTAGCCGGCATTGGCCAGGATGGCGTTCTGCAGCGCCGAGTAAATGCGGATTTGCGCGGTGCGCGCCTCCACCTGTTGCTCCAGCGAGGCGTTCAACTCGCGGATGCGCTTTTCAGTGGCTTTCTGGTCGGTGATGTCGCGGATGGTCAGCGCGAAGCCGCTTAGCCGGTTGTCGCGGCTTTGGATCGGCGACATGGTGATGGCGACGTCCAGCAGCAGGCCTTCGCGGGTGTGGAGCGAGCTGTTGAAGCTGTTCTGCACGCCATCCTGGCGCAGTTCCCGCAGCAGCGGTTCGATCTCGGGCGGCACGATCAGCTCGGTCAATTTGCGGGAAAGCGTTTCCGCGGCCGGGTAGAGGAACATTTTTTCGGCGCCGGCGTTCCAGCTGCTGACGGTGCCGTCGGGCGTGCAGCCGATGATGGCGTCGTGCGAGCTTTCCACGATGGCGGCCAGTTCGGCCTGCCGCGCGCTGGCCTGCCGGTATTTCCTCAGGTAGAGCGAGGCGACGGCGCCGATCAGCAGGAAGATGCCCAGCGAGGTGGCCAGCGTGGCGCGCCGGGTGGTGGCCACCATGCCGGCCACCGCCTCGTCAGGCAGCACCGCGTACACGGTGCAGTAGTGGTTGGGGAAGGCCGGGTTGAACGGGATGTTGATCGAGCGCACATAGGCGGTGCCGTGCGGCGACGAGTAGGCCTGCAGGCCTTCCGGCTGCCCCAGCAACGGGGTGGTCGGCTGGAAGTCGTCGCTCCAGCGCCATTGCAGGTTCTTTTCGAAGCCGAAGACGCGGCTGGGGTCGGGTTGGGCCAGGTAGTCGCCGCCCTGATTGGTGACGTAAAGCTTCAGTTCCACCGGGATGCTCTGGAACAGCGAGGCCAGCAGATTGCGGGCGTCGAAATTGATGATGACGATGCCGAAGGTTTTGCCGCCGGCGTCGCGTATCGGCGTGGCCACCCGGATGGTCGGCACCGCGGTGTTGCCGCCGGCGTCGCGGTGGCGGGAGCCTAGGTTGATGTCGGAGAAGTACACCTGCCCGGTTTCCAGGCGGATGGTTTCCTGCATGTAGTCGCGGTCGCCGTGCGCCTGCAGTTTCGCCGCGGGGGTGACTTCCACCTGGTCTTGGGCATTGCGCTCCACCCGCGCCAGTTCTTTGCCATCGTTGGCGATGCCGATGAAGCGGACAGAGGAAAATTCGGGATTGGCGGCGAGGAAGGCGCTGAAGATGGAGGCGAGGCGGCTGTGCCAGGCCGCCATCGTGGAGTTTTCCTGCGGGTCGACGCCGCCGTGCGCGCTGGCGCGGACGATGCCGGAGACCGGCGGGGTGGCGCTGAGGAAACGCACGTCGCGCGCCAGTTGGTCGAATTGGTTGCGCAGGATGGCGTCGCGGGTGTGGGTGACGTAGCCCAGGCGGATCTGGTAGGCGGACAGCAGCTGCTGGCGCTGGTGCAGGCCGGTCTGGAACACCACCGCCGCGGTGACCGCGATCATCGTGCAGACGAAAACGACGGCAACGCGCAGTTCGGGCCGCGACCAGATGCGGGAACGGAAGGTGGACAAGTTGCCGCTCCTGAAAAAAACCGGGGATGTTGGGGCCGGCAGCGGGCCTCATTGACCATTATAGGAAGCGGCGCGACTCATTCAAATTGCATTCGCCGGCCGGCGGCGCGGATGAAAAAAGCCCCGCCGGAGCGGGGCCTGGAGCGGATTCAGCGCAGTTGCTTCCACAAGAACGCGTATTCCATCGCGGCGATGCGCGCCTCTTCGTCGTGATTGGCGGCGGAGCCGTGGCCGCCCTCGGTGCGCTCGTAGTAGCGGACGTCGGCGCCGATCTGCTTCATCGCGGCGAACATCTTGCGGGCATGGCCGGGATGAACGCGGTCGTCCAGCGTGGAGGTGACGAACAGCGTGGCCGGGTAGCGGGTGCCGGGGCGAATGTTCTGGTACGGCGAGTAGCGCTTGATGTAGGCCCAGTCGGACGGCTGGTCCGGGTTGCCGTATTCGTCCATCCAGCTGGCGCCGGCCAGCAGCTTGTTGAAGCGCTTCATGTCCAAGAGCGGCACCTGGCAGACGATGGCGTGGAACAGTTGCGGATACTTGGTCAGCATCACGCCCATCAGCAGGCCGCCGTTGCTGCCGCCCTTGATGCCCAGGTGGCGCGCGTCGGCGATGCCGCGGCGCGACAGGTCTTTGGCGATGGACGAGAAATCGTCGTAGGCTTTCTGGCGCTTGTGTTTCAGCGCCGCCTCATGCCAGGCCGGGCCGTATTCGCCGCCGCCGCGGATGTTGCCCAGCACGTAGACGCCGCCTCGCTCCAGCCAGGCCTTGCCCAAGGTGCCGCTGTAATAGGGCGTCAGCGAAACCTCGAAGCCGCCGTAGCCGTATAGCAGCGTCGGGTTCTTGCCGTTGAGCTTCAAGTCTTTGCGCGCCACCACGAAGTAAGGCACCCGGGTGCCGTCGTTGGAGCGGGCGAAGAACTGCTGGATGCGGTAGGGCTTGGCGTCGAAGAAGGCCGGCTGCTGCTTCAGCGGCTCGCGCGCGTCGCTGCCGATGTGGGCCAGCGACAGCGAGGTCGGCGTCAGGAAGTCGGTGAAGGTGAAGAAGTAGTCATTGGAGCTGTCGCCGTCCACTGGGCTGACGTCTATGCTGCCGTAGCCGGGCGCGGCCACCGGGCGCGACCGCCACTTGCCGTCCGCCACCTTCCATTCCACCAGCCGGCTCTTGACGTTGTCGAGTACGGTCAGGATCAGCGCGTCGCGGGTGCCAGCGCTGCCGCCCAGCGAGGTGGTGGCGGTCGGCTGGAACAGCGCGGCGAAATCGCGCTTGCCTTGCAGGTAGTCGTCCACCTTCACCGCCAGCAGGCTGCCGGCCTTCCAGTCATGGCCGCCGACCTGCCAGTTCTGGCGCGGCCGCAACAGCAGCCAGGCGCCGTGGAAAGACGCCTCGACATGGCCGGGCTTGTCCAGCTTCAGCCATTTGCCGTCGCGCTTCAGATAGGTGTCGTTGGTGAAGAAGCTGGTGCCCTGGCTGATCACGTCGTAGTGCTGGCCGGCGGTGTCGATGCCGTCGGCGTTGACCGAGATGTCGGTCTGCCTGCCCTCGAACAGCGTGGCGGCGTCGGCCAGAGGCTGGCCGCGCTTCCACTCCTTGACGATGCGCGGGTAGCCGGAGTCGGTCAGCGTGCCCTTGCCGAAATCGGTGGCGACGTACAGCGTGTCGCGGTCGGCCCAGTTGACTTCGCTCTTGGCTTCCGGCACCACGAAGCCGTCGGCGAGGAAGCGCTTGGCCGGCAGGTCGAACTCGCGCACCACCGCGGCGTCGCCGCCGCCGCGGCTCAGGCGGATCAGGCAGCGGTCTTGCCTGGGCTTGACGCAGTCGGCGCCCTGCCATACCCAGTTTTCTTTTTCATCCTTGGCCAGCTGGTCCAGGTCCAGCACGGTTTCCCAGGCGGGGTCGGCCTTGCGGTATTCGTCCAGCGTGGCGCTGCGCCACAGTCCGCGCGGATGCTGGGCGTCGCGCCAGAAGTTGTAGTAGCGGCCGCCTATCTTTTCGATGGCGGGAATGCGGGCGCCGGAGTCGAGAACGGACAGGATGCCTTGCTTCAGCGCGGAGAAATCTTGCCAGTTCTCCACTTCCCGGCTGGTGTGCTCGTTCTGCTGCTTCACCCATTGCAGCGCATCCTTGCCCTGGATGTTCTCCAGCCATAGGTAGGGATCTGCCGCCGCGTGAGCCTGCGTGGCCAACAGCAGGGCCGCGGATGCGAGCAGTCTGGTCTTCATGATGTTCTCCTGGGGGCGGAGCCCTTGCCGCCGGCGGCGTGCAGGGCTTTCTGTTGTGGCGGCGCGCCGCTCGCGGCGGCGGCCAATCCCAGACTGTAGCGCGTTTCAAATCCTGTTGTCATCATGGCGGCAAGCGGGTTCCGCGCGTGGATCGCGGCCAGCCCAGATGGCGGGCTTGCGGTCCGCCCACGGCAGGCTGCGCTCCAGCTGGCCGGCCAGCCGGAACAGCCTGTCCTCGCGTCCGGCCGGCGCGACGAACTGCATGCCGACCGGCAACGCCGACGCCGCATCCTGGAACAAGGGCGCCGACATGGCCGGCACGCCTGCGGCGTTGAATGCCGGCGTGAACGGCGAACCGCCCATCACATGCGCGGTCCATTGATGGCCGTCCATGCTTGCCGTGTCGGCGGCATAACTGCCGATGGGCGGCGCCAGCTCGGGCAGCGTAGGCGTCAGCAGCAGATCGTAGCGCGTGAAGAAAGCCGCGACGCTGCGGGTGACGGCGTTGCGCAAGTCCAGCGCCCGCACGATCTCGACGCCGCGCATCCCATGTCCGGTCCGGTAGACGGCCAGCGTCTGCTGCTCCAGCGTGGACAGGTCGATCTGCCGTCCGGTGGCTGCCGCCATGTCGTCGATCCACACGGCGATGTTGGCGGCCCATAGCACGGAGCTGGCATGGACGAAGGCGTCCCAGCTGCAACCCAGGGGAAGCGCCGCTTCCTCTACGATGTGGCCGAGCGATTCGCACAGCCGCGTCGCTTCGGCCAGCCGCTCGAGGACGGCGGCGGCGGTGCGCTGGCCGCCCCAGGCTTGCGCCATCACGCCTATCCGCAGCCGGCCAGGCTCGGCGCCGACTTGCGCGAAATAACTGCCGGCGGGTTCCGCGATGGAGAAGGGCTGGCCGCCGTCCGCGCCGCGCGCGGCGTCGAGCAGCGCGGCGCTGTCGCGCACCGAGCGGCTGACGCCCAGCTGCGCGGCCAGGCCGTGGATGGCCTCGTCGAGAATCGGGCCGTTGGATACGCGGCCGCGCGTGGGCTTGAGGCCGAACACGCCGCTGGCGGCGGCCGGAATGCGGATGGAGCCGGCGGCGTCGGTCGCATGCGCGATCGGCACGATACCGGCGGCCACCGCCGCCGCGGCGCCGCCGCTGGAGCCGCCCGCGCCGCGCGCCGCGTTCCAGGGGTTGCGGGTCGGGCCGCTGAGCGCGGATTCGGTGGTGCCGCTCCAGGCGAATTCGGGCGTGGTGGTCCGCCCCAGCGTGGCCAGCCCCGCTTGGCGGAAGCGCCGCATCAGGATGGAGTCGGCGGCGGCGGTGAAGCCCTGCGCCAGCCGGCTGCCGAATTCTATCTTTCTGCCCGCCATGGCGACGCCGACGTCCTTTATCAGGAAGGGCACGCCGGCGAGCGGCGATCCGCGCTCCAGCGCCGCGGCGGCGTCGGCCAGCTCGGGCTGCCAGGTTTCGATGACCGCGTTGATGTGAGGATTGACCGCCGCGCACGCCCGCAGCGCCGTTTCCGCCAGTTCTTGCGGGCTGACTTCGCCCCGCGCGACAAGCTGGCCCAGGCCGATCGCGTCGTATTGCGCATATTCCGAAAGTTTCATCGCTGATTCCCATGGCGGATGCTCCGGCTCGACATGAGCCGGAGAGGGGTGATACCGTTCGGTATCACTGCATGGGAATGATGATACCGATCGGTATCATCGTCAAGACGGATGGCAAAATGAACAAGCGAAAAGCGGCCGATTCTTCGGTCCCGCCGCGGGAGCGTCTCCTCGAGGCGGCAGGCGAACTGTTTTACAACGATGGCATCCGCGCGACCGGCGTCGAGGCGATCGCCGCCCGGGCGAATACCACCAAGATGGCGCTGTATCGACACTTCCAGTCGAAAGACGCGCTGTTGGCGGAATGGCTGCGCCAGGTGATAGCCGGCTACTGGCGCGCGTTCGACGCCATAGCGGCCGAGCACGCCGGCGATCCGCGCGCGCAGATTCTGGGGTGGGCGGCCTTTTTCGCCGACGACGCCGGCGCCTGGTCGCACCGCGGCTGTCCGTTCATCAATTCGATCGCGGAGCTGCCGGACAGAGAGCACGTCGGCCGCAAGCTGATAGCGGAATACAAGCAAGGCCAGTGGCGGCGGCTGGCGGGCTTGTGCCGGGCCGCCGGCCTCGCGTCGCCGGAGGATACGGCGAGCGAACTGATGCTGGTGTTCGAAGGCGCGCAGGTCGCCGCGCAGAACCAGTCCATCGCCGATGCCGGCGCGCTGGCGCTGCGGATCGCCAGCGCCATCGTCGAACGCCAGGCGCAGGCGTCGATAGGCTGAGCAGCCGTGGAAAAGCCCCGCCGGCAGGCGGGGCTTGCTTGGGAGCTTACAGCGCGGGGTAGTCGGTATAGCCTTCCGCGCCGCCGCCGTAGAAGGTTTCCGCTTGCGGCGGGTTCAGCGGCGCGTTGCGTTTCAGCCGCTCCACCAGGTCCGGGTTGGCGATGTAGCTGCGGCCGAAGGCGGCGGCGTCGATATAACCTTGCTTGATCAGGGTTTCGGCTTTCTCCGCGGTGTAGCCGCCGGCGCCGACGATCACGCCCGGGTAGCGTTTGCGCAGCTCGGCGCGGAAAGTTTCGTCCAGCTTGGGGCCGCCGGCCCAGTCGGGTTCGGAGATGTGGAGGAAGGCGAGCTTGCGCTTGGCCAGCTGCTCGGCCAGGTACAGCGCCATCTCCAGTTGGTCGGTGTTGCTGACGCCATTGAAGATGCCCAGCGGCGAGATGCGGATGCCGACGTGGGCGGCGTCCCATTCGCCGACCACGGCGTCGACGACCTGCAACAGGAAGCGGGCGCGGTTTTCCACGCTGCCGCCGTACTGGTCGGCGCGGACATTGGCCTGCGGCGACAGGAACTGGTCCAGCAGATAGCCGTGGGCGCCGTGGATTTCCACCAGATCGAAGCCGGCGCGGCGCGCGTTGTCGGTGGCGCGGCGGTAGTCTTCGAGGATGTCGTCGATTTCCTCGATTTCCAGCGCGCGCGGCGTGTCGCATTGCTCGCGCACCAAGCTGCCGTCGGCGGCGCGGATATTGGTGCGGCTGTCGGCCTGGATGGCGGACGGGCCGACCGGCGCGTCGCCGTTAGGTTGCAGCGAGCGGTGCGAGATGCGGCCGGTGTGCCACAGCTGCAGCGCGATCTTGCCGCCGGCCTCGTGCACGGCGCCGGTCACTTCGCTCCAGGCTTTCACCTGCTCTTCGCTATAGATGCCGGGCGCGCCGGCGTAGCCCTTGGCGGTGGGCGAGATGTGGGTGCCTTCGGCCACGATCAGGCCGGCGCTGGCGCGCTGGCGGTAGTATTCCTTGGCCAGCGGGCCGGGCACGTCGCCCGGCTCGATGTTGCGCAGGCGGGTCAGCGGCGCCATCGCCACGCGGTTGGCCAGAGTGACGGCGCCCATGATCAGCGGGGTGAACAGTTTATCGGCTTGCATGTCGGGATCCTCGAGGATGAAAAAGCGGCTTATTGATCGAAGCCAAAACCCTGGCTGCGCGCGACGGGGGCAACCTTGGGGAAGTAAACGTTGCGGTAGTAGCCGGCGGTATTGCGGCTCCAGGGCTCGCCGTCGCCGCGGCCGATGTCTTGCCAGTACTGGCGCAGGGTTTCGTCGTAGGCGGCGATGTGGCCGGGCAGGGCTTCCGCCTGGTACTGGCCGTTGTGGACGAAGCTGTCGCGCGGCAGGCGCGGCTTCACGCTGCCTTCCTGATCGGGGTGGCCCAGCGCCAGGCCCACCAGCGGGAAGGTCAGTTCCGGCAATTGCAACAGTTCTATCATTGCCTGCGGATCGCGGCGGATGCCGCCGATCGGCACCACGCCGAGCCCGGCGGAGCGCGCGGCGGTCATCAGATTGCCCAGCGCGATGCCGGCATCCACCGCGCCCACGGCGAAGGCTTCCACGCTGTTGTGTATCGTCTGCTGGGCGCCGGCCATCTCCACGCCCAGCCGGGTTTTGTGGAAATCGATCACCACGGCGATGAAGACCGGCGCCTGGGCGATCCAGGGCTGGCCGCCGGCGATTTCGGCGATGCGCTGGCGCTGTTCGGCGTCCTGCACCACCACCAGCGAGACTTGCTGGCCGTTGATCGAGGTGGGGCCCTTCCAGGCGGCGTCCAGCACCGCGTCCAGCGTTTGCTGGGAAATGGGCTTGTCCTGATAGCTGCGCACGCTGCGGTGTTGCTGCATCAGTTGCAAGGTTTCGTTCATGACAACTCCATTTAATAGACCGGTCGTCTAGATTCTGTGTCAACAAAGCCCGCTGCAAGCAGCGGGCGGTTCAAGCGGCTCAGGCGCCGCAGTTGGCGGCGGAGGGAACCTTCAACATGGTTTCGGTCAGCTTCAGCGCATTGAGCATGGGCTGGGCGGAGCGTTGCACCTTGTACAAGAGCGCGCTTCCCACCCACAGGCTGTACAGGCTGGCGGCAAGTTCGTCCGCCGGCAGATGCACGCACAGGCTGCCTTCTTGCTGGCCGCGGCGGATGGCGTCGGCCAGGCGGGAAATCACCCGGCCCATGCCTTCCGCCAGCGCTTCGCGCATCGGCTCGGACAGATCGGACACTTCCGCCGCCAGCTTCACCGCCAGGCAGGTATGGCTTTGCGCATCGCAGCGGTGCTGGCTGACCCAGCCGTTGAAATACTTGAGCAGCGAGTCGCGGGCGGGGCCGGCTTCCGGCCGCAGCCGCAGCACCAGCTGCTCGTCGTAATTGAGGAAATAACGACGCAGCAACTCCACGCCATATCCTTCCTTGGACTGGAAGTAATGGTAGAACGACCCCTTGGGCACGCCGGCGCTGGACAGGATTTCCGCCAGGCCGACAGCGGCGAAGCCTTTGCCCAGGATGATTTTCTCTCCTGTGGCAAGCAGGTGTTCGCGGGTATCGGCGGTGTGGTTGGCTCGTGACATGGCTTGATACTACTAGACCAGTCGTCTAGTTTCAAGCCGGAGGCGAATTCTCCAGTCGTGGTTGTGGCGCGCAACAGACAGTCAGGCTGTCCGCGCGCGGCCATTTTCCGGCGCGAGGCCCGGTGTTATTGGGCTTGGCGATCCCGCAGGCGGCGGCCTTCGGCGCGGAAGCGCTCATGTTCGGCTTCCGGCACCAGCGAGCCGCCGGTAGACCAGATCACGTGAGTGGCGCTGCCCAGCCGGCCGGCCAGGCCGTGGAGGTCGAGATAGGCGCGGCCGGCCGCCGAGCGGCAGATCCAGTCCGGGCCGGGCAGGCCGGCGGCGGCGGATGGTTCCAGCGCGATGCCCTCGGTTTCGAACAACTGGAGCAGCCCGGTGAACAGCTGCGCGTCCTCCACGGTGAACACGCCGGACAGCAGCCTGGCCATCAGCGGGCTGGCCAGCGGCGATGCCAGGCCCACCGCCAGGCCGTCGGCCTCGGTGCGGTTGTCCAGGCCGATATCGTAAACCGATACCGGGGCGGCGGCGCCGGCGGCCAGTTGCACCAGCATGCAGGGCGAGGCGGCCGGTTCGGCGAAGAAGCAGTGGACATGCTCGCCGTACAGCGCCTTCAGGCCGAAGGCGATGCCGCCGGGCGCGCCGCCGACGCCGCAAGGTAGGTAGACGAACAGCGGGCGCTCGGCGTCCACCGCGCGGCCGGCGGCGCGCAATTGCTCCGCCAATTCGCGGGCGGCGGCGGCGTAGCCGAGAAACAGCGCCAGCGATTGCTCGTCGTCGACGAAATGCGTGGCCGGATCGGCCGCGGCGGCGGCGCGGCCGGCGGCGACGGCTTGCGCGTAATCGCCGGCGTGCTCGATTACCTGCACGCCGTGGCGGCGCAGCCTGTCCTTCTTCCAGGCTTTGGCTTCCACCGACATGTGGACCACGGCGCGGAATCCCAGCGCGGCGGCGATCAGCCCGATGCTCATGCCCAGATTGCCGGTGCTGCCGACCATCACGGTGTATTGGGAGAAGCAGGCGCGCGCAGCGGGTTCCGCCAGCGCGGCGCGGTCGCCGGCCGCATCCAGCAGGCCGTGGCGCAGGGCTAATTCCTCCGCCAGCGCCAGCACCTCGTGAAAACCGCCCCTGGCCTTGATCGAGCCGGCCACCGGCAGCGCATGGTCGGCTTTCAGCAGCCATGCGCCTTCCCGCGCGGCGTCGCCGCCTTGCGCTTGTTGCAGCTTGGCCAACGGCAGCAGCGGCGACGCGATGACGCCGCCGCAGGCGGACAAGTCGGGAAACAAGCGCGCCAGCAGGCCTTGGCAGCGCTGCAGCCGCGTTCGGGCGGATTCGATATCGGCGGCTTGCGGACGCGGCGGCATCGGCGCGACGCCGGCCTGATCGTTTAGCCATAGCATGGCGCGTTTCGACAGCAGCTGGGCTGATAGCGAGGCGGGGAGGGAAGGGGGCATGGCAAAGAGGCGGCGTGAAGTGATTGACCTGTCAATCGTAGCGAGACAAGCCGCGGGCCGGAAGCGATAATTGCTGTTTACATCATTAGCCAGGCTAATGCCGATGCTGGATTCATCCATGTTGGGCGCGCTCAGGAGTTTCGAGGCCGCCGGACGCCTGCTCAGTTTCACCCGGGCGGCGCAGGAATTGCATCTGACGCAAAGCGCGGTCAGTCAGCAGGTCCGCAAGCTGGAGGAGCGGCTGGGCTACCGGCTGTTCGCGCGCGGCAGCGCGTTGGGGCTGACCGACAAGGGCGGTGCGCTGCTGCGGACGGTTTCCGCCGCGCTGGGCGAAATCGAGCAGACCCTGGCGCGATTGGGTGCGGACGCGGCCCCGCTGCAACTGAGCTGCGTGCCTTCCTTCGCGCTGCGCTGGCTGATGCCGCGCTTGACCGAATTCCAACGCCTGGCGCCTGAGGTGCCGTTGCGGCTGCTGGCGGAGTTTCAGCCGCCGGATGGCGGCATGGCCGGGGCGGACATCGCCATCCGGTACGACGCCGCGAGCCATGTCCCGCCGCAGGCGGTACCGTTGCTGGACGAATACCTGCTGCCGGTCGCCACGCCGGCTTACCTGGCGCGCCATCCGGCCTTCGCCGCCGGCGAATCCATGGATGGCATCGCGATGCTGCATGACGCCTCACCCTGGGACGGGGCCGAAGCTTTCGCCGAATGGCGGCTATGGCTGCAGGCGGCGCGGCCCGATTGGCTGCCGCTGCTGGGCGGCGCGCAGTTCAACCTGTCCAGCCTGGCGCTGGGCATGGCGTTGAACCACGAGGGCGTGGCGATGGCCCGCACCGCGCTGGTGTGGGACGAGCTGCAAAGCGGCAGGCTGGTGGATGTGTTCGGCCGCTGGGTGGCGTCGCCGGCGCGCTATGCGCTGCTTGGCCGCGACCCATCGCGGCGGGAAACCCAGGCCTTCGCCGGCTGGATTTCGTCAGCCTGCGCGCGGTTCGATGCCGAGCGCGAGCGCGAGCGGGTCCGGGCTCAGGGGCCCGGACCCCGGCGGCGGCAGGCGGGCTAGGCCGGATCTGCTGCATCAGGCGCCCTGGCGGGGCGGCTCAATTCGGCCAGCGCGGTTTCTCCTATGCACAGGCCCAGCTTGCGATAGCTTTCGAATTGCGACTCGTCGAACCATTGGTTCAACGTGGATTGGTGCGGGAAGGACGGGTTCGCCGCCTTGTACTGCAGCACGTCCACCGGCTCGGCGCCGTGGCCGCGCAGGCAGGGTTTCAGGTACAGCAGCCGGCCGCGCTTGCCTGACGCGTAGAAGATGTCGCCCATTTGGCAGCACGACGGACTGTAGCCGGTGGTGGCATCGATGCGGATGCTGTCCACATCGATGCGGATTTCCGCGCCCAGGTCTATCCGGCATTTGCGTATCGCGTTGCCCAGGTCTTCGAAGGTCATGTTTTCGTCCTGGCCGGCGTCGCAGGCGATGATCAGCGCGCATTCGCGCCGCGCCAGTTCGTAGATGCCCAGGTTTTCAAAATGGCCGCCGTCGCTCAGGTAGACGAAGCCCGATTCGGCGTTGGTCCGGCCGAACAATTCGTCCAGCAGGTAGCGCCAGCTGACCGGCGGCGACATTTCCCGCAGTTGGGCGGCGCTGGCCCGGTTGGGGTTGGGGCACCAGCGGCCCAGCCTGACATTGAACACCGTCAGCAGGAAGCTCACCGCCGGCGAGCTGTGGTAGCCCTGGTTGGGGCTGACCGCCGCGCCGGAGGTGGCCACCAGCGAGCCCAGCATCGGGCCCGCCTCCAGCGCCGAGGGGTCGTCCTGCAGGTAGTCGGCGGTGCGGACAAACACGTCTACCGGGTGCGGAGCGGTGTCCGGGAATTTGTAGCCGCAATACAGCGGCGAGAAAGTGAAGGACGCGGCCTTGCGTTGCTGCCAAGCCAGGTCGGAGCCGGATACCAGGTTGAGAGCGGTGTTGATCAGGTGGTAGGGGCGCTGCACCGGATTCGCCCTGGCCAGCTCGGACATCGCCAGGTCGTCTTCGGCGCAAAAGCCGGTGAAGCGATTGACGCGCTCCGATCGCAGGCGGTTGCTGGCGCCCAGGTAGCAACGGGTCAGCCGGTTGCGGTAGAAGTTGTGCAAGGAGAAGACGTTGATGTCTATCCGCGACGAGGCGAAAATGCCGACCGCCAGGCTGGCCGCCAGCAGCAGCAGGTACAACAGGCCGCCGTGGCCGGCGTCGTGCGAGGCCTGGAAGTGCAGGCTGGCCCACTCGGTGAGGTCGCAGCGGTAGTCGGGACAGGGATTGTCGCTTAGCGCCCACTGGGCGCCGGTGGTCTTGAAATAGGTCAGCAGCCAGCTCAGCAGCGCGCTGACCAGCAGCAGCAGGCCGGCGATGAACACATAGGGCCCGATCTTGGCCACCCATTCGCGCCAATCCCCCTTTTCCTTGCCGCTGGTGGCGGCGGACTGGCCTTGCCATACCGCGGCCAGCGTGGACAGCAGCCAGGCCGGCAATACCGCGTTGCGTATCCAGTCGTCGGCCACCTCGACCAAGGGCAGCGCCAGCGCCACCATGGCGAAAACCAGCAGCAGCGCCAGGTCGCTCACCAGCAGCAGCGCGCCCAGCCGCGACCACCATTCGCGCTGCAGTTCCGAAAAGCTGCGTTTGACCAGGCCGATATGCGCGGTTGCGGTCATGATGAAGGCTGCCGGCAGCAGCACGAAGCCGAAGCCGATCACATGCCAGGCCAGGAACGGCTCTTGCCGCACCGGCAGCAGATAGTCCAGCGCCTGCAGCATCAGCCACAACCCGCCGCCGCCGATCAAGCCGGCCAGCAGCGCCCAGCACACGCTGCGCCGGTAGCCGCGATTGTTCAGCTGGGTGAAGCCGTGCGCCAGAATCGCCCAGTAGAGCGCGTAAGCCGGGCTGCAGATCAGCAGGAATGGCGTCAGGGACAGTTCATGCCACGCCAGATTGCCTTGCTTCAGCCGGGACAGCGCCAGGATGGACACCGCGTAGACGAAGATCAGCAGCAACGCCACGCTGGTGGACGCGGCGGCGGGTTTGGCGGCCTGCAAACCGTCGTTCACTGTGTCGCGGGCCTGCCGCGCGGAGAAAATGGCGGCCAGCACGGCCACCGCCAGCGACATCATGTCGCCGCCGGGGTAGGTGGCGGCGTAGCCGGCGAACGCCACCAGCATGTGAGGGCATAGCAACAGCGCGGTCAGGAAGCACAGCAGCACGAACTGGTTGAGAACCAGGTTGCGGCCGTAGGTGACGACCGCGGACAGGGTGTCCAGGCTGAACAGGCCGGTTTTCGGCGTCAGGTAGTTGCTGTACTCGCGCAGGAACTGAATGGCCGGCGCCCGGCCCTGCAGATCGGTCAGCGTCTGGTTTATGGTTTCCTTGGGCCGCAGCCGGCGCTTCAGCGCGGATAGCCAGCTGCCTATATAGCCGCCGCCGGACACGGTGGACAGATAGTCCATTTGCTGCAGCCAGCCGGTTTTGGCCAGCGCCTGCAGCACGCCCAGATTGAAGGTGGCGCTGCGTATGCCGCCGCCGGAGAAGGCCAGCCCTATCATGGCGTCCTGGGGGATGTCGGCGCCGTCGGGGCCGGCTGGGCGTGGTATGTCCTCGGCCTGCCTGGCCGCGGCGATGCTGGCCCGTTCTGCCCGCAATACGTCTTGCCATTTGGAGAGAGATGTCTCAGCTTGGGAGTCCATGCTTGCGCTTTCCGTTGACCTGGCTTGTCCGGGTTGGAGGAGTGGTCATCCGGCGTCGGCCAGGATGGCGTCCGCCGCCTTTTCCGCGATCATGTACACGGCGGAAACGATGAAGAAACCGGGGATGCGCGGAAACACCGAGGCGTCGACCACCCGCAGGCCGTGCACCCCGTATACCCTGAAATCGCTGTCCAGCACGCCGTTCTGTTCGCGCGGGCCTATCGCGCAGCTGCAGGAGGCATGGTGGCCCCAGGCGTTGTCGCGGACAAACTGACGCAGTTCATCGTCGGTTTGCACCGCATCCCCTGGCAGCTCTTCTTCCGCGATCAGCTTTTGTTTTTTCAGATCGGCGGTCAGGGTGCGCACGAACTTGATCCCGTCCACCACCGAGTCCAGGTCTTGTTCGCCGCCGGCGCTGCCCTCCTCGAAGTAGTGGAAGTCGATTTGCGGCGGGTCGTGCGGGTCGGCCGAGCGCAGCGTCACGGTGCCGGCGCGGTTGTTGGTGTGGGCCTTGAGAATCGCCCAGGTCAGGTAGTTCAGGTGTTCGGGAAACAGCCGGGAGTAACCGGGGAAGTAGCCTTTGAACAGGCCCAGCAGCGCGAAGCAGAACAGGTCGGGAAGCGGCCTTTCCTTGGCTGAGCGCTTGATCACGGCCAGCACCGCGCCATTGGTGGTGTAGACGCCCTTGCGGCCTTGCTCCCATTGCTGGTATTGCGGGTCGCCCTTGGCGAATTCCGCGCCTTTCAGCACTTCCCAGTGCTTGAAGTTCATCCGATTGACCACGCCTACTTCGTAGCGGTCCTGCAGGTTCTGCCCCACGCCGGGCAGGTCCACCCGCACCGGGATGCCGTGCTGTTGCAGGTGCGCGGCCGGGCCGATGCCGGACAGCATCAGCAATTGCGGGGTGTTGAACGCGCCGCCGCACAGGATGACTTCGCGGCTGGCGCGGGCTGCGCGTTTTTCGCCGCCGCTGCCCGGCTGGTGGAAGGCGCGATAGAGCTTTTCTCCCTTCAGGTATTCGACGCCGGTGGCGCGGTTGCGCTCGTCGAACAGCACCTGGGTGGCCAGCGCGTCCAGCTCTATGTGCAGGCGGTTAGGGAAGCGTTGCGCCACATCGATTACCCGCTCGCGGCTGCCGTTGCGCTGGTGGTTGCGGGTGGCCAGCGGCGGGTAGCAGACGCCGACGGCGTTGTCGCGCACCAGCCGCCAGTCGTTGGGATCGGCCTGCCCCTGCAGCAACCAGCGCCAGCTGCTGTGCGGCACGTCCACCTCGTTGAAGGCCTTGTCCAGCGAGACCAGCAGGGTGTCCACCAGGCCGGCGTCGCCCAGCGCGGACTCCGGTATCGCTTTTTCCGTCTGCAGCCAGCCTTTCCAGCCGTGGCGGGTGGGGTTGATGCAGAACTTGCCCAGCCAGCGGTACAGCGGGCGGTGGTGGCAGTTTTCCAGTTTTTGGAAATAGCGGCGCATCAGGCCGGACGCCCAACTGGCGTCGCCGGTCAGCTGGGCGATGTTGTCCCAGTCGGCGTTGTGCGGGTAGACGGTGATCATGGCGTTGTGGGCGGTGCAGCCGCCCAGCGTGCCGGAGCGCGGGTAGAGCACGCCGTCCACCCGCTGGCCATCCCACTCGGCCCGGTACTTGGGGTCGCGCCGCTGTTGTTCGTCGTTGCGATAGTGGCGGACGAAGTAATCCAGCTTCATCGCCTTGTTTTCCGACGCCAGCGCGTGGAACACCGGCACATTGTAGTCGTCCGGCAGCCGGTCGGCGTCCGGCTGCCAGGCATCCCCCCCTTGCAGCCGGTACGGGTCGCCGCCTGCTTCCAGCAGCAGCACGCTATGCCCTTCCTCGGCCAGCCGGGCGGCCAGGGTGCCGCCGCCCGCGCCGGAGCCGACGACGATGTATTCGTAATCGGTGGAACGATTGCTGTCCGCGCTCATGCCCGCCATCCTCAGAAGGTTTTCAGGAATTCGATCAGCGCCAGCTTGTCGCTATCGCTCAGCCCGGCTTCGCCCTTCATGTAGCGGGTGCCGAAATAATGGCCGCGGTTGACGACGAAGTCGGGGCAGGTGCTCAGCTCCAGCAGCGGCTGGGCCAGGTTGGCGAATACCTTGCGCGCTTCCTCGTCGCTGGCGTCCTTGGGCAGCGCCTTCAGGTCGTGGATCAGCTTGAGCAATACCGATACCAGCTTTTTGTCGTGTTTCAGCCGCTCGCCCAGGCTGGGGTTTTCCAGCACCAGCTCCAGGTTGGCGATCAGGTTGACCGGGGTGCCGGCCGGGATCGGGCCGATTTCCAGCGAGTCGTCGCCGAACAGCCAGGGCAGATAGCGTTGCAGCGGGCCTTGCAGTTCCTGCAGGGAGTCAGGCAGATAGCCTATCGGCACTCGCAGGTAGCTGCGCGCGGTGGTGCGGTCTATCACGCCCGGCACCTTGTCGCCCAGCACCGAATCCTTCTGCCGGGTTTCCGGCCACAGCATCTGGCGGATGGAGTCGTTGAACGAGTCCATGCGTCCGGCCACCGAGGGGCTGGGGTTGAACTTGCCCACGGTGTTGTTGAGCAGGAAGGGCGCGGTCGACCAGACGCTGATCAGCGAGGCGGGCCGGGTGTAGCCGCGTCCGCCGGCCGGCATCTTGTACTGCCAGGGCTGGCCGGTGAACGGGTTGTGGACGGTGATGCTGCCCACCGACGGCAGGTCCTTGTAGGTTTGCGACGAGAAGTTGTCCCAGATATTGTCCTTCAGCGCATTGCGGGCCAGCGGGCTGCAGGCGTTGGTTTCCAGCAGCGTCACCGGCACGCGCAGCTCGGTGGACAGGTAGTTGTCTTTCAGGAAGTCGTCGGCCAGCACGATTTTCCGCATCTCGGATTTGAAGCGCTCGGTCTTGGTCGACTCCCAGTACTTGTTGAAGCAGCTCAGGTAGTCGGGCCCGGCGCAACCCTGGGTCGGGTCCAGCGCCGGTACTTCGGGCGGCAGCTTGCTGGAGTGGCAGCGCGCGCAGTTTTCGGCGAACACCACCTTGCCGCGGGTCAGCTGGGCGGCGTCCTTGCTAAGGTATTGTTCGCCGCCGGGCGCGTCCTTGAGCTTGTGCGGGTCGGTGCTTTTCAGGAAGAACAGGGCCATGTCGGGCGTCTGGTTTTCCGTGGCCTGCCAGTAGACCGAGTTTTTGTTGGCGACCTTGATCTCTATCGGCGTGATGGTTTTGCCGCCGATCAGCGGACGGAAGTGCAATAGCCATTCTTCGCTGAACAGGCCGATGTTCAGATACACCCGGTTCAATGCGCCAAGCGCCCCGACCGAGTCCGAGCCATCCTTCAGCACGCGCGGCGTCCAGACGGTGTTTGGCGCTTTGTAGAACTGGGTCAGCGGCCCATCCTTGACGAAGTCGTTGAACTGTTTGTTGTCGAGGCCGCCGCCGGCCAGGGTTTCCTTGCCCCAGCGCTTGGCCAGCTCCAGCCGCGGGACCAGGTCGTAGACGGCGTTCATGGTGCGCGGGTTATTGATGGAGTCGGTCGAGATCAGCGAGGTGTCGAGCGTGCCCGGACGCGCGGTATGGAAAAGTTGGAAGGCGAAATTGCCGGGATCGGCCTGCCAGGAGAAGATCCGGTCCACCCAGAAGTACTGCGCGCCGACATTGGAGCTGAGGTTTTCCCACTTCGGATGCTCCGGATTAGCCGGCGGATTCACTGGATTGGGGCCGACGTGGCAGAACGCGCACGACATCCCCACCCGGTAGGGCCGGATCAGGTCCTTGTCGTTGTAATAGCTGGGGTCTTCGTAATAGCGCTTGGGGTCCCATTTTTTCGCCGCGGCTTCGTCGAAGGCGGGGTTGGGGAAAAGCCGCAGTCCCACCACCCCGGTGGCGTAGCCGTAGTAAGAGCCGGCAGGCAGGTTCTTGCCGCGGGCGCCCAGCGCCACGCCGGGATATTTCTGCTCGTTCTCGAAGGGGTCCTTCGGGCAGTTGGCGCTGCGGTGGTCCAGCCACAGGCCGAAACGCTGCGGGTCGGGGCCGGTGGCCTTTTCAAAACAGGGTTCGTTGACCAGGCCCAGGTAGTCCCAGCGGCTGTCCCGGCCGAATTTGAGGCCGGGATGGGAGGACAGGGTCTTGAGCAGGTCGAGGTTGCCGACGCTGACGGTGGCCAGGGTGTCCCACAGCCTATCGTTGCCGCCGGTCCAGACCAGCCAGGTGTTGCGGCCTTTCACTTCGTCGGCATCCAGCTTCACGCCGCTGTCCATCGCGTGGAAATAGTCCTCGTCGGCGGCGGGGAACGATTCCACGGTGCGTTTGGCCTGTTTGGCCTCATCCAGCACGGTGCCGGGCTTGGGCTGCGACTCCTTGCAGCCGGCCAGGCTCAGCAGCACTAGCAGCAGAGCGGGGTATCTTGTCGACATGGCCATCACCTTGGTTCCTGTTTTTATCGTCACAACGGGACATGCCTTTTGCATGGCTCCCGGCCTGTTCTTGCATATAGCACAGGGGGATGCGGCGAGGCGGCGGCGTCCGGAGCCGCTTGGCCAATGCGTATTGCTACGGGTGGCGATCCGGGCGGCGATGGCGGATATTCAGAAATTGCCGCGGCGCCAAGCGGCTGCGGCGGCGATGGCGATAGGTTGGCAGATGGCAGGATTTTTGCAGTTTTCTTTCAGGTATTCGATGCCATGCCGTCTGGCTTGACCACCGGCCTGCTGCTTGGGTGATGCATGATTGGTCTGCGATGGCTGGACCTGTCCTAAAGTACGAATGACTTCGATGCGGCCGCCGCGGTCGGGAACTTGTCCGCACGGCGTTGCGCATGCGAGTGCCAAAGCGGCTTGAGCCGACAGGCTGCCGGCAAGGCGGTTTGCTCTTGGCGCGGGGTATTTGAAATTTAAAAATGTGCAAACTATACATCTTTTAAAGGTGTATGTATCATGCATTTTTAATTTCATGTCCCGGCCCTGCGAAAGGGGGAGCGTATGCGATCGACACGGCGTTTATGGGGATGGCTGGCACTGGTGTGCCTGCTGTCGTTTTCGGCCCTGCTTTACATGGGCAGGGAGATTTACCAGGCTGCGCCGCCGATTCCCGCCATGGTGCGGGATGCCGGCGGCAAGGCTTTGTTCACCGGCGAGCAGATCCGCCGCGGCCAGCAAGCCTGGCTGGCGTCCGGCGGCCAGCAATTGGGCACGGTGTGGGGACATGGCAGCTATGTGGCGCCGGACTGGTCGGCCGACTGGCTGCACCGCGAGGCGCTGGCGCTGCGGGAGGATTGGGCGCGGCAGCGTTTCGGCATGGCTTACGCGCAGTTGGATATCGGCCGGCAAGGCATGCTGGACGCCGAACTGCGCCGCGAGATGCGCGCCAACGGCTATGACGCGGCCAGCGGCACGCTGACGCTAAGCGCGGCCCGCGCAGCCGCCGCGCGCGAAACGGCCCGGCATTACCAGGGCCTGTACAGCGCCGATCCGGCCTTCGACACGCTGCGCGAGCAGTACGCGATGACTGCCGACGCGCTGCCGTCGGCCGACGACCGCGTGGCGGTATCGGCGTTCTTCTTCTGGTCCGCCTGGTCCGCCGCCGCCGACCGTCCCGGCGAAGCTGGCGTGTCCTACACCAATAACTGGCCGCATGAGCCGCTGGTCGGCAACGCGCCCACCGCCGCCAACGGCATGTGGTCGATCGCCAGCGTGATCCTGATGCTGGCGGGCATCGCCGCGATGGTGTGGTACCACATGGCCGCCGGCGAAGGCGAGGAGCCCGCGCAGGTGCCGGATGCCGACCCGCTGGGCCGGCTCAAGGCCACGCCGTCGATGCGCGCCACCCGCAAGTATTTTTATGTGGTGATCGGCCTGTTGCTGACCCAGGTGGGCATGGGCGCCATCACCGCTCACTACGCGGTGGAAGGCCACAGCTTCTTCGGCATCCCGTTGGCCGAGGTGCTGCCCTGGGTGGTGAGCCGCACCATCCACACCCAGTTCGGCGTGCTGTGGATCGCCACCGCCTGGCTGGCCACCGGCCTCTACATCGCGCCGCTATTGTCCGGCCATGAGCCCAAGCATCAGAAGCTGGGCGTGGACGCGCTGTTCTGGGCTCTGGTCTTCATCGTCGTCGGTTCCACCGTCACCGGCTGGGTGGGTACCTTGCAGCGTCTGGGCACCGATTTCAGCTTCTGGATCGGCAACCAGGGGCTGGCCTACACCAGCATGGGGCGGGTGTGGCAAATCCTGCTGTTCGTCGGCTTGTTGTTCTGGCTGTTTCTGGTGGCGCGCGCGCTGCTGCCTGCGCTGCGCGATAAGGAAACCGAAGGCCGCAGCCTGATCGCGATGCTGCTGCTGTCCGCGGCCTGCATCGGCCTGTTTTACGCCACCTCGCTGGCCTGGGGCCAGCGCACCCATTATTCGATGATCGAGTACTGGCGCTGGTGGCTGGTGCACCTGTGGGTGGAGGGCTTCTTCGAGGTTTTCGCCACCGCGGTGGTGGCGCTGATCTTCGCGCGGCTGGGCCTGATCCGCATGAGCAGCGCCAACCGCGCCATCGTGCTGGAAACCATGGTTTTCCTGTTCGGCGGCATCCTGGGCACGCTGCACCACCTGTATTTCACCGGCGCTTCCACCGCGGTGATCTCCGTCGGCGCGGTATTCTCGGCGTTCGAGGTGGTGCCGCTGGCTCTGGTGGGTTTCGAGGGCTGGCAGACTTACCGCCGGGCCGGCGCCGCGCCATGGGTGGAGCGCTACAAGTGGGCGATCCTGTGCTTCGTCGCCGTCGGGGGGTGGAACACGGTGGGCGCGGGCCTGCTGGGCTTCGCCATCAATCCGCCGATCTCGCTGTACTACGTGCAGGGCCTGAACATGACGCCGGCCCACGGCCACGCGGCGCTGTTCGGCGTCTACGGCATGCTGGGCATAGGGCTGATGCTGTTTTGCCTGCGCGGGGTGTCTGATGCGCAGCGATGGGACAACCGCCTGCTGAAGCCGGCGTTCTGGCTGCTCAATATCGGCTTGTTCCTGATGGTGTTTCTGTCCATCCTGCCATCCGGCATCTACCAGGCCTGGGCCAGCGTCGAGCATGGCCTGTGGTACGCGCGTTCGCCGGAGGTGGTGCACTCGGCGCTGATGCAGAACCTGGTGTGGCTGCGGGTGCCGGGCGACATCGCGTTCGCGCTGGGCGTGCTGTATCTGGGATGCTTCGCTCTGCGCCTGCTGGGCTGGGGCGGCAAGAAAGCGCTGGCCGAGCAACGCGTGTGAGCGGAGGACTTTTACAAACAGCAAAAGCCGGGCTTGCCCGGCTTTTTCGCGTCTACAGCGTCTTGTACATCAGCGTGGTGGCCTGCAGTTTTTCGCCGCGGCCGTCCCAGGCGTAGCCGGGAATCCGTCCGGCCTCCTGATAGCCCAATGACAGATAGAGCGGTTCGGCATGGTCGCCGCTGGCGGTGTCCAGCGTCAGCAGGCTGCGCTTGCGCAGGCGCGCCTGCGCCTCCAGCTCTGCCATCAAGGCGCGGGCGACGCCCTGGCGGCGGTAGTCCGGATGCACCAAAAGCTTGCATACCTCGGCGCGGTGCGGCTGGTTGGGCGGGGTGCCGCAGTCCAGCTGCGCGCTGCCGGCCAGTTCTCCATCCACCAGCGCGGCCAGCAGCACGCGGCCGCCGCCGGCGACGCCGGGCAGGGTGCTGTCGCGCCAGAAGGCGGTGGCTTGCTCCAGAGTGAAAGGCTGCACGAAATGGATGCTGGCGCCGCCATGCACGCAGGCGTGCAGCAGTTCGGCCATTTCCGGCAGCCAGGCTTCGGTTTGCGCGGCGTCGAGCGCGAAGACTTCCCGGTGCGGCATCTTGATTCTCCTTGTGTCTTGATTTGACGATGGGGTTCGGTCGCGGGAACGACGCAGATCAAGCAAGAAAAAGGCCCGCCGGAGCGGGCCAGCGCCGGCGGGATCAAGGATCGGGCGGCCTGGGCAGAGGCTGCGCGTCCGGCATGTCCGGCGCGCCCCGCTGGACTTCCACCTTGGCCGCCACCGGCGCCGCCTCCGGCCGCCAGCTGTTGCCGCCTTTCTTCACCGGCGGCAGGGCCGGGCGCGCGGGCGGCCGCCAGGGCTGGGCCGGCGTGGCCTGATGGACGATGGGCCGGGTCGGCAAAATGGCGGCAGGCGGCTTGGCGACAGCCGGCGGCGGCGAGGGCGCCTGCGCCGGCCATAGCCGCCAGACCGCGCCGCCGGCCACCGCCGCGGTCAATAGCAGGGCGGCAGTCCAGGCGCGGCGCGGGGTCACCAGCTCACCTGGTCGTTCAGGCTGAGGCTGCCGCTGGCCGGCGTCTGCAGGCTGCGGTTGCCGGACAGGCTTTCCCAAGTCACGCTGCCGTCGGCGTTCTTGCGGTAGTACTTGTAGGCGATCTGCTGGCCGGCCGGCAGGTTGACGCCGTTTTGCCAAGCCGGGTAAGCGGCCGCGTCCAGCGGAATGCCCAGATCGGTGTTCCAGTTGCCCAAAGCGCGCGCGTTGCCGGTGACGTAGATCTGCTGGCCCCATTGGGTGCTGGCGGTCACGTTGATGTCAACCGGCACCTCGCCGGCCTTGGGCGCGGCGCGGCAGTTGTTGTAGCGCGCGCACACCACTTGCGGGATGTCGACCACCCGTCCGGCGTGGATAGAGGCCAGCAGGCTGATGTATTCGCCCATCGCCCAGTTCAGCGGCGCCATCGACTTGGTCGGCGCGCCAGGCAGATAGCCGGCCGGCGTGCTCACCGCCCAGCCGTCCGGCAACATGGCGCTGTTGGACCACACTTGTTCCGGCAGCATGCCTTCCGGCGTGGCCAGCAGCTTCAGCGTGGCGAAGTAGGGCTGGCCGGCGGCAGCGCTGCCTTGGCGGGCGATCTCGTACATGCCGCGCTCGGCGGTGAAGATCGGCCACAGGCGGCCGGCGCCCGTGCCGTTGAAATCGCTGCCGTCGTTGTGTTCGCCGTAGCCGTCGAAGTTGTAGCGGAACCAGGCGTTATACGGCAGGGCGGGCGCGCCGGGCAGCGCCAGATTCTGTCCCAGCACGCTGTCGAACACATTGATGGTGTTGACGATGGTGGGGTCGTTGGCGCGCTTGACGCCCATGCGCACCAGCTCCAGGAAGCCGCCGTCCACCACGCGGCGGGCGTCGTGGCTGCCGCCGCCGTTTTTCACCATCAGCGTTTGCGGCGTGTCCGGCCCGGCGGACGGGTTGAAGCTGGCGCGGTCGGCGCCGCTGCCGGCGCGCGCGGCCGGGTTGATGCGGAGATAGTAGCTGCCGTTGCCGAAGCTGCCGCTGGTGGTGTAGGTCCAGGCGGCGACGCTTTGCTGCCAATAGTCCGCCGCGGACAAATAGCGGCCGGCGCTGGCGTCGTCGCCATTGTTGCGGGCGATGTCGGCGGCGGCCACCAGGCCGGCGATCTCGGCGGCGAGGGTGGACGGCGAATAGCCGGAATTCTCTTCCCAGCGTTCCTGATAGCTCCACGGGCCGGTGGCGACGATGTAGTCGGCGGTCAGCTTGATTTTGGGCCATAGCGGATTGGACACGGCCGACCCTAGCCGCCAGGCCAGCAGGATGGGCATCGCCTGCTCGTCCATCTGGGTGCCTTGCCAGTAAGGCCAGCCGCTGATCCAGGCGTTTTGCGGGAAGCGGCCGACGCGGCTGTAGCCGGCCGCGCAGCCGGCGGCGTTGTATTCGGCCGCGCCGCAGTTGCTGGCCTGCTGCAGGGTGTTGAACAGGTAATTGACCACCGTGGTGGCGGTGGCGGTGTCGCCGGCGGTGGTCAAGGCGTTGGCGAACTTGAACAGGTCGCGCGGCCACACCAGGTGGTAGCCGCCCTGGTTGGCGTCGCCCTGGGTCTCGCCCCACGGCGTGCCGATGCCGGCGATCATCGCGCCGTTGCTCTTGTCCTGCATGGTTTTCAGCGTCATCGCCGCCTGGTAGTAGCGGTCGTCGGCCAGGCCGCCCTGGGTGGACAGGCCGGCGGTGTAGGCGTGCCAGGCCTTGTCGTACTGTTGCTGGGCGGCGGTGAGGTCGGAGCCCAGCGAGGCGGCGGCGCTGTTGACGGCGTCGCTCTGGCTGGCGCCGAAGCCCAGCGCCGCGTCGAAGGACACGCTGGTGGCGGTGGGATCGCCCAGGTCCAGCCAGCCGGTTTGGGCGACGTTGCCGTTGGTGGCCGAGCTATAAGTCCAGTCCATCTTGTTGTCGCCGCTGCCTATCAGATCGGTCCAGCCGTCGCTCTGGCCGACGAAGCCGTTGGACAGCATGGGCTGGCCGTTGACGACTTTCCACGGCTGGCTGGCCATCAGCGCGGAGGCGCGGCTGTTGTGGCTGGCTGCCAGCGCGTAGCCGCCGGCGGCCGCCACGGTCTGCGCGCTGTTGCCGCTGCCGGCGTTGTCGAGATAAGGCTTGAACAGGACGTAGAGATTGAAGTCGCCGACGGTGTGGCCGTTGAGCGCGGTGAAGGTCACGCGCTGGATCAGCGTGTCGTGATTGGGGTCGGCGAAGATGCGCTTGCTGATCTGCCAGTTGTGGCCGCCATTGCCGGTGCTGGCGATCCAGCTCATGGTGCGGGCGTCGGTTTGCCCGGCGGAGTAGGCCTGGCGCTTTTCCTCATCGACGAAAGTCTTGCCGGCGTCGCCCACCAGAAACTGCAAGTCCACCGATTCCGGCGTGTCCAGCACCGGGTAGTACACCTCGGACACCACGCCGCGATAGCCGGTGAAGTAAACCTTGGATGGACTGCCGACGGCGGTGCCGACAAAGGATTTGGCGGCGGGGCCGCGCACCGGCGTGTCGCCGGGGCTGCCGAAGGCTTCGGCGGCATGGGCGAGAGGACTGAACAGGCTGGCGATCAACAAGCCCAGCAGGGCGGGACGCGCAGGTAAGGGGTGGCGCATGAGGTAGTCTCCATTTGTAGTTTTGTCTGCCCTCGACTACAGGTTTTGCCTGATGTCAATGTAGTTTTACTACTAAATATATCAAATAAATCTCAAATGGCATGTTCCAATTAAAAGGCATGACTGGCGATGCTGGCGTGAGAGCGGCCGTGAATGGCGCAGCGGGGCCGGCAGAACGGTCAGCAGCAGCCGCTTGGCCCTGGCGCGCCAGTCAAAAAGGCCAGCCAGCAGTCGTGGCGGAATGGCTACGCTGCGGGCAGCCGCTTCGCCGCCGCTTGGCGGCGCCGGCTGTATTTCCTGACATTAACCAAGGGGATTTTCATGAGCCAAACCAAGATGGAATCGAAAGCCGGCATGCAACCCAGACATGGCCAGGTGTTCAAGCCGGAGTCGCGCGGCCAGCTCTGCGTGGACGGCGTCAACGCGCAGTGCCCGCTGCAAAGCTGGCACGTCAATGGCCTGGAAAGCGGCAAGTTTTTCCCGGCGGCGGTGGCCGGCCTGATGGATCCTCTGGCGCCGACCGATACCCCCAACGCGGCGCCGCCGGCCGATGGCAAGATCGCCAGCGCCGGCCAGGCGCACTCGGCGGTGCTGGACGAGCAAAGCGCCGAGCGCTGGGCCAAGCATCCGGCCAAGTCCGGCCAGGAGATGGAGTTTCAGTGGAGCTACCACGCCCGCCACCTGACCCGGCGCTGGAACTACTTCATCACCAAGGCGGACTGGAATCCGAACCAGCCGTTGAGCCGCGCGCAGTTCGAGTCCGAGCCTTTCTACAAGGTGGAGATGAGCGCCCAGCCCTATTGGGAGCACAGCGCCGAACTGATGCCGCCGGAGCCGACCATCCACATGATGCGGATGCCGCAACGGCAGGGCTATCACGTGGTGCTGGCGGTGTGGGAGGTGGCCGATACCGGCAACGCCTTCTATCAGGTGATCGACTTCGATTTCTCTTGAGCCGCGCCGAGTGAAAACCCGGCCGCAGCCTATAGCGGCCACTAAATCGCGATGGTGGTGCTGACAGGGATCAAAATAAGATGTATTATTTTTACATCTTAAATCGGAGGCCTCTCGCAGAGAGGCTTTTTCCGGCGATTAAAGATGTATTTAATATAAATCTTAAAGGAGTCAATATGCTGAGCGCATCCACTCGTGCCCTGGTCAAGGCTACCGTGCCGGTATTGCAACAACACGGCGTGGCGTTGACCAGCCATTTCTACCGCCGCATGTTCGAGCACAATCCGGAGCTGAAACACCTGTTCAACCAGGGTCATCAGCATTCCGGCCAGCAGCAGCAGGCGCTGGCGATGGCGGTGCTGGCCTACGCGCAGCATATCGATGATCCGTCGCCGCTGTTGCCGGTGCTGACCCGCGTCGCGCACAAGCATGTCAGCCTGGGCATCCGCGCCGAGCACTATCCTATCGTCGGCAAGCATTTGCTGGCTTCCATTCGCGAAGTGCTGGGCGATGCCGCCGGCGACGACCTGATCCAGGCTTGGGCCGAGGCCTATGGCCAGTTGGCGGCGTTGATGGCTGGGCTGGAAAACGATTTGTACCGGGACACGGTCAACGCCGATGGCGGCTGGAGCGGCTGGCGGCCGTTCCGGGTGGTGCGCAAGGAGGCGGAGAGCGAGGAAATCGCTTCGTTCTACCTGGAGCCGAGCGACGGCGGCGCCTTGCCCGGCTTCCGGCCCGGCCAGTACGTGTCGGTGAAGCGCTTCGTGCCGGAATGGGGACTGAGCCAGCCGCGCCAGTACAGCCTGTCCGATGCGCCCAACGGCGAGCACCTGCGCATTTCCGTCAAACGCGAGGATGCCGGCCCGGGCAAGCCGGCCGGGCGGATGTCCAATCTGCTGCACCGCGAAGTGGCGGTGGGCGACGTGCTGGAACTGAGCGCGCCGCAGGGCGATTTCTGCCTGAACGAAGACGGCGCCGGGCCGGTGGTGCTGATCAGCGCCGGCGTCGGCCAGACGCCGATGCTGGCGATGCTGGGCCAATTGCTGCGCCAGGGCGGCCAGCGCGAAATCCGTTTCCTGCACGCCGCGCGCCATGGCGGCGCGCATGCGATGAAGCACAAGCTGCGCCAATTGGCGGAGCGCCATGCGCGGCTCAAGCTGCACATCTGCTACGAGCAGCCGCGGGCGCAGGATCTGGCCGGGGTGGATTACCACGCGGCGGGGCGGCTACAACTGGACGCGCTGCGCGAATTGGCGCTGCTGCCGGATGCCGATTACTATCTGTGCGGCCCGCTCGGCTTCATGGATGTCCAGCGCGGCAGCCTGCTGCGGCAGGGCGTGGCGCCGGCGCGCATCCATTACGAGGTGTTCGGCTCCAACCCGTCGGCGGACTGAGCCGGGCCCGGGCCGATTGAGGCGGAGCGCCGATCCGGGGTATGCTGCCGGCCATTGATTCCTGTGAAAACCATCGATGCGGCACTCATCATGCAACTGACCCGTTTCACCGACCTCGGCCTGCGCGTGCTGATGTACCTGACCGGGCTGGAGCCCGGCCAACTGGCCACCATCCCGGAGATCGCCGAGCGCTTCGTCATTTCGCGCAACCACCTGGTTAAGGTGGTGCACTTCATGGCGCAGCAGGGCTGGCTGGCGACCAGCCGCGGCAAGGGCGGCGGCCTGGCGCTGGCGAAACCGCCGGAGCACTACCGGCTGGGCGAGGTGGTGCGCACGCTGGAAGGCTTGTCGCAGTTGATCGACTGCGCCGAGCCGCCGTGCGCGCTGTTCGGCGGTTGCCGGCTGAAAGGGGCGCTGGATGCAGCGCTGCAGGCCTTTTTCCAGACGCTGGACGGCTACACGCTGCGCGACATCATCGCCAGCCCCACCGGCGAGGCCATCATCCGCATGCACCGCGGCTTGTCCGGCGCTCAGGCAGAGGGCGGGCCTTTGAGCTCTATCACATTGCCGTCCGGATCGGGCAGATAGACCGACGGCCCGCGGCCTTCGGCGCCGAAGCGCTGCCTGGCCGGCTCCGCCTCGATGCCATGGCTGGCCAGATGCGCCAGGATGGCGATTTCGTCGAACGGTTCGACGCGCAGGCAGAAATGGTCGACATTGGCGGTGCCGCCGTCGGCCGCCTCGGCGTTCAACAGGTCGATCAACGCGCTGCCGGCGTCCAGATGCACCAGGCCCAGGCTTTCCTGCCGCTTCACCACCCCGCAGCCCAGCACTTCGCGGTAAAACCGCGCCGAGTCTTCCGGGTCGCGTACCCGCAGCACGATATGGTCTATCCCTCTGATAGCGAATGGCGTCATGGCTTGCTCCTTTGCATGTCATATGCGTAGCTGGATGTTAGGCCGGCGGGCGCCGCCTGGGAATTTGCCTTTTCAAATCGCGCCGATAGCGAAACGGTACAATGGCCGGCCGCCGGGAGGGCGGCGCAAAGAAGAAAGAGCGCGTGGAACTGATATCGAATTTATTGCGGATGGGCGGCTTGTTCGCCTTGACCGCGCTGGCGGAAATCGTCGGCTGCTATCTGCCCTGGCTGGTGTTGCGCCAAGGCAAGCCGGTTTGGCTGTTGGCGCCGGCGGCGGCATCGCTGGCGCTGTTCGCCTGGTTGCTGACGCTGCACCCGGCCGCCGCCGGCCGCGTCTACGCGGCTTACGGCGGGGTTTACATCACGGTGGCGCTGGGCTGGCTGTGGCTGGTGGACGGCATCCGGCCGGACCGCTGGGACGCGTTGGGCTGCGGGCTGGCGCTGGCCGGGATGGCGGTGATCATGCTGGCGCCGCGCGGCTGATGGACGGGTTTCAGGCCTGCCGCGCCGCTGTCGGCGGTTGGGAAGCCTGAGCCGCGGCGCGCCGGGACGCGAACAGGCCCAGCGCGATCAATGCGGCGCCGGCCAGCTGGATAGGCGCGGATTTGCCGCCGCCCGCAGCCAGGTGGTCGATCAGCACGCCAGCCAGCATCTGGCCGGCGATCACCAGCAGCGCGGTTTTCATCGTGCCCAGCCGCGGCAGCGCGAAGCTGTTGAGCGCGACGAACAGCGCGCCGATGACGCCGCCGCACCAGGCGTGCCAGGGGGCGTGCGCCGGCAGGCGCGGCATTGCCCCCGACGCGGCCAGCAGCAGGCTGAGAAACAGCAGGCCGCCCAGATGGTTCCAGAACGACGCGGCCAGCGCGCCGCGATGTTGGCCCAGTTTGCCGTTGACGGCGCGGCTGCCGCCTATGCACAGGCCGTTGGCGATGGCGGCGGCGATGACGATCAGCATGACTCAGGCTCCGAAAATCAGTATCGCGCAACCGGCCAACACCAGCAGCGCCGCCAGCGCATCGCTGCGGCCCAGCCGGCGCCGCGGCATGCCGAGCCAGCCGAAATGGTCCGCCAGCAGGCCGAAGAGCACCTGCCCGACCATGGCCAGAGCCAGCGTGCCGGCCAGGCCCAGCGGGCTGTTGACGGCGATGGCGGCCAGCGCCACCGTCAGCGCGCCAGGCACGCCGCCCAGATACGCCCAGCGCGGCGCCGGTCCGGCGGCAGGCCCGGGACGCCGCCAGGCCGCCCATAGCAGCCAGGCGGCGAAGGCGCCTGCGGCGTGGGCGATCCAGGAGGCGGTCAACGGATCGCTGGCGGCGGCCAGCCGGCTGTTGCAGTGGATCATCAGGGCCAGCAGCGCGCCGGCGGACAAGGCCAGCGCGGCCAGCGCGTAATCGCTGAGCGGCCGGGCGGGCAGGGGATGGGAGGGCATGGCGAAATCCTTTTTTTGAATCCGCGCGCCGCGCGGCCGGCTGGCTTGACGGTTGGAGAGGCGGGATGCCGGAACTGTACATTGTGTCCCATTGACTGATAATCCGTATTTGTGGAAACTAATTTCGGATAAAAAGTGGACAATTGAATGGAGCATTTCACCGCGATGCCGATCTTCGTCGCCGTGGTCGAGGCCGGCAGTTTCTCTGCCGCCGCCGAACGGCTGGGGCTGACCAAATCCGCGGTCAGCAAGCGCGTCCAGCAACTGGAGGCCGGGCTGAACGTGCGCCTGCTGCAGCGCACCACCCGCAGCCTGAGCCTGACCGAAGCCGGCGAGCGCTATTACGACCGCGCCCGCGCCGCCCTGGCGCTGGCGAATGAGGCGGAAGAGGCGGCCGCCGGCCTGCAGGGGCGGCCGCAAGGCTTGCTGCGCGTCGCCGCGCCGATGGCTTTCGGCCGCCTGCACCTGTCGCCGCTGGTGGCCGAATTCCTGCGCCGCTACCCGGACATCCAGCTGGATCTGGCGATGGACGACCGGATGGTGGACCTGGTGGAGGGCGGTTACGACCTGGCGGTGCGCATCGGCAATTTGCCGGATAACCGCATGGTGGCGCGCCGTCTGGCGCCGTGCCGGGTGGTGGTGTGCGCGTCGCCAGCCTATCTGGCCGCGCATGGCGCGCCGGCGCATCCGGCGGAGCTGGTCGGGCACAACTGCATCCATTATTCCTATTACCGCGGCGGCGCCAGCTGGGTTTTCAGCGGGCCGGACGGCGAAATCCGCGTGCCGCCGCGCGGCAATTACCAGGTCAACAACAGCGAGGCCAGGCGCGACGCGCTGCTGGCCGGACTGGGCATTTGCGAAATGCCCACTTTCATCGTCGGCGCGGACCTGGCGGCCGGCCGGCTGGTGGAGGTGCTGAGCGCTTACCCGCTGCCCGCGCACGCCGTCCACGCGGTGTATCCGCAGCGCGGCCTGCCGGCCAAGGCGCGCGCCTTCATCGATTTTCTGGACGAAAAACTGGGCGGCGACGCGCCGCCGTGGGATGCCGGCCTGACCGCGTCCCCATCCGCCGAAAGAGACCCAATATGAGCAAACGCTATCGGATGGCGCTGGTGTGGCTGCGCCGCGACTTGCGGCTGGACGACCACGCCGCCTTCTACCACGCGCTGAAGCTCAGCGAGGCGGCGGCGCCGGTGTTCGTGTTCGACGCCGCGATTCTGGACGCGCTGCCGCGCGACGACCGCCGCGTCGATTTCATCCACCAGAGCGTGGCGGCGCTGAAGGCGGAGCTGAACGCGCTGGGCGGCGATCTGCTGGTGCGCCATGGCCTGCCGGCCGACGAAATCCCGAAGTTGGCGGCGCAACTGGGCGCCGACGCGGTGTTCTGCAACCGCGACTACGAGCCGGCGGCGCGCGAACGCGACGCCGAGGTGGCGCGGCGCTTGTCCGAGCGCGGCATCGCTTTCCATGCGGCGAAGGACCAGGCGATCTTCGACACCGACGAGGTGCTGACCGGCGCCGGCAAGCCGTTCTCGGTGTTCACGCCGTACAAGAACGCCTGGCTGAAAACGCTGACGCCGTTTCATCTGCAGGCCTATCCGGTGCGGCGCTATCTGGACGCGCTCTTGCCGCGCCAGGCCGAGGCGATGCCGAGCCTGGCCGACATCGGCTTTCTGCCCAGCGATCTGTCCGCGCTGCCGGTGCGGGCGGGCGCGGACGGCGCGGAGGCCTTGTTCGCCGACTTCACCAGCCGGATCGGCCGATACAAGACGCAGCGCGACTTCCCCGGCGTCAAGGGCGTGTCCTATCTCAGCGTCCACCTGCGTTTCGGCACCATCTCCATCCGCCGGCTGGCGGCCTATGCCTGGCATGACGGCGGCGAGGGCGCGATGACCTGGCTGAGCGAGCTGATCTGGCGCGATTTCTACCAGCAGGTGCTGTGGCATCGGCCGGATGTGGTGGGCCACGCGTTCAAGCCGGAATACGACGCGCTGCCGTTTCCCAATGATGCGGATTGGTTCGCGGCCTGGCGGGAAGGGCGCACCGGCTATCCGCTGGTGGACGCGGCGATGCGGCAGCTGAACCGCAGCGGCTACATGCATAACCGGCTGCGCATGGTGGCGGCCAGCTTTCTGGTGAAAGACCTGTTGATAGACTGGCGCTGGGGCGAGCGCTATTTCGCCGAGAAACTGCTGGACTTCGACCTAGCGGCCAATAACGGCGGCTGGCAGTGGGCGGCCAGCACCGGCTGCGACGCCCAGCCTTATTTCCGCATTTTCAACCCGGTCAGCCAGAGCGAGAAGTTCGACCCCGACGGCCGCTTCATCCGCCGCTACGCGCCGGAGCTGGCGCGGCTGCCGGACAAGCTGATCCACGCGCCGTGGCAGGCGAAGCCGGAGCAGCTGCGCGACGCCGGCATCCAGTTGGGGCGCGACTACCCGCACCCCATCGTCGACCACGCCGCGCAGCGCGAGCTGGCGCTGGCCTTGTTCAAGCGCTGAGCTCGTCCCACTGGCCGCCTTCCAGCAGCTGCCGGCGATAGCGTTCCGGCGACGCGCCCAGCTGTTTCTGGAACATGGCGATGAAGGCCGACGGCGTGGCGTAGCCCAGCCGCGCCGAGATGTCCTGCACGCTGTCGCCCTGCTTCAGCCGCGACAGCGCCTCCAGCAGCCGCGCCCGGCCGCGCCACTGGCCGAAGCTCATGCCCAGCTCGCGCTGGAACAGCCGTGCCAGCGTGCGTTCGGTGCTGAACACCCGTTCCGCCCATGCTTTCAGCGGCGTCGCGTCGCTCGGGTCGTGGCGGATGGCGTCCAGTATCGGCCGCAGCAGTTTCTGGCCGCTGTCCGGCAGATAGCTGGCCTCGCGGCCCGATTCCAGCAGCCGCTGGCATAGCAGCTCGGCCTGGCGGATGTCCCATGGATCGACGGGAGAGACGATGCGGCGCTGGGCGAAATCGTCGAGCAGCGCGCGCACCAGCGGCGTCTGTTCGATCAGGCAGGTGTGGGCCGGCAGCCGCGCGGCGATGTCGCCGCTGACGTAGATCGAGATGTAGTGCATGGCTTGCCGCACATAAGCGGCGTGTGGCACTTCCGGCGGCGTCCACAGCAGGTATTGCGCCGGTGCCACCACCTTGCCGTCGTCCAGCAGCAGCTCCACCAGGCCCAGATTGATGCGGCTGAGCTGGCCCCAGCGGTGGCGGTGGCGGGCGAATTCGCTTTTCGGCGTGAAGCGGTGGTAGCGGAAGGTCAGCGGCGCGGGTTCCGGCAGCGCGGCGTCGCTGGCGAAGTAGTCGTCCTGGTCGGGGAGCATCTTGTCCGGTTTGCCTGAGCGGATTGTCTGTTTTGCATTATATCGTCCATAACGGACGACTTTAGAATGGATGGCATCGAATAGAAGGAGGCTGTGATGGCCATGCTGTTTCCCCTGCTGGCGGTGCTGATCTGGGCCGCCAACGTGATTGTCTCCAAAGCCGCCGCGAACGTGCTGGACCCGGCGGCGATCTCCATTTACCGCTGGCTGGTGGCGGCGTTGGTGCTGACGCCGTTCTGCCTGCCGACGGTGCGCCGCCGCGCGCGCGAGCTGAAGCCCTGGCTGGGCAAGTTTCTGGCGCTGTCGGCGTTGGGCATGGTGATGTTCCAGTGCCTGGCCTATTACGCGGCGCACAGCACCAGCGCCACCAATATGGGGGTGATCACCGCGATGGTGCCGCTGCTGGGCCTGCTGCTGAACGCCGCGGTGTTCCGCCAGAAGGTATCCGCGCCGGCCTGGCTGGGCGTGGCGGTGTCGCTGTCCGGCGTGGTGTATCTGCTGGGCAAGGGCGATCCGCTCGGCCTGTTGTCCAACGGCATCAATATCGGCGACGGGCTGATCCTGGCCGGCGCGGCGTCCTACGCGCTGTACGGCATTTTGCTGCGGCGCTGGGCGCCGCCGTTCGGCTCCTGGGTCAACCTCTATCTGCAGGCCAGCCTGGCGGTGCTGCTGTTGCTGCCGCTCACGCTGACCGCGCGCAGCATGGCCATTCCGGCCGAGGGCGCGGGGCTGGTGCTGTTCGCCGGCATCGGCTCCTCGCTGTTTGCCGCCTATCTGTGGATGCACGGCATCCAGAAGCTGGGCAGCGACCGCACCGCCATCTTCATGAACCTGTTGCCTTTGTTCACCGCCTTGATGGCCAGCGCGATGCTGGGCGAGACCATCCACCATTACCACTGGGTCGGCGGCGGCCTGATCCTGCTGGGCGTGGCGATGGGGCAGGGGGTTTTGCGGTTGCGGCCGGCGCGCAGGGAGGCTTTTGTAAATAAATAATACATTTTGTTCACAAAAATTTACCGTGGCGATTTGGCTTTTTATTGCGCGCATAGTGCAGTTGCGGGATGAAATTTTTTGCTGAGAGAGGCGGCGCGGCGGCTTGTGGCAGTTTGCTGCCGGCCGGCCTGTTGCGCCGCAAAATCGCGATGTCATCAGGTGGTTGACGTGTTTTCCGCCGCGGGATTAACATCGCGGCGTTTTCGTTACTGGGGGCTGATGCCTTGGAAAGTTGCAGTAGTAGTTGGTTAACGACAGGGTCGTGCCGACCGGCAAAGGCATAGCTTCCATTCTGAATGGCCGCTGTCTTGCCGCGAGGCGAGACGGTGCGCATCTTGGGCAGCCATACGGGCTGCCGCCGCGTATCTACCCATACCATTGTTGCTAGTTACTGCTTGATTACTGCGCTCCGCCATGCACGGAGCGCCGAGTCAGGTTTGCGCATGCCGCGTTTGCCGCGGACGGCGGCTGGTGCCCCGTTCCGATGGCGAGGCCGCGCCATGCCCGCATGCCTTCGTTTGCTTGCAAAACGACGGGCGGCCCTCCCTTGGCCGCCGGTCGGGAGATGACAATGACCAATCCAATCAAAAACGAAGCTGTACTGGATAGCGCCCACATCGGCGACATCCGCGGTGCGTTCGGCACCATCCGCCACGGCGATGTGGCGGCTCGCAAGGGCATCTGGCAGCGTCTGCGCACGCTGCTGGCCATCCTGGGCCCCGGCCTGATCGTGATGGTGGGCGACAACGACGCCGGCGCCTTCAGCACCTATTCGCAGGCCGGCCAGAACTACGGCACTTCCCTGCTGTGGACGCTGATCCTGCTGATCCCGGTGCTGTACGTGAACCAGGAAATGGTGCTGCGCCTGGGCGCGGTCACCGGCGTCGGCCACGCCCGGCTGATCCTGGAGCGCTTCGGCAAATTCTGGGGCGCTTTCAGCGCCATCGACCTGTTCCTGCTGAACGCGCTGACCATCGTCACCGAATTCATCGGCATCACGCTGGCGCTGCAGTACCTGGGCTTGCCCAAGGAGTGGGGGGTGGTGGCGGCCGCGCTGCTGGTGATGGCCGCGGCCAGTACCGGCGATTTCCGCCGTTTCGAGCGCTTCTCGATGATATTGGTGGTGTTCAGCCTGCTGCTGGTGCCGGTGTTCATGATGGTGCACCCGCCGATGGCGCAGATCGGCCATGACCTGTTCGTGCCCGGCATGCCGGCCGGCGGCAAGCTGTCCGACGTGATGTTGCTGATCATCGGCATCGTCGGCACCACCGTGGCGCCGTGGCAGCTGTTCTTTCAGCAAAGCTACGTGATCGACAAGCGCATCACGCCGCGCTTCATCAAGTACGAGCGCGCCGACCTGTGGCTGGGCATCGTGATGGTGCTGATCGGCGCCATCGCCATCATCGCCATGGCCGCCGCGCTGTTCGCCGGCAAGCCGGAATTCGGCAATTTCCAGGACGCCGGCGCCGTGGCCGCGGGCCTGGGCAAGTACCACAGCCATCTGGCCGGCGTGCTGTTCTCGGTGGCCTTGATCGACGCCAGCCTGATCGGCGCCAGCGCGGTATCGCTGTCCACCGCCTATGCGCTGGCCGACGTGCTGAACATGAAGCACTCGCTGCACCGCAAGCCGAGCGACGCGCGCGCTTTCTACCTGGTTTACTTCCTGCTGATCGCCGGCGCCGCCGCGCTGGTGCTGATTCCGGGCGTGCCGCTGGGCCTGCTGACCAACGCGGTGCAAACCCTGGCCGGCGTGCTGCTGCCGTCCGCATCGGTGTTCCTGCTGCTGCTGTGCAACGACAAGGAAGTGCTGGGCCCGTGGGTGAACGGCCGCTGGACCAATCTGTTCACCGGCGCCGTCGCCGCGGTGCTGGTGCTGCTGTCGGTGATCCTGACCGCTTCCGTGCTGTGGCCGGACATCAGCAGCCAGACCATCATCAACATCCTGGTGGGCGGCGGCATCGTCGGCGGCATCGTGGTGATCGCCGCGCACACCGTCAAGCTGCGCCGCGACGCCGAAACCGGCGCCGACCTGGCCGAAGAAGCCAAGCCGAGCAAGCTGTACATGCACAACTGGCGAATGCCGCCGCTGGCGCAACTGAAGCCCATGGTGCTGTCGCGCAGCAACCGTCTGTGGATGGGCGTGCTGCGCGGCTATCTGGTGGTGGCGGTCATCATGGTGGTGTACAAGGTGGCGGAGGTCGCCTTGCTCGCCCACTGACAGGCGGGTTAAGGTGTGGCCGGCGACGCGGATTCCGCGCGCCGGCGGTGCGAAGCCGCCCCTTATGGGCGGTTTTCGCATTAGGGCCTGGGCATGGTGGTTTTCATCGAATGCCACGATGCACGTACCTTAGACAACAACATTCAACAAGCAGGAGGGCGCATGCATTACAACCTGCACAATCTGTTCGATCTTGATCTGTTCGGCATGTTGCATACCTTGATCTGCCTGGCGACGGCCTTCGTCTCCGGCACCGTGATCGGCCTGGAGCGGCAATACCGCCAGCGCACCGCCGGCTTGCGCACCAACGCGCTGGTGGCGGTGAGCGCGGCGGCCTTCGTCAACATGGCCTTGCAACTGGATGGAGCCGGCAGCGCTTCCCGCGTGGTGGCCTACGTGGTGTCCGGGGTGGGCTTCCTCGGCGCCGGCACCATCATGAAGGAAGGGCTGAACGTGCGCGGCCTGAACACCGCCGCCACGCTGTGGGGCTCGGCCGCCACCGGCGCCTGCGCCGGGGCGGGCATGCTGGGCCAGGCGCTGCTCACCACGCTGTTCGTGCTGGCGGTGAATACGCTGCTGCGGCCGGTGGTGAATTCCATCAACCGCCGGCCGATCGACGATGAAACCAGCGAAGTCACCTATCAGTTGTGCGTGATCGCCAGCCGCGACGAGCAGAAGCGGGCGCTGGCGCAGGTGGGCGAGCTGCTGGAGCAGGCCAACTACCCGGTGGGCGACCTGGACGTGGAATCGTTCAGCGACGACGAGGTGGAGATGACGGCCACCTTGCTGGCGACATCGGTGGATTCCGACGAGCTGGACCGCATCGCCGCCGCGCTGGCCGCCCATCCCTACATCAGCCAGGCGTACTGGAACACCAGCACCAGCGAGTGAGCGCCGGCCTTCGCCAATATGCAGCCGCCGCGGCGAGAGCCGGGCGGCTTTTTTCATGGCGCGCCGCGCAGAATGGCCGGCGTCGCGCCTTGTCCGGGGTCAAAGTTCATGACGGAGAGTGTTACAATCAGAACCAGGTTTTTAGTTGCCGCTGGGCGCAGGCAGAGCGAGGCGCCGGCGGCGGGGTAATTCACGGGCGGCCGCCTCGGCGCCCGGTTTCTCGAGACAGCCTTATGACCATCATCCGGCAGGACGACTTCATCCAGAGCATCGCCGATGCCTTCCAGTACATCAGTTGCTACCACCCGAAAGACTATATCGACGCGCTGTACCAGGCCTACCTGAACGAGGAGAGCGCCGCCGCCAAGGACGCGATGGCGCAGATCCTGGTCAACAGCCGCATGTGCGCGGAAGGGCAGCGCCCGATCTGCCAGGATACCGGCATTGCCGTGGTGTTCCTGAAAGTGGGCATGAAAGTGCAGTGGGACGCCCAGCTCAGCGTGCAGGAGATGGTCAACGAAGGCGTGCGCCGCGCCTACAACCATCCGGACAACAAGCTGCGCGCCTCGGTGCTGCTGGACCCGGCCGGCAAGCGCCAGAACTCCAAGGACAACACCCCGGCGGTGGTGCACTTCGAGATCGTCGAAGGCGACCAGGTGGAGGTGATCTGCGCGGCCAAGGGCGGCGGTTCGGAAAACAAGTCGAAGATGGTGATGCTGAATCCGTCCGACTCCATCGTCGACTGGGTGCTGAAAACCGTGCCGACCATGGGCGCCGGCTGGTGTCCGCCGGGCATCCTCGGCCTGGGCATCGGCGGCACGCCGGAAAAGGCGATGCTGCTGGCGAAAGAGTCGTTGATGGACCACGTCGACATCCACGAACTGAAGGCCAAGGCCGCCGCCGGCGAGGAATTGTCCCGCGTCGAAGCGCTGCGCCTGGAGCTGTTCGAGAAGGTCAACGCGCTGGGCATCGGCGCGCAGGGCCTGGGCGGCCTGACCACGGTGCTGGACGTCAAGATCCTGGACTACCCGACTCATGCGGCGTCCTTGCCGGTGGCGATGATCCCGAACTGCGCCGCCACCCGCCACATCCATTTCCACCTGGACGGCAACGGCCCGGCGCATCTGGAGCCGCCTAGCCTGGAAGACTGGCCGGACATCACTTACGACCCGTCCAACGGCAAGCGCGTCGACTTGGACAAGATCACCCGCGAAGAAGTGGCCAGCTGGCAGCCGGGCGACGTGCTGCTCTTGAACGGCAAAATCCTGACCGGCCGCGATGCCGCCCACAAGCGCATGGTGGACATGCTGAACAAGGGCGAGAAGCTGCCGGTGGACTTCACCAACCGTTTCATCTACTACGTCGGCCCGGTGGATCCGGTGCGCGAGGAAGTCGTCGGCCCGGCCGGCCCGACCACCGCCACCCGCATGGACAAGTTCACCCGCCAGATGCTGGAGCAGACGGGGCTCTTGGGCATGATAGGCAAGGCCGAGCGCGGCCCGGCGGCGATCGAGGCGATCAAGGACAACAAGGCTGTGTACCTGATGGCCGTCGGCGGCTCCGCCTACCTGGTGTCCAAGGCGATCAAGGCGTCCAAGGTGGTGGGCTTCGCCGATCTGGGCATGGAGGCGATCTACGAATTCGAGGTCAAGGACATGCCGGTGACGGTGGCGGTGGATTCCTGTGGCACGTCTGTCCACAATACCGGTCCGGCGGAATGGCGGGTGAAGATCGGCAAGATTCCGGTGAGCGCGGCGTTGTGATTCGCATGCCGGGAAGACCATCCTGAGCCATGCGTCAGCATGGTATGGATGAAAAAAAGCCGCCTTGGAAAGGCGGCTTTTTTGTTGGGCTTAATCGGCCAGCCAGAATGATGCTGGCGATATGTAATTGTTGAAGCAGGGCGTGTCTCTTTCAGAGGGTTGCGAGCACCACGTCGTTCCATTCTTGCTGAGTTTCAGTGTTCCATCATATTGCGATGTTTTTCCTTTTCCCCCTTGAAGTCCCGCCATGGGAAAGTCCGGGACTGTCATCGCTAGCACTATCCAGTAATTCTTATTGGCTTTGAGTTGAACTCCGCTAGAGCCAAGACGATATTGAACCGAGTTGGGGATGAACTCTCTGACCGAGCCTCCGGTAATCAACTTCTTGTACAGGCTGGTTTTCTCATTCGAAGTGATCAATGCTTGGTCAGGGTTGTTATTGTTATCGGAGTAGATGCTGAGGTTGGAGACTACGGCGCCGCCTACGGCATTGACATCGACCCCCGAGTATTTGGCGATGAAATCCGCGCTTGGAGTAAATCGGAAGGCAATGAACTGGCTTTGGTGAAGAAATATATAGGCTTGCTCGACGCCGGGGGCGGGGAACAGGCCACCGTTCTGATCATCAATCCTGAGGTGGGTGGATGCGCTCTTTATTTTCCAAGTGGCGGTGCTGGAGCCTATTTGGACCGTATTGCTTTTTTCTTCGTTGAACGATGGCGCGGCATCTTTCAGTTGAATGACATCATTGTTTTTAACAAACGAGTCCGTCGTGACGGCCTTGTCATTCTTCAGAAGCGTGCCGGTTCCATTCAACCTCAGGATGGCAGCCTGGCCATCTTTCAAACCAGATATTTTCACTGCGTTGCTGGAGTAGATCTGCTCCGGATTGGCGTCGGCGCTGTCCTGGAAAGACAAGCCGCTAGTGGGAACAAGCCTGCGCGGAATGGTCTGGCTGTTGTCTTTGTCGATCCATTCTTCAAACTTGGGCGCGACCAGTTGGATACCCCGCTTGGTGTAATAGGTTTCGACGTTCCTCCTTACCGCGTCCAAGTCGATCTGGGTGGCGGCAACGGAGAGTTGATCTTGCAGCGATTGGGAGGACAGTTTGCCGTTATTGGCTAGGTCGCTGGCGATGGTGCTGATCAGGTGGGACAGTTCGGCAGTATCGGTATTGGCTTGCAAAGCCTGATTTTTCGCTGCCTGAGATAGAATGACAGAGGTTGCCAGCAAGATGGAGTCTTGATCCGCATTGCCGTTGATGCGCATATCGAACAATGAGCCGAGACTGTCGACTTTGGCGGGATCTATGCCGAATACCGCCAGCACTTCGTTGCGCGACTGGTTGTATGCGGTTTGATAGTCGCTGCCGCCAGCCATCAATGCCTTCAAGCGCGGCGCTTGCAAGGTGGTCAGCAGATTGATGGTCAGCGACTTGGACACGCTCAGGTCTGCCACCGCATTCAGAGTGACCGGCGCGGTGGATAGCGTGCCGGTCAACTCGTTCATGTAATAGCCGCTGCCGGTCAGCTCCACCAGTTTCGTGTTGACGGAGCCGGGAATGCCGAAATTGCCCAGGTCATCCTTGGTTTGCGTCATATAGACTTTGCCGGTCGGCGACAGCTTGTCGTCCAGCTCGGAAATCCAGATTTGCGAGCCGAAAATGAATGGCCCTTTTTGCACCTGGCCGGCGACATGGTAGCGAGCCGAGGCATTGTTGTTTTGGGAGGGCGCGCTGCCAGAGCTGCCGGAGCCGCCGCCGCCGCAGGCTGCGAGAACGCTGAGGGTCAAAAGGGGAAGAAGCTTGCGCGTAAAGGTCGGCATGCTGTGCACTTTCATTATCATGTTTCACGGAAGGCTCCAAACTTTGAATTTGGAGTAAAAAATCGTTTTAATTATGTGATTGTTCTTATTATGTCATTTGCGGTATTGGCTGTCAGCGCGTGCCGATATGCGGAAAAGAGAAAGTTGCGCGCTGAAAGCGAAGGCGCGGGCGCTCGAGGAGCGGGCCGCTGGGCAGGGGAAGCCGATTGGAGGGCTTGGTGTTGCTGCTTGGCTGCAACCACTTGCAGCCGGAGAGGAAATATTGATTTTTGTCTTGCAAATCTGACGCTTGCGTCATACATACTGAAAATGTTCACGGCATTGTTTCAGTGTTTTTACCTAACGAGTAATGAATATGTCTCCCGCCTCCGTCGCCACCTTCAGCCTGTACGCCGATCTGTACGCGCGTTATCGTCCTTCCTACCCGGAGGCGCTGTATGGCTGGCTGCTGCCGCTGTGCCCCGGCTATGCGCGGGCATGGGATTGCGCGACCGGCAGCGGCCAGACCGCGGTGCGCTTGGGGCAGAGTTTCGCCCGGGTGGACGCCACCGATATCAGCTCCAACCAGCTGTCTGCGGCCGAACCGCACACCCAGGTGTATTACCGCGAATGCCCGGCGGAGGTGACGCCGTTCGACGACGACTGCTTCGACCTGGTCTGCGTGTCGCAGGCCTTGCATTGGTTCCACCATCCTTCGTTCTGGCCGGAGGTGCGGCGGGTGTTGAAGCCGGGCGGCATCTTCGCCGCCTGGGGCTATCACCACTGCGTGGTGACGCCGGAGATAGACCGCGCCTGCAGCGTGCTGTGGTCGATCATCGAGCCGTTCTGGTCCAGCCGCTGCCAGCTGTTGTGGGATGATTTTCGCAGCAGCGGCTGTCCGCTGCCGCTATTGAAAGCGCCCAGCTTTTCCATCGTCAACGACTGGACGCTGGAGCATTTCCTCGGCTTTCTCAATACCACTTCGGCCAGCAAGCTGTGCAAGCAGGCGCTGGGGGAAAACATCCTGGACGACGCCAGCCTGCGCATCGCGCGCGCCTGGGGCTCGCCCAGCCAGACGCGGCGGGTGGAGCTGCCGCTGCACCTGATGGTGGCGCGCAAGGACGCGCCGCAGGATTTCCCCGGCTACGGCTGAGTCAGCGCCGGCGCTCGTATTCCGCCTGCAGGTCGGATAGCAGGATGTTGAGCGCGTCGGACGAGCGCACCAATTCCAGCAGCGACACCGCCAGCGAGCCTATCATGCATAGCAGGCTGACGCCGAAGGTGATCTCCCCCCATGCCTGCCAGCCGGTGTAGACCTGGAACATCGCCACCGTGCAGAGAAACAGGCTGCCGATGCCGAGAAACTGCATCCACTTGATCAGCGTGATGCGGGTGCGCAGATTGCCGATCTGGCGCAGGATTTTCGGGTCCTGGCTGTCGCGGTACTCTTCGTACAGGTTGCGGATGATGCCGGCCAGGCCCAGAAAGCGGTTGGTGTAGGCCAGCAGCAGCAGGGAAATGGCGGGGAACAGCAGCGCGGGGGTGCTCAGGGTCAGTGCGGAGTGCATCAGGCGTTCTCGTCTATCCATACATCGATGCCGGTCGGCGCGGCATCGAACAGTTCAATCACATCGTGGTTCTTCATGCGGACGCAGCCCAGCGAGCTGGGCCTGCCCCATGGTACATGATCGCCGGCGCCGTGGATGTAGATGGCGCGGTCGTAGCTGTCGACATCCCCGCCTTGGTTGATGCCGGGCTCCTGGCCGCACAGCCACAGGATGCGGGTCAGGATCCAGTCCTTGTTCGGATACTGGGCGTGCAGTTCCGGCGTGTACTTCCACGGCGTCACCTGGCGGCGGAAGATGATGGTGTTTTCCGCCGCGCCGGCGCCGATCTTGTCGCAGACCGTGTGCCAGCCGCGCGGCGTCTGGTAGCTGCCGCTCATTTCGCCGACGCCGTTTTTCGCGGTCGATACCGCGTATTCCTTTTCTACCCGGCCCCAGCCGTCCAGCAGCCGCAGCGTCTGCGATCGCACTCCTACCCAGATCCACGGCTCGCCGTAATGGCGGGCATTGGGGTGGGTGGCTTGCAGCGGCGCCGCCGTCTGCGCCTGCAGAATCAGCGCGGCGGCGTCGTCGGCCGCCAGGCACGAATGGGCGAGGCCGGCCAGCAGCAGGACGAGGAGGCAACGCATCTCAGCCTCCCGCCGCATCTTGGCGGCGCTGGCGGAAGAAGGCGGACAGCTGCTCGGCGCAGGCGTCGGCGTCCACGCCGCCGAACACTGCCGCGTGGTGGTTGAGCCGCGGATCGGCGAACAGGTCGACGGTGCTGCCGGCCGCGCCGGTCTTGGCGTCGCGCGCGCCGTAGACCACCCGCGCGATGCGCGCGTGCAGGATGGCGCCGCTGCACATCGGACAGGGCTCCAGCGTGACGTACAGGTCGCAGCCGTCCAGCCGGTAGTTGCCCAAGCGCGCCGCGGCGTCGCGCAGCGCCTGCATTTCGGCGTGGGCGGACGGGTCGTGGCGGCCGATAGGCTGGTTGTAGCCGCGGCCGATGATTTCCCCGTTCTTCACCACCAGCGCGCCGACCGGCACCTCGCCCTCGGCCGCGGCCTGCGCCGCCAGCTCTCGCGCCTGCCGCAGGTAGTCCAGGCTTGCCGCCAGCGGAGGGGGCAGGGACACCGGCGGGTGCTCGGCCAGGCGGCGCAGCAACGCCGCCTTGTCGCTTTCTTCCAGCTGCTGCCAGTGGATGCCGCGCGCCGCGGCCTCCAGCGCGAACAGCAGGCGGCGGGTCACGGTATGGCCGGCCGCCTTCAGCAGCAGGAAAGCGGTGACCGCGCCGCGCGCTTGCAGCTGCGGCTGGGAATGGATGTCCTGTTCGGCCAGCCAGGCGAGGGCCGAGGGAGGAAGCGGGGGGGAGGTCAGCGTCACGGGATCGGGCGGATGCGGTTGCGGGATCTTGCCATTATCGCCGGTTTGGCGGCGGCGACCAAGCCGGCGCGCCCGGCGGCCGAGCAGGCTGTTGCCGCCAACATGCCGATTGGCATCAAGAAAACCAAATTGTTGCCGATATGAGTTGAAAAATAGCAGAAAGCCGAATCATGTCCGTGATCACTCCCCAATCCTCCGTGTCCAGGCTGGATCTGTGGCAGAGGACGAGCATCGCCGCCAAGCCGTCCACCGATGCCGCGCCGTCGTCTTCCTCCGCCGACGCCCAGGCCCAGTCACAGGCCGCCCGGCTGTCCACTGCCCCCAACGATTTGCAGCAGGCGCTGAACCGCGGCTGGCAGGACTACATGCAAAAGCTGCGGGTGGACCTGAACCGCCCGGCCCAGCGCCAGAGCCCGCAGGCCGACGACATCCAGAAAAAAATGCTCAAGCAGCAGGCGGATGCGCTGCGCCAGATGATGATGGTCACCCGCGACAAGGCGAGTTTGCGGGCGCTTGCCACCCAGCTGGCGCGCCTGGCGCGCGAGTTGAAAGACCTGGTCAGCAGCATGACCCAGAACGCGGCCGACCAGCAGATGGCGGTCAATGTGGGCGGGGATCAGGCGTCCGGCGGGGCCGCGGCATCTTCCGCCGCCGAGGCTTCCGCAGGTTCGGATGCGGGCTCTGGAGGCGACTCGGACGCGGAGGCGGCAAGCGCGGAGGCGGCCGCCGCGGCTTCGTCGGCCCAGGCGGCGCCTGCCGCCGCTGACGGAGCCGACGCGCAGCAAGCCGCGTCCGGCCAGAACACCGCGCAGGAGGCGTCGGCGGCCGACGCGAATGCGAACGCGCAAGCCCCCGGGCAGACCGACGCGCAGGGAGATTCCGGCAATGTCGACCCGCAGGCGGCGCTGCGCAACATGCTGGCCAACGGCAACCCGGTGGCCGGCGATCCGGACATCGAGCAGATCCGACAGGTGCTGAAGATGGTGCAGGCCTTCATCAAGCAGATGGCGCAGCAGCTGCAAACTCAGAAAGACCCGAATTCGCGCGACCTGAAAGACGATATGAAGCGGGCGGACAAGGATCTGGAGGATGTCGACAAGATCCTGAAGGGCGGTCCGGAGGCGATGGCGGCGCTCAACGGCCAGATGGATGTGAATATCAATGTGTCGGCGGATGCCGGCACGGCGAACGCCTGATCGGGAGACGGGCCGCGCGCTCAGCGCTTGAGCCAGCGGCCGAACAGACGCCAGGCGGCCAGCAGCCGGCCGCCGCCTTTGAGCCAGCGGCCCAGCTTTTCGTTCGGCAGCAGCTTGCCCAGAATATCGAGCGCGGCGCCTAGCTGGCCAGGGGCGCGCCACAGCGCGAAACCCTCGCCGGCCCAGCGCAGCGGCTCCAGCAGTTTCTGTTTTTCCAGCTTCAGCTTGACGCGCAGGGCTTCGCCCTTCATCACCAGCAGCTGTTTTTTCAGCGCGCGGTCCTGCGGCGTCATGGCCGTTCTCCGCCGGGCCCCAGCGCCGCCCAATCCTTGCGGGCCTCTTCCAGGGTGACGGCGAACGGCGCCGGCTGCTCGCGCAGCTTGCGCCGCAGGCCAAGCAGCAGCGCGGCGCCGGCGCCGCCCAGCAGCAGGGCCAGGCAGGCCATCACCGCCAGCCGCCATTCGACCGGCGTCAGCGCCCACAGCGCCAGCACCGCGGCGATCAGGCCGCAGCCCAGCAACACCACCCCCAGCATGCCTTGCAGCAGATTGCCGACGATGTCGTCCTTCCATTCCTGCGCCTCCAGCGCCATCAGTTCGGCGCGGGTGAGCAGCAGCGCCGCCGCCCCGTTGGCGAAGGAGCGCAGGGTGCCGGGACGGGGCGGGCGGGTCGGTTCCGACATGCCGGTCAGCGGCGCGAGACCAGCATGCCCAGCAGGAAGCCCACGCCGGCGGCGATGCCTATGGATTTCCACGGGTTTTCGTGCACGTATTCGTCGGTGGCCTTGGCGGCTTCCTTGGCCCTGCCGACCACGGCGACTTCGGCGTCGCGCAGCTTGGCCTTGGCGGTGCCCAGCTTTTCGCTGAGGCGTTTGCGCAATTCCTTGCTGTGCGCGCTGCCGTCGTCGGCGGCGGCGTCGATCAGTTCTTCGGTGCTGGCCAAAACCTGGCGTACGTCATCCAGCAGCTGTTCTTTTTCCTTGGCGATGGCGGCATTCGACATGGCGACCTCCTGGCAATGATGAAAGAAGACAACTCAAAACGCAGACGCGGCGTGGACCGGCCGCGTCAAACCAAGCTAACAGGCTGGTGCGGCCGCGTCAAACCGCCTGGTCAAGCGGTTCATCCGCGTTGGTAGAGCGCTTCGTCCAGCGAAGGTTCCCGCGCAGGCCGCGCGGCGCGGGCGCAGGACATGCCCGCCAGCGCCACTGCCGCGCAATACGCGACGCAGATCCACGGACTCCAGGGCATGGCGGCGATCAACAGCAGCGGCGTGACGCTGGCCCAGATCGAATAGGCGATGTTGTAGGTGAAGGAAATGCCGGATACGCGCACCTTGGCCGGGAACATGGCCACCATGATGGATGGCACCACGCCGACGATGCCGCAACATAGCCCTGCGGCGGCGTAAGCCAGGCCCGGCCAGCCCCAGCCATCTATCAGGCAGGCGTAGAGCAGCCCCACGCCTAGCGGCAGCAACAGGCTGTACAGCAGCAGGCTGCGGCGGTGGCCGATGCGGTCGCAGGCGTGGCCGGCGACGATGCAGCCCAGGTTGAGAAATACGATGCCTATGCTGCTGAGGCCGAAGGCATGGTCGGCGCTCATGCCGAAGCGCTGCTGCAGCAATGTGGGCGTCACCACCACCAGCACCACCACGGCGGAGGTGAGCACGCAGGTTAGCAGCGCCGCAGGCAGCAGGGTAGCGCGGTGTTCCTTCAGGATCGTCAGCAAGGGGTAGCTGACCTGTTCCGCCTGGCGGCTGCGCATGGCCAGGAAGATAGGCGTTTCGGCCAGCCAGCGGCGCAGCCACACGCCGAGAAGGCCGAAGGGCCCGCCCAGGAGGAAGGGGATGCGCCAGCCGTATTCCAGCATTTCCTGCGGCGTGAACACGCGGGCGAGGATGGTGGCGGTGAGCGCGCCCAGCAGGTAGCCGAAGGTCAGGCCGGCCTGCAGCACCCCCAGCGCGTAGCCGCGGTGTTGTAGCGGCGCATGCTCGGCGACGAAGGACCAGGCGCTGGGCACCTCCCCGCCCACCGCCGCGCCCTGCAGGATGCGCAGGGCCAGTAGCAGCAGCGGGGCGGCGATGCCGATGTCGGTGTAGGTGGGCATCAGGCCGATGATCAGGCAAGGGCCGGCCATCAGCAGGATGGTCAGGCTGAAGATGCGCTTGCGGCCCAGCCGGTCGGCGAAATGGGCCATCAGGATGCCGCCCAGCGGCCGCGCCAGGTAGCCGGTGGCGAAGATGCCGAAGGTCTGCAGCAGGCGCAGCCATTCCGGCATGTGCGGCGGGAAGAACAGCTTGCTGAGGGTGGTGGCGAAGAAGGCGAAGATGATGAAATCGTAGATTTCCAGCGCGCCGCCCAGCGCCGCCAGGCCCAGGGTCTGGTAGTCGGCGCGGGTGAGGGTTGTCGAGCGGGAGTCAGTCATGGGCAATCACGGAGTGCTGGGGCCGCCGATATCGGCCGGCCGCTGTAAAAAGCCCCGTCGGCGCATCGCTGCGAAAGCGCGGCGCCGCGAGCCGGGGCGGTTGGTTTGCATGGCCGCCAGTTTAGCGCGGGAATCGCATCCCGCGGGAATAATAATATTCCCTTGGCATCGATAGGCGGCGCGGCGTCAGCCATGGACAATAGCCGCTCCGCCAGAAAATCGATGAGCACCTGGGATTTAGGCGGCAGATGGCGGCTGGCCGGCCGCCATCTGCTTCACCATCATGCCGGCCCTGTTCACGACGGCCTTGCCGCAGGGGCCGCAGCTGGGATGGCGCAGCCTGCCGGTGCAGGCGCTGCTGGCCGGAGCGCTGGCCTTGCTGTCGGCGCTGATGGTGTTGATCTTGCTGAGGCGCGGCGGCGAACAAGCCAGCCAAGCCTGGCGGAGCCGGCAATGAAAAACGCCCCGCGGGAGCGGGGCGGTGAGGTGGCGGAGCGAAGGGATGGATTCCCGTTTGATGATTGGTCTTGCGCGCGGCACCCGGATTTTCATTTGGACTCAGGCGGCGCGATGAAAGGCGGCCTGCATGAAGTCCAGGCTTGGGCGCTAGGAGCGCGACGCTCTGCGTCGCATGCGAACCCGAATCTCTTTCACGTTCAGCTCACGATATCCGGGGCTTCCGAGCAGACTCTGTTGCGCCCGCTCTTCTTGGCCTGATACAGGGCTTCATCTGCCCGCCTCACCAGATCGTCCGCAGTTTCTCCCTGGCGCAGAACCGCGACGCCGAAGCTGCTGGTCTTGCTGCCTATCCCGGCAAAGGCATGCGCCTGCACACTGGCGCGCATGTGCTCGGCCAGGCGCAAGGCCTGTTCCAGAGTGGTCTGAGGACAAAGAATCAGGAATTCTTCGCCGCCCCAGCGACCCACGGTGTCGGTCGCCCGCACCACGCGATTCAAGATGCCGGTGAATTCCTGAAGCAGGGCGTCTCCCGCCAGATGCCCGCGGCTGTCGTTGACGGACTTGAAGCTGTCGATGTCGGTCAGGATGATCGCAAGCGGACGGCTGTCAGGGTCGGCCAGCGCCATGGCGTTTTTGAACACCTCGTCCAGGCCCCGGCGGTTGACCGTGCCGGTCAGCTTGTCGGTTACGGCCAGCAGGGCCAGCTGCTGGTGGGCTTCGAGTAGTTCGGCCGTTCGCAGTTCGACTTGCTGGCTCAGGATCTCGTTGTGGCGCACCTGGAATTCGTGCGCTTTTTGGAGTCGGGCATAGGCATCGTTGAGTCCATCGACCAGCACGCTCAGCTCATCGCGCAGCCCTTGCGGGCGCCGGCGCAGCACAAAAGGCGTGAAACTCTTGCCCGGCTCGAAGGATCTGGCGAACTCCGCCATCTGGGTCAAATGCCGCGTGATCATCCAGGAAATCAGCAAGAGGATGCTGATCGAAGTCACCAGCGACTTGCCGCCCTGCGTCGCCAATACGATGCCAATGCGATCCAGGGTGCGGCTATAGAGCGTGTGCAGATTGGGCTCGATGTAGATCTTGCCAACGACCACCCCGTTGCGCCGCAAGACGTACTTGAAGAGCCTCCCCGCGTCAGCATCCAGCTGCCCGGTTGTCAGCGCGGCCGACTGGCTGGGGCCGTAGTGGATCGTGGCGCCGGCGACCCAGGGGGAATGGCCGATGCCGTCGAGCTGCACCTGCATGCCGGCGACGTTGAAGTTCCAGGCCGCGTCGGCCAGGCCAGGCAGCTGGCTCTGCTCGATGTAGCGCATGCCCTGCTCGAGTTCGGACACATCGCTGCGGTAGTCGAAGAACAATTGCACCGAGGTCGCGATCAGCGCCGCCGTCGTGCTGATGCAGATGATCCAGACCAGCATGCGCCGCGCGAGGCCGCGCTGCGGCATGAAAATCAAAGGGGAGTTGCGCGATTGGGCGTTATCCTTTGCCTGGCGATTGGCATCCATGTTTAGTCGGCCTGCCTGCGGAACGGAGAATAGCGGGCGTAGACCTCCTCGTAGCGTTTGGCCGCTTCCGGATCAAGCAAGCGGGCTTCGGCGTCGATCCACGGGGGACGTCTGCCGGCTTTGGCAACGATTTCATTGACCCGCTTGACGATCTTCCGTCCCCAAGCGCCCTTGGTGCAAGCCGCATAGCCGATCGTATATTTGGGGTGGCCGGCGATGGGAAAGTAAACAAACTTGATTGATGTCGGCAGTTTCAAGTGCCTGGCGAACCAATAGACCTCGTCCGGATAGGCGATGATGTAGTCCACCCATCCGCTGGCCAGCTGGCTGAAAGGCCCCACGTCGTCGGCGCTCGTCTGGAGGATGTTCTTCTGCCCGGCCGCCGCGGTGAAGGCTGACAGAACGACGGGCGGGTAGCCCCGCATCTCTTGGCGGACCGTGGTCAACGATAGGTCATGCATCAGCCGGGCGATGTCTATGGCGCCGTCGGCATCGCGGTAGGCCTTCAGGCGGGCCGTCCGATCCGATCGCATTACGATGTAATACGGCAGCACGAATTCGACCGGGTCGCTGAATTCCATATACGCTTCGCGCTCTACTGTCTTGAGCAGGCTGGGCTGGCAAACGTGCTCTCCCTGCTTCATCAGGCCGGAGACGCGCGCCAGGCTGGCGCGTTCTATCACGCTGTTGTACTCGGGCGCGCGCTCAATGAAATATCGCAGGAACACGTCAGCGTAGCCCTGGCCCTTGTCGGGGCCATCGGTGATGGTGACCGGCGGATTGCCCGGCATTTGCCATCTGATGGTGTTGTCGTCGGCCCGAGCGTTGGCGCTCATCGTCAGATGGCACAGCGCCATCCCTACGCCGATGAACGTCCGGAAAGAAGCGGTTCGCTTCTTTCCGACGGTGGCATTCAACATTCCCGTATTCCTTTAAACACACTAGCGATCATGCCTCGCGACATTGACCCGCAAACCCTGATGGCGGACGCCTCAAGGCGCCAGCAAATTTGGGCAGTGCCCCGGCTGAGCGGGCGCATCGCCGATGGTGCCGCCGCGAGCGACGCATTGGCCGGGCGGTAGCGGCGTTTTCTGTTCGACAAAGCGGACCAGCAAGTCGAAGGCGCGCTGCGCGTGCGGCTCGACCAGCTCAAGCTGCGGGAACAGGCTCGCGTAGCGCTCGACGTGATTGCCGTTCTGGATCTCGTAGAGGCGATAGGTTTGGGCGTGCTCGCCGCCCTCCGCGGCAACCTGCCGCGCATAGGCACGCGCATGGAGGTCGATGGGCAGCAACGCATCCATCGTGCCGGCGACCGTGATCAGCGGACGCTTGATCTTGCCGTCGGTGGCGATGGCCGCCACATTGGCGCCCACCTTCGAGGCGGACAGCCGCGCCAAGTAGTTGTACCTGTCCGGCCCGGCGCCATAGGTGTTGTAGCCAGGATCCAGGCGCTTTTGCCATTGGCATTGCGTGGGCTCCCAGAATGAGTCATGGTGATTGCCCCATAGCGAGACCCGGCCATTTGCTGTATCGGCTACGAGATCGGGCGGATAGCCGGCCGCCAGGATGTTCAAGGCGGCGGTGCTGGTGGGCGAGCGGCCGGAGGCGAGATAGTCGGGGTAGTTGAGGAGGGCCGGAGGCAGGCCAGTCAGCAGATTCGGCCCGCGGGGATCGACGAAGGTGCCGGCCCACTCCACGCCGCCGTCGAAGGATTCCGGCGCGGTTTCGATCGCGCGGCGCACCTGATAGCCGCCGTTCGACGCGCCGACCGCATAGGTATAGCGCGGCTTGCGGCCATACTGCGCCTCTACGCCGCGGCGCGCCAAGTCGGAAGCCATCACCATGAAGTCGCGCCAGCGGGTGAATTCCTGGCCTGGATCATCGTCGTAGTAGTGGACATAGTGGGGATTGTCCGGCGTCCCGGTGCGGCAGGCCAGCGGATCCGCCGCCGTGCTCGCATGCGCGCTGAGCACCCCCTTGTTCTGCGAAGCATAGGCATAGCCCTGCTGCAGCACGTAATCGCTCCAGACGAAGTCGCCGTTGAATTCGCTGCGGGCGCCGGAGGCGCCGGCAACCACGAGTCGGCCATTCCAGTCCTTGGGCAGCCGCAGCAGGAAGCGCGCCTGCCCCAGAGGATCCTTGGCGAAGCGGGCCTGAATCTGCAAGCCGGGGACCGCCTTCTTGATGGAGGGCCTGTGGGCGGGATCCGCCACGAGTATGTCGCGGTCGGCTTGCGGCATGAACGCCGAAGGCGGCAGGCCGGGCAGCGAGTCGTTGGCTGGCGTGGTGTTGGGGTTGCGGGTCGTCAGGTCGGGGCTTTCGACGCAACTGGCGTCGGCGAGTTGCGGGCCCAATTTCCGCAGCAGGCGATCGCAGGCGCTCTGTTCGCCAGCGCTGGCAGCGCCAGCGAGGATCAGCAGGGCAAGGGCGGCGGCCGTCGATTTCCACATGACTCGTTTCCTTGGTTTGATGTTTCAGTAGCCCGCTCAGCGGCAATCGCCCAGGCCCGACAGGCGCGCAACGCCGATGTCATGAAGTCGCTACAGGCGCTCTTGGTGGTGTTGGCCAGTCAAGCGGCAGCGCCTCCAGCCAATACCATGAAAATACCATTGGTGGTGGAGAATAACTGAATCGCTTGTCCTTTCCTAGACACCCCAAGCTCCTCATTGGGCTGCCCGAGGGCTGGAGATTTCTCCGCAGCAATGTGTTTCTTGCGTGGCCGGTTTGGCCTGGCATGGCATTAACGACGGACGTGGCGTCACGAAACAAGCATGCCGACTGCGATGCCACGACAAGCAAGCGCTTGGCATTGCCAATTCTTGCCAGTCATTGCCAGACGAAGGCATGAAAAAACCCGCACGAATGCGGGTTTCAGGGGGGGGGCTTGGCGCTAGTCCGCGCTAGCGATTGCGAGACGCGGAATCACTCCCACTCGATGGTCGCCGGCGGCTTGCCGGACACGTCGTAGACCACGCGGTTGATGCCGCGCACTTCGTTGATGATGCGGTTGGACGCGCGGCCCAGCAGGCTGTACGGCAGCTCGGCCCAGTGCGCGGTCATGAAGTCGCTGGTCACCACGGCGCGCAATGCGACGACGTAGTCGTAGGTCCGGCCGTCGCCCATCACGCCGACCGACTTCACCGGCAGGAACACGGCGAAGGCCTGGCTGGTCAGCTCGTACCAGTTCTTGCCGGTCTTCTCGTCGACGGTGTTGCGCAGCTCTTCGATGAAGATGGCGTCGGCCTGGCGCAACAGGTCGGCGTATTCCTTCTTCACTTCGCCGAGGATGCGCACGCCCAGGCCTGGGCCCGGGAAGGGGTGGCGGTAGACCATGTCGTGCGGCAGGCCCAAGGCTACGCCCAGCTGGCGCACTTCGTCCTTGAACAGCTCGCGCAGCGGCTCCAGCAGCTTCAGGTTCATGTCTTCCGGCAGGCCGCCCACATTGTGGTGGCTCTTGATGGTGTGCGCCTTTTTGGTCTTGGCGCCGGCCGATTCGATCACGTCCGGGTAGATGGTGCCCTGGGCCAGCCACTTGGCGTTGGTCAGCTTGCCGGATTCGCGGTCGAACACTTCGATGAATTCCGCGCCGATGATCTTGCGCTTCTTCTCCGGGTCGCTTTCGCCGGCCAGCTTGGCCATGAAGTCGGCTTCGGCCTGCACATGGACCACCTTGACGCCCAGGTTCTGCGCGAACATTTCCATCACCATCTTGCCTTCGTTCAGACGCAGCAGGCCGTGGTCGACGAAGACGCAGGTCAGTTGGTCGCCGATGGCGCGGTGTATCAGCGCGGCGGCCACCGAGGAGTCCACGCCGCCGGACAGGCCGAGGATGACTTCTTCATCGCCGACTTGGTCGCGGATCTTCTTCACCGCTTCGTCGATGTAGTTGGGCATGGTCCAACTGGGTTTGCAGCCGGCCACGTGCAGCACGAAGCGGTGGATCATCTCGGTGCCGCGCTTGGTGTGGGTGACTTCCGGGTGGAACTGCACGCCGTAGAAGCCGCGGGTCTCGTCGGCCATCGCCGCGTACGGGCAGGACGGGGTTTCGGCGATCACCTGGAAGCCGGCCGGCAGCGAGGTGACTTTGTCGCCGTGGCTCATCCACACGTCGAGGAAGCCGTTGCCGGCGTCATCGATCTGGTCTTGCAGGCCTTCCAGCAGCTTGGAGTGATGGCGGGCCTTGATCTGGGCGTAGCCGAACTCGCGCTTGTCGCCGCCTTCCACCTTGCCGCCCAGGGTCTGGGCCATGAACTGCATGCCGTAGCAGATGCCCAGCACCGGCACGCCCAGCTCGAACAGCTTGGGGTCGGCCTGGTAGTCGGATTCGTACACCGAGTTGGGGCCGCCGGACAGGATGATGGCCTTGGGCGCGAAGGCCTTGATCTCTTCGATGGGCATGTCGAAAGAATGAAGCTCACAGTAAACGTGAGCTTCGCGTACGCGGCGGGCGATCAGCTGGGTGACCTGGGAGCCGAAGTCGAGAATGAGGATCTTGTCCATGCCTATCCTTGAAAAGTAATGCAGGCCGTTACAGCCATTATCGTCAATGCTTGAAAAAAAACTTGTCTTTCAGACTGGCGGCGGCGTGCGCTCAGTCGTCGCCCGGCGGTAGCCGGCGCGGCGGTTCGCGGCGTTCCGGTATGCCGTCGCTGCGCGCCACCAGCATCAGCACGCCCATCAGCACCATGCCCACCGCCGCGAAGTGGCTGACGCGCAGGCCCAGCTGATCGACCGCGTAGACGGCGGCGCCGGTGTAGGCCAGCATCGGGCTGGTCACCAGCGTGGATTTGTTGAATCCATCCAGCGCCAATAGCAGCACGCCCGCCGCGAACAGCAGCAGGGCGAGCAGGGTGGTGGTGTTGGGCAGCAGGGCGGTGCTTTTCAGCAGCCAGACGCATCCCAGGCAGATCAGCGCGATGGGCAGGGCGGCGCCGCGTTTCATGCCGCGCCCCGGTGGCTCTTCATCACGCGCTGTTTCTCGCGCTGCCATTCGCGGTCTTTTTCGGTATCGCGCTTGTCGTGCAGCTTCTTGCCCTTGGCCAGGCCGACATTGGCCTTGACGTTGCCCTTGGAGTAGTGGAGGTCCAGCGCCATCATGGTGTAGCCGGCGCGTTCCACCTTGCCGATGAAACGGTTGATCTCGGCCTGCGACAGCAGCAGCTTGCGCGGACGCACCGGGTCGGGATTGACGTGGGTGGAAGCGGATTGCAGAGGGGTGATGTGGCAGCCTATCAGCCAGAAGGCGCCGTTTTTCCAGTCGACGTAGCTTTCCTTCAGCTGCACGCGGCCGGCGCGGATCGCCTTGACCTCCCACCCTTCCAGCACAAGCCCGGCCTCGAGTTCTTCCTCGATGAAGTAGTCGTGGAAAGCCTTGCGGTTCTGGATGATGCTCATGTGTGGCGGGTTCCTTTGAATCCGCCATTGTAGCAGAAGCCGGCGCGCAACCAAAGTCGTGCCTTTTCAGTGGTTTGACGTGAAGATATCGTCTTGGCAGCCGCCGCCAAGGCGGAGCGGGGCGGTTTTTGCTAGAATTGCGGCTTGATTGTCAGATCCGAGACCCCGGCCGCGCCGGGTTTTTGCCGATGCAGCATGTCGAAAAAAGCGTCCTGGTGGCGCACACGCCGGCGCAGATGTATGCGCTGGTGGACGATATCGAACACTACAGCCGTTTCCTGCCCTGGTGCGGCAAGACCGAGGTGTTGTCGCGCGGTGAGGGGCAGGTGGTGGCCAGCCTGCACATCGACTACCTGAAGGTGCGCCAGCACTTCACCACCCGAAACCGCAATGTCGAGAACGAGTCCATCCACATGGAGCTGGTCGACGGGCCTTTCGAGTCGCTGGAGGGTTTGTGGCGCTTCAAGCCGCTGGGCGATTTCGGCTGCAAGATAGAATTCAGCCTGCGCTACCAGTTTTCCAGCCGCATCCTGGAGAAGCTGATCGGCCCGGTGTTCGGCCATATTTCGGGTTCGTTGGTGGACGCCTTCATCCAGGAAGCGGACAGGAAGTACGGCAATGATTGAGACGCTGGAGGTGGAAGTGGCGTACGCGCGGCCGGACCGGCAGTGGCTGGTGCCGCTGCGGCTGCCGGCAGGCGCCACCGCGGCGCAGGCTGCGGCCGAGTCCGGCATTCTGGCGCAGTGTCCGGAACTGGACATGGCCACGCTGAAGCTGGGCGTGTTCGGCAAGGCGGTCAAGCCGGACGCGCCGCTGCGCCAGCATGACCGGGTGGAGATCTACCGCGCGCTGCTGGCCGACCCCAAGGAAGTGCGGCGCCAGCGCGCCGCCGCCGGCAAGGGCATGAAAAAAGGCGGCTGAGCCGCCTGTCCGCTTCCGCATGGCCGCGTCTGCTTACTCCAGCGCTTCCTCGGCGGAACAGACGCGGTTCTTGCCGTTGATCTTGGCCTGGTACATCGCGTGGTCGGCGCGCTCCAGCACGTCGGTTTCCTGTTCGCCCAGATGCCAGCGGGCGACGCCGGCGCTGAAGGTGATCAACAGCTTGTCGTTGTTGGCCAGGAAGAAGGTTTTGGTCAGTTCGCGTTGCAGCCTTTGCACCGTCAGGATGGCTTCGTTCTCCGGCGTGTCCGGCATCAGGATCACGAATTCCTCGCCGCCGAAGCGGGCGACGATGTCGGCCGGGCGCAGGCTGTGCTTGATGGTGTCCACCAGGTATTTCAGCGCGTCGTCGCCGGCCAGGTGGCCGTAGCGGTCGTTCAGCTGCTTGAAGTTGTCGACATCTATCAGCGCCACCGACAGCGGCGCCGCGGTGCGCTCGGCGCGGCCGATCTCGCGCTGGAAATATTCGGCCAGGCCGCGGCGGTTGTAGGCGCCGGTCAGCTGGTCTTCCTTCACCTTGGCGCTGGCGGCCTCCAGCGCGTTTTCCAGTTCGTGGATGCGGTGCTCGGCGGCTTCCACCTGCTCCTTGGCGGAAATCAGCTCGTCGCGCGAGCGGGTGAGGTCGAGCTGCATCATCGAGGTGTCTTCCATCAGCGCGCTGATGATGCCGCCCAGGTCGTCGACATTGCTGGTTTGCTTCAGCTTTTCGCTGTGGGTCTGGATCTTGGCGTGGAACTCGTCGGTGCTGTCGGTCATCAGCGCCAGCCGGCTGACGAAGCGGTCGAGCAAGGCGCGCAGCGAGCTGGCGGCCTCGTCCAGCGAGCTTTTCTGCATGCCTTGCTTGCGTATCACTTCCTTCAGGCTGGTTTCCAGCTGGTAGACCTGCTGCATCGACAGCGGTTCGTGGGTGAGCAGCTCCTGCAGCGAGCTGACCTGGCCCAGCAGGTATTCGTCGGAGCGGTTCAGCTCCGCCACATTGTCCAGCATCAGCCGCAACAGGTTGGTGAGCCCGGAGGCGAGGCGGCCTTCCTGCTGCGACTGCAGCTCCAGCTTGATCATGAAGGCCCTGAGCTTGGGCATGAAGGCGTTGAGGCTGGCGTCGTCGGCGACGCCGTCCAGCTCCTTGAGCAGGCCTTCCAGGCAGTCCACCAGGTCGGGGTAGCTGGCCAGCCGCGGCTCCAGTCCGTGCTTGAGCGCGAAAGCCAGCGTGCGCTGCCACGACAACCAGTTGTCGGAAACGGCGGCGGGCGTGCCGGTATCCGCCGCATCCGCGGCGCCATCCGGCTGCGGGGTGGTTTCCCGGAGGGAGGGCGCGGCGTTCCAGTTTTGCAGCAGCGCGGTCAGTTTCTGGTTGAGTTCTTCCGGCTGATTGCCGTAATTGATCAGCACGCGTTCCAGCGCGCTTTGCTTGTGGTGTTGCGGCAGGTCGGGCTGGCGGGTTTCCCAGCTGCGCATCAGGTTCTGGATCAGCAGGCCCCAGCTTTGCGACAGCTGCTGGGTGGCGAAGCTGCCGCGCAGGAAATCGATGACGAGCTGCGGCGCCTGCTCCCAGCGGCTTTCGTCCAGGGCCTGGCGCAGGCGCGACAGGGTGACCTTGGCCTGGACGTTGTCCTGCGGCAAGGTTTCCAGCGCCCGCAATAGCAATACGGCCAGCTTGTTGTCGCGCACCATCGGGGTTTGCGTCAACTCGTGGTAAACCCGCTCGAAGTTTTCCGGCGTCGGCAGCAGTTTCCGCGTGGACAGCTGCTTCAGGGTTTCACGTGCCACTTCGATAGGGTTTTGTGTCGTCATTGCCCAAACCTTGGTGCTTTTAAGGCGGCCTGCCATCATGGGTTGTCAGTGGGAGTGAGTGTCCGTTATCGGGTGACTCGGCAGCGGGGTGTTCTTGCTGGGATCCAGCAGTTGGAAGAACACTTCGCCGTTGCGAATCATGCCAAGTTCGTTACGAGCTCTTTCCTCTATCGCATCGCTGCCTTGCTTGAGGTCGCGCACTTCGGCGTCAAGGGCGGCATTGCGGGCGACCAGCTTTTGGGTGGTCGCCCGCTGTTCCTGCAGCTGTTTGTCCAGCTGCCAGACCCTGAGCCAACTGCCCTTGCCGAACCACAGCGGCCATTGCAAGGCAAGGATCACGGTTACCAGGGTCACGGTCAGCCAGCGCATGCAATCACTTCAGATGGTAGAAAGCCGCGCGGCCCGGGTAGTGGGCGGCGTCGCCCAGCTCTTCCTCGATGCGCAGCAGTTGGTTGTACTTGGCCATGCGGTCGGAGCGCGACAGGGAGCCGGTCTTGATCTGCATGCAGTTGGTGGCGACTGCCAGATCGGCGATGGTGCTGTCTTCGGTCTCGCCCGAGCGGTGGCTCATAACGCAGGTATAGCGGGAACGCTTGGCCAGATCAACTGCTTTCAGGGTTTCCGACAGCGTGCCGATCTGATTCACCTTCACCAGCAGCGAGTTGGCCACGCCCTTGGCGATGCCTTCTGCCAGGATCTTCGGATTGGTGACGAACACGTCGTCGCCGACGATCTGCACCTTCTGGCCCAGACGCTCGGTCAGCAGCTTCCAGCCGTCCCAGTCCTGCTCGGACATGCCGTCCTCGATCGAGATGATCGGGTACTTGTCGGCCAGGTTTTCCAGGTAGTCGGCGAACTCTTCCGAGCTCAGCGACAGCTTCTCGGCGGTCAGGTGGTACTTGCCGTCGCGGAAGAATTCGGAGGCGGCGCAGTCCAGCGCGATCATCACGTCCTGGCCGGCGACGTAGCCGGCGGTGTCGACGGCTTCCAGGATCAGCTTGATCGCGTCTTCGTGGCTTTCCAGATTGGGGGCGAAGCCGCCTTCGTCGCCGACGGTAGTGGCGTAGCCCTTCTTGTCGCAGATCTTCTTCAGGTTGTGGAAGATCTCGGCGCCCATGCGCAACGCTTCGCGGAAGGTTTGCGCGCCCACCGGGATGATCATGAATTCCTGTATGTCCAGGGTGTTGTTCGCGTGTTCGCCGCCGTTGATGACGTTCATCATCGGCACCGGCAGCGCCATCGGGCCGGCGCCGCCCAGGTAGCGGTATAGCGGCAGGCCGGCGTCTTCGGCGGCGGCGCGGGCCACGGCCATCGAAACGGCCAGCATGGCGTTGGCGCCCAGGCGGGACTTGGTCTCGGTGCCGTCGAGTTCGATCAGGGTCTTGTCGATGAAGGTCTGGTCGGAGGCGTCCAGGCCGATGATCGCTTCGCAGATCTCGGTATTGATGTTGTCTACGGCCTTCAGCACGCCCTTGCCCAGGTAGCGGCTCTTGTCGCCATCGCGCAGTTCCAGGGCTTCCCGGGTGCCGGTGGAGGCGCCGGACGGCACCGCCGCGCGGCCCATCACGCCGGATTCCAGCAATACGTCCGCTTCCACGGTCGGATTGCCGCGGGAGTCCAGGATTTCGCGAGCTACCACGTCAACGATCGAACTCATTGTCTTTCCCTTCATAGCTTTCGGTTGAACTTGCAGAGGCGGTTCGCCGGGCCTGCCCGGCGGACTCTACCGGCTGTGTATTACAGCGAGTGCTCAGGCCAGGGAGTTTGCTTGACCAGCTCGTCCATCGCCTTGAGCGTGGTCAGCAATTCCTTGATGCGAGCCAGCGGCCAGGCGTTGAGGCCGTCGGACATCGCGCGGGCGGGGGCCGGATGGGTTTCCAGGAAGATGCCGGCGATGCCGGCGGCCACCGCGGCGCGCGCCAGCACCGGCACGAAATGGCGCTGGCTGGCGGCGGCGTTGCCGGGCAATTGGACCGAGTGGGTGGCGTCGTACACCACCGGACAGCCGGTTTCGCGCAACATGCTGAGCGAGCGCATGTCGGATACCATGTTGTTGTAGCCGAACGAGGCGCCGCGCTCGCAGACCATGAAGCTGTCTTCCTCCAGGCCGGCTTCGCGCGCCGCTTCGCGGGCCTTGAGGATGACCTGGCTCATGTCGCCAGGGGCCATGAACTGGCCCTTCTTGATGTTTGCCGGTTTGCCGCATTGGGCGACTGCGCGGATGAAGTCGGCCTGGCTGCTGAGGAAGGCCGGCGTCTGCAGCACGTCCACCACGCTGGCCACCTGGACCACTTCGTTTTCGGTGTGGACGTCGGTCAGCACCGGCACTTCGATCTGGCGCTTCACCTCGGACAGGATGCGCAGGCCTTCGTCGATGCCGAAGCCGCGGAACGAGCCGCCGTAGGTGTAGCTGGCCTTGTCGTAGCTCGACTTGTAGATGAAGTGGATGCCCAGCGCGTGGGCGATCTCCTTCAGCTGGCCGGCGGTGTCCAGCGCCATCTGTTCGCTTTCGATCACGCTGGGACCGGCGATCAGGAACAGCGGCTGCTGCAGGCCGACTTCAAATCCGCACAATTTCATCTACTTCAGTTTCCTTGCTTGTCAGCCTGGTATGCCAGAGCGGCCTTCACGTAGGCGATGAACAGCGGGTGGCCGTCGCGCGGAGTGGAGGTGAACTCGGGGTGGAACTGGCAGGCAAAGAACCAGCGGTGGTTGGCCAGCTCGACGGTTTCCACCAGCTTTTCGTGGCCGGAAGAACGGCCGCTGATGGTCAGGCCGGCTTGCTCCAGGCGCTGGATGTAGTAGTTGTTCACTTCGTAGCGGTGGCGGTGGCGCTCGACGATCTCGGTGTTGCCGTAGACGCGCGCCGCCAGCGAGCCGTCGACCAGGTCGCATTGCTGGCCGCCCAGGCGCATGGTGCCGCCCAGGTTGGAGTTCTCGTCGCGCTTTTCCACCTTGCCGTCGTGGTTCACCCACTCGTCGATCAGCGCCACCACCGGGTAGTTGGTGTCGAGGTCGAATTCGGTGGAGTTGGCGCCGGCGAGGCCCGCCACGTCGCGCGCGTATTCGATCAGCGCGATCTGCATGCCCAGGCAGATGCCCAGGTAGGGGATGTTGTTCTCGCGGGCGAACTTCACCGCCTTGATCTTGCCTTCCACGCCGCGCTTGCCGAAGCCGCCCGGCACCAGGATGGCGTCCATGTCCTTCAGCGAGTCGGCGCCGTCGCGATCGATCTCTTCGGAGTCGACATAGATGATGTTGACGCTGGTGCGGGTGTGGATGCCGGCGTGCTTCAGTGCTTCGGTCAGCGACTTGTACGATTCGGTCAGATCGACGTACTTGCCCACCATCGCGATGTTGATGGCGTGGTCCGGATGCTGGATGGCGTCGATGATGCCGTCCCATACGGCGAGATCGGCCTTGGGCAGGTCCAGTTGCAGCTGTTCGGCGATGATGTCGTCGATGCCCTGGGCGTGCAGCATGCCCGGCACCTTGTAGATGGAGTCGGAGTCGTAACAGCCGATCACCGCGTTCTCTTCGACGTTGCAGAACAGCGCGATCTTGCGTTTTTCGTCTTCCGGCAGCTCGCGGTCCATCCGGCACAGCAGGATGTCCGGCTGAATGCCGATTTCGCGCAGTTCCTTCACCGAGTGCTGGGTCGGCTTGGTCTTGATTTCGCCGGCGGTGGCGATGTAGGGCACGTAGGACAGGTGCACGTACAGCGTGTTCTTGCGGCCGTGGTTGGAGCGCATCTGGCGGATGGCTTCCAGGAAGGGCAGCGATTCGATGTCGCCGACCGTGCCGCCGATTTCGACGATGGCGATGTCGGCGTCAGCGGCGCCTTCCTTCATCTTCAGCTTGATTTCGTCGGTGATGTGCGGAATCACCTGCACGGTGCCGCCCAGGTAGTCGCCGCGGCGTTCCTTGGTGATGACCGATTCGTACACCTGGCCGGTGGTGAAGTTGTTGCTCTTCTTCATCTTGGCCTGGATGAAGCGTTCGTAGTGGCCGAGGTCCAGGTCGGTTTCCGCGCCGTCTTCGGTCACGAAGACTTCGCCATGCTGGAATGGGCTCATGGTGCCCGGGTCGACGTTGATGTACGGGTCGAGCTTCAGCATGGTGACTTTCAGCCCGCGGGATTCGAGGATGGCGGCGATGGACGCGGCGGCAATGCCCTTACCCAGGGAGGACACCACACCGCCGGTTACGAAGATGTACTTGGTCATGAGATTACGGCTCTATGGGAATCCGGGATTTTACCCTGAATTTGTCGCAAGTTAAATCACCTGTGGCCATCTTGTTGCGGGAAAGAATGCAACACTGGACGCCGGCTGTGGAGATAGTGCTCGCGTCGCTGTGGTGAATCCGTTACAATCCCCGCCGAATGTTTGAACGAGAATCGCACCCGGCAGCACCAAGGGTGCGTTTTATGCTTGAATGTCTGGCTTTATTTATGTTATAAATCCAGCTTTTACCGGTTTTGGGAGTTTAACCATGGCGCGTGTTTGCAAAGTCACCGGCAAGCGTCCGATGACCGGGAACAACGTTTCCCACGCCAACAACAAGACTAAACGTCGTTTCCTGCCGAACCTGCAATATCGCAAGTTCTGGGTGGAGAGCGAAAACCGCTGGGTGCGCCTGCGCGTATCCAACGCTGCACTGCGTACCATCGATAAAGTTGGCATCGATGTAGTGCTGGCTGATCTGCGCGCTCGCGGCGAGATCTGAGCGGTCAACCAGATAAAGCACTGAGGTACACATCATGCGCGATAAAATCAAGCTGGAATCCACTGCTGGCACCGGCCACTTCTACACCACCACCAAGAACAAGCGCACCATGCCGGAAAAAATGGAGATCAAGAAGTTTGATCCCGTTGCCCGCAAGCACGTTCTGTACAAAGAAACCAAGCTGAAGTAAGCCTTGTTTCCGGTTGGTTGAAGAGCCCTTCTCTGGTGCACGGAGAAGGGTTTTTTATTGCCTGCGGCCCGTCCGCCGGCGAGTGCATGCGAAAAAGCCAGTCCACGGACTGGCTTTTTCGCGTTCATGGCTGGCGGCGGGGCGGATCAGCCGCGGCCGGCGGTCTGCTGGAAGATGCGCCTGGCCAAGAGCAGGTCCTGCCAAGCCTTGGCCTTGTCCGGCTGGTTGCGCAGCAGGTAGGCGGGATGGTAGCTGACCACCATCGGCACGTCCTGGTAACGGTGGACGCGGCCGCGCAGCCGGCCGATCGATTCCTCGGTCTGCAGCAGGGTTTGGGCGGCGAAGCGGCCCAGCGCCAGGATCAGCGTCGGCTGGATGTGGCGGATCTGCTGCTGCAGATAGCCGTGGCAGGCGGCGATTTCATCCGGGGCCGGATTGCGGTTGCCCGGAGGCCGGCATTTGAGCACGTTGGCGATGTAGACGTCCTGCTCGCGATCGAGTCCGGTGGCGGCCAGCATATTGTCGAGCAGCTGTCCTGCCTTGCCGACGAAAGGCAGGCCCTGCCTGTCCTCCTGTTCTCCCGGCGCTTCGCCTATCAGCAGCCAGCGCGCCTTGGGATTGCCGCGGCCGAATACCGTCTGGATGCGGGTTTCGCACAGGCGGCAGCGCTGGCAGTCGGCAACCTGGCGCTCCAGCTGCGGCCAGTCGAGCAGGGGCATTTCGCTGCGGGCGGCAGGGGCGGGCGCCATTTCGGGCGCCGGCTGCGGCTGGGCGGGCTCGCGCAGCGTTTCCGCCTTGGGCGTTTCCGCCGGGATGGAGGCGATGGCGACTTGCGGCGCGACGTCGATGGCTGGGGCCGAGGTTTCCGGTTCGGCATCGGGCAGGGCGGCGGCCTGGGCGCGCAGCAGCAGCGCCGGGTGTTGTTCGAACCAGCCGTCGCGCGGCTGCCAAGCCGGGCCCAGGCCCATGGTTTGCTGCAGCAGGCTGTTGCGGCTCACAGGGCGGCCTCCATCAGGATGGCGTGCTCGCGGCCATCCTGGGTCGGGTAATAGTGTTTGCGCATGCCGCACTGGCGGAACTGGCAATGCTGGTACAGGCGCAGGGCGGGGGCGTTGCTTTCGCGCACTTCGAGAAACAGGCGGCGGCAGCCGGAGGCGGCGAGGTCCAGCATCGCGTGCCGCAGCAACTGGCGACCCAGCCCTTGCCCCTGATTCGATTTGGCGATGACGATGTTGAGGATCTCAGCTTCATCCAGCGCGCGCATCACCAGCATGAAGCCTTGCAGCGCGTCGCTGTCGTCGAATACGCCGTAGCATGGGTAGCCGGCGGCGATGGCGTCGCGGTACTGGCCAGCGCTCCAGGCGTGCCCGGCGGCTTGCCGCTCGATATCGGCCAGTCGTTGCGGATCGTCCGGGCTGAACGGGCGGACCACGCTCATCGGCTGCGGACCTGCTGCTGCTCGACCGAGGTCAGCGCCACTTTGTTGCGTACGTAGAGCAGTTCCGCCTCGCGCGGGTGGCCGGCCGGATAGCGGCCGCTTTCGGCCAGGCGGATGTAGGCTTCGGCATGGGGGCGCGGGAAGGGCGACAGCGGCAATTGCGCGCGGCTGTCGGCCAATAGCTGCGGATAGCTGTCGAAGCCATCGCCGGCGAGCAGGGTGGTGCCGGCGGGGAGGCGGATGTCTTCAGGGGACATCACGCTGATCGGCGACAGGCGCCGCCAGTCGGCGCCGGTCTGGTAGAGCGCGGTGTAGACCTGTTGCATGCGGGCGTCGAAGCAGACCAGCACCTGGCCTTCTCCAGCTTGCCAGGCCAGATTGTCCAGCGTCGGGATGCCGGTGACGGGCAGGTCGGCTGAGTAGGCCAGGCCCTGGGCCAGGCCGCAGGCGATGCGCAGGCCGGTGAAGGAGCCCGGGCCCTGGCCGAAGACGATGCCGTCCAGCGACGACAGCGCGACGCCGGCCTCGGCGAGCAGGCGCGACACCTCCGGCAGCGTGCGCTCGGCGTGCTTCTGCGCGACGCATTCGTGGAAGACCAGCGTTTCCGTTTCCAGGCTCAGCGCCAGGGAGAGATAGGTGGTGGAGGTGTCTAGGGCTAACAGTTTCATTGGGCTTGAGGCAACCTTGCAAGGCTGTGGATTATAAGCCCAGTTCCTCCACCCAGGCGAGCGCGGAGATGTGGGCCTGGTTCAGCTGTTCGCTGGAGAGCCCCAGTTGGTCGCACAATTGCGGCACGCCATCTAGCCCACCGTCCTCGCAGGCCTTGGCCAGCCGCAGGTAGTGGCTCATGGCGCCGCGCTCGTGCAGCAGCGCGTCGGTGATGGGAGTGGGCAGTTGCAGATGTTCGATGATCTTGTCCATCGGCATGTCGAACAGCACGTCCAGCAGGCTGAACAGGCCGACGATGAACAGATTGTCGTTGACGTCGTGGCGTTCGCCCAGCGTGATGCCCAGCAGCTCCATGAAGCGGCCGCGGGTGACCGCGGTTTTCTGCAGCGCCGGCGGCGCATGGTTGTCGTCGGAGGCGGTGACCAGCAGCAGGGTCAGCCAGCGGTAAAGCTTCTGGTAACCCAGCACGGTGACGGCGTGCGAGAACGAGCTGATCGAGGTGTTGAGCCCCGCCGCCGCCGAGTTCACGTAGCGCAGCAGCTTGTAGGACAGCGCCACGTCGCGCTTGAGCACCTGTTCGATGTCGCGGATGTCGGCATCCAGCCGCAGCAGGTTGAGCAGCTCCAGGGTGTTGCTGAAGGTGGGGTGGATCACCTTGGCGGCCAGCGTTTCCGGCTTGGCGAAGTAATAGCCCTGGAAGCCGTCCATGCCCAGCTCCTTGCACAGGTGGAATTGGGCGTGGGTTTCCACCCGTTCGGCAATGCGGATCAGCGGGTAGCTGCGCAGCCGCGCCGCCAGCATCTGGAAGCGGGTGGTGTCCTGGTTTTGGATGTCCAGCTTGACGTAGTTGGCGAGTTCGAGGAAGGCGGCGGCCGGCGATTCGAAGCTGAAGTCGTCCAGCGCGATGCCGAAACCCATCGCGCGCAGATGGCGCGCGCGCGACAGCAACTCGTTGCTGGGCACGATGCGCGGCGAGATGTCGAGGATGATGCGGCGCGGCGGCAGCAGCTCAAGGAACTCGCTGTTGAGCATCGTCTCGCCGATATTGATGAAGGCCAGCTTGTTGCCTATCAGCCAGCTGGTGCCCATATTGTTGAGCGTGTTCACCAATACGTCGGTGTCGGCCTGCAGCTCGGTGTGCTTGCCGACGCCCACTGCGTCGCCGCTGGGACGAAAAAGCAGCTCATAACCTATGAGCTGCTGATTGCGGTTCAGAACCGGCTGCCGTCCGATGAAGGCAGTGTTTGAGGTCATTCTTGCACCTTACTGTGAGCTTAGGTGGCAATCACATCCGTCGTCCGCACCGTGGTGTTGTTGCTTTCGCTGGAGGCGAGCAGGTCTTCCATATCGAGCACCAGCACGACTGAGCCATCGCCGGACAGCGTCGCGCCGGCGACGCCTTTGGGGCGGATGTTCTGCAGCGGCTTGATCACCACGTCGTCGCGGCCGACGAAGGAGTCGATCGCCAGGATGAAGGACTTTTCCGCGGACTGCATCAGCACGCCGAAGTATGGCTTCTGCGTCGGCGCCCAGCCCAGCAGGCCGGCCAGCGTCTTCAGCGGCAGGATTTCATCGCGCACCACGATGGTGGGCTTGCCCGAGACCTCCTGGATGGCGCCGCTGTCGATGGTGATGATTTCGCGCACCATGGCGAGCGGAACGGCGAACGGTTGATTGCAGGCGCGCACCACCAGCACTGGCAGGATGGCGAGGGTCAGCGGCAGCGAGATGCTGATGCGGGTGCCTTCGCCGCCTACCGAGTTGATGTCGATGCGGCCGTTCAGTTTCTGGATGTTGGTGCGCACCACGTCCATGCCGACGCCGCGGCCGGACACGCTGGAAATCTGGTCCTTGGTGGAAAAGCCGGGCAGGAAGATCAGCTGCAGGCACTGCTTCTCGTCCAGCGAGTTGGCGGTTTCCTGATCGATCAGGCCCTTTTCGATCGCCTTGCGGCGCAGGGCGTCCGGGTTCATGCCCTTGCCGTCGTCGGTGATCTCGATCAGGATGTGGTCGCCGACCTGTTCTGCGGTCAATTGCACCAGCGCTTGCGGCTTCTTGCCGCTGGCGACTCGGTCCTCAGGCGACTCGATGCCATGGTCGACGGCGTTGCGGACCAGGTGGACCAGCGGATCGTTCAGATCCTCGATCATGGTCTTGTCGAGCTCGGTTTCCTCGCCGGACAGCACCAGTTCCACTTCCTTGCCCAATTGGCGCGCCAGGTCGCGCGCCAAGCGCGGATATTTCTGGAACAGGCGGCCGATAGGTTGCATGCGGGTTTTCATCACCGCGTTCTGCAGATCCCCCACCAGCAGGTCCAGCTGGCTGATGGCTTCGTCCAGCGAGCGCAGCGTGTTGGTGTCGCGGTTGCCTTGCAGAATTTCGGTGCGCAGCGTGGTCAGGCGGTTCTTGGTCAAGCCGATTTCGCCGGACAGGTTGAGCACCATGTCGAGCCGCACCGTATCGATGCGGATGGTGTTTTCCTGCGGGCCGCTGGCGGCGGGAGCGTTGCCGCTGGGCTTGGCTTGCTGCGCAGGCTTCGGCGCCGGCGGCTTGGCGGCCGGAGGCGGGGCATCCACTCGCGCCGGCGCCGGTGCCGCGGCGGCGACTGGCGCGGCAGGCGCTGCCGCGGGGGCCGCAGCGGCGGCTGCGGGAGCGACTGCCTGGTACAACTGATTCCAGTCCGGGCTGCCGGCGGCAGGGACTGCGGCCGGAGCGGCTTGCTGGACGGCCGGCTCCGGCGCGGCGGGCGCGGCTTCGGTCAGCGGCTCGCCCGCCAGCGCGGCATCCAGCGCGGCCAAGATGCGGGGGTCGGCGTCGCCGGGCATCAGGCCCTGGCCCAGGGTGCCGAACATGTCGCGCACGATGCCGGTCGCGTCCAGAATCACGTCCATCACTTCCGAGGTGATGTGCAGCTCGCCGTTGCGCAGCTTGTCGAACAGGTTTTCCGTGCGGTGGCACAGGTTGACCATGGGGATGACGTTGAGAAAGCCCGCCCCGCCCTTGATGGTATGGAAACCGCGGAAGATATCATTGAGCAGCGCCTTGTCTTCCGGACGCTTTTCCAGTTCGACCAGTTTGTTGTCCACATCGGACAGAAGGTCGGTGGACTCCATCAGGAAGTCCCCTAACAACTCTTCCATGCCGCCAAATTCGCTCATTTTTCCACCCCACGCGTCGTACGTTGTCTGCTCTTGCTTGCGTTGCTCAGAAGCCCAGGCTTTCCAGCAGATCGTCTACCTGCTGCTGGCTGTTGACCACGTCGGTCCGGCCTTCCGGATTGATGACGGGGCCGTTCAGCAGGCTGCTGTTGAGCTCGCCCTTTTTCTCGTCGGGAGAGAACTCGATCAGGAAGCTGACCAGCTCGGTTTCCAGAATCTTGACCATGCCCATCATCTTCTTGATGACCTGCCCGGTCAGGTCCTGGAAGTCCTGCGCCATGACGATTTCGAGCAACTGGGTATTGGTCGCCTGGGTCTGGCTGGGCACGTCCTTCAGGTATTGTCGGGTTTCGGCCGCCAGGTTCTTGAATTCTTCCACGCTCAGCAGGTTGGCGAACAGCTTTTCCCAGCGTTCGCTGAGCGCTTGCGCCTGGCGTTCGAGATTGTCCTGGAACGGTTTGGCGATGTCGGTGGCGTTCAGCACGCGCTCGGCCGAGTTTTCGGTCAGCGTCGCGATATAGGCCAGCCGGTCCTTGGCATCCGGAATGGTTTCGGCTACCCTTTCCAGCGATTTGTCATATCCAAGATCGCGCAGCGCGTCATGCATCTTGCGGGTCATCTGCCCGATGTGTTCGTACATCGTGGAGGGATTGGTTTCACTTGAGAACATCTTGGAAGCGGTCTCTTCGCCTGCCGGCGCGGCGGCCGGCGGCTCCTGATCCTGCTGCTGGCGCGCAACGCTTTCAAACAGGGCTTCGAGCTCTGGCGAGTCTCCATTCTCCAACATATGGTCCGGCACTTTCAATCCTCCTCAATGCGAATGCGGGCAGTCTTGTGCGATGCTCAGGCTGGCTTGTTCATGTTCTGGAAGATTTTGTTCATTTTCTCTTCCATGGTGGCCGCGGTGAAAGGCTTCACTATGTAGCCGCTGGCGCCCGCCATGGCTGCCTCGATGATGTTTTCCCTTTTGGCCTCGGCGGTGATCATCATGAACGGGAGATGCTTGAGCTGAGGATCGGCCCGGACTGCCTTGAGTAGCTCAATGCCCGTCATATTGGGCATGTTCCAGTCGGAAACGACGAAGTCGAAGCTTTGGGTTTTCAGCTTGTGCAACGCCACCTGGCCGTCTTCAGCCTCGTCGACGTTGGTGAAACCCAACTCTTTCAGCAGGTTGCGGACGATCCTTCGCATGGTGGAGAAGTCGTCCACGACCAGAAATTTCATATTCTTGTCTGACATCGAGGTATATCCTGAATTATCTATGTTCCATCAAGGCGCACATTGTAGCGACTACCTTTGCAGGAATGGAATCAAAGTTTCTGCCAACACGCCCGGGTCAAACTTCGCCACATAGGAATCCACGCCGACGCTGGAGCCCATCGCCCGGTTGGCGTTGGACGACAGCGACGAGTGCATGATCACCGGAATGCCCTTGAAACGCTGGTCGGATTTGATCAGCTTGGTCAGCACGTAGCCGTCCATTTCCGGCATTTCGGCATCCACCAGAATGATCTTCAGGTAGTCGTGCAGGCATTCGCCTTCGCCCCAGTTGCGGCCGGCCAGCACCTGCAGGCGGTCCCAGGCCTCGCGGCCGTTGGTGGCCTGCTGGAACTTGATGCCCATTTTTTCCAGCACGCCGGTGATTTCCTTGCGGGCAACCACCGAGTCGTCGACGAAGAAGATGTACTGGTCGATTTCCAGCTGGGCGGTCGGCACGTCCGGCAGGCGCGGCTCGCCGACGACGCTGGCGAGAATCTGCTCGACGTCGAGGATGGAGACCAGCTTGCCGTTTTCCAGCTCGGTGACGGCGGTGATCAGGTTTTGATTGGTGCCCGCCGCCGCCATGATGTTTTCCGGCGCGCGCACCTTGTCCCAATCCACCCGGATGATGCGGTCCACCGAGTCCACCAGGAAGGCCTGGGTGCTCTTGTTGAATTCGGTGACGATCATGGTGTCGAACTTGCTGCCGTTGTTGTCATGGCCGATGAACTTGGCCAGAGAAATGACCGGAATGATGTTGCCGCGCAACGACAGCACCCCCTCCACGCCGAAGGGCATGTTGGGGGTCTTGGTGATGGCCGGCGTCTGCGAGACTTCGCGCACCTTGAACACGTTGATGCCGAATGTCTCGCGGGTTCCCAGAGAGAACAGCAGAATCTCCATCTTGTTGGAGCCGGCAAGCTTGGTCCTGGCGTCAACAGTGGCAAGCAAGGAGGCGTCGGTGCTAGGCATGTCTTATCCCTATCCCTTGAGAATCTTGAAGTAAGGCCGTACTTAGTTGCTCGGTTCCAGTTTCAGCATCTGACGCAGCTTGCTGGCCAGCTTCTGCGGCTCGAATTTGGCGACGTAGGAGTCGACGCCGACCGACTCGCCGAGCTTCTGGTTGGACGATCCGGACAGCGACGAGTGCATCAGCACCGGGATGCCGGAGAAGCGCGGATCGCTCTTGATCATCTTGGTCAGCATGTAGCCGTCCATTTCCGGCATTTCCACGTCGGTCAGCACCAGATGCAGTTCGTCGCACAGCTGGCGGCCGGCGGCCTCGGCCTGGCTGGCCATTTTCTGCAGGTCTTCCCAGCCGCGCATGCCGTTGATGGCCGAGGTGTACTTGATGTTCATCGCTTCCAGCGTGCGCTCGATCTGCTTGCGCGCCACCGCGCTGTCGTCGGCGAAGAAGATGCGGCGCTCTTCCTTTACCGGTTCGATATTGATGAAGCTGTGCCCGTCATCGACGATGCTGGTTTCGGCAAGCACTTTTTCCACGTCCATCATCATCACCAGCGTGCCGTTGTCCAGCTCGGTGACCGCGGTCACCAGGCCGGCCATGCGGTTGGTGATCATGTCGGGCGGCACGCGCATGGCGGACCAGTCCAGCCGCAGAATTGTGTCGACCGCCTCGACGAGGAAGCCTTGAGTGTGGCCGTTGTACTCAGTGACTATCATGATTTCCGGGCGGTTGCTGGTCACAATGCCAGCGTATTTCGCCAGGTCGATCACCGGCACCAGCGCGCCGCGCAGGCTGACCATCCCTTCGACCGAGGACGGCATTTCCGGCGCCGACGTGATTTCCGGCGTGCGCATGACTTCGCGCACCTTGAACACGTTGATACCAAAAACTTCCTTGCGGCCGGTACGCTGATCATGCCCTAGGGAAAACAGCAGGATTTCCAGCTTGTTGGTGCCTGCCAGTTTGGTTCTGGCGTCGATTTTTTTGAGAAGCTCTGACACAGAAACCTCCGCAGCATCTTTTGGAATGGCGTACTACTTCCCTTTATACGCCAGATATGAGTTTTTCCCGGTTTTTTTTGCTCGCGGCCATGTCGGACGCAAGTTGGCTGACCGTAGATGGATCATTATCATACTGTTTAAGTGGTTTTTACAAATGACAGTGAAGCGATGGCGACTATGGTTTCAAGCCTGAAGGATCAGCAGCAACTGGAGGCGGCATTTGAGCAGTTCAATGCGGTTTCCAGCCAACTCATTGATGCATATAGGCAACTTGAGGTTCAGGTCAACGTTTTGAACGCCCAATTGGACGAGGCGAACAATCAGTTGCGCAAACAGCGCGACGAGAATGCCGCGTTGGCGGAACGTTTGGCACTGTTGCTTAAAGTGCTGCCGGCCGGCGTGGTGGAGCTGTCGCCGGAAGGACGGGTCATCGCGGAGAACCTGGCGGCGGAGATGCTGTTAAATGGCTGTTATATAGGTGAAATGTGGTCGGATTTCATGACCGGCCTGCAGCGTTCGGAATTGGACGATACCTATGCCTTGGAACAGGGCGGCGAGTCGCGCCGGCTGACGCTGCAATACCAGGATCTGCCGGCTTCGGGCGGGCGGATTGTGCTTATTCACGATGTCACCCGGCTGCATCAGCTGACCAGCGAGCTGGCGCAGCAGCAGAAACTGGCCTCGATGGGCAGCATGGCCGCGGCGCTGGCGCACCAGCTGCGCACGCCGCTGGCCAGCGCGATGCTGTATACCGCCAATCTGAAGCAGGATATTCCGCGGCCAGAGGACCGCGCCCGCTTCGTCGACAAGAGCCTGGCCAGGATGCGGGCGCTGGAGGGCTTGATCCAGAATATGCTGAGCTATGTGCGCGGCCAGATTTCGTCGCTGGAGATGGTGGAGGTGGCCGCGCTGTTGGAGGATGTCTGTTCGGTAATGGCGCCGCAATGCCATGACAAAGGTGTGATTTTTGATTGCCATCTGCCGGCGGAGTCTGCCATAACGGTCTTGATAGACCGCAAAGCGTTGCAGGGCGCCTTGCTCAATCTGCTGGAAAACGCGCTGCAGTTCACGCCGCCGGGCGCGATGGTGGCGCTGGCGGTGGAGAAGCTGCGGGACGGCGTGGTTTTCCGCGTCGACGATGGCGGTCCGGGGGTAGACGCCGCGGTGGCCGACAAGATTTTCGAGCCGTTCTTCACCATGCGCCCGGGCGGCACCGGCCTGGGGCTGGCCATCGTGAAGAAGGTGGCGGAAGAACTGGGCGGCAATGTACGTTGTTACAACAGGACGTCGGGCGGCGCCTGTTTCGAGTTGAAGCTGCCGGTCTGCCGGGAGTAATGTCCGCGATGGGCGACGCAGTCCGTTCAATGTATCTGGAATCTAAGGAAAGCCGAGGATCAGTGATGAAACCGATTGTGAGCGTAGAGGGGAGTATCGGAACCATGCGGCTGATTGGGCAGTTCGACTTCAACTTGCACAAGGATTTCCGCCAGGCCAGCCAGGAGTTGCTGGACAATCCGGCGGTGCAGGAGATTCATGTCGATTTCGACCAGGTGCCCTTTCTCGACAGTTCCGCGCTGGGGATGCTGCTGCTGTTGAAGGAGCGCGCCGCCGGGCAGAAGAAATCGATGATCTTGATCAATTGCCGGGAGGCAGTGATGCAGGTGTTTGAAATCGCCTGCTTCAACAAGATGTTCACCATCCGCCCCGCGTCCTGAGCCGCGGTCGGCGCCGCGCGTCCGCCGGCCGGCGGACGCATTCGTTTTCTGTTTGGGATGCCGGGCCAGGGGGAGCGAACTGTCGGCCTGCCCGGCCATGATTTTGAAAGTGGCAATCTGCGTTGTTGCAGCAAGGTGGCGGATGGCGAAGGCTTCTCCCTTGCAACTGGCAGGCCGCGGGCGAAGCATTCGGCTGTCCGTCAAATTTTGGAGGCAAACCTGAAGGAAAGCCGAGGATCTGAAATGAGACCGATAGTCAAAGTGGAAGGCGGCATTGGCCGGATCATCCTGATCGGGCAGTTCGATTTCAATCTGCACCGAGAATTTCGCCAGGCAGGCCAGGAGTTGCTGGACAATAACGCGGTGAAAATCATCCGCATCGATATGGAACAGGTGCCGCAAATAGACAGCTCGGCGCTGGGCATGCTGCTGCTGTTGCGGGAGAGAGCGGCCATGAACCGGATGACTATGGAGATAGTCAACTGCCAGCCGGCGGTGAAGCAGGTGTTTGAGATCGCCAATATGTCCACCCATTTCAACTTCCAGTTCGCCTAAGCCGCGTCCGGCGCATCATCGTGGCACGTCCTCAGCCGGGCAGCGAGCTGCCCGGCTTCGCACAGAGTCCTTGCCCCGTCTCCCGCGTGCTTCGCGCAGAATCTGCTTGATTCGCTTCCGATTATGGTTGATCACATAAAATGATGAGCGGGATTGGCCGAGCGGCGAAAGACGGCGACGGCGCGGCTGCCGTGTTTGCCGATGACGCCATCCGCCGGTCCCGGCCAGCAGGCCTGGCGGCGGCGATCGCATCGATCGGAATCATTTGCTAGCGGAAATCCCATGTCGAAGAAAATCCTTACCGTCGATGATTCGGCGTCGATCCGCCAGATGGTCAGCTTCACGCTGAAGAGCGCCGGATATGAGGTAGCCGAGGCGGCGGACGGCAAAGCCGGGCTGGGCAAGGCGCTGGGCGCGCAGTTCGATCTGGTGCTCACCGACCAGAACATGCCGGGCATGGACGGGCTGACGCTGATCCGCTCGCTGCGCAAGCAGCCCGCCTACGCGGCCACGCCGATCCTGATGCTGACCACCGAGTCCAGCGATGAAATGAAGACGCTGGGGCGAGCCGCCGGCGCTTCCGGCTGGCTGGTCAAGCCCTTCGACCCCCAACGGCTGCTGGATGTCGTCAAGCGCCTGGTCGGTTAGCGCGGCGTCCGGAAGGAGGGCCCGTGGCCATCGATATGTCGCAGTTTCACCAGGTTTTCTTCGACGAGGCGGATGAGCACCTGGCCGGCATGGAATCGCTGCTGTTGGCGATCGATGTCGGCGAGCCGCAGGCGGAAGACCTGCATGCGGTGTTCCGCGCCGCGCATTCGATCAAGGGCGGCGCGGCCACTTTCGGTTTTTCCGACATGGCGGACCTGACCCACGTGCTGGAAAGCCTGCTGGACCGGGTGCGCAAGGGCGGCGTGAAGCTGACTGCGCAGATGGTGGACGTTTTCCTGCAAGCCAAGGATGTGCTGCACGGCATGCTGGCCGCCCACAAGGGCGGCGCGCGCGCCGACCCGGAACGCGCCGAGGCGGTGCGGCGGCGGCTGCGGGACATCGAAGACAGCGCCGGCGGCGAGCCGGCGGCGGCGCCGGCGCTGGTCGGGGCGGCGATGGCGCCTGGGCAGGAGCGGATCTGGACGCTGTTTCTCGAATTGTCGCCGGCGGAGGGCCTTGATATGCGCCGGCTGCTGGACTCGCTGGCCGCCCATGGCGACCTGACCGTGGTGCAGCAGGGCGCGGCGCAGGCCGGGCTGCCCTGGGTGGCGGTATTCACGTCTGCGCTGGACGCCGGCGAGGTGGCCGAGTCGCTGGCTTTCATGCTGGCCCCCGAGCAGTTCCGCATCAGCGTCGATCATGGCTGCGAGGAAGGCGGCGGTTTCGGCTTGTTCCTGTCGGGCGACGCCGCGGCCGCCGCAGCGGAGGGAGCCGGCTCCGGCTTCGGTTTGTTCGAGCCGCCGCCGCCAGCCCGCGGCGCCGATATCGAGGGCGAGGGCTTCGGCTTGTTCGCCGAAGCGCCCGGCGTGGTCAAACCCGCGCCAGCCGCCGTTGCGCAGGCGGACAAGGGGCCGGCGGCCGGCGAGAGCTCGATCCGGGTCAATATCGAAAAAGTGGACCTGCTGCTCAATCTGGTGGGCGAGCTGGTGATCACCCAGTCGATGCTGGTGCAGTCCGGCAGCGCGCTCGATCCGGCCGAGCATGAGCGCCTGCTCAGCGGCATCGGTGCCTTGCAGCGCAATTCCCGCGAACTGCAGGAGGCGGTGATGTCGATCCGGATGACGCCGATCGCCTTCGTCTTCAAGCGATTTCCGCGAGTGGTGCGCGACTTGGCCGGCAAGCTTGGCAAGCAGGTGGAGCTGAAAATGGCGGGGGAGAACACCGAACTGGACAAAAGCTTCGTCGAGAAGCTGTCCGACCCCCTGACCCACTTGGTGCGCAACAGCCTGGACCACGGCATCGAATCTCCTGCAGTCCGCAGCGAAAAGGGCAAGCAGCCGGCCGGCAAGCTGACGCTGCGCGCCTTCCATCAGGGCGGCAGCATCGTCATCGACGTTTGCGACGACGGCGCCGGCCTCGACCGCGAGCGCATCCTGGCCAAGGCGCGCGAGCGCGGCATGGAGGTTCACGACGCCGCGTCCGACCAGGAGGTCTGGAACCTGATCTTCGAGGCCGGTTTCTCCACCGCGGCGGAAGTCACCGACATCTCCGGCCGCGGAGTCGGCATGGATGTGGTCAAGCGCAATATCCAGAGCATGGGCGGCCGCATCGAAATCGACTCGATGCTGGATGTCGGCACCACCATCAGCATCCGCCTGCCGCTGACGCTGGCGATCATGGACGGCATGTCGGTGCGGGTGGGCCGGGAGATTTATGTGCTGCCGCTGGGTTGCGTGCTGGAGTCGCTGCAGCCGGCGCCGGGCGAGATCAAGACCATCGCCGGCCGCGGCGAAGTGGTGCGCATCCGCGGCGAATACCTGCCCATCGTCATGCTGGGCCGGCATTTCGGCGTGGCGGACGCCGGCTGCGCCGCCACCGGCGGGATTCTGGTGGTCGTCGAGGCATCGGGCGGGCGGGCGGCGCTGCTGGTGGACGACCTGATCGGACAGCAGCAGTTCGTGGTGAAAAATCTGGAAACCCATTACCGCAAGGTGGACGGCCTGGCCGGCGCCACCATCCTGGGGGACGGCCGGGTGGCGCTGATCCTGGATATCGCAACCATAGTCCGCAGCCACGGCGGCCAGCGCGGGCCGGCCAGCGCCGTCGCGCCGGCCGAGACGGGCGCAGGGTAGGCGGGGGGGAGCGGCCCATGCCGATGGACAAGCCTAACGACGCCCAGGCGCGCGAACTGCTGGTGTTCACGCTGGGCGACGAAGAATATGCGATTGACATACTGAAGGTGCAGGAGATTCGCGGCTACGACGCGGTGACGCGGATCGCCAACGCGCCGGACTTCATCAAGGGCGTGATCAATCTGCGCGGCAGCATCGTGCCCATCGTCGACCTGCGCTTGAAATTCGGCCTGGGCGACCCGCAGTACAACGCCTTCACCGTGGTGATCATCCTGAATCTCGGCAAGCGGACGGTGGGCATGGTGGTGGACGGCGTGTCCGACGTGGTCCAGCTGGGCCAGGAGGCGCTGCGCGCGCCGCCGGAGTTCGGCGCCAGCGTCGATACCGCCTATATCGAAGGCCTGGGCATGGTGGACGAGCAGATGATCATCATCGTCGACATCGAGCGCCTGATGAACAGCGAAGAGATGGCGCTGACCGACGCGGCGGCCCGGTCCTGACGGCGGCATCCTAAGGGAGAAGCAAACATGAGCGACATGAAGCTGAAGCATCAGCTGGCCCTTGGCTTCGGGCTGCTGCTGGCGGCGCTAGCGGCGGCTTTGTTCCTGGCGCAGGCGCAATTGCGCGGCCAGCAGGCGCGCGACGACGATGCCGCCGCCGGCCGGCTGATCCAGGCCGGGCAATTGGCGCTGGCGGGGCGGGCGCAGGATGCCGGCGCCCAATTGGTTCTGCGCGTGGCCGGCCTGCTGGCCGGCGGCGACGGCGCGCAATGGCGGGCAGAGCAGCCGCGGGTCGACGCCGCGCTGGAGGCGGCGATGACGGGGCTGAGCGCGTTGACGGCCCATGCCGCCGGCGACGGCAAACCGCTGCTGGAGGCCGCGCGCGAGGCCGGACTCGCCGTGCGCGGCCAGATCGCCGACTACCGCCGGCTGGCGGCTGCGGCCCATGGCGACGAGGCGCGGATCTATCTGCGCGCCTCGCTGTGGCCGGCAGCGCAAAAATACCAGGAGGCGGTTGGCCGCTATGCCCGCTTCGAGGGCGAGCAGTCGCTGCGGCTGGCCGCGGCGGAGGCGGGCGCATCGTCCGGCCGCGCCGCGGACGGAGTCGCGGTCGCCGGCGCGGCGCTGGCGGCGCTGGCCGTCGCGCTGTACTGGCTGTTGGCGCGGGCTCTGGAGAGGCAGTTGGGCGGCGATCCGCGGGTACTGGCGATGGTGCTGCGCGAATTGGCCGGCGGCGAGGTGCGCACGGCGTTCAATGTGCGCGACGGCGACGACAGCAGTCCGTTCGCCTTTCTGCGCGCCGCGGTGTCGCGCTCGCTGGAGAACATGCGGCTGCGCAGCGCGCTGGATGTGTGCACCACTAATGTGATGATCGCCGACGGCGAGCATCAGGTGGTGTACGCCAACCGGGCGGCGCTGGACATGTTCCAGCAGGCGGAGGCGGACATCCGGCAGGAGCTGCCGCAGTTTTCCGCCCGGGCGATCCTGGGCTGCAGCATAGACAGCTTCCACCGCAATCCCTCGTTCCAGCGCGGCTTGCTGCAGGATTTGCGAGGCACCCATCGCGGCACCATCAAGGTGGGCGGACGCACCTTCCATCTGGTGTTGACGCCTATCCTGGATGGACAGAACCGCAAGCTGGGCGCGGTGGTGGAGTGGGTGGACGCCACGCGCGAGCTGGAGCGGAAGGCGGAAGAGGATGCGCGCCTGGCCGCCGACCGCCTGGCGGCGGCGGAGAACGCCCGCATCCGCAGCGCGCTGGACGTCTGCACCACCAACGTGATGATCGCCGACGCGGAGCATAAGATCATCTATGCCAACGGTTCGGCGCTGGCGATGTTCCGCAACGCGGAGCCGGACATACGCAAGGATATTCCCAGCTTTTCGGCCAGCCGGCTGCTGGGCTCCAGCATCGACGAATTCCACAAGAATCCCGGCTACCAGCGCGGCCTGCTGGCGCAGGCGCGGGACACGCACCGCTCGTCCATCGCGGTGGGCGGGCGCACCTTCGGCCTGATCCTGTCTCCGGTGGTCGGCGCCAAGGGCGAGCGGCTGGGTTCGGTGGTGGAATGGCAGGACAACACCGAGATGCTGCGGCTGCAGCAGGAGGCGCAGCAACGGATGGACCAGGAGCGCGCGCAGGCCGCCGAAAACGCCCGCATCCGCAACGCGCTGGACAATTGCACCACCAATGTGATGATCGCCGACAACGAGCGCCGCATCATCTACATGAACCACAGCGTCACCGACATGCTGCGCAGCGTGGAGGCCGATCTGCGCAAGGCGCTGCCCCATTTCGACGTGCGCCGGCTGTTGGGCACCAGCATAGACGAGTTCCACAAGAATCCCGCCCACCAGCGCGAGCTGCTGGCCAATATGCGCGCCACTTACCGCGCCGAGATCGTCGTCGCCGGCCGCACGTTTTCGCTGGTGTCCAATCCGGTGTTCGGCGCCGACGGCGCGCGGCTGGGTTCGGTGGTGGAGTGGAAGGACCGCACCGCTGAAGTGGAGATCGAGCGCGAGGTGGCCGGCATCGTCAGCGCCGCTTCCGCCGGCGAGTTCGGCAAACGCATCGATGTGGAGGGCAAGCAGGGCTTTTTCCGCTTGCTGAGCGAAGGCGTCAATCAGCTGATGGGGGTGACCAGCCAGGGACTGGCCGATATCGCCGGCGTGCTGGGCGCGCTGGCCGGTGGCGACCTCACCCGCAGCATATCGGCCGACTACCAGGGCCTGTTCGGCCAGCTGAAGGCCGACAGCAACGCCACCGTCGACAAGCTGAAGGAGATCGTCGCCAATATCAAGGACTCCACCGACACGATCAACACCGCGGCGCGGGAGATCGCCGCCGGCAACGCCAACCTGTCCAGCCGCACCGAGCAGCAGGCGGCCAGCCTGGAGGAAACCGCGTCCAGCATGGAGGAGATCACCAGCACGGTGCGGCAGAACGCCGAAAACGCCAGAAAGGCCAATTCGCTGGCGATAGGCGCGTCCGACATCGCGGCGCGGGGCGGCAAGGTGGTGGGCGACGTGGTGTCGACGATGAACGAGATCAACGACAGCGCCAAGAAGATAGTCGACATCATCAGCGTGATCGACGGCATCGCCTTCCAGACCAATATCCTGGCCCTGAACGCGGCGGTGGAGGCGGCGCGCGCGGGCGAGCAGGGCCGGGGCTTCGCGGTGGTGGCCAGCGAGGTGCGCAGCCTGGCGCAGCGCTCGGCGGCGGCGGCCAAGGAAATCAAGTCGCTGATCGGCGACTCGGTGGACAAGGTGGAGTCCGGCAGCCGGCTGGTGGACGAGGCGGGGCGGACCATGGACGAGATCGTGGTGTCCATCCGCCGGGTGGCCGACATCATGAGCGATATCTCGGCGGCCTCGGCCGAGCAAAGTTCGGGCATCGAGCAGGTCAACCTGGCGGTCACCCAGATGGACGAAAACACCCAGAAGAACGCCGCGCTGGTGGAGCAGGCGGCCGCGGCGGCGGAGTCGCTGGAAGAGCAGGCGCGCTATTTGTCCGGCGCGGTGGCGGTGTTTCGGCTGGATGAATCGGGGCGAAGCGGCCAGCCGCCGCAGACGAGGCCGCTCGCCAGCCGGCAGCCGGCGGCGTGGACATTCGCCGCCAAGGGACGGGGTCCGGCGCGGGCGCTGGAGCCTATCCGTCCGCCGCGGGACGCGGACGACGGGACATGGGAGGAGTTTTGAGCGGCGGCATCCGCGGCAGGCCCGGCGGCGCGCTGGCTAAGGAGCGGGCGGGGACGGCATGATGGACGAGACCGAGCTGAAATTCACCGGCAGCGATTTCCGGCGGGCGCGGGACATGCTCTACCAAAAGGCCGGCATCGCGCTGCACGACTCCAAAAAACACATGGTCTACGCGCGCCTGGCGAGGCGGGTGCGCTCGCGCGGACTGCGCAGTTTCGGCGAATACCTGGACCTGCTGCAGCAAGACCAGGAGGAGGGCGAGTGGCAGGGTTTCATCAATGCGCTCACCACCAACCTCACGTCCTTCTTTCGCGAGCCGCATCATTTCGAGATGCTGCGCGAGCATGTCCGCCGACGCCGGCCGGCGGGGGAGACGTTTCGGGTGTGGAGCGCGGCCTCCTCCACCGGAGAGGAGCCGTATTCGATAGCCATCACCTTGCTGGAGTCGTGGCGCGAGTCCGGCGGCGGCGCTTTCGAGCTGCTGGCGTCGGATATCGACACCCAGGCGCTGGCGCAGGCGGCGCGCGGCGTTTATCCGCTGGAGCGAGTCGTCCAGCTTGCGCCGCATCTGCTGAAACGCTATTTCGACAAAGGGGCGGGAGCCAATGAGGGCATGGCCAGGCTCAAGCGGCAGGCGCGGGAGGCCGCGCTGTTTTTCCAGTTCAACCTGGCGGCGTCGACATGGCCCGATATCGGGCGTTTCGACGTGATTTTCTGCCGCAATGTGCTGATCTACTTCGACAAGGCCACCCAGGCGGACATCCTGTCGCGGATGGCGCCGTGCCTGAAGCCGGATGGCCTGCTGTTCCTGGGGCACTCGGAAAACATCTCGCATCTGACCGAGGCCTTCGCCGGCTGCGGCAGGACGGCCTATCGGCTGGCGCGCCCGGACGGCGGCTAGGAGGCGGGCATGGCGGTCATCCGGAGCAAGATCAGGGTGGTGGTGGTCGACGATTCGGCGCTGATCCGCAGCCTGCTCACCGCCATCATCAACGGGGCGCCGGACATGGAGGTGGTGGCGACCGCCTCCGACCCCATCCTCGCCCGCGAGCGGATACGGGAAACCAGCCCGGACGTGGTGACGCTGGATGTGGAAATGCCGCGCATGGACGGGCTGGAGTTCTTGCGCCGGCTGATGCGGCTGCGGCCGACGCCGGTATTGATGATCTCGTCGCTGACGGCGGCAGGCTCCGAAACCGCGCTGGCGGCGCTGGAGCTGGGCGCGGTGGATTTCGTGCACAAGCCGGCAGAGGATGTCGCGCGCAGAATGCCGGACTATGCGGAGGAAATCCGCGCCAAGCTGAGGATGGCGGCGGCCGCGCGTCTGCGCCAGCCGATGCGTTTCCCGCCGGTTCCGGTTGGCATGCTGGCTGGCCCGGACGCCGGGCGCGCGCTGATTTTCGTCGGCGCCTCGACCGGCGGCACCGAGGCGATCAAGGAGTTTTTGCTGGGCATGCCGGCCAATTGTCCGCCCATCCTGATCGTCCAGCACATGCCGGAACATTTCACTTTCACCTTCGCCGCCCGCCTGGACCGGTTGTGCGCGATGCGGGTGACAGAGGCCAGGGATGGCGAGCCGGCGCAAATCGGCGCGGCTTACATCGCGCCGGGCCACTCGCACATGCGGGTGAGGCCGGGCGGGCCGACCGGCTATCAGATCGCGCTGGACCAAGGCGAACCGGTCAACCGTCATCGCCCGGCGGTGGACGCGCTGTTCGATTCCGCCGCGCGGCATCTGCGCGGCAACGCCATCGGCGTGCTGCTCACAGGGATGGGGCGGGACGGCGCCGCCGGCCTGTTGCGGATGCGCCAGGCCGGCGCCGTCACTTTCGGCCAGGACGAGGCCAGCTGCGTGGTGTACGGCATGCCGAAGGAAGCGGTCAAGGCGGGGGCGGTGATGCACGTCTGCCCGCTGGCTTCGCTGGCGTTCCGGGTTGTCGAGTGTCTGCAACTGCATGGCGAAAGGTAGATGACATGAACTTCCCCGGCGCGATGGATGGCAACCGCTATTACGACAAGCATTTCCAGACGATGGCGGTGAAGGTGTTCCCCGGCGAATTCCACGCCACCAATCAGCGGCTGATGCTGGTGACGCTATTGGGCTCCTGCGTGGCGGTGTGCTTGAGCGATCGCACCGCCGGCGTCTGCGGCATGAACCACTTCCTGCTGCCGGAAGGCTCGCTGGATCTGGGCGCCGGCGCTTCCGCGGCGCGCTTCGGCGTCAACGCGATGGAGTTGCTGATCACCGACATGCAGAAGCTGGGGGCGATGCGGCACCGGCTGGAGGCTAAGATCTTCGGCGCGGCCAATGTGCTGGAGGGCATGACCGTGGTGAACGTCGGCGAGCGCAACAGCCAGTTCATCCGCAGCTACCTCGCCAACGAGCAGATTCCGGTGCTGGCCGAAGACTTGCTGGGCGAGTGCGCGCGCAAGGTGTATTTCTTCACCGAAACCGGCAGGGTGCTGATCAAGAAGCTGAAGCGCAGCGGCGTGGCGGTCAAGGCCGAGCAGCCCTACCGCGGCCGCATCCTGGAACAGGGCGAAGGCGCCAAGACCGGCGACATCGATCTGTTCCTGTGACAGGCGGAGCGTTCAGCGTTCCAGGTATTGCAGCTTGTCCTTCACCTCGGCCCAGTCGGCATGGTCGGGCAGCGGATCGATCTTTTCGGTGATCACCGGCCAGTTCTTGGCCAATTCCGCGTTGAGGGCCAGGAAGTTTTCCTGGCCCTTGGGCAAGTCGTCCTCGGCATAAATGGCGCTAATCGGGCACTCCGCCACGCACAGCGAGCAGTCTATGCATTCTTCCGGGTCGATGGCCAGGAAGTTGGGCCCTTCATGGAAGCAGTCCACCGGGCACACGTCCACGCAGTCGGTGTATTTGCATTTGATACAGGCATCGGTTACAACGTACGTCATTCTGGTGTCCTCATCGAGGCTGAATCGTAGATCGGGATAATGGTATTTTAGCGATAATTCGTCCCCTTGTAGATTTCAGTCCTCCAATCCCGATGTCCAAGTCATCATACCGGGGCCGTTTCGCCCCCAGCCCCACCGGCCTGCTGCATGCCGGCTCCCTCAGCACCGCGGTCGGCAGTTATCTGGAGGCCCGCAGCCGCGGCGGCGAATGGCTGCTCAGAATGGAAGACCTCGACCCGCCGCGGGAAATGCCCGGCGCGGCCGACGACATCCTGCGCACGCTGGAGGCCTTCGGTTTCGAATGGGATGGCGAGGTGGTTTACCAGAGCCGGCGCCACGAGCGCTATCGCGCCGCCCTGCTGCAGTTGGCCGCCAGCGGCCATGCCTACGCCTGCTGCTGCACCCGCAAGGAAATCGCCGCGGCCGCCCGGCGCGGTCTGGACGGCTATGTCTATCCCGGCACCTGCCGCAACGGCTGTCCCGGCGGCAGGGAAGGCCGGGCCTGGCGCTTGCGCGCGCCCGACCGGGATGTGTCGGTGATGGATCGTCTGCAGGGCGAATGCCGGCAGAACCTGGCCGGCGACATCGGCGATTTCGTGCTGCTGCGCGCCGACGGCTTTTGGGCCTACCAGTTGGCGGTGGTGGTGGACGACGCCGAGCAGGGCGTCAATGACATCGTGCGCGGCGCCGACCTCCTGGTGTCGACGCCGCGCCAGCTGCAGGTTTACGACAGCCTGGGCCTGCCGCCGCCCGGCTATTGCCACCTGCCGGTGCTGACCAACGCCGCCGGCGAGAAATTGTCCAAGCAGACGCTGGCGCCGGCGATAAGCGGCGGCGACGCCGCGCGCCAGCTGCGCGCGGCGCTGGGCTGGCTGGGCCATCCGCCGCCGGCCGAGTGCGGCAGGCTGGACGAACTGTGGCGTTGGGCCATCGCCAATTGGTCGCTGAGCCGCGCGCCGCGCGGCCCGCTGATCCTGCCTCATGCATAAGCGTCCGCTTATTCAATTGACATAAGCATCTGTCGCGTAACGGTTTTTTTGTAAAAAAATCGCCAATGCGACATGTTTTTACGTCAAATCTGTGTTTTAATGCGCCCTTTTTTTCCGGCGCGGCGGCTGGCGCCCGCGGCGCGGCGATGCCGAGAGATCGGCCAAGAAGCCCAGGCTGGGCTATCTTGAAGCCTGTGAGGCGAGCCAGCTGATGCCGTTGTTTCCCATTATTCCGCATGTTTGACGCCGGGCCGGCCAGCGCCCGGCGCTGGATGCTTTCGCCCTAGACGGAGAATCAGGTTTGAGCGAAAACAGTTCCATCCAAAAGAAAGGCTCGCTCGGGGTCTGGATGTGCACCGCCCTGGTGGTGGGCAATATGATAGGTTCCGGCGTGTTTCTGCTGCCGGCCTCGCTGGCGCCGTTCGGCGGCATCTCGATGCTGGGCTGGTTGCTGACCTCCGGCGGCGCGATCTGCCTGGCGCTGGTGTTCGCGCGCCTGTCGGCCATCCTGCCGCGCGAAGGCGGGCCGTATGCCTATATTCATGCCGGCTTCGGCGATTTCGCCGGTTTCTGGATCGCCTGGGGCTACTGGATCGCGCTGTGGGCCGGCAATGCCGCGCTGGCGGTGGCGGCCACCAGCTATATGCAGGTGTTTTTCCCCATCCTCGGCCATAACGAGCCGCTGGCCGGCGCTTTCGCCATCAGCCTGATCTGGATCGTCACCTGGATCAACAGCCGCGGCGCGCGCAGCTCCGGCATGGTGGCGGTGGTCACCACGCTGTTGAAGCTGCTGCCGCTGGCCGCGGTGACGTTCATCGGCTTTTTCCACATGCATCCGGAAAACCTGGCCTTCAATCCGCACGGCAAGCCGCTGCTGTCGTCGCTGTCGGCCACCATGGCGCTGACGCTGTGGGCCTTCTTGGGCCTGGAGTCGGCATCGGTGCCGGCGGGCGATGTCGTGGAGCCGGAAAAGACCATTCCGCGCGCGACGGTGATCGGCACCTTGCTGGCGACCGTGCTCTACATTTTGTCCACCATCTCGCTGATGGGGCTGATGCCGGCCGACACGCTGGCCGCGTCGCAAGCGCCGTTCGCCGACGCCGCCCGGCTGATGTGGGGCGACTGGGGCTATTGGGCGGTGGGCTTCGGCGCGGTGGTGTCCTGCTTCGGCGCGCTCAACGGCTGGAGCCTGATGCAGGCGCATGTGCCGGCCGCCGCCGCCAAGGACAAGCTGTTCCCCAGCCGCTTCGCCCAGCGCAACGCCGCCGGCGTGCCCATCTTCGGCCTGGTGCTGTCCAGCGCGCTGGTCACCATCCTGATGGCGATGAAATACGCCGGCGGCGACAGCGGCGTGAAGATCTTCGAATTCATCATCCTGCTGGCCACCGCCACCACGCTGCTGCCGTACGCTTTCTGCTCGATGGCGCTGATCGCCATCATGCTGATGCGCGGCAAGGCGTTCGCCCCCAAGGACTACGTCGCCCCCGGCTTCTTCGCCGGCATCGGCTTCGTCTATTCGCTGTGGGCATTGTACGGTTCCGGCGCCGATACCGTGATGTGGGGCATGCTGTTGCTGATGCTGGGCCTGCCGGTCTACGTCTGGCAGTTGAAGGAGCGGCACGCGGCGGCTTGAGCCAGCGCCGCCAGAGCCCGAAAGCGCAGCGTCGACCGCTGCGCTTTTTTCATGGCCGCCCGCGGCGGATGGCGGCTATGGCTCAGGAAATTTTCATATTCGAATAATAATAAACACAAAAAATTTGCGATATTTTTCTGATAAACACAGAAAAATAAACTGTTTTACTTCGAAATAAACTCGGCTTGCCAAGCCGCCGCGACTGCCACCATAATCGCCGGGTCATACAGGAGAGAGCGGCCCCGCGGCCGCCGCCGAAGGCGCAAGTGCACCCGCAATCGCTCAGGCAAAAGGACTGTATCACGGGGTCGGCGGCTGCCGGCTTGCGCAATCTGGAGAGCGGCGCCTGCGTGGCGTCCACCGAAGGGGCTAACGGCTGATCCAGCCGGAAAATCTCAGGTGCAGGGACAGAGGGGTGTGGTTGACACAGGCTATCCACACTTTTCTCGAAGGAACCGCGCATGACGGCCCCGAAACGTACCCCGCTGTTTGACGCCCACGTCGCCGCCGGCGCGAAAATGGTTGATTTCGCCGGTTGGGAAATGCCCATCCACTACGGCTCCCAGCTGAAAGAGCACGAGATCGTCCGCTCGGACGCCGGCATGTTCGACGTTTCCCACATGACGGTGATCGACATCACCGGCGCCGACGCCAAATCCTGGCTGCAAAAACTGATCGCCAACGATGTCGCCAAGCTCGGTTTCGAGGGCAAGGCGCTGTATTCCGGCATGCTCACCGCCGAAGGCACCGTCGTCGACGATCTGATCGTCTATCTCACTTCCTATGGCTACCGCATGGTGGTCAATGCCGGCACCACCGAAAAAGACCTGGCCTGGATGGAAAGCCAGAAGGCCGGCTTCGACGTGGCGCTGCAAGTGCGCCGCGATTTGGCGATGCTGGCGGTGCAAGGCCCGCAGGCCATTGAAAAAGTCTGCTCCATCAAGCCGGAGCTGGCCGATGCCATCCGCGCGCTGAAAGTGTTCCAGGGCCTGCCGCAGGACGAGTGGTTCTACGCCCGCACCGGCTATACCGGCGAAGACGGCCTGGAAATCATGGTGCCTGCCGATCAGGCCATCGCCTTCTTCCATCAATTGCAAGCCGCCGGCGTCGCCCCCATCGGCCTGGGCGCGCGCGACACGCTGCGCCTGGAAGCCGGCATGAACCTGTACGGCCACGACATGGACGAAACCGTGTCGCCGCTGGAGGCGGGCATGGGCTGGACCATCGCCTGGGAGCCGGCCGAACGCAAGTTCAACGGCCGCGAGGCGCTGGAGGCGCAGAAGGCCGCCGGCGTGAAGATGAAGCAGGTGGGCCTGGTGCTGGAAGGCCGCGGCGTGCTGCGCGAAGGCTTGAAGGTAGTGGTGGAGGGCGTCGGCGAAGGCGTGATCACTAGCGGCACCTTCTCGCCCACGCTGAAGCATTCCATCGCCATCGCCCGCGTGCCGGCCGCCACCGGCGCCACGGCCCTGGTGGACCTGCGCGGCGCGCTGACCGATGTGCGCGTGGTGAAGATGCCCTTCGTGCGCAACGGCAAGAAAGTATTCGAATAATCTGGCTGCAGTGTTGGAACTGCCGCCGCCATTGATCTGATCTTAAGCTGGAGAACTTCAAGATGAGCAATATCCCCGCCGAACTGAAATATGTGGAAAGCCACGAGTGGCTGCGTCTGGAAGCCGACGGCTCCGTGACTGTGGGCATCACCGCGCACGCGCAGGAATTGCTGGGCGACATCGTGTTCGTCGAACTGCCGAAAGTGGGCGCGGCCCTGGCCCGCGACGAGCAGGCCGGCGTGGTGGAGTCGGTGAAGGCCGCTTCCGACGTCTACTGTCCTATCGCCGGCGAAATCCTGGCGGTGAACGAAGAGCTGGAAGGCGAGCCGGAACTGGCCAACAGCGAGCCCTACGGCGATGGCTGGTTCTTCAAGATCAAGCCGGCCAACGCCGCCGATCTGGATGGCCTGATGGACGCCGCCGCCTACGCCAAGGAAATCGGCGCCTGATAGCTGAACCCGCCCTGCAGTCGCCAGACGCAGGGCGTTTTTTTTGGCCGCGAAGCCAGCCGCCGCGCACCGGCCGGCGGACGATGAGCCACGCGCTCTCTCCGCCCGCCGGCGATGGCGGGCTTCGCGGCAGCAATGGAAGGTCCTGAACATGTCGCTCTCCGCACTCTTCAATCGCAACGAATTCATCGCCCGCCACATCGGCCCGTCCGACGACGAGCGCGCCGAGATGCTGGCCGCCATCGGCGCGGCCTCCATCGACGCGCTGGTCGGCGAAACCCTGCCGGCCGACATCCGCCTGAACCGCGCGCTGGATCTGCCGGCGCCGCAGCCGGAAGCCGAGGCGCTGGCCGCCCTGAAAGCGGTGGCCGCCAAGAACGTGGTCAACAAATCCTTCATCGGCCTCGGTTACTACCCGGTGAAGACGCCGTCCGTGATCCTGCGCAACGTGCTGGAAAACCCGGGCTGGTACACCGCCTATACCCCGTACCAGGCCGAGATCGCCCAGGGCCGGCTGGAGGCGCTGCTGAACTTCCAGCAGATGGTGATCGACCTGACCGGCCTGGAAATGGCCAACGCCTCGCTGCTGGACGAAGCCACCGCCGCCGCCGAAGCGATGGCGATGGCCGGCCGCGTGTCCAAATCCAAGTCCACGCGCTTCTTCGTCGACAGCCGCGTGCTGCCGCAGACGCTGGACGTGATGAAGACCCGCGCCAAGTACTTCGGCTTCGAGCTGGTGCAGGGCCATCCGGAAGAGGCCGGCAACGGCGATTACTTCGGCGCGCTGTTCCAGTATCCGGGCGAAGCCGGCGATCTGATCGACCTGACCCCGCATATCGCCGCCATCAAGGCCAAGGGCGGCGTCGTCGCCGTCGCCGCCGACGTGATGGCGCTGGTGGCCTTGAAGTCGCCGGGCGAGATGGGCGCCGACATCGCGCTGGGCAATACCCAGCGCTTCGGCGTGCCGATGGGCTTCGGCGGCCCGCATGCCGCCTATTTCGCCTTCAAGGACGAGATGAAGCGCTCGGCGCCGGGCCGCATCATCGGCGTCTCCATCGACGCCAAGGGCAAGACCGCGCTGCGCATGGCGTTGCAGACCCGCGAGCAGCACATCCGCCGCGAGAAGGCCAACTCCAATATCTGCACCAGCCAGGTGCTGCTGGCCAATATCGCCGGCTTGTACGCGGTCTACCACGGCGCCGAGGGCGTCAAGCGCATCGCCGCCCGCATCCACCGCTTGGCCGCCATCTTCGCCCACGCGGTGCAGGCCGCCGGCGGCAAGCTGGTGTTCGACCGCTTCTTCGACACCGTGCAGGTGGACGCGCCCAAGGCCGACGCCATCTACGCCGCCGCGCTGGCGGCCGGCTACAACCTGCGCCGCGTGGGCAAGACCGTGTTGGGCGTGGCCTTCCACGAGGCCGCCACCGAGGCGGATCTGGCCAAGCTGATCGAGCTGTTCACCGGCAAGCAGGCAGATATCGCCGCCTTGGACGCCGCCGCCCAGGATGCGATCCCGGCCGCGCTCAAGCGCGAATCCGCGATCCTGAGCCACCCGGTGTTCAATGTGCACCATAGCGAGCACGAGATGCTGCGCTATATGAAGAAGCTGGAAAACCGCGACCTGGCGATGAATCATTCGATGATCAGCCTGGGCAGCTGCACGATGAAGCTGAACGCCACCAGCGAGATGATTCCGATCACCTGGCCGGAATTCGCCAATATGCACCCGTTCGCGCCGCGCGAGCAGACCGTGGGCTATCTGGAAATGATCGCCGGCCTGGAGAAGCAGCTGCGCGCGATCACCGGTTTCGACATCATCTCGATGCAGCCGAACTCCGGCGCGCAGGGCGAGTACGCCGGCCTGTTGGCGATCAGCCGCTACCACGAGTCGCGCGGCGAAGCCCATCGCAACATCTGCCTGATTCCGCAATCGGCGCACGGCACCAACCCGGCCACCGCGCAGATGATGAATATGCAGGTGGTGGTGGTGAAATGCGATGAGGCCGGCAACGTCGACGTCGCCGACCTGAAGGCCAAGGCAGAACAGCACGCCGCCAACCTGGCCGCGCTGATGATCACCTATCCGTCCACCCACGGCGTGTTCGAGCAGGCCATCAAGCAGATCTGCGAAATCGTCCACGCCCACGGCGGCCAGGTGTACATGGACGGCGCCAACCTCAACGCCCAGGTGGGCCTGACTCGTCCGGCCGACATCGGCGCCGACGTGTCGCATATGAACCTGCACAAGACCTTCTGCATCCCGCACGGCGGCGGCGGCCCGGGCATGGGCCCGATCGGCCTGAAGGCGCACCTGGCGCCGTTCATCGCCAACCACGTGGTGGCGCCGGTGCCGGGCGCGGAGGCAGGCCAAACCGCGGTATCCGCCGCGCCGTTCGGCTCCGCCTCCATCCTGCCGATATCGTATATGTACATCGCGATGATGGGCGCCGAGGGCATGAAGCAGGCAACGGAAAACGCGTTGCTGTCGGCCAACTACCTAGCTACCCGCCTGGGCGAGCACTACCCGGTGCTGTACACCGGCGCCAACGGCCGCGTCGCCCACGAGTGCATCATCGACTTGCGCCCGCTGAAGGCCGCTTCCGGCGTGACCGAAGTGGACGTGGCCAAGCGCCTGATGGACTATGGCTTCCACGCGCCGACCATGAGCTTCCCGGTGCCGGGCACGCTGATGATAGAGCCGACCGAATCGGAGCCGAAGGCCGAGCTGGACCGCTTCATCGCCGCGATGGCCGCCATCCGCGCCGAGATCGACCAGGTGCAGAACGGCGCATGGCCGGCGGACAACAATCCGCTGGTCAACGCGCCGCACAGCAAGGCCGACATTGCGGGCGACTGGAACCGGCCGTACAGCCGCGAGCAGGGCCTGTTCCCGCTGCCTTACGTGCTGGAGAACAAGTTCTGGCCCAGTGTGAACCGCATCGACGATGTCTACGGCGACCGCAATCTGGTCTGCAGCTGCCCGGGCATCGAAAACTACATGTGACCTCGGCGCTGCCGAATCCCTGTCGCCCCGCCAGGCCATGTCTGGCGGGGTTTTTCATGTTCAATGGCAAATTAAGTGTAAATACTTAGAAAGAATAACTAAGTAGTCATACGTTTTTGTACGAACTATCACTCAATGAACAGCACGGAGCGCGCGCTGCGCGCAGTGGATGCTGGGAAATATCGTCGGCATGAGCGGGGTGAGTGAAATGGGAATCGCTAATTTTGACGCTTTCTATCGCAGCAATGGTTCTTTCTATGGCGACCGGCCAGCCTTGTCGCTGATGTATTTTCTGGACAAATTCGATGTGCGGGGCGGCGGGCAGGGACTGGACTTGGCCTGCGGCCAGGGACGCAACGCCTTCTATCTGGCCAGCCTCGGTTTTTCGATGTACGGCGTGGATGAATCTTCGGAGGCGGTTTCCCGCATGGGCGAGCTGGCCGACCAGCGCCGGCTGTCGGTGTGCGGCAAGGTGGTGAACCTGGCCGACCTGGAGATCGAGCCGCAAAGCTACCGCATCATCGTCGCCTATACCGCGCTGGATCACCTCGACGCCGCCGCCGGCGAACGGCTGGCCCAGTCCATGATGGCGGGGCTGGAGCCCGGCGGCTACTTGTTCGCGGCGGTGTTCATGGTGGATGACCCTGGCTGCAGCGGCAGGGGGGGCGATGTCAGCGAAACCGCCGCCTATGTCCGCCATTACTACCGGCCGGGCGAGTTGCGCGAACAGTTTTCCGCGCTGGCGCCGCTGGCTTACCAGGAGGAGTACGCGCTGGATCTCAGCCACGGCCGGCCCCATCATCACAGCATGGCCAGGCTGTTCGCCTGCAAGCAAGCCGCCTGAACGGCAGGCGCGGGATGACGAAAAACAGGGCGAAATCGCCCTGTTTTTCATTGGCGCCCGGCATTGCGGCGACGTGGACCGGTGGTGAGTAAAAAATGGTCAGGTCATGAGACGTGTTTGCTACAATGGCGCCTGTCCGCGATGGCAGTTGCGTGGCGTTTTCCAATGAATAAATAAAAGGTTGCGGCATCTATGCCGATAGGAAGCATGCTCTCCTGGCAGGGAGGGGATCTGGCGTTGCTGGAGGCCCTGGGCCTGCCGCTATGGATTTTCGATATCGATCACAAGCGCGTGTTCTGGGCCAATCAGGCCGCGCTGCGGGTGTGGGGGGCGCGCAGCCTGGCCGAGTTGCAGCAGCGCGACATGTCGCTTGACATGTCGGTTTCGGTGGCGCAACGGCTGGGCCAGTATCAGCAGGACTTCGAGCGGGAAAACGCCAGCTTCGTCGAAAGCTGGACCCTGTATCCCAATGGCCGCCCCTGCGTGCTGAAGGTGGCGTTCCGCGGCATCCGCGCCGACGGGCGGGTGATGATGTTCTGCGAAGCGCAGAACCCGCTGAGCGCCGATCCGGCCAGCTTGCGCAGCGCGGAGGCCTTGATGCACACCTCGGTGCCGATCACGCTGTACGACTCCGCCGGGATGGCGCTGTACCGCAATCCCTCCGCCCGCGCCCAGGTGGCGGATGCCGGCGAGCGCTGGCGCCAGCATTTCCTCCACGACGGCGATTGGCAGGCGCTGCAGCAGGGCGTGGCGGCGGTCGGGGAGGCGCGCCAACTGGCGCGCGTGCATACCCGGCGGGGCGAGCGCTGGCACGAGATCGCCGTGCGCGCTTGCCGCGACGCGGTGTCCGGGCAGGACGCGCTGCTGGTCAGCGAGGTGGACATCACCGATCTCAAGCATGCCGAAGCGCGCGCCAGCTTCCTGGCCAATCACGACGTGCTGACCGGCTTGCCCAACCGCAACGGCATCCGCAGCGATTTCCTGCCCTATCTGCAGCAGGCCCTGCGCAATGGCCGCCAGGCGGCGCTGATGTTCATCGATCTGGACCGCTTCAAAAACGTCAATGATTCACTCGGCCACGCCCGCGGCGACGAGCTGCTGGTGGGCATGACCGCGCGGCTGTCCCGGCTGCTGCGGCATGACGAGAAGGCGGCGCGGCTGGGCGGCGATGAGTTCCTGGTGATGCTGGCGGCGCCGGACGCCGCGGGGCGGGCGGAAGCGCTGGGGCGGGACATCCTGCAGGCGCTTGGCATGCCGATCCGTCTGGGCGGCATGGACATCAGCGTGTCGGCGTCCATCGGCATCAGCGTGTGCCGCGACGGGACGCTGGACCTCGAGCAGATGATGCGCCACGCCGACCTGGCGATGTATGCGGCCAAGGATGCGGGCCGCAACAACCTGATGTTCTTCACGCCGGCGCTGGAGGCGCGCACCCAGGCGCAGCTGGCGCTGGAGAGCGATATCCGCCGCGGCCTGGAGCAGGGCGAGTTCGTCGCCGGCTTTCAGCCGCGGGTGGATGTCGCCAGCGGCAAGGTGGTCGGCGCCGAGGCGCTGGCGCGCTGGAACCATCCGCAACGCGGCCTGCTGAAGCCCGACAGTTTCATCCAGGTGTGCGAGGACAGCGGGCTGATCCTGCAACTGGGACGGCAGATCCTGGCCCAGGCGACGCGGCAGCAGCGCTTGTGGCGCGAGATGGGACTGGACTTGATGGTGTCGGTCAATCTGTCGCCGTGCCAGTTCGTCGACCCGGCGCTGCCGGCGATGGTGGCCGCCGTGCTGGCGGACAGCGGCTGCCAGGCGGACAGGCTGGAGCTGGAGATCACCGAGTCGGTGCTGCTGGGCCATGACGATCAGACCATGCGCACCTTGCAGGCGCTGCGGGCGCAGGGGGTGAGCATCGCCGTCGACGATTTCGGCACCGGCTATTCCAATCTGGCCTATTTGCAGCGTTACCCGCTCAGTTCGCTGAAGATAGACCGTTCCTTCATCGCGGATCTGGACAGCACGCCGGCCATCGCCGAATTGATCATCACCATGTGCAGGATGCTGGGGCTGAAAGTGGTGGCGGAAGGGGTGGAGACGCCGAAGCAGCTGGCCTGGCTGCGGCAGCGAGGTTGCCAGGAGTACCAGGGCTATCTGTGCAGCCCGGCGCTGGCGGCTGGCGAGTTCCACAAGCTGTTGTTGTGAGCGGATGCTCTCCTTATATCAATATGTAGATTAAGTCGTTGGTTTTTGCCCCATATTGACTTACCCTAATGCGATTCATGCTGCCGGCATTGCCGGCGGCCGTCAGGAGAACATCATGAAAACCATCAACGCCCTGCTGTTGGCGGCGTGGCTGCCGGCCCTGGCCGTCGCCGCCAAGCCGCTCACCGTTTGCACCGACGCCAATCCGGAAGGCTTCGACGTGGTGCAATACAACTCGCTGGTCACCACCAACGCCTCCGCCGATGTGCTGATGAATCGCTTGGTGGAGTACGACGCCGCCAGCGGCAAGCTCAAGCCCGGCCTGGCGCGCAGCTGGGAAGCGGGAGCGGATGGCCTGAGCTATACCTTCCACTTGCGTCCCGGCGTGAGCTTTCACTCCACGGAATACTTCAAGCCCAGCCGCGCTTTCAACGCCGACGACGTGGCATTCACTTTCGAGCGGATGCTGAATCCGGACAATCCCTGGTACAAGACCGCGCCGACGGGCTATCCGCATGCGCAGGCGATGCAGTTTCCCAAGCTGATCAAGGCGGTGCGCAAGCTGGACGCGCAGACGGTGCGTTTCGAGCTCAACTACCCGGAAGCCACCTTCCTGTCCAGCCTGACCATGGGTTTCGCCTCGATCTACTCCGCCGAATACGCCGGCCAGCTGCTGGCCGCCGGCAAAACGGCCGATCTCAACAGTAAGCCGGTCGGCACCGGGCCTTTCGTCTTCAAGAGCTTCGCCAAGGACGCGCAGGTGCGCTACCTGCCGAATCCGGCCTATTTCGGCGGCAAGCCCAAGGTGTCGGCGTTGATCTACGCCATCACGCCCGATTCCGCGGTCCGTTTGCAGAAGCTGCGCGCCGGCGAGTGTCAGATCGCGCTGTCGCCGAAGCCGCAGGACGTGCAGGCGGCGCAGGGCGATGGCAAGCTGCGGGTATGGCAGGCGCCTGCCTTCATGACCGCCTTCGTCGCGTTCAACAGCCAGAAAAAGCCGCTGAACAGCCCATTGGTGCGGCAGGCGATCAATCTGGCTTTCGACAAGGCCAGTTATCTGAAGGCGGTGTTCGGCAATACCGCCGTCGCCGCCAACCTGGTGTATCCGCCCAACACCTGGAGCTACGACAAGGCCATCAAGCCTTATCCGTACGATCCGGCGCAGGCCAGGAAGCTGCTGGCCCAGGCCGGCTACCCCAATGGCTTCGATGTCGGCATCTGGGTGCGTCCGGGCGGCAGCACCCTGAACCCCAATCCCAAGGCCGGCGCCGAGATGCTGCAGGCCGATCTGGCGAAAGTGGGCATCCGGCTGCAGATCAAGGTGCTGGAGTGGGGCGAGCTGATCAAGCGCGGCAAGGCCGGCGAGCACGAAATGCTGTTCATGGGCTGGGCCGGCGACAACGGCGATCCGGACAACTTCCTCACGCCCCAGTTTTCCTGCTCTGCGGTGCAGTCCGGCACCAATTTCGCCCGCTATTGCGATCCGCGGCTCGACAAGCTGATAGCCGACGGCAAGAAAACCAGCGACTTCAAGGCCAGAGCCAAGCTGTATCAGGCGGCGCAAAAGCTCATCCACGAGCAGGCCTTGTGGCTGCCGCTGGCGCATCCCACCGCCTTCAGCCTGGCGCGCAAGGATGTCAGCGGCTATGCGGCCAACCCCTATGGCCGAGTCGATTTCTCCGCGGTCAGCCTGAAGTGACGACGCTGGCGGAAGCAGTCCATCAGCAATTAATGAAATAGAGCAGGTTCTATCTTTTATCGCGCATTTGCGCCGCCGCAAGGCGGGCGCGCGCAGGGCGGCGGACAATGCGCACCTCCGCCCCGCGCGGGGCGCCTGGGCAAGGGCCGGCCATGACTGCCGCTGCGGCGCTGCCGCCTGGTGTTTGGGCCAGTTCCGGTTAACGAAGCAAGTTGCATATTCCACTGCGGGTTTTGGTAGTATTGCTGTAGTGGCCGGTTGCGATGTGGCCACCAGGGGAGAGAGGAGCGCCGTGCTGTTGGCGTGTCTTGCTTGTTATTAGAATGTGCCCACCCTCGCTTGCGTACGTCGTTTCGCGTATTATCTGGCCGGGCTTGGGACGATAAATGATAAAACAATAGATGCAAACCAGACGAACACAGCAAAGCCGCAGGGAGTCCACCATAGGCAAACTGGTGGAGGCGGCGATCGAATGCCTGATGGAGTGCGGCTACCACGGCACCAGCGTGCAGTTGATCTGCAACCGCGCCGGGGTGTCGCAGGGCGCGCTGTTCCGCCATTTCGCCACCAAGAACGAATTGATGCAGCCGGTGGGGCGCAAGGTGGTCGACGATATCTTCGAGGCCGGCTTGGCCCTGGCCGGCAAGCTGCCGCCCGGCATGCCGGAAGAAGAGCGCATCGTGGCGCTGATGAAGGCGCTGGTGATGGCGCCGCGCCATATCGTGCTGCTGGAGCTGCTGATGGCGGCGCGCACCACGCCCGATCTGCGCGAAATCTTCCTCGGCAACGCCAGCATCTATTTCCGCGACCGCTTCGTCGCGATGATGGCTTCGCTATTCCCGCGCTACGCCATTTCCACCGGCTTTTTCGCCACCTTGCTCACCATGATGACCACCATGCACGGCATGGCGCTGTACCGCACGCTGTCCGAGCATCCGGATGGCGATAAAATGCGCGAGCAGTGGTTGCAAAACGCGCTGCGCAGCGAGCTGGAGCGCATCCGGCTGGAGGGCGCGGATAGCCGCAACCCGGTGTATCAGCTGCCGTTCTGATCCGTTTTCGGGTTCACCATCACCCACCCCGTCGCTTGCGGCGGGGTGTTTGTTTTTGCGCGGCGCTTGCGGGACTGGGCGGCTCGCGAATCGAAAATGGCGCCAGTAGCTGGCTGCGGAACGGCAATGGGATGGCCGGCCGATTGGGCTGGCGTCGGCGGATGTCACTCTGTGTGAAAGCCGGGATGCGGCTTGTCGATGCTGTTGCCGTTGGCTGGTCCGGTCCGGCGGCAATGCTTGAACTAGCTGTTTTCGCCAAGCCGGCAGCGAATGGACGTAAAAAAGCCCGCCGAAGCGGGCTTTTTCATTCTGTTCACAGGTTCTTGCGTCGAACCGGTTAATTAGAATGCGTGAACCATGTTCAGGCCGAAGGACTTCAGGTCGTTGTTGCCGGTGCCCTTGACAGCGATCTGGCCGTATTGAGCGCCGATGGTGGTGCGCTTGGATACAGCGTAGTCAGCGCCCAGTACGTACTGGTCGTATTGGGTGTTGTCCAGCTTCACGCCGCCGACTTCAACCTTGTCGCCGTGAGCGTAGGTGAATTTCGGGGTGATGGCGCCGAAGGTGTAGCCAGCGGTCAGAGCGTATTCGCGAGTCTTAACCTTGCCGTTCGCGCTGATGGTTTGGCCATTCGGTACTGCGAAGCCAGCGATAACTTGGTTGCCCCAAGCGCTGCCAACTACATCCAGGCCGCCCTTGGCTTGCTGGTAGCCGAAGCCAACGAACAGGTTGTTGGCATTGTAGCCAACTTCCAGGCGGTGCTTCTCGTTAGCAGTGTCATTCTGGGCGAAGCTGGCAACTGCAGTGTGGTTGGCATCTACTACGCCAACCGATTCGATTTTGCCAGTGGCTTTGTCTACGACAACGGCAACGCTGCTAACCGCTTTGCTTTCGTGGCTGTAGTTGTACTTGCCGAAGAAGCCGCTGTTCTCGTAGCCCAGGCCCAGGTTGTAGGTTTCGCGATCGGCAGATGCTTGGCCCTTGGTTTCCTTGGCGCCGTATTGCAGGGCGGCGGTCAGGCCCGGAACCACGGCCGGCAGGTCGTAGCGTACGGAGTTCTTCAGGCGGGTAGCGTCGCGGGTGAAGATGCCCAGACCCAGCGCGTTGCTGTTGTATTCCCAGGTGTCAACCGTGCCCATGTCGCTGTCCAGGAAGTTGGACACGTTGCCGAAGCGCAGGGTACCCAGGTTGCTTTGCAGGCCCAGGAAGGAGTTGCGGTTGGCGAAGGTGCCGCTGGAGGAGCCGGTGCCGGTGCCATCAATGCCGAAGCCGGTCTCAACTTGCCAGATAGCCTTCAGGCCGCTGCCCAGATCTTCAGCACCCTTGAAGCCGATGCGGGAACCCAGATCGTCGATGTTGGTTTGCTTGGTTACGCCGTTGTCGTTGTACTCAACGCCGCCTTTGATCTTACCGTAGATGGTTACGTCAGCAAAAGCTGCAGCCGGCAGGGTGGCTACCAGCAGGGCAATCAGACTTTTTTTCATGGTCAAGTCATCCTTTTTAGGTTTTAGGAATGTGAGCAAATGCTATTGGCTGGGTTGTGAAAATGCAACTATGGCTGGCGGATAGTGTTGTGATCAAGCAACGATTGTTGCTTTTTAGCAAAGTAAATGTTCGATTTTTTGTGTCGTAAGTTATTGAATAGTCAGGACTGTTACTTTGTATTTGCGCGGCGGATTGTCTTGTTGCAAAAAAACGTCAGTGCGTAGGAACACCTGTTTTTGCGGAATTTCTTGGCGGATTGAGGTGATTTAGGCAAAAAAATAGCCCGCCAATGCGGGCGGGCTGAAAAATCAACGTGACTTGAAGTGAATCCAGGCGGGCGCAGATTGCATCTGCTTGAATTCGCTTGCGATCATACTAAAAGAAAGCATCAGCTATGTAAATGGTGCAAATGTTCAAATTATGTTGCTGATATGTGTGAAGTGTTCGTGCAAGATATTGGTTTTAAACAGTAATATTATTTTTACTTTTGTTTTTCGTAGTTTTATCCATATGGCGATGTGAGGCTTTTTGGCCACGGGTTTCCATGCGGATGGGCGCGCTCATATCAGGCAAGAGCGGCGGTGATCGGGCGCGCGAGGGGTGTATGGCCTACAATCCGGGCGATGTTGGATCGAGCGGGCGGGGCTTGGCTCGGGAAAGGTATATATAAGGATGCGGACGCTGACGGTGATCGGCCCCGGACGGTTGGGCAGCAGCCTGGCGCGCTTGGCGCGGCTGTCTGGGCAGTTTGAGGTGGTGGATGTGATGGCCAGGCGGATGCCGCCGTTGTTGCGGGCTTGCGAATTCATCGGCGCGGGGCGGGCGGTGAGCGATATGCATCAGCTGGCGGCGGCGGATCTGTACTTGCTGGCGGTGCCGGACGCGGCCATCGCATTCTGCGCCAGGGCGTTGGCCGCCGCTGGGGTGGTGCCGGCCGGGAGCGTGGTGTTCCACGCTAGCGGCGCGGGAGAGTCCGCGCTGCTGCGGCCGCTGGCGGAGCAGGGCGCGCATGTCGCCAGCCTGCACCCGGCGTTCTCCTTCGCCGACCCGGAGCGGGCGGTGGCGGGGTTTGCCGGCACTTTGTGCGCGCTGGAGGGCGATGAAGAGGCCTGCTCGCGCCTGGAGGGTTTCGCCGCGGCGCTGGGAGGCAGGCCGTTCCGGCTGGGGCCGGGCGGCAAGGCGGCTTACCACGCCGGCTTGTCGGTGGCGTCCAATTTTCTGGTGGCGCTGCTGGAAATGGCGGAAGGCCTGACCCGCCAGGCTGGCGTGCCGGATGGGCTGGCTGCGGATTTGCTGGGCGGGCTGATGCGGCAAACGCTGGAGAACGCGCTGCTGCTGGGACCGCATGCGGCGTTGACCGGCCCCATCGTGCGCGGCGACGTCGGCACGGTGGAGCGGCACTTGTCGGTGCTGGAAGATGCGGAGCTGGCGTCCGCCTACCGGGCGCTGGGCCGGCAGGCGGTGGCGCTGGCCGGCGACAGGTTGCCGGCGCAGGCGCGCCAGCAGTTGATGGCGCTGCTTTATTGAGGGCTACTGCGGCGCGGCGATGCGGAACACCTGGCGCAGGTAGGCGAGGAAGGTTTCGTCGCTGCACATGGTCTTGCCGGGGCTGTCGGACAGCTTGGCCACCGGCTGGCCATTGCAGCTGACCAGCTTCAGCACGATCTGCAGCGGCTCCAGGCCCATATCATTGGTGAAGTGGGTGCCGATGCCGAAGCTCACCTGGATGTGCGGGCTGAAGTGGCGGTGCAGCTGCAGCGCGCTATCCACCGACAGGCCGTCGCTGAAGGTCAGCATCTTGCTGGCCGGGTCGATGCGCAGCTTGCGGTAGTGGGCGATGGCTTTCTCGCCCCAGATGTAGGGGTCGCCGCTGTCGTGGCGCAGGCCGTCGAACAGCTTGGCGAAGTAAAGGTCGAAGTCCGCCAGGAAGGCGTCCATTCCCACCACGTCGGTCAGCGCGATGCCGAGGTCGCCGCGGTATTCCTGCACCCAGGATTCCAGCGCCGCCTTCTGGAAGTCGCGCAGCCGCACGCCCAGCGCCTGGAAGGCCTGGAAGAACTCGTGCGCCATGGTGCCGATCGGCGTGATGCCCAGCTTGCGCGCCAGATGGACATTGCTGGTGCCGCGGAAGATTTCCGGCAGCGCGGCGTTCAGCCTTTCCACCACGTGCTCCTGCCAGTCGCGGCTGAAGCGGCGGCGGGTGCCGAAATCGGCGATCAGCAGCGGGAAGCGCTGTTCCGCCGCCTCCTCGCGCTGGAAGCGCTCCAGTTCCGCCAGCTTGGCCTCCAGCCGGCGGCGGCCTTCTTCGCGCACTTTCTGGTTGTCCAGCGGGCGGAAATACAGCTCGTTGACGATGGCCAGCACGAAGATCTCGAAGAACATCGCCTGCACCATCGGCCCCTTGATGCGGATGGCCAACTGCTCGCCTTCCTCCGCCACTTCGATGAAGCGGCGCTGCAGATGGAACAGCTCCAGATAATCGACGAAGTCGCTCTTGATGAAGCGCAGACCGCGCAGATAGTCCAGTTCATCCTGGCTGAAGCGCAGCTGGCACAGGTGGTCGAGCTGGGTTTCCAATTGCTGTTTCAGCTGGGTCAGCGGCGTGTCCGGATGGTTGCGGCACTTGAACTCGTATTCGCCGTGCGCGGCCGGGAACTGGTGCAGCACCACTTGCAGCATGGTGAACTTGTAAAGATCGGTATCCAGCAGCGACTGGATGATGGGCGTGTTCTTGGGCATGGCGCTTCTCAGGCGGCGTGGATCACGAAGATGGCCGGCCGCTTGTGCAGATCGGGCGGGTTTTGCGGCCAATCCTGCACCCGATGGCTGACGATGGTCTGCGTCGGCAGGGTCAGGTCGCAGGCTACCGCGAGCCGGGTGGAGGGCGCCAGCGTCTCGCGCAGTTGCTGCAGCAGCGCGTTGTTGCGGTAAGGCGTTTCGATGAACAGCTGGGTTTCGTTGCGCTGCCGCGAGCGCTGCTCCAGTTCTTTCACCAATTTGGCCTTTTCCGCCGCATCCACCGGTAGGTAGCCGTGGAAGGCGAAGCATTGGCCGTTGGCGCCGCTGGCCATCAGCGCCAGCAGGATGGACGAGGGGCCGATCAGCGGCTCGACGCGGATGCCATGCCGGTGGGCCAGCGCCACCAGCTGCGCGCCGGGATCGGCCACCGCCGGGCAGCCGGCTTCGGAGATCAGGCCGACGTCGTGGCCGGCTTGCAGCGGCGCCAGCAGCGCGGCGACATCCGCTTCCTTGGTGTGTTCGTTCAGCGTGCTCATGGCCAGCTCGCGGATCGGCGCGGTTACGCCCAATGCTTTTAGATGCTTGCGCGCGGTTTTTTCCGCCTCGACCACGAAGTGGGTGATGTGGATCACCTTGGCGCGCTCGCCTTCCGGCAGCCAGGCGACGTTTTCGTCGCCGAGCGGCGCGGGGATCAAAAACAAGGTGCCGCTCATTTCAGCACCTCCACGCCTTCGTTCGCCAGCATGCTGATCAGTTGGAACAGCGGCACGCCGATCAGCGCGTTGGGGTCGTCGGATTCCACTTTTTCCAGCAGCGCGCCGCCCAGGCCTTCGCTCTTGGCGCTGCCGGCGCAATGGAGCGCGTCCGGTTCGCGGGTCAGATAGTTGCGGATCTGCGCCTCGGTCAGCTGGCGCAGCGTCACGCGGGTGATGCCCACGCACTCCTGCAGCCGGCCGCTGTGGCTGTTGTGCAACGCCAGCGCGGAGTGGAACACCACGGTGCGGCCGCTCATCCACTTGAGCATCTCCACGCCGTTTTCAAAGCTGCCGGGCTTGCCGATCTGCTTGCCGTCCAGCAAGGCGACCTGGTCGGAGCCGATGATCAGGGCGTCGCGGTGCTTGCCCGCCAGCGATTGCGCCTTGGTGCGAGCCAGCCGCACGGCGGTTTCGAGCGCGGTTTCGCCGGCCAGCGGCGTTTCGTCGCAGATGGGCGCCTCGGCGCTGAATGGCAGGCCGAGGCGGGCGATGATCTCTTGGCGATAGCGCGAAGTGGAGGCCAGTACGATTTGCATGGGTTCGGGGTCGGGTTGCGGCAAGGCCGGGCGCCGGGGCGGGCGCTTCCGTCCTTGCCTTGTTTCTTTTGACAAATCAGGGGAGTGGATTGTAACATGCGAGGTTTATGTCTAAACCGATTTTGATCGACCCGCTCAAGTTCGCCCGGGAAGGGCGTTCGCAGTCCGGCCTGGTGCCGGTTTGCGAACTCGACGAGCGTGTGCACAGCGACCTGTCCGACACCTCCGGCGAGGTGTCGTATCAGCTCACGGGCTTTCGTGACGAGCTGCAGCGCTTCGCGCTGCGCATCCAGCTGGATGCCAAGCTGCAAGTCACTTGCCAGCGCTGCCTGGACGGCATGCCGTTCAGCTTGGCCACCGATTCGGTGATCACGCTGTTTGCCAGCCAGGAAAAGCTGGATGAAGCCTGCGAGCAGGACGAGGAGCTGGACGCCATTCTCGCCGAGCCCGAACTGAACGCGATTGCGCTGATCGAAGACGAAATCATAATGGGCTTGCCGCATTCGCCCAAACACGACGAATGCAGCAGGGATACTCTCTCGCTCGCCAAGGCTGACAAGCCCAACCCGTTTGCGGTGCTGGCGGCGCTTAAGAGACCCAAGTCCGAGTAACCCGGATTCGCATTAGAATCTACTTGAATTTCTTAGGAGTCGACCATGGCTGTTCAACAGAACAAAAAGTCCCCGTCCAAGCGCGGTATGCATCGTGCCCACGATTTTCTGACCGCTCCGGCACTGGCAGTTGAAGCCAGCACCGGCGAGGCCCACCTGCGTCACCACATCAGCCCGAACGGCTTCTACCGTGGCCGCAAGGTTGTGAAGACCAAGGGCGAGTAATTCGCTCCCGTCTTCTCTTCCTTCCCGAACTTAGGTAGGCACTTTTATACCGCAATCGTTGATGACTATCACCGTCGCGGTTGATGCTATGGGCGGTGACGTTGGCCTCAAGGTTACCGTCCCGGCATCGATCCAATTCCTGCAAGACCACCCCGACACCCATCTGATTCTCGTAGGCGACCAGCCAGCCCTGGAGGCGGAACTGGCCCTGCACGACGGTGCCGTGCGTGAGCGCATCCTGATCCAGCACGCCACCCAGGTGGTGGGCATGGACGAGGCGCCTCAGCTCGCCCTCAAGAATAAAAAAGATTCGTCGATGCGGGTGGCGATCAATCTGGTCAAGGAAGGCAAGGCTCAGGCCGCCGTGTCCGCCGGCAATACCGGCGCGCTGATGGCGACCGCCCGCTTCGTCCTCAAGACCATTCCCGGCATAGACCGTCCCGCCATCGCCAAGCTGCTGCCCAATGTCAAGGGCACATCCTGCGTGCTGGATCTGGGCGCGAACGTCGATTGCACCCCGGAACAACTGTTGCAGTTCGGCATCATGGGGTCCGAACTGATGAGCTGCCTGCAAGGGCGGAGCCATCCCAGCGTCGGGCTGCTGAATATCGGCAGCGAAGACATCAAGGGCAACGACAATATTAAAAAGACTGCCGAACTGCTGCGCCAGTCGGAGCTGAATTTCTACGGCAACGTGGAAGGCGACGACATCTGCAAGGGCACGGTGGATGTGGTAGTCTGCGACGGTTTTACCGGCAATGTGGCGCTCAAGACAGCTGAGGGGCTGGCGCACATGTTCGCCGTCTTCCTGAAGGAAGAGTTCGGCCGCAGCTGGTGGACGCGCTTGTGCGCGCTGGCCGCGCTGCCGGTGCTGGCGCTCTTCAAGAAACGCATCGATCCGCGCCGCTATAATGGAGCCAGCTTGCTGGGCCTGCGCGGCATCGTGGTGAAAAGCCACGGCGGCGCCGATGTCACAGGATTCCGTTACGCGTTGGCGCAGGCATGCGAGGAGGCCGGCTCCGACGTGATTGGTCACATCGCCGAACGGGTTGCAAATCAATTAAACAACCTCAAGCAATCCGAGGCAGAAGCGAACTGACAAACATGGGCTATTCCCGCATTCTCGGCACCGGCAGTTATCTGCCATCCCAGGTGCTCACCAATGCGCAATTGGCCGAACGCGTGGATACCAGCGACGAGTGGATCGTTTCTCGCACTGGCATCCGCGCGCGCCATATTGCCGACGATCAGCACAAGACCAGCGACCTCGCGCTGATGGCCGCCAACGCGGCCATCGAAAACGCTGGCATAGACAAGCACGAGATCGACCTGATCATCGTGGCCACCACCACTCCGGACATGATTTTCCCCAGCACCGCTTGCATCTTGCAGGAAAAACTGGGGCTGCCGGGCATTCCCGCCTTCGATGTGCAGGCGGTGTGCGCCGGCTTCATCTACGCGCTCTCCACGGCCAACGCCTACATCAAGAGCGGCATGGCCAAGAAAGCGCTGGTGATCGGCGCCGAGATCATGTCGCGAGTGCTGGATTGGGACGACCGGCGCACCTGCGTGCTGTTCGGCGACGGCGCCGGCGCGGTGGTGCTGGGCGAGTCCGACGAGCCTGGCATCCTGCACGCCAAGCTGGCCGCCGATGGCCGCTACCAGGGCCTGCTCAACACCCCGGCGCAGATTTCCGGCGGCAAGATCCAGGGCATCCCCTACTTGCACATGGATGGTCCGGCGGTGTTCAAGTTCGCCGTCAAATCCTTGTCCGACATCGCCGTTTCCACCTTGAAGGAAGCCGGCGTGGACAAGGCCGCGGTGGACTGGCTGGTGCCGCACCAGGCCAATCTGCGCATCATCGAATCCACCGCCAAGCATTTGGGCCTGGACATGGCGCGGGTGGTGGTGACGCTGCCATCCCAGGGCAATACCTCGGCCGCGTCGATCCCGCTGGCGCTGGACGTGGCGGTGCGTGATGGCCGCATTCAGCGCGGCCACACCGTGCTGCTGGAAGGCATAGGCGGCGGTTTCGCCTGGGGCGCAGTGCTGCTGACATTTTAAAAGTGACGCAATAATGGTGGTTTTGCCGCCAGATCGCCGATAATGACAGGGTTTCTTGATCGGCGTGCTTGGCAATCACCATCGCTTTGCGTCATTCTTTGCGTCGAATTCTCTGGAGTCGACTATGGCTTTTGCTTTTCTGTTTCCGGGTCAGGGCTCGCAAAGCCTGAAAATGATGGACGGCTTCGCCGACCTGCCCGTGGTGCAACACACTTTCGAAGAAGCGTCCGACACGCTGTCGCTGGACCTGTGGGCGATGCTGCAGGCCGACAGCGCCGATGCGATCAACGCCACCGTCAATACCCAGCCCATCATGCTGGCCGCCGGCTATGCCACTTATCTGGCTTGGCAGGAGCTGAACGGCAAGCAGCCGTCGGTGGTTGCCGGCCATAGCCTGGGCGAATACACCGCCCTGGTGGCGGCGGGCGCGCTGCCGTTCGCCGAGGCGGTGAAGCTGGTCCGTTTGCGCGCCGAGGCGATGCAGGCGGCGGTGCCGGTCGGCGTCGGCGCGATGGCGGCGATCCTCAGCCTGTCCGACGACGACATCCGCGCCGCCTGCGCAGAAGCCGCGCAGGGCGAGGTGGTGGAGGCGGTCAATTTCAATTCGCCGGGCCAGGTGGTGATCGCCGGCCACAAAGCCGCCGTCGAGCGCGCGATGGAGCTGTGCAAGGCGCGCGGCGCCAAGCGCGCGCTGCCGTTGCCGGTTTCGGTGCCGTCCCATTGCGCGCTGATGCGCCCGGCGGCGGACCGTCTGGCCGACGCGCTGCGGGATGTGCATTTGAACGCGCCGGCGATTCCGGTGCTGCACAATGCCGATGTCGCCGGCTACAACGACGCCGAGCAGATCCGCGACGCGCTGACGCGCCAGCTGTACATGCCGGTGCGCTGGACCGAAACCATCCAGAAGCTGGCCGCCGACGGCATTTCGCTGATGGCCGAGTGCGGCCCGGGCAAAGTGCTGGCGGGACTCGCCAAGCGCATCGATGGCGACGTCAAGTGCCTGGCGTTGACCGATCGCGCCGCGCTGGAAGCCGCCCGCGACCAGCTGGCCTGACAGGATGAAAACCGGACAGGCCTGGCCCTGCCCGTGGCGGCCCGTACGAACAAGGGCGGGCGCCGACAACAAGGAGACACATTGATGAGTCTGCAAGGCAAAGTGGCGCTGGTGACCGGCGCCTCGCGCGGCATCGGCGCGGCGATCGCCGACGCGCTGCTCGCCGAGGGCGCGGTGGTGATCGGCACCGCCACCTCGGAATCGGGCGCGGCCGCCATCCACGAACGGCTGTCCGCCAAGGGCGGCGCCGGCCGGGTGCTGAACGTGACCGAAGACGGCGCGGTGGAAGCGCTGATCGAATCGGTGGAAAAGGAATTCGGCGCCGTCGCTGTGCTGGTCAACAACGCCGGCATCACCCGCGACGGCCTGCTGATGCGGATGAAGGATGAGGATTGGGACGCCATCATGGATACCAACCTGAAGTCGGTGTTCAAGGCTTCCAAAGCCGTGATGCGCGGCATGATGAAGGCCCGCTCCGGCCGCATCGTCAATATCGCCTCGGTGGTGGGGGCGATGGGCAATGCCGGCCAGGCCAACTACGCCGCCGCCAAGGCGGGCATCATCGGCTTCACCAAGTCGATGGCGCGCGAGGTCGGCAGTCGCAATATCACCGTCAATTGCGTGGCGCCTGGCTTCATCGATACCGACATGACCCGCGCGCTGCCGGAAGCGCAACGCGAAGCGCTGGTTGGCCAGATTTCGCTGGGCCGCCTGGGCGACGCCAAGGATATTGCCGATGCCGTTGTATTTTTGGCGTCGGACCGTGCGGCCTACATTACGGGCCAAACCTTGCACGTTAACGGGGGTATGCTGATGCCATAATCTGGCCCGGCATGCGCCGGGGCGAGATTTAGGTAGGCTGCTCTAATTTTTTTTGTAGAATACCGGGGTTTTGCTATCCCGAATCAGAAAGGTCAAGGGTTTATACAAATGGAAAACAACATCGAACAGCGCGTCAAGAAGATCGTTGCCGAACAACTGGGCGTGAACGAAGCCGAAGTGAAGAACGAATCCTCCTTCGTTGACGACCTGGGCGCCGACTCGCTCGACACCGTTGAGCTGGTGATGGCTCTGGAAGAAGAGTTCGAGTGCGAAATTCCGGATGAAGAAGCCGAGAAGATCACCACTGTTCAACACGCTGTTGACTACGTTAACGCGAACCTGAACAAATAATCCCTTTTTTCGGGACCAGGACCTCTGCCCGGTGCTGCTTCGGCTCGCCTGCAGAGGTTCTTTTGCTAGAAGGTTCCCAAACGTGCGTTTGAATTATCATATGATTCAGACGAGCGGCAAGGTTTCATGGGGAGACTGCCCTCCCATCTCTCACGGAGATTCTTCGTGTCCAAACGCAGAGTTGTAGTAACCGGCCTGGGCCATGTGTCCCCGGTCGGCAATGATGTCGCCACCGGCTGGGCCAATCTGGTCGCCGGCAAGAGCGGCATCGCCAAGATCACCCGTTTCGACGCCAGCGACATGGCGTGCCAGATTGCCGGCGAGGTCAAGGATTTCGACATCGCCCAATACATCTCGCCGAAAGAAGCGCGGCGAAACGACCTGTTCATCCATTACGGCATCGCCGCGGCGCTGCAGGCGGTGACGGATGCGGGGCTGGACGACATTCCGGGCTTGGACAAGACCCGGGTCGGCGTCAATATCGGTTCCGGCATCGGCGGCTTGCCGCTGATCGAGGAAACCGGCGTGGCGCTGATGGAAGGCGGCCCGCGCAAGATCGGCCCGTTCTTCATCCCGGGCTCGCTGATCAACCTCATCGCCGGCCAGGTATCCATCCTGAAGGGCTATCAGGGTCCCAGCTACGGCATCGTGTCCGCCTGCACCACCGGCGCGCACTGCATCGGCGACGCCGCTCGCCTGATCCAGTACGGCGACGCCGACATCATGGTGGCTGGCGGCGCCGAAGGCGCGGTATCGCGCCTGGGCATCGGCGGCTTCGCCGCGATGAAGGCGATGTCCACCCGCAACGATGATCCGGCCGCCGCCTCCCGTCCGTGGGACAAGGGCCGCGACGGCTTCGTGATGGGCGAGGGCGCCGGCGTGCTGGTGCTGGAAGAGTACGAGCACGCGGTGAAGCGCGGCGCCAGGATCTACGCCGAGCTGATCGGCTTCGGCATGAGCTCCGACGCGCACCATATCACCGCGCCGAGCGCCGAGGGCCCGGCCCGCGGCGTGGCCAACGCGCTGCGCGACGCCGGCATCAACGCCGACGCGGTGCAGTACGTGAACGCGCACGGTACTTCCACGCCGCTGGGCGACGCCAACGAAACCCAGGCGATCAAGATGGCTTTCGGCGACCACGCCAAGAAGCTGGTGGTCAACTCCACCAAGTCGATGACCGGCCACTTGTTGGGCGGCGCCGGCGGCGTGGAGGCGATCTACACCATCCTGGCGATCCACAAGCAGGTATCGCCGCCGACCATCAACTTGGTCGAGCAGGATGTGGAGTCGGGCTGCGATCTGGATTACGTGGCCAACACCGCGCGCGACATGAAGATCGAGGTGGGCATCTCCAACTCCTTCGGTTTCGGCGGCACCAACGGCACCCTGGTGTTCAAACGCGTCTGATCGCCTGCCGGCGATTGACAGAGCGAACCGCTGCGCTACACTCGCAGCGGTTTTCTTTTTTTCCGGCGCCGCGCGCAAGGCTGCCGCCGGAGGTCGCAAATCAGTGCCGGGCCTTGCCGGCCCAGGACTTTGGATGTTCACCCAGAAACTCGACTTCATTCCCGACCTGCTGGCCCTGCATGCCGCGGACCGCGAACACTTTCCCTATCTGATGCAGTCGTCCGGCGACAGCGGCTGGGACCTGCTGCTGATGCAGAGCGAGCGGCGCGTGTTCATGGCAGGCGAGGGGCAGGCCTTCCTCGACGCCCTGCGCGCGTTCCGCCCGCAGCCGGTGTCCAACCCGCATGAGCTGCCCTTTGTCGGCGGCTGGTTCGTCTACCTGGCCTACGACCTGCTATCCGAATTCGAGCCGCATGTGCCGGCCGCCTTGCCGGACAGTTTCCCGCTGGCGGTATGGGCGCGCACGCCGGCGGCGGTGCTGGTGGACCGCGCGAAAAACGAAGCCTGGCTGGTCGGCGAAAGCGCCGACGACTGGCACGCGCTGGAGCGCTTGGTCGCGCGTCAGCCCGATTTCCAGCCGCGGCTGGTGGCGCTGGCGGCGCTGGAGGAGGACCCGCCCGAGTGGTATACCGAGGCGGTGGCGCGCCTGAAGCGCTACATCTACGAAGGCGACGTGTTCCAGGTGAACATCTCGCGCGGCTGGCGCGCCGAATTGGCCGACGGCATCGCCGCGCCCGACCTGTTCGCCGCCCTGCGCCGCGCCAATCCGGCGCCGTTTTCGGCGCTGGCCGACTTCGGCGATGCGCAGATCGTCAGCTCGTCGCCGGAGCGGCTGGTACGGGTGCGGGATGGCTGGGCGGAAACCCGGCCCATCGCCGGCACCCACCCGCGCTCGAAAGACCCGGCCGAGGACGCCGAATTGAAAAAACGGCTGATCAGCAGCGTCAAGGAGCGCGCCGAGCACGTGATGCTGATCGACCTGGAGCGCAACGACCTGGGCCGCATCAGCCGGCCGGGCACGGTAGAGGTGAACGAACTGATGGCGGTGGCCAGCTACGCTTACGTGCACCATATCGAATCCAACGTCCGCGGCAAGCTGCGCGACGAGGTGGCGCCGGCGGATGTGCTGCGCGCGCTGTTCCCGGGCGGCACCATCACCGGCTGCCCCAAGGTGCGCACCATGCAGATCATCCGCGAGCTGGAAAACAGCGCGCGCCGGGCCTATACCGGCAGCCTCGGCTATCTGAACCGCGACGGCACCATGGACTTCAACATCCTGATCCGCACTTTCATGCAGGAAGGCAATAAGCTTCGCTTCCGCGCCGGCGGCGGCATCGTCGCCGACTCCGACCCCGAGCGAGAGCTGCAGGAAACCCGCCACAAGGCGCGCGGTTTGCTGCGCGCGCTGGGCGTGGAGCAGGCCTGATGGCGATGCTGGTCAACGGCCTGCCGGCCGAGGCGGTGTCGGCGCTGGACCGCGGCCTCGCTTACGGCGACGGCGTGTTCCGCACGCTGCAGCTGCGCGACGGCCGGCCGCGGCTGTGGCGCTGGCAGTACGCGCGGCTGGCCGACGACGCCGCCCGGCTGGCATTGCCGCTGCCGGACGAGCAACTGCTGCTGGATGAGCTGGCGGCGCTGGGGCGCGAGCATCCGCTGGCGGTGGGCAAGATCACGCTGACCCGCGGCGTCGGCGCGCGCGGCTACGCGATGGCGGCGGCGGGCGAGCCCACCCGCATCGTGTCGGCGGCGCCATGGGCCGGCTACCCGGAGGAATACGGCGAGCGGGGCGTGAGCGCGCGCTGGTGCGAACTCAGGCTGTCCTTGCAGCCCCGGCTGGCCGGCGTCAAGCATCTGAACCGGCTGGAGAGCGTGCTGGCGCGTTCGGAATGGAGCGATCCGGCCATTCAGGAAGGCCTGCTGCTCGACCAGGACGGCTGGCTGGCGGAAGGCACCATGAGCAATGTGTACCTGCTGCGCGACGGCGTGATCCACACCCCCTTGCTGGATTGCTGCGGAGTAAACGGCGCGGTGCGGGATTGGTTGACAGAAAATGTTTCAAGTTTCGGACTTGAATTTACAGAATCGAGACTTTCTCCCGCCGATTTGATTGACGCTGACGCGGTGTTTCTCTCCAATAGCCTGATAGGCCTCTGGCCGGTGGCCCGCCTGGGCGACCGCGCCTGGACGCCTTCCCCTTTGCTGCAGACGCTGCGGCAAGCCTTATTACAACAAGCCTGATGCGTTGCGCCGGAGGGACTGCCGGCGCGATGTTCCGCTTGCCGCTTCGGCAGGCTCCCCCTTCTTCCGCCCGCACCGGCCATTCAGGCCGGCGGGATGGTTTTGCCTCGGCATGGCCGCATGGAAGGGCGGCAGGCTGGACAAGCTGACAAGAGGTTGCCTGTGAAGTTGATCCTGAAGTTGCTGGCCGGCATGGCGCTAGGCATCGCGCTGGGCCTGTGCGCGCCCGCGCCGCTGCTGTCGCTGTTGCTGACGTTCAAGGGCCTGTTCGGCCAATTCATCGGTTTCATGATCCCGCTGATCATCGTGTTCTACATCATGAGCGGCATCGCCGCGCTGGAGAGCGGATCGGGCCGGATGCTAGGCTGGACCGTAGGCCTCGCCTACGCGTCCACCGTGCTGTCCGGGGCGCTGGCTTTCGCCGCGGCGTCGACCATCCTGCCGCAATGGGTGGGCGAGGCCGCCGCCGCGCCCGCCGCCGCGGCGCAGGCCGCGCCGTTGTTCAAGCTGGAGATCAAGCCGCTGTTCGACGTGATGACGGCGCTGATGCTGGCCTTCGTGTTCGGCCTGGGCATCGCCGCCACCGGCGCGGCGCGGCTGCGCGAGATAGCCGAGCAGGGCAAGGACATCGTCGAGAAGGTGCTGGCCCGCGTGCTGGTGCCGCTGCTGCCGGCCTACATCGCCTGCGTGTTCGCCGAGATGGCCGCCGCCGGCAGCGCGCTGGACACCTTGAAGACCTTCGGCGCGGTGCTGCTGTTGGCGATCGGTCTGCACGCGCTGTGGCTGGCGCTGCTGTACGGCGCCAGCGGCCTGTTGTTGGGGCGCAACCCGTTCGCGTTGCTGCGGGCGATGCTGCCGGCCTATTTCACCGCATTGGGCACCATGTCGTCCGCCGCCACCATCCCGGTGGCGCTGCGTTCGGCCGGCGCCATGAAAGTGTCGGCGCCGGTGGGGAATTTCGTGATGCCGCTGTGCGCCACCATCCACCTGTGCGGCTCCACCATCACCCTGGTCAGCTGCGCCACCGCGGTGATGCTGATGACCGGCGGCCTGGCGGTGCCGGGCTGGGAAGTGATGCTGCCTTTCATCCTGCTGCTGGGGGTGACCATGGTGGCGGCGCCGGGCGCGCCGGGCGGCGGCGTGATGGCGGCGCTGGGCATTCTGTCCAGCGTGCTGGGTTTCCCGGAGGCCAGCCTGGCGTTGATGATCGCGCTGTATCTGGCGCAGGACAGCTTCGGCACCGCCTGCAATGTGGCCGGCGACGGCGTGATCGCGCTGTGGGTGGACCGGCTGGCCGGCCGGGCCGGGCAGGGCTGCGCCGCGGCGGCGCCCCAGCGCGGCTGAAGGTGATTTGCTAAGCAGAACAAGTGATTTTGGCCGGCGGCCATCGTTGCGTATATTGGCTGCCTGGCCGCATGACTTGCCGCCCGGCGCGCAAGGTTTCGGTTTCTCTCGTATCGTGTTTGTTTGACAGGCCGGGCCATGCGCCCGGCCTTTTTCTTGTCCGGCGCGTTTTAAAGCGGCTGGAACCATTCCTGATGCGCGGCCAAGCTCTCCAGCCCGTGCCGGCGGCGCGCAGCCAGCCAGGCGGCGAGGAAGGCGTCGCGGTCGTCAATGTCCGGATACACCTCCATCCAGGTGTCGGCGTCATCGCAGCGGCGCAGCAACTGCCCGGGCCAACCGGCGGCGGCCAGTTCCGCGTGCAGCGCGCGCAACTGTTCCAGCAGCGCGCCGCGATCGGCTCCAACCTTGAAATAGCAATACAGCGTCGGCTTCATCCGCGTCTCCCGGCCATGGGCTGGCCATGGCGGCAAAATCGCTTATGATAGACCTTCGTGCCGTCGTTGGGGCGGCCAGGACAAGGGGAGCGCAGTGCAGCAGCAGATAGACACCCTGGTGGTGGCGGGCGTCGGCCTGATCGGCGGGTCGTTCGCGCTGGCCTTGAAGCGGGCCGGACGGGTGCGACGGGTGATAGGCGTGGGCCGCACGCTGGCCAACCTGGAGCGGGCGCTGGCGCTGGGGGTGGTGGACGAGATCAGCCAGGACATCGCCGCGGCGGCGCCGCGCGCCGACCTGGTGCTGCTGGCGTCGCCGGTGGGGCAGATGGGCGCCTTGATGGCGGCGCTGGCGCCCGGCTTGCGTCCCGGCGCCATCGTCACCGACGGCGGCAGCACCAAGAGCGATGTGGCCGCGCTGTACCGCCGGCACCTGCCCGACCATCTGCCGTGGTGCGTGCCGGCGCATCCTATCGCCGGTTCCGACATGTCGGGCGCGGTGGCGGCCCAGTACGGCTTGTACGAAAACCGCCGCGTGGTGCTGACGCCGCTGGCCGAAACCGCGCCCGAGGCGGCGGAGACGGTAGCGGCGTTGTGGCGCGCCTGCGGCGCGGAGATCCACAGCATGAGCGCCGCCGAGCATGACGCGGTGTTCGCCAGCGTCAGCCATTTGCCGCACTTGCTGGCCTTCGCTTATGTCGACCGGGTGGCGGCCAAGGACAACGCCGAGCGCTGCTTCGATTTCGCCGCCACCGGCTTTCGCGATTTCACCCGCATCGCCGGCAGCCACCCGGAAATGTGGACCGACATCAGCTTGGCCAACCGCGACGCGCTGCTGGCCGAACTGGCCGACTACCGCGCCGGGCTGGAACGTCTGAGCGCCATGCTGGCGGGCGGCGACGCCGCCGGGCTCCAACAGCTTTTCAGCGAGGCGCGCGGCGTGCGCACCCGCTGGCATCAGCAATTCCTGAGGAGGGGCTAGGGTGGACGGCAAGGTAGCCCTGGTGACCGGCGGCTCGCGCGGCATCGGCGCGGCGACGACCCGGCTGCTGGTCGCCGCCGGCTGGCGGGTGGCGGCGAACTATCGCGCCGACGAGGCCAGCGCCGCCGCGCTGAAAACGGAACTGGGCGATGCGGTGGAGTTGTTCCGCGCCGACGCGTCGGACGAGCGGGCCATCGTCCGCCTGTTCGACGACGCGTTGTGCCATTACGGCCGGCTGGACGGCCTGGTCAACAACGCCGGCGTCACCGCGCCGATGTGCCGGCTGGAGGATTACAGCGCCGAGCGGGTGGAGCGGGTGTTGCGCGTCAATGTGCTGGGGCCGCTGCTGTGCTGCCGCGAGGCGGTGCGGCGCATGTCGACCCGCCACGGCGGCGATGGCGGCGCCATCGTCAACGTGTCGTCGGCCGCGTCGCGGCTGGGCTCTGCCGGCGAATACATCGATTATGCCGCCAGCAAGGGCGCGATAGACACGCTGACTCTGGGCCTGGCGCGCGAGGTGGCGGAGGAGGGCATCCGCGTCAACGCGGTGCGCCCGGGCTTGATCGAGACCGGCATCCACGCCGCCAGCGGCGAAGCGGGCCGGGTGGCGCGGCTGGCGCCGTCGGTGCCGTTGCGGCGCGGCGGCCGGGCGGAGGAGGTCGCCGAGGCCATCGTCTGGCTGCTGTCCGACGCGGCCTCATTCTGCACCGGCAGCCTGCTGGACGTGTCCGGCGGCCGCTAGTCTTTGGCCACGCCGGCCAGGAAATGCGCCACCAGCGGCGATGTTTCGTCGCGGCGGGTGGCGATGCCCATCGCCAGGTAGGCGTCGCTGTCCGATAGCGGAACGTAGCGCACTGCCGGAATCTGCACGCATTCCAGCGGCGAGGGCAGGATGGCGATGCCGACGCCGGCCGCCGCCAGGCCGATCTGGGTGATCGCTTCGCCGGCCTCCTGCACCACGTTCAACTCCAGCCCGTTCTGTCGCGCCAGCTGCAGCACCACGTCGCGCAGGCCGGCGCCGGACTCGCGCGGATAGCCTATCAGCGGCTCGCGCGCCAGATCCGCCAATGCCAGGCTGGCGGCGCCGGAGAGCGGATGGGCAAGGGGCAATACCGCCAGCAGCCGGTCGCGGTGCAATTCTTCCACCTGGATCAGCGGGCTGGGCGTCGGGCCGTTGAAACGGACGAAGCCTAGGTCCAGCTGCTTTTTTTCCAGCGCCTCGAACTGGCCGGCGGTGAACATTTCGCGCAAGGTCAGCCGCACATCCGGGTAGGCCTCGCGGTAGCGGTGCAGGCTGCGGTGCAGAATCGGCGTCAGCGGCAGCGACGAGGTGAAGCCTATGCGCAGCTCGCCGGTTTCTCCGTTGGCGGCGCGGCGGGCGGCCGCGATGGCGGCGGCGCTGTCGGCCAGGATCTGTCGCGCGCGCGGCAGGAATTGGCGGCCGGCGGCGGTCAGTTCCACCTTGCGCTGGTGGCGGAGGAACAGCGCCACCCCCAGTTCCGCCTCCAGCGCCTGGATCTGCTGGCTCAGCGGCGGCTGGCCGATGTGCAGCCGTTCGGCGGCGCGGGTGAAGTGCAGTTCTTCCGCCACCGCCAGGAAATAGCGCAGATGCCTGAGTTCCATATTTGATATTTTAAAAGTATTAATTGCTGTTGAAATATATATTGGACTGGAGGAAAGGCCAAGCCTAAGCTGACAGCATCGCAAGCCTGATGAGATTTTGCCGTGTCCGCCCCCGCTTCCTCCGCGCTGCCTTCCGCCGTTCTTGCCGCCGCATCCGCGGCGGGCAAGCTGCAGGCCGGCACGCCGGCTTTCCGCTCCACCTCCCGCGCGATGTTCGTCGGCGGTTTCTGCACCTTCGCCATGCTGTACAGCACCCAGCCGTTGATGCCGGTGTTCGCTCATGATTTCGGCCTGACGCCGGCCGCGGCCAGCGGCGCGGTGTCGATGGCCACCGGCGCGTTGGCCATCAGCCTGATTCCCGCCAGCCTGCTGTCCGACCGCTTCGGCCGCCGTGCGCTGATGAACGGCGCGCTGGGCTTGGCCGCCTTGCTGATGCTGCTGTCGGTCTTCGTCGACGGCTTCGGGCCGTTTCTGTTCTTGCGCGCCTTGTTCGGCGTAGCGCTGGCGGGCTTGCCGGCGGTGGCGATGGCCTATCTGAGCGAGGAGGTGGATGGCAAGTCGCTCGGCCACTCGATGGGCCTTTACATCGCCGGCAACGCCTTGGGCGGCATGTGCGGCCGCTTCCTGGCCGCGGTGCTGGCCGACCATTTCGGCTGGCGCGGCGCGCTGCTGGCCTTGGCGCTGCTGGGTTGCGCCGGCGCCTGGCTGTTCTGGCGCTGGCTGCCGCCGTCGCGCCATTTCCAGCCGCGGCGGCAGGATTTTGGCCGGCTGCGGCGCGAGCTGGCGGCGGTGGCGCGCGACGGCGGGCTGCCCTGGCTGTTCCTGGCCGCCTTCCTGCTGATGGGCTGTTTCGTCAGCCTGTACAACTACCTGGGCTTCCGTCTGCTGGCCGCGCCGTTCGGCCTGAGCCAGAGCGCGCTGGCGCTGGTGTTTTCCTTGTACGTGGTGGGCATCTGGGCATCGGCCTGGGTGGGCAGGCTGGCCGACAGGCTGGGCCGCCGCAACGTGCTGTGGCTGATGGTGGCGCTGATGCTGGCCGGCCTGGCGCTGACGCTGGCCGACACGCTGTGGCTGCTGGTGCCGGGCATCGCCTTGTTCACCTTCGGCTTCTTCGCCGGCCATTCGGTGGCCAGCAGCTGGGTGGGCTTGCGGGCGAGGGAGGCGAAGGCGTTGGCTTCGGCCCTGTACCTGTGCTGCTATTACCTGGGCTCCAGCGTGTACGGCTCGGTTTCCGGCCTGATGTGGGGCGGCGGCGGCTGGCTGGGCGTGGCGGCGGCGTTGGCGGCGGGATTGTCGGCGCTGCTGGCGGCGGCGTTGTGGCTGCGCCGGCTGCAGCCGTTGTCGCAGGGCTGAGGCCGGGCGAAATGAAAAAGCCCCGCGTGCGCTACGCGGGGCAGTGTCGTTTGGGGCGGCTTACTGGATGATGCCGCCGCCCAGGCAGATGTCGCCGTCGTACAGCACGGCCGACTGGCCCGGCGTCACCGCCCATTGCTTTTCGCGGAAGGTCAGGCTGGCCTGGCCGTCGACGATAGGAGACAGGCTGCAGCCGGCGTCTGCCATCCGGTAGCGGTTTTTCGCGCTGTAGTCGCCGGGCTTGGGCGCGTCCGGCAACGTCCAGCTGAGGTCGGCCATCGACAGCGTGGGCTTGAGCAGCAGCGGGTGGTCATGGCCTTGCACCACGATCAGCCGGTTGCCCGGGATGTCCTTGCCGGCGACGAACCAAGGCTCGCCGTTGCCGTCGCGCGAACCGCCTATGGTCAGGCCCTTGCGCTGGCCCAGCGTGTAGTACATCAGGCCGATGTGCTCGCCCACCGTCTTGCCGTCCGGCGTCACCATGGCGCCGGGCGAGGTGGGCAGGTAGCGTTTCAGGAATTCACGGAAGGGACGCTCGCCGATGAAGCAGATGCCGGTGGAGTCTTTCTTGGCCGCGGTGGGCAGGCCGGCTTCCTCGGCCAGCTTGCGCACCTCGGTCTTGCGGATGTCGCCCAGCGGGAACATGGCTTTGGCCAGCTGGTGCTGCTGCAGCCGGTACAGGAAGTAGCTCTGGTCCTTGGTGTGGTCCACCGCCTTCATCAGGTAGTGGGTGCCGTCCTTTTCCAGCTTGCGCGCGTAGTGGCCGGTGGCGATGCAGTCGGCGCCCAGTTCCATCGCGTAGTCGAGGAAGGCCTTGAACTTGATCTCGGCGTTGCATAGCACGTCGGGGTTCGGCGTGCGGCCGGCCGAATATTCCTTCAGGAAGTACGAGAACACGCGGTCCTTGTATTCCTTGGCGAAGTTGACGATTTCCATGTCGATGCCGACGATGTCGGCCACGCTCATCGCGTCCAGCGCGTCCTGCTTGATCGAGCAGTACTCGTCGTCGTTGTCGTCTTCCCAGTTTTGCATGAACACGCCGATCACCTCATGGCCTTGCTGCTTCAAGAGCCAGGCGGTCACCGACGAATCCACGCCGCCGGACATGCCGACGACTATGCGTTTCTTACCCGTCACGGGCGTTTCCTTCCTTACTTTTGCTGGCCTGACGCGTCAGGCGCGGACACGGCCGGCGGCTCGTATCCCTTCATCCAAATCGAAAGGGGAACCACCACGGGCGGTTCCCCGAAATCCCTGAACCAGGTGTCCACCGCCCAGTCCTGGCCGGCGGCGATGTCGTGCAGCACGCCGGTGTAATGTAGATCCAGTATCCACGGCGCTCTCCATGCAGGTGGCGCCGCATGGTGGAATTTCAACCAGCCCTGTCGGTCGAGATAGCCGAGAAAAGCGGTGACGTTGCTGCTGTGGTCGACGCAATCCATCCGGCCTTCGGCCGGGCCGTCATGGAAATTGCCGCCCTTGTCCTGCCAGATGGGAGTGTCGCGCGCGGCGATGCGGTATAGCGCGACGACTGCGTCGCTGACCACTTCGCGTTCGGCGGCGGCGGAGCCGGCGCGCGCCAGGCGGGCGGCCAGCCAGTCGCGGGCCTCTTCGGAAATTTCAAAGTAGGCTTGTCTGGAACAACGGTAATGATAACAGATGTTTAAGCCATCGGCGCGGGCGGCGGCGGGAAGCAGGCACAGCAGAATCAACAGCAATGGCGTCAGGCATGGCGGCATGGGCGGGCATCCGGTTGGGGGCGGGTCAGCGCAGGTCGCGTATCAGATCGAGAGGGTAGCGGACGCCGGCGATGTAGTCGGCCAGGCAGCTCAGCACCACCGGGCTGCGCAGCCGGGCTTGCTGGGCCTGGATCTCCTGGTGGCTGAGCCAGTGCACGGCGACGATGCCGGCATCGAGCGCGGCGGGTTGTTGCGGCGGCGCCGCGCTGCCGTGGAAGGCGAAGCGCAGATAGGTGATGTCGCTGCCGGGGCGGTCGGCCAGGTAGATGCCGGTCAGTCCCTGCGGCGTAAAGCGCCAGCCGGTTTCCTCGCGGGCTTCGCGCTCCACCGCCTGCAGCAGCGTTTCGCCGGGTTCCAGATGCCCGGCCGGCTGGTTCAGCCGCAGGCCGTCGGCGGTGTCTTCCTCCACCATCAGGAAGCGGCCGCCGCGTTCGACAATGGCGGCGACGGTAGCGTTGGGCTTCCACTCTCTTTGCAGGTTATTGACAATCATTCTTGTTTGTCTCTATGATGATGATAACTATTCTTGATTGTAAGCCGAAGGGGGCTCACATGTACGTTTGCCTGTGCAATGCAGTGACCGACAGCCAGATCCGCCAGGCCGTCCATGCCGGCGCCAGCCGCATGTGCGATCTGCGCCGCGAGCTGGGCGTCGCTTCCGATTGCGGCAAGTGCGCATGCATGGCCAACCAGGTGCGCAAGGACGCCCAGGCCGAACTGGCCGTCTGCTCGGTGGCCCGCACCGCCGCCTGAGCGTTTTTCTCCTTCCTCTGCGCCGGCTCCACGCGCCGGCCGGCCGCATTTCCGCCTTGAGACTCGCCCTCGCTGTGCCATAATGCCTTGATAATTTCCCTGGAGGATACGGCATGCAAGGCGACAAGAAGGTCATCAAATACCTGAATCAGATTCTCAGGAACGAACTCACCGCGATCAACCAGTATTTTCTGCATGCGCGCATGTTCAAGAACTGGGGCCTGAAGAAGCTCAACGAGCACGAATACGAAGAATCCATCGATGAAATGAAGCACGCCGACAAGCTGATCGAGCGCGTGCTGTTTCTGGAAGGCCTGCCGAATCTGCAGGATCTGGGCAAGCTGCACATCGGCGAAACCCCGCATGAGATGCTGCAGTGCGACCTGAAGCTGGAGATGGAGGCGCTGCCGCTGCTGCGCGAGGCGATCGCCTACTGTGAAACCGCCAAGGACTATGTGACCCGCGACCTGCTGGAAGACATTCTGGAGAGCGAGGAAGAGCATGTGGACTGGCTGGAGACCCAGCTCGACCTGATCGAGCGCGTCGGCATCCAGAACTACCTGCAAAGCCAGATGGACGACGCGTCCTGATTTCGCTCGGAATCGGCGCGCCATGAAAAAGGGCTGTCATCAGACAGCCCTTTTCACATCCGGCGTTTGTCGCTTACTTCTTGGCCGGCGAGGCCGCCGGCGCCGAGGCGTCCGTCGGCTCCTCGCTTTCCTCCCAGGGCAGGGCGACCTTCTTCTTGTGGATGGTCAGGCCCTGGGCGCTGTAGTTGAGCTCGGTGGAGATCTGCCCGTTTTCCTCGACGATGTAGTCCTGCGCCTTCCATTGCGCCAGCTGGCTGTCCAGCAGGCTCTTGGCCAGGTCGTCCACTTCCTGCATGTTCGGCTGGTCTTCCGCGGTGTGGTCGACGGTGAACAGGTTGCGGAACTGGGTCTGCACCAGGTTCTCCAGCGTCTGCCGCGGCAGGCTGGCCTTGGCTTCGACGGTGAAGCGCTTCGCCAACTGGGTGAAGTCGTTCAGGTCGGCCGAGGTGAAGCCGTGGATGCCGGCGCTGGCCTGCAGCGTCGCTTCGCCGGTCGGCATCTTCAGGTAGAACTCGTTGATCAGCACCTTGGGGCTGTTTTCCAGCAAGGGCCCGATATTCCTCTTGAGGGTGTCGACGTACTGGCGGCGCAACACCGCCGGGTCCACGCCTTCGAACGGGATCTGGCCGATGGCCTTGTCCAGCTGGGCCAGCGTGCGGCCGTGCAGGTGATTGACCGCCACATCCAGCCGCAGCGGGCCATAGCGGTTGGCGTTGAAGCTCAGCTCGGCGAAGTTGACCTTGCCGCGGCTGTTGATGAAGTCGTCCTGCTCGCTGGTGACGATCTGGTAGCTGAAGTTCTTCAGCGCCACCGAGGAGGGCTTGAACTCGCCGGACGGGTTGACGAATTCGCCGACGCGGACGCGGGTCATCAGGTAGATCAGCTCGTTCAGCTTGATGCTGTACGGCACGCTCTCGCGCGAACTGAGCTGGACGTTGCCTATGGTCAGCTCGCTGGTGCCCAGCTTGATGTCGGTGTTGCCCGGGCGCATGTCGGACAGGTAGCGGACGCCCTCGAACGACACCGTGCCCTTGCTGGCGGCTTCCAGCAGGAAGCCCGGCGACAGCGCCTCGGTCTTGTATTCCTTGTAGCCGTTGGCGTAGTCGACCTTCAGGTCGAAGCCCTTCCACTTCATCTTGACGCCGGACAGCGCCTCTTCGTAGTCGAAGGCGGGCACGTTGACGTCGAGCAGGCCGCCGCCGCTGAAACCGATGTGGTTGGTGATGGTGATCGGCTCCTTGTCGCCGAAGAAGGTCTTCAGCGTCTTGCGGGTGGAGTCGCTCATCGCGAATTCAGTCTTCACCAGCGCCCAGCCCGGACGGAAGTGGAAGCCGGACAGCCCGGGCAGCGGGCCGTGCTGGACATGATTGGTGAACTTGATGGTGGCGTTCAGCAAGGGCTTCATATTGTCCGGCAGCATGTTTTCATACGGGCCGGACAAATGGCGGTTGAACACCAGCTCGGTGGTCTCGGTGGACGAGAACCAGCCGCGTTCGTAGCTGTGCGATTTGACCTTGAACAGCGGCAGGCTGGCCAGCATCCGGTGCTGTTCCTGCAGGGTGTCTTCGGCTTTGACGCCTGCCAAGTAGCTAGAGGCTGCATACAGGACAAACAGGCCACCGAGGGTGGCGCCGGCAATGATCAGTCGACGTTTTGGCAACACTAGTATTTTTCTGCACTAGGGTGAAATGATGCCCTATGGTACACCAATGCACCGATGGATGCGCTGCCTGGCGCGTTGCGCGGCCAAATTTGACTCTGCATGGCGGCGGGGCTTGCTATAGAATAGAGCTTTGTATCTAAACACCGGACGCATCGAATACATGAACCTGAACTGGCTCAACGGTCTCTTGGATCTGCCATGGTGGGGCAATATCGTCGCCGCCCTGATCCTGACCCACATCACCATCGCCTCGGTCACGATTTTCCTGCACCGCCACCAGGCCCACCGCGCGTTGGACCTGCACCCGGCCCCCAGCCATTTCTTCCGCTTCTGGCTGTGGCTGACCACCGGCATGGTGACCAAGCAGTGGGCGGCCATCCACCGCAAGCACCATGCGCGCTGCGAAACGCTGGAAGACCCGCACAGCCCGCAAGTGCTGGGCATCAAGAAGGTGCTGTGGGAAGGCGCGGAGCTGTACCGCGCGGCCTGCAAGGACCAGTCCATCATGGACAAGTTCGGCCACGGCACGCCGGATGATTGGCTGGAGCGCAACGTCTACAGCCGCCACAACGCCAAGGGCATCGTGCTGATGCTGATCATCGACCTGGCGCTGTTCGGGCCGATCGGCCTGTCGATCTGGGCGGTGCAGATGGTGTGGATCCCGTTCTGGGCGGCCGGCGTGATCAACGGCCTCGGCCACTTCTGGGGCTACCGCAATTTCGAGAACGAGGACGCCTCCACCAATCTGGTGCCCTGGGGCATTCTGGTCGGTGGCGAAGAGCTGCACAATAATCACCATACTTTCGGCACTTCGGCCAAGCTGTCGTATAAATGGTACGAATTCGACATCGGCTGGATGTACATCCGCATCCTGGAAATGCTGGGCCTCGCCACCGTCCGTAAGGTGGCGCCGCAATTGGCGCAGGATCCGTCCCGTCCGCAGCTGGACCTGGAGCATCTGCAGGCCATCGTCGCCAATCGCTACGCCATCGCCGCGCGCTATGCCCGCGAGCTGCGCGACGAATACCACGCCGAGCTGGGCAAGCTCAGTCTGCCGGAGCTGCCGCAGGTGAATCTGCCGCGCAAAATGAAAATATGGCTGAAGCAGGACGCCAAGGACACGCCGGAGGACGAGCGCTTGCAACTGGCCCGTCTGCTCGAGCAAAGCCAGGTTTTGGCCACCATCTACAATATGCGCCAGGAGCTGACCCGGCTGTGGGAGCGCTCCAACCTCAGCCGCGAGCAGTTGCTGAAGGAGTTGCAGGACTGGTGCGCCAGGGCGGAGGCTTCCGGAATCGCCGCGCTGCAGCGCTTCTCGTTGAGTCTGCGCCAGGCCGCGCTCGCCTGATCCTAACGCGCAGGCAAAGCAAACCCGCATCGGCAGATGCGGGTTTTTTCATGCGCGCACGGTTGTTAGAGTTTTTTTCTATATTCAAATTTCAAATGAAATTTGATTTCAAAATACTCATTGGAAATATAATGGCCACCTGATGTTTACTGGGACGAGGTGGAAGATGAGTGCATTGCAACTGGCGGAAACGCAGGCCGATCTGCCCTATATCCATGGGTTTTCCGCGGCCGAGCAGGCGCGGCTGGTGCGCCAGGCGCGCTTTTCCGAAGCGATGGTGTATCGCGATGTCGATTTCTCCGGCGTGGAGCGCTTGCTGGAGGTGGGCTGCGGCGTCGGCGCGCAAACCGAGATCCTGCTGCGCCGCTATCCGGAGCTGGCCATCACCGGCATAGACTTCAGCCAGCGTCAGCTGGCGGTGGCGCGCCAGCGTTTGCAGGGCAGCCCCTATCACGAGCGGGTTCGCCTGCAGCATATGGACGCCGAGGACCTGGACTTCGCGCCGGCCAGCTTCGACGCCGCTTTCCTGTGCTGGATACTGGAGCACGTGCATGCGCCGGAGCGCGTGCTGGCCGAGGTGCGGCGGGTGCTCAAGCCGGGCGCGCGGCTGTACGCGACCGAGGCGATGAACGCCTCCTTCTTCCTGGCGCCGTATTCCCCCAATCTGCAGCAATACTGGCTGGCTTTCAACGACCATCAGCTGTCGGTGGGCGGCGACCCCTTCGTCGGCGCCAAGCTGGGCAACATCCTGCAGCGGCTTGGCTTCCGCCAGGTGGAGACGCAGGTGAAGACCTGGCATCTGGACAGCCGCGAACCGCACCGCCGCCAGCTGGTGCTGGATTACTGGACCGAGCTGCTGTTGTCGGCAGCCGACCAGCTGATCGAGGCGGGCAGGGTGGACAGCCAGCTGGTGGAAACGATGACGCGCGAGTTGCGGCAGTTGCGCAGCGATCCGGAACTGGTGTTCTTCTATAGCTTCATGCAGGCGAGCGCCGTGGTCTGAGCCGCGGCAAGGCCGGGGACTGATGCCGGCTGGTTTTTCGAGTAGAAATTTTTTTGCTTTTTATATAACAAAAATTACTTATAGTAATTTTATAATAGCCGGGAGTTTTGATCATGAAAGACGATTCCGTCCTGTCGCTGATAGGCAATACCCCCTTGGTCCGCGTCTCCCATCTGGACACCGGGCCGTGCGAGCTGTACCTGAAGCTGGAGAGCCATAACCCGGGCGGTTCGATCAAGGACCGCATCGCCCTGACGATGATAGAGGCGGCCGAGCGCGATGGTTTGCTGAAGCCCGGCGGCACCATCATCGAGGCCACCGCCGGCAATACCGGCCTGGGCCTGGCGTTGGTGGCGGCGCAGAAAGGCTATCCGCTGATCCTGGTGGTGCCGGACAAGATGAGCCGCGAGAAAATCCTGCATCTGCAGGCATTGGGCGCGCAGGTGCGGCTGACCCGCTCCGACGTGGGAAAGGGCCACCCGGAGTATTACCAGGATCTGGCCGCGCGCATCGCCGCGGAAACGCCGGGCGCCTGCTACATCGACCAATTCAACAATCCCGCCAATCCGCTGGCGCACGAAACCACCACCGGGCCGGAAATCTGGCGGCAGATGAACGGCGAGGTGGATGCGGTGGTGGTAGGCGTCGGTTCCAGCGGCACCCTGACCGGCCTGACCCGCTTTTTCCGCGCCAAGGCGCCGGGCACCGCCTTCGTGCTGGCCGATCCGGTGGGTTCGGTGATGGCCGATTATGTCGAAACCGGCAGCTTCGGCCAGGCCGGCAGCTGGCTGATCGAGGGCATAGGCGAGGACTTCATTCCGCCGCTGACCGACCTGTCCATGGTGAAGCGCGCCTTCCGCATCAGCGATCAGGAAAGCTTCGATACCGCGCAGGAATTGCTGCGCGCCGAAGGCATTCTGGCAGGCTCTTCGTCCGGCGCGCTGCTGGCGGCGGCGCTGCGCTATTGCCGCGAGCAAACCGAACCCAAACGGGTGGTCACGCTGGTGTGCGACAGCGGCAACAAGTATCTGTCCAAGATGTACAACCGCGACTGGCTGGTGGACCAGGGCATGCTGAGCTTGCCGGTAGTGGGCGGTCTGACCGATCTGATCGTGCGCCGCCACCAGGACGGCAGCACCGTGTCTTGCCATCCGGATGAGGCGCTGTCTGTCGCCTACCAGCGCATGCGCCTGCACGACGTATCGCAGCTGCCGGTGCTGAAGGACGACAAGGTGGTGGGCATCCTGGATGAATGGGACCTGCTGCTGTCGGTGCACGGCGAGCCGGAGAATTTCCGCCAGAACGTCGACAGCGCGATGAGCAGCCATGTGCAGACGCTGTCGCCGCAGGCCTCGCTGCAGGACTTGCTGCAGGTATTCAACGCCGGCCACATCGCGCTGATAGTCGACAAGGGCCGCTATCTGGGCCTGATCACCCAGGCCGACTTGCTGGCGTTCTGGCGCCGCCAGCCGCGCGCCGCCTGAACCGTTTTCCCGCCCCGGCCGCTTGCGCCGGGGCGCATGATTTTCAGAAAAGGACAGAAACATGACCGATTTCCACACCCTGGCTGTGACCGCCGGCGCCCACGAAGACCCGTTCGGCGCGGTGATGCCGCCGATCTACGCCACCTCCACTTATCGCCAGCGCGCGCCGGGCGAGCACACCGGCTACGAGTACTCGCGTTCGCAGAACCCGACCCGCGAAGCGCTGGAGCGCGCGGTGGCCGAACTGGAAGGCGGCGCGCGCGGCTACGCTTTCGGTTCCGGCCTGGCGGCGATTTCCACCGTGCTGGAATTGCTGCCGGCCGGCAGCCACCTGATCGCGGTCAACGATCTGTACGGCGGCACCTACCGCCTGTTCGAAAAAGTGCGCAAGGCCAGCGCCAATCTGGAAGTGACCTACGTCGCTTCCGAAGACAGCGCCGCGCTGGAAGCTGCCATCCGGCCGAACACCCGGATGATCTGGGTGGAAACGCCGTCCAATCCGCTGAACCAGCTGGTGGACCTGCAGCAGGTATCCGCCATCGCCCGCCGCCACGGCCTGATCGGCGTGGTCGACAACACCTTCGCCTCGCCGGTCAACCAGCGGCCGCTGGACTTCGGCTTCGACATCGTCGTGCATTCCGCCACCAAGTATCTGAACGGCCACTCCGACGTGGTGGCCGGCGTGGCGGTGGTCAGCCGCGACAAGCCGGAGCTGGCCGAACAGCTGGCCTTCCTGCACAACGCGGTGGGCGCCATCCTGGACGCCTTCCCCAGCTTCCTGGTGTTGCGCGGGCTGCGCACGCTGGCGCTGCGCATCGAGCAGCACAACCGCAATGGCCTGGCCGTCGCGCGCTGGCTGGAAGCGCAGCCGTGGGTGGAAAAAGTGCTGTATCCGGGCCTGGAGAGCCATCCGCAGCATGAGCTGGCGCGCCGCCAGATGCAGGGCTACGGCGGCATCGTGTCGTTCTACCTGAAAGGCGACGTCAAGGCCTTCCTGGCCAAGCTCAAGCTGTTCGCGCTGGCGGAGAGCCTGGGCGGCGTGGAAAGCCTGGTGTGCCTGCCGGCGGCGATGACGCACGCCTCCATCCCGGCCGAGCGCCGCGCCGCGCTGGGCATCCACGACAACCTGATCCGGCTGTCGGTCGGCGTCGAGGGCGAGGCGGCGCTGATCGCCGATCTGGAGCAGGCGCGGCGGGACAGCTGAGCGCAATGCCGCTAGAATCGACGGCGACAACCCACCGCATATGGAGAACGATATGAGCATCTACCGTCACAAGCAGGGCGCCCGCCTGGCCGAGGCCGTGGTCAGCAACGGACTGATCTTCCTGGCCGGCCAAGTGCCGGAAAACACCGACGCCGACGCCCGCGCGCAGACGGAAAACGTGCTGGGGCAGATCGACGCCCTGTTGAAGGAACTGGATTCCGACAAGAGCAAGATCGTCGACGTCACCATCTTCCTGGCCAGCCTGGCCGATTACGACGCGATGAACGCCGCCTGGGACGCCTGGGTGCCGGCCGGCCACGTGCCCGCCCGCGCCACGGTGGAAGCCAAGCTGGCCAATCCGGCCTGGAAGGTGGAGATCAAGCTGGTCGCCGCGCGCTGAGCTGCCGCATCGTTCGTTCAAAGCCCGCTGCCGTCAGGCCGCGGGCTTTTTCTTTTCGCGTTTGGCTAAGGGGGATTTCGGCTTGCGGCGGTGGCGGCGTGGCGGCTTCGATACTGGCCTTCCGGGCAGGAATGACTTGGGCGGGCGCTTTAATTTTCGCGCGCAAGTTCATGTAAATTCTTGAGTTTCAAAATAAAAATCAAAACATTGTACCTAATTGGCATTGTTGCTCTGCTGATTAGCGGTCGCTATGACTAGCAATGTATGCGCCGGACATAATCCGCCCGCATCCAGCCATGCACGGCAACCGCATCCCAACCCAGGAGAGCCGACACATGCAGTCCAAATCCTTGATCGCGGCAGTCTTGTTCAGTCTTGCCGCCCTGGCCGGCGGGCCAGCCGGCGCGCAACCCGCGCCGTTTTCCGTCTCGTCGCAAACCGCGGCGGAGGCCGCCGCCGCGGCCAGCCGCGGCCTGGCGCAATTCGCCCGGCAAAATCTGCTGGACTTCGGCGCCAGGTTGCCGGCGGGCTTCCCGCTGGATGTCGCCGACGGGCGGGAGCTGCCCGCCCTGCGCATCGGCCCCGGCTTTCCGGTGTACAGCGTAGACCCGCAGCAATTGCTGGCGGGCAACGGCGACATCAGCCAGCTGATGGCGCCGACCGGCAGCTGGCGTTTCGTCGTCTATCTGCGACAGCAGGCGGTGGGCCTGGTGACGGTGGAGCAGGTGGGTGGCCATTGGGAGGCGGTATCGTATGGCGCCGCCGGATTGGCCAAGAGCCTGGAGTCGCTGCAGGCGGCTTATGGCAACGCCGAACGCAGCAACACCCGCTTTGTCAGGGTGTATCAGGCGCAATCCGACTTCCTCGAGGTGAGTCCGGCCGGGGGCGGCAAACCGCGCTTCGCCGCGCTGGCCTCGGCCTACGCGTCGCTGGCGCTCAAACCCCAGGCGGCCGGCGCCGTCGGCAATGGCCTGATGGATAGCGCCGACTTCATCGAGCCGCTGCGCGCCGCGGTGCGCAACAACCTTTCCCGTTTCCGCTGATCCGGAGGAATGCCATGACCGGCAATCGATTGAGCAACACCGCGCTGGCGGCCGCGCTGCTGGCGGCCAGCATCGCCGCGCAGGCCGACAGCAAGCTGCTGGGCGTCCCCTTGACCGTGCAGGAGCATAGCCAGTGGTGCTGGGCGGGCTCCAGCAAGGCGGTGCTGGCGTGGTACAAGCAGACGCCGAGCCAATGCGCCATCGTCAACTGGGCCTTCGGCATCAACTACGCCTGCGGCAACAGCAATTTCAACTGGAACAGCGACGCCAACAGCCCCAACAATATGTTCGGCGGCAACGGCAGCCTGCAGGACATCCTGACGAATTGGGGCGTGTCCAATTACACGGTATACGACTATCTGTCGTGGACCCACGTGCAGCAGGACATCCAGGCCAATCGCCCCTTCGTGATCCGCTATGGCTGGACCAGCGGCGGCGGCCACTTCATCGTCGGCCGCGGTTACCAGACCGGCAGCGGCGGCAATTACCTGTACATGATGAACCCGTGGCCGGGCGAGGGCATGACCTATGCCAGCTACAGCAGCGTGGTGTCGGCCAGCGACCATGATTGGACGCATACCCTGCGGATGAACGCCAGTCCCTGAACCTTTTGCCGGGCGAAGATGTAAAACGGCAGGCGCGCGCCTGCCGTTTCGCGTTGCGTGGCGTTCAGAACGGCCCGCTGAAACGTAGCGCGTCGGCTGGCGGCTTGCCGGCGAGGAAGTCCGCCACCGCGTCCGTCAGCAAGCCGGCCAGGTCTTGTTGCTGGGCATCCACCGGCATCACGTCCAGGCCGCGGGTCCAGGTCAGCTGGCGTTTGGCCAACTGGCGGGTGGCGGCGATGCCGCGTTCGATGAATTCGCGGCGGTCGTACAGGCCGTCCTGGTGTTCCCAGGCCTGGCGATAGCCGACGCAGCGCATCGACGGCAGGTCCAGGCTCAGGTCCGGATATTGGGCGCGCAGGCGGCTGACTTCGTCGAGGAAGCCTTGCTCCAGCATGATGTCGAAGCGCTGCGCGATGCGTTGGTGCAGCCAGCCGCGCTCCCGCGGCACCAGCGCCAGCGGCAGGTGTCTGAAATCGGCGGCGGCGGCCTTGCCTTGGGCGATCAGTTCCGACATCGGCCTGCCGCTCAGCAGGCACACCTCCAGCGCGCGGTGGATGCGCTGGGCGTCGTTGGGATTGAGCCGGGCGGCGGTGGCAGGGTCCAGTCCGGCCAGCCGGGCGTGCAGCGCCGGCCAGCCCAGCCGCGCGGCGTCGGCGTCCAGCTCGGCGCGCAGCGCGGCGTCGGCCTGGGGCAGATCGGACAAGCCCTCCAGCAGCGCCTTGTAATACAGCATGGTGCCGCCCACCAGCAGCGGGATGTTGCCGCGGGCGGAGATTTCGCCTATCAGGCGATTGGCGTCGGCATGGAACTGCGCCGCCGAATAGCTTTGCAGCGGGGTGATCACGTCTATCAGATGGTGGGGGCAGGCCGCCATTTCTGCCAGGCTGGGCTTGGCGCTGCCGATATCCATCCCGCGGTAGACCAGCGCCGAGTCGACGCTGATGATCTCCAGCGGGAAACGGCGGGCCAGCTCCAGCGCCAGGCCGGTTTTGCCGGAGGCGGTGGGGCCCATCAACAGGATGGCTTGTGGGGTGTCGCTCATGAGAATGCTCGCTGCGGTCAGGGAGAGATTGTCGCATAGCCGGCGCGGGCGCGCGCAAAAGGCTTGACCTTGCCGCGCAGCTGTTTACGATGGGAGTATCGATCCGGGAGCCGCCAATGAAAATCGAAGCCGCCAGCGAGCACCATCTGTCAGCTTATCGCCGTTACTTCCAGGCCTGCCGCGAAGCGGATTTCGAATATTACCGCGGCCTGGAGGACGACGCCGGCCACTGGCTGGGCCAGGTGGTGCTGCATGCGCAGGGCAAGTCGCTGCCGGCGGGCTGGGTGCCTTGCCAGACCTGGTTTCTGCTGACGGGCGAGGGCGAGATCATCGGCGCCGCCCGCTTGCGCCAGGGCGAAACCGATGTGATACAGGATGTGATCGGCCATATCGGCTTCGAGGTGTTGCCGCAGTGGCGCGGCCATGGCTACGGCCGGGTGCTGCTGCAGTACGTGCAGGCGTTGGGCAGCAGCCCGGCCTGCGGCAATTGGGTGCTGGTGTGCGACGCCGACGATCCGGCCGCCATCCGCACCATAGAGGCTTGCGGCGGCCAGCGGCTGGAGGACATGCCGCAGCCGGATGGCCGCGTGCTCAGGCGTTTCAGCCTGACTTCGCTGGCCGGACTGATGGATTAAGTTTCACCCGCGGCGAAAAACGTGTAGAATCCGAGGCTTCCCGCGCTAAGCCCCCTGTAATTCTCCGGCACCCCGGTTTAATGTCCACCATTACCGATTTAAAATATCTGAAGATCGTGCTGGAAACAGCCTTGCTGACGGCCCAGGAGCCGTTGTCGGTTTCCCAGCTGAAAAAGCTGTTCACCGAAGACGTCAAGGCCGCCTTGATCAATGATATTCTGGATGACATTCAGGGCGACTGGCGCGGACGCGGCATCGAGCTGGTAAAGCTGGCTTCCGGCTGGCGCTTTCGCGCCAGGGCCGAATTCACGCCCTATCTCAACCGGCTCAATCCGGAAAAGCCGCCGCGGTATTCGCGGGCGGTGATGGAAACCCTGGCGATCATCGCCTACAAACAACCTGTGACCCGTGGCGACATCGAGGCGATACGCGGCGTATCCGTCTCCACCAATGTGATGCAGACCCTGCTGGAGCGGGGCTGGATCGAAGTCATCGGTCACAAGGACGTGCCGGGCCGTCCCGGCCTGTACGCCACCACGCGCAAGTTTCTGGACGATTTGAGCTTTGTCTCGCTCAACGATCTGCCGCCATTGGCGGAGCTTGGCACACTGGTGGTGCCGGACACCCAATTGCAAGACGACAGCCCCGATGCGGGCGCAGACGATCTCCCCCTCGACGATGAGGCGGACAATTTAGAGCCTGTCGCAGAATAAGCTTTCTGCCAGTTGCTCCCATGGAAAGAGCAAACACATGTCTACAAAAGGACAACGTACCAACGCGCGCCAACCGGTTGCGCGTGTCAAAGGTCGTGAAACCGCACAGCCGCGTCAGAATGCCGGCCGCAACCAGGGCCAGCAAGCGCGCCAAGGCAAGTCCGGCCCGAGCGCCCAGCCCCGTTTCCCGCAACAGCAGCAAGCCGGCGCTGGCCAGCAGAACGGCCGCCGCAACGGTCCGGCGCGCCAGCCGCGCGATGCTTACGGCAACCCGGCGGTGCCCTCGCAGAATGGCGTGCCGCTGTTCAAGCTGAGCCGCCGCGAACAGGAGCAACAGGCGCTGGCCGCCGCCCGCGGCAAGCCGGTCTACGGCCGCGACAGCAATGGCGACGTCAACGGCAACGTGGCGCTGGACCACGAGCGCCGCTTCGGCAACAAGAACGCGGCGGCGCCGGTTGACGGCAACGCCGCCAAACCGCCGCGCGGCCCCAAGCCCGAAGGCGAAGGCCGCGGCCGACCGCAGCAGGTGCAGAAGGCCAAGAAGCTGCGTCTGCGCAGCCCCAGCCAGGACATCAAGAGCAAGTCGCAAAAGCTGAAGGAAGTGCGCGTCGATCTGAACGAGATCGAGCCCATCCGCCTGCAGAAGGCGCTGTCCTCGTCCGGCGTCGGCTCGCGCCGCGAAATGGAAGAATGGATCGAAGCCGGCCTGGTCACCGTCAACGGCAAGAAGGCCAATCTGGGCGACAAGGTCGGCCCGCACGACCGCGTGATGGTCAAGGGCGACGCGATCAAACTGAAATGGCCTGACCGCCTGCCGCGCGTGATCATGTATCACAAGGAAGAGGGCGAGATCGTCACCCGCGACGATCCGGAAGGCCGCGTCACCGTGTTCGACCGCCTGCCGCAAGCCAAGTCCAGCCGCTGGGTGGCCATCGGCCGCCTGGACGTCAACACTGCGGGCCTGTTGCTGATCACCACCAGCGGCGAGCTGGCGAACCGCATGATGCACCCCAGCTTCGAAGTGGAGCGCGAGTACTCGGTGCGGGTGATGGGCGAGCTGACGCCGGAAATCATGAAGGAAATGGTCAAGGGCGTGGAGCTGGAAGACGGCCCGGCGCGTTTCGACCGCATTTTCCAGACCGGCGGCCAGGAAGAAGCGGCCAACCAGTGGTTCAACGTGGTGATCAAGGAAGGCCGCAACCGCGAAGTGCGCCGGATGTTCGAGCACTTCGGCCTGACCGTCAGCCGGCTGATGCGCGTGCGGTTCGGCAATATCGGCCTGCCGCCGCGCCTCAAGCGCGGCCAGTTCTACGAGCTGAACCCGGCGGAAGTGGCGGCGGTGATGAAATGGTCGAATCTGACCGTCACCGGCGGCAAGAAGGCGCCGGCTCAGCGCAAGGCATCGGCCCGCAAGCCGCGCACCCCGCGTCCGGAGTAAGACGCGCCGTCCGTGCTGGACGGCTTGACCGCGGGATCAAGCATGGGCGACCGCCGATTGGCGGTTGCCCGTTTTGTTTTGGGGGGAAGCGTGGAAGATTTCGGCCAGAATCAGGACGCCGGCCTGGCCTTGCCGGCGGAGCCGCGCAAACAGCGCGCCGCCATCGTCATCATCGAAGGCGGCAAGCTGCTGCTGATGCGCAGAATCAAGCCGGGCAAGGATTATTACTCGCTGCCCGGCGGCAACATCAAGAAAAACGAGACGCCGGCGATCGCCTGCGTGCGCGAGACGCGCGAGGAGACCGGCCTCAACGTCTGGCTGGGCGACAAGCTGTGCGTGCTGGAAGGCCGCAGCCGCACCGAGCATGTGTTCGTGGCGCGCGAGCACCGCGGCATGCTGCGGCTGGGCGGGCCGGAGTTGGCCAAGCTGTCTGCCGACAACCATTACGAGCTGGCCTGGCTGGACGCGGCGGCGCTCTGCGCGGTGAAATTGCGGCCCAAGGCGTTGCTGCCTTACTGCCTGGCGCTGCTTGAGGGCGGCGATCAGGCATAATGGGGCGGCGGCGCGCGCCGACATCAATCAGCAAGACGGAAACCATCATGAGCAAGGCGTTCACCAAGGAAGAAGACCAGGCGGAAGACGATCTGCCATCGGAACAGCGCTTGCCGGCGGCGAGCAAGAACTACATCACGCCCGGCGGCTGGCAGCGCTTGAAGGACGAGCTGTACCATCTGGTCAACCGCGAGCGTCCGGAAATGGTGCAGGTGGTCAACTGGGCGGCCAGCAACGGCGACCGCTCGGAAAACGGCGACTACCTGTACGGCAAGCGGCGCTTGCGCGAGATCGACCGCCGCATCCGCTTTTTGACCAAGCGGCTGGAAATCGCCGAGGTGGTGGACCCGGAAACCCGCGAGGCGACCGATCAGATCTTCTTCTCGGCCACGGTGCTGATCCAGCGCGGCGACGGCGCCGAGCAGCGGCTGACGATAGTCGGCGTCGACGAGATAGACCTGCCGCGCGGCCGCATCAGCTGGATCTCGCCGATCGCGCGCGCTTTGCTGAAGGCCCGCGAAGGCGACAGCGTGCTGTTCCGCGGCCCGGACGGCGACGAAGACATCGAGGTGCTGGAAGTCTGCTACTGCAAGGTGGAATGAGCGGCGGGCGCATGCCGCCCGCGCAAGGAAAACGGCCCGGTCGGCGACGACCGGGCCGTTTCGCATGCGGCGGCGTCAGGGCAGGATGTGCTCGGACAGCTTGCCGTTGATCAGAAACCAGTCGCGGGTGGCCTTGTCGCCGCAATCGCCGAAGGCGGTCTGCAGCAGGCGCTGCTGCTCGCGGTGCAGGCTTTCCTCCAGCCGCAGGCCTTCCTCGCTCAGGCTGAGCTGCTTGACCCGCTTGTCGTGCGGCGCGGCCTGGCTGCAGATCAGCTCCATTTCCAGCAGCTGGCGCAGCGGGATGTTGATCGCCTGCTTGGTCACGCCCAGAAAACCCAGCAAATCCTTGACCGACAGCTTGGGATAGCGGGCGACAAAGAACAGGATGCGATGGTGGACGCGGGCCAGGCCGCGCTTGGCCAGCATTTCGTCCGGCTTGGTGGTGAGCGCCTTGTAGGCGTAGAAGAAAATCTCCACGGCAGCCCTGGTGTCCAGGCTGCTTTCTGCCTCCTTTGTCACTGCGGTCGTGCTCATGATGTTCCCTGTTGGTTGATCTGCGTTGCTAGCATAACCGGAATCGCCCTGCCGCGAGCTTGGATTCCGGGGACTGCCGGCCGTTCGGCTAGTTGCCGCGAACCACGACATTGACGCTGGACAACGGGTGCGATCCGATTTCGCCGATGGCGACGCTGACCCAGGTGTTGTCCTTGTGCGCCACCAGGTAGCGGTCGGATTTGTCGTAGACGATGAAGGACGAACTCAGCGCGGTCTGCCACAGATTGACATGGTTGGCGCAAGGTTTGTCGCAGATGAAGTCCAGTTTGTAGCCGTCCTGGCTCAGCTGGCTTTTGTACGCTTCCCACACCTGCATGGTGCTTTGCGAATCAGGATGGTTGTACAGGTCCTTGTAGACCTGGCCGCGCAGCAGCTCGGCCTTGGCCACCCGGATCGAGCCGTCGCTGTTCTGGTTGGGCCGCGACAGGAAGACGGTGTATTCGTCCAGTTCCTTGTAATGATGGTTGTATTCGTCCAGCTTGGCCAGCAGCGGCGAGCCCACCGGTGACGGGCGGTTGAGCTTCAGCCGGGGCGTCAGGGAGCCGTCGCCGGTGGCTGGATTGCCGCCGGAGACGCTGTTGCCGACATTCTTGGCGGTGTCCACGGCCTGGTTGACCGAATTGAGCACCGAGCCCAGGTCAAAGGCCCGGGCGCTGCCGGATAGCGCGGCGAGGGCGAGGCAGGCTGCAGCGAGGTGACGCATGCTTGACTCCATGGCATGGGTAAAGAATGCGTCAGTATCCTGGCAGCAAGCGAATATTTCAATGACATTTTCATGCTCCCGCCGATGGGCGGGAGCGGGGTGTTGCGGCCAGGCTGCGGCTCAGCCGGCCAGACCGCGTTTTTCCAGCATGGCGCCAGCGCTGGGGGCGTGGCCGCAGAAGGCCTGGAAGGCTTGCTGCGGATCGCGGCTGTTGCCGACGCTGAAAATGTGCCGGCGCAGGCTGTCGGCCAATTCGGCGTCGAAGGCGTCGCCGCGCGCTTCGAAGGCGGCGAAGGCCTCGGCCTCCAGCACTTCGGCCCACAGGTAGACGTAATAGCCGGCCGCGTAGCCGCCGTTGAACAGGTGGCTGAAGTGAGACAGGCGGTGGGCCAGCCCGGCTTCCGGCGGCAGGCCATGGCGGCGGCAGACTTCGTCCTCGAAAGCGGCGATGTCGTCGACGCCGTCGCCGGCCTGGTGCAGCTCCAGATCCAGCAGCGCCGAAATGACGTAGCGCACGGTGGCGTAGCCTTGCTGGAAATTGCGCGCCGCCAGGATCCGGGCGATCAGCGCCGCGGGAATCGCCGCGCCGGTTTCGACGTGGCGCGCGTGCCGCTCCAGCACCTCGGGCACCAGCGCCCAGTTCTCCAGCAGCTGCGACGGCAGTTCGACGAAGTCGCGCAGCACCTGGGTGCCGGACAGGCGCTGGTAGCGCACATCGGACAGCAGGTGGTGCAGGCCGTGGCCGAACTCGTGGAACAGCGTGCGCACGTCGTCGAAGCTCAGCAGCGTCGGGCTGCCCTTGATGAAATTGGTGTTGTTGACGGTGATGGGCAGGGAGCGGCCGCCGTTGCGGCCCTGGGCGCGGTAGATGCTGGCCCAGGCGCCGCCCGACTTGCCGGGGCGGGCGAAGTTGTCGCTGAGGAACACGCCGATCAACTCGCCGTGCCGGTATACCTCCCAGCCCTTCACGTCGGGATGATAGCGCGGCAGGTCGTCGCGTTCGGCGAAGCTCAGGCCGAACAGCCGGCCGGCGACGTCGAACATCGCCGCCTGCATGTTTTCCAGGCTGAAGTAGGGCTTCACTTCGGCGTCGTCGAGCGCGTAATGCTCGAGCCGCGCCTTCTCCGCCAGGTAGCGCCAGTCCCAGGGCTGGATGTCGGGGTTCAGGCCCTGTTTGCGCGCCAGTGCCTGCAATTGCAGCTTTTCCCTGGCCAGCAGCACCTTGGCGGGCGCCCACACCTGTTCCAGCAGGCGATGGACGGCTGCCGGCGCGCCGGCCATGCGGTCGGTCAGCGCGTAGTCGGCGTAGTTGGCGTAGCCCAGCAGCCGGGCCTGGCGCTGGCGCAGCGCCATGATGCGGCGGATCAGAGGGCGGTTGTCGCGTTGCGGCTGTTCGCCGCGTCCGACCCAGGCGCGCCAGGCGGTTTCGCGCAGGTCGGCGCGGCTGGAGTGGGCGAGGAAGGCGGTGACGGACGAACGCGCAAGCGTGACGGCATGGCCGTCCAGGCCGCGCTCGCGGGCGGTTTGCGCCGCGGCGGCGCGCAGCGAGGCGGGGAGGCCGGCGAGATCGTCCTCGCCGCTCAGGCGCAGCACGAATTCGGATTCGTCGGCCAGCACGTTCTGGCCGAATTGCGCGGACAGGCGGGCCAGCTCTTCGTTGGCGTCGGCGAACTCGCGGCGATCTTCGCCGCGCAGACAGGCGCCGGCCATGGTGAAGTCGCGATGCAGCCGCTGCAGCAGGCGGCGCTGCTCCTCGTTCAACTCCAGCTGCGGCGCTTGCCGCAGCACCGCGTCCAGCCGGGCGAACAGCGCTTCGTCCAGGCAGATGGCGCCGTGGTGGGCGGCCAGCTGCGGCGCCAGTTCGCGCTCGGCGGCCCGCAGTTCGGCATCGGAATGCGAGCTGCGCAGATTGTGGAATACCAGCGATACGCGCTTGAGCGGCAGCGCGGCGGCGTCCAGCGCCTCCACGGTGTTGGCGAAGCTGGCCGGCTCCGGCTGATTGGCGATGGCGGCGACGGCGGCGCGATGTTCGGCCATCAACTGCTGCAGGGCCAGCGCGAAGTGCTCGGCGCGGATGGCGTCGAACGGCGGCAGTTGGTGCGGGGTGTCCCAGTGTTGCAGCAGCGGATTGCTCATGATGATGGCTCTATGGTGAGGGATGATGGTTGCGCGGGAGAAGTCTCCGTCAGCGGTCTATCGCTTCGTCCAGGTACGGACGACGGAGACATCGCGTTCACTGGGACTGGACTTCGTACGGGGTGTTGCCGGGCGTCACCTTGAACTGCTTGCTGATGTGGGCGACGATCGGGTCCCATTTCGCGCGCTGGCTGGCCGGGTAGCGGATGTCGAAGGTCATGAATTGGTCGTCCACCAGATAGGTCTTCTGGTAGAAGATCTTGTCGCCTTCGGTGCCGGAAATCACGAACCAGTCTTTCTTGATGGTTTTGAAGGCGACTTTGCGCGGCTGGCCGGATTCGGATGGTCTTTTCAAGTCGTCGCGGTATTCGCTTTGCAGCGTATCGTCGTTGGCGTTGTTGATGCCGGACGCGGTCATGACGGTTTGCCCATCGGGCGAGGTGAAGGCCAGGCCGTCGCCGTTGTCGGGCTCTTCGCCCGGAATCAGCAGACCTTTGGGGTAAGGTATGGAAAAGGGGAAGCGGACGTTGGCGTAGTTGAGGTAGTGGATGCGGGCCGCTTCCGCCGGGGGCGAGGCCTTGTGCGTAGGCTGCTGCGATTTCCAGAACAGCGCGCCGATGGCGAGGAGGACGATGGTCGGGAGCAGCCACTTGATGGATTTGCCGATTTTCTTTGTCATGCTTGCGAGGTGACGATTAGTTTCATGGAATGGCCATTTTATCCGTTCCGGGGCGCGGCAGGTATGGACCATTCGGGCGCGCTTGATTCGCGCGCGCGGGAAAAGCCACCGGGCGGGGGAGGCCCGCCCGGTGGGCTGCGGCCTTACTGCAGGCCGCGTTTCTTCAGCATCGCCGCGGCTTGCGGGTCGCGGCCTCGGAAGGCGCGGAAGGCGGCGCGCTGCTCGACGGCGTCGCCGGCGCTGTAGATATGGCGATAGAGCTTGTCCGCCAGCGCCGGGTCGAAGGCATCGCCGGCTTCCTCGAATGCGGCGAAGGCTTCCGCCTCCAGCACTTCCGCCCACATGTAGACGTAGTAGCCGGCGGCGTATTCCGGACCGGTGAAGATGTGGCGGAAGTGCGGCGGGCGGTGATTCATGCCGGCCGCGGGCGGAACGCCCAGCCGTTCGCGTTCGGCGGCTTCGAAGGCGGCGATGTCGACGCCGTCCGCGTCGGCGCGCTGGTGCAGCGCCAGGTCGATCAGCGTGGAGGCGGTGTAGCGCACCGTTTCGAAACCCTGGTTGAAATGGCGCGCCGCCTTGATCTTGGCCACCAGCTCGGCCGGGATGGCCGCGCCGGTTTCGGCGTGGAGGGCATGCTTGGCCAGCACTTCCGGCACCAGCGCCCAGTTCTCCATCAGCTGCGACGGCAGCTCGACGTAGTCCCACGGCGAATTGGGGCCGGCCAGCAGCCGGTATTCGACGTTGGACAGCAGGCCGTGCAGGCCGTGGCCGAACTCGTGGAACAGCGTGCGCACGTCGTCGAAGCTCAGCAGCGTCTGGCCGTGGCCGGCTTTGGCGAAGTTGTTGTTGTTGACGACGATGGGCAGCGCTTCGCCGCCGTTGCGCGCTTGCGAGCGGTAGACATGCATCCAGGCGCCGCCGCGCTTGCTTTGGCGCGCGTAGTTGTCGCCGAGGAACAGGCCGATCACCTTGCCGCCGCGGCTGACTTCCCAGGCGCGCACGTCCGGATGGTAGAGCGTGAGGTCATGGCGCTCGGCGAAGCTGAGGCCGAACAGCCGGCGGGCGACGTCGAACATCGCCGTCACCATGTTTTCCAGGCCGAAATAGGGCTTGATCTCGGCGTCGTCCAGCGCGTAGCGGGCGATGCGCACCTTCTCGGCCAGGTAGAACCAGTCCCAGGGCTGGATGTCGGCCGGCTCGCCGAGCCTGGCGGCCTCTTCGCGCAGCATGGCCTTTTCCGACTCGAAGCGGGCCTTGGCCGGCTCCCACACCTGTTCCAGCAGCGCATGCACGGCGGCAGGCTTGCCGGCCATGCGGTTGGCGATCGCGTAGTCGGCGAAAGTGTCGAAACCCAGCAGCCGCGATTGCTCGACGCGCAGCGCCAGAATCTCCCGCGCCAGCGGGCGATTGTCGCGCTCGGCATGTTCGCCGCGTTCGGTCCAGGCGCGCCAGGCGGCTTCGCGCAGCTCGCGGCGGGCGGAGAAGGTGAGGAAGGGCACGATGGACGAACGCGACAGCGTGATCGCCCAGCCCTCAAGGCCGCGGGCCTCGGCGGCGGCGCGGGCGGCGTCCAGCAGGAAGGGCGGCAGGCCAGCGAGGTCGTTCTCGCCCAGCGGCAGCGCGTACTCGGCCTCGTCGGCCAGCACGTTCTGGCCGAAGGCGGTGGTCAGCTCGGCCAGCCGGGAAACGATTTCGGCGTAGCGGCGGCGGTCTTCGCCCTGCAGCTTGGCGCCGGCGCGGACGAAGTTGCGGTGGATCAGGTCCAGCAGCCGATCCTGTTCCTCGCTGAGGCCCAGCTCGGCGCGGCGGGCGTGGACGGCGTCCAGCCGGGCGAAGAAGCCGGCGTGCATGTAGATGCGGCTGTTGTGCTCGGCCAGCTGCGGCGCGGTGCGGCGTTCCACTTCCTGCAGCTCGGCCGAGGTTTCCGATGCGGTCAAATTATCCAGCAGCAGCTGGGCGCGCTCCAGCCGGCGGCCGCTGCGGTCGAAGGCGGCGGCGGTGTTGGCGAAGCTGGGCGCTTCTTCCAATGCGGCCAGCGCGTCGATTTCGGCCAGGTGCTCGGCGAACAGCGCGGCGAGGGCCGGTTCGAAATGTTCGGGGCGAATCAGGCCGAACGGCGGGAGCTGGTGGGGGGTATTCCAGTCTTGCAGCAAAGGATTGGCGTTCATGGCGCTCTTCTCTGTCGGTTGAGGGATAGTCTCGACATGACTTTAGCATGTTGCGCGTGGTGAAGGAATGCGCCGCCGGGATACTCAGTTTCCTGAGTGCGGACTACCGGTAAGCTGGGATGGCGGGCCGAGACGTGGCTGGCCAGAATTCAGCCATGTCAGCGCATGACCCTCTGCGCTGCTTGCCATCCTGTCCTCGCTCGGAGCACGGCAATGAAATCTTCCATCCGCCTGCCTTTCAGCCTTACTGTTTTTCCGCTGGTTTTGGCGCTGGCATGCGCGTCGTTTTTGCTTGGCGTGCTGGGGGCCCATCCGATCGCGCTGTCGGCGGGCGGGGCGCTGCTGGCTTTAGGATGGGCTGGCCGGACATGGATGGGCCGGGATGTGGGCCGCTTTATAGACGCTTCTGTGCAGCGGAGCCGTACGATATCCGACGCGGAGACGGCGGTGCATCGCGATCAGGCGGCTTATCTGGACTCGTTGCGCGTCACTTGCCGCGCCATGCTGCCGCGCTGGCGCACAAACGTGGAGCTGGTGCGCGCGCAATCCGAGTCGGCAGTCGATGGGCTGGTGGCGGAATTCCGAGATATCCGCAGCCGGCTTAAGAGAGCCTTGGGAGCTTTTGCCAGCCAAGGGCAGGAAGATCTGGCGTCTACCATAGGCGGGGCGCGCGACGAGCTGGAAACCATCTTGTCTGAGCTGAAAGCCGCGACTGCGGCCAAGCAGCAGATGATGGGAAATATCGCCTCACTGGTGCAGTTGACCGAGGACCTTCAAAAAATGGCCATCGAGGTTGGCGACATCGCCGCGCGAACCAATCTTCTGGCGCTGAACGCCGCCATCGAGGCGGCGCGCGCGGGGGAGAGCGGCCGCGGCTTTGCCGTCGTCGCCGACGAGGTTAGGAAGCTATCCAATTTGTCCGCGACTACGGGCGCCAGCATCCGGGACAAGGTATCGACTGCCAATCAATTGGTCGGCGGCGCCCTGGCCGCCGCCGAGCGGCTGTCTAGCGAGGACAAGCGCCTGCTTGTCAGTTCCGAAAGCGCCATCGCGGCGACGCTCGCCCGCATCAATCAAGCGGCCGATGGGCTGGCCTCTGCCAGCGCCAGCCTGCGGGCGGAAAATCTCCAGGTCAGCCAACGCATCGAGGAAGTGTTGGTGAATCTGCAATTTCAGGATCGCACCGCCCAGATCATGGGATGGGTGCTGTCCGATATGGGGCGGTTGGATGAACGGTTGACGCAGGACGAGGAGCAGGTCCGGCAGGGCGAGGTGCCGCAACCTATCAGTGTCGATAGCTGGGTGGAAAAGGCGGAAAGCCAGTACACCACCTTGGAGCAAGCGCCCCATCGGCATCAGGTCGATGCGCAATCCAGCATGATTTTGTTTTAAGAGCCGCTCGGCAAGCCCTGATCCCGCGTTGCGCCTCCCTCGATCTGTGTCGGCGAATCTTGGCTCAAGTGTATTTCGAGATTGTTAGCGGCTCCAGGGGCTGGCCCCGATGTTGAGCAGTGCGAGGTATCGGATGAGTCAAGAAAAACAAGCCATCAGGCGAATGGATTTTCGGATAAGGGAAAAATGGCGCTCGATCTTGAGTATCGGTTCGATCGCAATCTGAAGTGTTATTTACCAGGGAGTACATCATGGCTTTTTTTGATAACCGGCAGCGCGCTGTAATCGCATCGTTGACGCTTCTGATCGTGTTGACGGTTTTTTCCGATGTCGCCCTGTTAATCGCTCATGGCGGCGTTTATGAGGGTGAAAAGATTTGGGTGAATGCCGCCATATGGGTCAGCACCTTGTCTTTGCCTCTGTTATTGATGGCCGCATGGCTTTCCCGCAGCCAGGAAAATGGCATGCCGGCGCTTGTCGCCATGCTCGAACAGATGGCAAACGGCAATCTGAATACGCGTCTGGAAATTTCCTCCCATGGCGAGGCCGGCCGCGTCGCGCGCTTGGCCACGCAAATCCAGTCCGGTTTGCAAACGTTGCTGGCCGATATGAAACGCATGTCGGCCGAACACGAGGCGGGCGATATCGACGTGCGCATGGACGAAACCAAGTTCGAGGGGGCTTACCGCGAGATGGTCAGCGGCATCAATGAGATGGTGGCGGGCCATATCGCCGTGAAGAAAAAAGCCATGGCCTGCGTGAAGGAGTTTGGCGAAGGCAATTTCGATGCCCAGCTGGAAGTGTTCCCCGGCAAGAAGCGCTTCATCAACGATACCGTTGAGCAGGTGCGTGCCAATATCAAGGCCTTCATCGGTGAAATGAACCATATGTCGGCCGAGCATGATGCGGGCGATATCGATGTGCGCATGGATGAGGCGAAATTCCAGGGCGCGTATCGCTCCATGGCGGCCGGCGTCAATAGCATGGTGGCGGGCCATATCGCCGTGAAGAAAAAAGCCATGGCCTGCATCAAGGAGTTTGGCGAGGGCAATATGGAAGCGCCGCTGGAACTCTTTCCGGGCAAGAAGCGTTTCATCAATGACACAATTGAGCAAATGCGCGCCAATATCAAGGCCTTGATCGTAGATACCGACATGCTGGTCCAGGCGTCGGTGGAAGGGCGCCTGGACGAGCGCGCCAACGCGAATGCGCACCGCGGCGATTTCCGCAAAATCGTCGAAGGCATCAACAAGACGCTGGACGGCATGGCGGGGCCGGTGAAAGAAGTGATGCGGGTAATGGAGTCCCTGGCGGTCGGCAATCTGACTTGCCTAGTGGAAGGACAGTATGCGGGAGATTTCGATCAGCTCAAGCGCTCCGTCAATACCAGCGTGGACCAATTGGCCCAGACCATACGCCAGGTGAGCGAGGCGATAGAGGAGATATCCAGCGCACTGAATCAGGTGAACAGCGCGTCGCAGGCGCTGTCGCAGAACGCGACCGAGCAGGCCGCCAGCCTGGAGCAGACCACGTCCTCCATGGAGGAAATGTCAGTCTCCATCGCGCAGAACACCGATAACGCGGTAGTGACTGATGGCATCGCCACCCAGTCCGCCAAGGATGCGATGCGCGGCGGAGACGCGGTGGACGAGACCGTGAAGGCGATGCGCGCCATCGCGGACAAGATAGGCATTATCGACGACATTGCCTACCGGACGGACCTGTTGGCGCTGAACGCTGCAATCGAAGCCGCGCGGGCGGGCGAACACGGCAAGGGCTTCGCCGTGGTGGCGGCTGAAGTTAGAAAACTGGCCGAACGTAGCCAGATCGCGGCGCAGGAGATCAGCGGTCTGGCTGCCAACAGCGTACAGACGGCCGAGCAGGCGGGCCAGCTGTTGTCCGAAATGCTGCCGTCTATCAACAGGACGGCGGATCTGGTGCGTGAGATCACGGCGGCGTCCAACGAACAGAGCATAGGCACGAACCAGATCAACGAGGCGATGAACCAGCTGAACTTGACTACGCAGCAAACCGCGTCGGCATCGGAAGAACTGGCGGCGACCGCGCAGACGGTGGCCGAACAGGCCGAGCTGCTGCGCAATCTGATGAGTCAGTTCGAGCTGCGCGAATCGCACGGCAACGCCATGCGCGACACCATGGCCCTGATGAGAAGCGGCGGGCGCTCCTACGCATGAAAGCCCGCGGCATCCGCCGCGGCGTAATGGATCAGGCGGGCAGGACGCGCTTGCCGAGCGCGGTCCCTGCCTGCCGGGGAGAAATGCATGGCGGACAATCAAGCGAGCAACCCGAATCCGGCAATCGGCGCCGCGCAACACGAATCCAGCGTCGGCAAGCTCTATCTTGCCTTCAGCCTGGGGGGGAATGCCTACTCCATCGAGATCGAGCGGATCCGGGAAATCATCGAATACGACGTGCCAACGGCGGTGCCCATGATGCCGCTCGCCGTGTGCGGCGTCATCAATCTGCGCGGCGCGGTGGTGCCGGTCCTCGATCTGGCTGTGCGCTTCGGCCACCACCCTATCGTCGTGAGCCGTCGCAGCTGCTATGTGATCGTGGAGGTGGAGCATGGGGGCGCATTGCACGTGATCGGTTTGCTGGTGGATCGCGTGACGGCGGTGGTGGAAATCGACGATGCGGACATTGAGCCGCCGCCGGCTTTTGGCGCGCAAATCGACGTGGACTTCATCGCCGGCCTGGCGCGCCATGACAATCGTTTCCTGATCATTCTGAACATGGCGCGCGCCTTGTCGATAGCGGAAATATCCGCGGTGACGAGGATGGGCGAGGAGAAACTGCCTCAAGCCGATCCGGCTTGAGGCTGACAGGCCTGGGAGGGCAATGCCATGGCAAAACTTATACTGGTGGTGGATGACTCCGCGTCTTTGCGGTCCTTGGTGGCGATGACGCTGACCGATGCCGGCTATGAAGTGATGGAGGCCTGCGACGGCGCCGACGCTTTGTCGAAATTGAAGGGGCAGCGCATCAGCCTGGTGATTTCGGATGTGAACATGCCCAATATGGACGGACTCACTTTTGTCCAGGAGCTCAAGAAAAATCCAGCATACAAGTGCGCGCCGGTGATCATGCTGACGACCGAGGTGGCGGAGGACAAGAAACAGGCGGGCCAGTCCGCCGGCGCCAAGGCCTGGATGGTCAAGCCGTTTCAGCCCAAGCAAATGCTGGCTGCGGTTGAGTTGCTGGCGAGCTGAGCATGGACTTCTCCTTGGACTTCGATGAAGAAACCGGCCGGCATCTGTTTCGGGGCGAATTGGGCGTCTATACCGCCCATGCGGTGCAGGCGGTTTGGCTGAATCTGTTGCAGGCTGCCGACGGCATCTGCATGGATTTGGCCGGCGTCACGGAAATCGATACCGCCGGGCTGCAGTTGCTGTTGCAGATGAAGCTCCACGCCGCCAAGAGCGTGAGCTTCTGCAACGCGTCTGAGCCGGTGCGGGAAATGGCCAGGCTGGTGAATCAGGAAGCTTTGCTCAAGCAGCCCGACGCTGTGGGCGAGGGCTGGCTTGACCGCGCCGCTGGTCGTCACTACACAAGGTGAGTTCGATATGGAAAACGATACCCTGTCCGCCGCGTTCGCTGTTTTCATAGACGAGGCGCGGGACCTGATCGGCCAGATGGAAGACATATTGCTGCGCTTGGAGGCCGGCAGCGCGGATGGCGACGATCTGCCCGCGCTGTTCCGTTGCGCGCATACCATCAAGGGCTCGGCCGGCATGTTCGGTCTGGAGGAGGTGGTGCGCTTCACCCACGTGGTGGAAAGCGTGCTGGATGAGTTGCGTAACGGCGCTTTTGCGTTTGATTCCGATCTGGCCAGCGTGCTGCTGGATTGCCAGGATCACATCTCCGGGCTGATCGCCGCCGCAACGGACGGAGGCGAGGCGGACCGCGCGCGCAGCGACGCGCTGATTCCGCAGCTGTCGCGTTGGCTGGGGCAGGAGGCACCGCCCGCCGCGTCCGCGAGCGAAGCGCTTCCGCAGCAGGAGGCGACCGGGGATGAGCAAGGGGTGGCGTCGCCGTTCTGGCATCTGTCTCTGCGCTTTTCTCCGTCCATTCTCTGCGATGGCATGGATCCGCTCAAATTCATCAATTATCTGAACCGCTACGGCCGCGTCCAGCATGTGGAAACGGTTTGCGACCACCTGCCGCCGCTGGAGGCGGCAGACCCGCAGCAGTGCTATCTGGGTTTCGAGGTGGTTTTGGACAGCGCCGCCAGCGCGGAGGAGATCGCCAGCGTATTCGCCTTCTGCGCTGAAAGCGCGAGCATCGTCATCCTGCCGCCGCACAGCCCGCTGCCCGCGTTTCAGCGCTTGATCCAAGCCTTGCCGGAAGCCTCCGGCCGCGTGGGCGAAATCCTGGTGGCCTGCGGAACCTTGACGTCCGACGAGTTGTACCGGTTGCTGGTTCTGCCGCACGGGGGCGGCGAAGCATTGCCGGTCGAGCCAAGGGGCGTGGGCGAGGAGGCGCAGCCCAAGCCCAAGCCCAAGCGCGAAGAGGAGCGGCGGCCGGCTGAGGGCGGCAGCGTCAAAGTGCCGGCCTGCCGGCTGGATGCCTTGATCGACCGAGTGGGCGAACTGGTCATCGCCGGCGCGGGCAATCAGGCGCAGGCCGCCAAAGCCGCCCATCCGGCCATGCTGGAGGCGGCTTCCCAATTGTTGACGCTGGTGGAGGCCGTGCGCGACATGGCGCTGCAGCTGCGCATGGTGGCCGTAGGAGAGGTCTTTTACCGCTTTCCGCGCGTGGTGCGCGACGTGGCGAAAGAACTGGGCAAAGAGATAGAACTGCGCATCTCCGGCGCGGAGGCGGAACTGGACAAATCCATGGTGGAGAAAATCGCAGATCCGTTGATGCATCTGCTGCGCAATGCCATGGATCACGGCATCGAACCGGCGGAGACGCGCATCGCCCGCGGCAAGCCCATGCAAGGCACCGTCACGCTGAAGGCCTACCACGAGTCCGGTGCCATCATGATCGAGGTGGCGGATGACGGCGGCGGCTTGGATCACGAGAAGATTCTGCGCAAGGCGATAGAGAAGGGCATCGTGGCGGATGGCGCGAATCTGTCGCGCCACGACATCCATCAGTTGATCCTGGCGCCCGGCTTCTCCACGGCGGAGCGTGTCACCAATCTGTCGGGCCGCGGCGTGGGCATGGACGTCGTGAAGAGCCATATCGAAGCGCTGCGCGGCTCGTTGGTAATCGAGTCCGAACCGGGCCGTGGCACCACGATGCGGCTGTGCCTGCCGCTTACGCTGGCCATCATCGACGGTTTCCATGTGGGAGTGGGCGGCGCGCAGTTCATCGTGCCGCTGGACATGGTGGTGGAGTGTCTGGAGCTGCCGCAGTGCCAAGGCGATGTGGATTATATGGACAAAGACGGCGCCGCCTTGCCCTTCGTGCGCTTGCGTGAGCTGTTTGGCGAGCGCGGCCCGGCTCATCCGCGGCCGCGCGTGGTGACCGTCAGTTTTGCGGGCAAGCGCATCGGCCTGGTGGTGGACAGGATTTACGGCAAGTGCCAAACCGTCATCAAGCCGCTGGGTGCCCTGTTCCAGCATGTGCCCTGCGTGACCGGTTCGACGATACTCGGCGACGGCGAGGTCGCCCTGATCATAGACGTCGTCCAGTTGATTCAGGGCGTGGTGGCGCGGGACGTGCAGCAAAGACAAAGAAACGCGTCTGTGGCGTTGACGGCATGAGCGCGTTCCTGCCCAGCAAGCAGGCGCGGCTTATGTTAGCGCGGCCAGGGCCGCCAGATCGGCCAGAAACTGCCGCCGCATGCCCGCGTCAATGGGCGGCGCGTCCGCGGCCAGCCAGCCATCGAGCAGGCATTCCAGGCTCCGGCAGCGCCGCCCCAGCTCCGGTTGGCCAAAGGTGCCGCCGGAGCCGGCGAGCTTGTGCAGACGTTCCCGCAAGACGGAATACACAGCTTGATCGGCGGCCTCGCCGTTCAGTTGGGCTGCCAGAGCTTGCATCTCGTCCAGTTGGCGGAGCAAGCGGTCCTGATATTGCGCGCGCAATGCCTGCATCCGTTTTTGCGTTTCGGCGGCATCCATGTCTTTCCTTTCGCCGCGCATCGCCTGATTCTGCGTGGGGCATACGCTTACTCTCGCTTGCCGGCGGTCTTGCGCTGCCACAGCTCCATGCTGCTCAGCAATTTGGCCGTGGAGGACGCGCGCATTTTCTTCAAGACGCTGCTGCGATACTGCTCTGCGGTATTGAGCGTCACGCCCAGCTTATCGGCGATTTGCTTGCTGCTCATGCCGGAGGCGATTTCATCGAGGACTTGTTTTTCGCGCGGCGTGAGATTCGCCAATCTGGCCTGAAAGACTTCTTTTTCGCGGACTTTCTGTTTCCGCTGCGGCAGCGTTTGCAAGCATTGTTGAACGCAGTCCAGCAACTCCTGCCCTTGGATGGGTTTTTGCAGGAACTCCAACGCGCCATCCCGCATGGCGTCCACCACCACCCGGATATCCGCATGCGCCGTCATGAAGATCACCGGCATGTCCAGCGTTTCACTGCGGATCTGCCGCTGCAGGTCCAGCCCGCTCATGCCCGGCATGCGCATGTCCAGGACGACGCAAGCGCATTGATGCCGCTTGGCGTCCTCCATGAACGATCGCCCATCGGGATAGCCGATCACCGGAATTTTTATGCTGCCCAGCATCAGGCATAGCATTTCCCGCAGCGCGTCGTCGTCGTCGATTACGGCGACAAAATCGTCATTCATCATTTTCCCTCTGCGTGGGAGCGGATTTTCTGGCTGTTTCGCCGGCTGCAGGCCCGGCGCGCCTGGCGTCGCCGCCGCCGATCAAAGCTTGTTCTAGCCGATTTCCGGCGCGAGCGAGCGGATCAGGCCGGGCAGCTCCAGCGGATTGAACGGTTTTTCTATCACGGCCGTTGCGCCCAGCGCTTTGAGTCTTTCGATTTCCTGTTTCTGTACTTTCGCCGTCAGAAAAATGATGGGCGTCAGCGCGAGCGCCGGGATGGCTTTCAAACGGCTGAACGTGTTGGGACCATCCATTTCCGGCATCATCACGTCCAACACGATAATGTCGGGCGGCGAGGCCTCGGCCCAGGAGATGGCGTCGATGCTCGATGCGCACAGCTTGATTTCCATGTCCTGTTCCTGCTCGAACGCGAATGCGAAGATGCTTCGAATATCCTGGTCGTCGTCGATGAACATCAGCTGTATTTTTCTTGATGACATGGCGGCTCCTGTAACAGGCAATCGGCCCGGCGGCGCATCCGCCGCGCTCATCTGAAAGGCTGAGTGCGGAAGAGGGCTTTATGCATGGTTTATTGCGGATAATATGGTTTTTTCCAATGCGGCCAAAGTCGCATGCCGGGGAAACCAGTGAATGGCCAGGCCCTCCGTCTGGATCGATTCCAGATAGTCCGTTTTTCTTTCATCGGGCAGAACCAGCGCTGGCGCATTCAGTCCCCGCATGCTGAGGATAGCCTCAATCATGGCCAGGCTTTCATGGTGGGGCAGGTCGATCAAGACGGCCTGGTAGGCGGTGTGCCGCAGCAAATCGAGCGCAATGTGTCCCCGATAGGCGCCGTCGCTCTCGACGCCTTGCTCATCAAGCGAGGCGCGCAAGGCTTCGGTTTCGCTTTCCTCGCGCTTGCATATCAGCAGACGGGATGGCTTGGCGGCAACCAGCGCGGTGGCGGCGGGAAGATCGAAATGGAATGTGGTGCCTGTGCCCATGGTGCTCTCGTAATCCAATAGGCCATGGTGGCGCTCTATGATGGCTTTGGTAATGTTCAGGCCCAGCCCGGCGCCGCTCTTTTCTCTGGTGTCGGATTTATCCGCTTGGGCGAAGCGATTGAAGATTTCACTGCGGAAACTTTCTGGAATACCTCTTCCCTCGTCGTGTATCGCCACCCGGTATCTGTCCTGGATTTTATGGATGGAGATTTCCACGATGCCATCGACTGGAGAGAATTTGACGGCATTGGACAGCAGATTGGAAATGGCTTGCATCAGCCGGTTCGGGTCGCCTATGACGTAGGATTGGCTCAAGGCATTTAAAGCTTGGAGACTGACGCCGCTTTGATGGGCATAGGCCTCGTTGGCCTTGATCGACTGCTTGACCAAGGCGGACAAATCGACCTTTTCAAAGGTGAACTCCAGGTGGCCGGCCTCTATTTTTTTCAGGTCCAGTATGTCATTGGCCAGCGCGGTCAGCCGGGCGCAGTTGCTGCTGGCGATTTCCAGCAGTTGCCTGGTCCTGGGAGAGAGCGTTTCGTCGCCGCCGTTCAGGGCCAGGACCAAGCCGCCATGAATCGAGGTCAGCGGGGTGCGCAGTTCGTGGCTGATGGTGGAAATGAATTCGTTCTTGATGCGTTCCACTTTTTTGCGTTCGGAAATGTCTCTGGCCACCGCGACGAACATGCAGCTTCCTTGCAGGTGCATTTCGCTGATGGAGAGTTCCAGCGGAAAAGTGGCGCCGTTGCGGTGCAGGCCGGTGACTTCTTTTCCATGTTCAAGGAGCGGCAAGGCTCCCGCCATGCCAGGCATGCCGCCGGCCATGCTTTGGCAGGGGTCCGCTATCAGCATGTCTAGACTCCGGCCGGCCAGCTCGCTGGCGGCATAGCCAAAAATGCGGCATGCCGCCGGGTTGGTGCTTTCCATGACGCCATGGGCGTCCAGCGTGATGATGCCGTCTATCACGGTGTCCAGCACGGCGCGCAGGCGCGTGTCGGAATCATGCAGCTGTTTGATGAGGTCGGCGGCAGGTTGCATCAGCATCATGTCGACGGTGCTGGCGGCCAGATCCCGCAGAGCCGCCAACTGCTCCGGACTGGGTGTGTGCGGCATGCGATCGATCGCGCACAGCGTGCCCAGGCGCACGCCGCCGCCAATGTCCAGCGGAGCGCCTGCATAGAAGCGGATATGAGGATTGCCGGTGACGAGCGGGTTGTCGGAGAAGCGCGGGTCCAGCTGGGTGTCGGCCACGCAAAGAACGTCGTCGCCCAAAATGGCGTGCCCGCAGAAGGAAATGTCGCGGCCGGTTTGCTTGGCATCCAGTCCCTGATGAGATTTGAACCACTGACGGCCCGCGTCGACGAAGCTGACCAGGGCGATGGGGACCTGCATGATGTGCTGGGCGAGCCGCGCGATGCGGTCAAAGCGCTCTTCAGGCGGCGTATCGAGGATGTTCAGCGCATGCAGCGCCGCGATGCGCTCGGTTTCATTGCTCGGGTTGTCCGGTTTCTGCATGGGAGGGAGAGTCCTTGCGCCTAGGCTTTGTCCTCCCTGAAGGATAGTTTCCCGAGCGTGGGCTCACAAACTCCTTGGCAGGCGGAGAGCGCGCCGCATATGTCGGTCCGCGTTGCGTGGCAGATTCTGTGCGATGCGCCACAGCGCGCGGAACGGGGCGGTCAGCGTGAAGTCCCGCATCCGTCACGGCTGCTCCGTCAATGCGCCGATGTCGGTCCGGTAACGTGTGGCGATGTCGCGGCGCGTCAGGCGGCGGCGTTTTCCACCAGCAGATGCATCATGCAGTTGGCGGCGAATTCCGGATGGTGATAGTCCTGCAGCAGCAAGCCGCAATGGCCGGGGACGAAGCAGGCGGCGCCGTGGCTGTCCGGCTTCATTTAGAAGCCGATGTCGCGGTAGAAGGCCTGCGACAGCTTGAAGCCGCGGGCGGAGAGGAAGGCTTTCAGTTCTATGCTGGCCAGTTCGTTCATAGCCTTGCCCTGCCGTTTCCTGATGGTGAAAAAAATCCCGCGGCGGCAGAACCGGCGCGGGAGCGGGCGTGATGGCGACTGCGCCAGTCACTGCAGCTTGGGCTCGCCCTCCAGCATGACGACGCCGGGCAGGCCGGAGCGGAACACCGCCTGCTGCAGGGTGTCGATCGCCTTTTTGCGGAAGAACTGCTTGCGCGTCACCAGCAGCACGCGCCGCTGCGGCGCCGGCTGGCTGAACGGCACCACCGACAGCAGCGTTTCGTCGCCGGGGCCGACCGAGGTGGCCGGCATCACGGTGACGCCCATGCCGCTGGCCACCATGTGGCGTATGGTGTTGAGCGAGCTGCCCTGCAGCGTGCTGGCCAGATTGTGGCCGAAGTGCTGGCGGCTGGACAATTCGCTGCAGGCTTGCAGCACCTGGTCGCGGAAGCAGTTGCCCTGGGTGAGCAGCAGTACGCTCTCCTCGGCCAGCTGGCAGGCGTCGACCTGCGGCTGCTTTTCCCAGGGGTGGCCCTTGGGGGTGGCGACGACGAAGGGCTCGTCGTACAGCGGCCAGGCTTCGATGCCGGTTTCCTCGAAAGGATCGGCGACGATGATGGCGTCGACCTCGCCGCGCTTGAGCATTTCCGCCAGCCGGGAGGTGTAGTTCTCCTCCAGGATCAGCGGCATGTCCGGCGCCAGGATGCGCAGCGCCGGAATCAGCTTGGGCAGCAGGTAGGGACTGATGGTGAAGATCACCCCCAGCTTCAGCGGCCCGGCCAGCTCGTTCTGGTGTTCGCCGGCCAGCCGCTTCACCGCCTCGGCCTCTTCCAGCACGCGCTGCGACTGCTCGATGATGCGTTCGCCGATTTCGGTGACCGCCACTTCCTGGCCGCCGCGTTCAAACAGGGTGATGCCCAGCTCGTCTTCCAGCTTCTTGATGGCGATCGACAGCGTCGGCTGGCTGACGAAGCAGCTCTGTGCCGCGCGGCCGAAGTGGCGCTCGCGCGCCACCGCCACGATGTAGCGCAGTTCGGTCAGCGTCATGGCTTAGCGTTGGTGTTCCGGCAGCACGATGTTGACTTCCAGGACTTCGTAGTCGTCCTGGCGCTCCACCTGCACCTTGATGTCTTCCAGGTTGACCGCGACATATTTGGAGATCACCTCCATCAGCTCGCGCTGCAGCGCGGGCAGATAGTCGGGGGCATCGCGGCCGTTGCGTTCGTGGGCCAGGATGATCTGCAGGCGTTCGCGGGCGATGGCGGCGGACTTCTGGCGCTTGCCGAAAATCATATCGATCAAGGACATGGCTTAACCTCCAAACAGGCGCTTGAGGATGCCCACCTTGGGGGCGTCCAGGAAGCGCATCGGGCGTTGTTCGCCCAGGAAACGCGCCACCACGTCGGAATAGGCGTCGGCCACGTCAGAACCCTTCAGATGGATGGCCGGCGTGCCGGAGTTGGAGGCTTGCAGCACGCTCGGCGATTCCGGAATGACGCCCAGGAGCGGCACTCGCAGGATTTCCTTGACGTCGTCCACCGACAGCATCTCGCCCTTGTCGACGCGGCCCGGCGCGTAGCGGGTGATCAGCAGGTGCTCCTTCACCGCCTCGCGGCCTTCCTCGGCGCGCTTGGACTTGGACGACAGGATGCCCAGGATGCGGTCGGAGTCGCGCACCGACGACACTTCCGGGTTGGTGACGATCAGCGCCTCGTCGGCGAAGTACAGCGCCATCAGCGCGCCCTTCTCGATGCCGGCCGGGGAGTCGCAGACGATGTATTCGAAGCCGTTGTCGGCCAGCTCTTTCAGCACTTTTTCCACGCCGTCCAGCGTCAGCGCGTCCTTGTCGCGGGTTTGCGAGGCCGGGATGATGAACAGGTTGTCGCAGTTCTTGTCCTTGATCAGCGCCTGGTTGAGGCTGGCCTCGCCGTTGACGACGTTGATCAGGTCGTAGACCACGCGCCGCTCGCAACCCATGATCAGGTCGAGGTTGCGCAGGCCGACGTCGAAGTCGATCACGGCAGTCTTGTGGCCGCGCAGTGCCAGGCCGGAGGCGAAGCTCGCGCTGGTGGTGGTTTTGCCTACGCCACCCTTGCCGGATGTCACAACGATGATTTTTGCCACGGGGCTTTCCTTTGGAAAAATGTGTTACTCGCCGAGCGCGGCCATCACCAGGCGCTCGTTCTCAAGATAGATCTGGGAGGGCTTGCCTAGGATGCTGTCGGGCAGCGCCTGTTCGATGGTGCGGTACACCCCGGCGATGGATACCAGTTCGGCCTCCATGCTGCGGGTGAAGATGCGCGCGGCGGCGTTGCCGCGCGCGCCCGCCAGCGCCCGGCCGCGCAGCGGGGCGTATACATGGATGTTGCCGTCGGCGATGACTTCGGCGCCGGCGCTGACCATCGCCAGCACGATCAGGTCGCAGCCCTTGGCGTAAATCTGCTGGCCGGCCCGCACCGGGCGGTCGACGATCATCGCGCCGGCGGGCGCAGCAGCAGGTTCGACGGCGGGCTTGGCCGCAGGTTCCTGCGGCGCTTGCGCCGAACGCGGCAAGGCGGCGCTGCTGGCGAAAGCCAGGCCGAACTGGCTGGCCACCGCCGCCAGCGCGTTGTCCGGGTGGCGCAGCGCCACCGCGCGGATGCCGCGGCGGCTGAGCAGCGGCAGCAGGCGGCCCAGATCCAGCTCGGCCGGATTGGGCAGCGCTTCCACATCGAGCACGAAGGCTTCGGCCGGCGCGCCGCTGGTGTTGCCGAAGCGCGCGTCCAGCGCCTGGCCCAACTCATCCAGGTTGTCGGTGCGCAGCAGGATCGCCAGCAGGTCAAGGCTGGCGGATTTGATATCAAAGGCGTTGGCCACAGGGCTCATGGGGTAGCTTTTATATGTAGATAGATTTCTTCTATGGCGCGAGTGTACTGGCTTGACGGCGGGCTTTCAATGGCGGCGAGACGGCGGCCGGGGCCGATGAGGCTTTGGCGCGGCGGGCGGGCGGGGAAGGTGAGTCGCCCAAGCAACAGCGGACTGTTGCGGCGCAAAATGGACTGTCCGGACGGGCGGGTGGCGTCACTGGCGTTCCGTGTAATGATAATGGAATTTTGCTGTGGTAAAACTCGTGTCAAAATAGCCGCTTAGTTTATTGTGCGGCGCAACATTTCCTTGACCGGGCCATCCTCGGCGCGCTACAGTATGATTGTTGCGATGCAACATCGCGCGGAACAACAGTTTTGTTGCTGTATCACTGAGTCGTTGTCTACCCGACATTCTAGGAGCTGAATACATGTTTACCACCACCCAGGAATTCTCTGCCCTCGGTCAGTCACAGTTCGACAAGGCTGTCCGTTTGTCCTCCATCGTGCTGGCCGGCGCCGAACGCTTCGCCAGCCTGCAGCTGGACCTGTCCCGCAAGCTGCTGTCCGACAACGCCGAAGCGTTCAAGGCGCTGAGCGAAGTCAAGGACGCCAAGTCGCTGAGCGACCTGCAAAGCGGCCTGGCGCAGCCGGCGCTGGATCAGGCTTTCTCCGCCGCCCGCAACGTCTACGACGCCGCGCTGCTTACCCAGAACGAGCTGTCCAGCTTCGTCGAAGAGCAGATCGCCGAAAACAGCAAGGCGCTGCAAACCAGCCTGGATCGCCTGTCCAAGAGCGCTCCGGCTGGTTCCGACATCGCCGTCGCCGCGCTGAAGACCCTGCTGAACACCTCGACCGCCGCTTTCGAAAGCGTGTCCAAGACCGCCAAGAAGGTTAGCGCCGAGATCGCCGAAGCCGGCGTCGAAGCCGCCACCAATTCGGCCAAGGCCGCCAGCGCCGCCGTCAGCCGCAAGAAAACCACCACCAGCGCGGCCTGATTCCGCTTTTCGCTCTGGCTCGAGCGCGAAACCCGCCCGCGGCGCAAGCCGCCGGGCGGGTTTTCATTTGCCGGCCGGCCGGCAGGCGGCCAGGGCGGCGGCCAGTTTCTCCAGCAGGGCCGGCCAGTCCTGGCTGTCCGGCAGCGCCAGCGCGATGGCGCGGGCTAGGTTGGCGGCGAAATGCCGCGCCTCGTCCGGCAGCGGCGACGGGTAGGGCGGGCGCTGGCCCAGATGTTCGATCAGGTAAGCATCGGCGAGCTGGCGCAGCTTGTCCGCCAATTGCCACTGGCTGGACAGCATTTCTTCCCATTGCAGCGCGCGCGGCTGGGCGTCGGGCAAGGGCAGCGCGGCGCGGCCGGCGTGCAACAGCGCGGCGAACACCCGCTGGCAGAAGCGGGCGCTGTGCGCCGGGCCGCAATGCAGCCAGCAGCCGGCTTGCGGCGCCAGCGCGTCCAGCAGGGTCAGCGTCTCTCCCGCAGGCGGCTGCCGGCTGCCGGCCAGCAGCATGAAGCCATGTTCGGCGGCCGGAGCCTGCCAGTCGCCGCCCAGTTCGATGAAGGCGAAGCCGGCGTCCTCGCATTGTCGCTGGCGGCGCGCCAGCGCGGCGTCGCCGTCCCGGCCGAGGTCCAGCCAGCCGTCTTCCAGCGCGATGCCGATCCAGTCGGCAGGCCACGCCGCCGGGCCGCTGGCGGACGCGGCCGGCAGTCCTCGCGCCGCTAGCCGGCGCAAGAACCAGGGAAGATGGGGAGCATGTCCCGAGATGCGATACGAAACAGCCATGTCTATGCCGGTGGGGCCGCTTGGCGCGGCATGGTTCCTGTTAGAAGCGTGGCAGATGCGGGGAAATACGGCAAACCATTATCCCGCGCAACAGGCGGATTGTGCAATGCAGCATTCGGCGGGCGCAAAAAAACCGGCCATAGGGCCGGCTTGGGCTCGGAGCGGCGGCTTATTTGCCGAAGCGAGCGATGCCTTCCACCAGTTCGGTCTTGGCGTCTTCCAGCGTGCCCCAGCCCTGGATCTTGACCCATTTGCCCTTTTCCAGATCCTTGTAGTGCTCGAAGAAGTGCACCATCTGCTGGCGCAGCAGTTCCGGCAGGTCTTCCAGCTTCTGGATGGACTTGTACATCGGGCACAGCTTTTCCACCGGCACGGCGACCAGCTTGGCGTCCACGCCGCCGTCGTCTTCCATCTTGATCAGGCCCAGCGCGCGACAGCGCACCACCACGCCCGGCGGCAGCGGGAACGGGGTGACCACCAGCACGTCCACCGGGTCGCCGTCGCCGGCCAGGGTTTGCGGCACGAAGCCGTAGTTGGCCGGGTACATCATGGAGGTGCCCATGAAACGGTCCACTACCAGCGTGTTCCAGTCCTTGTCGAATTCGTATTTGATCGGAGCGGCGTTGGCGGAGATTTCGATGACGACGTTGAAGTCGCCCGGCATGTCTTTGCCCGGGCCGATGCTGGCGAGATTCATGGAGTGGAATCCTTGAGAGTTGTTGAACGGTATTGCTTGACCCGGCGATTATATCAGCAGCTGTCCTGGATGTGCCGCGAAGGTATAATCGCCTTCTTCAAGGATGGACGCGCAAGGAAGCATGCCGATGCTGGACAAATTGATCGTGGAACTGGACAAGGGCCTGCGCACATTGTGCGCGCCGGCGCACAGCGCGCGCGCGCATCCGGACCAGGATATTTCCGAGGCCGACTTGAGCGCGGCCGACAAGCGCCACGCGCTGGGGCTGATGCGGGTCAACCATTGCGGCGAAGTGTGCGCGCAGGCCTTGTACCAGGGCCAGGCGCTGACCGCGCGCGACCCGTCCGCGCGCGAGGCGCTGCGGCAGGCGGCGCAGGAGGAGGTGGAGCACCTGGCCTGGACCGAGCGCCGCATCCGCGAGTTGGGCGGCCGTCCCAGCCTGCTCAACCCGCTGTGGTATACCGGCTCGCTGGCGCTGGGGGTGGCGGCCGGCGTGCTGGGCGACAAATGGAACCTGGGCTTTTTGCAGGAAACCGAGCGCCAGGTCGGCGCGCACCTGGACAGCCACCTGAGTGCGCTGCCCGACGACGACGCCAGAAGCCGCGCCATCGTCAGCCAGATGCGCGACGACGAGCTGCAGCATGCCGAGATGGCGCATGAGCTGGGCGCGGCGGAATTGCCGGCGCCCTTGAAGGCGGCGATGAAGCTGTCGGCCAAGGTGATGACCGGCAGCAGCTACCGCATCTGATCCGCCGCCGTTTCTCACTTCAAACCCGCGCCCCATTGGCGCGGGTTTTGTTTGGCGGGCGCTTGACCGGAGTCATGGCGCGGGCTCGCCGCCAGGAGATGAGTCGCCGCCGCTTGACCAAGGTCTAGAACCTCCTCGCCATCCTCGCCTAGCCTGCCGGAAACGTTTCGATTCCAGCAGGAGGCAGCAGATGAAAACCTACCAGGCCGACATTGCGATCGTCGGCGCCGGCGGCGCCGGATTGCGCTCGGCGATCGCCGCGGCTCAGGCCGATCCCGGACTCAAGATCGCGCTGGTGTCCAAGGTGTATCCGATGCGCAGCCACACGGTGGCGGCGGAGGGGGGCTCGGCGGCGGTCAAGCAGGAGCACGACAGCTTCGACGCCCACTTCCACGACACCGTGGCCGGCGGCGACTGGCTGTGCGAACAGGACGTGGTGGAGTATTTCGTCCGCCAGTGTCCGCAGGAAATGGTGCAGCTGGAGCACTGGGGCTGTCCGTGGAGCCGCAAGGAAGACGGCAGCGTCAACGTGCGCGCCTTCGGCGGCATGAAGATAGAGCGCACCTGGTTCGCCGCCGACAAGACCGGCTTCCACATGCTGCACACGCTGTTCCAGACCTCCATCCAGTTTCCGCAGATTCAGCGTTTCGACGAATACTTCTGCGCCGACCTGATCGTCGAGGACGGCCAGGCGCGCGGCGTGCTGGCCATCGAGATCGCCAGCGGCGAAAGCTTGCTGATCGAGACCGGCGCGGTGGTGATGGCCACCGGCGGCGCCGGCCGGGTGTTCCGCGAGAACACCAACGGCGGCATCGTCACCGGCGACGGCATGGCCTTGGCCTACCGCCACGGCGTGCCTTTGCGCGACATGGAATTCGTCCAGTACCACCCGACCTGCATGCCGCGCACCGGCCTGCTGTTCACCGAGGCCTGCCGCGGCGAGGGAGGGGTGTTGATCAACAAGGACGGCTACCGCTACCTGCAGGACTACGGCCTGGGGCCGGCGGAAGACAAGCCGCGCAACAAGTTCATGGAGCTGGGCCCGCGCGATCGGCTGAGCCAGGCCTTTTGGCATGAGCAGCAGAAGGGCCGCGCGGCGCAGGGGCCATGGGGCGAGGCGGTGTATCTGGACCTGCGCCACCTGGGCCATGACAAGCTGCGCGAGCGCTTGCCGCAGATCTGCGAGCTGGCCGAGGAGTTCCTCGGCATCGATCCCGCGCAGGCGCCTATCCCGGTGCGTCCGGCCGTCCACTACACCATGGGCGGCATCCTGGTGGACGGCAGCTGCGCGTCGCCGCTGCCGGGGCTTTACGCCGTCGGCGAGTGTTCCAGCGTCGGCATCCACGGCGCCAATCGGCTGGGTTCCAACTCGCTGGCCGAACTGGCGGTGTTCGGCAAGGCGGCGGGGGAGGCCGCCGCGCGTTTCGCCCGCGACAACCCGCCGGCCGGGCGCGGCGTTTTGCTCGAACAGGCCAGGGCGGCCGAGGCGCGGCTGCTGGCGCTGCGCGACCGCCAGGGCTCGGAGCGCATCGCCGACATCCGCGGCGAAATGGCGCAGGCGATGGAGCAAGGCTGCGGCATTTACCGCACCGCGGCCGGCATGCAAGCCGCCTGCGACAAGCTGGCTGATTTGAAGCAGCGCTTCCACTACCTGAACGTCGAGGACAAATCCAGCGTGTGGAACAGCGACTGGCTGCTGGCCATCGAACTGGGCTACCAGCTGGACGTGGCCGAGGCGATCGCGCATTCGGCGTTGCAGCGCAAGGAATCGCGCGGCGCCCACCAGCGGCTGGACGGCTATGAGCAACGCGATGACGCCAACTTCCTCAAGCACAGCCTGGCCATCCATCAGCCTGACGCCGCGCCGCGCATCGCTTACGGCGCGGTCAAGATCACCACGTCGCCGCCCGGCGTGCGCGCTTACGGCGCGGCGGGCGCGGCCGCGGAGCGGGGAGAGACGGCATGACGGACAAGACGATGATCATCGAAGTGATGCGCTACCGGCCGGAACAGGACGGCGAGCCGTGGCCGCAAAGCTTCGAGGTGCCGTACAGCGACGACATGTCGGTGCTGCAGGGCCTGCAATACATCCGCGATTACCTCGATGGCACGCTGGCGTTTCGCTGGTCCTGCCGCCAGGCCATCTGCGGCAGCTGCGGCATGATGGTGGACGGCGTGCCCAAGCTCGCCTGCAAGACCTTCCTGCGCGACTACCCGGGCAGGGTGAGAATAGAGGCGTTGCATCATTTTCCCATCGAGCGCGACCTAGTGGTGGTGCTGGACGATTTCATCGAGAAACTCGAAAGCATCACGCCCTATATCGTGCCCAAGGAAAACAAGCCCTTGTCCGAGGGGGAATACAAGCAGACGCCGGCGCAGATGGACTGGTACGCCCAGTTCAGCGGCTGCATCAACTGCCTGCTGTGCTACGCCGCCTGTCCGCAGTACGGTCTGAATCCGGACTTCCTCGGCCCCGGCGCCATCGCGCTGCTGCACCGCTACAACCAGGACAGCCGCGACGGCGCATCCGAGCAAAGGATGGAGCTGCTGGCGGCGCAGGAGGGCGTGTTCAACTGCACCGCGGTCGGTTATTGCTCGGAAGTCTGTCCGAAGGCGGTGGATCCGGCCAACGCGGTGAACCTGAACAAGACGGCGGTGGCCAAGGATTATTTCCTGCGGTTCGCGCGTCCCAAGGGAGCGTGCAAATGAACAAGCGTCGACCTTATGTACGGCCCATGGGCGGCTGGTGGCGGAAGAGCCCGTACTTCATCGAGTACATGGTCCACGAGGGCACGGCGCTGTTCGTCGCCGCTTACGCTTTTGCGCTGCTGTTCGGCCTGTGGCGGCTGAGCCAGGGCGAGGCGGCATGGAACGGCTTCATCGCGGCGCTGCGCAGCCCCTGGTCTGTGTTGTGCCACCTGATTCTGTTCTTGATGATCGGCTACCACAGCTACACCTGGTTCAAGATCATGCCGCGCACCTTGCCGCCGCTGATCATCGGCGGCAAGCGCGTCTCCGCCGCCGCCATCACCGCCGGCGGCTTCATCGCCGCGCTGCTCGCCAGCCTGGCCTTGCTGGGCATCGCATGGGGGATCTCGCAATGAGCAAGCGACAACTGAAGCGTTCCCACGCGCCCATCTTCTGGGGGCTGTTCGGCGCCGGCGGCATGCTGGCGGCCTTGTTCGGGCCGATGCTGGTGTGGATCACCGGTTTCGCCGCGCCGCTGGGCTGGCTGCCGGCCAAGGCGGCCAGCTACCAGGGCGCGCTAGCCCTGGCGCAGAGTCTGGTGGGCAAGGCGGCGCTGTGGGGGCTGGTCAGCTTGCTGTTGTGGCACGCGGCGCACCGCATCTACCACAGCCTGCACGATATCGGCGTGCATGGCGGGCCGGCCGCCAAAGCCTTGACCTATGGCGTGGCGATGCTGGGCACGCTGCTGGCGGCGGGCCTGCTATTGCGTTTGGGGCGCTGACGCCGGCTTGTGGTTTCTACTTAAATCCCCCCGGGTGCCGCTCTTTTTGCGGCACCCGTCCGACATCTGCGCTGTTTTCCGGCCTTGACGCATTTTTTTCCCGCCTATAGTGGATTGTCCGCCATGTCATTTCCATGCGCGGCCCATCATTTTGCATGTGTGCTGGCATTTGCCATTTTTTCGCCCAGCGGCATGCCGCTTGCCGGGCGAAGCCACAGTTAGCGGGTTTGCAAGCTGCGCAAGGAGAATGCGATGTCGCTTGGGTCTGTGACTGGCAGTTATTCCATTGCCCCGCAATATGTTCCCGCCACCGCTCCCGGCGTGCTGGCGCCGTCCGGCAACCAGGGGCAGGCAGCCGCCTCGCGCCGCCAGGACAATGGACCGGACGGCGGTTTCGGGCAGGAAGTGGCGCTGGCGCTGCAGCAGTCAGGCCTTAATCTTGCCGCCGCCGGCAACTACAACAACGCCGGCGAGCGCACAGGCGACGCCGGCCCGCAAAACAATGCGATAGGCGCGCTGTCGGGCAGCGCCGGCAGCAATGTCCAGCAGGCGCTGCATACTTTCGTCCACGCGGTGTACCAGGCGGTGCAGGCCGAAGGGCTGTCCAGCAGCACCGCCGGCGCCGGCCAGGGGCCGGCGTCCAGCGGCTACGGCGATTTCCAGAGCAATCTGCAGAAGCTGCTGCAGGATGTGAGCAACGGCAGCCAGAACGGCGCCACCACCAGCCTGGCCTCGGCGTTCAAGGATTTGCAGCAGTCCTTGGGCAGCGGCAACGGGACCGGCGGGTCGCAACAGGCGTCGCTGCATACTTTTCTGCAAAACCTGCTCACCTTGCAGAACGACCAGGCGCTGTCGGCCGGCGGCGTCGGCTCGCTGCTCAATACCAGCGCCTGAACCCCGCCGACACCCAGGCTATACTGAAACCAGCGCCGCGCGGCGCGTCCGGAATCCGGGCCGGTTGTAGCGTTTTTGGCGGGTAGATTGGCTGAATTTTCCTTAATTAACATAAATTTACAGCTTGTCCATTTGTCTAGGCGCCGGAAAGCCGATATACCGATATCAGCGCATGCTGAGACGGATGGATCAGTTCTTTAAGGAGAGCATCATGTCGGTCGGATCTCTGGGCAACAGCTCAATCTCTTTGCAGTACACGCAGGTGGATATCCAGGAAAGCTTTTCGTCGGATCAGGGGCAATCTTCCGGCGGCGGCGCGGTTCAGGGAACGGGCGGCGGCGGACACCATCATCATGGCGGCGGCGGCGAGTTGACCCAAAGCGTGCTGCAGGCCTTGCAGCAATCGGGGCTGCTGCAGTCTGGCTCCTCCAGCAGCGGGACGGACTCGTCCTCGGATGGAGATTCCGGCTCGACCGGCGCGGTGGATGCGACGGGAGGAACGCAGCAGCAGGCCGTGCATGCTTTCATCCATTCCTTGTTCCAGGCTTTGCAGCAGGAGGGAGCGGCATCCGGCAGCCAGAGCGGCAGCAGCGAGGCCGGCAGCAGCGACCAGTCCGGCGACGCCACGACGGCGGCATCCGGCAGCGGCGGCTACGGCAATCTGCAGAACAATCTGCAGCAGTTGTTGCAGGACATCGCCAACGGCACCCAGAACAGCGCCACCTCGACCTTGAGCAGCGCCTTCCAGAATCTGCAGCAGGCTTTGGGAATCGGCGGCAGCGGGCAATCGTCGCAATCGTCGCTGCAGTCCTTCCTGCAAAACCTGACCAATAATCTGCAGCAGAATCAATTTGGCAGCAGCGCCGGCGTGGGGGCGCTGCTGAGCACCTCGGCCTGAAGCCAGGCTTTGGGGAGCGTGGGAAAAACAAGGCCGGCGAAACCCGGCCTTGCTGTTTGTCGGGCGGCGCTCAGGGCTTGCCGCGCGAGGGCAGGCTGGTCAGGATGCCCAGCGCGATGATGGCGACGCTGATCAGGCCGGTCGTCACTTCCCCCAGTTCGACATGCAGCGCGGCGGCATACATGATGGCCACCAGCGCGGCGATCGCCCAGAACGCCGACACTTCCAGGTATTTGAACTGGCTCATCACATTGCGCTCCACCAGGTAAAGCGTCAGCGAGCGCACGAACATCGCGCCGATGCCCAGGCCGGCGGCGATCAGCCAGAAATCGTTGGTGATCGCGAAGGCGGCGATCACGCCGTCCATCGAGAAACTGGCGTCCAGCACTTCCAGGTAGACGAAGCCGATCAGGCCGTTCTTGGCGGCGGCGGTCTGGATATCCATCCCGCCGAACAGCTGCTTGAACATATGCAGCGCCATGAACACCACATAGCCCCAGAAGCAGCTGCTGATGAACGGCATTTTCTGGCCGGCGGGCAGCAGCGCGGCGATGGCGGCCACCACCAGGATAGTGACCAGCGACTGCGCGTTTTCCACGCTGCCCAGCCTGGCCAGCAGCGGCTCGATGCCCGGCACCCAGTGCTCATCCTTCTCATGCTGGACGAAGTATTCGATCACCACCATCAGCAGGAAGGTGGCGCCGAAGCCCATGATCATCAGGTGGCTGTCGTGCATGATCTGCTGGTAGCGCTCCGGCTGCTTGGTAGCCACCGCGAAGGCCTCCGCCAGCGACACGCCGCCGGCAGTCGACACGATCAGCAGCGGGAACAGTATGCGCATGCCGAATACCGCCACCGCGATGCCGACGGTCATGAAGATCTGCCGCCAGCGCGGACTCATCGCCTTGAGCACGGTGGCGTTGACCACCGCGTTGTCGAAGGAAACGCTGGTTTCCAGCACCGCCAGCACCGCGGCGGTGACCAGGAAGGCGCCGGCCTGTTCGACGCCGCCCTGGGCGTGTCCATACCAGGCGACGATGGCCAGCACGGCCACGCTGAAGGCCAGCGAGCCGCGGAAATAGGAAAAAGTTGAACGCATGTGCAATTACCTGATTATTTTTGCGGTTTTCCCGCTGTTCTGGAATGCGAGAACGGCCGGAAAGTCCGGCCGTTCGCATTGGCAATTATAAAGCGGGATCAAGCGTTTGGCATCACGGGGCCGGGGTTTGCCGCAATAGTACCAAGCAGCGCCGGTAGCGGCCGTCCACCCGATTGGCGAACCATTCGGTGGTGAGTTTGCGGCTGATCTTGGGGCTTTTCAGGTCGATCTGCGGCATGGCCGCGCGCGGCAGCGGGCGGCCGGCCTGTTGGTCGGCCAGCGCGAAAACCTGGCGGTAAAGCTGGGTCTGGCCGAAGCCGACGCTCTTTTCCTGCCGAAGATCGCGCTGGATGGCGGCGGCGCCCATGGCCAGCCGCCCCGACAGCGAAAGCGCCGCCTGCTGGCTGCCGGAGGCGGTTTGGCCCTGGTAGTTCAGCAGGTCGCCGTCCAGCGCCAGCTTGCGGCCGGACAGGCGGGACAGCGCGGCCTGGAAGGCGGCGTTGCGGCTGCTGTAGCGGCCGGCGTTGAAGTCGGCGAAGCGGTACAGCATGTCCTGGTAAGGCGCCGGATATTGCAGCAGGATGGCGGCGCCGAAGTAGACGCCGCCGCGGCGGCTGAATACCTGGTGGCGGATGCTGTCGCTGTGCGGGTAGGGATAGGGCCAGACTTTGGCGTGGGCCTCGGCGAACTCCACACTGACCTGCATCGGCCCGCCGGTGCGGATCGGGTTTTTCATGTCGGGCAGGCCCATCTTGCCGGCTTCGCGCGCCATGTCCTCGAACAACAGGTTCATCTCGCGCTCGGTGCGCAGATTGTCTATCCGGGCTTTATAGCTCTGGCCGTTGGGCGAGCCCTTCAGCAGCGCGGTTTTCACCACCGACAGCGGCACCAGGTAACGGTGCGCCTTTTCTTCTATCTTGCCCCAGACGATGCCGGGCAGGCCGGGCACCACCGGGTCGGCCTGCCAGCTGGATTCCTGTTCTATCACCGCGGCCAGCGCGCAGACATTGTCGGCGCTGGCCGGAATCCGCAGGTGGCGCAAGGCGGCGTCGATGTCGGCGATCCAGCCCTGGCGGTCGCGCGCTTGCGGCGGCACGGCGCGGGCGATGAGCTCGCGGGACGCGGGCGCAGCCTTGGCTGGCGGCGCTTGCGGCACCGGATTGGAGGCGGGCGCCGCCGGGGTGGGCGAGGCGGTTTCGGGCGGCAGCTGTACGGCGGGCGCCGAGGCGATGGGCGCCGGCGCGGGTTGCGGCCGCGGGCCGGCGCAGGCGGACAGCAGCGCGGCGAGCAACAGGAGCGAGGTGCGTTTCATTTCATTATGGTTTCGAGCAGGGCGAAATCGTCGGCGGCGCGGATCAGCGCGGCGGCAGATAGGGCGCCGGGTCCACCGCCTGGCCGCGCAGCCGCAGCTCGAAGTGCAGCTTGACCCGGTTGGCGCCGGTGTCGCCCATGGTGGCGATGGTTTGTCCCGCGCTCACCTGATCGCCCTCGTTCACCAGCAGCTGCTGATTGTGGGCGTAAGCGGTCAGCGTGTCGTCGCTGTGCTTGATGATCAGCAGGTTGCCGTAGGCGCGGATGCCCTTGCCGGCATACGCCACCTTGCCGGCCGCGGCGGCCTGCACCTTGTCGCCGGCGTTGCCGGCGATGTCTATGCCCTTGTTGCGGTTGCCGTCGAAGCCGGCGATCAGCGCGCCGGAGGCAGGCCACTGCAGCTTGATGTCGAGCCGGGCCGGCGGCGGCGCCGGCTTTTCCGCCGGTTTGGCCGGCGGGCGGCTGGCGTTGCCGGCGGTTTTGCCGGCGGATGGCGGCTGCACGCGCAGCAATTGGCCGGCCTGGATGTTGGAGCTGTCCGACAGCTGGTTCCAGCGCGCCAGGTTGCCGACGCTTTGCCGGTGCTTGCGGGCGATGCGGTACAGGGTGTCGCCGGACTGCACCCGGTAATAGCCGGCGGGGGCGGGGGCGTCGGCCGCGCGGGGCGTGGCGCAGGCCGCCAGCCATAAGCTGCTACAAAGAATGAGGGTTCGCAAATACATGGCCGGAATTCTATCACCGTCTAGCCGCGACCGAGCCGGCGGCGGATGAACGCGGATGGGGAAAGCAATGATGAAATGGGTTGGGCTGGCGCTGGCCTGGTTTGGTTCCTGCCAGGCCTGGGCCGCGCCGGCAGGGGATGTCGTCAATCTGTACACGCTGGACTATCCGCCGTTCGTGATCCGCGACACGCCGCAGAGTCCGCCGCATGGCATCGCGGTGGAGCTGGTGTCGCAGGCGCTGGCGCGCGCCGGGCTGCGGGGACAGTTTGTCGATTTGCCGTGGAAACGGGCGCAGCTGCAGGTGACGAACGAGGAAAGCGGCTGCCTGATGCCGCTGACCCGCTCGCCCAAGCGCGAAGGGCAATACCGCTGGGTGGGGCTGATCGACGACAGCAGTCAGTCCTTGTTCGTCGCCGCCGGCAGCAAGGCGCAGATCCGCACGCTGGCCGACCTGAAGGGTTTGCGGGTGGTGACCTTGCTGGGCTCGTCGATGGCGGAGTGGCTGCGTTTGCATCAGGTGGGGTTTTCCGAGTTGGCGACGACGGAAGACGCCTATCGGGAATTGAGCCTGGGCGTGGCCGACGCCTGGGCGGTGCACAGCCCGGTGGCGCGCTATCTGGTGAAGAAGCAGGGCGTGAGCGCGACGCCGATACGCGAGATTCTGCGGCTGCAGGAAACCGGCATCTACCTCGCTTGCGGCAAGCACATGCCGGAGGAGGAGGCGCAGCGGCTGGGCGCGGCGCTCAAGCAATTGCGCGATGAGGGGGTGGCGGCCAAGGTGATGTCCCGCTATCTGGATTGAGCTCTCAGCAAAAAGCCCCCGCGGAGCGGGGGCTGAATGGCGTGCAGGCAGCCGATCAGCGGCTGATCGGCTTGTAGCGGATGCGCTTGGGCTTGGCGCCTTCCTCGCCCAGGCGTTTCTTCTTGTCGGCCTCGTACTCCTGGTAGTTGCCGTCGAAGAAAGTCCATTGCGATTCGCCTTCCGCCGCCAGAATGTGGGTGGCGATGCGGTCCAGGAACCAGCGGTCGTGCGAGATCACGAACACGGTGCCGGCGTATTCCAGCAGCGCGTCTTCCAGCGCGCGCAGGGTTTCCACGTCGAGGTCGTTGGACGGTTCGTCCAGCAGCAGCACGTTGCCGCCCTTCAGCAGCGTTTTGGCCAGGTGCAGGCGGCCGCGTTCGCCGCCGGACAGCATGCCCACCTTCTTCTGCTGGTCGGCGCCCTTGAAGTTGAAGCGGCCGAGGTAGGCGCGGCTGGACATCTCGAAGCGGCCGACGGTGAGGATGTCGGCGCCGGCGGCCACGTCTTCGAACACGGTCTTGTCGCCGTCCAGGCCTTCGCGGCTCTGCTCGACGAAGGCCATCTGCACGGTTTGGCCGATCTTCACGCTGCCGCTGTCCGGCTGCTCTTTGCCGGCTATCATCTTGAACAGCGTCGATTTGCCGGCGCCGTTGGGGCCGATGATGCCGACGATGGCGCCCGGCGGAGCCTTGAACGACAGGTTGTCGATCAGCAGGCGGTCGCCGAAGCCCTTGGACACGCCGTCGAATTCGATCACTTCATTGCCCAGGCGTTCGGCCACCGGGATGAAGATTTCCTGGGTTTCGTTGCGCTTCTGGGTTTCGTAGCTGGACAGTTCTTCAAAGCGGGCGATGCGCGCCTTGGATTTGGCCTGGCGGCCCTTCGGGTTCTGGCGCACCCATTCCAGCTCCTGCTTCATCGCCTTCATGCGGGCGCCTTCGCTCTTGGCTTCCTGCGCCAGGCGCTCTTCCTTCTGTTCCAGCCAGGACGAGTAGTTGCCCTTCCACGGGATGCCTTCGCCGCGGTCCAGCTCCAGAATCCATTCGGCGGCGTTGTCGAGGAAGTAGCGGTCGTGGGTGACGGCCACCACGGTGCCGGGGAAGCGCACCAGGAACTGCTCCAGCCATTCCACGGACTCGGCGTCCAGGTGGTTGGTCGGCTCGTCCAGCAGCAGCATGTCGGGTTTGGACAGCAACAGCTTGCACAGCGCCACGCGGCGCTTCTCGCCGCCGGACAGCGGGCCGATCTTGGCGTCCCACGGCGGCAGGCGCAGCGCGTCGGCGGCCAGCTCCAGCTGCAGCGCCACGTTGTCGCCGGCGCCGGCGGAGATGATGGCCTCCAGCTTGGCTTGCTCTTCGGCCAGCGCGTCGAAGTCGGCGTCCGGCTCGGCGTAGGCGGCGTACACTTCTTCCAGGCGCTTCTGCGCGCCCATCACGTCGCCCATGCCGCTTTCCACTTCCTCGCGCACGGTCTTGTCGTTGTCCAGCTTGGGCTCTTGCTCCAGGTAGCCGATCTTGACGCCGGCCAGGTGCTGCACTTCGCCGTCGTATTCCTTGTCCACGTTGGCCATGATGCGCAGCACGGTGGATTTGCCCGCGCCGTTCAGGCCCAGGAGGCCGATCTTGGCGCCGGGGAAGAAGGACAGCGAAATGTCCTTGATGATTTGTCGCTTGGGCGGGACGATCTTGCTCACGCGGAGCATCGACATCACGTATTGGGCCATGGATTCGTTCACATTGGTTGGATGGGACTAAGCGCCGATTATAACGAAATCCGCGCCCCTGCTGCGGCCGGGATGCGCGGGGAGGGGATCAGCGGCAGTTGGCGCGGAAGCTCAGCAGGATGTTCATCGCCAGCGTCGGCCGCTGCGCCAGCCGTTGGGGCAGGAAATCCGGACCGTAGACGTCGATGAAGCCGGGATGCTTGCTGATGGTGTCGTCGTCCAGCCGGGTGAAACCCATGCGCCAGTTGGAAAAGCTGCGCTGCTCGATGTCTTCGAGCAGGATTTCTATCAGGTTATGGTGGCGGGGGTCGTCCAGTATGCGCTGGTAGGTTTCGGCGACGGCTGCGGCTTCGCCTTCCAGCACCTGGATGAAGTTGCCGGGGCCATACAGCAGCACGCCGCTGATGTCGTTCTGCAGGTTGTGGCGCACACAGGATTCCAGCAGCGCTTCTTGCTCCGCGTGGCTCAGTTCCTGGCGGGCGGTGCTGACGTAGATCAGGTGCTGCAGCGGCATGGCGAATGTCCTCGGCGGAATGGGCGGACGCTATCGATCGCAACAGCATAGCAAAAACTTGGCGTCCGTTGCCGGGATGGCCGCGCCAGCCATCCGCATGGCCAGGGTTTAAAACGCCAGCGCCAGCGCGGCGGTGGCCAGCATCGCGAAGGCGCAGGCCACTTTGGCCACCGCGCCGACGATGAAGCCGATGATGGTGCCGATGCCGACCTTGCCGGCCTGGAACGCATCCTTGCGGGCGATGAATTCGCCGATGATGGCGCCCAGCAGCGGCCCCAGGATCACGCCGGCCACGCCGAAGAACATGCCCACCAGGCTGCCGATGAAGGCGCCCCACAGCGCCTGGCGGCTGGCGCCGGTGGCCTTGGCGCCCAGCAGGCCGGCGACGAAGTCTATCAGCAGGCCCAGCGCCGCCAGCACCGCGAGTATGGTCAGACTGATGGCGCCGAGGTGCTGGAAATTGTCCAGCCACGAGGCCAGCAGCATGCCGCCGAACAGCAAGGGCAGGCCGGGAATGGCCGGCAGCACGGTGCCAGCCAGGCCGGCCAGCATCATGACGACGGCCAGCAGATAGCCCACCATCGCCATTATTTGTCTTCCTGCGGCTGGGCGGAGTAGGACTCCAGCAATTGGCGCTGCGCGCAGTGCGGCTTGCCGCGGCTGCCGCGGCGCTTGTAGCTGCCGTCGGGCTGCATGTCCCAGCTGTTGACGTTGTCTTCCAGATACAGCCGCAGCGCTTCCTTGATGATGCGGCGCTTGAGCTTGCCGTCGATGATGGGCACGCAGGTTTCGATGCGGCGGAAGAAGTTGCGGCTCATCCAGTCGGCGCTGGACATCAGCAGGTCTTCCTTGTGGTCGTTGTAGAAGTAGAACACGCGCGGGTGTTCCAGGAAGCGGCCGACGATGGAGCGGACCGAGATGTTGTCCGACAGGCCCGGCACGCCGGGGCGCAGCGCGCAGACGCCGCGCACGATCAGCTGGATCTTCACGCCCGCCTGGCTGGCGCGGTACAGCGCGTGGATCACCTGCGGCTCCAGCAGCGAGTTCATCTTGGCGATGATCTGCGCCGGCTTGCCGGCCTGGGCATGCTCGGTTTCGCGCTCTATCGCCTGCATGATCATGCTGTGCAGCGTGAACGGGCTTTGGAACAGCTGCTTCAGGCTGCCGGCGCGGCCGAGGCCGGTCAGCTGGACGAAGATGTCGTTGACGTCGCTGGCGATTTCCTCGTTGCAGGTCAACAGGCCGAAGTCGGTGTACAGGCGGGCGGTGCGCGGGTGGTAGTTGCCGGTGCCCAGGTGCACGTAGCGGTGCAGGCCGCGCTCCTCGCGCCGCACCACCATCAGCATCTTGGCGTGCACCTTGTAGCCGATCACGCCGTACACCACGTGGGCGCCGGCATCTTCCAGCCGGCTGGCCCAGCTGATGTTGGCTTCTTCGTCGAAACGCGCCATCAGCTCCACCACCACCGTCACTTGCTTGCCGGCGCGGGCGGCGGCGATCAGCGACTCCATCAGCACCGAGTCGGTGCCGGTGCGGTACACCGTCATCTTGATCGCCACCACGTGCGGGTCGGTGGCGGCCAGGGTCAGGAAGTCGATCACCGGCTGGAAGCTCTGGTACGGGTGGTGCAGCAGGATGTCGCCCTTGCGGATGGCTTCGAACAGCTGCGCTTTTTTCTGCAGCGGCGGCGGCAGGGTGGGGCTGAACGGCGCGAATTTCAGATCGGCGCGGTCCACCAGGTCGGGCACCTGCATCAGCCGCACCAGGTTCACCGGGCCGTTGACGCGGTAGACGTCGCGCGGCTGCAGATTGAACTGGGTGAGCAGGAAGGATTCCATGTGCTGCGGGCAGGTGTCGGCGATTTCCAGCCGCACCGCGTCGCCGAACTGGCGCTGGCGCAATTCGCCCTGCAGCGCGGTGCGCAGGTTCTTGAAGTCGTCGTCGTCGACCGACAGTTCGCTGTCGCGGGTGACGCGGAACTGGTAGCAGCCCTTCACCGTCATGCCGGGGAACAGCTCATGCACGTGCGAGTGCAGGATGGAGGACAGGAACACGAAGCAGTGCGGCCGGCCTTCGCATACTTCGGCCGGCAGCTTGATCACGCGCGGCAGGATGCGCGGCGCCTGCACGATGGCGGTGCCGGAGGCGCGGCCGAAGGCGTCGCGGCCTTCCAGCTCCACCGTGAAGTTCAGCGACTTGTTCAGCACCTTGGGGAAGGGGTGGGACGGGTCCAGGCCTATCGGCGTCAGGATGGGCATCAGCTCGCGGAAGAAAAAGGCCTCCACCCAGTCCTTTTGCTGCTGCGTCCACTCGCCGCGGCGCAGGAAGACGATGCCCTGTTCGCGCAGCGCCGGGAACAGCACCTCGCTCATCACCGCGTATTGGTCTTTCACCAGTTGATGGCTGGCGCGCGCCACCTTGGCCAGCGCCTGCTCCGGGGTGCTGCCGTCGGCCAGGATGCGCTCCGGCGTGGCGTGGGCGGCGTCCTGCAGCCAGGCTACGCGCACTTCGAAGAATTCGTCCAGGTTGGAGGAGACGATGCAGAGGAATTTCAAGCGTTCCAGCAGCGGCAGGTTGGCGTCTTCGGCCTGGGCCAGCACGCGGCGGTTGAATTCTATCAGTCCCAGTTCGCGATTCAGCAGCAAGTCTTGCGGTTGTGACATAACGGTGTGCGAGCCAATTACGGTGAATGGAAACAATAAAGCCCTCGCTTGGAGGGCTTGGCGGGGGTTTAGTTCTGCGGCGGGGTGTAGCCTGCCGGGGCGTCGGCGCCCTGGCCGAAGAAATAAGCGTCCAGCTGCGCGGCCAGGTACTGGCGCGCGCGGGCGTCGGCCAGGCTGAGGCGGTTTTCGTTGATCAGCATGGTCTGGTAGCGCAGCCAGCCTTGCCAGGCTTCCTTGGAAACGCTTTCGTACACGCGCTTGCCCAGCTCGCCCGGCAGCGGCGGGAAGTCGAGGCCTTCGGCTTCGCGGCCCAGCTTGACGCAATTGACGGTTCTGCTCATGGCTCTATCCTTGCTTTTGAATTCTGGTTGGGGTCAACGGGCTATTTTGTCACATAGCCCGCGTCCTTCCAACCGTGGCGGCATCATGGCCGTTGCCGGTTACAGCTTCTTTACAAACACCTTGGAGCGGCGCTGGTAATTGTAGAACTGCTGGCGCGCCAGCGGCAGCGAGCTTCTGTCGGCCTCGGCGAAGCCGCGCTCGACGAACCAGTGCGAGGTCTGGGTGGTGAGCACGAACAGCGACTGCAGGCCGCGGGTGCGGGCCTGGTATTCGACATGGCGCAGCAGCATTTCGCCGAAGCCGCCGTCGCGCTTGGCCGGCGACACCGCCAGGCAGGCCAGTTCGGCGGTTTCCGCCTCCGGGAACGGGTGCATCGCCACGCAGCCGTAGATCTTGCCGTCGTGCTCCAGCACCGAGTACTCGCCTATCTCCACCTCCAGCCGCTCGCGGCTGCGGCGCACCAGCACGCCTTGCTCTTCCAGCGGGCGGATCAAGGCCAGGATGTCGCCGACGTCGTCGATGCTGGCGTTGCGCACCCGCACCAGCGGGTCGCGCGCGATCATGGTGCCGTTGCCGCCGCGGGTGAAGTGCTCCAGCAGCAGCGCGCCGTCCTCGTGGCGGCTGATCAAGTGGGCGCGCGGAATGCCTTCGCGGGTGGCGCGGATCGCGTAGGGCAGGTAGGCGGCCACGTCTTCCGGCAGGCTGCCCGCTTCCAGCAATTGTTCGGCCTGCAGCGCGGTGAGCGAGCTGATCAGCTGGCCGTCCTGCTCCACCGCGCCGCGCCCCTCCACCACGAAAATCAGCTTTTCCGCCTTCAGCGCAATGGCGGCGTGGGTGGCCAGCTCTTCCATCGCCAGGTTGAAGCTTTCGCCGGTCAGCGAGTAGCCCACCGGGGTCAGCAGCACCAGCTCGCCGGCGTCCAGCCGCTGGCGGATGGCGGCGGCGTCGACGCGGCGCACCTGGCCGGTGTACTGCATGTCCACGCCGTCCAGCACGCCCAGGGGCTGGGCGGTGACGAAGTTGCCGCCGGCCACCCGCAGGTGGGCGCCGTGCATCGGCGAATGCGGCATGCCCATCGACAGCCTGGCCTCCACGTCGTGGCGGGTGGCGCCGGCGGCCTGCTTGACCACGTCCATGGTGCCGGCGTCGGTGACGCGGCGGTCGCGGTGGAACATCCGCGCGATGCCGTGGCGTTTCAACAGCGCCTCGATCTGCGGGCGGATGCCGTGCACCAGCACGATGCGCACGCCGAGGCTGACCAAGAGATTGATGTCCTGGGCCATGCTGGAGAAATCGCCGTCAAGCAGGCTCTCGCCGCCCATGGCCAGCACGAAGGTCTTGCCGCGGTAGGAATTGATGTAGGGCGCGGCTTCGCGGAAGGTGAGAACAAACTCGCGGGTGAGCATATGGGCGGACTCCGGCCACTCGATTGGGAATAACCGATAAGAATATCAGCAATGGCGGCGCCGCTGCGCGAAGTTTTCGCCGCGGCGGGGCGTGGATGCGAAAACGCCGCCAGCTGGGCTGGCGGCGTCGCAATGGGCGCGCGGAGGATCAGTCGGCGCGTTTTTGCAGGATCTGCTGCACTTTCAGCACGTTCAGGCCCTGGGACAGCTGGTAGTCGTTCTTCGGGCTGGGATCGCGCGGGCCGAACTGGCTGGCGTCGTCCGGCGCCGGCGCTTCCTTGCCCTTTTCCGGCGCGGCCGGGGGCGGCACCAGCTTAGGCGCCGGTTTGGCGGCCTTGGCCGGCTTGTCGTCGCCGTTGGGGTTGGCCAGGTGGTTTTCCAGATCAGCCTCGCGCACGCGCAGCGCCTGGTCGGCGGCGGTGAGGGTGGCGTCTTCCACCACCACGTCCGGCACGATGCCCTTGGCCTGGATCGAGCGGCCGCTAGGGGTGAAGTAGCGGGCGGTGGTCAGCTTGATGCCGCCCTGGCTGCCCAGCGGCAGGATGGACTGCACCGAGCCCTTGCCGAAGGTTTGAGTACCGACCAGCACCGCGCGCTTCTGGTCCTGCAGCGCGCCGGCGACGATTTCCGACGCCGAGGCCGAGCCGCCGTTGACCAGCACCACCATCGGCACGTTGCGGGCGTCGGCCGGCAATTTGGCCAGCGGGTCGCTGCCGCCGATGCCGGCGTAGTTTTGCAGGGTGGCGGTCAGGCGCATCTTGGCGTCCGGGGTGCGGCCCTCGGTGTACACCACCAGCTTGTCCTTGGGCAGGAAGGCGGCGGCGACGCCGACGGCGCCGTTGAGCAGGCCGCCCGGGTCGTCGCGCAGGTCCAGCACCAGGCCCTTCAGCGGCTGCTTGTTGTCCTTGTACAGCTTCTGCAGGCCGGCGGCCAAGTCTTCCGCGGTGTGCTCCTGGAACTGGGCGATGCGGACGTAGCCGTAGTCCGGCTCCAGCATCTTGTACTTGACGCTCTTGGTTTTGATCACCGCGCGCGCCAGCGTGAAGATCAGCGGCTTGGTCTCGCTCTTGCGGGCGATGGTCAGCGTGACCTTGCTGCCCGGCTTGCCGCGCATCTTTTTCACCGCGTCGTTCAGCGACAGGCCGCGGACCGGGGTTTCGTCGATCTTGATGATCAGGTCGCCGCTCTTGATGCCGGCCTTCTGCGCCGGGGTATCCTCGATCGGGGACACCACCTTGACCAGGCCGTCCTCGGCGCCGATCTCGATGCCGAGGCCGCCGAACTCGCCCTGGGTGCCTTCGCGCAGCTCCTTGAATTCCTCGGGATCCATGTAGTCGGAATGCGGATCCAGGCCGGTGAGCATGCCCTTGATGGCTTCGTCTATCAGTTTCTTGTCGGTCACCGGCTCGACGTAGCTTTGCTTGATCAGGCTGAACACCTCGACAAAGGTGCGCAGCTCGCCCAGCGGCAGCGGCGACGCTTCCTTGTCGGCCAGCGCCTGCATGCTGATGGTCAGTACGCCACCGGCCATGGCTCCTGCCACCAACCAGGCGATTTTCTTCATTCTTTGGCTGCTCATGCTGTGCAAATTCTCCGTACCCGGCACCTTAGCGTGTCCAGGCCTGCGGGTTGAGGGGGCGTCCGAGGTGCCGGATTTCAAAGTACAGTCCGGCTTCCCCATTGTCCAGTGTTCCAGTGTTGCCGAGTGTTTCACCAGCTTTGACGCCGGCGCCGGACGATTTGGCGATGGCGGACAGGCCGGTGTAGACGGTCATGTAATTGCCGCCGTGGTCGATGATCACCGCCTTGCCGAATCCGCGCAACTCATCGGCATATACTACCGTGCCGTCGGCCACGCTGTGTACTGGCTGGCCGCCGGCGGTGCGAATAAAAATGCCTTTCCAGGTGGTGCCTTCGCGGCGCATCTTGCCGAAGGCGCCGGCGATCTGGCCGGCCACCGGCAGCTTCATCTTGCCCTGCAAGCTGGCGAAGGCGCGGCCCGAGGCGCTGCCGTCGGCGACGTCGTCCACTTTCTCCGCCGGCTCTTCCTTGACGATCACCGGCTTCTTCGCCTCTTCCGGCACCGGCTTGCCCTGTTTCTTGGCTTGCGCGGCCAGTTGGCGGCGGCGTTCGTTTTCCTTGCGCGCGGCTTCGCGGGCGGCGGCGAGCTTGGCCTTGCGGGCTTCGGCCGCCTTGCGCGCCGCTTCGGCGCGGCGGCGCTGGATTTCGCGGTTGATCTGGGCGATCAGGTTGGACAGGTGCTTCTCGTCCTCCTGCAGCTGGGTCAGCTTGCTCTGGCCCTGCTTGATCTCGCCGGACACCTTGTTCAGTTGCTGCTGCTGCTGGCTTTTGTCTTTCTCCAGCTCGCTCTTTTCCTGGCTTTTGCGGCTGGACAGGCTGTTCAGCCGCGCCAGCTCTTCCTCCAGCTGGGCGGACAGCGCCTGCAGCTGTTGCTGTTGGGCCACCAGTTGCTGCGCCAGTTGCTGGTCGGCGCGGGCGATGTGCTGGTAGTAGGCGAGGTCGCGCGAGCTCTGGTTGGGGTCGCTGTCGTTGAACATCAGCTTCATCGCGTCGTGCTGGCCGTTCTTGTATTGGCGCACCAGCATCTGGCCGACGCGCTGGCGCACGTCGGCCAGGCTCTTGCGGCTTTTCTCGATCTGCGCGTTCAGGTCGGCCAGCTGCTGCGCGGAGCGATTCTGCTTTTGTTCCAGCGTGGCCAGCGTTTGCCGGGTCTGGCTGATCGCCTGTTCCGACTCCTTGATCGCCGACTGCGCTTCCTTCTGCACCGTCTGTTTCTGCGCCAGGTCTTTTTTCAGGCTGTCGATTTCCTTGCGCACGTTTTTCAGGTCCTGCTGGTGCGGGGCGGCGGACAGGCTGGTGGAGGAGGCGTTGGTGTTGGCCGCCTGGGCGGCGCCGGCCAGCAGGGCCAGCAACAGGTAAGGTTTCATTCCCTTGGTGTTCTTTCGCTTGGGGCGATGGCGGCGGCCATGTTCCGGCCGCCGCGTGGTGAGGCGATTATTGGAAGTCGATCAGCGATTGACCGGTCATCTCGGCCGGTTGTTCCAGGCCCATCATCGCCAGCAGCGACGGCGAGATGTCGCGCAGCGAGCCGCCGCCGCGGATGGTCGCCGGGCGGCCGATATACAGGAAGGGCACCTGGTTGGTGGTGTGCTGGGTGTGCGGCTGGTGGTGCGCGCCATCGTACATCTGCTCGCAGTTGCCGTGGTCGGCGGTGATCAACACCTCGCCGCCGGCGGCCAGCATCGCGTCGACGCAGCGTTCGATGCAGCCGTCCAGCGCTTCCACCGCCTTCACCGCGGCGTCGAAGATGCCGCTGTGGCCGACCATGTCGCCATTGGCGTAGTTGCAGAAGATGGCCTGGTATTGGCCGGACTGGATCGCGGCGACGATTTTGTCGGTGACTTCTCCGGCGCTCATTTCCGGCTGCAGATCGTAAGTGGCCACCTTGGGCGACGGCACCAGGATGCGGTCTTCGCCGGGGTAGACCTGCTCTTCGCCGCCATTGAAGAAATAGGTGACGTGCGGGTATTTCTCGGTTTCGGCGATGCGTAGCTGCTTCAGGCCTTGCGACGACAGGTATTCGCCCATGCCGTTGTGGATCTTCTGCGGCGCGTAGGCGGTGGGCAGCGCGGAATAGGCTTCGCCGTAGCTGGTGAGGGTGGCGTAGCAGCCGAACTTGGGCTGGCGGGCCTGGAAGCCGTCGAAAGCCGGGTCGGTCAGCGCGGTGGTCAGCTGGCGGGCGCGGTCGGCGCGGAAATTCATGAAGATCAGCGCGTCGCCGTCCTGCATCTTCACCGGCGCGCCGATGCCGGTGGCCTTGACGAATTCGTCGTTCTCGTCGCGCTCGTAGGCGGCGGCCAGCGCTTCCAGGCCGGTTTCGGCGTGGAACAGGCCTTCGCCCTCCACCAGCAGCCGGTAGGCCGGCTCGACGCGCTCCCAGCGCTTGTCGCGGTCCATCGCCCAGTAGCGGCCGGTCACGGAAACCAGGCGCGCGTTCGGGCATTCGGCCAGTACCGCGTCCAGGCGCTTGAGGAAGGTTTCGGCGCTGCGCGGCGGGGTGTCGCGGCCGTCGAGGAAGGCGTGGACGTATATTTTCGCCACGCCGGCGGCCTGGGCGGCGCGGATCAGCGCGTGGATGTGGTTTTCATGGCTGTGCACACCCCCATCGGATAACAGGCCCAGGATGTGCAGCGCCGAGCCTTGAGCTTTGCTCATGGCTTGCTGCAGTGTGTCATTGTTTGCGAAATGCCCGTCCTCGATGTCGCAATCGATGCGGCTGATGTCCTGCTGCACGATGCGGCCGGCGCCGATGTTCAGGTGGCCCACCTCGGAGTTGCCGAACTGGCCGGAAGGCAGCCCGACAAAGTTTTCCGAGGCGTTGATCGTGCCGTAGGCGTAGCGCTGGCGCAGTCGGTTCCAGGTTGGCATGTTGGCGTGCAGGATGGCGTTGTCGTCGCCTTCCGTGCGGTGGCCGAAGCCGTCGAGGATTAATAGCAACACCGGTGTGATTGATTTCATGGCATTCGCATTCAGAATATTAGAAAACCTTGATAGTATCGGATTTTGCCGATACTATAGTCCCGCAGTCAAATCAATAAAATGACGCTACATTAGGAGAAAAGCTTTGCTGTTCAACGACGACCAGATCGAACAGACATCGCGGGCGATGAAGGCCATGTCGCACCCGCTGCGTCTGAAGATCATATCGGTGCTGGAAGACCGGGAAGTGAGCGTGCAAGACATTGTCGAGCAGGTTGGCACCTCCCAGAGCAATATTTCCCAGCATCTCGCCATTATGCGGGACAAGGGAGTTTTGCGCACGCGCAAGGATGCCAACCGCGTCTACTACCGGGTGGGGGATATCCGCACGCTGGAAGTCCTGCGGATGATGCGTGAGGTCTTCTGCGGCTTCGGGGAGTAAGCACCCAGAATCCATATAGAAAAAGCGCGAACGCGGCTTTTTCTATATGGGCTTCGCCTGGCGGCGTTCGGGTTTGCGTTTGATGTACAGCGTCTTGTGCACGGTGGCCACCAGTTCGTCGTCGCCGTCGCGTATCTCCACCTTCATTTCGGGCAGGTATTTGCCGCCATCGGCGGTTTGCTCGCGGATGTCTCTCAGCAAGGCGTCGCTCAGTTCGAAGCGGGCGCGCACCAGGCCGCGGCCCGGCTTGATGTATTCGATGCGGCCTTCCTTGTCCCAGACGTAGTAGTCGCCGCCCAGCTGGCGCAGCAGCATCAGCATGTAGAACGGATCGGTCATCGCGTACAGGCTGCCGCCGAAATGGGTGCCGACGTAGTTGCGGTTGCCTACGCCCAGTTTCAGCCTGACTTCGGCCTGGCGGAAGTCGGCAGACAGGCGGTGGACGCGGATGCCGGCGCCGAGGAAGGGCGGCCACAGATTGAGCAGCAGCTTGATCAGCCAGATAGGCAGGTTCATGATAGGAATTCAAACGATTGTTTGGATAGTCGTATCGTCGACAAAGCTTTGAGCAAAGTCAATGCCGACTTGCGCGCGCCGGCGCCGAGGGCGGAAATTTATCCACAAGAATCGCGGAATAACCTTGTGGATAAGTTGCGGAATGGGCCGGTGGCAGCGGCTTTCGACAGTCCATGCCCAAAAAAGCGGCAATCGGCTGTAATTTTTGCCGGCTGGAGGTTGCCTCGCCGCCACTGAGGTAATAAAGTCTAACGTTTGTATCGACTACGGAGACAGCTTCTGTGTGGGCTATCGTTGAAGCGGCCGGCTGGCCGATCTGGACCATTCTGGCGGCTTCCGTCGTGTCGCTGGCCATCATTCTGGAGCGTTTGTACAGCTTGCGCCGCGGCGTGGTGGTGCCGGAAGGCCTGCTGGCGCAGACCCTGCAGGAATATCGCCGGGTGGACCTGCGCGACGAGCTGATGCACCGCCTGGCGCGGCATTCTCCGCTGGGCCGACTGTTCGCGGCCGGACTGCGCAATGTCAGCGGCAGCCGCGAGGTGATGAAGGAGTCGATCGAGGACGAGGGCCGCCAGGTGGCCTACCAGCTGGAGCGCCTGTTGACCACGCTGGGCACCATCGCCGCGATGGCGCCCTTGCTGGGCCTGCTGGGCACCGTGATCGGCATGATCGAGATCTTCGGCTCGCAAAACGGCAGCGGCGCCAATCCGCAGCAACTGGCGCACGGCATCTCCGTCGCGCTCTACAACACCGCTTTCGGCCTGATCGTGGCCATTCCCAGCATGATGTTCTACCGCTTCTTCCGCTCCCGCGTCGACGGCCTGCTGGTCGAGATGGAGGCGCAGGCGATCAAGCTGGTGGAAGTGGTGCACGGCGAGCGCCGGAACGGGAGCTGAGCATGAACTTTCGTCGCGGCCGCGGCCGGGAAGAGCCGGAGATCAACTTCATCCCGTTGATAGACGTGCTGCTGGTGATCCTGATTTTCCTGATGGTCACCACCACCTATTCGCGCTTCTCCGAACTCAAGATCAATCTGCCGAGCGCGCAGGGCGAGCAGCTGAAGAACAAGACCGTCGAGATCCGCGTCGCGGTGGCCGCCGACGGCGCGATGGCGGTCAACGACGCCCGCATCGCCGCCGCGGACAAGTCCGGCCTGCTGGCCAGGCTGAAGGCCGCCGCCGCCGGCAAGAGCGACGTGGTGGTGGTGGTCAACGCCGACGCCCGCTCCACTCACCAGTCGGTGATCACGGTGATGGAGGCGGCCCGCGAGGCCGGCCTGTCGCAGCTGACTTTCGCCACCCAAAATTTGAAGTGAAGCCCGAAACGGCATGAGTTTGATAGAACGACACTGGTACCGGCCGCTAGGCTGGCTGACTGCCCTTCTGGCGCCGCTGGAAGGGCTTTTTGCGCTGCTGGCCGCCGGCCGGCGGCTGGCTTTCCGCCGCGGCTGGAAAAGCAGCGAAACACTGCCGGTTCCGGTGGTGGTGATAGGCAACATCAATGTGGGCGGCGTCGGCAAGACGCCGCTGACGCTGGCGCTGCTGGCGGATTTCGCCGCGCGCGGCGTCAAGGCGGGCGTGATCAGCCGCGGCTACGGCGGCAGCGCCGCCGGGCCGACGGAGGCGCTGCAGGGCGGCGACCCGGCGCGGGTCGGCGACGAACCCTTGTTGCTGGCCGCTTCCGGCGCGCCGGTGGTGGTGGGGCGCGACCGGGTGGCCGCCGGCCGCCGCCTGCTGGAGCGGCACCCCGATGTGCAACTGATATTGAGCGACGACGGCCTGCAGCATTATCGGCTGGCGCGCGATCTGGAAATCGCGGTGCTGGATGGCCGGCGCGGCGTCGGCAACGGCCGCCTGCTGCCCAACGGGCCGCTGCGCGAGCCATTGTCGCGGCTGCGGACGGTGGACGCGGCGGTGGTGAACGGCTCCGGCGCTGATCTGGCGTTGCCGCCCGGCCTCGCGCGCTTCGACATGACGCTGCGCGCCGGCGCCTGCCACGCGCTGGGCGACGCGGCGCGGCTGCGGCAGGCCGACGGCTTCGCCGGCTTGAAGGTGGTGGCGCTGGCCGGCATCGGCCATCCCGAGCGCTTTTTCGATACGCTGGCGGGGTTGGGCATCGCGGTGGAGCGCCGGCTGTCTTTTCCCGATCATCACGCGTTTTGCGCCGCCGACATCCCGGCCGACGCCGACGCGGTGATCGTCACCAGCAAGGACGCGGTCAAGCTCGAGCGCGTGCTTCATGATGCGGCGCAGCGTGCTAGACTATGGGTTTTGCCGGTTCAGGCCACGCTGGCGCCTGGGCTGTGCGACTGGATACTCGCCCGCTTGAAGATGGAACATGGACGCTAAATTTCTGGAAATCCTGGTGTGCCCGTTGTGCAAGGGCCCGTTGCTGTTCGACAAGAGCAAGGACGAACTGGTCTGCAAGGGCGACCGTCTGGCCTTCCCGATCAAGGACGGCATCCCGATGATGCTGGAAGCGGAAGCGCGCGAGCTGGCGCCCGAAGAAGAAGTCAAATGAGCGGCTTCACCGTGGTGATCCCGGCGCGGATGGCTTCCAGCCGCCTGCCGGGCAAGCCGCTGGCCGACATCGCCGGCAAGCCGATGGTGGTGCGGGTGGCCGAGCAGGCGGCGAAGAGCCGCGCCGGCCGCGTCATCGTCGCCACCGACCACGCCGACATTCTGGCCGCCTGCGCCGCGCATGGCATCGAGGCGGCGCTGACGCGCGCCGACCACGCCAGCGGCACCGACCGCCTGGCCGAGGTGGCCGCCCAGCTGGGCCTGGCCGACGACGCGGTGGTGGTCAATGTCCAGGGCGACGAGCCGCTGATCCAGCCCGAGCTGATCGATCAGCTGGCCGAGTTGATGCTGGCAGGCGATGCGCCGATGGCGACGCTGGCGCACGCCATCCACGACGCCGCCGACCATTTCAATCCCAATGTGGTGAAAGTGGCGCTGGACAAACATGGCCGCGCGCTCTATTTCAGCCGCGCGCCGATTCCCTACGCCCGCGACGCCTACGCCGCCGGTCGCGACAGCCTGCCGGCCGGGCTGCCGGTATACCGCCATATCGGCATGTACGGCTACCGCGCCGGCTTCCTCGCCGCCTATGCCGGCCTGGAGGCGGCGCCGCTGGAGCAATACGAAGCGCTGGAACAATTGCGCGTGCTCTGGCATGGTTATGCCATCATGGTGGCGGTGGCGGACGAGGCGCCTGCCGCCGGGGTGGACACGCCGGAAGACCTGGAACGGGTGCGCCGGCTGCTGGACGCCTGAGGGCTAAAAGAATTCATAAATCAAACAGACTGGAGTCATACACATGCGATTGATCCTGTTGGGCGCTCCGGGCGCCGGCAAAGGCACCCAGGCCAATTACATCCGCGAGAAATTCGGCATTCCGCAAATCTCCACCGGCGACATGCTGCGCGCCGCGGTGAAGGCCGGCACGCCGCTGGGCCTGGAAGCCAAGGCGATCATGGATGCCGGCGGCCTGGTGCGCGACGACATCATCATCGGTCTGGTCAAGGAGCGCATCGCCCAGGCCGACTGTGCCAACGGCTTCCTGTTTGACGGTTTCCCGCGCACCATTCCTCAGGCCGAGGCGATGATCGCCGCCGGCGTGGACATCGACTACGTGGTGGAAATCGACGTGCCGGACGCCGCCATCGTCGAGCGCATGGCCGGCCGCCGCGTGCACCTGGCTTCGGGCCGCACCTATCACATCGCCTTCAATCCGCCGAAAGTGGCCGGCAAGGACGATGCGACCGGCGAAGAGCTGGTTCAGCGCGATGACGACCGGGAAGACACCGTGAAGAAGCGCCTGGCCGTATATCATGAGCAAACCGCCGTGCTGGTGGGCTTCTACGGCAAGCTGGCCGCCGCCGGCGACGCCAAGGCGCCGAAGTACGTGAAGATCGACGGCACCCGCGCGGTGGAAACCGTGCGCGACGAGGTGCTGGCCTCGCTGGGCGCCTGATTCCGCCGTCGTATAGCCGGAAGCGGGCGCTGCCCGCTTTTTTTGTTTGCGCAAGACGCTGGCGGCGCGGCGCAAACAGGCGGACAATTGAACCCGCGAGCCATTGCGGGCTCCAATGGGTTCACTGATGTCAGGCCGGCAAGACGGACCGGCCCAAGGATAAAATCATGTATCACGGGGAACGTTTCAACGGCTATTCCCACCTGGCCGGCACTTTGCTGGCGGTAGCCGGATTGGTGGTGCTGGTGGTGGAGGCGGCGATGCAGGGCGACCCCTGGAAGATCGTCAGCTTCAGCCTGTACGGCGGCACGCTGGTGGCGCTGTATCTGATCTCCACGCTGTACCACAGCTTCACCGGCAAGGCGAAAGCCATTTTGCAGAAGTGCGACCATTCGGCGATCTATCTGCTGATCGCCGGCAGCTACACGCCATTCGCGCTGGTGACGCTGCGCGGCGCCTGGGGCTGGACGCTGTTCGGCCTGAGCTGGGGCCTGGCGCTGTTCGGCATCGTCCAGGAGCTGACGCTGGGGCGGCGCACGCGCCTGCTGTCGATGATTCTGTACGTGGTGATGGGCTGGCTGGTGCTGATTGCCATCAAGCCGCTGATCGACGCGCTGGCGCCGGGCGGCCTGTTCTGGCTGGGGCTGGGCGGCCTGCTGTACAGCGTCGGTATCTACTGGTTTCTCAATGACGAGAAAATCCGCCATGGCCACGGCATCTGGCACTTGTTCGTGCTGGGCGGCAGCATCTGCCAATATGTCTGCGTGCTGAACTACGTCGCCTGAGCCGGCGGCGAAGCCAGCGAAAACGGCAGCCTCCGGGCTGCCGTTTTGCATGGGCGCGGCGGCTTATTCCTGCTGCGGCGCCACCGGCAGGCGGTTCTCGTTCACCAGCCGCGTCAGCGCCTCCACCACCAGCGGGTCGAACTGGCTGCCGGAGCGGCTGCCGATGTACTTCATCGTGTCTTCCATGCTCCATGGCTCCTTGTACGGGCGCTTGTTGAGCAGCGCGTCGAACACGTCGATCACGGCGACGATGCGGGCCGACAGCGGAATGTCCTGGCCGGCGATCTGGCGCGGGTAGCCCTTGCCGTCGAAGTGTTCGTGGTGGCCGCCGGCGATTTCCGAACCCAGCGACAGATAGCTGGTGCCTTCCACCATTCTGGCCGACTTGTCGAGGATCTGCGCGCCTATGGTGGCGTGCTGCTCCATCACCGCGCGCTCTTCCGGGTCCAGCTTGCCGGGCTTGAGCAGGATGTGGTCGGGGATGGCCACCTTGCCGATGTCGTGCAGGATGCTGGCCATGCCCACCATGTCCATGAACTCGCGCGTCATCAGCTCCGGATAGTGGTTGTGCTCCAGCATCTCCTGGGCGATGGCGTCGGTCAGCTTCTGCACCCTGAGCACGTGGTCGCCGGTGTCGGTGTCGCGGAATTCCGCCAGGTCGGCCAGCGCCACCACGGTGGCTTCCTGGGCGCTGCGCAGCTGGTTGTACAGGTAGAGATTGTCGTAGGCGGCGGAGATGCGCTGGCAGAACACGTCCAGCAGATCGCATTCCACGCTTTCCAGCGGCCATTGCGGCATGAAGTGCACCGCGAATTCGCGGCGGTTGCGCGAGGAGATGTACAGCACGTCGTAAGGATGCTGGAAGATGCTGCGCTTTTCGTGGAACACGCGCTGGATCACCTCGGCCAGCTTGGGCTCGCTGGAGAGGTCGCCGGCTTCGGCCAGGTATTCGTAGGAGCCCGACACCGCCAGTATTTCCAGCTCTGGCCGGCCGCTGTGGTTCTCATTGCGCACGCACAGGATGCCGTCGGTGCCGATGTCCAGCAGCGCGCTGATCTGGCGCAGCACGCCGGAGGCGAATTCGCGCAGCGAGTGCAACTGGTACAGGTCGGACGCGCTTTCCAGTATCTTGGCCAGACCCTGGCGGTTTTTCTCCAGCGACACCATGTTCTCGTAGGCGCGCAGCGAGGCGATGGTGGTGGTGAACAGCTTCTGGGTGGTGAGCTCGGTCTTGGTCTTGTAGTCGTTGATGTCGTAATTGAGGATGACTTCCTGCTCCGGGGCCTGGCCGGGCTGGCCGGTGCGCAGAACGATGCGCACCACGCCGTTGCCCAGGTCGCCGCGGATGCGATGCACCAGCTTGAGGCCGGCATCCTCGCTCTCCATCACCACGTCCAGCATGATCAGCGCGATGTCCGGATGCTGCTGCAGTTGCTGGAAGGCCTCGACGCCGCTGTAGGCGCTGATCAGTTCCAGCGGCCTTTCCTTGTAGCTGATGCCGCGCAGCGCGATGCGGGTGGCGGTGTGCACGTCTTTTTCATCGTCGACGATCAGCACCTTCCACGGCTTGCGCATCTCGGAAGGGCGGACATTGTCTTCGTTGTCATTGTCGTCCAGCAGCCAGTTGTCGTCATCGGGAGGCAATGTCTCGGTGCTCATGCCACATTCTCCTTGTGCTGGACGGTGGGGGCGATGCAGGGCATTTCCAGCGTGAATCGGGTGCCTTGTCCCGGCTCGCTGTGTACCTCGATATTCCCGCCCAGCCTTTGCCTTACGATGTTGTAGACGATGTTGAGGCCGAGGCCGCTGCCGCCGCTGCCGCGCCGGGTGGTGAAGAAGGGCTCGAAAATCCGGCTCAGGTTTTCCGGCGCGATGCCCTTGCCGCTGTCGCTGATGTTCAGCGACACGTGCTGGGCGTCGTTGCGATGGGCCTCGATGACGATATTGCCAGCAATCTCCCCGCCTTCATAGCCGTGCACCAGCGCGTTGACCACCAGATTGGTCAGCACCTGGGCCAGCGCGCCGGGATAGCTGTCGAGCAGGATGTCCTCTTCGCACTGGATGTCTATTCCCACCTTGGTGTGCTTGAAGCGCGGCTTCAGGCTGGTGATCACCTCGTTCAGGTAGTCGTGCAGATGGAAGCTGCGCCTGGCCTCGCTGGTCTGGTCCACCGCCACCTGCTTGAAGCTGTGGATCAGGTTGGCGGCGCGTTCGGAATTGGCCAGTATCAGCTCGCAGCATTCCTGCGCGGTTTCCAGGTAGCTCTGGAAATCGCTCTTCTTGACGTTGCCGCTGTCGAGCTTGCCGGTGATGTGCGAGGTGGCGGTGCCCAGGTGCGAGGCGGCGGTCAGCGTGATGCCGACCGGGGTGTTGATTTCGTGGGCGACGCCGGCCACCAGGCTGCCCAGCGACGCCATCTTTTCCGCCTCCACCAACGTTTCCTGCGTCGCCATCAATTGGCTGTAGGCCAGCTGCGCCTTTTCCTTTTCCTCGCGCGCCACGGCTTCGGCGGCGGTGCGCTTGACCAGGTCGGCGGCGGTGCGAGCGACGATGCGGTTGAAGCCGTTGACGATGGCGCCGATCTCGTCGTCGGCCAGGTGGGTGATCTGCGCGCCGGTGGCGTCCGGCGCGCGGATGGCGGTGTTCAGCGCCTGCTGCAGCCGCGACAGCGGCTGGAAGATGAAGCGCTGCAGATTGAACGACATGATGAAGAAGATCATGCCGTCCAGCAGCACGATCTGGGCGATGATGGTGATCAGGTGCTGGTCTTCCCGCGCGCGCAGCGCGTCGTGCGACAGGTAGACGGTGGCGGTGCCCAGATGCTCCTTGCCCTGGTAAACGATGGGGATGCTGAGCATGTCGTCCACCTTGGGCCGCTCGTTGGGCAGCATGTCGCGCAGGCTGCCGCCGCTGTCGCGGGTCCGGCCCAGGTTGAGGCCGCTTTCGCCCTTGACGTTGATGGCGATCACCGAAGGCCAGCTCAATTCGCTGTCCAGCGCCAAGCGCACGTTCTCGTCGTCCAGCTGCCAGATGCCGTGCGGCAGCGACAAGGACAAACGGGATTGCACCGCGGCGCGCTGAGTCTGGAAGTCGCTCTGGTCTATGCTGTAGTCATGAAGATAGAAATACAGACCCGTGCTGCCCAGAATGGTGGTGATCCACGCCATCAGCCATAACATTAACCTTGTCTTGATGCTTTTCATGGTGCCTGTTTATTCGTGCCCTCAGAATCAATCGTAGGCAGAGCGGGGCGGAATTGCCATGATGGATCCACACTCGGTTTCTTCTGCGTGGCCGGGTTCCCGCCGCGGATGCCGGCATCAGCCGGGACCGTCGGCCACCGGCAGCGGCGGGGCGCGCCGCAAGGGCAGCTTCTGCACGGCCAGGCCGCCCAGGATCAAGGCCAGGCCCAGCAGGGTGGAGGCGAGGATGGCTTCGCCCAATATCAGGTGGATCAGCAGCAGCGACAGCAGCGGCGACAGGAAAATCAGATTGGCGATGCTGGCGGTGCTGCGGGTCAGCTTCATCGCCGACAGCCACAGCACGAAGGTGAAGCCCATCTCCAGCGCGCCGACGTAGGCCGCGCCGGCCAGCCCCTGCCAGGAGGGCGGCGCCAGTTGGCCATGCCAGGCGCACCAGGCCAGGCTCAGCGGCAGGCTGAAGGCGAAGTTGAGCGCCAGGCCCAGCACCGGCTCGCGGCTGTCGCGGGTGTTGAAGATCCAGTAGCCGGCCCACAGCAGCGTCGAGGCCAGCGCCAGCGCCACCCCCAATTGATTGGAAAAATGCAGCGCCAGCAACTGGCCGCGGGTGCCGATGACCAGCACGCCCAGGTAGCAGATCAGCGCGGCGATGGCGTCCAGCGGGTGGAGCTTCTGCTTGAGCAGCGGCACCGCCAGCAGCGTCATGGTCAGCGCCCAGGTGTAGTTGATGGCCTGGGCCTCCTGCGCCGGCAGCAGCGAATAGGCCTGGAACAGCACCAGATAGTAGGCGAAAGGGTTGATCGCGCCGAACAGCAGCGAACTTTTCCAGTGGCGGCGCAGCGTCGCGGCCAGCTCCGGCAGCCGGCCTTGCCAGGCGAGGATGGACAGCAGCGACAGCAGCGAAGCGCCGCTGGCGTACAGCACCAGCTGCATCGGGCTGAGGTGTTGCAGGCTGAGCTTGAAGGCGCTGGCGACGGTGGACCAGGCCAGGACGGCGGCGAGGCCGAAGGCGTAGGCTTTTTTCTGTGACGACAAATCGGGTCTCCGCGGATGGGGTGCCCGATCCATCTTAAACATAAACCGCCGGCGCCGGCAAAACGGCGTCGGCGCGGTTTAGCCGCCGGCCAGCATGCGGTTCAGCGCCTGGCTGATCCGGGCGGGGGTGGCGGAGGCGGTCAGGCCGATCGGGCCGCCGTTTTCCCGGCGGTAGCCGTCGCCGGCGAGGCCGTGCGCGTGAACGGCCAGCGCGGCGGCCTCGAAGGGCGGCAGGCCCTGGGCCAGCAGCGCGGCGATCAGGCCGGTCAGCACATCGCCTTGTCCGGCGGCGGCCAGTTCCGGCCCGCCGCTGGCGTTGAGCTGGTAATGGCCGTCGGGGCGGGCGATCAGGCTGCCGGCGCCCTTGAGCACCGCCACGCAGCGGTAGCGCGCGGCCAGCGCCCTGGCATGGCCGACGCGGTCGCGCTGCACCGCGGCGGTGTCGGTCTGCAGCAGGCGGGCGGCTTCGGCAGGATGCGGCGTCAGCACGGCGGGGGATGCGCGGCGGCGGAGGCGTTCGGCGGCATCCGCATCGCCGGCGAGCAGGTTGAGCGCGTCGGCGTCCAGCACCAGCGGCTGCGGCAGCGCCGCGACCTGCCGCAGCAGTTTGCCGGCCAGTTCCTGCTGGCCTAGGCCCGGGCCGAAGGCGATCACGTCGGCGGCCGGCAGCTCGGGCGTTTCGTCCAGCGGGCGCATCATCAGTTCCGGCGCGACCGGGTCCACCGGCAGCCTGTCGTCCAGCGGGCACAGATAGACCTTGCCGGCGCCGCCTTGCAGCGCGCTGCGGCCGGCCAGCAGCGCGGCGCCTAGCATGCCGGGCGCGCCGCCTATCACCGCCACCGAGCCGAAGCTGCCCTTGTGGCTGTCGCGCCGGCGCGCGAGGCCGGCGGCGCTAGGGGCGTTGAGCGCGCCTTCCGCGGCGGGGAACAGCTGCCGCGGGCAGTCCAGCTCAGCCAGCTCCACCACGCCGGCCAGGTCGGCGCCGTCGCCGCAGAACAGGCCTGGCTTGTGGCACAGGAAAGTCAGCGTATGGTCGGCGCGGATGGCGGGGCCGGCCGCCCGACCGGTGTAGGCGTCCAGGCCGCTGGGGCAGTCCAGCGCGAGCGTGGGGCAGCCCAGCGCGTTGAGCCGCTCCATGCGCCGGCCCCAGTCCTCATCCAGCGGCCGGCTGAGGCCGATGCCGAACAGCCCGTCGATCAGCCATGCCGGCGGCGGGTAGCCGCCCGGCAACTCCGACAGCAGCGCCACGCCCGCCGCCCGTACCGCGCGCAGCGCGGCCAGGCTGTCGGCGCCGGTTGGCGCGACGGGCAGCAGGATGTCTATCAGATAGCCGCGGCGACGCAGTTCCAGCGCCGCGTACAGCGCGTCGCCGCCGTTGTTGCCGGGGCCGGCGCAGACCAGCAGCCGCGAGCCGGGCGCGGCATGGCGGCCCATCCAGTCGGCGGCGGCCAGCGCCGCGCGCCGCATCAGCTGCAGGCCGGCGGCGTTGGCGGCGCGCTCCAGCCGGCGCAGCGCGTCCAGGCTCAGGATGGGCTGCGAGGTCATGGCGCGGCTTCTCCCCAGCGCGGCGTCAGTTCGTGCGCCACGCCCAGTTGATCCAGGATGCGGGCGACGACGAAGTCCACCATGTCGTCCACGCTCTGGGGGTGCGTATAGAAGCCCGGCGCCGGCGGCAGGATCACCGCGCCCATCCGGGCCAGCTCCAGCATGTTTTCCAGGTGGATCACCGACAGCGGCGTCTCGCGCGGCACCAGCACCAGCTTGCGCTGCTCCTTGATGCAGACGTCGGCGGCGCGTTCGATCAGATTGTCGCTCATGCCGTGGCGGATGGCGGCCAGCGTGCCCATCGAGCACGGGCACACCACCATCGCGTCCGGCGGGTTGGAGCCGGACGCCGCCGGCGCGAACCATTCCTCGCGGCCGTACACGTCGAGCAGGGTGGGGTCGGCCGCATGGCGCTGCAGCAGCCAGGCCTTCATTTCGGCCGGGCGCGAGGGCAGGGTGATCTGCATTTCCTGCTTGGCCACCACCTGGGCGGCCTGCGAGTACAGCACCCAGGTGCGGATGCCGGCGGCGAGCAGGGTTTCGATCAGGCGCAGGCCGTAGGGCAGGCCGGAGGCGCCGGTGAGGGCGACGGTGATGGTTTTGGGACGGGACATCGGCAGCGTTCTCCAGCGGGCGCGCGGGGCCCGCGTCGGGCAAGCGCGGGACGGCGGGGCCGCCCCGGCGGATCAGGGTTCGCGGTACAGCTGGCGGTGGCGCACCAGCACTTGCCTGTCGGCGAAGGCGCGCGCCAGGTTTTCGATGATGTAGACCGAGCGGTGCTGGCCGCCGGTGCAGCCGACCGCCACCGTCAGGTAGCTGCGGTTTTCCTTGCCGTAGCAGGGCAGCCATTTGGCCACCATCGCTTCGATGTCGGCGATCATTTCGGCGACTTCGCCGTGTTTGGCGAAGAAGTCGATGATGGGTTGGTCGCGGCCGGTGAACGGGCGCAGCTGCGGGTCGTAATAGGGGTTGGGCAGGCAGCGCGCGTCGAACACGAAGTCGGCGTCCTGCGGCAGGCCGTGCTTGAAGCCGAACGACTCGAAGATCAGCATCAGCCGGCTGCCGTCGGCGTCCACCAGTTCGCGGACCCAGCTGCGCAGCGCGTTGGCCGACAGTTCGCTGGTGTCGATGCGGGTGCCGAGCTCGGGCACTTCGGCCAGCATTTCCTGCTCCAGCCGTATGCTTTCCTCCACCGTGATGCCGGCGCCGGACAGCGGGTGGCGGCGGCGGGTCTCGGAGAAGCGCTTGACCAGGGTTTCCGTCCGGGCTTCGAGGAACAGCAGGCGCACGTCGATGTTCTGCGCGCGCATCCGCGCGACCGCGTCGGGCAGCGCGCCCAGCGACGGGCCGGAACGGGTGTCGACGCTGATGGCGATTTGTTCGTAGCCGAAATCGGCGTACAGCGACATCGCCTCGGGCAGCATGGTGGCCGGCAGGTTGTCGACGCAGTAGAAGCCGGAATCCTCCAGCGCGCGCAGCGCCACCGACTTGCCGGAGCCGGACAGGCCGCTAATCAATATCAGGCGCATTTTCCTGGTCTCGCAAGAAGTTGGTGTGGCGTTCGATGAATTCGCGGGTGCTGTCTATGCCGCGCAACTGCAGGATGTAATTGCGCACAGCCGCTTCCACCAGCACCGCCAGGTTGCGGCCGGCGGCCACCGGCAGCACCACTTTGCGCACGGTGACGCCGATGATGTCCTGGGTTTCCGACTGGATGTTGAGCCGGTCCAGCGCCTGCATCGCCTGGTCGTTGGCCTTGACCAGGTGGATGATCAGCTTCAGCACTTTTTTCGGCCGCACCGCGGTTTCGCCGAAGATGGTGCGGATATTGAGGATGCCGAGGCCGCGCACTTCGAGGAAGTCGCGCAGCAGCGGCGGGCAGCGGCCTTCCAGCGTGTCCGGGCCGATGCGGTACAGCTCCACCGCGTCGTCGGCCACCATGCCGTGGCCGCGGGAGATCAGCTCCAGCGCCAGTTCGCTCTTGCCCATCGCCGAATCGCCCATGATCAGCACGCCGATCTCGAACACGTCGAGAAACACGCCGTGCAGCACGGTGGACACCGCCAGCGCGCGCGCCAGATAAATGCGCAGCACGTCCATCAGGTACGGGCTTTCCAGCGAGCTGCACATCAGCGGCACGTTGTGGCTGTGGCAGTAGTCGCGCAGCAGCCGCGGCACCGGCTGGTTGTTGGCCACCATCACCACCGACATGCTCTTGTGGAACAGCTGGTCCAGCGCGGTCTTGGCGGCCGACTGCTCCAGCTTGTTCAGGTAGTCGACCTCGGCCAGGCCCAGCACCTGCACCCGGTTCGGGTGGATGAAGTTCAGGTGGCCAACCAGCGCCAGCGTAGGCCGCTGGTCGTCGTTGCCGATGACATTGTCCGAGCCGCCGGTGCCGGCGACCCAGGTCAGGTTGAGCTTCTGCTGGTTTTCCTGATACAGCCTGCGTACGGTGATGCTAGGCATGGGGGGCCCACTCGCTGAGGAGCTGGTAAAGTTCATCGCGCATCTTGATGCTCAGCATCTGTTCGCGCATCTGGCGGCTGGAGAACAATTGGGCCAATTCGGAGAGCACCTGCAAGTGCAGATCGGTGGCGTGTTCCGGCACCAGCAGCACGAACAGGCATTGCACCGGCTTGCCGTCCGGCGCGTCGAAGGGAATGGGCGCCTTCAGCCGGATGAACACGCCGGTGGCCTCCTTCAGGCCGCGGGCGCGGCCGTGGGGAATGGCCACGCCTTGACCCAGGCCGGTGGAGCCCAGTTTTTCGCGGCTGAACAAGCTGTCGAAGATTTCGCTGCGGGCGATGCCGCGGGTGTTTTCCACCAGCAGGCCCACCTGTTCGAATACCCGCTTCTTGCTGGAGACGTCCAGATCCAGCAATACATGGTCCGGAGTCAGGATCTTGCCGATGAGATTCATATTGGATTATGCATGCGGCTCTTGGATAAACCCGGAATTCTACGTTGCCTTGATAGTACTGAAAACCGGCAAGCGCAAAGAAAAACGGGAACCGGATGGTTCCCGTGGCTTTCTTCAGGCGGTCACAGCGAGGCTTGAGAAACTTCGCCGGAGCTCTGCGCCCGGTGTTCGGTGAGCTTTTCCTTGTACTTCAGAACCTGGCGGTCCAGCTTGTCCATCAGCAGGTCGATGGCGGCGTAGAGGTCGGCCTCGGAGGCTTCGAGGTGGAGGTCCTTGCCGGACAGGTGGACGTTGACTTCGGCCTTCTGGACCAGCTTGTCTACCGACAGGGTGACGGAGATGTCGATCACGTGGTCGACGTGGCGGGTGATGCGCTCCAGTTTGCTTTCGATGTATTCGCGCAGCGACGGGGTAACTTCCAGGTGCAGACCGGTTACTTTGAGGTTCATACCCTAGCTCCTTCTGGTGTTGGCCGCCCGGTCGGGTTGTCGGGCGGCATGTATTCCCCAAGGCTTGCTACAGAGCCTTGCGCAGATTCACCGCCGGAATCTGCATGGCTTCACGATACTTGGCTACGGTGCGTCTGGCAACCTGAATTCCCTGCTTGCCTAACGCATCGGCGATGGCGCTGTCCGACAGCGGCTTGCCGCTGTCCTCGCTGTCTATCATGCCGCGTATGCGAGCCTTGATGGCGGTGGCGGAGCACTCGCCTCCACTATCGGTTTCCAGCGCGCTGCCGAAGAAATACTTGAGCTCGAACAGGCCGCGCGGGCAGAGCAGGTATTTCTGGCTGGTGGAGCGGGAAACCGTGGATTCGTGCAGGCCCAGCTCATCCGCGATGTCGCGCAGGATCAGCGGCCGCATCGCCACTTCGCCGTGTTCAAAGAACGATTGTTGCCTGTCAACGATAGCTTCCGCCACTTTCAGGATGGTGTCAAATCGCTGCTGGATGTTCTTCACCAGCCAGCGGGCCTCCTGCAGGCGGCCGGCCATTTCGCCCGCCTGGCCGCGGCTGTCGGCCAGCATGCGCTCGTAGAGGCGGTTGACCCGCAGCCTGGGCATGGCGGAGCGGTTCAGTTCGGCCACCCAGCGGCCGCGCCGCTTGCGCACGCTGATGTCCGGAATCACGTAATGGACGTCGCCGTGGCTGAAGCCGGTGGCGGGGTGGGGGTTGAGGCGGGCGATCAGCGCCTGGGCGGCGCGCAGCTCGGCGTCGCCGCAGCCCAGCGCTTTCTTCAGCTTGGCGTAGTCGCGGCCGCCCAGCAGCGCCAGGTGCTCGCGCGCGATGGCCAGCGCCAGCGCCCGGCCGGGCTCGTCCGCGGCCAGCCGCTGCAGTTGCAGCAGCAGCGATTCGGCCAGCGAGCGCGCGCCGACGCCGGCGGGATCGAATTGCTGCAGCAGCTTGAGGCCCACCGCCAGCTCGTCGCTTTCCAGCTCCAGCTCCAGCGGCAGGTGGCTGGCCAGTTCGTCCAGGCTGAGCGGCAGGTAGCCGTCGTCGTCCAGCTCTTCGATCAGCAGCCGGACGATGGCCAGATCGCGGCCGGCCAGCGCGATTTCGCCCAGTTGCGCCAGCAGGTGCTCGCGCAGGCTGACCTGGCACGGCACGTTGAGCATGGGGTCGTAGTCGTCGTCGCCGCCCTGGCGGCTGCCGGCGCCCCATTCCAGCAGTTCGCCGCCGGCGCCGTCGTCATGGCTGTCCGGCGCCTCGTCGGCGGCGGTTTCGCGGCAGTCCTGGCCTTCGGGCGCGGCTTCGGCGTCGCGCGGCTCGTCGCCGCGCTCCAGCAGCGGATTGTCCAGCAGGAAGCGTTCCACCTCGGTTTGCAGATCCAGCGTGGACAGCTGCAGCAGTTTGATCGATTGCTGCAGCTGCGGCGTCAGCGTCAGCTGTTGCGATACCTTGAGCTGAAGGGCCTGTTTCATCGCTTACAGGTGGAAATGCTCGCCGAGGTAGACCTCGCGCACTCTTTCGTTGTTGACCAGCTCTTCCGGCTCGCCGGAGGCCAGCACCGAGCCGTCGCTGATGATGTAGGCGCGGTCGCAGATGCGCAGCGTTTCGCGGACATTGTGGTCGGTGATCAGCACGCCGATGCCGCGGCCCTTCAGGAAGGAGATGATCTTCTGGATGTCGATCACCGCGATCGGATCGACGCCGGCGAACGGCTCGTCCAGCAGGATGAAGCGCGGGCGGGTGGCCAGCACGCGGGCGATTTCCACCCGGCGCCGCTCGCCGCCGGACAGCGACAAGGCGTTGCTGTCGCGCAGGTGGGCGATGTTGAGATCGTCCAGCAGCAGGTCCAGCTCTTTTTCCAGCTCCTTGCCCTTGCGGCCGGAGATCTCCAGGATGGACGCGATGTTTTCCTCCACCGTCATGCGGCGGAAGATCGATGCTTCCTGCGGCAGATAGCCGAGGCCCAGCTGCGCGCGCTGGTGGATCGGGTAGCGGGTGATGGAAGCGTCGTCCAGCCTGATGTCGCCGTCGTCGGCGCCGACCAGGCCGACGATCATGTAAAAACTGGTGGTTTTGCCGGCGCCGTTGGGGCCGAGCAGGCCGACGACTTCGCCGCTTTCGATCTGCAGGGACACATCCTTGACCACAGTGCGCTTCTTGAAGCGCTTCTTCAGGCGGGAGATGGTGAGTACGCTGTGCTTCATGTTCATGGTTTGGCGGCTCCGGCCGGCTTGGCCGCCGCGGGCTGCGAGGCTGCGTTCTTGGGCTGCAGGATCACGGTGGTGCGGCCCTTGCCGGCATTGCCGGCGCCGCCGCCCTGCACCTGATAGGTTTCGCTGCGGGTGTCGTAGCTGATCACGTTGCCGATGGCGAGATCGCCGTTGCGCTTGACGCGGGCGTTGCCGGTGAGCACGGCCAAGTGGCCGGCGCTGCTGTAGTCGAGCTTGCTGGCCTGGCCCTCCACCCAGCCGCCGTTGTTGTCCATCTTCTGGCGGAAGGTGACGATGCGGCCGGTGGCCTGCAGCGTCTGGTTGCCTTGCTTGTCCTGGGTGGCTACCACCTTGTCGGCGTTCAGCCGCAGGGTGCCCTGGATCACCACCACATTGCCTTCGCAGGTGGATACGCCTTTGATCTGGTCCATGGTGCAGCCGTTGTCGCTGGTGATTTCCATGGGCTTGGTGCTGTCGGCCTGTTCGGCGTGCGTCAGGGCGGAAGCCGCCAGCAGCAGGCTGGCCAGCAGGATGCGGGTCTTATTTGGCATAGATGATCTTGGTGGTGGACAGCAGGTTGAGCAGGCCCAGCGGTTGCTGGTAGACGAAGCCGATGGAGTGGGCCACCGACTTGCCATGGTAGACCACCGACGGCGCCTTGGTGCTGGCGATGTGCTTGGCGGAGTCCACCAGCATCACGCTGCTTTCCAGCCGGGTTTCGGGCTGCTTGCTGTCTGCGGGTTTGATCAGGGTGACTTTCTTGTCGAAGAAAGCCTGCTGGTTCTTGTTGTTGTAGCGGCCGGACTCGCCGAAGACGTGGTATTGCAGCGCCCCTTGCTGGTATTGGTACAGGTCGGGGTTTTCGAAATAGGCGTCCGGTTTGCTCGGATACTGCCACATGCGGGTGGCGATCAGCCGGTCGGCGATCTTGCCTTGCAGGTCGAAATGGGTGGCGACCAGGTTTTCCGCCACGTATTCGGGCTTGTCCGGGTCCAGCTCGCGGTGGCGGGTGTCCCAGCGCGAAATCTGGTCCAGCCACAGGGTGAGCATGGCGGTGAGGCCGATCAGCAGCACGGGGAACAGCCGGTGGGAGCGCAATAGCCGCATCATGCCAAGTACCTGGCGACCACGGCGTCGAAACTGCCCTGCGCCTGCATGATCAATTCCGCCAGTTCGCGCACCGCGCCGTGGCCGCCCGGGTTGCCGGTCACGTAATGGCAGTGCTGGCGCACTTGCGGCGGCGCTTCCGGCACGGCGACGGCCAGGCCGACGCGGGTGAGGATGGGCAGGTCGATCAGATCGTCGCCGATGAACGCGCACTCGTCGGCGCTAAAGCCGGTTTTTTGCAAGAGGTCGGCCAGCGCTTCGCCCTTGTCGTGGACGCCGCCGTAGTAGTGGTCGATCTTCAGTGCGCGGGCGCGGTGCTCGACGCAGCGGTCGGCGCGGCCGGAAATGATGGCCAGCTGCACGCCGGTGCTCTGCAGCAGGCGCAGCCCCAGGCCGTCCTGCACGTAGAACGATTTGCTCTCTTCGCCCTGGGCGTTGTAGTAGATGCGGCCGTCGGTCATCACGCCGTCCACATCCATGATCAGCAGTTTCACCTTGCGGGCCTGCTCGGAAATCATTCGCATTGCTTGGTCCTTGCTGCCGGCCGCCGGATCGGGCGGCGCGGCGGAATCAAAATACGCCGGCCTGCAGCAGGTCGTGCATGTGCAGCACCCCGCTGAGCTTGCCTGCGGCGTCCACCACCACCAGGCTGGTGATCTGGTTCTGCTTCATCACGAAGCCGGCCTCGGCGGCCAGCTTGCCGGCCTGGATGGTGCGCGGCGAGCGGCCCATCACCTCGTCTATCTTCAGGCTGTAGACGTCGGCCGAGCGCTCCAGCGTGCGGCGCAGGTCGCCGTCGGTGTAGATGCCGCGCAGGGTGTCGTCGGCGTCGCAGACGGTGACCATCCCCAGCCGCTTCTGCGACATTTCCAGCAGCGCGTCCTTCAGCAGCGTGCCGGGCGCCACGCGGGGCAGGGCGTCGCCGCTGTGCATCAGGTCGGCGACGTGCACCAGCAGGCGCCGGCCCAGGCTGCCGCCGGGGTGGGACAAGGCGAAGTCGCTTTGGCTGAAGCCGCGGACCTCCATCAGCGTGACGGCCAGCGCGTCGCCCAAGGCGATCTGTACCGTGGTGCTGGTGGTCGGCGCCAGGTTCAGCGGGCAGGCCTCGCGCTCGACATGGGTGTGCAGCAGGATGTCGGCGGCCTGGGACAGCGACGACTCCGATCGGCCGGTGATGGCGATCAGCCGGCTGCCTTTCAGCTTCAGCGCCGGCAGCAGCGACACCACTTCGCCGGATTCGCCGGAGTTCGACAGCGCGATCACGATGTCGTCGCCGGTGATCATGCCCAGATCGCCGTGCGCGGCCTCGGCCGGATGGACGAAGAAGGCCGGCGTGCCGGTGCTGGCCAGCGTGGCGGCGATCTTGCGGCCCACATGGCCGGACTTGCCCATGCCGGTGACGATGACGCGGCCCGGGCAGGCCAGGATGGCGTCGACCGCGGCCAGGAAATCGCCGTTCAGGCGTTCGGCCAGGGTGACGAGCGCGGCGGCTTCGGTTTGCAGAACCTCGCGCGCCATCTCCAGGCGGCTGGTGGAGTGTGTTTTTTCCATAAGGCAAAAGTATATCAAAGGTTATAATCGATTGACGCGCGAGCTGGTGCAACTTTTGCTTGGCCGTCGCATTTTCCCCGCTTTCCGTCCATCTGATGTCCATTCCCGGGAGACCCAGCCGCCGATGCATTCCATGGCCCCCATCGTTATCGTCCTGTTGGCCGCAGTGTTGGCGGTAACCCTGTGCCGCAGCCTGAAAGTCCCGCCGATGCTGGGTTACCTGGTAGTGGGCTTCCTGGCCGGACCAGGCGTGGCCAGCCTGATACCGCAAGGCAAGGAAACCGCCTTTCTGGGCGAGATCGGCATCGTGTTCATGATGTTCACCATCGGCCTGGAATTTTCGCTGCCCAGGCTGAAGGCGATGCGGCAGCTGGTGTTCGGCGTCGGTTTCGCCCAAGTGGCTGTGACCATGCTGCTGGTGGCCGCGGCCATCGCCTATCTGACCGGCAGCCCGCTGACTGGTTTCGCGCTGGGCGGCGCGCTGGCGATGTCGTCCACCGCCATCGTCAGCAAGCTATTGACCGAGCGGCTGGAGTTGAACCAGCCGCACGGCCAGCTGGCGATAGGGGTGCTGCTGTTCCAGGACATCGCCGTGGTGCCCTTGCTGATTCTGCTGCCCGCCTTCGCCGGCCATAGCGAGACCTTGTGGCTGGATCTGGGCAAGGCGGCATTGAAGGTGGCGCTGGTGCTGGCGCTGCTGCTGTTTTTCGGCCAGCGGCTGCTGCGGCCGTGGTTCCATCTGGTGGCGCGCCAGCGCTCCGGCGAATTGTTCATGATCAACGTGCTGCTGGTGACGCTGGGCGTGGCCTGGCTGACCGAGCTGTCCGGCCTCAGCCTGGCGCTGGGCGCCTTCGTCGCCGGCATGCTGATCTCGGAAACCGAATACCGCTATCAGGTGGAGGAGGACATCAAGCCGTTCCGCGACATCCTGCTGGGCTTCTTCTTCATCACCGTGGGCATGCGGCTGGAGCTGTCGGTGCTGTTCAACCGCTTCGGCGAAGTGCTGATGCTGCTGGCGCTGCTGCTGCCGCTGAAGCTGGCGGTGGTGTTCGGCCTGGGCCGCTTGTTCGGCCACCGCGCCAATGATGCGATGCGTTCGGCGCTGGCGCTGGCGCAGGGCGGCGAGTTCGGTTTCGTGCTGCTGGCGCTGGCGATGGACCTGCAGCTGGTGGCCACGCCGATGGCCCAGGCGGCCATCGCCGCCATCCTGATCTCCATGTTGATCGCGCCTTTCTTGATCATGCACGGCGAGCGCATCACCCGGCGGCTGGTGAAGCAGGACTGGATGCTGCAGTCGCTGGATCTGCACCAGATGCTGGTGGCGAGCATGAGCAAGAGCGAGCACGTGCTGATCTGCGGCTACGGCCGCAGCGGCCAGGCGCTGGCGCGGCTGCTGGAGGCGGAGAGCATCAATATGTTCGCGCTGGACATGGATCCGGAGCGGGTGCGCGAGGCCGGCGAGGCCGGCGATCCGGTGGTGTTTGGCGACGCCGGCAAGAAAGAGGTGCTGATCGCCGCCGGCCTGATGCGGGCGCGGGTGGTGGTGGTGACCTTCGCCGACACCCATGCGGCGCTGCGCATTCTGCACGCGGTGCGAGAGGTGAGGCCGGAATTGCCGGTGATCGTCCGCACCATAGACGACAGCGAGATGGATGTGCTGCGCCAGGCCGGCGCCGACGAGGTGGTGGCCGAGGTGATGGAGGGCAGCCTGATGCTGGCCTCGCAGGCGCTGATGGAGGCCGGCGTGCCGCCCAGCCGCGTGCTGCGGCGCATCCGCGCGGTGCGCGAGGAGCGCTACGATCTGTTCCGCGGCTTTTTCCGCGGCAGCAGCGACGAGGTGGAAAGCCTGGACGAGGCGCTGGTGCCGCGCTTGCTCAGCATCCAGGTGTGCGGCGGCGCCGCCGCCATCGGCCATCCGCTGGGCGCGCTGAAGCTGGAGGCGCTGGGAGTGGAGGTGAAGGCCATCCGCCGCCATCGGCCATCCGCTGGGCGCGCTGAAGCTGGAGGCGCTGGGAGTGGAGGTGAAGGCCATCCGCCGCCATCGGGTGCGCCGCACCGACTTCGACGCCAGCTTCGAGATCGGCGCCGACGATGTGCTGGTGCTGCTGGGCACGCCGGAGCAACTGGCGCTGGCGGAGTCGAGGATTCTGCAGGGCGATTGAGCGTGGCATGAAAAAGCCCCGGCAAGCCGGGGCTTTTCTTTGGCGCCGTCTGGCGCTCAGGGCAGAATGGTGGTGATCTGCTTCTGCAGTTGCTGCTTCAGCGCCTGCTTTTTCTCGCCCTCGGTCTTCTTGCCCTTCACCATCGCGTTGAAATCCAGCGCGTACACCGGCGCGTTGATCGGGCCGGTGATCTTCAGCGGCACGTTGACGCCCTTGAGCTGGGCAAACTCCTGCGGATTGGCCTGCACGTCCATCGTGTAGTCGACGATGCTCTGTTTCAGGTCTATCTTGCCACCGCCGTTCACGTTCACCAGCTGCGAGGCCAGCTTCAGGTCCTGGTTGCGGGCGATGCCCTTGTCCAGCTTGAAGCTGGTCGACAGCGTGGAGAAGGTGGTCTTCTGGTCGTTCTGCGCGGCGCTGTTCCATTCCTTCAGCTCCGCCGGCAGGTTCTTCAGCGCCGCCACCAGGTCGATGCCGGTGAGCGCGCCGTTGTTCAGGCTGAAGGCGGCGTCGCCGCTGAGGGTGTTGCGCAGGTCGGCGAAGGATTTGCCGTCGGCGCTGATGTCTATCTTGCCGTTGCCCTTGCCGTCCAGCCGGCCGAAATTGAACAGGTCCACCAGCAGCGGGCGGATCTTCATCCCCTGCAGCGTCTGCTTGACCTGCAGGCGCGGCACGTCGCGGCGGCTGAGCGAGGCGTCGCCCTGCAGGCGGCCGTCGTAGATGTCGGCCGACATCTGGTCCAGCTCCAGCGCGCGCGGATTGATGCGGACGTTGCTGCTGATGTGGTTGATGCGGAAGCGGCCCATCGCCAGCTCGCCTATCGCCACCTTGCCGTTGAGGTCGAAGAAATCCAGCCAATCGAGCGGAATCTCGTTGGTGTTCTGGAAGATGGCCACCGGGTCGCCCTGGCTTTCCGGCAGGTAGCGGTTGAGGTCGAGCTTGCCTATGGTCAGCGTGGCCTCGTGGCGCGGTTTGATCAGGCCGTATTGGCTGAGGGTGGCCGACACGTCGGAGCCGTCCAGCTTGCCGGCCACGCGCAGATTGAAGCGCGGCTCGTCGATGTCGCCGTCCAGCGAGCCTTCCATGCTGGTGACCAGCTTGCCGCGCGGCAGCGCCGGGGTGGCGATGGTGCTGGTCAGCTTCAATGGCTGCATCAGCAGCTGGTTCATGCCGGCCAGCGAGAACGGCGCGTTGAGCTTGACGTTGACCTTGGTGCTGCCGGCCAGCCAGTTGAATTCGCCGTCCAGCTTGTCGGCGTACAGGCCGCCCTCGCTCAGCTTGAGGTTTTCCAACTGCGCCTGCAGCTGGTACTGGCTGCGGGCGTAGATCAACTTGGCGCTCAGGCTGCCGGAGGGCATGGCCAGCTCGTGCAGGCTGGCGTTGATCTGCGGCAGCGCGAGCTTCACTTCGCTGCTGGGCCTGTCGCTGCTGAACGACACGGTGACGTCGCTGCCGGTGGCCTGCAGCGAGGCGAAGTTGAGCTTGTACTGGCCGGTGACGCTGAGCTTGGTCTCGCCCAGGCCCTGGATGTTGCTGATCGCCACCGCCTCCAGCTGCGGCAGGCTGACCTGGTCGTCCTGGATGGCCAGCGGCGTGTTCAGCGCCAGCCGCACCGGGCGCTTGTCGTCGTCGAGAATGGCGCCGGCGCTGACGCTGGCGGTGCTGCGCAGATCGTCGGCGTCCAGGCTGATGCTGGACAGGCGCTTGTCGGTGTGGGTGGGCTGGTCGGACAGCAGCAGCGTGCCTTCGCGGATGCGCAACTGGTCCAGCTTGATGCTGTAGGCGCCTGGGCTGCGGCGCTGGAACAGGTCGGAAATATTCAGTTGGCCGTCCAGCCCGCGCGTGATGCTGGCGCTGGGGCCGTATAGCTCCACCGCCTTGATTTCGCGGTTGCCGAACAGCAGCGGCATCCAGGCCAGCGACACGCGCAATAGTTCCACCCGGGCGAAAACGGCGGGCTTGCCGGGTTCGCTGATGCTGACTTTTTCTATGTCTATGCCGGGATAGGGGAAAACGGAGGGAGTGATGCGGCCATCGATATGGACGGCGCGGCCTGTGTCGTTCAGGGCGTGGGTCAGCGCGCCGCGCACGGCGGCTTCGTCGAATTGCCAGTAGATCAATGCGCGGATCAATACCAGCAGCAAAACCACGGCCAGCGAGCCGTAAGTCGCGATTCTTAGCCACAGCCGGCCTGAGTTCAATTTCATAGGAGATCGCTCGGAGAGGCTATGCATGGAGTATTTGGAGACGGGTAGTCGGAAGCCTGTGGAGCGGGTGAAGGGAATCGAACCCTCGTCGTAAGCTTGGGAAGCTTCTGCTCTACCATTGAGCTACACCCGCGCGCTTCGCTAGAGCCCCCGAATTTAGCGGGTTTCGCCGGGGTTGGCAAGGTTTTGCGGCGCAACAAAAGCCCGGACGGCAGGGGTGGCGGCAAAGGCTTGCGGCGCGAAAATCCTAAGTGATTGATACGAAATGGACTTGGCGGGCCGCGATGGCGCTGGCGATTGCTTTCGCATGCGCCGGCAAGTTTATCCCAAAGGCATGCTGTGGCGCGGTGAAATGCGCCTGGGGCAGCGGGGCCGGCCGGCGGCGGGGTGCGCGATTTCCGTCTGCGGCGGCCAGGGGCGCGGCGCGGAGAGTGCGGGTTTGCTCTTGCGGCGGGTGCTGGTGTCGGGGCGGGGCCGATAGTCGCCGATCGCAGCCGCCGCGTAAAGTCGCCGCAGCCGGGGCTTAGCCATATTTTTACCAGCGCGCCATTGATGACATTGTGTTTTTTCAGGCTTATGCTAGCGCATCCGCCAGCCGGCTCGTTGGCGTGGCATGGCGGAGCGAAAACTAGAAAGCGGCATTTGAGGATAGCGGGTGATCAAAATCGCCGCGGCGATGGCGTCGCGGCGGCCAGCGGGGAGACGGGTTTCAGGAAACGGACGAGATGGTTTCAAACAATTCGCAAATGAGTCGAATCGCGCGCCGGCCTTGGCTGGCGGCATTGTCGGGGCTGGCGCTGGCCATTCTCCCGCATGGCGGCGCGCATGCCGCCGAGCCGCTGCAGCCGTACCGCGGGGAGTTGAAGTGCCAGGCGCGGGAGATGGACGATATCTGGCTGGACCAGCGTCTCGCCTGCGTTTCTCCCGGGCAGAAGTTCATCGTCAATGCCGCCGGGGCCAGCGGCGCGGCTCGCGACGTGGCTTTTGTTGTGAACGAGGCGATCTACGACAAGAATTTTTATCCTATCCAGGATCGCAAGGTGCGCTACTACCAGTCATTCCTGTGCGTGCGCAATGCGCCGGCGGACATCCGGCCGCTGTTTCTGTCGGGCGACCTCGCCAATGCGCTCAAACTGAGCAATCTGGATCAAAAGCCGGAAGGCGTGGGTCCGACCTCGGTGAATATCGCCGGCGGCGACCGCGACGGCTGGGAGGCGACGCCGTGCGATCCGGCGCGCCATCCGCTGATCGTCGACTACCGCACCGGCGCGGTGGTGTCGGTCAACCCGGCGGCGCTGGCCGGCCTGCGGATTTACCAGTTGCCCGGCCGCTGAGCCGTCGGTCTCATTTCGGCGCGGCGGACATGTCTTCGGGGCGCAGCCAGGCGGATTTGAAATCGAACCAGCCCAGGCTGTTGAGGCGGAAATCTTCTATCTGGCCAGGGCCGTTCAGCCTCAGCCAGTTGTGGAACAGCGGCAGCAGCCAATGCGTTTGCACCACCGCGGCGGCCAGGCCCTGGGCGTTTTCGCTTCCTTGGCGCCAGCCGTCCAGCCAGCCGTCCAGCGGCAGTTCGGGCGCCAGGCAGCCGCGCAGCAGCGGGGTGCCCAGCAGCCAGGCGGGAATGGCGTAGTCGGTGGCGCGGGTGAAGTTGACCGAACCCAGCCATAGTTCGGCTTCGCCGCGGCCCTGCTCCCAGTCGCCATAGCTGTATTTTCGGCATTCCAGCTCCACGCCGAAGGGACGCAGGCAGCGCGCGATGGCGTCGGCGATCAACTGGTATTCCGGGTGCTGTTCATAAAAAGCCAGCCGCAGCCGGGAAAACGGCGTCCGGGTCGGCGCGGCTGCAGGTTTGGCATGATGCCAGCGCGGCAGCAGGCCGGAGGCGGCCACCCAATATTGTCGGACCGCTGGCGCGGTTTGTTGCATGATGGCCAGCGGCGCCAGCACGTGGGCCAGCCACTGGCGGGCCTGGCTGTCGCGCATGGCCGGCGCGCGGCCGTCGCACAGCAGGAAATAGACGCCGGCCTCCAGCGACATCTCGGTTTGCGGACGGACGGGCTGCGGATTGATTTCCACCGTCAAATCGCAAAGGCCGGGCCCGCCGGGCTCCAGTTCGTCGCCCAGCTTGGGCATCATCCAGATATCCACCTGATCCAGCAGCGCGCGGTAGCCGAAGTAGTCGTCGAAGGCCTGCAGCGACAGCCGGTGCGCGTCGTTGGCCGCGACGCGGTAGGGGCCGGTGCCCACCGGGTGCGAGGCGAAGCCGGGGTGCTTGTCATGATCGGCCGGCAGGATCAGCGCCGCGCTGTCGGCCAGCAGCCAGGGCAGCCAGCGATCGGGCCGCTCCAGCTCCAGCGCCAGGCTGTGCGGCGCCAGGCGGCGGATGCCGCGCAAATGGGAAAACAGCGGCCAGCGCCGCAGCCGTTGCAAGGTGGCGGCGATGTCGTCCTGCGTCAGTTCGCGGCCATCGTGCCAGCGCACCGCCGGGCGCAGGTGGAAATGCCACTCGGCGTCGCCATGCTGTTGCCAATGATGCGCCAAGTCGCCTTCTACTTCCCCTTTTTCCTCGTTTATCCGTGTCAGGCCGTTGAAGATCTGGCTTACCAGGTGGCGTTCGGAGCGCCGCAGCGGCGTGCCCGGATACAGATTGGGCATCGGCCGGTAATAGGGCACGCCCAGCACCTGGCGGTCCTGGCTCCAGCGCCGGCCCAGCCTGGCCAGCAGAATGGGCGCCAATTGCCGGGGATCGCCGCCCAGCAGCGCCGCGGCCTGTTCCACGCGCCCTTGCTCCAACAGCTGCGCCGCTTGGTTTTGCCGCAATTGCTCCAGGCTTTGCGCGAAGCGCAGCAGCGAGCGCTGGCCGCGGCCGGCGCGCGACTGCCAGTCCAGCCAGCCCAGCTGCTGCATTTGCGCCAGCAGGCTGCGCATATGGCGACGGGTGCAGGGCAGGATGTCCGCCAGCTGTTGCAGCGAGGCGGCGGCGTCCTGGCCGCCGAAGTGCTGGTGCAGGCGGCGGTATTGCTGCAGAAGGCGGGGGGTTGGCATAAAAGAGGAAATTTATTTGGTTAAGTTCAGCAATTTTTTCTTCATGTTATCAGCGTGACAATAGCGGCTCCACTGCAAGGAGTCCAGCATGAACGCCGATGATCTCGCCCGTTATTACCAAGACTATCTGTCGCGCCAACCATCCCGCTTCGGAGTCTCGCCGCTGCGGGCGCTGGCCCAGCTGCGCGAAGTGATGCAATGGCCGCAGGAGGCGGCGGCCGCGGAGAAAAAAAGCGGCCGGGAGAGCCCGGCCGGAACGAGGGAACAAGAGAAACGCGGCGGCCCGCGGCTGCGGGCCGGTTGAGGCTTATTTCAGGTAGGGCAGGTAGGGCGCCTCGTCGCGGATGGCGTAGGTTTTGCCGTTCAGGCCCACCGTGTAATGGCTGGGGCCGGAGATCGGCAGGTAGTACACCACGTCCAGCGTCACGCTCTGGCCGGCCGCCAGGCTCTGCCAACTGGGCAGCTTCACCGACACGCGGTTGAAGTCGCCCTTCAGGCCGCCGACATTGCTGCCGCTGTGGCCGGTGCTGATCACCTTGAGTCCGAAACCGGACTGGTCGGCGATATTGGCCGGGGCCGAGGTCGGCACGTCGAACTGGAACTCGGTGCCGCCGGGCAGCGTGGTTTGCGAACGGTTGACGATGGTGAGCTTGGGGTTGATCGGATAGTTGTTGTCGCCCAGCGCGAAGTTGCCCAGGCTGAAGCCGACATCGATGGCCGCAGTCGGAGCCGGCGCGGCGTCGGCGCGGCGGGCGCTGACCTTGGCCGGCTGGCTGAAGGTGTTGTACAGCAGGTTGGTCAGGGTGTTGCCGATGAAGTATTCGCCCTGGCCGCCGTTGCGCTGCGCGTTCCAGTCGTAGTCGCCGGCCAGCTCCCAGAACATCACGCCCCCGATGTTGTTGGCGTCGATCCAGGCCGCCTTCTGCGCGATGGACTGTTCGTCCTCGGTGGACAGGAACACGTTCTTGCTGGCGTTCCACAGCCACGGCGCGGTCAGGGTGGCGTTGTAGTTGCGCTGGTAGCTGCCGGTGAGCTGGTTGATCGGCTGGCTGGTGTCGATGCCGTAGGACGCGAGGTAGCTGCCGGCTATGCCTTTTTCCAGGTTCTTGGCGTGCCACATCGGATTGGAGCCGCCCGGGATCTCCTTGCCGTTGTCGTCCAGATCATGCCAGATGTTGTCGATGCCCACCGCGCCGTCGCCGCACTCCGTCAGGCCGGTCGGGCAGTTGCTGCCCACTGCGCTGCCCCACAGGCCGTTGCTGCCGCCGGTGACGTTTTTCCAGCCGCGGGTGTAGTAGGGCACGCCCATGTTGACGCGCGAAGCCGGCAAGCCGCCGCGGTAGTAATGGTAGGCCCAGTCGGTGTTGAGGTAGCCGATATTGCCGTACTGCGCGGTGCCGTAGACGTTCCAGAACGTCAGTTCGGCGTCCTTGCCGTCGTCGTACAGCGCGGCGTTGGGGCCGACGAAGCGGTTCCAGGCACCGTGCAGGTCATACGACATCACGTTGACGAAGTCCAGGTACTTCAAGCCCTGGAAGGTTTCCATGCCGCGCAGCAGGTAGCCGGAGGCTGGTACCGCGGCGGTGATCTGGTAGTAATGGCCGTCCTGGGCGGCGGCGCGGTCCAGCCGGTCGCGCAGCGTTTGCAGCAGCGCCACATAGCCCTTGGTCAGCGAGCCGAGGCGGGCGTTGGAGAAGCTCCAGTCCAGCGGATTGCCGGCGTTGCTCATCGAGGTCGGGTATTCGAAATCGATGTCGACGCCGTCGAAGCCGTACTTGCGCAGGAAGGCGACGGCAGAGTCGGAGAAGGCGTTGATGCCGGCCTGGTTGACGGTGCCGTCGGCGTTGACGGTCATGCTGTAGAAGCCGCCGCTGGCCACGCGCTTGCCGCTGGCGTCGAAATAGCCGCCGGTTTCGGCCCAGCCGCCCACCGAGATCAGCGTCTTCACGCCCGGGTATTTGCGCTTGTACTGGGTCAACAGGTTGAAATGGCCTTTGTAGGGCAGGCTGGCGTCCATCTCGGCGCCGGCCACGCCCGGCCATGTCATGTCGGTGGCTGGATTGCCGGCGGCGCTGTCGTTGACCGACAGCTGATTGTTGCCGTCGACATGGGCGAAGGCGTAGTTGATGTGGGTGAGCTTGCCCCAGGGAATATTGTTCACCAGATAGGCCGGGCTGCCGTCCTTGCCGGTGCGCCAGCTGGTGAAGTAGCCGATGATGCGGCGGCGGCTGCCGTTGGCCAGTTGTTCCGCGCCGCCCTGCTTGTAGGCCGCGCAGTAGGGCACGTCGACGCTGGGGGTCTGCGCCAGCGCTTCGGGGCGGCACAGCGCGTTGCCGGTGGGGGCGGGCACTTGCACCAGCGGTGGGTCGGGTGGCGGATTGGGATTGCCGCCGCCGCACTGGCCGATCAGCTGCCACGGGCTGGCGTCGCCGGCGGCCGGGGTGTTGCCCTGCGTCCACCATTTGGCCTGCCAGGTCTGGTTCTGGTAGCTGACGCGCTGGCCGCCGGTGTAGACGGTGGCCGCGCTCCAGGCGGGATCGGTGCAGGTGGCGTCGGCGGTCTTGACCAGCCACGACGCTTGCGTCGGCTGGAAGGGGCTGCCGGTGACGGCGCCGTGGCTGGCCAGCAAGGCGGCGCCGCCCAGCGCGCCGGCGGCCAACCCGCCTTTCAGGAACATCAGGGTTTTGCTCACGCTTTCCTCCTGTTCTAAGTGTGGGTGAGGCTGTGAAAGATACGGCTAGTTGTATTTAAGTGGTATTAACAAATGGAATGTAGCGGTTAGGATTAAAAATGCCCCTGTTCTTTTTGTCAGGGCGAAAGCGGGATGAAACAGCCGATTTGACGGCTTTGCTTAAGAAGGGGATTGGGAGACAAGGACTTGCGGAGAATGCTGCATTGCGGCGAAAGCGCTGGCGGCAAGGACGAATTCACGCAGAATTGGGGTGGAAAATGCGGGAGTGGCGCTGGAAAAGTGTGGCGCGTTTGCGTCAAGTTACCGCGCGGCGGCGGCGGACGGGAGCGGGTAGGCACGCGTTGGCGGCGCATCGAACAGACCAGATGCAGACCATCCGGGCGCGCCGCCAGCGCGCGTCAATGGCGCGGCGCCGCCGGGTGGTGGCTGGGCGTGGGCAGAAAGCCCTGGCTAAGCAGGTGCCAGGCCAGCCAGGCCAGCGCCAGCGCGCCGATGACGGCCGCCGCCAGCACCAGCGCCTTGAGCGGCGGGCTGAGGCTGGCATCGTCGTCGCCTGCTTCCTCGTCTATCGCCGCGGGCTGGCGCGGCTGGAGGACAGCCGCGCTTTCCTCTAGCGCCGCCGCGGCGGGCGTTTCGGCGCAGGCGGCGGGCGGTGCGGCTGCGGCTATGGCCGGTTCGGGCGGCGCGATGGGAGAGGGCGATGGCTCGCCGGCGATGCCGGCCTCGCCCAGCATGGCCAGGCGGCGGGTGAGCGGGGCCAGCAGCTGCAGCGGCGGCAACGCGGGCAGGCGCTGCCGTTGTTCGCGGATGATGCGGCTTTCCACCAGCACGAAGACCGTAGCGAGCAGCGGCACCGCGATCTGCAGCGCCGGCGCTTGCGCGGCGACCCAGTCGTTCCACAAGGGGTCGCTCACCGCCAGGCTGCCGGCCAGCCAGCCCAGCACCGCCGCGCCGGCCGGGATCAGCAGCGGATAGTCGTCCATCAGCCGCGACAGCAGCAGGCTGCCGTACATCAAGAGCGGCACGCTCAGCAGCAGGCCGAACAGCAGGAACAGCAGGCTGCCCTGGGCGGCGGCGGCCAGCGCCACCACATTGTCCAGGCTCAGCGCCAGGTCGGCGCTGACCACCAGCGTCACCGCGTTCCATAGCTGCCGGCTGTGGCCGGCCTGTTCCGCCAGCCGCGCGCCGTCGTCGTCCGCGCTGTCGTCGCCCAGCAGCAGCTGGATGGCGATCGCCAGCAGGACGGCGGCGCCGATCAGCTTGAGCGTCGGCACCATCAGCAGCACGCCGGTGAGCGCGGTGAGCAGCAGGCGCAGCGCGATGGCGAAGCCGGTGCCCCACAGCACTGCGCGGCGGCGCAGCTCCTGCGGCAGCGCGCGGCAGGCCAGCGCAATCACCAGCGCGTTGTCGCCGCTGAGGATCAGGTCCAGAAACGAGACCTGGAAAGTCAGGCCGAAGGCGTGGGCGAGGCTGTCGGGTTCCATGGATTCATCCGGCGCGGGGCGTCAGTCCAGGCTGCCGGCGATGCCGGAGTAGAGGCTGAAGCCGCCGATCAACAAAAACAACAGGGCCAGCAGCAGGCGGTAGCCGCGTCCGGGCTTGAGCGCGGGCGGCAGCTCGCGGCTGGCCAGCCAGTACAGGCCGGCCAGCATCGCCGGCAGCAAGAGCGCGTTGGCGACCGAGGTGGCGATGGACAGCTTGACCAGGTTGACGCCGGACGACACCAGCGCGCCGGTGCCGATCAGCATCAGCGCGAAGCTGCCGTAAAACCACGGCGCCTCCAGCGGACGCCGCGCCAGCGATTCGCGCTTGCCCGCCAATTCGCCCAGCGCCCAGGCGCTGGTCAGGCACACCACGATGGTAGCCACCAGCGCGCCGCCGGACAGTGCCAGCGCGAACAGCAGCCGGCCGCCGGCCGGGCCCAGCAGGCGGGTGAAGCCGCCGGCCAGCTGCGGAATGGTGTCCAGGCTGGCGCCGCCGCCGCCATGGCCGAAGGCGACCGCGGCGGCGATCAGGATGCCGGCGGTGATCACCTGGCACAGGATGGCGCCCAGCAGGGTGTCCAGCCGCGCCGGCCTGAGGTCGGCCAGCGTCAGGCCCTTGTCCAGCAAGGCCGACTGCTGGTAGCAAATGGTCCAGGGCATGATGCAGGTGCCGATATTGGCGGCGGCCAGCAGCAGGAAATCGTGATTACCCAGCGGCAGTTGGGTCAGCTGCGCCAGCATCTGGGCCGGATCGGGTTTGGCCAGCCAGGCTTCGGCCAGGAAGGCCAGTTCGAACACCCCTAGCGCGATGGCGGTGCGCTCCACCGAGCGGTAGCTGCCGGTGCACACCATGAGGAAAATCAGCGCGCCCAGCAGGCTGATGGTTTGCCACACCGGGATGCCGAACAGCTGGCCGACGCCGGCCAGGCCGCTCAGCTGGGTGGCCAGCGCCCCCAGGCAGCTGAGCAGCAGCACCGAGGCGGAGGCCCGCTCGGCCCGGCGGCCCCAGCGCCGGCGCACCAGCTCCCCGTAGCTTTTGCCGGTGCCCAGCGCCAGCCGTATCGTCAGCTCCTGCACCATGTACAGCAGCGGGATCAGCAACAGCAGCAGCGGCAGCATCCGGTAGCCCCAGTGCGCGCCGCTTTGGGCGGCGGCGATCACGCTGCCGGTTTCGGTGTCGGCCAGCATCACCACCAGGCCGGGGCCAAGCGCGGCCAGCAGGTGGCGCAGGCGGCGCAGCGTCGACGGTGGCAGCGACATGTCGGCCCCGCTCATGGCTTGCCGCCCGCCGGGCCGTTTTTCAGGTCGCGCAGCAGTGCCGAATCGGGCGACAGCACCAGCACCGGCGCCGAGTCGGCCAGCGACTGGCGGTAGGTTTGCAGCGAACGGTAGAACTTGTAGAACTTCGGGTCCTTGCTGAAGGCCTGGGCCAAGATGCGGCCAGCCTCGGCGTCGGCCTCGCCGTGGGTGATGGCGCTTTGCCGCTGCGCTTCGGACAGGATCACGGTGCGGTCGCGGTCGGCCTTGGCCTGGATCTGCTGCGCCCATTCCGCGCCTTGGGCGCGCAATTCCTTGGCCTCCTGCTGGCGGGCCGATTTCATCCGGTCGTAAATCGCCTGGCTGGTTTCCAGCGGCAGATCGGCGCGGTGCAGCTGCACCTCGGTCACGTCCAGCCCCAGCGGGCGGGCGCGTTCGGTCACCTCCTGCTGGATGCGCGCGACGATGGCGAGGCGGCGCGGCGACAGCAGGTCTGACAGCGGCGCCTTGCCCAGCTCGCGCCTGAGCGAGGTGCTCACCAGTTGGGTCAGCTGCGCGCGCGCCTGCTCCTCGGTGCGCAGCGCCTGGTAGAAGCGCAGCGTGTCGGCGATGCGGTAGCGGGTGTAGGTTTCCACCTCCAGCCGCTTCTCGTCGCCCAGGATCACCTGTTCCGGCGGCGGGGCCAGCATCTGCAGCCGGGTGTCGTAGTACTGTACGCTATCGATCAGCGGAAGCTTGAATTTCAGCCCCGGCTCGCCGTCCACGTTGACTGGCGCGCCCAGCCGCACCACTAGCGCCTTTTGCCCCTCGTTCAGCGTGTACTGCGCCGACAGCGCCAGCCAGACCGCGGCGATGCCGGCCACCCAGCCGATTCCGCGCCATTGCTTGTCCATCAGCGGTTCTCCTTGCCGGCCTTGGGTTTGTCCTGCAATTGCAGCAGCGGCAGCACGCCGCTGCCGTTCTTGCCGCTGCCGTCTATCACCACCTTGCTGGCCTTCTTCAGCATGTCGTCCATGCTTTCCAGGTACAGCCGCCAGGCGGTGACGTCCTTGGCCTGGGCGTAGGTCTGGTATACCGAGTCGAAGCGCTTGGCCTCGCCCTGGGCCAGGTTGACCACCTGGCTGCGGTAGGCCTCGGCCTCCTGGCGGATGCGCTCGGCCTCGCCGCGCGCCTTGGGCAGTATGTCGTTGCTGTAGGCCTGCGCCTCGTTGCGGGCGCGCTCCTGGTCGGCGCGGGCGCGCTGCACGTCGTTGAAGGCGTCGATCACCGCCGCCGGCGGGTCCACGCGCTGCAGCTGCACCTGGGTGATCAGGATGCCGGCCTGCTGCGCGTCCAGCCGCTGCTGGATCAGGCCGCGGGTTTCTTCGGCCACCTGCTGGCGGCGGTTGGACATGGACGCCTGGATGGGGGTGTGCGAGATCACTTCGCGCAGCGCGCCCTCGGCGGTGATGCGCAGCGCCTGCTCCGGCTCCTTGGCGCTGAACAGGAAGCGGCCGGCGTCCTTGATGCGCCAGAACACCGCGCAGTCGGCCTCGACGATGTTTTCGTCGCCGGTCAGCATCTGTTTCTCGCGCGGGTCGGCGGCGTCGGGCGGCGAGCCCTCGTACAAATTGGCCAGTTTCAGCTGTTTGATCTGGGTGACTTTGGGCAGCTGGATGGTTTCCACCGGCCAGGGCAGGTGGTAATGCAGGCCGGCCGAGGTGGTGTCGCTCCAGCGGCCGAAGCGCTGCACCACGCCTTGTTCGTCCGGCTCCACCCGGTAGATGCCGGAGGCGAGCCAGCCGGCCGCCAGCAGGCCGCCGAGCAGCAACAGGCCCTTGCCGCGCATGCCCAGCAATTGCAGGGCGTGGTCCAGGCGCTGGCGCAGGGCGGCGGCGGAGCTGTCCATGGAGGAGTCATGGTTTTTGGGCTGTGGAGGCTGGCTGGGCATGGCGGGCTCTTGATATTTTGACCACGGTGTATGTGTGGTTTAACGCGGTGGATGCCAAACGGATGACATCTATTGCCAATTTAGTCGATGATCCGCGGCAGGGAATGGCAATGATGGCGGCGCCTTCTATCTTAATTGCATATTTGCGCGGCGCGGACGTATGCTGGCTGCCGGGCCGCAGCCGGCGAAGGGCGCCGGACATGCGTTGCCTGCCTGAAGGGGCTTGTCGATGCAACCATTGACGCGATTATTGTTGAAAATAGCCGGCGGCCTGCTGACGCTGGTCATCTTGGGGAATGTGCTGGAGAAATCGGTGCTGAGCTGGACGGTGATCAATCCCGGCTATACCGGCATCAAGATCAACCGGCTGGTGGACCGCGGTATCAGCAAGGAAAACGTGGTGACCGGCTTCGTGTTCTTCAATCCCATCCAGAGCGTGGTGGTGGTGTATCCCACCTTCGTCCAGCGCGAAGTATGGACCCGCTCGGCCACCGAAGGCAGCGCCGCCAACGAGGAGCTGAGCTTCAACACCAAGGATTCGGTGCCGGTTTCGATAGACGTGGCGGTGTCCTATCTGCTGCGCGCCGACAAGGTGCCGGAGTTCTACACCCGCTTCCGCGCCGACGACATTTCCAACTGGACCCACGGCTACCTGCGCGACACCGCGCGCAACATCGTGGTGGCGCTGGGATCGGAATACAGCTTCGACGACGTCAACGGCGTGAAGAAGGAAGAGTTTCTCGGCCGGGTGGCGGCGGAGCTGAACCGGCGCACCATGCCGATAGGCGTGTCTATCCAGCAGTTCGGCCTGGTGGGCGCGCTCAGGCCGCCGCCGGAGCTGGCCAATGCGGTGAACGCCAAGACCAAGGCGATTCAGGACTCCATCCGCACCGAGAACGAAGTGCGCGCCGCCACCGCCGAAGCTCGCAAGAAAGTGGCCATCGCCGAGGGCGAGGCGGCCGCCAACCGCGCGCTGGCCTCGTCGCTGGATGACAGGCTGCTGGCCTGGGAAAGGCTGAAGCTGCAGCGCGCCTACATAGACAAATGGAACGGCCAGATGCCCAGCGTGGTGGGCGGCGGCGAAGGCGGCGGCATGCTGCTCAACCTGCCGGCGCCGACGCAGAAATGACTGCGGCAGATCAAATCGCGGCGGCTGAGTTGACGTTAGCATGAGTCGTGGCCGGCTGAAGCCGGCTGTACCCACCCGCCAAGGAGGCTGAGATGTTTCCCGAATACCGCGATCTGATTTCCCGCCTGAAAACCGAAGACCCGCATTTTGGCCGCCTGTTCGATTTGCACAACCAGCTGGATCAGCAGATCAAGAACATGGAGGCGCGCATCATCCAGGCTTCGGCGCTGGAAATCGAAAACCTGAAAAAGGAAAAACTGAAGCTGAAGGATGAGTTGTACGTGTTGCTGAAGGCGCATACCTCCTGAGCGAGCCGTGGCGCCAGGCCGTTGCGTGCGAAACCGGAGCCTTGCGCTCCGGTTTCGCATTTCCCCTCAGCGCGTCGGGAAAGTTCCTACTAAAACTAAAAAACAATTTCAGACGACGGGGAAGTCCTCCATGCATTTCGATGAAATCCACAGCAGCCATTTCGTCACCCTCAGCCGCACTCCCTTGCCGCATACGCTGATCGAGCAGGCGCTGGTCAATATCGGCGGCGGCGGCAACGACGGCATGAATTTCCGCAAGCAGGCGCTGGCCGCCGCCGGCTGGAGTTACGACGGCCTGGTGCCGTTCGCCAAGCATCCTGACAAGGCCGCCCAGGCTTTCAACCGCCTGCGGACGGCATTGGCGTCCTATACCAGCGCGGAGGCGCTGATGGCGGCGCTGGAGGCCGAATAAGCCGGCATTGCCAGCGTTTGGCGCGCTGGCGCACAATAGCGCCGCGCCGGAATCCCCCGGCGCTGGCGCGCCCCGCGGGTAGGCGCCGACTGAATCGCCAGGAGGCGCAATGGGCAAGCGGGTTTTCGGCAGCATCGATTCTTTTGTGGAAAGCTCGGAAACGGATCTCAAGCTGGGGCGGCTGGTCGCCAACTTCGGCTTTCTGCGGGCTTTGCTGCGCTACGCCGAGTTCGACGAATTCCACCTGTTTTGCCCGGCGCTGGACAATCTGAAGCTGGTGCAGCGGCGGCTGGAAGCCTGCGTCGACGACGCGCTGCTGTCCCGGGTGGTGTTGTCGCATCATCTCAATGTGCCGGACGCCTTGTCCCGCACCGACTTTTCCGCTTTCCACCTCGGCGACTGGTACTGGTACCTGCCCAAGATGGCGCGCCTGCGCGCGCGCCATGCCAGCCATCCGCTGCCGCTGACCGCGCCCATCCACAGCCTCAACGGCGGCGACATGTTCGACAAGGTGGCGGCGCTGACGGCCGCGCCGCTGCGGCCGGGCGACGCGCTGTTCTGCACCTCCACGCTGGGCCGAGGGGTGGTGGAGCGCCATCTCGATCATGCCTTGTCGTCCGGCGCCGGCAACCGCCCGGCCTGCCGGCTGCTGCCGCTGGGAGTGGAGGAGGAATACTTCGTCCGCCGCGACCGCGCGGCGTGCCGCCAGCAACTGGGGCTGGAGGCCGGCGCTTTCCATCTGCTCTACGTCGGCCGCCTGTCGCCCGCCACCAAGGCCGACCTGGTGCCGCTGCTGTACCTGTTGGCGCGTTTGCGGCTGGAGGCGCCGCGCGTCGATTGGCGGCTGCTGCTGGCCGGCGGCGCCGCGGCCAGCGATCTGGACAACCTGCGGCAGGCCGCGGCGGAGTTGGGGCTGGACGGCGCGGTCACGGTGCTGGGTCCGGTCAGCGACGCGGACAAGCACGCGCTGCTGGCGGCAGCCGACGTGTTCGTGTCGCCGGTGGACAATTATCAGGAGACTTTCGGCATTTCCATCATCGAGGCGATGGCCGCCGGCTTGCCGGTGGTGGCTTCCGATTTCGACGGTTACCGCGATCTGGTGCGCGAAGGCGAGACCGGCTTTCGCATTCCCACGCTCGCCACCCAGCCGCCGCGGGTGGCCGGCGACATGCTGGAGGTGCTGGAGGACAATCTGTCCTCGCTGCTGCACGCGCAAGGCGTGGCGCTGGACATGGAGGCGTTTGGCCGGCGGCTGCTGGAGCTGGCCGCCGATCCCGCGCTGCGCCGCCGGATGGGCGAGCGCGCTCGCGCGGTGGCGTTGGCGGAATATTCCTGGCGCGCCGTGATCCAGGGCTATGACGCCGCCTGGCGCGAACTCAAGCGCGAGGCCGACGCCGCGGGGCTGCAACCGTGGACCGGAACGCCGCGGCCGGACATGCGGGACATATTCCGCGATTATCCGACGCGCCATCTGGAAGGCGGGTTGGCGCTGGAGTTGACCGCCTTGGCCCACGCGGTGCTGCGCGGCGAGCTGCCGATGCCTGCCACCTATGCCGAGGTGGCCTTGCTGAGCAGCGGCGAGCTGCTCAGCCACACGCTGCGGACGCTGCTGGCCGGCCCGCAAACGGTGGCGGCGGTGCGCAGCCAAGTGCAGGCCAGCCTGGCGGTCGCCGCCGACCACGTCGATTACCAGCTCGGCTGGCTGCTGAAGTACGGCCTGCTGCGGCTGCTTGCCTGACGGCGGCGCGTCAGTCGCTGCGGTAGCGGCGGCGGATGGCCTGCAGGCGGCCGTCGGCGCGGATGCGGTTGAGCGCGTCCTGCAGCTGTTTGACCCGTTCCGGCGGGGTGGCGCGGTTGAGCGCGAACCAGTACTCCAGCTTGCCGTCCAGCAGCAGGACCGGGGCCACCGCTTTTTCGGTTTTTCCTTGCAGGCGCAGCTGCCAAGCCATCGCCCAGTCCAGCATGGCCACCAGGTCCAGCCGTCCCAGCTGCAGTTTCTTCAGATTGGTGGCGTCGCTGTGGCCGATGTCCAGCGCGCTGCCGGCTTGCAGGCCCAGCGCGGCGAGCTGGCTGGCGGCGGCCGATCCGGCCAGCGCGCCGTTGTGGTAGCGCAGCAGGTCGTTCGGCGAGGCGATGCGGATGTCGTCGCGCGCGGCCAGCCGGTACAGGTAGATGCGGCGCGGCCCGATTGGCCCCACCCACTGGAAGTGCTGCTCGCGCTCCGGCGTGCGCACGATGGTGTACAGCAGGGTGTCCGGCGTGCTCTCCACCTTGGCATAGGCGCGCAGCCAGGGCAGAACGTCGATGCTGAGCTTGAGGCCGGCTTCCTTGGCGACCAGGCGCAGCACCTCGGTGGAGTAGCCTTGGACGTTGTTGTTCTCAAGGTAGTTGAGCGGCGGCACGTCTTCGGTGTAAGCGTGAATGTCCGCTGCCGCTACTGCCGCCGCGCACCAGCAGCAAGCCGCCGCCAAAACCATCGCGATCTGTCTGGCCACTCTGTTGTTCCCCGATCCCGCTTGTTGTCGTTGCCATAGTGACTATCAGCATAGGAAAGCAAGATTACCATTTTGGCGGCGGCGCGCAGAGGGGGTCAACTGTGGCGGCGGAAGCTCAGCAGCAGCACGTCGCGGCTGCCTTCGCGCGAGGGGTCGAGCTGGGCCACCGGGGTGACGCCGTGCAGCACGCGCTCGTCGTTGACCAGCGCGATGTCGAGGGGATCGCTGAGCGTGAATTCGGCCAGCGGCTGGTGTTCCAGATCGTACAGCTCGGTGGCGCCGTTCACCAGGTTGCGCCGCCGCACCATCATCATCAGCAGGAAGTGCACGCCGTCGCGGTGTATGCCTTCCGGGGTGGGCTTGCCGCGCTCGCGGTTGCGCGCCTCGATGCGGAACTGGTGCGCTTCGATATGCCAGCGGGTGTAAGGCGACAGCTTGCCGAATATCGAGCAGCCCAGCTCCAGCACCGATTGCATGGTGGCGCCCAGCAGGATTTCGTTGCGTATCGGCTCGAAGTGGCGGGCGACGCCGCCGTTGAGCGGATTGTACTGCCGGCTTTGGTAGTGGGGCTGGTGGGCTTCCGCCCGCGCGCGCCGCGCCGAGGGCTCGGCGCTGAGGGTGGCGTGCAGCCGTTGGCGGTAGCTGCCGCCGTCGGCCATGAACTTGTCTTGCCGCAGGTGGTTCCAGCTATCCTGGAACGCTTCCCAATCGGCCAGCGCGCGCGGGTCCTGCAGCAGCAGCAGATCGCGCGACAGCGCGGCCGGCAGCAGGCAGAAGTCGCGGCAGGCCATTTGGCGGCACAGGGCTTCCAGTTGCGCGTCCCGGTCTTGCAGCGCTTGCGGGCGGGGCGCCGTCGGGGTGTTGGCCATGGTTTGTCTTCCTGATTCTTGTTGTTCGCTTGTCGATTGATTTTGCGACATATGAATTTAAAAACAAACACATTTATTCATATTGAATTTTACGATGCCGGGCCATCGTCGTTGCCAGGCTGTGCGGCGCGATCCGGCTTGGCGGGAATGGCGCAATGCTGCAAGATTGCCGGGCGGCGCGCGCTGGCGCCATGGTGCTTCCATCACATTACAAGGAGTGAAACAGCTTTATGAGCCTCTGGTTTCCTGTCATCCGCCGTTTCATCGTCGTCCGCATGCTGCTGGCCAGGCCGCGGCTGGTGTGGTCGGCGCTGTTCGGCGCGTTAGTGATCCTGGCACTGCCCCATGTAGCGGCCATGCACGACGTCACCCGCTATATCGTCGGCTGGAATGCCGGCGCTTGGCTGTATCTCGCGCTGGTGGCCTGGATGATGTTCGGCCCGCGCCAGCAGCAGATCCGCCATTGGGCGCGGCTGGAGGACGAGGGGCAGTGGCTGGTGATGCTGCTGGTGGTGTTGGCGGCGATCGCCAGCCTGGCGGCCATCGTGCTGGAGCTGGCGGTGGTCAAGGACATGAAGGGCTGGCTGCGCGGTGCGCACATTCTGCTGGCGGTGTTGACGCTGCTGTCGTCATGGGCGTTCACCCATGTGATGTTCGCGCTGCATTACGCGCGAACCTTCTATGCCGAGCATGCCCGCGGCGGTTCGGGCGGATTGGAGTTTCCCGGCACCCGGCTGCCGGATTACGCCGATTTCCTCTATTTCGCCTTCATCATCGGCACGTCGGGCCAGACCGCCGACGTCAGCTTCACCGACAGCCGCCAGCGCCGCGCCGGAACCGCGCATTGCGTGCTGTCTTTCTTCTTCAACGCCACGGTGCTGGCGCTGATGATCAATATCGCCGCCGGACTGATCTAGCCTGCCGCGGCATGCGAAACGCCACCTCGACGGGTGGCGTTTTTGCTTGCGCGGCGCGCTTCAGGCGGCTGGCGGCTCGGTGTCGATGAAGGACTGGCGGGCATACAGCCTTTGCAACAGCGCGTCCAGATTGGGGTGGCTGGCGCGCCAGTCCAATTCCGGCGCGCGGAAGTCCAGGTAACCCAGGCAGCAGCCGACGGCGATGTCGGCCAGGCTGTAGCCGTGGCTGGTGCACCACGGCTTTTCTCCCAGATCCTGCGACAGCGTCGCCAGCGCGCGGGCGATCTTGCCGCGCTGGCGCTCCACCACTTCCTCCATCTGCTTTTCCGGCGGGCGGCGGCGCTCCAGCACGATGGCCACCATCGCGTCGATGATGCCGTCGGCCAGCGCCTCCCAGCGGCGGGTGCCGATCAACTGGCGATTGTCTTGCGGCAGCAGCCGCGACACCGGCGAGCTGTTGTCCAGGTATTCGACAATCACCCGCGAGTCGTACAGCGTGGAGCCGTCGTCCAGCTCCAGCACCGGCACCTTGCCCAGGGGGTTGTACTCCGGGACGCGGCTGTCCGCGCTCCAGGGCGTTTCCTCCTCGAGCGGGCAGTCGATTTTCTTTTCAGCCAGCACGATGCGGACCTTGCGGGCGTAAGGGCTGGTCAAAGAAGCGATCAGTTTCATGTTCAGGGGCGATGGGGAAGTCGGAAGGGGCGCCGGCAAGTGCCGGCCAGAGCTTACTTTAGCGCAAGCCGGCCGGGGCTGAAAGCCTTACTTGAGTTCCACCTTGCCGCTGACCTGCAGTTGCAGCTGGGTCTGACCCGGCTGCAGGTCGGGCTGGCTGACGTTGGATTCGGCGCCGGCCACCGCGGCTTTCATCATCATCACCGGCGGACGGAAGCCGTGGTTTTGCTGGCCGATATCCAGTTGCTGGATGTTGACGGCGTTTTTGCCCAGCGCGCGCGCCGCCACTTCGGCCTGGTTTTTCAGGTTGGCGATCGCTTCCGGAATCATGCCCTGCTCGGCGTTGCGGCGTGCTTCGTCGGAGACGCCGAATTGCACGCCTTCCAGCAGCATGGTCTGTTGCAGTTTGGCGATCAGCTCGGCGGCCTGGGCAAAGTCCTTGCTCTTCAGCTGGATCTCGGAGCGGCCTTGCCAGCCGGTGATCTTGCCGTTCTTGTCGTAGCTGGGCCAGGTGCTGTAGCTGCCGCTGGACAGTTGCACGTCCTTGTAGCCGCGGCCGATGGCCAGGCCGTTGGCGGTGGCCTTGTTCAGCCTATCGGCCAGTACCGCGGCCTGGCTGTTGCTTTGTTGCACATACAGGGTGGCGCTGATCTGGTCGTTGGCGATGTCGCGCTGGGCGCTGGCCGACAGGTTCAGCTGGATGCCTTCGGCGGCGGCGGGAAGGGCGGCGGCCAGCAGGCAGCACATCAGCATGGGTTTGAGGCGGGACTTTTTCATTCTGGCTCCTTGGCGAGGTGTGCGGGAAGTAGACTCCGCTTCGATCGGCTTGGCAAGAGCGGGTTCCATGCGGCCGGCGTGAAAATGACCGGCCGCTAATGCGAAACGGCCCGCGAGGGGCCGTTCGGACTGCCGCTGTTGCGGCGGCTCAATCTATGTATTCGTAGCCGGGCAGGGTGAGGAATTCGACGAAGTCGTCGGAGGTGGTCAGCAGGTCGAACATCCTGGCGGCGTCCTCGTATTGTTTGCTCCAGCGGCTGCCGTACTCGTCCTTCAGCTTGGCCACTTCGCGCGCCTGCAGTTCGCGGAACAGCTCCAGCGTCACCTTGCGGCCATCGTCCAGCACGCCTTTGGGGCTGCGCAGCCACTGCCAGATCTGCGAGCGCGAGATTTCAGCGGTGGCGGCGTCTTCCATCAGATTGTGGATCGGCACGCAGCCGTTGCCGGAAATCCAGGCGCCCAGGTATTGGATGCCGACATTGATGTTCATGGCGAGGCCGGCTTCGGTGATCGGCGTTTCCGGCTGGAAATTCAACAGGTCGGCGGCGGTTACGGCCACGTCCGGGCGCTGCTTGGCGATCTGGTTGGGCGCGTCGCCCAGCACCGCGCTGAAGGCGGCGTCGGCGATAGGCACCAAGCCCGGGTGGGCCACCCAGCCGCCATCGTAGCCGTCGGTGGCGTCGCGGTCCTTGTCGGCCTTGACGCCGGCCAGCGCCTTTTCGTTGGCGGCGGCGTCGTTCTTGATCGGGATCAGCGCCGCCATGCCGCCGATGGCCGGCGCGTGGCGCTGGTGGCAGGTTTTCAGCAGCAGCAGCGCGTAGGCGCGCATGAAGGGCACCGTCATGGTGATTTGCGCGCGGTTGGCCAGGCAGAAGTCGCGGTTCTGCCTGAATTTCTTGATGCAGCTGAAAATGTAGTCCCAGCGGCCGGCGTTGAGGCCGGCGGAATGCTCGCGCAATTCGTACAGGATTTCATCCATTTCGAAGGCGGCGAGGATGGTCTCGATCAGCACCGTCGCCTTGATGGTGCCTTGCGGGATGTTCAATTCGTTCTGGGCGAACACGAACACCTCGTTCCACAGCCGCGCTTCCAGATGGCTCTCCATCTTCGGCAGGTAGTAATAAGTGGCGCTGCCGTGTTCGCGCAGGTGGCGGATGTTGTGGAAGAACGACAGACCGAAGTCGAACAGGCTGCCGGACACGATCTCGCCGTCTACCTTGACGTGCTTCTCCATCAAATGCCAGCCGCGCGGGCGCAGCAGCAGAGTGGCGATGGTGTCGTTCAATTTGTATTGCTTGCCCTCGGGGCTCGCGTAGGAAATGGTTTTGCGGTAGGCGTCGCGGACGTTGATCTGGCCGGCGATCTGGTTGTCCCAGCTCGGGCAGTTGGAGTCCTCGAAGTCGGCCATGAAGCTTTTGGCGCCGGAGTTCAGCGCGTTGATCATCATCTTGCGCTCCACCGGGCCGGTGATTTCCACGCGGCGGTCCAGCAGGTCCTGCGGCAGCGGCGCGATTTTCCAGTTGCTTGCGCGCACGGCGGCGGTTTCTGGCAGGAAGTCCGGCAGCTTGCCAGCGTCCAGCTCGGCCTGGCGCGCGGCGCGGGCGGCGATGCGCTCGCGGCGCGTCGGCTCGAAGCGGCGATGCAGCTTGGCGACGAAGGCCAGCGCCTCGGGAGTGAGGATTTCGGCGTAGGCCGGGGTGATGTCGGCGAAGATTTCCACGCCCTGCGGAAGGTTGACTGCCATGCGCGCGCTCCTGAGTAGAGAAGATGACATGATGATGCTGCAATGCAATGTTTGACAGTCTATTCGCCAGCCAAGTAAAAAGAAATGGCATGAATTGCACAACATTTTTTACTTTTAGGTAGCGAATGAGCGAGCTGAAACAGCTGGAGACCTTTGTCGCGGTGGTGGGGCTGGGCAGCCTGTCGGCCGCGGCGCGGCAGTTGGGCGTGGTGCCGGCGATGGTGGGGCGGCGTTTGGACGCGCTGGAAGAGCGGCTGGGCGTGCGCCTGCTGGCGCGCAGCACCCGCCGCGTGGCGCCGACGCAGGAGGGCGAAGCGTTTTATGAAGACTGCCAACGAATACTGGCCGATCTGACAGAGGCGGAGGCTGCAGCGGCATCCGGCAGCGGCAAGGCGCGCGGCCATCTGCGGCTATCGGCGCCGGCCGGTTTCGGCCGCCGCCACGTGGCGCCGCATGTCGCCGATTTCCAGCGCCTGCATCCGGAAGTGAAAGTGACGCTCGACCTGTCCGATCGGCTGGTGGATTTGCAGCGCGACCGCATCGACTGCGCGATCCGCATCTCCGACCTGGCCGATTCCGGCCTGGTGGCGATCCGGCTGGCGGAGAACCGCCGCGTGGTGGTGGCAGCGCCGGCCTACCTGGCCGAGCATGGCGTACCGCGCGCCCCGGCCGATCTGCAGCATCACCAGTGCCTGTCGCTGGGAGAGAGCCAGAGCCGCGGCTGGAGCTTCGCCGTGGATGGCCGGCCGGTGAACCTTAAGGTGGCCGGCGCGCTGGAGTGCAATGACGGCGCGGTGCTGCACGACTGGGCGCTGCAAGGCCTGGGCCTGGCCTGGCGCTCGTTGTGGGAGGTGAAGGAGGACCTGTCCGAGGGGCGGCTGCTGACGGTGCTGGACGATTTCGCCTCGCCCGATTACCCGGTGTGCGCGGTGGTGCAGCAACGGCGGCTGCTGCCGGCGCGGGTGCGCCGCTTCGTCGATCATCTGCGCGCCGCCTACGCGGCGCCCGGATATTGGGATTGAGCGCGCCGCCGCCTCTTGCTAAGGTACGGGCTGCCCCGGGCTGGCCAAAGACAACAATGAACAAATACCATCAAATTTATTCCGAAATCATCGCCGATATCGATAATCAGCGCTTCGCGCAAGGCGACAAGATTCCCTCCGAATCCGAGCTGATGCGCAGCTACGAGGCCAGCCGCGGCACCGTGCGCAAGGCGGTGGACCTGCTGCAGGAACGCGGCTACGTGCAGAAGATCCACGGCAAGGGCGTGTTCGTGCTCAAGCCGGGCAATATCGAGTTCCAGCTCAGCGGCATCGTCAGCTTCCAGGAAATGAACGAGCGCATGGGGCGCAAAGTGGTATCGCGCGTGGCGGAACTGGCGCGCGCGCCGGCGGACGCCGCGCTGGTCCAGGCCACTGGCCTGGCGGAGGGCGAGGAAATCGTCAGGATCAAGAGGGTGCGCAATATCGACGGCGAAAACGTGATCCTGGACGTCAACCATTTTGTCGCTGAGTTGATCCCCGGCCTGACCGAAGACATCGCCGCCGGCTCCATCTACCGCTACATCGAGCAGGATCTGGGGCTGACCATCAGCTACGCGCAGCGCACCATCGAAGCCCAGCCCTGCAACGACGACGACCGCCGCTACCTGGACCTGAACGGCATGGACCACGTGATCGTGGTCAAAAACTTGACCCACCTCTACGACGGCCGGCTGTTTGAATACACCGAATCGCGCCATCGCTTGGATAAGTTCTATTTCACGGATATTGCGAGGCGGTAGCATTTTCCCTCTGTGTGACGGTGTGCGGAAACTGGCCACACTCAAGTTCATTTGGCTGAAATGATGGAAATTGTGGTCTGTTTCCTTTTTTCGGCGGGCGAAGACTAGAGAGTCGGCAGGAGTGACGGGTTATGCGTTATGCGCTTGGTGCATGTCGTCTTGAGCCACGCCACTTAAAGGAATGCAATCCCCCCTCAAGAGTCTTCTGCAGGCGCTGCATTGACTCGGGAGACACATCAACTTCTCCATAATGCCCATCGGACATGGTGACTTTTTCATAAACCGCTCACTCACACGTCCAGCTTAAGGACTACCACATGTGTGGCTAGCCAATAAATGGAGAACATCATGGTGCAAATTTATTGCAATCACTTTGTCGGTAAAAAACTCACCCCAGGATTTTACGAAGCAATACTCCAGCCCGATGGTGATCAAGAGCATCACATAGTTGAAAGGATAAATGAAGAAAATGCCCGTGCCGCACTAAGCAAGACAAAACCACCTCGTAACTATACGACGATCGGAACTAAAGAGATGTGGAACAACGTAATTGAGAATTATATCGAAACAAACAAACTGAATTTTACCATCTGCAATCCAATATTCATAAAATGCAATGAAACCGGTGGTTTACAGACCGCAACTATTACTCCACTAGGAGGGTTAACGTTGAGCAATGCTGGGCCATTGAATCTTTGCCTAACTTTTTACCAATCCAACGCAAGTCAAAAAGCTCCAATACTCAAGTGGTCATTTGACCATCGATAATAATCAAGTGCAAAAAGCCCGAGGCACTAACCCCGGGCTTTTTCATACACCGCGTACCCCAGACGCTGCCATGATTTCGGCGACCCGGCGGAACTCCCGGCCTGGCCGGGATTCCGCCCTACAGGAGGCGGTTCTGTACCACGTACCCCGGATATTACCATTGATGGTTGCAACCCGGCGGAACGCCCGGCTTGGCCGGTTCCGCCCTACGACAGGCGGTTTTGTAGGGTGGATGCCCCGCAGGGGCGATCCACCGCCGATGGCAGAATAGATTGAATGAGTCAGGCCCGGCGCGGAGTCATCCGCCCGGGCCTTCGTCTTTTCGCTGTTGCGAAATGGCGGCAGTCGTTTTGACTTTTCGCAAACTCGTATGTACGAGTGTTGACCAACTTGTATGTACGAGTTAACTTGACCGCGATTGTCATGCGGACAATCGCCACGAACAGGCGGATTTCCGGCATTGTGCCGGGAGCGAATCCACCGCCGCGACAAGGGACAGGGGAGAGACGATGAGTCACGACTACCAAGCGATCGCCGCGCAGATACTGCAAAACATCGGCGGCGCGGGCAATATCCGCCAGGCGGCGCACTGCCTCACCCGGCTGCGCATCGCCTTGCACGACGAGTCCAAGGTGCAGGGCGAGGCGCTGCGCCAGGTGGCGCTGGTGAAGGGCCACTTCAGCAATGCCGGCGTGTTTCAGATCGTCATCGGGGCCGGCGACGTGGACCGCGTCTACGCCGAAATGGTGAAGCAGGGCGGCGTGGCCCGCGCCACCATCGCCGATGTGAAAGCCAGCGGCGACGAAAAACAGAACCGGCTGCAGCAACTGGTCAAGGTGTTCTCCGACGTGTTCATGCCGATATTGCCGGCCATCGTCATCGCCGGCCTGTTGATGGGCGCCAACAATCTCTTGGGCGCCAAGGGCATGTTCATCGCGGACCAGAGCCTGCTGGACGCTTACCCGGGCTTGTCGGGGCTGTGGGGGCTGATCAATATGATGGCCAACACCTCTTTTGTCTTCCTGCCGGCGCTGGTGGGCTGGTCGGCCGCCAAGCGCTTTGGCGGCAGCGAGATTCTCGGCATCGTGCTGGGCCTGTTGCTGGTGCATCCGGACCTGCTCAACGCCTGGAACTACGGCAAGGCGGCGGCCGGGCTGGATGGCGCGTCGGTGCCGTACTTCGACCTGTTCGGCCTGCGTATCGAAAAAGTGGGCTACCAGGGCCAGATCCTGCCGATCCTGGCCGCCGCCTGGGTGATGTGCCGCGTCGAGCTGTGGCTGCGGCCCAGGGTGCCCAACGCGGTGCAGTTGCTGGTGGTGCCCATCGTCACCATCGCGGTCAGCGGCTTCCTGGCGCTGGCGGTGATCGGCCCCTTGGCCCGCCATCTGGGCATCGCCGTCACCGACGCGCTGGTCTATGTGTTCAACCTGGCGCCGTGGCTGGGCGCGGCCTTGTTCGGCGCGCTGTACGCGCCGCTGGTGTTGACCGGCATGCACCATATGTTCATCGCGGTGGATCTGCAGTTGATTTCCAGCCAGGGCGGCACCTTCATCTGGCCGATGATCGCGCTGTCCAACATCGCCCAGGGCAGCGCCGCGCTGGCGATGTTCTGGCTGGCCAGGAACGCCAACGACAAGAACATGGCGTCCACTTCCGCGGTATCGGCCTTCTTCGGCATCACCGAACCGGCGATGTTCGGCGTCAATCTGCGCCACAAGCTGCCTTTTTACGCGGCGCTGGCCGGCTCCGCCTGCGCGGCGGTGCTGATCAGCCTGGGCCACGTCAAGGCGTCGGCCATCGGCGTCGGCGGCCTGCCGGCTTTCATCTCCATCATTCCGCAGTACATCCCGCTGTTCCTGGCGGGCACGCTGGTGGCGCTGATCGTGCCCTTCGGCCTGACCTGGCTGCTGGCGCGCCGCCAACTGGCCGCGGCCGCCCAAGAGGAGGCCGCGCAGCATGCCTAAGGACATGAAACAGGCGGTGGTGTACCAGATTTACCCCAAGAGCTTCAGCAGCCACCGCAACCAAGCCACCGGCGATCTGCTGGGCGTGGCGGACCGGCTGGACTACCTGGCCTGGCTGGGCGTGGACTATCTGTGGCTGACGCCGTTCTACTGCTCGCCGCAGCATGACAACGGCTACGACGTCAGCGATTACTACAGCATCGATCCGGCCTACGGCAGCATGGAAGACTTCGAGCTGCTGCTGGCGGAGGCCAGTCGGCGCGGCATCGGCGTGATGCTGGACATCGTGGTCAACCACACGTCCACCGAGCACGCCTGGTTCCAGGAGGCGCGCAAGGGCAGGGACAACCCCTACCGCGACTTCTACATCTGGCGCGACGCGCCCAACAACTGGCAGTCCAAGTTCGGCGGCAATGCCTGGGAGAAGGACGAAGCCAGCGGCCAGTATTACCTGCACCTGTTCGACAAGACCCAGGCCGATCTGAACTGGGACAACCTGGCGCTGCGCCAGGCGGTGTTCGAGATGATGCGTTTCTGGCGCGACAAGGGCGTGGCCGGCTTCCGGCTGGACGTGATCAATCTGATCTCCAAGGACCCGGCCTTCTCCGAGGATGACAGCGACGGCCGCCACTTCTACACCGATGGTCCGCGCGTGCATGAGTACTTGCAGCAGATGCACCGCGAAGTGTTCGCCGGCCATGAGCTGATGACGGTGGGCGAGATGTCGTCCACCTCGCTGGAGCATTGCATCGCCTACAGCCGCCCGGACCGGCGCGAGCTGAGCATGACCTTCAACTTCCACCATCTGAAGGTGGATTATCCGGACGGCGAGAAGTGGCGGCCGGGCGAGGTGGATTTCATCGCGCTCAAGCGCATCCTGTCCGACTGGCAAAGCGGCATGCACGCCGGCGGCGGCTGGAACGCCTTGTTCTGGTGCAACCACGACCAGCCGCGCGCGTTGTCCCGTTTCGGCGACGACCGCCGCTACCGGACCGAGTCCGCCAAGATGCTGGCCACCGCGCTGCACGGCCTGCAGGGCACGCCCTACATCTACCAGGGCGAGGAAATCGCGATGGCCGACCCCGGCTTCGCCGATATCGGCCAGCTGCGCGACGTGGAAAGCCTCAACGCCTATCGCCAGCTGTTGGCGGAGGGCTATGCCGACGCCGAGGCGATGGCGGTGATCCGCCAGCGCTCGCGCGACAACGCCCGCACGCCGATGCAATGGGATGATGGCCCGCATGCCGGCTTCAGCGCGGCTGAGCCGTGGCTGGGCGTGGCGGCGGATGCGGCCGAGATCAACGTCGCCGCCGCCATCGGCGACAAGGACTCCACGCTGCACCACTATCGCAGGCTGATCCAGCTGCGCAAGCAGTACCGGGTGTTCGCCGACGGCGACTACCGCTGCCTGACGCCGAACCACCCCAGCTTGTGGGCCTACACCCGCCGCTGCGCCGATGAAATGCTGCTGGTGATCAACCACTTCGGCGCCGACAACCTCCATTACCAGCCGCCGCCGGACGCGGTGCCGGAGGGCTGGGTGCTGGAACTGCTGCTGTCCAACTACCCGCCGCAGGCCACCGGCCAGCTAAGGCCCTGGCATTCGCTGCTGTACCGGGCGACGCCGCCAGCCGCGCCGTAACCCTTACGCATTCCGATTTCCCGTCATGCCGGCCGCAAAGCTGGCAGGGCGGAGCTTTGCCCGCGCCCGGCGCGCGACCCGCTAATAAGACAAGGAGACGAGAATGAGGACGAAAACGATAAGCTGGCTGTGCATTCTGCTGCCGCTGGGGCATGGCCTGCCGGCCTGGGCGGAGGATGCGCCCGCCGCCGCGCCGGCGCCGCAGATCAGCGCCGAGCAGCTGAGCGGCGCAGTGAAAAAAGCGCTGGATGATATGGGCTTCCAGTTCGATGGCTATCTGCGCAGCGGCTTTTACGGCAGCTCCGCCGACAATCTGCCCAAGGGCCAGTACCAGCTGGGCGGCGATCTGCAGCACTTCCGCCTGGGCAACGAGGGCGACACCTATATCGAGTTCGGCGTCGGCAAGAAATGGACGCTGGGCAATGGCGTCAGCTGGGGCGCTTACGTGATGCCCACCATCTACAACGGCAAGACCGGCGCCTCGCAGGTCTATGGCTACATCAGCGGGCTGGAATTCGCGCCCAATCTGACGCTGTGGGCCGGCCAGCGCTACCATCGCATCCAGGACATCCACATCCTTGACAACTGGCTGATGCAGGACGGCGACAACTACGGCGCCGGCGTGGACGGCATCGCCGTCGGCAAGGCCAAGCTGAACCTGTCGGTATCCTCGTCCGGCAGTTACGCCAACAACAACGCCACCCCCAACAACGCGCGCCGCGCCAATTTTCAGCTGACCGGCATCGAGATTAACCCGGGCGGCAAGCTGACGCTGACCGGCGCGGCGATAGGCGGCGATTTCGCCATCGGCAAGCCCGGCGCGGCGCTGGGCTTGTTGCATAACCAGAAGGACTTCCTGGCCCAGGGCGTCAACAATTCGCTGTTCCTGCAGGCTTCCAGCGGCCACGCGTCCTTGTCCGGCGAATTCTACAATCTGGACAGCAACGGCGCGGCGCAGGCCGGCGCGCGGCAGAGCCGCATCGCCGAAGTGGTGGACTGGCAGCGCGGACGCTTCGGCGGCCAGGCGGTGCTGGGCTGGCAGAGCGTGGCGCCGGACAACGCCGCCAAATACCGCGACGCCACCCTGGGCGGCCGGCTGTCCTACGGCGTGGCGGCCAACGTCAAGCTGCTGACCGAGATCGGCCTGACCAGCCGCGATACCGACAATCAGCCCTTGCAACGGTTGAACAAGGCGACGCTGGCGCTGGCCTTTGCGCCGAATACCGATTTCTGGACTCGGCCGGAATTGCGGGTGTACGCCAGCCATTACAACTGGAACAACGCGGCGGCGCAGGCCAATCTGACCAGTTTCGCGGTGGGCGGCCGCACCCAGGCCACCACTTTCGGCGTGCAGATAGAGGCGTGGTGGTAGCGCGGGGCGGCGTTTTTTTGTAAAGAAAGTTTACCGTGTCGCGGTCTTTGCCGCGGCACTTTGCCGTCCGGCGCCGGTCTGTCGCTATAGGCGCAGGTGAAGGAGAAGGCGATGAAAGGCGTATGGATGGGCGGCTTGGCGGCCTTGTCGTTGCTGTCGGGCTGGAGCAGGGCGGAGGATGGCGCCGCCGCGGCATCGGCGCCGCGCGTGCAGCTGGAATGTTTGCCGGCCGCCGATGCCGCCGGCGGCTGGCAGGACTGGCTGGCGACGCGTCTGTCCTTGCGCGGCCTGGAAATCGGCGCGCCGCCGCTCTGGCGGCTGTGCTTCACCGAGGAGGTGGAGCGGCAATGGGTGGAGCGGCCGGTGGACTGGCGCTACGACGGCTACTGGGGGCAGCCGCCGTATCGGCTGGAGAGTTGGCCGGCCTTGGCGCTGACGGTGAAGAACGCCGACGGCGCGGTGTTATGGCAGGGACGGGAGCGGCTGGGAGAGGGAGAAAACCGGCGGCAACAGTTGGAACAGGCGGCGCGCCGGCTGCTGGAGCGGATGCCGATGCCGTAAGAAGTTCTTGTTATGACTAATGAATTTTAGGTTGTAAGCCATTGCGGATTTCCCGTATTGTCGCCATGGCGTCCTGCTGTACTATCGGAAACCTTCGCTGACACGGCCTGCAAACGACAGGGCGGCGGCGCAGGGACAAATCAGATCACAACAGCCGAATCCGAGCATGAGGCGCCCGCCTGGACAGCGGGCGTCTCGTCGTTTCAGCCAGCCGCGGCCAAGCGCAGCGGCGGGCGGGCCGGTATCGGCGACATACGGGATATGTAGACAATGAGTTTGATGCGCAAGAAGAGCGTCCAGGGAATGCTGGAAACCGCTCAGACTTCGCGCGGGCTGCGAAAAGAGCTCTCCGCGTTCGACCTTACCATGCTGGGCATCGGCGCCATCATCGGCACCGGGATTTTCGTGCTCACCGGCACCGGCGCCACCATCGCCGGCCCCGGCCTGGTGCTTTCCTTCGTCATCAGCGCCTTCGCCTGCGGCTTCGCGGCGATGTGCTACGCCGAATTCGCCTCCATGCTGCCGATTTCCGGCTCCACCTACACCTACGCTTACGCCACCCTGGGCGAGCTGATCGCCTGGATCATAGGCTGGGACCTGTTGCTGGAATACCTGCTGGCCTCGTCGGCGGTGTCGGTCGGCTGGTCCGGCTACTTCCAGAGCCTGCTGTCCGGTTTCGGCGTCACGCTGCCGCAGGCGCTCACCGCCGCCGCCGGCTCGGTGCCGGGCAAGGAAACCCTGTTCAATCTGCCGGCCTTCTGCATCGCGATGATCATCACCGGGCTGTTGGCCTTCGGCATCAAGGAGTCCAAGCGCGTCAACAATATCGTGGTGCTGATCAAGGTGGCCGTGGTGCTGCTGTTCATCGCCATCGGCGTCTGGCACGTCAAGCCGGTCAACTGGCAGCCGGCGCTGCCGTTCGGCTTCTCCGGCGTGTTCCACGGCGCCGCCATCGTCTTCTTCAGCTTCATCGGCTTCGACGCGGTCACCTGCGCGGCGGAAGAAGTGAAGAACCCGGCCAAGGACATCCCGCGCGGCGTGATCTGGTCGCTGGCGGTGTGCTCCATCCTGTACGTGGTGGTGGCCGCCATCATGACCGGCATCGTGCCCTACATGCAGTTCGCCGGCGTCGACCATCCGGTGTCGCTGGCGCTGCAGGTGGCCAAGCTGGACTGGTTCGCCGGCTTTGTCGACCTGGGCGCGATCCTGGGCATGATGACTGTGATTCTGGTGATGACCTACGGCCAGACCCGCATCCTGTTCGCGATGAGCCGCGACGGCCTGCTGCCGAAGATCTTCTCCGATGTGAATCCGAAATACGGCACGCCGTACAAGGCCACCTGGCTGATCGGCACCATCATCGCGCTGCTGGCCGGCTTCGTGCCGCTGCACACGCTGGCCGAGCTGGTCAACATCGGCACGCTGGCGGCCTTCTCGCTGATCGCGCTGTCGGTGATCGTGCTGCGCAAGCGCGAACCGAACCTGCCGCGCAAGTTCGTCTGCCCGGCGGTGCCCACCATTCCGGCGCTGGCCATCCTGTGCTGCGGCTTCCTGATGACCCAGCTGTCGCTGCTGACCTGGACCTGCTTCGCCGCTTGGCTGGTGATCGGCTTGGTGGTGTACTTCGGCTACTCGCGGCGGAATTCGCTGCTGCACAATCCGGCGTGACGCGCATTCCGGTCCACGGCCGGATGACGAAAAAAGGCGAAACCGTCATCGGTTTCGCCTTTTTTGTTTCTTTGCGAGAGGCGGTTCAGGCGGTCGAGCGCGCCCAGCGCAGCAGGCCGATGGCGTAGGACACATAGTAGCCGGCCAGGATGGCGAAGATCAGCAAGGTGAGAGGATGGCCGATGAAGCCGGCCGGCGGCGCGGACAGCGAGCCGCCGGACAGGTAGAGCGAAACCAGGCGGTAGCCGATGCGGCCGATGAACAGCAGCGACAGCGCGATGCCCAAGTGCAGGCTGGGCGTGTAGAAGCGGCCCTGTTCGGTGGTTTCGAACTGGGTCAGCCGGATGCCGTAGCGGCCCAGCAGCGCGCCGATGACGGCGCCGGCCAGCAGCATCAGCAGCTTGTCGGGATGCGCATGTGACATTTGGGCGAGGCCGGCGAGGAGGAGCGGGAAGACGATCACGGTCAGCCAGGGGCGAATGGGTGACAGCCGTTGCCGGCCCACCATGCGGCGTATCCGCGAGTACAGGCGCCAGATCACCAGCGCGGCGATGCCCAGCGCGGGCAACAGGGAAGGGGGCAGGGCGATGGCGGTCATGTCAGCTAGCATTCCGGTGGGTTTTGTCGGGCGCTGCCTGGGCGGCAGCCGCGGCGCGCGGGCCGCCATGCGGCTTGCCTGCGCGTCCGGAAATTATATACATCCATGCTTTGTGATTGAGTATGGTTTTATGTAAATGTTTTTGTCATGTTGCTTGGTCGGTTGAAAACTGCGGGTAGCTGGCGCCCTCCAGCATGTCGGGCACGGAGTAGTCGGTGCCGGGCAACTGGTCCCAGCTGGGGTCGCCCGGGCGGGTTTGCCGCATATTGGCCCAATGCAGCGTCTGGCCGCCGCTAGCCGCGGCGGTCATCTGCATCTGGCATGCCCATTCGCCGTCCCATTGCAGCAGGCGGCCAAAGCCGGTGATCACCGAATCGCGCAGCGCGCCGTCGCGGACGAAGCTGATCTGGAGCGCGCCGTCGGCGGTGACGGTGCCGACCAGGCTGCGCAGCTGCGGCGTGCCGCCTTCTGCGCCGGGGTCGGTCAGCAGCGCCGAGCATACGCCCCAGAAATAGCCGTTCCGATAGCCGGAGATGTGCCAGACCGTCTGGTCCGACTGCCAGCTCAGCGCATTGTCGCCGGGATCGAAGCGCAAGGCCGGCAGGTCGGGCTGGGTCACGTACCAGTAAGTGTCGGCGAGGAAATTCCAGGTGGCGCGGTTGCTGTCGGACATGCGTGGCTCCTGTTCGCGGCTGGGGATGTCTCGCTGCAGTATGGCTCACTTTTTCCTGGCCGCATGCCATCGTGTTGGCTGAGGCGCGGCCGGCATGAAAAACGCCGCCCCTCCGGGTGGGAGGGGCGGCGTTTGGTTTGGCGCTATGCCGGCTCAGTCGGTGCGCAGCGCGATGAACAGCACCGATTCGCCGCGCTTGACCAGCAGCGCGGCATGGCCGCCGGCGCTGGACAGCGCTTTTTCGAAGGCGTTGATGCTGGTGATGTCGTTCTGGTTCAGGCCCATGATGATGTCGCCGGGCTGCAGGCCGGAACGCGCCGCCGGGCCCTGCGCCTTTTGGATCAAGAGGCCGCCGCGGATGCCGAGGTCGGCGCGCTGCTCCTGGGTCAGCTCGGACAACGTCAGGCCCAGTTTGCCGAACTGGTAGCCTTGCGGCACGGTGTCGTTGGCCGGCTTGGCCGGGCTGCCGGCGTCAGGCGCTTGTTCCACCAGTGTGGCTTCCAGCGTCTTTTCGAAGCCCTTGCGCCAGATCACCAGCTTGATCCGGGTGCCGGGGCCCAGCGCGCCCACCAGCATCGGCAGGTCTTTGGAGCTGTCTATCGCCTGGGTGTTGAGCTTGAGGATGATGTCGCCGGGCTGCAGGCCGGCCCTGGCCGCCGGGCCTTTCGGATCCACTCGCACCACCAGCGCGCCGGACGGCCGCTGCAGGCCGAACGATTGCGCCAGCTCCTGCGTCACTTCCTGGATGTTGATGCCCAGCTGGCCGCGGCTGACCTTGCCCTTGGTTTTCAGCTGGTCCACCACCTGCATCGCCAGGTCGATCGGAATGGCGAAGGAAATGCCCATGAAGCCGCCGGAGCGGCTGTAGATCTGCGAATTGATGCCGACCACTTCGCCGCGCAGGTTGAACAGTGGGCCGCCAGAGTTGCCCGGGTTGATCGCCACGTCGGTCTGGATGAAGGGCACCAGGGTTTCGTCCGGCAGGCTGCGGCCCTTGGCCGAGACGATGCCGGCGGTGACGGTGTTGTCGAAGCCGAACGGCGCGCCGATGGCGGCCACCCATTCGCCGACTTTCAAATCGGCCGGGTTGCCGATTTTGGCCACCGGCAGGTCGGCGGCCTCCACTTTCAACAGCGCCACGTCGCTGCGCTTGTCCAGGCCCACCAGTTTGGCGCGCAGCTCGCGCTTGTCGGTGAGCATCACGCGGATCTGGCCGCCGTCGGCCACCACGTGGGCGTTGGTCAGCACGTAGCCGTCGCTGCTGATGATGAAGCCCGAACCGTAGGAAATGCTTTCCTCCGGACTCTGGTCCGGCTGTTGCGGCTGATTGGGCATGAAGCGGCGGAAGAAGTCGTACAGCGGGTCGTCTTCCGGCACCGGGAACGGCATATTGCTGCTTTGTTGCGGCGCGGCGTTCTCGCGGGTGGTCTGGATATTGACCACCGCCGGGCCGTCGCGGCTGACCAGCTGGGTGAAGTCGGGCAGCAGCATGGCCACGCGGCCGTCCTGTTGCGCGGGAATGGCGACGGGGGCTGGCTGGCTGTTGCCTTTGACTAACTGCTCGATCCTGTCGCAGCCGGACAGTAACGACGCCGCGAGCAGGGCGCCGGCCATGATGCGAAGACTCGTTGTCACGGGCAATCCTTTTGGTAGCAAGCTGATTCTCAACGATAAATGGGGGCGGGGCGGCGCATTTTCAATGCGTTTGTTGTCATCGGCCTTGAGTTTCCGCTCCATTTTTATCATAACGGTTTTGCCGGATATTCGCAGAGGTCGGCGATGATGCAGCGTTCGCATTCCGGCTTGCGCGCCTTGCAGACATAGCGGCCGTGCAGGATCAGCCAATGGTGGGCGTCCACCTTGAATTCGGCGGGCACGAACTTTTCCAGCTTGTCCTCCACCTCGCGCACATCCTTGCCCGGCGCCAGCCGGGTGCGGTTGGCGACGCGGAAGATATGGGTGTCCACCGCGATGGTGGGATGGCCGAAGGCGGTGTTGAGCACCACGTTGGCGGTTTTGCGGCCGACGCCGGGCAGCGCCTCCAGCGCTTCGCGCGTTTGCGGCACCTCGCCGCCATGCTTTTCCAGCAACAGCCGGCAGGTGGCGATCACGTTCTTGGCCTTGGTCTTGTATAGGCCTATGGTCTTGATGAAGTCGGCCAGGCTTTCTTCGCCCAGCGCCAGTATCGCCGCCGGGGTGTTGGCTACCGGATACAGCCGGCGCGTCGCCTTGTTGACGCCGACATCGGTGGCCTGGGCAGACAGCAGCACCGAAATCAGCAGTTCGAACGGCGAGCTGTATTCCAGTTCGGTGGCCGGGTGCGGATTGGCGTCGCGCAGGCGCTGGAAAATCTCTTTGCGTTTGGCGGCGTTCACTTCTTGTCCTTATCGGCGGGGTCTTGCGCGGCGCGCATCGCGGCGGCGCGCTCCATGGCGGCGCGGATCAGCGCCATCTTGTCGTTGGCGGCGGTCGCCGGCGGCGCGCTGGCCGCCTGTTGCTGCGCCCGTTCCATCGCGCGGCGTATCAGCTCGTTCTTGTCGGCGGCTGCGCCGGCGGGCTGAGCGGCGGCCGGCGCGGGGGAGGGGCCGGCCGGGGCCGCCACGGCGGCGCGCTCGGCCAGGCGGCGGGCTTTGTCGGCCTGATCGCGCGCCTGGCGGGCCTGGCGCCGTTCGTAGCGCAGGCGCGCCTGGCCGGCGCGCGCCATCACTTGCGCGCGCTCGCCGTCGGCCGGGTCCGCCACCGGGATCATGTCGATGCAGTCCACCGGACAGGGCGCCAGGCACAGCTCGCAACCGGTGCATTCATCGGCGATCACCGTGTGCATCTGCTTGGCCGCGCCGACGATGGCATCCACCGGACAGGCCTGGATGCACAGCGTGCAGCCTATGCAGCTGTCTTCGCGGATCACCGCCAGCGCGCGCGGCTTCGGCTGCGGGCCAGCAGGGTCGAAAGGAATGGCCGGCTTGCCCAGCAATGCCGCCAGCGCCTGGATGCCGTCCTCGCCGCCCGGCGGGCAGCGGTTGAGCGGGTCTTGGCCCGTCGCCAGCGCCTCGGCGTACGGACGGCAGCCGGCATGGCCGCACTGACCGCACTGGGTCTGGGGCAGGAGGGCGTCGATCCGTTCGACGAGGCTGATCACGGGCATGCTTGGAATTCCGCTTCAAAAACCGTTAATTATCGATGTTAAGCGCTTCCGCTTCAACACCCGGAACGGTCAATTGCGCCAGCAGGATGTCGTGCAGCCGCTGCGCCGGCGCGGCGGGCCGGGCTTCGGCGCGGCACAGCAGCAGGTCGATGGCGGGCAGCGGCGGCAGGCGGTGCTGGGCCGGGTCCAGAATCCGCAGGCCGGGCGGCAGTTGAACGGCGGTGCGGGCGCTGATGCCCAGCCCGGCGCGCACCGCCGACCATAGCCCTGCCAGGCTGCTGCCGCTAGCGGCCATGCGCCAGGGGCGGCCGGCGCGGTCCAGCGCGCCGCAGGCCTGGGCGCGGATGACGCAGGGCGGGTCAAACAGCGCCAGCGGCAGCGGATCGGGAGGAAGCGGACCGCTGGCCGAGCCTATCCAGTGCACGGGGTAGCGGCCGATAGCCGCGCTGTGCGGCGCGCGCGGGCCGGAATCCCAGGCCAGCGCCAGATCCAGCTCCCCGGCCATCACCGATTGTTGCAATTCCTGGCTGCGGGCCACCCGCATTTCCACCCGCACCTCGGGGCAGGCGCGGGCGAAACGTCCCAGCGCCAGCGGCAGCACGCCTTCGCCGAAATCCTCGGCGAGGCCCAGGCGCACGCAGCCGGCCAATGAGGCGCCGCGCGTCGCCTCCACCGCCTCGTCGTTCAGCTCCAGCAGCCGGCGGGCGTAGGACAGCAGTACCTCGCCGGCTGGCGTCAGCTCCAGGCCGCGGCCGCTCTTGCGCAGAATGGCCACGCCGGCCTGCTCCTCCAGCTTTTTCATCTGGGCGCTGACGGCTGAGGTGGAACGGCCCAGCCTGTCGGCCGCGCGGGCGAAGCTGCCCAGCTCCACGCCGCTGGCCAGGCTGGCCAGCACGTCCAGATCCAATAAAGTTCGTCTCATGATAACCATCCTGAAATTTGGAACTATCTGTAAAAATATATCTGATTTTAAGGATGATGTGACGGGTTTACAGTGCAATGGCCATCCCAACCCAAGGAGTCAGAAATGTTTACCCACGCAGATGCCATGCCCAGGCTGGCCCCAAAGCTGGCGGAGTTGACCAGCCAAGTGTTGTTCGACGATGTCTGGCGGCGGCCGAGCTTGAGCCCGCGCGAACGCAGCCTGGCCACCATTGCCGCCCTGATCGGCCAGGCCCGGCCGCATGCGCTGGACTTTCACTTGCGCCGCGGTTTGGAGAACGGCCTGAGCGGCGAGTCGATGGGCGAATTGCTGACCCATCTGGCCTTTTACGCAGGCTGGCCATCCGCCACCGCCGCGCTTGAGCAACTGGACGCGGTTTTGACCTCGCAAACCAAATAAGGAGAACACCATGCCCTATGCCCGCATTTCCCTGCGCAAAGGCAAGCCGCCGCAGTATCTGCGCGCGCTGGCCGACGGCATCCATCAAGCGATGGTGGAATGCATCGCCGTGCCGCCCAAGGACCGTTTCCAGCTGATCCATCAGCACGAGGCCGAAGAGACGATCATCGATCCGGATTACGGCGGCGGCCCGCGCTCCGACGATTTCGTGCTGGTGACGCTGCATCTGGGGCGACCGCGGACCAAAGAAGCCAAGGCGGCGCTCTACGCCAGCATGGCTGAGCGCTTGAGCGTGTCGCCTGGCCTGGCGCCCGCCGACCTGATGGTGGTGCTGATCGACGGCGAGATGGATAACTGGTCGTTCAGCCATGGCCGCCAGGCCTCGACGCTGAGCGCCGAGGAGTTGCGGCCATGATGGCGATGCGCTACCGGATCGCGCTGCCGGCCGATTATCCGATGGAGATCATCGAGCGCCGCATCGCCGAGCGCGGCCACTTGACCGACGGCCTGCCGGGGCTGGGCCTCAAGGCTTATCTGTATTGCCGCGCGGGAGAGGACGGGGCAGCGGCGAACGCCTATGCGCCGTTCTATCTGTGGCGAACGACGGAAGGCATGCGCGACTTCCTGTCCGGCCCGGGCTTCGCCGCGCTGTGCGCATCGTTCGGCCGGCCGGTGGTGCAAAGCGCGGTGGCATGGTTCGGCGGGTGGCAGGACAATGCGGCGGCGGCGCGCCACGCGGTGATAGAGCGGCTGGCTTTGGCCGAGGGCGAGGATTTGGCCGCCCGGCGCGCGGCGGAGGATGGCTGGGGACGGACGCAGTTGCTGGATGGCGGCGCGCTGGCGGCGGCCAGCGCTTTCGATCCCGCGGCGTGGACGCTCACCCGCATCGCGCTGCTGCGCGAAGCGCCCGCCGCACAGGCGCCGGGGCGCGAACATTACCGCGTGGGACGCGTGTCGCCGGGCGCGGCGTGATGGCGCGGGCGTCCGATCCGGGGGCGGGTCAGATCGGCACGAACAGCGTCAGCCAGGCGTTCCAGCCGGCGGTGCGGTTCTTGGCGTCGAACTCGTCGTAGGCCTTCAGATTGGCGTACCACTTTTTCTTGCCCACCGGGAAGAAGTAGCCCAGCTGCGGGCCCAGGCCGGCGACGCGGGATTTCAGGTCTTTCCTGCCTATGCCGGGGGCGGTGTCGTTGCTTAGCTGGTGGTAGGCGTAGCCGACCAGCCCGATATGGAAGTCTTCGTTCAGGAACTGCGACAGCGAGACGTCGAGGTGGGCGTCGTTGCCGTTGCGGTACTGGGTGTCGGGATTGGTCTGGTTGAGGGTCAGTCCCAGCACGGCGGAAAACTCGGTGCCGGTTTGGGTGTTCAGATAGGTGTAGCCGCCGCCGGCGTCGTACGACCAGTGGTTGCTGCCCAGGTTGGCATCCCGGTCGACGTTGTAGGTGCCGACGGGCACGCCCAGCGCGGCATAAGCCAGGTAGTTGTGGTTGCCGCGATTCCACTTCAGCGTCGCCATCGGGTAGAGGTCGCCGAAGCCGTCGCGGGCGTCGTCGCTGCTTTGGCTGCGGGGCTTGCCGCGGGCGGTGGTGGTGTCGGCCTCGGTGTACACCTCGGTGCGGCCGTAGAGCCCGGTCAGCGATACCGCCGCCTGCGCGCCGGCGACCGGGGTGGCGAAGGTGTAGGTGGGGGAGACGAACAGCAGGTCGCTCGGGGTGCTCAGCAGCGTGCTGGTGGTGCGGCCGCGCAGGCTTTTGCGGGTTTTCGAGGTGTCGGCCTCGGCGTGGTAGGCGCTGAACGACCATGACAGTCCGGGGTCGTTCTGCACGGCGGCGAAGGTGCCGATCTGCCCGGGTTGCCAGTAGCTCATGCCGCCTTCGTCGGCGCGGGCGTGCGCGGCGGCCAGCAGGCAGGCGGCGGCGAGGCAGGCGTTCATCAGGGGAAGTTTCGCCAGCGGCGGGGTGGCCGGTGTTGTTTTCATTATGGTAACTCTCGGGTGGTCATATTCGCCATGCGGGCCGCGCGGGCGCCGCAAATTGATGCCGTTCGAGTTTCGCACAGTCTGGTTGCGGATAATAGCGACAAGCGGCGGCATGCCGCGGGCAAAAGAAAACCGGGGCCTGGCGGCCCCGGCTGGCGGCGGGAAATCACAGGGCTTGCTGCAACTGGCCCAGGATTTGCGGGTTTTCCAGCGTCGACACGTCCTGGGTAATTTCCTCTCCCTTGGCGATGGAACGCAGCAGGCGGCGCATGATCTTGCCGGAGCGGGTCTTGGGCAGGTTTTCGCCGAAGCGGATGTCGTCCGGCTGGGCGATCTTGCCGATCTCATGCGCTACCCAGTTCTTCAGTTCGGCGGCCACCGCTTTGGCGGCATCGCCCTCCGGCCGCGCGCCCTTCAGCACCACGAAGGCCACCACCGCTTCGCCCTTGACGTCATGCGGCTTGCCGACCACCGCGGCTTCGGCCACCAGCGGGTTGGACACCAGCGCCGATTCGATCTCCATGGTGCCCAGGCGGTGGCCGGACACGTTCAGCACGTCGTCGATGCGGCCCATGATCCAGAAATAGCCGTTTTCATCGCGATTGGCGGAGTCTCCGGCCAGGTAGTACTGGCCGTTGAACTCGTCCGGGAAATAGGTTTTCTTGAAGCGGGCGGGGTCGTTCCAGATGGTGCGCACCAGGCTGGGGAAGGGGCGCTTGATCACCAGGAAGCCGCCGCGGCCGGGCTCCACCTGCGCGCCGGACTCATCGACGATGTCGGCGATCACGCCGGGCAGCGGCAGCGTGCATGAGCCGGGCTTGGTCGGCACCGCGCCCGGCAGCGGCGCGATCATCGCTGAGCCGGTTTCGGTCTGCCACCAAGTGTCGACGATGGGGCAGCGGCTGCCGCCGACGGTTTCGTAATACCAGATCCAGGCTTCCGGATTGATAGGCTCGCCGACGGTACCCAGCACCCGCAACGACGACAGGTCGAACTGCTTGGGCAGGTCGGCGCCCAGCTTGATCAGCGAGCGGATCGCGGTCGGCGCGGTGTAGAAAATGGAAACCTTGTGCTTTTCTATCATCCGCCAGAAGCGGCCGGCGTCCGGGTAGGTGGGTACGCCCTCGAAGATCACCTGGGTCGCGCCGTTGCCCAGCGGGCCGTAGCAGACATAGCTGTGGCCGGTGATCCAGCCGACGTCGGCGGTGCACCAGAAGACGTCGTTGGGCTTGTAGTCGAATACCCAGCGGAAGCTGTTGATCGCGCCCAAGAGATAGCCGGCGCTGCTGTGCTGGATGCCCTTGGGCTTGCCGGTGGAGCCGGAGGTATACAGGATGAACAGCGGGTCTTCGGCGTTCATCCATTCCGGCTCGCAGGCCTCGCTCTGGCCTTCGGTCAGTTTGTGCCACCACACGTCGCGGCCGTCGGTCCAGTCGGCGCCGCCATTGGTGCGCTGGTACACCACCACGTGTTTCACCGACTCGGCGCCTTCCAGCTTCAGCGCCTCGTCGACGGTGGCCTTCAGCGCCACGCTCTTGCCGCCGCGCAGGCCTTCGTTGGCGGTGACCACCACGCTGGCGCCGGCATCCTGGATGCGGTCGCGCACCGCGCCGGCGGAGAAGCCGCCGAACACCACCGAGTGGATGGCGCCGATGCGGGCGCAGGCCTGCATGGTCACCACCGCTTCTATGCCCATCGGCATGTACACCACCACGCGGTCGCCCTTCTTCACGCCCAGGCTCTTCAGGCCATTGGCGAACTGGCAGACGCGGCGGTGCAATTCGGCGTAGGTGACGCGGGTGACTTCGCCGTCGTCGGCTTCGAAGATGATGGCGATCTTGTTGGCGTCGGTGGCCAGGTGGCGGTCCAGGCAGTTGTAGGACACGTTGAGCACGCCGTCGTCGAACCACTTGAAGAACGGGGCCGCGCTGTCGTCCAGCACTCGGGAGAACGGTTTTTTCCAGGTGATCAGTTCGCGCGCCAGATCCCCCCAGAACGAAAGGTAGTGATCATCCGCCTGTTCGCACAGCGCGTTGTAGGCCTCCATGCCGCTGATCTGGGCCTTGCGGCGGAAGTCTTCCGACGGGGCGAAGCTGCGGGTTTCCTTGAGAATGGAATCTAGCGTGGACATGCGTTTCTCCAGAGTCTTTGTGTTATCGCCGCGCGTCGTCATCGGACGCGCGGCATGTCAATGATGATGACATTTAATGCTTGCTGGCGCCACTGGCTCCGATGCCGGTCATCGCCCGCACGTACTGGGCGTCGAACTTGGCTTTTTCTTCGGCGGCTTGCTGCGAGCTGTCCAGCAGCGACACCAGCCAGGTGACGACGAAGGCCAGCGTCATCGAGAAGATGGCGGGGTTCTTATACGGGAACACGGCATGCTCGTGCTTCAGCACTTCCACCCATACCGCGGGCCCCAGCACGATCAATGCGATGGCGGTGACCAGGCCCACCAGGCCGCCGATGACCGCGCCGCGGGTGGTCAGCCCTTTCCAGAACATCGACAGGAACAGCACCGGGAAGTTGGCGGAGGCGGCGATGGAGAAGGCGAGGCCCACCATGAAGGCGATGTTCTGCTTCTCGAATACCAGGCCCAGCACGATGGCCACCACGCCCAGCACCACGGTGGTGATTTTGGAGACGCGGATCTCGTCGGCCTCGTTGGCCTTGCCGTGCTTGAACACGCTGGCGTACAGGTCGTGCGACACCGCGCTGGCGCCGGAAAGGGCCAGGCCGGACACCACCGCCAGGATGGTGGCGAAGGCCACCGCCGAGATGAAGCCGAGGAAGATGTTGCCGCCCACCGCGTCGGCCAGGTGGATGGCGGCCATATTGCTGCCGCCCACCAGCTGGTGCACTTCCTTGCCGTCCTTCATCACCGTTTCCATCATCCCCGGCTGGTTCAGCACCAGCATGATGGCGCCGAAGCCGATGATGAAGGTGAGGATGTAGAAGTAGCCGATGAAGCCGGTGGCGTAGAACACCGACTTGCGGGCTTCCTTGGCGTCGGCGACGGTGAAGAAGCGCATCAGGATGTGGGGCAGGCCGGCGGTGCCGAACATCAGCGCCAGGCCCAGCGAGATGGAGTCGATCGGGTCGGCCTTGCCCGGCGACATGATGGCGATGCCCTTGCCATGGGCGGCCACGGCTTTCTCGAACAGCACTTCGGGATTGAAGCCGACGGTGGCCAGCACCATCAGCGCCATGAAGGTGGCGCCCGCCAGCAGCAGCACCGCCTTGATGATTTGCACCCAGGTGGTGGCCAGCATGCCGCCGAACAGCACGTAACAGACCATCAGCACGCCCACCAGCAGCACCGCCGAGCCGTAGCTCATGCCGAACAACAGCTGGATCAGCTTGCCGGCGCCCACCATCTGTGCGATCAGGTACATCGCCACCACCACCAGCGTGGATAGCGCGGCGAAGCTGCGCACCGGCCCTTGCCGCAGCCGGTACGACGCCACGTCGGCGAAGGTGTACTTGCCGAGGTTGCGCAGCCGCTCGGCCACCAGGAACAGGATGATGGGCCAGCCCACCAGGAAGCCCATCGAGTAGATCAGGCCGTCGTAGCCCTTGTCGAACACCAGCGCCGAAATGCCCAGGAAGGACGCGGCGGACATGTAGTCGCCGGCGATCGCCAGGCCGTTCTGGAAGCCGGTGATGCCGCCGCCGGCGGCGTAGAAGTCGCTGGCGGACTTGGTGCGGCGCGCCGCCCAGTAGGTGACGCCCAGCGTGAAGGCGACGAACACGAAAAACATGATGATGGCGTGCCAGTTGGTGGCTTGCTGCTTGACGTCGCCTTCTATCGCGCCGGCCGCCCAGCTCAGGGCCGGCGCCAGCATGGCCGCGCCGGCTGCCAGGGTTAGTTTGCGTGGCTGCATTATCTGGACTCCTCGACGATCTGCCGGGTCAGCGGGTCGAACTCGCGGTTGGCGCGGCGCACGTAGACGCCGGTCAGGACGAAGGCGGACAGGATGATGCAAACGCCCACCGGGATGCCCACCGTCATGGTGGCGCCTGCGTACAGCGGCCTGCCCAGCAAAGCGGGGTCGAAGGCCAGGATCAGAATGTAGCCGTAATAGATGGCCAGCATGACGATGGCCAGGGTCCAGCCCAGGCTGGTCTTCTTGTGGACCAGTTCCAGGTATTTGGGATTGGACTGAATCTTCTTCAGTGTCTCCTCATTCATGACATCCTCCTTTTGTAGGTGTGGCGCCTGGCGGGGCGCTGCAGAAAACATACGAGACAACAGACGGGGGAATCTAATCGTATTTTCTGATGTGGCGAATTTGTCATGCCGATGATTGAACTTGAAACTGTATTGAAATCAACATGATGCATTGGAATTTTTACTCGAAATCTGAGGCCGGGCATGGCGGCGTGCTCGGCCGGGATTCCGCCGGCATGACAGCCGCGCGGCGTGACGCCATCATAGGCGGCTGGCGAGGAAGGCGGGACGGCAATGACAAACGGCTTGTACGAAGAGCAGGCGTTGGCGGAGGTGTACGACCTGCTCAACGGCTGGGGCGAGGACAACGATTACTACCTGGGTCTGACGCCGCGCGGCGGCCGGGTGCTGGATCTGGGGTGCGGCACCGGTTTGCTGGCGGCGGCGATGGCGCGCCACGCCGAGGTGACGGCGCTGGACCCGGCCGCGGCGATGCTGGCGGTGGCGCGGACGCGTCCCGGTGCGCGCAAAGTGCGCTGGCTGCAGGCCGATGCGCGGCGTTTCCAGCTGGCGGAGCGCTTCGAGTTCATCTGCTGCGCCGGCCACGCCGTTCAGGTTTTTCTGAGCGTCGACGATCGGCGCGCGCTATGGCGCAACGTCAAGCGCCATCTGGCGCCGGACGGCGTGTTCGCGTTCGAGACCCGCAATCCGCACGCCCTCGCCTGGCTGCAGTGGGAAGGGCAGGCGCCGCGCCGGGCGGTGCATCTGCGTCATGGCGCGGTGGAATTGAGCCATCGCCTGCTGTCCGAGCGCGATGGCTTGGTGGCTTATCGCAGCCATTATCGTTTTCTGGATCAGGGGCGGGAGCGGAGCGTGGATGCCGAATTGCGGTTTTGTGATGCCCCGACCCTGACGGCCGAACTCGAGGCGGCCGGCTTGCGCGTCATCGGGGTGGCAGGCGACTGGCAAGGCGGCGAGTGGCGCGCGGACAGCCGCGAGATCATCATGCGGCTTGGCCATGCTCAGCCAGGCTTGCCGGCCTTGGGCTGAAAGCGGATGCAGGGCTGGCCGGACGCTTCCTGCACGTCCACGCAGGGCGCGCGCTTGCTGGCGAAGCCCATCGCCCGGCAACCGTAGGGGAAGCCCGGCCGGTAAGTGATGAAGTAGTGCTGGCAACCCAGGCACAGCGGCGCGTTGCGCGGCTTGCTGGCGTCTTGAGGCATGGCGGGGCGAGGCGAAAGTCACTGTTGCGCCCAGCTTAGCAGCGGATGGAACCGGCGTGGCGGTTATATGGTCAATTTGTTTTATGCTTCGCTGGTGATATTTATTTGGCATTGTTTTGGCCATGTTTTATTGGCCAGGCAGAAATTTTTTCCGGCCATTGTTTATCAATCGGAAATAATCAATTCGTTCAAGCGGACTATTTCACGCAATGAAAACCGCTTACAGTGGCTGTCATCCGGTGGCCGTTGCGCCGGGCATTCGCAGAATTCGTCACGAGGCCGTTCATGTCACAAGCGCGTTACACCTCTCCCGCCATCTTCCTGCACTGGCTGATGGCCATCGGCCTGGTCTGTCTGTTCAGCGTCGGCTTCTACATGCATGGACTGCCGTTTTCGCCGTTCAAGCTGAAAATCTATTCCTGGCATAAATGGTCCGGCGTCACGCTGTTCCTGCTGGTGTGGCTGCGGCTGGCCTGGCGCTTCGCCCATCGCCCGCCGGCATTGCCGGCCGCCATGGGCGGCGCGGTGCGGGCGATGGCCCACGCCGGCCACGCGATGCTGTACCTGCTGATGATCGCCATTCCGCTGTCCGGCTGGCTGATGAGCTCGGCCAAGGGCGTGCAGACCGTCTACTTCGGCGTGCTGCCGCTGCCGGACCTGATCGCGCCGGACAAGGCGCTGGGCGATTCGCTGGCTGGACTGCATACCGTGCTGAACTACCTGTTGGCCGCGGTGGTGGCCGGCCATGTCGCCGCCGCGCTCAAACATCATCTGATCGATAGGGACGACGTGCTGACGCGCATGCTGCCCTGGCGCGTCAAACCCTGAATCCTTACCCGGAGAAAGCAAACATGCAGATCAACCGTACCGCGCTGCTGCTGGCCGCCGCCTTGTCGGCGCCGCTGGCGGCCCATGCCGTGGAATTCACCTCCATCCAGCAGGACAAGAGCAATATCGCCTTCGGCTACAAGCAGATGGGCGTCGGCATGCAGGGGCATTTCAAGAAATTTTCCGCGCAGCTGAATTTCGACCCGGCCAAGCCGGCCGCGGCCAAGGCGGCGTTCAATGTCGACATCGCCAGCATCGACACCGGCTCCGCCGAGGCCAACGACCAGGTGGCCGACAAGGACTGGTTCAACACCAAGCAATTCCCGACTGCCCGTTTCGTTTCCAGCGCCATCAAGCCCTTGGGCGGCAACCGCTTCCAGGTGGACGGCAAGCTGACGATCAAGGGCAAGACCCAGGCTGTCAGCACCACCGCCGTCATGACGCCGCAAGGCAATGCCGCCGCCTTCGACGGCGCCTTCGCCATCAAGCGCGCCGATTTCGCCATTGGCGAGGGCGACTGGAAGGATTTCGGCACCGTCGCCAATGAAATCCAGATCAAGTTCCATCTGCTGGCCCGCGCCAAGTAAACGCCGTTCCACCCCACAAGGAAACCTGCAATGAACAAACTGACCCGCCTCACCCTGGCCGCCGTCGCCGTCGCCGGCTTCAGCAGCGCCGCCCTGGCCGCTCCGGAAACCTATGTCATCGACGGCACCCACACCTTCCCGCGCTTCTCCTACAGCCACCTGGGCTTTTCCACCCAGTTGAGCCGGTTCGACAAGACCAGCGGCAAGATCGTGCTGGACAAGGAAGCCAAGACCGGTTCGGTTGACGTCACCATCGACATGAAGTCGGTGGACACCGGCTACCCGGTGTTCAACGGCCACATCCAGGGCGCCGATTTCTTCGATACCGCCAAATTCCCGACCGCCACCTTCAAGTCGACCAAGGTGCTGTTCGACGGCGACAAGCCGAGCGCGGTGGAAGGCAACCTGACCATCAAGGGCGTGACCAAGCCGGTGACGCTGGCGCTGTCCAGCTTCACCAACAAAGAGCATCCGATGCTGAAGAAGGACGCCATCGGCGCCAACGCCAGCGTCAAGATCAAGCGCACCGAATTCAATGCCGGCAAGTACGCGCCCTATGTCGGCGACGATGTCACCATCGACATCGCGGTGGAAGCCATCCACGAATAAGCCTGGCTCCGGCCCGCGCGGCCCGTTGGCGCAAGCAGCCCCTGTCCGTCATGGCCAGGGGCTGTTTTGGTTTCCGGCCGTCAACGGAGTTTCCGCGACAGCGCGGCGGCGACGGCCGCCGGCACGCCGAACGCCGGCAGGAAGATCGGCAGCTCCTCGCGCGCCGAGTCGCCGGCGCGGCTGGCGCCCAGCCACATATCGATCCCGGAGGCGATCAGCCATAGCGGGATGAAGCCCAGCGCGCCGGCCGCCAGACAGGCGGCCTATAGCGCCATGCCGCCCTGCAGAACCATCGCGGCATGCATGGTTTGCTCCTTTCCCACGCGCAAGCGGCCGAAACGACAGGGTGGATGGCTCAGCGTATGGCGCGCCGCCGGCCGGATTCGCATGGCCAGGCGGGATGGCCTGGCCGGATTTCCAGGCCAATTCCGCAAATATGCTTTTGACGTATTAATTTTTAAAAAATTAACCGTATTGAAAACCGCGCTATCCAGACTGATCCGCTTTTCCCACCACTTGCGAGGATGTCAAATGAAAGCCTGGCGTTTCCTGTCATGCGGGGCTCTGGCCCTGTCCGCGGCTGCTCATGCCGCCTATCCCGACGATCTCAAACTCACCACTTGGAACGCGATGCTGCTGCCGCAGGCCTTGTATCCCAATTACGGCCAGCTGCGGCGCGTCGAGCTGATGGCGGCCGCGCCCATCCTGCAAGGCCAGGATGTGCTGGTGTTCCAGGAGCTGCAGGACAATGCCGCCTCGGAGAAGCTGCTGGCGCTGCTACGGCCGCGGTTTCCCTATCAGACGCCGGTGATAGGCCGCGCGCAACTGGGCTGGGACGGCACCGAGGGCTGGAACGCGCTGAAACCGGAGGACGGCGGCGTGGCCATCGCCAGCCGCTGGCCCATCGTCGAGAAGCGGCAGTATCTGTTCCAGACGCCGGGCTGCAGCTGGGACGGGCAGGCATTGAAAGGCTTCGCCTACGCCAAGATCAATGTCGGCGGCCGGTTCTACCACGTGCTGGGCACTCATCTGCAGTCGGAAGACAGCGGCTGCGCCCATCATGCCGACATCGCGGTGCGCCAGGGCCAGCTGCGCGAAATGGCGGCCTGGGTCCAGGCGCGCCGCCTGCCGGCCGACGAGCCGGTGATCATCGCCGGCGACATGAACACCGATCGCCATAAAAGCGCCGAATACCAGGCGATGCTCGACATTCTGCAAGCCAGCGAGCCGCGCTACGCCGGCATGCCGGATAGTTTCGACACCCGCGGCAACGGCATCGCGCTGGAGCGCTACGGCGCGCGCAGCGGCGACGCGCCGGAATACATCGACTACATCCTGCTGCTCAAAGGCCACCGCCAGCCGGGGATGTGGCACAACCTGGCGCTGGACGCGCCGTCGCCGCAGTGGACGGCGCAGTCGGCGGTGGCGAAGCAAACCTACGCCTACGCCGATTACAGCGACCACTACCCGGTGCAGGCCTTCGCCTGGGCCGACGCGTCGACGCCGACCCGCTCGCTGACCGCGCCGGCCGGCGGCTATCGCCAGGTCAGCCTGCAAAACCTGGCCAGCGGCCGTTATGTGCAAAGCGCCGGCAGCAACGACGGCTGGCTGAAAGCCGGCGCGGCCGAGGCGGGGCCGCAGGCACAGTTCAACCTGTCCAATAATTTCTCGATGCGCGACAACGGCTGCGTGCGCTCCGGCGAATACGTGCGGCTGGAGCGCGCCGATCAGCCCGGCTGGTTCTGGACCTGGTGGGGCGGAGCGGGCGGCAACCAGTACGCCTATTACACCGCCCAGGGTCCGCTCAGCCGGTCCGCTGAGTTGCGCCTGGTCAATCAGAGCCGGGCCGACGGCTGCTTGCAGGATGGCGACGTGGTGTCGTTCAAGGACTGGGCGCGCGCGGCCGACTACTACCTGACCGCCTGGAGCGGCGGCAGCCATGCCGACCAGCTGTATCTATGGCAGCCGTCCGTCGGCGACGGCGAGCGCTTCCGAGTGCGGATCGGCGCGACGCGACAATATCTGGACTGGCGCGCGCAACTGGTTTACGCCGGCCAGGGGTTGGCCGCTCGGCCGGAGGTGTTGCATTTCTCAAATGGAAAGCCTGTCACTAGGAACAGGTAGTGCTGAACTGTCCGACAATATTCTTGTGAATTGGATGCAACTTGACTAGTGTTGTTTAAATTCCAAAAGCATTTTTAATTAGTATTAAAAATTCAAAATGACTGATGGCGGGCGGCTTGCCGCCCGCCGGGAAACGGCAGCCACAGCGGCGCGCGGTTCCCGATTCTGCAAGACAAAGAGCAAGAGCTGAGCCATTCCCCTTCAGATTTGGACCCGTCGGCGGCCGCGCCGCCGGCGGGTGTCGATTGAATGAACCAAGGAATTTCGTGATGAAGCACTCTTCGGATATTTGCATCGTCGGCGCCGGAATCAGCGGCTTGAGCTGCGCGACGTATTTGCTGGAATCGCCCGCCTGCCGCGGCCTGTCGCTGCGGATTTTCGACATGCAGACGGAGGCGGGGGGACGCATCCGCTCGAAAAACCTGGACGGCAAGGCCGCGATAGAGCTGGGGGCCGGCCGCTACTCGCCGCAACTGCACCCGCAGTTCCAGAGCGTGATGCAAAGCTACAGCCAGCGCAGCGAACGCTATCCCTTCACCCAGCTGAAATTCAAGAACCGCGTCCAGCAAACGCTGAAAAGCGCGATGCGCGAGCTGTCGCCGCGGCTGAAGGAGCATGGCAAGGAATCCTTCCTCAATTTCGTCAGCCGCTACCAGGGCACGGACAGCGCGATCGGCATGATCAAGTCCATGGGCTACGACGCGCTGTTCCTGCCCAATATCTCCGCCGAGATGGCCTATGACATCGTCGGCAAGCATCCGGAAATCCAGAGCTTCACCGAGAACGACGCCAACCAGTGGTTTTCCGCCGTGGATGGCTTCGACGGCCTGATCGCGCGGATGAAGGACAAGGTCAAGGCGGGCGGCGCCAAGTTCAGCCTGGGCTTTCGCCTGGCGTCGGTGGAGCGCGACCAGGATGGCTATCGACTGGCGCTGGTGGGGGATGACGGCTGGCAGCTGACGCATCACGCCCGGCACCTGATCCTGGCCATTCCGCCGTCGGCGATGGCCGGGCTCAACCTGGACTTCCCGGCGGCCTGGGGCCATTCCCGTTATGGCTCGCTGCCGCTGTTCAAGGGTTTTCTGTCTTATGACGAGCCGTGGTGGCGCGACTACAAGCTGGAAGATCAGGTGCTGATCGTCGACAACCCGCTGCGCAAGGTCTACTTCAAGGGCGACAAGTACGTGTTCTTCTATACCGACAGCGAAATGGCGGCTTACTGGCGCGCCTGCGTCGCCGACGGCGAGGACGGCTATCTGGAACAGGTGCGCGTCCATCTGGCCGCGGCGCTGGGCATCGGGGCGGCCAGCATTCCGCAGCCAAGCCAGCATGTCCACAAGTACTGGGCGCACGGCGTCGAGTTTTGCCAGGACGCGGCGGCGGCGGACCGCCCGCCGGCCTTGCTGAACCGCGACAGCGGCATCATCGCCTGTTCCGACGCCTACACCGAGCATTGCGGCTGGATGGAGGGCGGACTGCTCAGCGCCAGGGCGGCCAGCGCGCTGCTGCTGCAGCGCATGGCCGGATGAGCCCGCGGCTTCGCGCCGCGCCGTCGCAGTCCATTCCTTCTGGAGCCCTATGAGCATTCTCGACTTTCCGCGTTTTCATTTCCGAGGTTGCGCCCGCGTCAACGCGCCCACCGCCAACCGCGATCCGCACGGCCATATCGACATGGCCAGCAATACGGTGTCGGCCGGCGGCCAGCCGGTGGACCTGGCGCGCCCGCCGGCCGAGTTCCACCAGTATCTGCGGCAACTGGGTCCGCATTTCGACAGCGAGGGCAAGCCTGCCGACGACGGCGTCTTCAGCTTGGCGCTGGGCCACAACGCCAACGGCAACAACCATTTCTCCTGGGAAGGCGCGGTGGTGACCGCGGTGGAGCCGAGGGCCGGCGCGGCCGAGGCCGACGACAGCCTGATCGGTGCGAAGCTGGCCTTGTGGGGACATTACAACGAATACCTGCGCACCTCGTTCAACCGCGCGCGCTGGGTGGACAATGATCCCACCCGGCCGGATGCGGTGCAGATCTACGCCGGGCAGTTCGTCATTTCCCCGCCCGGCGCCGCCGCCCACGCGCCCAGCCTGTTCACCGCCGACATCGACCAGGCCCACGGCGCGCGCTGGGTGGGCGGCGGGCATGTCTGCGAGCGTTCAGGCCACTTTCTGGACGACGATTTCGGCCGGGTGCGGGTGTTCCAGTTTTCCTTGCCCAAGAGCGATCCGTATTTCCTGTTCAATCTGGGCGATGACGGCTCGGCGACGCTGCAGGCGCTGCAGCGGGCGCTGGAAGACGACGACGCGCTGGGACTGACTGTCCAGTACACCTTGTTCAACATGTCCACGCCGCGGCAGCCGGACACGCCGGTGTTCTACGACATGGTCGGCACGGTGGGCGTATGGCGGCGCGACGAGCTGGCCAGCTATCCGGCCGGCCGGCTGCTGCAGCCCGCAGGCGCGGGCCTGGGGCCGCTGACGCTGCAGATCCGCGATGACCGGGTGTCGCTGAATTTGTGCGCGGCGCTGCCGTTCACTACACGCGCGCCGCGCATCGACGAGCCGGGCCGGCTGACGCACGCGCTCGGCCCCAAGCTGGCGCTGGGCGACCTGCTGCTGAAGGATCGCGGCGGCGCCCTGGTCGCGCGGATTCCGCAGCAGGCCTGCCTGGATTATTGGCGTAATCACGGCATCGTCGACGTGCCGCTGCTCAATCCGCCGCAGGGCTCGCTGTCGCTGTCGAGCGAATTGGCGCGCTGGGACGAGGTGGACTGGGTGTCGCAGACCGACGCCAACAACCTGTACCTGGAGGCGCCCGACGCGGCGCGCGGCCTGAGCTTTCCCGAACGCGTCACGGTGAGAAGCTATTACCGCGGCGAGCGCCGGCCGCGCCCGGCCATCCCGTTCAAGGTGGTCGGCGACGGCCAGGCGGCGGTGGAGGTGCGGCAACGCGACGGCGACGCGGAATGGCTGATTACCGGCCTGAAGCCGGGCGTCGCGCGCATCGAGCTGGACGGCGGCGTCCAGCGCGTCAACCTGCGCATCCTGCCGGACGACTGGCAGCTGGCCGAGGTGCCGGCGGAGCAGGTCGATTACGCCTTCCTGTACCGGCACGTGATGAGTTATTACGAGCTGGTCTATCCCTTCATGTCGGACAAGGTGTTCAGCCTGGCCGACCGCTGCAAGTGCGAGACCTACGCCCGGCTGATGTGGCAGATGTGCGATCCGCAAAACCGCGACAAAAGCTACTACATGCCCAGCACCCGCGAGCTGTCGCGGCCCAAGGCCGGACTGTTTCTGAAATACCTGGCCAATGTCGAGCGCGCGGCGCCGTCCGCCGCGCCCGATGGCGGCGCGCCGGCGCGGATCGAGAACCGCGCCCAGCTGGTGGAAGCGCTGAAGACGGCGGTGGATCTCGAGCTGTCCATCATGCTGCAGTACGTCTACGCCGCCTATTCCATTCCGAATTACGCGCAGGGCGAGCAATTGGCGCAATCAGGCGCGTGGAGCCAGGAGCAACTGGAGCTGGCCTGCGGCGGCGGCGACAGGCGGCGCGACGGCGGCCTGCGCGGCGCGATCCTGGAGATAGCCCACGAGGAGATGATCCACTACCTGGTGGTCAACAACCTGCTGATGGCGCTGGGCGAGCCCTTCCACCCCGGCGCGGCGCGGGTGGGGGACGAGGCGCGGCGCGCGTTCGGCCTCGACACCGAGTTTTCCTTCGAGCCGTTTTCCGAATACGTGCTGGCCCGCTTCATCAAGCTGGAATGGCCCGCGTTCATTCCTTCGCCGGCCAAGTCCATCGCCGCCTTCTACGCGTCCATCCGCCAGGCTTTCGAGGAATTGCCCGACCTGTTCGACGGCGCGGCGGGCAAGCGCGGCGGCGAGCACCATCTGTTCCTCAATGAGCTGACCAACCGCGCGTTTCCCGGCTACCAGCTGGAAGTCTTCGACCGCGACAGCGCGCTGTTCGGCATCCGCTTCGTCACCGAACAGGGCGAGGGCGGCGCGCTGGATTCGCCGCACTTCGAACATTCGCATTTCCAGCGCCTGCGCAGCCTGGCCGGCAGGCTGATGGCGCAGCCGGCGCCGTTCGAGCCGGCGCTGCCGGCGTTGAAGAACGCGGTGCTGGCGCCGCGCGAGGGCTGCAATCTGGTGACCGAGCCGCAGGCCCGCGCGCTGATGCGCCTGTACCAGGGCGGCTATGAATTGATGTTCGCGATGATGGCGCAGCATTTCGCGGCGCAGCCGGCGGGCAGCCTCAGGCGCTCGCGGCTGATGAACGCGGCGATAGACCTGATGACCGGCCTGCTGCGGCCGCTGTCCACCGCGCTGATGAACCTGCCGTCCGGCGTGCCGGGGCGGAACGCCGCGCCGCCGGTGCCGGCGGCGGCCGACTGCAAGGTATTCGACGATTACAGCTTGGGATGCCAGATGCTGGCCAAGCGCTGCCAAGCGCTGGCGGATGAGGCGGCCGGCCTGGAGCCGGGCTGGGTGGCGGACGCGCCGAAGGAGTTGCTGGCGTTCTACTGCCGGCAACTGATGGATTTGGCTTGTGGAAAGCTTACAAGAGAGGCCTGAAATGCAGAAAGCGATTATTGTCGGAGGGGGGCTCGCGGGCGGCCTGACTGCCATTTACCTGGCAAGACGGGGCTACGAGGTCCATGTGGTCGAGAAGCGGGGCGATCCGCTGCAGGATCTGTCGTCCTACGTCGACGCGGTCAGCTCGCGCGCCATCGGCGTCAGCATGACGGTGCGCGGCATCAAGGCGGTGCTGGCGGCAGGCATTCCGCGCGCGGAACTGGACCAGTGCGGCGAACCCATCGTCGGCATGGCGTTTTCGGTGGGTGGCAAGTTCCGCATCCGCGAGCTGCAGCCGCTGGAAGGCTTGTCGCCGCTATCCCTGAACAGGGCCGCTTTTCAGCGCCTGCTGAACCGCCACGCCAACCGGAACGGCGTCCGCTACCACTTCGAGCACAAATGCCTGGATGTCGATCTGGAAGGCAAGTCGGTGCTGATCCAGAGCAAGGACGGCCAGCTGCAGCGCCTGCAAGGCGATATGGTCATCGGCGCCGACGGCGCGCATTCGGCGGTGCGCCAGGCGATGCAAAGCGGCATGCGCCGTTTCGAATTCCAGCAAACCTTCTTCCGCCACGGCTACAAGACGCTGGTGCTGCCCGACGCCGAGGCGCTGGGCTACCGCAAGGACCTGCTGTACTTCTTCGGCATGGATTCCGGCGGCCTGTTCGCCGGCCGCGCGGCCACCATCCCCGACGGCAGCGTCAGCATCGCCGTCTGCCTGCCGTATGAGGGCACGCCCAGCCTGGCCACCCAGGACCGCCAGGCGATGAAGGCGTTTTTCCAGCGCTATTTCGGCAGCCTGTCCGACGCGGTGCGGGAGGAGATGCTGGAACAATTCCTGGTAAAGCCCAGCAACGACTTGATCAATGTCCGCTCCAGCACCTTCCACTACAAGGGCAATGTGCTGCTGCTGGGCGACGCCGCGCACGCCACCGCGCCGTTCCTGGGCCAGGGCATGAACATGGCGCTGGAGGACGCGCACAGCTTCGTCACGCTGCTGGACCAGCACTGCCATGATCAGGAGCTGGCCTTCGCCGAATTCACCGCGCAGCGCAAGGTGCAGGCCGACGCGATGCAGGACATGGCGCGCGCCAACTACGACGTGCTCAGCTGCTCCAACCCCATCTTTTTCCTGCGCGCCCGCTACACCCGCTACATGCACGGCAAGTTTCCCGAGCTGTATCCGCCGGACATGGCGCAGAAGCTGTATTTCACTTCCGAGCCGTACGACAAATTGCAAACCATCCAGAAGAAGCAGAACGTCTGGTACAAATTGGGGAGGGTCAACTGATGAAAAAAATCCTGGTTATCGGCGCGGGTCCGGCAGGCCTGGTGTTCGCCAGCCAAATGAAGCTGGCGAAGCCCGATTGGCAGATCAGCATCGCGGAAAAGAACGACCCCGAGGAAGTGGCGGGCTGGGGCGTGGTGCTGCCTGGCCGGCCCGGCCAGCATCCGGCTAATCCGCTGTCCTATCTGGAACATCCGGAGCGGCTGGACCCGCAGTTCCTGGAGGATTTCAAGCTGATCCACCATAACGAGCCCAATCTGATGAGCACCGGCGTGCTGCTGTGCGGCGTGGAGCGGCGCGGCCTGGTGCAGGCGCTGCGCGAGCGCTGCCAGTCGCTGGGCATCGCCATCCATTACGAGTCGCCGCTGCTGGCGCGCGAGCAACTGCCGCTGGACGACTACGACCTGATCGTGGCGGCCAACGGCGTCAACCACAAGACTTCGCACTTCACCGAGGCGCTGGCGCCCAAGCTGGAGTACGGCGGCAACAAATACATCTGGTTCGGCACCAGCCAGTTGTTCGACCAGATGAACCTGGTGTTCCGCACCCACGGCAAGGATATTTTCATCGCCCACGCCTACAAGTACTCCAGCCGGATGAGCACTTTCGTGGTGGAGTGCAGCGAGGAAACCTTCGAGCGCGCGCGCCTGGGGGAGATGTCGGACGAGGCGTCGGCGGAGTATGTGGCGGGCGTGTTCCGCGCCGAGCTGGGCGGCCACGGCCTGGTGGCGCAGCCTGGCCTAGGCTGGCGCAACTTCATGACGCTGAGCCACGACAAGTCCTACGACGGCAAGCTGGTGTTGATCGGCGACGCGCTGCAGTCCGGCCACTTCTCCATCGGCCACGGCACCACCATGGCGGTGGTGGCGGCGCAGCTGCTGGTGAAGGCGCTGTGCGCCGAGGCCAGCGTGCCGGCGGCGCTGGCCAGCTTCGACGCGCGCGCGATGCCGTTGGTCAAGCTGTTCAGCGAGCATGCCAACAGCAGCCGCGACTGGTTCGAGACGGTGGACGACCGCATGCATCTGAGCAATGCCGAGTTCATGCAGAGCTTCGATGCCCGCCGCAAGGCGCTGCCGCCGCTGCCGGAGGCCCTGGCGCGCAATCTGGGCTATGCGCTCGATCGCTGAGGACTCCGTCATGAACCAGCCCATCCCGCAGTCCGCGCCGCCGCTGCTGCCGCAGCAGTGGAGCAGCGCCTACGTTTCCTATTGGTCGCCGATGCTGCAGGACGACCAGCTCAGCTCGGGCTATTGCTGGTTCGACTACGGCCGCAACATCTGCCGCATCGATGGCCTGTTCAACCCGTGGTCGGAGGAGGATACCGGCTATCGGCTGTGGATGTCGGAAACCGGCAATGCCGCCAGCGGACGCACCCGCAAGCAGAAAGTGGCCTACGGCCGCGAGGCGATGGCGTACGGCACCGCGCTGTGCGACATCCCGCTGGACGACGAAACCGGCCCGTTCCGGCAGCTGTTCCTGCCGCGCGACGTGCTGGCTGCGCATGACGCGCGCTATGCCGGACGGCACACCGTGCTGGGACAGGAGGCCGATGCCTGGACGTATCAAAGAGCGGGCAAGGGACCGTCCACGCTGTATTTCCAGGCCGGCACCAATCTGCTGCTGCGCATGGTCACCGGCGACGACAGGCAGCATGCGTCGGTGCGGGACTTTCCCAATCTGAGCACCGCGATGATACCTGGCGAGATTTTTTCGGCCAGCGATGCATGAGGACTGAGCGCCTTTTGGCGCAAGGGATGGCGCCAAAGGGCGCCATCCCTTTTTTATGCCGCGCCGTATGGCGAGACGGGGAGGCCTAGCGCTTGAGCAGCGTGGCGACCGAGACGTGCGGCCAGACGATTTCCTCGAATACCAGCAGCACGGTCTGCGTGTACTGCAACTGCATGAACTGCGAGCCGTCGGGGCGCTGGACGGTTTCAATCCAGAAAATGGCGTCCATGTGGGTGGCGTTGGCATTCTTGACGATGAAGGGAATGTTGGTGATGCCGCCGGCATCGTTGGTGCTGACCTTCAGGTTGATGGTTTCGACCACCTTCAACTCCAGCTGCTGCTGCTGGTATTGCAGCACGTCCACCAGCGCCTGGTTGGGGTTTTTCATGTCGAAGCCGGGAGGAAACTTGCCGTTCTGGTAGGGATCGGTATAGCCGAATGGCAACGGCTTGCCATCCACCCGATGGGGTTCGGTGCTGGCCGGCGCGATGTGGGGAGCGCGCTTTTCACAGGAGCTTTCTCCCCCTGCCAGTAGCGAATCGCCATGCGGGATGGTGGATTGGCGCACGATGGTGGCGGGTTTTTTCGGGTCGCTGGTGGCGGGCACATGCAGCCAGATGCCGGGTTCGATGTGAATGCCTTCGTCGGTGGCGGCGTCGTTGACCTGTTGCAGATAGGTGAGGCCGAAGATGTCGATGTCGTTTTGCAGCGAGCCGCGATTCGGCACCGGGCCGCCTATCGGGGTGAAGGCCAGCGTTTCCTTGGTGGCGTTGACGATCAGGCGAAAAGGCTTGTGGTTTTGGTGGTCGGGCACCGCGATCATGTTGTAGCCGTGGCCTACCCAGTTGCCGGCCAGTTCGGCCAAGGGGCCGAGGTTGTTGCGGCTGATGGCTAGCGGCGCGGCTGCGCGTTGGAACAGGTTCATGTCGAATCTCCCTGGTGGATTGCCGAGGCGGGGTGGTCTCCCTTGATATGCAAGCCGGCGGGCCGGAAGTTGGGCCGGGTAATGCTATATAGGTGTTATTACTTAGAATTGATACTTGTTTGGAATATATTCATGTGGTGGTTATAGCCGGGGAGGCATCGATGTCAAGTCGATGCGGATGAGCGGCGCGCTGGCAGGCAGGGGGGAGAGACGCGCGCGGCCTGCTGCCGGCAGGTTTTGGCTGGCGCGGTAGGTTAAATCTGTTTAAAAACAGTTATTTATGACAGGTATTTGATATTTCTGAGGCGGACTGTCAGGCATAAGATAAGAAAGCGCCTGAGCCAGGCGCTGTTTCTTTTCCGCAAGCAAAGGAGAGCCAAATGCAAACCAGCATGCAAGAGGCGGTGGTGGTGGTCAAACCCCGCAATCCGCGTCCGGTCCTGGTGCCGGTTCACCTGTAAGCCGGCCGGCCGGGGTGTCGCGATGCGGCCCTCGGTCTGCCGGACTGCCGCGCCGCCGGATTGGCCGGCGGCCGGCTGTCCTGGGAGGGAAGCGACGTGATCCACCAACCGGAAGCGCGTTATTGCCTGAACGGCGAAGTGATTTCGCAGTCGCCGCTGGTGGTGAAGACTGCCGGCGACGAAGAATTGGAGCTGTCCGCCGGCCAGGCCAGCGCGGCGGAAGTGGCGGAACTGGTGGCGCGGCTGGGGCGGGGCTGCAGCCAGGCGGAAGTGCAGGGCGCGCTGCCGCGCCAGTCGGCGGACAGCATCCGCCAGTTGCTGGCCAGCCTGGAGGATTACGGCGTGATCCGCTCGATCGCGCCGGCCGCCGGCAAGACCGGCATGGAAATCCTGCTGGAAATCGAGGACCTGTCCAATCAGCTGCTGTACCGGACGCTGTACCGCAACGAATTCTGGGTGAACTGCCAGAACGCCAGCCGGCCCGGCGACATACCGGAGAAGGTATTCCATGGCATGGTGATCGAGAACTACCATTTCCTGTTCCGCGAAAGCTATTTCGACGCGCCGGTGCTGTCCTACGTGCCCAATACCCGGGCGCGGCTGGCGATGAACGCCTTCTTCGCCGAGGAGTACGGCCATGACGAGCTGTTGCTGCAGGCGTTGAACCGCATCGGCATCAGCCGCGAAGACCTGGCGCGCACGGTGCCGCTGCCGCAGACCATGGCATTGTGCAACGCGCTGGCTTACTGGTCGCACAACGATCCGCTGTTCTTCTTCACCACGCTGGGCGTGCTCGAAGGCAAGGACATCCGCCAGGACTCCTTTCTTGACGCCGGCTACCGGCTGGGGCTGGATCCCGCCTTCCTGCGCCCGGTCAAGGCCCACTCCGACATCAACCTCAAGGGCGAGCACGGCAGCCTCACCCGGCAGATCTTCTCGCAGATCGATGTGGTCGACCTGGAGACGGCGCGTCGCATGCACGCGCAGACCCACCTGTTCGTCGAACTGTACGACGCCTTTTACAGCGCGGTATGGCGGCACTATTCCGGCGACGGCCCGCTGCTGCGCCGCATCGAAGACTACTGAGAGAGGAGGCGGGCGATGCGCGCACCCGGTGTCCACGATCTATTCCACCGGCCGGCCTTGCGGGCCGGCGTGGAAATCCAGGAGCAAGAAGACGGCGTCGCGCTGTTGTACCGCGACCAATCCTGCGATTTGTCCGTCGCCGACGAAGGCCGGCGCGAACTGCTGGCCTTGCTCGACGATCTGCAGCGCGCGCCGGCCAGCATGCCGGAACTGCGCGCCTCCCATCCCCGCATGGCGGCCAGCCTGCCTGGCCTGCTGGAGGAGCTGGACCGGCTGGGACTGGTGACCGAGGCCCGTTTCGAGCTGCCGGCCGACGCCATTTCCGGGCTGGAATTCAATTCGCGGCTGCGCAATCTGGCTCAGCGCGCCATGCGCAAGCGCGGCCGCTCGCGGCTGTACGGCATGCTGGCCGACGGCAGCGCGCCGCGCAATGTGCTGATCGGCTACGCGCTGGAATATTACTGCCTGGTGCGTGCCGCGCCGGGATTGATCGCCTCGGCGCTGTCGCACGCCGATAGCCGGCAGAACCAGCGCTCGCTGCAGCGTTTTCTGATGTCTGAGCTGGACCACGACCAGATGCTGGCGGACAGCCTGGCCAGCGTGGACATGGAGGTGACCGGACTGGAGCATCTGCAGCCGCTGCCGTCCACGTTCGCCTTGTGCTCGGCGCTGGGCGTGTTCGCCCGCCAGCATCTGCTGTCGTTCAAGAGCGTGTTGTTCCTTTTCGAAATGCCGGGCGAACAATTCAATCAGGCGCTGGTGCGCTGCTGCGAGCGCCAGGGCCTGGCGAGGACATTCTGGGAGCCGCTGCTGCGCCACGCCCACATCAACGACACGCTGGGGCACGATGACATCACCGGCGAGCTGCTGGAGGACATCTCGGCCATCGGCCGCGAAGAACAGCTGGTGGTGGAGAAGAATCTGGTGCTGACCGTGGAAACCATGGCGCTGCAGGACGAGGAAATCGTCGACTACTACAGCCGCGCCGACGCGGCGATGCCGCGCCTCTACCTGTAACAACGCCGACAACGAGGAGCGGGACATGGAAGCCTGGCGCATCAGTCATTACCGCATGCCGCGCCTGGTGCCGTTCAGCGCCCATCTGGCCGAAGACGGCCAGACCGTGGTGCTGGCCGCCGACGCCAGCGAGTACGAAATCAATTTCACCGGAGTGGATGGCGGACGCGTGCTGGACAGCGTGCTGGCAATGGCCAATCCCGGCTCCGAAATCTGGTTCGACATTCATGAAGGATCGGCCCCGTCGTGGCAGCTGTCGCTGGCGCGGCAGCTGGACGAGCTGTCGCTGATCCGCGACGCGCCGGCGGACCATTCCGCGCTGGAGGCGCGGCGGCAGGAGCTGGAGTCGCTGACGCAGCGCTGCGTGGCTCGGCTGTTGGAGGCCACTGCGGCTAACCGCGGCCTTTACGCGCCGGCGGCGCTGGTCATGCTGAATCTGCTGGATGAGCCGGCGCCGCAGGCGGATGCCTTCACGGTGGACGGCATAGGCGCGCCGGAGTGGAGCGACAATTTCGCGTTGCAAACCTTCTATCTGCAAAAGCTGTATCTGGCCGACAACATGCCGCAGCTGATCGGCCTGTGGCGGAGGGTACTGAACGGCTTCGCCGACGCCTGCGGGCTGGCCGGGCGCGCCGCCTCCCGGCCCCCGCCGGTTGAGCGGCCGGACAGCCTGGGTTTTTACTGCCCGGCCCATGTCGAAGCCTATTTGCTGTGCCTGATGGATTTGCTGCTGCAGGCGCCGCTGCCCGACGCGCGGCGCCGGCTGCCGAGCCGGCCGGCGGCGACCGAGCCGGATAGCGGCGTCAACTTCATGCGCCGCGCCGAGCAGTACGCGCTGGACAGCCTCGCGCAGCTTGGCGAGTCCCGCTATGTGCGGCGGCTGAACGCCGATGGCGCGGGATTCAGCCCGCTGGTGCAGGGCCTGTTCATCGAGCAGTACCACGTCACCCAGCGCTTCGTCGAAATCATCGCGCCGCTGATGACCAAGCGCCTGCGCACGCCGCTCAAGCAGCGGGTGTACCGCTATTTTCAGGAGGAGCTGGGCCACGAGGCGTTCGAACGCGCGACCTGCGAGGCATTGGGCGTGCCGCCGGCCTGGCTGGACCAGGCGCTGCCGCTGCCGCTGTTCCAGGCCTATGTCGACGCCTTCACCGTGCTGGGCCGCTACGATCCGATAGGCTATCTCGGCTCCATCATGGTGACCGAGGGCATGCCGGGCGTGGACAATCCGGTCCACCATCGGCTGGAGGAGCTGGTGGAGGGCCGCGCCGACTATCAGCGCGTGGCCAAGCGCCACGATGATCTCAATCTGGAGCTGAACCACGCGGCATTGTCGCGTCTGTTTTTCCGCGAGATATCGGTGCTGGCGCCGCTGGCCCAGCAGCGGGCGCTGGGAAATCTGGGCTATTTGCTGGAACTGAATCTGCGGGCGATGGACCAGGTGGCTGATTTCTATGGCGCGCAAAGCCGCTTGGCCATCTGCTCGCTGGACAGCTATGCGGCGCGACATGGCCAGCGGTGACGCCTACGAGGCCTGCGTCAATCCGGCCTGGCGCGAGATTTTGCGCCAATGCGGGCTGGACGCGCAGCCCGCCGCCGCCGACGGCAGCTGGCTGCTGCTGGACGATGGCCGCCGCCTGCTGGACTTCGTCGCCGGCTACGGCGCGGCGGCGCTGGGCCATAATCCGCCGGCCTTGTCGGCTCTGCTGGCGCAAGACTTGATGGATCCCACCCCCAATTTGCACCCGCTGGGCTGGTCGGCGTCAGCTGGCGAGTTGGCGGCGGGCTTGCTGGATTTGGCGGGCCTGGCTGGCGGCAAGGCCTTGTTCGCCAGCAGCGGAGCGGAGGCGGTGGAAGGCGCGCTGAAGCTGGCGCGCATGGCCTGCGGCAGGGCGCGCGCGATAGTTTTCGAAGGCGGTTTCCATGGTTTGACGCTTGCCGCCACCCAGCTGGCCGGCAGCGATTTCTGGCGGCAGGGTTTGCCGGAGGATGAGGCGGTGCTGAGGCTGCCGTGGGGGGACCTTGCCGCGGCGGAAGCCGCGCTGGCGGCGAACGACGTGGCCGCGGTCATGCTGGAGCCAGTGCAGGGCAGCGCCGGCGCGCGGGCGTGGCGCGCGGACGCGCTGCATGGCTTGGCGGCGCTGTGCCGCCGCCACGGCGCCTGGCTGATCTACGACGAAGCGCAGTCAGGCCTGGGACGTTGCGGCGCCTGGTTCGCCTACCAGGCGCTGGGCGGGCCGCCGCCGGACATGCTGCTGCTGGCCAAGGGGCTGACCGGCGGCATCGTGCCGGTGTCGGCGATACTGTTTCGCGACGCGATCTATCAAGCGGTGTTCGCCCGGCCCGGCTGCGCCAAGATCCACGGCTCCACCTTCGGCGGCAACCGGCTCGCCATGCGCTGCGGGCTGCATATGCTGGCGGCGCTGCGCGGCATAGACGCGCCGGCCAGGGCCGCCGCGCGCTCGGCCTATCTGCGCCGCGCCTGGCCGGATGGCCTGTTTGCGCTGGAGGGCGCTGGGCTGATGCTGGCCTTGCGCGCCACGCCGCGGGCGAAGCGGCGTTTCGGCGAGCAGGCCGCCGGCGCCTTGTGGCTGCAATTATTGTCCGAGGGTGTGCTCACCGCGCCCGCCGCCCATGATGCCGACGCGCTGCGGCTGCTGCCGCCGCTGACGGTGGGCGAGGACGAGCTGGACTATTTCCTGGACGCGTACCGGCGCGCGCTGGCCGCGCTGGAAGAAGAGGAGGAAATGCCATGAAGACGGCGCACGTATTGTTGGCGGTGCTGGTGGCCGCGATCTGGGGCCTGAGCTTCATCGTGGTGAAGATAGGGCTGACCCAGTGCCCGCCGCTGCTGCTGGCGGCGCTGCGCTTCATGGTGGTGTTCGTGGCCGGGGTCTGGCTGTTTCCGCGGCCGACGCTGCCGCGGCGGCTGTATCTGCGCGCTGGCTTGTGCCTGGGCGTGATCCAGTTCGCCGGCTTGTTCTCCGCCATCAAGCTGGGCATGCCGGCCGGCATCGTGGCGGTGCTGGCCCAGGTGCAGGTGTTCATCACCCTGCTGCTGGCCGCCGCGCTGTTGCAGGAAAACCGCTCGGCGACGCAGAAGGCGGTGATGGCGCTGGCCTTGCTGGGCGTGCTGCTTCTTGGCTATGCCCGCTACCATGACGCCTTGCCGCTGTTGCCGCTGCTGCTGGCCTTGATGGGCGCCGCGGGCTTCGCCTGGGGCAATATCGAGCTGAAGCGCTCCGGCAAGGTGGACATGTTCGGCTTCACCGTATGGATGAGCGCGGTGCCGCCGCTGCCGCTGCTGGTGCTGTCGCTCGCGCTGGAGGGCGGACCCGCCGCGGCATGGAGCGCGCTGGCCCATTTTTCCTGGATCGGGCTGCTGGCGCTGCTGTTCCTGGCATTGATCGGCACGCTGTTCGCGCTGGGGAGCTGGGGCAAGCTGCTCAGCCTGTACCCGGCATCGCTGGTGGCGCCGTTTTCCTTGCTCAGCCCGGTGTTCGGCCTGCTGGGCGGCTACCTCATTCTGGGAGAACGCTACGACAGCCTGAGCATCCTGGCCTCGGCGCTGATCGTGGCGGCGCTGGCGCTGAACATTTATTCGGGCCGGCTGGCCGCTTGCAAGAGTTGGCTGCAGCGCGCCCACCTGGCCATCAAGGAGCTTCCACACCGATGAAAGACGATAGGCTGCAAATCTCCACCGACAAGCACCGGCTGGATGTCGGTTTGATCCATGCCTTCCTGCGCGACCACGCCCCCTGGGCCAAAGGCATTGCCCGCGCCACCGTCGAGCAGGCGATAGCCGGCTCGCTGTGCTACGGCGCCTATCTGGGGGAGCGCCAGGTGGGTTTCGCCCGCGTGGTCACCGACCTGGCGACTTTCGGCTATTTGTGCGATGTGTTCGTGGTGCCGGAGTGCCGCGGCCGCGGCTATGCCAGGCAGCTGATGCAAAGGATGGCGGACGAGCCGGCGTTGCGTCGGCTGCGCCGCATGGTGCTGGTCACGTCCAATGCCCATGCGGTTTACCTGCCGTTCGGTTTCACCGCGTTGGAGCATCCGGAGCGGTATATGGAGCTGCACCGGCCGGACATCTACTTGAAGGGGGCCTAGCCGCGCGGTTGCTGGGCGCAATGAAAAAACCGGCTGCCGCCGGTTTTTTTTCATGCCTATCGCAGCGCGTTTACTGCGGCAGGATGTTCGAGGCTTGCTTGCCTTTCGGGCCGGAGATGACGTCGAAGCTGACTCTCTGGCCTTCCTTCAGCGACTTGAAGCCGCCGGTGTTGATCGCGGAGAAGTGAGCGAACAGATCGTCGCCGCCTTCGTCCGGAGTGATGAAGCCGAAACCTTTTGCGTCGTTGAACCACTTTACGGTGCCAGTTGCCATTGCGTGTCTATCCTATTCGTGTAGCGGGCAGATGCCCTGTCAGCATCATATTCAGGGGCAGGGCGGAGTTCAAACCCTTAAGCGCCGGCATAGACTGATATTAAGGTCAGTAACTACGTTTTAGCAGCGGATCCCAGACGGATGAGCGCCGAATTCCGGCGGCATGGCAGCCTGGCGCGCGTCCGGGCCGCGCGTGTGCCGCCGGCCGCGGCCACAGGCGGAGCTTTCCGTTTTGACCCGCCATCAGCGTGATTGGGAGGCGTGGCTGCGGTGGCAGGTTTCCGCCGCGATGGCGCGGCGGCGCTATGGAACGGCGATGCCGTCGCTTCTTTGCAGCCAGGCGGAGAATTCGTCCGCCGGCAGCGCTTGGGAATACAGGAAGCCTTGCGCGTACTGGCAGCGGTTGGCGCGCAGGATGGCAGCCTGCGCTTCGGTTTCCACGCCTTCGGCGATCACCTCCAGCCCCAGCTTGCGCGCCATCATGATGATGGCTTCGCACAGCGCCAAATCGCGCGCGTCCTCGGCGATCTGGCGGACGAAGGACTGGTCTATCTTCAGGTAGTCCAGCCGGTAACGTTTCAGATAAGACAGCGCCGAATAGCCGGTGCCGAAGTCGTCCAGCGCGATGCGGATGCCGGCAGCGTGATAGCGCTCCAGCGCCTCCTGCACCGCGTAATCGGCGCCCAGCAGCACGCCTTCGGTGATTTCCAGCACCAACGCGTCGCCGGGCACGCCGCTGTCCGCCAGTTTGCGCAACCAGCGCTGGTGGTTTTGTTTTTCGCGGAAATGCAGGGCCGACACATTGATCGATATCCGGAAGTCGGGCCGCAGGGTTTCGCGCCAGATTCGGGCGGCGCGCAGCGCTTCGTCCAGCACCCACTCGGAGAGCTCGCCTATCATGCCGCACTCTTCCGCGATGGGAATGAAAGCCGCTGGCGCGATATTGCCTTGCTGCGGGTGGCGCCAGCGCAGCAGCGCCTCCGCCTTGTGCACGCGTCCGGTGCCCAGTTCGACGATGGGTTGATACGCGAGCAGCAGCTGCTTGCGCTCAAGCGCCTCGTGCAGGCCGCTGGATATCCGCAGCCGGACTTCGGCGGCTTTCTGCATGGCCGGCGCGTAAAAGCAGCAGCGGTTGCGGCCGGCGTGCTTGGCGCCGTACATCGCCTGGTCGGCGTTGCGCAGCAACTCGTCCACGCTGGCGCCGTCGGCGGGCGACAAAGCGATGCCTATGCTGCCGGTTACGTAGCAGGTCATGTGCTCCAGCTCGATCGGCTCGGCCAGCCGCGCCAACGCTTTCTGCGCCACCTGATCGACATCGCCCAGCGTTCCGATGCCGCCGAACACGATGCAGAATTCGTCGCCGCCCAGCCTGGCCACGGTGTCGCTGGCGCGCATGCAGCTTTGCAGCCGCCTGGCCACCAGCGCCAGCACCTGGTCGCCGACGCCGTGGCCCAGCGAATCGTTGATGGTCTTGAAGTGGTCGAGGTCCAGCAGCAGCACCGCCACCATGCTGCCGTGGCGCGCGGCCTGCGCCAGTTCGTATTCCAGCCTGTCGTGCAGCATGCGGCGGTTGCACAGGCTGGTCAGCGGGTCGTGCTTGGCCAGAAAGTCCAACTGCTCCTGCACCGCCAGCACCGAGCTGATGTCGGAAAACACCAGCACGTAGTTGCCGATGGTGCCGTCCGGACCGGGTACGATGCTGATGCTTTCCCAGATGCAGAGCGCGGCGCCGTTCCGGTGCAGATAGCTGGCGTTGCCTTGCCACATCTGCCGCTCGCCATGGCGCAGCTGCTCCAGGAAGGGCGAGCTGTGCGGGACTTGGTACAACGCGTCGATGCTGGGCCAGGCTTTGGCCTCGTCCTCGGCGTAGCCGGTGAGCTGGCTGAAGGCGGGATTCGCCGATATCACCTTGCGGCCGGCGTCGAGGATGGCGATGCCTTCGGCGGTGGATTCGAACACCGTCACCGCCTGGCGCAGCCTCTCCTCGGCGCGGCGGCGCTCGGTGACATCCTGCATCACGCCTATGATGCGGCCGCCGCGTTCGCCGTCGTCGAAGCGCTTGCCGTGGGCCTCCATCCAGCGGACATCGGCCTGGTCGTCGGCGCGCAGGCGGAAGCTGACGTTGAAGCTGTCGCCGCCTTGGCGGGTGCGGTTGATCGCGCTGGCCACTTCGGATTCGTCGCGCGGGTCGATATGCTGCAGGAAGCTGCGGATCGACTCGCACAGCACCGAACTGAGCGAACGCATGTCATTGTCGTTCAGGCTGAATACATTCATCTGGTCGATTTCGACATGCCATTCCCACACTTCCAGCTGCGCGGCCTCCATCGCCTTGCAAAAGCGCTCCACCTGTTCGTCGCTGCCGCGCTGGATGCCGAAACGCACCATCGCCATCTGCAGCGTGGCGTGCAGTTCGCGCGGCGATACCGGTTTGACCAGATAGCCGTAGGGCAGCGCGCTTTCCGCCCGCTGCAAGGTGGCGTCTTCGGCATAGGCGCTGAGGAAAATGATGGGGATCCTCAGGCGCTGGTGGATTTCGCGCGCGGCTTCCACCCCGTCCATCGCGCCTTCCAGGTGGATGTCCATCAGCACCAGGTCCGGGCGCAGCTCCAGCGCCTTGTCTATCGCCTGAGGGCCGCTGGCCACCACGGCGCACACCGCGTAGCCCAGCGCCTGCAACTGCAGCTGCAGATCCATCGCGATGATGCGTTCGTCTTCGACGATCAAAATGCGGAAGTTCATCAGGCAGGCTCCATTGTGCCGAATACCGGGAAGCGAGCCTCGAAGCGCACGCCCGGCTGATTGTCGTGCAGGCTCAGCTCCGCTCCCATCTGTTCCGCCAGCATAGGCACCAACTGCAACCCCAGAGATTTGGATGGTCCGGGGCCGGATGGTGTCGGCATGCCGATGCCGTGGTCGCCGACCACCAGCAGCGCGTGCTTGTCGTCCAGCAGCGACAGGCGGATGTCGATAGATCCCTTGCCCGCCGGATAGGCGTGCTTGAGGGCGTTGGTCAGCAGTTCGTTGATCAACAGGCCGCACGGCGTGGCGCGCTGCAGTTCGATATACACCAGCCCTTCCGGCGCGTCCTGCTCCACCTGCAACTGGCTGGTCAGCAAGCCGTAGCTGCTCAGCAGCAGCTGGTTGATGCGCTGCAGGTATTCGCCCAAATCCACTTTGGAGAAATCCCGGCGCTCGTATAGCAGCTGGTGGATCAGCGACATCGAGCGCACGCGCGCCTGGCTGTCCTGCAGCACGTGCCGCGTGCTTTCCTCCTCGACGTAATGGGTCTGCATGTTCAGCAGGCTGATGATGACCTGCAGATTGTTCTTCACCCGGTGGTGCACCTCGTTGAGCAGCGTGGTTTTTTCCTGCAGCGCCATCTCCAGCTGGCGCTGAACCTGCTTGCGCGAGGTGATGTCGACGATGCCGGCCAGCACCATCGGGCCGTCTTCGGTTTCTATCGGATTGAGTCCGATCTCGATGGGAAACTCGACGCCGTCCTTGCGCAGGCCGAACAGGTCGCGGCCTACGCCCATCGGCCGCGCTTCGGGCCGTTGCAGGTAGTTTTGCCGCAGTTGCCCGTGCTGGCTGCGGAAGCGTTCCGGCACCAGGTTTTCCATTCGCATGCCATGCAGTTCGTGCGATTCGTAGCCGAACAACGATTCGGCCAGCCGGTTGAACAGGGTGATGGTGCCGGCGGCGTTTACCATGATCATGGCGTTGGGCGCTTCCTGCACCACTTGGTGGAAGCGCTCTTCCAGACGGCGGCGCGGGCCGATGTCGCGGGTGATCTTGGCGTAGCCGCGCAGCACGCCCTGTTGATCATGCAGCGGCTTGAGCAGGATGTCGGCGAGAAAGCGGCTGCCGTCCTTGCGCATGCGCCAGCCTTCGCCGGCATAGCGCCCATCCTGGCGGGCGATGGCGAGTTCGCTCATCGCCCGCGCCTCGGCGTCGGTTCCTGGCGGATAGAATAGGCTGAAGTGCTCGCCGATGATTTCTTCGGCGCGGTAGCCTTCCATGCGCTCGGCGCCGGCGTTCCAGCTGCGGACACGGCCCTCGGTGTCCAGCAGGAAGATCGCGTAGTCGTCCACGCAGCTGGCCAGCAGGCGGAAACAGGCATCGCTTTCGCTGATGCCTGGCAGGATGGCGTTATCGATAATCGACATCGTGGTTCCCCATGGCGCGTTTGGCATCGGGTGAGGGGAGGCGCCGAACAGCGCGCGGCGGCGCGGCATGCTCCGGCGAAGCATCCACTTATAAGGGTATGTTCTTGTGCCGCGGGATGTGCCTAGTAGTTTTACTAGGTGCAAATACCAGCGCCGTAGCGTGGCCGGGTGGCATGCGCAGCCTGAGCTGGCGCGGGCTGAGCCCCAGCATCTGCCGGCACAAGCGGGTGAGCGCGCTCTGGTCGGAAAAGCCGCAATTGGCGGCGATGTCGGCCAGCGGCTGCCGGCTGTGCTGAATGGCATGGCAGGCGGCTTCCATCCGGGTGCGGCGGATGAACTCGCCGGCGCAGACCTGGAACACCCGCTTCATGCGCCTGTCCAGCTGGCCTATGCTCAGTCCGGACAGCCCGCATAGCTCTTCCAGCCGCAACGGCCGGTGGTAATGCGTCTGGATATGGTCGACGCAGGCGGCGAAGCGCTCGTCCAGCAGTTTTTCGCGGGTCAGTTCGGCCAGGTCCCGGGAAATGCAGACCAGGCCCAGCAACTGGCCATCGGGATGATAAAGCGGCTGCTTGCTGGTGAGGCACCAGCCGGGCGCGCCGTCGGCGTAGACGGTGAGGTCCAGCCGGTTGCGCAGCGGCCTGCGCTCGGCGAATACGGCCAGGTCCTGCAAGCGGTAGCGGTTGGCCATGGCGCTGGGAAACAGCTCGTGGGCGGTGCGGCCTTCCGCCTGGCCGCGGTGGCGCAGCGCGCAGCGCACCACGCAGCCTTCGCTCATCGCCAGATAGCGTCCTTCGGTGTCCTTGATCGAGAAAACCACGTCCAGCAGGTGGTCGAACAGCGCCGCCATGGCGCGCGCGGCCGGCAGGTCGCTGATGATGCTGGGTTGCGGAAGCTGCATGAGCATGTGGGCCATCCTCGGATTGCGTGATTAATTCCATCAAATGGGTCAATTATTACAATGGCATTTGTTGAAAATAACATGGCCTACATTCATGAGGTTTGCAAGTTTCCTCGCGCACGCGCTACGAGAACAGGCCGCGCGTGCGGCGCGGCCTGTTCTCGTTTGGCGCAAGCGCTTACTCGTAGCTGGCGCTGACGGTGACGTTGGCAAAGGGCTGCTTGGCCTGCAGCGTCAGGTAATACCAGTGTCCGCCCTGCGGCGCGGCGATGGCCACGGACTCCTCGTTGCCGGCGGAGGCGGACGAAAAATCATAGCTGCCGGTGGTCGGGTAACGGTCCTTGGCCACGTAGAGGTCGACGTCGCCGCTGCCGCCGCTGGTCCACAGCTTCAGGTTGCGCACGCCGGCCGGCACCAGAATGGCGAGGTAAGCCGCGCTGGACGAGGCCTGGCCGCTGATCGAGCAATTCTTGCCCAGCCGATTCGGGTAGCCCTCGTCGCATGCCGGCAGGCCGGAGGCGGGCGGCAGCGGCGGCTGGCCGGCAGTGGAGGCGTTTTGCGTCCAGTTGGCGAACTCCGCGTCGTAGCGGTTGCCTATCTGCCGCATCTGGCCCATGTAGCCATCGTAATCGCCCTTGCGCCACAGCGGCAGCATGGCGTCGATGTCGGCGCGATGGCGCTCGAACATGAAGCGGGTGGCCATATAGCCCCAGCGGTAGGCGCGGGGGACGTAGTCGGCCATGTCGTAGGTGTTGCCGTAGATCTGGCTCAGCTTGTAAGTGCCGGTCTTGGCGATGTCGATGGCGGTCTGATTGTCGTTGCGCAGCGACAGGTACTCGGCCAGGCCTTCAATCCACCACACGGTGGGCTGGCGGGTGGCGGCGGCGAAGTCGCCGTACATGTCGAAGCGGCCGTCCAGGTAGTGGATGTATTCGTGCTCCAGATTCCATACCTTGAACGTCGGCCGCAGCCACGACGCTTCGTGGGCGATGAAGCGCGCCTGGTTGCCCGGATCGGCCGGATTGCCTTCCAGATACATGCCGCCGTTGTCGGTGCCGATGCCGTAGATCACGCCGGCGTACTTGGAATAATTGTCGTAGTCGTCGAACACCACCACCTCCAGCGAGGTGTTGTTGTCATTGGCCACCGGTTGGTTATGCGTCTGCAGCATCTGGTGGAAGTACGATTCCTCTTTCTGCAGCAGCGCGCACGACGACTGCATCTGCTCGGTGGTCATTTCCTGCGCGCGGATATGGATGGTGGGGCTGCAGGTGTAGCGGTTGGCCAGGACGGCGTCGGCAAGCCGGGTCTCGAAATTGCAGGTGCCGTACTCGGAGCAATTGGCATTGTCGTAGTACTTCACCGCCTCGGCTGCCGCCAGCCACAGCTCGTTGTCGGCGCCGGTCATGCTGCTGCCGGCCAGGATGGCCTTGGCTTGCGGCTTGATGGCGGGCTTGAGCGCCGGGTATTGCATGAAGCGCAGGCCCTCGCGGGTGGCGTCACCTAATTGGTAGGCGCTTTCGGTGCCGATCAGGCTGGCCTTGTCTGCCTGGACGAATTGCGTCAGCGCGGCGGAGTAGCTGCCGTCGTTCTGCAGCAGCGGCGCGGCGTTGGCGCGGCCGTGGGCGTAGAAGAACACGGTCAGCGCGCCGGTGAAGCCCTGCGCCGCGGTGGTTTCGCGCAAGGCTTGCGCGGCGGCGGGATTGGCCGCGCCGTTGGTGTAGCGCTGGACGATGGCGCGGATGGACGGCAGGTAATAGGCCTCGTCCGCCATATTGGTGATCAGCGTCATCACCTCGTTAGCGGTGGTGGGGGCCTGGGCGTTGGCGGCGAACAGCGCCGCGCCGTCGGCCAGTTGCTTGATGCCGGGGCGCAGCACGGTCTGCAGGTTGGCGTCCAGCGCCGGCAGGACGCCGGTGCTGGCCAGGTAGTAGCCGGCGCGCAGGTAGAGCGTCAGATTGACCAGCGCCATCGACGAGGCATTGTAGCCGGCAGCCTCCTGGGCGAAGCGGCCGGCGACGGCGTTCAGATTGCCGGCGCTGTAAATGGTGGCGGCCAGTTTTTTGTCCAGCGAGAACAGGCCGTAGCCGCAGGTGTAATCGGGCAGCGTGGCCAGGTAGTTGGCCAGATCGGCGCCGCTGTGGCTGGCCAGCGCGTTCATGTCCTGGCATTGCGGCGTGGCGGCGTGGCGCGCCAGTTTTCTCTGCGGTTTGCCGATCACGGTGCGGTTGTCAGGCAGGCGGTAGCGGGCCTGGGCGTCGGTCGGCGGGCGCTGGCGCCACAGGCGCGGCGCGGCGGCCTGCTGCGGCCGGGCCTGCGCCAGGTGCGGGGTTTTCTGCAGTTTTTGTTTTGGCGCGGCCTGCGCGGGCAAGGCCAGCAGCGCGGCGGCCATGGCGGCGCAAAGCGCGGCGAGAGGGATTTTATGCATATTCGTCTCCGGAAACCGGGGCGGCGCCCCGATGTCCGCCATCATGCCCAGCGCACGCGCCGATTTCTTGGCGCGCCTCCGCGCCGGCGCGCGCAGATTTGCCAAATCCCTCCGGGCGCGGCCGCGTCGTTGTTCGCCAGCCGATCCCGCGCCAGTCCGCTGCGGGCTGACGCGTGTTTTGTCCTGTAGGCGGGGGCCGCGGCTTAAGTGTTCGTACTAGCTTGAATTAACAGTTTGGCTTGGCAATAAGTAATGACAGGCGCGGCGTAGGACACCCGCCGGCCCCGTGCGAGGACTCGACAAAAGTTTTGGCAAGCTTGGATGGAAGTCGGCGCGGCCAGGGGCGCGCGCGGCGAGAGCCTTTTTCCCGTTCTCTGTTGACCATGCCGGATCGGCATCCGGCTATCTGGGAGTTCCCGCCATGTCCGTTTCCGATTTGAAGAATGGTTTGCCGTTGGCGGAGCACTGGCTGCCGCTTGCCGGCGTGCGCCTTGCCGCCGCGGAGAATGAGGTGGAGCGGAGCGCGTTCGGTTATGTCCTGAAAGTGCAAACCACCATGAAGGCGATCTTGCTGAACGAGCCTGAAAACGGCGAGAAGCTTGTCCGGGCCAAGCAGTTGCTGTCGCAGAGCCGCTATACGTGGGGAGATTTGTTCGAGATGGAGGAGCTGTGCGTGGAACTGGCCCGCGACGACATGCTGGCCATGATCCGCCCGGCCGATATCGATTTGTCGCTCGACATGAGCGAAGGCGATGGCGTCGCTTCGGCGCAGGAGGCGGCGAAGCAGCCGGCGGGCGCCCCCGCTGTTTCGCGGGCGGCGTTGAGAGCCGCGGTGTTGCTTGGCCAGCAGCGTTTTTTCCGGGCGCTGAGACGCGAACGCGCATTGGACAGGCTGCGTTTTCGTTTGGGCAGGTTCACCCTGGCGCTGCTGTTGCTGGGGGCGTGCTATTACTGGTTGTCTGTCGGCCGGACGGATAGCTCCTTGGCAGTGGCCGCCATTTTCGGCATTTTGGGCGCTTATGCGAGCATATTGCAGCGCATTCAGGATGTGGGCAATAAAACCAGCGGCAATGGGCAGTCCGGCGCGAGCGTCGCCATGCTGATGGATGGCTCCTGGAGCCTCTATCTGGCGCTGGCCAGCGGGGTGCTGTTCGGCATTCTGGGATTCTGGCTATTCGCCGCGGGCTTGGGCGCCGCTTTTTTGAGCAGCGGTTTGGCGCCGCAGTTTGGCCCGCATGAGCCATCCTCCGACGTTTTGCCTTATCTGCTGCGCGGCGTCGATTACGGCAAGATGGCGGTCTGGGCGTTCTTCTTCGGTTTCGCCGAACGTTTCATTCCCGATTTGCTGACCCAGCTGGCCAAAAGCGGCAGCGCCAACGACGATGCGGGATCCGGTTCGGCGAAAGCCGGCAGATAGGGGCCGGGCGCCCGGCCGGTCATGGTTCCGCCACGACCACCTGGTTGCGGCCCCGCCGCTTGGCGGCGTAAAGCGCGTGGTCGGCGGCGGCCAATAGCGTTTCCAGCGAATGGCGCTCTTCATTCAGCGCGGCGACGCCGAAGCTAGCGGTGACAGTCAGGGCCTGGCCGTGGGGCAGGGCCAGCGGCGACGCCTGCAGATTGGCGCGCAGCCGCTCGGCCAGGCTGACGCCGCCGGCTCCGCCGCTGTGGCTGGTCAGCACCACGAACTCCTCGCCGCCGTAGCGGCCGAGCAGGTCGCCTTCGCGGCAGGTTTGCTCGGCGATGGCGGCGACGTGCTTCAGCACGGCGTCGCCGGCGTCATGGCCGTGGCTGTCGTTCACCTGCTTGAAGTAGTCGATGTCGAACAGGATCAGCGCCGCCGGCGCGGCGTTGCGGCCGGCGCGGGCGATTTCCGCCTGTGCCGCCTGGGTGAAGGCGCGCCGGTTGGCGATGCCGGTGAGGAAGTCGACGCTGGACACCTCGGTCAGTTCTTCTATCAACCGCTGTTTTTCTTTTTCCAGCCGGCTTTTTTCCACGCTGTTGCGCCGCAGCGCCTCGATGGCCGCCAGCACTTCGCCGATTTCGTCCTTGCGGCGGCCGGCGGGAATGTCGGCGTCCAGTTTGCCGTTGGCGATGGCGGTCAGCAGCGTGGAGGCTTGCAGCAAAGGCTTGGCCACTTGCCAGCGCATGTAGGCGAACAGCCCGGCCTGGCTGATCAGCGCCAGCAGGCCCAGCGCGGCGGCGAGCGCCAGATGCACCAACGCTCGCCGGTGGCGGGCCTGGGCGGAGGCGACTGCCTCGGCGATCATGGTGTCGCGCAAGCTCACGATGGTGGCCATGGTGGGCACGTAGCCGGCGGCGAAGCCGGCCGGGCCGACCTGGTAGACCCGGCCCTGCCGGCTGGCGAGGAGGATGGCCTCCACCATGGGCAGGCCGGCGCGGAAATAATGGTCTTCCATCGCCTGGGCGGCCTGCAGCGTGGCGGCCGATGCTTCCGGCACGTTGATGCGCAGGCGCAGGGTGCTGTGCAGCTGTTCGATGCGGCCGCGCAGGATGTCCACCGCCTGGATTTCCTCTTCGGTCAACGGGCGGTTTTCCGTCAGCGCGGCGGTCAGCTGCGAACCCAGGCGGCCGGCGTATTCCCTCAGCTCGGTGGCTTGGCGGGCACCGGCCAGCGGATTGGCCAGTTGCGGATAGATGCTTTCCGCCCGGAACGACAACGCGGTTACCGCCTGCAGCACCGGCGGGATCGCGTCGTACATCCGGCGCACCGCGTCCATGATCTGGGTAGACGCGCGCATCGGCAGGCCGGCCACGCGGTCCACCCGGACGCGGGCATCGGCCAGTATCGCCTCTCCCTGGCGCACCGAGCCCATGGCGCGGCGATGGTCGTCGGACGCGGACGACGATAGCTCGCGCCGCAGGGCAAGCAGGGCGTGGTCGCTGGCCTGGCGGGCATGCTGCAGCCGCTTGCGCCGGCCGTCATCGGGTGGCGAGCCCAGCAGCGAATTGGTCGGGCCGCGCTCCAGCGCGATCTTCTCCACCGTCACCATGGCCAGATGCGCCACCTGTATGGCGTCCAGGCCATCGTCGGTGGCATGGAAGACCGCCCATTCGCTGCTGATGATCCATGCCAGCGGCAGGCTGATCAATACGAACAGGGAGACGGTGGCGATGATGAAAATATGGGACAGGCGCATGTATCGTCGATTCGGAATCCGGCGTCCGGCTGCGTGCGCGGCCGGCGCTCGCTTGAGTATATGCGCAGCGGCGCGGCGGCAGGCAAATTTCCCGCCGCGCCGGGAGCCGGTTCAGGCGATGCCGGGTGGCTTGCCGATGTAGGCCGCGCGCGGGCGGATCAGGTTTTCGCCATCGCGTTGCTCCAGTCCATGGGCGATCCAGCCGGCGGCGCGGCCCAGCGCGAACAGGCCGAAGGCCGAACCGGGCGGCAGCCCCAGGTGCCGGCGCACGGCGACCAGCGCGAAGTCGACGGAGGGCGGCTGCCCGGTCAGGGCCAGACCCTGCTCGACCATGGTTTTCAAGCGCGGGCGATGGGGCAATATCCGCGCCAGCAGGGCGATGGCGCGGACGTCGCCATTGGGATAGAGATGGTGGCCAAATCCCGGCAAATCCTCTCCTCTTGCCAGCCGTTCACGCATTTTTTGCCCGCTGTCGTCATCGCCTATCTCGTCCAGCAGCGCCTCGCCCCTGGCGGTGGTGGCGCCATGGCGGCCGCCGGTCAGCGCGGCCAGGCCGCCGACTACCGCGGCGCGCAGGCTGGCGCCGGTGGAGGCGATGCAGCGCGCGGTGAAGCTGGAGGCGTTCAGTTCGTGGTCGGCGCACAGCACCAGCGCCATCCGGATCAGTTCCGCGCCTTCGGCGTCCACGCCCCAGGCGCGCGCGCATTGCAGGTGGATGGGAGCGGCGTCGGGCCGGGTGCCGAGCAGGCAGGCCGTCATCAGCCGCAGGATGGCGCCGCAGCCTTCGGCCTGGCGCGGCGCCGATTTCTGCCACAGCGCGGTGGGGGCGTCGTCGCTGGCGGCGGTGAACAGCGGCAGCAGCGTCTCTTCGGCGCGGCGGCCCCGGTAATGCGCCATCAGCGCCGGCAGCGTGTCCGGCCAGGGCGGCGCGTCCACGCCGAAGGCGGCCGCGGCGTCGCATTGCCACAGGTGGGCGGCCACTTCTTCCAGGCTCTGCGAGGCGGCCAGTTCCAGCGCGTTCTCGCCGCGGTAGTACAGCTGGCCGTCCTCGATCAGGGTGATGGCCGACTCCAGCACCGGCAGACCCCAGCTGAGGGTGGCCTTGGCCACTTCCTTGGGCTTGCGGCCGCGGGTGCGTTGGGCGGCCAGTTGCTCCACCTCGGTTTCCAGATAGCGGCTTTCGCGCTGGCCGCCGCTGTTGTCGGCATGCAGCAGCCCGCGGCTGACGTAGGCGTACAGCGTTTGGCGGGAGACGCCCAGGCGGGCGGCGGCGGCGGCGGAGCTCAGGTAGCGGGGCATGATGGTCGATTCCAAGGGTTATGTTGATTACATTAATCAATGTTGACAATTATTTCAATGAGCATATTCTTCGAGTGGGTTCACGCAAAGGAGAAGCGTCATGTTCGATACGGAATGCATCGCGACAGCCGGCCGAATAGCGCCGGCGCAGCATTATCTGAAGGCTTTCTGGCAGGCGGCGGGCGGCGATGCCGCCTTGTTGGCCCACGTCGCGATGACGGGCGACGGCGCGTTGCCGTCGGCGTTCGCCGTCACCGATTTCGCCGCGGCGGCGATAAGCGCGGCGGGTTTGGCGATGGCGGAGCTGCTGGCGCTGGCCGGCGGGGCGATGCCGCAGGTGGTGGTGGACAAGCGTCTGGCGTCGTTCTGGTTCACCGCGTCGCTGCGGCCGCAAGGCTGGGCCCTGCCGCCAATCTGGGATGCCGTCGCCGGCGACTACCGGGCGGCCGACGGCTGGATACGGCTGCACACCAATGCGCCGCATCACCGCGACGCCGCGCTGGCGGTGCTGGGCGCCGCGGCCGACCGGGAGGCGGTGGCGCGGGCGGTGGCCGGCTGGCGCGCGGATGAGCTGGAGGCGGCGGTGGTGGAACGCCATGGCTGCGCCGCCGCCATGCGCACGTTGGCCGAATGGGCCGAGCATCCGCAGGGCCGGGCGGTGGCGGACGAGCCGCTGCTGCGTTGGCGAGCCGGCATCCGCGCCGCCGCGCCGGCATGGACGCCGACGCGCGAGCGCCCCTTGCGCGGCGTGCGCGTGCTGGATCTGACGCGGGTATTGGCCGGGCCGGTGGCCACGCGTTTCCTGGCCGGCTTCGGCGCCGAGGTGCTGCGGATAGACCCGCATGGCTGGGAGGAGCCGGGCACGGTGCCGGAGGTGACGCTGGGAAAGCGCTGCGCGCGGCTGGATCTGAAAAACCCGGCCGGCCGCGCCCGGCTGGAGCGGCTGTTGATCGGGGCGGATGTGCTGGTGCATGGTTATCGGCCGGATGCGCTGGAGCGGCTGGGCCTGGGCGCGGCGCGGCGGCGCGAGCTCAATCCGGGGCTGGTGGACGTGTCTTTGGACGCCTACGGCTGGACCGGACCTTGGCGCGGCCGCCGTGGTTTCGACAGCCTGATCCAGATGAGCAGCGGCATTGCCGACGCCGGCATGCGCGCCAGCGGCGCCGAGCGTCCGCTGCCCTTGCCGAACCAGGCGCTAGACCATGCCACCGGCTATTTGCTGGCGGCGGCGGCGATCCGCGGACTGAGCGGGCGGCTGGCAAGCGGCGAAGGCTGCAGCGCCCAGGCCTCGCTGGCGCGCACCGCCCGGCTGTTGACGGCGCATGCCAACCCCGGCGATGCCGGCCCGCTGTCGCCGGAGCGGCCGGAGGATCTGGCTGGCGCTGTGGAAAGCACGTCGTGGGGCGCGGCGCGGCGCATCCTGCCGCCGCTGGCCATCGCCGGCGCGCCCATGCATTGGGCGCATCCGGCCGGAGCGCTGGGGCTGGCCGCCGCCGAGTGGCAATAAGCCTGAGCTGTTGGCGAGGGGCTCCGCGTTCGCGGCGGACGCCGCCCGGTTTCCCTTGCCTGCGGCGGCGGTCTGGCGGTTGCGGGACAGGCGAAAGGCAAGCTGGGCATCCGGGGGAAAACAGGGCAGCCGCGGCGGAATGGAGCGGAACGGCGTCTTCAGGTGAAGGCGTTGGCTTTGCTTAAGGCGGTGTTCAGGTCGGAGTGGTCCAACACCTGGTAGGCCAGGCTGATGGCGATCAGGTCTATCAGGTATTCGCGGTTGAAAATCGGCGAACCTTCCCATTCCGAGTCTTTCTCGCCCAGGATCACGGGCCGGGTGATGATCACGGAGTCGCCCTGGATGCTGTCGACGGCGAAGTCGTCGTCTTCTATTTTCTTGACTAGGTTTTTCAGTTCCATGCTTTGCACCTCAAGCCTGTAGAAGCGCCGGAATTCCCATGCTTTTGTTATTGTCGAGACGGTTTGAAAAAGTGTTGCCCCCATGCCGGCCAAGCAGGCCGAAAGCCATGTGCTGATGGCATGCGGGAAGATACCGTATCCGCCGGGCGGCGGTAAGTACAGAAATCTGTAGTAGATTTCCGGCGGCCGAAACGGACGATAGCCATCGCAAGGATGGCTATCGCGGGCATGCCGGGCTGGCGTCTGCGCTTCAGCGCGCGGCGGCGGGCGCCGGCAGCGGCGCCGGCTTGTTTTCCAGGTACAGGCCGTAGGCGAAGATCGCCACGAAGCTGGCCAGCGGCAGCAGGTAGGCGTGGGCGATGGGCTGCCGGTCGGCGATATAGCCCATCAGGTACGGATAGAGCGCGCCGCCGCTGACCGCCATGGTCAGGATGGAGCCGGCCTGTTTGGTCTTCGCTCCCACGTCCTTGATCGCGAGCGAGAATATCGTCGGATACATGATGGACATGAAGAAAAACAAGCCCATCAGGGCGAAGACCGCCAGCCGGCCGCCGGCGAAGACGACGACCAGCGACAGGACGATGCTGGCGAGCGCATAGCCGGTCAGCAGCCTTTGCGAAGGCAGGCGGGCGATGGCGTAGGTGCCGGCGAAGCGGCCGGCCATGAACAGCAGCATCGCCGCCGACAGCAGCCAGGCGGCGTCCTTGGCGGACAGCGAGGCCTGGTTTTCCATCGCGTAGTTGATGAAGAAGGCGCCGATGCCGACCTGGGCCGCCACATAGAAGAATTGCGCGGCCACCCCGCCGATGAAGCGGCCGTTGCCGAGCAGGGACGCGCCCGGGTCGGAGGCGCGCTCGCTTGCCTGCTCCGCCGCCGGCATGTCGGTGCGGGCGATCACCGCGGCCAGCAGCACCACGAAGGCGGAAATCCACACGTAAACCTGCATCACCGCGCCGTGCTGCGCTTGCGCGTCGCTGCCGCCGATCCTGAAGAAGAGCGCGCCGCCGATCAGCGGGCCGACTATGGTGCCGAGGCCGCAGAACGACTGGGCCAGGTTCAGCCGCTTTTCCGAGCCGCGCGGGTCGCCCAGCAGCGTCATGTAAGGATTGGCGGTGGCCTCCAGCACGCCCAGGCCGCAAGCGAGGATGAACAGCGCGCAAATGAAGCCGGCGAAGCTGCCTTCGCGCAGCGAGGGGATGAACAGCAGCGCGCCGGCGGAAAACAGCAGCAGGCCCGCGATCAGTCCCTTTTTATAGCCGTAGCGCTTGTTGATGGCCGCCGCGGGCAGCGCGATGACGAAGTAGGCGGAAAAGTAAGACAGCTGCAGCAGGCCGGATTGCGCCTTGCCGATGTGCATGGATTCCTGGAAGTGCTTGTTCAGCACGTCGAGCAAGCCGTAGGACATGCCCCACAGGAAGAAGGTGCAGGTCACCAGGAAGATGGTTTTCCTCAGCGCGGGGTCGGGACGGTTCATAGGCGGGCTTCCTTGGCGGCCGGAACGTGAAACAGGCTGGAGCCGGAGGTGAACTTGCTTGCCGCCCATGCCGCGTCGAATTTGGCCAGGCTGTCGTCGATATCGTGGTTGGAGGCGAACAGGCCGCGGTAGATGTCGGACGGCAGGGTGGCGGCGCCGATTCCCAACTGCGCGCAGCGCACGCATTGTTCGACCGATTTGATGGCGGCGGCCATGATGATGGTCTTGTAGCGGTAGCGTTCGAGGATGGCCTGCGATTCGCTGAGGATGGCGAAGGCGTTGCCGGTGGATTGTTCGATGCGGTTCACATAGGGGGCGGCGTAGCTGGCGCCCACCATGCCGGCCATCAGGATCTGCCGGGTTTCGAAGATGGTGGTGGCCAGGGTGGCGATGCCTTCCTTTTCCAAGGTGGCGATCGCCTGGAAGCCGTGGCGGATCGCCGGGATCTTGATCACCATCCGCGGGCTGATTCGCGCTAGCGCGCGCGCCTGGGCCAGCATGCCCGGCAAGTCGTCACGGGTGACCTGGGCCGCCACCTGGCCATCCTGGATGTCCAGCAGGGTTTCGATGACGGTTTGCGCCGGCAGGTCGGCCGCGGCCAGTATCGCCGGATTGGTGGTTACCCCGGCGAGAACGCCCAGCGCTTGCGCATTGCGGATGATGTCGAAATCTATCGTGTCCAGCCAAATCTTCATTCTCAACTCCTGTCGCCTATTAAAAACGGATAGATGTTTTTCGAGCTCAGCTTGCCCATCACGAAGCCAAGCTGGCAAAGCGTGCGGCAATTCAGCTTGTCCTTGATGTTCTTGATGTGCTTGTTGACCGCGTCGCTGGAAATACCCAGATTGAGCGAGGCTTCCTGGCATGAATTGCCGCTGGTCAGCTCCTTCATCAGCTCTACCTCTTTCTTGGTCAGATAGGCGTTGTTGTATTCCTCGCCCAGGTAGATCCGGGAAACATCGCGCCGATTGATCAGCTTGTAAAAATCCAGCCCGACGATTTCATTGTTGACTTCGCCTTCCTGTATCGAAGCCAGGCTTTTCTTGAAATCCGGAACATAGATTCTTTTCTTGCCGGCATCGCTGATCATGTCCTGCATTTTGTATTTGAACAGGGAAATGAACTGGTGCAGGATTCCCATTTTGCTCATGATGTAGTTGTTGTTCACGCTGTTGTCATTGATTGAGCCGAAATGAAAGAAATCGGTGTAGTCGATGTGCTTCTCGATCATGGTGATGCCGTTGTCTATGCCGAATTGGCTGGCGGCGGAATAGATAGGTTCGCGGTTGAGCCAGTTCCAGAAGACATGGCCATCGGAGAAACTCAGCGGATTGTTCTCGAAAATGGCGTGCTGGTACATGTCGTTGCGCCAGTAGTGGGTGATCCAGTCTATCGAATTGGTCAGCACCACTCTGGAGTTGTCTTTGAAGTGCCGATCAAACGTGAAGTAATCTATTTTCAGGATTTTCAGCGGTTTGGTGAATTCAATAATATGATTGGTGGCAGTGAATGACGGATTGGTGGCGTAGAAGGCATCGCTTTGAAAATTGATGTTTTCCATGGAAATCCCATTTCATCAGTGTGCGCGAATAGCTTGTTTGGATAGCTGGTTTTCCGCGGCAAAAGCCGAATCATGAGCCGGGAGGCGGCAAGCGTTGCGCAGGCGATCTACAGTGCGCGCGGCGCCGAATAAAGTACTTTTAAGTATTATTTTTGTAATGAATTTCAACTTGGCCTGAATGAAGGTTCAGAACCGGTATATTAACATTAAAATGATAAATGCATCGGCAGGCGTTTCGGGCGGCCGGCCATGGCGGGAGGGGCGACCGGGCTGCCGATGCGCCGCCGTCAGTGTTGGTCGGCAGGGCTAGCGGGCCTGAGGAGGGCAGGGCGCCGGGCGCGCCGCGGCGTATTGTCGGCGTTGCTCGCTTGTCAGCAGCGCGCGGGCTTTGGCATCCAGCTCGGCCTGCATCAGAAACAGCCTGGCCATCGCCTGGGCGTGCACTTCCGCCAGCGCGCGCACCCGCGCTTCGTCGAAAGGCTCGGTTTCGGCGGCGCGGCGCAGGTCTTCATGCGAGCGCGCCGCTTGCTTGGCCAGCGCGCGCCGCGCCGGCGCTTGCGCCTGCGACAACTCGAATAGCTTGTCCTCTTGCGCCTCGGTCAGCTTGATGCCGCGCAGCGCCGCCTGCGGCAGTCCTGGGACGGCCAGCCAGCCGGCGCCGTGCAGCGGCGGCAGAGGCGGGCATTCGGCAGGCTGCTCGTCGCCGGCCGGTTCATGCGCCATCACCCCGGCGGCCAGCGCCGCCGCCGCCATTCCCGCCGCCAGGCGGATGGTCCATCGTTTCTTCGCGGTCTGCATTTGCATTCCCTCCAGTCTGGCCGGCCTGCCGAAGAAGCCGGCCGCGCCATGGAAGCCATTGTTTCCCGCGCCGGCGTTAAACGGCGTTAGCGCCGGTGTAAATCGGGGTAAAGGATTGCCGCCGCCGCGGGGGCGTGCCTTAATATCCGCAGCATTGCGATCATGAGGCGCGGTTTGACATGAATGTGCTGCTGGTGGACGACGACATCGAATTGCTGGAGCTGCTGCGCGACTACCTGGCGCGCGAAGGCTTCGCCGTGTCCTGCGCCCACGACGGCCCGGCCGGCGTGGCCGCGGCCTTGTCGGGGCGGCATGACATCGCGGTGCTGGACGTGATGATGCCGGGCATGGACGGCATAGCGGCGTTGTCCCGCATCCGCGCCGCGAGCGCGATGCCGGTGATCATGCTGACCGCGCGCGGCGACGATGCCGACCGCATCGCCGGGCTGGAGCTGGGCGCCGACGACTATGTGCCCAAGCCATGCACGCCGCGCGAACTGGCGGCGCGCATCCGCGCCATTCTGAAGCGTGTGGCAGGCGCGGCGCAGCTTCCGGCGGCGCCGGCCATCGTGGCCGGGGCGCTGACGGTGTGGCCGGCGCTGCGGCGGGTGGAGCGCGGCGGGCAAGCGGTGGAGCTGACCAGCACCGAATACAATCTGGTGGAGGCGCTGGCGCGCCACGCCGGCATGCCGGTGTCCAAGGCCGAATTGTCGCAACAAGCGCTGGGCCGGCCCTTGGCCCGCTTCGACCGCAGCATAGACGTGCATATCAGCAGCATCCGCCACAAGCTGGGGCCGCTGGCGGACGGCAGCCCGCGGATCCAGACCGTGATCCGCAAGGGTTACCAATTGATAGCCGGTTGACGCGATGGGCCGCCTGTTCTGGAAGTTCTTCCTGTTTTTGTGGCTGGCGCAGCTGCTCACCATGGGCGGCGTGGCCACCGCGGTGTGGCTGGGCCATCCTGATCGGCCCCGGCCGGCGCTGGCCGCCGGAGAGGGGCCGCCGCCGGATGCCGGCCCCCCGGCGCACGGCCCGCCGCGGCCGCCGCGCCATGGTCCGCCGCCTGCCGGCCTGTCCATGCTGTTGCTGCCCTTGCTGGCCGGCAGCATCGCCAGCTTGCTGTTCGCCGCCTTGTTGGCCTGGTATTTCGCCAAACCCATCCGGACTATGCGGGCCGCGTTCGACGCGGCGGCGACAGGACGGCTGGATGTCCGCGCCGGCGCCGCGATGGCGGGGCGCAACGATGAGCTGGCCGATCTGGGCGACGATTTCGACCGCATGGCCGAGCGGCTGCAAAAACTGTTGGACGCGCAGCGCCGGCTGCTGCACGACGTGTCGCACGAACTGCGTTCGCCGCTGGCGCGGCTGCAGGCGGCGGCCGACCTGACGCGGCAGCAGCCGGAGCGCGCGGCGGAGTTCATCGACCGCATCGAGCGCGACACGGCGCGGATGGATGCGCTGGTGGGCGAGTTGCTGACCCTGGCGCGGCTGGACGCCGGCATCGCCGACGGCGTGGAAGAGACGTTCGATCTGGCCGAGATGCTGGCCGATATCGCCGCCGACGCCGGTTTGGAGGCGGAGGCCAAGGCCTGCGCCATCAGCGTGGATTGCGCCGGGCATCTGAGCGCGCGCGGCAGCCGCGAGCTGCTGCACCGCGCCATCGAGAATGTGGCGCGCAACGCGGTGCGCCATGCCGAGGACGGCAGCCGGGTGGAGATCGCCGCCCGCGCCGACGCCGGCCGGCTGCGCGTCAGCGTGTCCGATCGGGGGCCTGGCGTGTTCGACGGCGACCTCGCCGCCATTTTCGAGCCCTTTTTCCGCAGCGGTTCGCGCCCTCCCGCCGCCGGCTACGGCCTGGGCCTCGCCATCACCCGCCGCGTGATCCTGGCTCATGGAGGCAGCGTGATGGCGGCCAACCGCGTCGGCGGCGGCTTGACGGTCACCATCGACCTGCCGTCGGCCGGCTAGCCGGCTCTCGCCCGGCTGGATTTTCTCCAATCCGGTCCGGCGAAATGTTTATCCTCATCCTCTCACTTTTTTCGTTTTCTTTATGCGGAACGCGGTTTACTGCATCAGTGGCCGGCGCGCGGCAGCAGGGCGGGCGCCGGCATCGACAAACGATAATAAGGCGCGGGGAGCGGCCGATGCGCGGCGTCCGGGCGCCGAAAGGGGGTGGGCATGGGAGTGGCGGCCTTTTTCCGGATGTTGGCTCGGCGCGGCGGCGCGGCCCCGCGCGAACGCGCCGCGCTAGGCTTCAAATTGACCCTGACCTGCGCGGCGGCGGAGTTGACCAGCCTGCGCAGGCAGGTGATGCGCGAGCTGCGAAGCCGGGGCCTGTGCGCGTGCCGCATCGTCAGCATGCCGGCCTGCGCCAACGACCGCGCCTGCCTGCAGATCGTGCTGAGCGGCTCGGCGCTGGGGCCGCAGGCCTGCAATGAGCTGGCGCTCAGCATCAGCAAGCTGCCGGAGATAGACCGCATCCACTGGGGCCGCGCCGCGCTGCGGCCGCATTGACGCGGCCAGTCTGGCGCGCGGCTAAGGATGGGCGGCTGCGGGCAGGCGCGCTGGGGCGCCAGTGGCGCAATCAAGCCGTCTTGCGGCCATGCTATGCTGTCCAGGCTGCGGCGGCATGCCGCAGCCCGCGACCGTGCCCGCGCAACCGGCACTCGTGTTCTGGATACACCGCATGAGCAAAAGCATCATTTCCGACATGGATGGCGTGATCTATCGGGGCAAGCAGCTGATCCCCGGCGCGCGCGAATTCATCCAGCGCCTGATCGACACCCGAACCCCTTTCCTGTTTCTGACCAACAACGCCGAGCAGACGCCGCTGGATTTGCGGCTGAAGCTGGAGAGCCTGGGCATAGGCGGCCTGACCGAAGACAACTTCATCACCAGCGCGATGGCGACGGCGATGTTCCTGAGAAGCCAGACCCGCAAGGCGATGCCCACCGCCTACGTGGTGGGCGGGGCCGGCCTGATCAACGAGCTGTACAACGTCGGCTTCTCCATTTCCGAATCCCATCCGGACTACGTGGTGGTGGCCAAGTCGCAGACTTTCAGCTTCGAGCAGATCAAGAAGGCGGTGCGCTTCATCGACCAGGGCGCCAAGTTCATCGGCACCAACCCGGACATGATCGACCCGATCGAAGGCGGCGGCTACGAGCCGGCCGCCGGCACGCTCTTGGCGGCGATAGAGGCCGCCACCGGCAAGAAGCCCTACATCGTCGGCAAGCCCAATTCGCTGATGATGATGCTGGCCACCCGCAAGCTGGGCGTGCATCCGGAAGAGGCGGTGATGATAGGCGACCGGATGGACACCGACATCGTCGGCGGCCTGGAGGCCGGCATGAGCACCGCGCTGGTGCTGTCCGGCGTCTCCAGCCGCGAATCGATGGAGCAATTCCCCTATCAGCCGGACTACGTGTTCGACAGCGTCGCCGACATCGACCCGCAAGCCTTGTGACGGCGCGGTTTCGGATGGCTGCGCTGGCCGCTGGGTTCCGGGGCGGCACCGACAATATCGGGAAGCCCAGGCCGATGCCGGGACGGCCAGCGTACACCCCGCCACCCGCCATGCCGGATGCCGCGCCAGGCTTGTGGTCGCCAGCGCGGCGTTCTGGCCGCAGGCCATGCCGCCGGGTCTGGGTGGCGCTGCCGGCGCTCGACTCCTGCGGGAGCATCTGTAAGCCGCGGGCGCTATTCGTACCAGGCCGACACCCGGTTCAGTTCCGCCAGGACGCGGGGAGCGATCTTCAGCGTTCTGAGCGGATCGCCGGCGCCGCCGTAGACGAAGTCGTGGGCCAACAGCAGGCGGTCCATCACGCAGGGCAGGCCCAGGCCCAGGCCCAGCGGCGGCACCGCGCCGGCGTCGCAACCGGTGATATCGCGGACGCGGCGGCGGTCAAGCAGGCGAACATGGGCGCGGTCCAGCAGCCGCGCTAGCTTGTCCCAGTCCACGCCGTTGCGGCCGCCAGACAGGATGCAGGCGAAGATGTCGCCGTCGGCCTCCACAATCAGCGTGGGCGCGGTCTGCGCCATGGCGATGCCGAAGTGGGCGGCACCCTCGCGGGCCGAGCGCAGCGGCGCGTCGTGCTCCAGCAATTCGCCGCCGTGGCGCGCGGCCAGCGCGGCGAAAGTTTGCGGATTCCATTTCATGGCATGTTCCCGCATCGTCACACCATCAGGATGCGCAGACCCAGCAGCAGCATCAGCGCGCCGCCGCAGCCGTCTATCCATCTGGCCTTGCGGTGCAGGCCGCCCAGGACGGCGGGCTGGGAGATCAGCAGCGCCAGCAGCGCGTACCAGCCAAAATCCAGCCCCATCGCGGTGACGATCAGCAGCGCCTGGCCGCTGGCTGGCATATCGACGGTGACGAACTGGCTGAGCAGGGCGACGAACATCACCGCCAGATGCGGATTGGACAGCGACACGGCCAGGCCGGTGCGGGCGGCTTTCCAGGCGGACGTCGGCGCGGCGGCGGCGGTGGTCGCGCCGGCGGCCGCGCGCGGACGGGCCGCCGCGCGCAGGCCCTGCACGCCCAGCCACACCAGATAGGCGGCGCCCAGACCAGCGATGATTCGGAACAACAGCGGGTGCGCCGCCATCAGCAGCGCCAGGCCCTGGGCCGCGGCGAGCGCGTACAGGCCCACGCCCAGCGCGTGTCCCGACGCGGCGGCCAGGCCGCTGCTTCGTCCGCCGCGGGTCGTCTGCTGCAGCACCATCGCCAGGCTGGGGCCGGGGGACATCGCGCCCAGCATGCACACGCCGGCGAATTGCAGCCAGATCGTCCAGGTCATAACTTTCTCCTTGTTTGATGACAGTCAGGACAAAGTCTATGGCGTGGACGCGGCGGGCAGAACCGCCATGGCCTGATAGCCGCTATGCGTCTCCCGCATAGTTGCTGACGCCGTGGATGGAGTGGTGCAGCGCGTCGAAAACGTGGCCGCGGAACCAGCGGTGCGCCGGGTCCTTGTCCGCGCGGCCATGCCACAGCAGCCAGTAGCGGTAGGTGTAATCGATGAAGGGCATCGGCTTGGCGCATACCGGGAATTGGCGCTGGAAGCGGACGGCCAAGTGCTCGGGCAGCGTCAGCAGCATCTGGCTGCGGGAGACGATGCTCAGCGCCGACACGAAATAGGGGGTGGCGATGCGCACCTGGCGGGCCAGACCGTTTTGCGCCAGCTGCACGTCGACGAAGCCGTCCTTGTCGCTGGCCGAACTGACGCGCGCGTGCGGCCAGGCCAGGTAGTCGTCCTGTTTCAGCGCGGACTTGCCGCGCAAGGGGTGGTCATTCGCCATCACGCACAGCGGCTGATCCTGGCCCAGCGACTTGCCGTAGATGTTGTCCGGGATTTCGTCGGCGATGGTGGAAACCAGGTCCGCGCTGCCATCCACCAGCATGTCGAAACGCCCGGCCTGCCAGGGCAGGAATTTCAGGCGCATGTTCGGCGCCTGCGGCAGCACCTGGTCCAGGATGTCCGGCAGCATGTATTCGGCCAGGTAGTCGGAGCCGGCGAAGGAGAACTCCCGCTCGCAGACGGCCGGATCGAACTGCGGCGGCTGGTATAGCCGCTCCACCTGCTCCAGCACCGTTTTCAGTCCCAGCCGCAGCTCTTCCGCCCGCTCGGTCAGCACGAAGCGCTGTCCCTCGCGCAGCAGCAGCGGGTCGTGGAACTGCGCCCGCAACTGCACCAGGTGGCGGCTCATCGCCGATTGGGTCAGCCCCAGCTTGTCTGCGGAGCGGGTGAGGTTGCGGGTTTCCAGCAGCGCTTCCAGCGAACGCAGCAGGTTCAGATTCAGAGGCAGTGGCATGGGGCATCCGTCAGGCATGGGCACGCCGTGGCGGCGGGCCCGGTTTGTAGGCCGAGCCCCTGGATTGTCGGATGAGAGCAGGATTTTGGGAATAGCCGGCGCGGCGGCGCGCCGGCCTGGAGAGGGGCTCAGCCGAAGATCAGCCGCCCGGCCATCGCCACGAACATGCCGCCCAGCAGGCCTTTTTGCAGCTTCGCCGTCGAGCGGCTGGTTTTCAGGCGGCGTGCGATGCCGCTGGCGGCGAAGGCGTAGGCGGTATCGAAGCACAGCCCGACCGCGACCAGGATGGCCGCGAGCAATGCGAACTGCGGCAGCGCCGCGCCATACGCCGGCGACACGAATTGCGGCAGGAACAAGGCGCAGAACATCAAGGCCTTGGGATTGAGCAGATTGGTCAGAAAACCGCGCGCGATCGCGGCGCGGCCCGATTCCGCCACTTGAGGCGCGTTTTCAGCCGCAGGCTTGGCGCTCACGACTTTCCACGCCAGCCACAGCAAGTAGCCCGCGCCTATCCAGCGCACGGCGTTGAACAGCAGCGGGTGGGTGGCCATCAGCGCGGCGAGGCCCAGGCCCGACATCATCACGTGCAGGAAGCGCGATGCGGCGATGCCCAACGCGGTCATGAGGCCGGCGCCGGCGCCGCGGCTGGCGGAGGTGGCCATCACCAGCGCCATGTCCGGCCCCGGCAAGACATAGACGGCGACCAGGGCGGCTAGGTATAGCGACAGCAGGGAGAGTGGCAGCATGGCGGGTTCCGGCATCAATGGCGATAGGCTTAGTTTGCCCGCGGCATGCTGAAATTGCTTTGCTTTCCCTTGCGCTGTCACGCTAAATTTAGAAAGACTCTTTCTAAATTTTGGTTTTATGTAAATGAATCTTCCAAAATCAGAGCTTGATGATGTGGATCGCGCCATGATGGCGCTGCTGCAGCGGGACGGCAGGCTGTCCAATGCGAAGCTGGCCGAGCAAGTGGCGTTGAGCGAAACGCCGTGCTGGCGCCGGCTGAAGCGGCTGGAGGCCGACGGCTATATCGAGGGCTATCAGGCGGTGCTGAACCGCAAGAAGCTGGGCTACGGGGTGCTCGCCTTCGTGCAGGTCGGTTTCGGCAGCCATACCGGCGATGCGCCGCTGCGTTTCGAGGCGCAACTGCAGGCGATTCCGGAGGTGTTGTCCTGCCACAACCTGACCGGCGAGTGCGATTACCTGCTGCAGGTGGTCGCCGAGGATCTGGAAGCGTTCGGCGTTTTCGTGCGCGACGTGCTGCGCGAGCTGCCCGGGGTATCGTCGATCCGCTCCAGCTTGTCGCTGCGCGAGGTGAAAATGTCGGGCCGGCTGCCGGTAGCGGCGGATCGGCGCGGATGAGGGCATTGGGCCATGCGCCGGGCGGCAGGGCCGTGACTGGCGGGCGTTAGCCTGGCCTGTTTTAAGCTTGCGCCTAAGGCGCGGGCATCACCGCGTAGCCTGGCTTTTCCGCGCCGACGCGGATGTTGGCGATCACCAGCTGCACATTGGGGGTGCGCTTGATGAAAGACTCTATCCCGGCCACCGCGCGGCGCGCGCGGGCGCAGCCTTCCACGTAGACGAAGCGGCGCTGCACGGTGAGCCATAGGCTGGCGTCGGCGAAACGGCGGCTTTGAGAAAAACGGCGCCGCAAATCGGCGGCGATGTCGGCGTCGTACATGTAGGCGTTGGGCTTGGCGCATTGTTTGGCCAGCCAGCAGCTGGTGCCGCGCTCGATGCGCGAATGCGCTTGCTGTTTCATTTCCGCCTCGGTGGCGAACGGGCCCTGCGGCAGCGGGCAAGCGGCTATCCGGCCGCGCGCCTGGAAGAAGGGGTCGTCGAACCAGTTTTTCAGCGGCGGCGAGGCGAGAGCGGCGGAGGTCGCCGCAAGCAGGCCGCCGGCCAGGCCCAAAACGAGGGCGCGTAGAGAAGCGGCGTCAGCGAAAAAGCTCCTGGGGCTTTTGCCGCTTTTGTTAGCATTCCTGGCGAGAAACATCATGGGGCGCAATGCCAAAGTACCGGATTTCAGCCGTGTCAGTGGAAAGCATAGCCTGGTTAGCGCCGGGCCGCTTCCTTGTCCCGCGCATGATCGCGCGTGGGAGGGCGGAGCCGCGGCCGCTTTCGCCTGCTGGCGGTAGGTCGTCTGAGTTGTCTTTTGGGATAGATGCAAGATGGCTGCTTTCCCCTTGAGCGCGGCTGCCAAAGCCCCTTGTCCGCGCCGTGGCGCATTGTGTTTATGACGCTAAGTTTCTTCTAAGCCGCTCTGGTTATGCTTCGGAGCAGAGTTTGGCCGCTGCCGCGCAGGCGCGGCCGATGTCTTTGCGATCGTCGTCAGGAGGGGAGCGATATGTTTTCACTGGATATGCCAGGGCGGTGGGCTCAGGCGGCAGGCGCGGCGGTTCTGATGTTGGCGCTGACTGTGCCGGCGCAGGCTGGCGAGCTGAAAAGCTTGATGAAGGATATGAAAACCGCGATGAACGGCGCGATGGGCAGCGCCGACGTCAACGAGTTTTCCAATTGTCTGCAGCGCTTGCGCCTGGATGTGGACCGCGCCGCGAAACTGCCTTATCCCGATAATCCAACCGATTATCGGGAGGGCATGCGCACTTTGAGCGTCGATTTGAACAAGGCGGAACAGTTCGCCCGAGCGGGCAACCTTGCGGCGGCGAAGCAATCGCTGCAAGCCGCCAATCAGACCAAGAAGCGCTATCACCATTTGCTCAACTGAAACGGGGGGACATCATGTCGGACAATGCTCGCTATCCGCTTTCCGTCAGCTTGTTGCACTGGTTATTGGCCTTGCTGGTGTTTTTAAATTTCGCGCTCGGTTACTTGCTCGATGACGAAGAGTCGCTGCTGGCCGCGCATAAATTGATCGGGGCCTGGATTTTATTGCTGGCGTTGGCGCGGGCCGCGAACAAGATGCGCTTGCGCAAGCGCTTGCCGGCCTCGCTCAATCCGCCCGGCTCCTGGCCGTATCTGGCGGAAAAGTGGGCGCATGGCTTGCTGTATCTGTGCATGCTGGGAGTGCCGCTCTTGGGGTGGCTGAAAACCAATGCTGCGGGTCACGCCGTGACGTTGTTCCCCGGCTTGGATTTGCCGGCGCTGGCGGCGACAAACCGCACTCTGTCGCACTGGTTCGGCGGCATGCACGAAAGCTTGGCCGCCTTGTTTGCTTTGTTGATCGGGCTGCATGTCGCGGCGGCGCTGTGGCATCGCATCAGCCATCCCGGCTTGGGGCAGGCGCGGATGCTGCCCATGCGCGGCGTGAAACGCTGAAGCGGAACGCGTTGTCATGGATGATGTCAATTACACGCTTTTTGAATGGCTCAACGCGCCGGCTTTGCCATCTGGTTGCTTGTTGGCGCTGGCCAAATTTTTAGGCGAATACTTGATTGCGCTGATGCCGCTGCTGTTGGCCGGCTGTTGGCTCTGGGGAGGGGCCCGGCAGCGCAAGGCGGCTTTGGAGGCCCTGGCGGCGGCCTTGTCGGCGCTGGGGCTTAATCAGCTGATCGCCTGGCTGTGGCCGCAGCCTCGGCCTTTCATGCTGGGGCTGGGACATTGCTTTCTCAATCATGCCGCCGATGCCTCGTTCCCGAGCGACCATCTGACCTTGTGGTGGTCCGTCGCCGCCAGCTTCTGGTTGGGGAGGGCGATGCGAAACTGCGGATACGGTTTGCTGGCGGCCGGCTTGCCTATGGCTTGGGCCAGAATCTATCTGGGCGTGCACTTTCCGCTCGATATGCTGGGCGCGGCGGCGGTGGCCTGGTTCAGCGCCTGGGTTGCGTATCGATTGGCCTGGCGGTATTTGCCGCCTGTTTATTGCGCGGCATTGGCGATGGAGCGTCAGCTGTCCAGCTATTTTTCCTCCCATTCCGGGAGTGTTAAATAATCTTTGGCCAACTAAGCCGCCGCTAAGTCTGCGTGGCTAATCTGAAAACAGCCCCAACGGCTTGGGCCGGCTGGTCCGGCAGAACGATGCAGTTTAAATGGAGAAAACCATGTCTATCGCTCCCATCGCGGCAACGGGGCCGCAAGCTTTGTCTCCCGTGACGTTCCGCGGCGCAAACGCAGCCGCGGCCTATCAGCCTGCCGCTGCCAATGGCGCGCCGGCGCAGGATCAGGTCCGCATCAGCAGCGCGGGCCGCGCCAAACAACAGGAAGAAGCCGCCGAGTCCGCCGCCCAAGCCGCGCAAGAGGCGGCGAGCGGACAAAGCTGATCGCCGGCTCGGCGGGCGCGGAGGTGTCGTCATCGTCCGCCGCCCCGCCTGCGCTGCTTGCGAATGATCGACATGTTCTTGTCGCACGCACTGGCGCTGTTTGAAGCGCATCCTCCGTTTTTGCTTCTGTTCGCGCGATGCGCTTGGCGCGGCCATGGGGCGCATCTTATTTTTTTACCCTTGTTTCTGTTGTCGCTGGCGGTTGCCTGTTCCGGCTGCGCGGCGTGGATTGCGCAGCGGTGGAGAAAAGGGCATGTGCCGCGCCGGGAGACTGAGCGTGGCAGAACGCGCAAGCGCTGAATCCCGGATCCCGTTTATGCGATGGCGCAATGACGCTATATGCTGAAAGAATCCAGCGGCCTGCTGTGAAATCAATGTGCAAGCTGGGGCGCCGCGCAACTGTCGAAAGGGGACGCATGAGGGTTTTGTTGATAGAAGACGATCCCATGGTGGGCGAGGCTGTCGTGTCGGCATTGCGGGACGCCAGCTACGCGGCGGACTGGGTGCGGGACGGCAAGCGCGCGCTGTTGGCTTTGGAAAATCATGTTTATGACTTGTTATTGCTGGATCTGGGTCTGCCTGGCCGAGATGGCATGGATGTGCTGGCTGCCGTGCGCCGAGGCGGCAATCCGGTCCCCGTGCTGATCGTCAGTGCCCGCGACAGCCTGGACGACAGACTGAAAGGCTTGGATGGCGGCGCGGACGATTACTTGCTCAAGCCCTTCGACATGGCTGAGCTGCTGGCGCGGATGCGCGCGGTGGCCAGAAGAAAAAGCGGCCACGCGGCCGCCTGTCTGGGGAACGGCGTGGTAACGCTGGACCCGGCCACTCGCGAGGCAAGCGCCGCCGGCGCCGATCCCGTTTTGCTGTCCAATCGAGAATTTTCGCTGTTGCAGGCGTTGTTGGCGCGGCCTGGCGCCATTCTGTCGCGCGGAGAATTGGAAGAGCGCATCTATGGCTGGGGCGAAGAGGTGGAAAGCAATGCGGTGGAGTTTCTGATTCATTCCCTGCGCCGCAAGCTGGGCAGCGCCGTGATCAAGAATGTCAGGGGAATGGGATGGATGGTGTCCAAAAGCGCCTGAGAGATTCGCTGCAGCTGCGGCTGCTGGTTTCACTGATCGCAATGATCCTGCTGTTGACGCTGGCGGTGGGCGGCGTGTCTTATTGGTCGGCTTTCAAAGAAGCCAACGACATGCAGGACGGCATGCTGAATCAGGCGGCATGGCTGCTGGACCAAGAGCGGGTGCCGCCTATCGAGACCACGGCCATGCACCCGGTGGTGTTGGAAAACGAGTCTAGGGTGCTGATTCAATTTTTAGCCGCGCATCAAGCCGTGCCGGGCCGGCTGCCGCTCCCAGCCGATCTGCCGAATGGATTGCAGACCTTGCAATTGAACGGCGAGCCTTATCGCGTGCTGGTGAAAACGCTATTCAACGGGGTTCGCGTGGCGGTGGCGCAGGAGCGGCATATTCGAGACGACATCGCGGCGGACGTGGCGATGCGTACCGCCTTGCCGCCTTTTTTGTTGCTGCCCTTCATGATCTGGCTGGTCGCGCGCCTGATCAAAAACATGTTGCGGCCCATAACGGAATTATCTCGGGAAATCGATCTGCGCCAGGTAACGGAGTTGCACTCCGTCGAGGAGGAGCGTTTGCCATTGGAAATCCGTCCCTTCGCGGTGGCGATCAATCGCCTGCTGGACCGAGTGTCGCAGAGCGTGGACAGTCAGCGGCGCTTTCTGGCCGATGCCGCGCACGAGCTGCGTTCGCCGATGACCGCCTTGTCCTTGCAGGCGGAGCGCTTGGCCGCGATAGATCTGCCGGACAATGCCCGGGAACGCATGGCGACTTTGCGTTGCGGCATTGAGCGCAGCCGCCGCTTGTTGAACCAGCTGCTGACAATGGCGCGGGTGCAGACTACGGCCGCTCCGCAAGCCGGCATGGCTGCGCCGGTGTCCATCCAGGCGGTGTTTCGCAGCGTGTTGGAGGACTTGATGCCCTTGGCGGAAGCCAAGGGCATTGATATCGGGGTGGAGGATGGGACGGATGTCGCGGTGAAGGCTTCCGAACTGGACCTGGCCACGGTGGTGAAAAACTTGGTGGACAACGCCATCCGCTATACGCCATCTGGCGGCAAGGTGGATTTATCCGCCGGCGTCCTGCCCGATGGCGTTTTTTTGGTGGTGGCCGACAATGGCCCCGGCATTCCGGAGCCCGAGCGCGAACGGGTATTCGATCCGTTTTACCGAATGCTGGGGACTGAGCAGCAGGGGTCCGGGCTGGGCTTGGCTATCGCGCGCGAGGTGGCTGGCAGGCTGGGCGGCAGCATCGCCCTCAACTGGAGCGAAGAGGCTGAACGGTTGGGTTTGAAAGTGGTGGTGAAATTGCGGGCTGATTGACTGAGCCGGAGGCCGGCGGCGCGGCTTGATATTCCCCGCATCCGCCAAGCCCGGTCAGCGTTTGGCGGGGGTGGTGTTTACCCTAGTGCCGACGCCACTGTAGGGCGGCAAAATCAGTGAAAAAAGAGCCTTGCCACTCAAGGCTCTTTGCATTTGCGCGGCCATGCTGAGCAAGGACTGCGGAGCATCGTGACTGCAAAAATTTTTGGATAAGCCGGCGAGCGTTAGTCCATCCAGTTCGAATAAAATGTTAGGCGCGCAGCCAATAGCAAAGCTTAGCAACTGACTTTTCATGCTGTGGGTGTGACATATCTGACTCATGGTTTGGTAGCTCAACTCTCCTAACCCAAAGTGGAAACCACAATAGGTCTCTGCTGTCTGCTTTCGTCGCTATGCGTACATTTTTTTTCATACTGTGGTCACAGGCACCGAACTGAATGAAGTTTACTTGCGATTCAATTAGAGAGCATTTATTTGGGCCGCCTGATTGGCTTGGATAGTAAAGCTGAAAGACATCATTCTCCCAAAAACAGATGGGACAAATATCGTAGGAACCAGGTGGCCCTGCGAAAACCTCGTAGCCACAGCATGGGCAAGTGAACATTCAACATCCAATAAAATCTTAACAACAAACTAGAGGGGCCGATTTCCCGCTGCGGGCAGTGGAGGTTGTAGGAGGCCAGGTTCTGGCCGATGGGTGCCATCGACCGGTTGTGTCCAATCGACTGTTTCCAGATGGATCGGAATGGGCCGTCACGTTATCGTGGCTGCCCGTTTGTTACTTCAGTCATTTGTTGTAGCACTCGCCCATTGAGCGAGAAAGCTATCAATCTTTTCTTCGATGTGGCTTTCTACGGTGCGCAGGCGCAGGATGGGAATATTGCTCTTCGTCAGGATGCTGTTCTTCAAGGCATCGCGCATTGCCTGCTCAGGCCGGTCGTGAGAGCCGCCATCCACTTCAATCACCCCCAGCGGGGTTTTGCCCACTTTGAAATACACTACGAAATCACAGCTGGCGCGGTTGCGCATGAACGCCAGCTCGCGCTCCGTTAAAGCCGGATTGAGTGAAGAGGCGACCTGGTTCAGCCGGATCTGGGCGTGGCATGTCAATGTCCGGTATGGCTCCTTGGACAGAGCTTCACGCAACAGTTGCGCCACGATTTGCTCGGATTGGAAGCGCGAGTCTTCGGGGCGTAGCCTGGTCTGGAGTCGTGCCAGTGACTGGTCAAATTCCCGGTACAGCAGATCAAACGCTGATACCACCGGGGCCCGCGCAATTTGTCCGTCCTCCGCGTAATACTCCACATAGCGAATCAAGGCCGCGATATGGCCGTTGTTTGCGGTAAAAACCTCATCGCCGGTCACCAGGGTGAATCGGCTCTTGGCCCGCGACACCGCCACATTGACCATGCGCGGATCATCGACAAAATCCAGTCGTTCCTGATTGTGGCGCTTCTTGTCCAGCACGGTGGAGAAGACGATTTCGTCACACTCCCTACCCTGGAATTTGTGAACGGTATCTTTGACGAAATCCCCGGGCAGGCAGGTACTGGAGAGCTTGACCTGTGCTCTGAAGGGGGAAATGAAACCGCGGCCGTCCTGGTCCCATTCGATGGACTCGCCTTTGCCGTCCAACACCTTGAGCAAGGAGTCCAGTTCTCGCTGATTGGTGTTTTCCCGGGTGTGGTTGCCCTTGGCGGTCAGCACCAGCCGCAGGGGTGCCTCGCCCTTGTCCTGGGTCATTGGGATCAACTCATTGCCATAGAATTGCCAGTTGCAGAACTGGATGATCCTGGGATGGCAGCGGTAGTGCTCTTTTAGCAAAGTCCTGGGTACGGCATCCTTGAACACGGCGATGCAGGAGTCCAGCAGGCTGTATCGCTCGCAATCATAGGCGTCGGCGGGGGCCGGCAGGTCCAGCTTCACGGGAATGTGCGCCAGCTGTCGACTGTCGCCGACGATGATCAGGTTCTTTGCACAACCCAGCGCCAGAATGCCAGGCACGATGTCCTGCTGAGAGGCCTCGTCGATGATCACGTAATCGAGGATCGTTCCTGGCGCGATTGAGTTGACGATGGAGTGCGTGCTGCTGCCGACAATTGGAAAGCGCTTCACGAAGTCATCGAAATGATTGCGGTATGTTTTTGCGTCGAAGGTATCTGATCCTCGATCTTGAGTATGCAGATGTTGCTTCAGATAGTGCATTGAACTTATCGTCAATTCTTGCAACAGGGCAGTGAAATTCCCGCGCGCCAGCGATTCGCGACAAGTCTGCAGAGCCGCTTCCTTGTCTTTTAGCGCCTTGTCGTAGTAATGCATCTGCAGGGCATGGAAGAAGGACAGGCGATCATCGAGCTGGGCGAAAGGCTTGGTACGGAAAATCTTGAAGTTGAATAGCAATTCAAAGCGGTCTCTGAGCCGGACGCGCTGTTCGCCAAGATGGGATAGATAAGCCATCAGGTCCGCCGTTTTGCGCGGGGACAAGCCGTATTTGTCCAGGGGAACGGATACGTATACTCCGCTGTCTTTCTGCCAGTGTTGCAGATAGCGCCGCTCGATGTTCAGCTCGTCGATTTCCGCCTGTAGCTGGGCCGCTCGGTTGTGATCGTGCAGGTGCTGTTTCAACCGCGCCAGCATCTCCTGGATCTCGGCCATTTCCGGTGCAGCTTCGGGTTCAGCTGATGGCCAGGGAGGCTGGTTGGCGAAGAAGTTGTCCCGATTCTCCTGGCTGCCGAGCTTGGCGACCAGGTGGTCAAGGCTAAACCTTTCCAGCTTGTCGTAGACGTTTTCCACCGCCGCATTGTTGTTGGACAGCACTGCAACTGTTTTCCCACGCAGCAGGATATTGGCCAGAATGTTGAGGATGGTTTGTGTCTTGCCGGTGCCCGGTGGACCCTCAATCACACTGATTTGCGCGCTGAAGGCCTGCTCAACAGCCGCCAGCTGGCTTTCATTGACACCAAACGGATAGATCAGTGCTTCTCCCGGCGCTTGCCTTCCGTTCTGACCCGTGCAATAGGCGTGCAAAGCGGTATCGGCGCAGGAAGGGAGTTTTTCCAGTTGGCGAATGACATTGGCTGCGATGGTTTGTTGGTCCGATGAGCTGGCGCGGTCCCGCCGGGCATGCGCAACGTTTGCAAAGTAGCGAAAGACCGAGCTTTCCTTCAGCGCGGTCTGTGCGACGAAGCTGATGCTGTCCAACTTGTGCAGATAGGGCTTGGCTGTGCCCGGATAGTAGACAAGGGCATAGCGCTCGCCGTAGACCATCGCTTTTTCTATAGGCTTGACGACGCTACTGTTGCGCTTCTTCAGCAGCATCTCGCCCAGCTCCCGGGTAGGCACTATGCGGCAATCGCTGAGCGGGCGCGTGTAGGTTTTCTTGGATGGAAAATGGCAGGTCAACTTCAGAGCTTCGTCTTTTTTACTCCAGGCAATTGTCCAGTCGCTGATTTGAGCGGTCTTGTCTTCGCCATCTACATGGATAGAAACCATACGTCCCTTATTCGTCCACGAGCGGCATCCGAATGCGTCTTCGCGCCAAGCATCGAATGTCGTGATTTCTTTATAAGGGCGCTATCATGCCACCATTTAAATTCAGACGACATGGATTTGTTGTCGGCAGGATGCAATAAGTGTTGCAGGATTGCTTTGGTGGGCTTCTTGTTGGCTGGGGAAGGTTGGCTCCATGCCTGTTTGGTGTAGTCCGCTAGCTGACGAAAATTCGCTAGGTTTATTTCGGTTGACTCATATCTAGACAGGCAGAAGGCGATTCAATTTCAAAATTAATGGTGATTGGAAGGGGCTGAGAGGGGGCGTTGAGATAGGGATAGGCAAGGGCGTAACCATCAATGGCTACGCCCCCGAGTCGGTGTTTTTTCAATTATGCGCACAGAGTTTTTACTAACTCTGAAAACTGTAGGGAAGCAAAGTTAGTGAAAAAAGCCTTCCTTGTCTGGTAAGGCTTTTTTCACTTGCATGAACACTTGTGGCAGAGGTTCGTGTGCAGATTTAGTGGAAAAATCCTACTTTTCCGCGAAGATCCTGGAAAATACGTAATATATTCGCCACGAGCGAATCCATGTGTTGTTAGCCCCAAGCGATGGCACCCGGTTCGGGGCAAGTCCACGAAGCTTGGAGTCTAGCTCGGATGTCCGCCAGCGACTGTGTGATCAGCAACTCGCCATCGCGGAATACCGTTTGCAGCGCGCCACTATCAAATTGCTCCAAGGTTTGCTGTTCGTAGAGGACATACTGGTTTCCTTCTTGCTCTACCCGCAGCAGGCCCTTGGCCGACTTCTTGGTGCCATCGTCTGTAGCCGGGTCTTTGTAAATGTCCACGCACTCGCCGTCTACTTCGGCATAGATGGCCTTCATCGCGTAGCCAAAAGTATCGCGGGACAGCATGTTGTAGGTGAAAGAGCCGATGCCGAAGACGACATTGCAAGAGGCGAAGCCTTTGTCCGCCAGGCGCAGCATGATGTCGCGGCCGCGCTGCAGGGTAATGGAGTCGCCATAGATCAGTCCGACATGCGAATCCAGCACCTTGTAGCCGCGTTCGGTGACCGTGCCGCCGTAAATGTCCCACAGGCATTCCACTGCGCCCTTGCGTTCCGCATCGGTAATGCGTTGTCCAGTGGCGATCACCTCATACCCGCCAGCTTCGGCATCTGCTCGAACCTCATCGTCGGCATAACCGGTCAGGATGCGTACCGGGTCGCCGGAGTCGGGTCGGAACACCACTTTGCACATGCCCAGCGCGTTGGCTTGTCGAGCCAAAATGTCGGATTTCAGTTCCTTGGCGATGACGGTGATGACATTCCAGAAATCGAAGGTGTCGCTGACTAAGGAGACCATGCCGACAGGATAGTCCTGGGTCACGAACTCGCGAATCACCTCGCGTTCCGCCAGGCGGCGCAAGGATTTGGCGTCCAGGTGGGCATGTGCCGGATCGCGAGCCAGCCGCTGCTGGGTCAGCAGGATGCGCAGCGCCATCACGCTGTGCTCCGATGCCGGGATGGAGCCGCCAACCAGCTCTTGATCGGCATTGGCGCCGTAGAAGTCTTCCAGATAGTCGATGGCCGGAATGGTGTCTGTTCCGGTGAAGGACAGCAAGTGGCCGGCGCCGCTGCGCATGGCGTCGTGCACGCCGCTCATGCCGCGCATGGAAAAGTCGTGTCCTTGCCAGTCGACAAATTCTTGCGGCGCGCCGGTCAGTTTGGCGAAATAGCTCAACAGTTTGCGGAATTCGAAAGCGATGGTGGCGACAGTGGAGGGCTTCCACGATTCGCAGCTGAACAAGGTTTCGAAATACGTGGCTACCCAGGGAAAGCTGGGGTGAGTGTTGATGAAGACAATAGGGGGCACCTTGATGTCTACGCGAACACCCTCCGGCAAAGAGCGGATTTCCAGCGGCAGATAGCCTAAGTCATGCAAGGCTTCCAGCCGGTTGACGGGCACCGCCTCAGGGCCTAGGGCCGTATCCATGCGGCGCTGAAACTTTCGTACGGCGGCAGTTTTGGGTTTGGCGAAAAACTCCTTCTGAAACAGCTCTTGCAGGTATTCCTTGATAAAACCCTGCAGGCCGAACCACACCACTTTGTTGTCGAACAGTTCCGGCAGCACCGGCGCGTACTTGGCGGAGCGCGGCGTGAAATTGGCCACTAGCTTGGTGGTTTCTTGCGGGTACATGGCGGGGTGGCCGGTTTTGTAGAAGTCGGCAAGATTGAATGGAACCAGGGCGTTTTTTTCAGCGATAGGGGTGTTTGTGTTCATCTCAGTTTCCAATATCAGGTTTCAAACCAGCTGGCAGCGGTTGTCTTGGGTCCAGTTGTTGCGCGTGAAGATGCCGTGGTAGCAGGACAGCAGAGGCTCCAGGCCCTTGCTGAAAATGCCGTGCGTCACAAAGAGATAAAGCGGATGGTCTTGGTTCTGCGTTTGCTGTTGCGTGGCCAGGGCCGCGGCCAACTCGGTGAAGGTGCGGCCTCCATCGCAGATATCGTCCACCACCAGTAGGGGGAGATCAGGCAGCGGGGAGGCGATTTGGGTGCCGGTGATGGCGCCGGTGCGGGTATCGCGGATTTTGTCGGCGAAGACCACGTCCAGCGCCAATGATTTGGCCAGCTTCAGCACACGCTTGCGCGCGCCGGCATCGGGCGCCACCAGGGCGACAGGGCCGATTTGCTGGATGACCTCACGCAGCGCGGGCAGAGGATCTTCGATTTCGACGCGGTCCAGCAGCGCCGACACCACATCGCTGTGCGGGTCTTGAATCACTACGCGCTGGTATTGCTGGCTATTGATCAGCTGACAAAACACTTTGGCGCTGAGCGCTTCGCCCGGATTGGCCACCCGGTCCTGGCGCGCATAGGGCACATAGGGCAGACGCAGGGTGATCGGCGTGCCGGGATAAGCGTGGTGCAACGCGTCGGTTACTAGCAGCAGGGTCATGATGGCTGCCGAATCCGGGAGGTGGGCATCAATCAGCAAGGCTTCGCCGGGGACATCGGTTTCGACCGTGACGTGTACTTCGCCTCCGGGAAAGACCAGGCTTTGCAGCGATACCGGCAGCCTGTGACTGCCGTTTGCAATCTTGAATATTTTCACTTCACGCTCCACTTAGTTGTTTTTATCGACTAACTAGGTTGCAGTGTACTTCTTCTTAGTTGAAAATAGCAACTATGTGTGAAAGAATTTTGGCACTGCCGCAACAAGCAGGGACATATGCCGCTATGGCTCCATATCAGAAACCCGATGTCAGCGTGGATATCGTGCTGCTTACCCTGTTCGACAACAAACTGCAGGTCGCCTTGCACCGTCGGAACAGTGCGCCATTTCAGGATCGTCTGGCGCTGCCGGGAGGGTATATCCATGTGGATGAGGACCTCACTCTTGAAGAGGCGGCTATTCGCACGCTGCGGCAGAAAACGGGGCTCAGTCCCCGTTATCTGGAACAGCTGCGCACCTTTGCGGGGCGGGACCGCGATCCTCGCGGCTGGTCCGTCGCCATTTCCTATGTGGCGCTGATGCCGGTAGAGGAGCTGCAATCGGCAGGAGAGGGAGTGTTCCACTTCTATGAGGTGGACCAGCTCCCCGATTTGGCATTCGACCACGCGCAGCAGGTGGCTGAGGCAGTGCAGAGGGTGCGCAACAAGGCCAGCTACTCCACGCTACCGTGCTGGCTGCTGCCAGAGACATTTACGCTGACTCAACTGCAGCGTGTATATGAGCAGATTTTCGGCGAAACCGTATCACGCGGCACCTTCCGTTCCCGGCTGGGGATCAGGGTTGGCGAGGTGCAGGCCGGTGAAGCTGCCGATGACGCAAACATACTGGTGGCTACGGAGGATTTCTTGGGCGGGAGCCAACGGCCTGCTCGCTTGTTCAGGGTGAATCAGCTGAGCCTGTTCCGGCGGGCTTGGTGGTAGTCCGGAAGTGCTTTCTGAATCGCCTCCGTTTTCTAGATTTTGCATAAGGCAGGAATGCCTACACCTGTAGGGAAGCAAAGTTAGTGAAAAAAGCCTTCCTTGCCAGATAAGGCTTTTTGCACTTTCTTGTCAGCGTAGCAAGACTGATCAGGTGCAGAGTTCCTGAAAAAAACCAACTTTTCTGCGTAGTTGTTGAAAAAATCTGTTGGTCAAGGTGTCCCGAATCCTGAAATGGGTGCTTTGAACAGGATTTTTCCGTTGAAAGCACCCTTCATCTGGCGGTACGCGTCATGCTGTCGCGAGGTTTGCTGAAACGGTTGGGTTGTTTGGGGAGCAGATCAGTGGGTAGATCAGCCTAACCTCACTCTCACGTGGGGCGGTGATGTGCTGTCGTGTGATGCCTACTTGGGGAGTCGGTTGCTGCGGATCTTGATCGTGCAACTGGATTCAGGTTAAATCGCATCATGAAAAGACGAATGAGATGCCAAGAGGGGCTCGTATGAACAAGAAGACGAAAAATTTGCGAGCAATAGACTTATATTCGGGTGTCGGTGGATGGGCGCTTGGATTGAGACTAGCCGGCATCGAGATAGTTGCATCATATGAGCGCAGGGGTGTCGCTAACGAGACAAATTTCAAGAATAACCGGCATCAGGCCCAGACTGTCGATATCCGGCGTCTCGACCTCAATGAGCTGCCTAAGAATATTGACATTGTCGTCGGTAGTCCTCCTTGCACTCAATTCTCTTTTTCCAATCGTGGTGGCAATGGCGACATTGAGGATGGTCTTCAGGATATCATCAAGTTCCTCGAAATCGTTGATCATGTGAAGCCTAAGATGTGGGCAATGGAGAACGTGCCCCGTGTTGCCAAGATTATCGAAACTGAGCTCCTACCTAAGGGACGTCTTCACCGCTTCAAGCATCTAAATATTGTTCCGCACACAATCAATATGGCGGATTTCGGCGTTCCTCAGAAGCGCTTGCGCTGCATTGCGGGCAATTTCGATTTCAATCTGTTGTCATCATATGTGCCAGAAGTACCGAAAAAGACGTTTGGGCAAGTCATCAGGGCACTGGCTTCCGATTCGATCGTCGATCCTGTTTATGGTCTGCAGCTCAACAGGCAGCATCTCCGTGACCATGTTGCAGAAGAGGTGTTGAGTGCTGAGGAAGTGCGCATAAACAAGGCAGCAAAGGTGACTCACCCAGTGTACAACTGCATGTCTTTTCCAGATCGGCTAGACCGACCGGTACGCACGATCACCGCCACATGCACACGTGTTTCCCGGGAGAGCATTGTCATTGAGGATCCCAACAGAGCTGGTGCATATCGCCGGTTGACCATCAGGGAGCGTGCATGTCTACAGGGGTTTCCTGTCACATTTCAATTTTATGGGGAGACTTATGGACAGCGCCAACAGATGGTGGGCAATGCTATTCCGCCTGTCTTCACTTTTTATCTTGCGCAGGCACTCAAGAATGTAAGTGCTGATAAGCTTACGAAGCTGTCAGATGCTGCTACTGGCTTGGAATGCCCAATCCCCCTGCCCGTAGATGCAAAGCCAGATAGGTCAGGGGTCAAGTATCCTGAGAAGCGGAAATTCCGATTTGCGATCCCTAGTCTTCGACTAAAGAGCGGTGTTCGCTTCGAAATGATCAACACGTTCGAGGGCAGCCAGCCGGTGTGGAAAGTTGATTTCTATTTTGGCACTTCGAAGTCTATTCAGTCTTTGCGACTCGACAATACGCTACACACATTCCTCATTGGTAAATTGCCGAAAACGCTTAGGTCCAAGGTCGAGGAAAAGCTTGCATCGCTATTGAATTTCATCCGCAATGCAGACGTTGCTCATATGCAGCGCATATGGAGCCATAAGGGGGTCGGATGTACGACCCCATTCATGCTGCTAGATAGACTCGATGAGTCCGGTACGGATATGGTTAAGCTGTTGGGTGGAGACGAACTCCTTGCGCAGGTGTTGGTTAGCGATGCGATTATGGCCGAGTATGGTCAGGCTGCGGGTGGCCTTCCTGGTTTAGCAAAGCTGGCACGGAACGCACCCTTGATCTTGGCTGGTCTTCTGATTGGATCGTTGGCCAACATGGAGTTGTCAGGTCACGTCGATATGGTGCCGAGAGCACAAAAAAACAAGTGGTGGGTTGAGCTGCGCGAGAGTGGGCGCTCTTGTTTCCATAAACGGTAGCCGGGGAAGTTTTGCCTTGCTGATGTTGAGGGATTGTAAATTTGTGCTATAAAATGATATTTGGGTAATTTTGCGACCGCTGCGCCTTCCTCTGCGATGGCTTGAAGAGCGGTGATCCCAATGATGGAACACTAGCGGCAGGAAGAATGGAAATGGAATTCATTGGTCCGATGCAGACGGATGAGAGCAAGTATCAAGCAGCCGAGCGGTTTGTTAACTGGTTGCAAAAACGTGTTCTCATTGAGGCGCGTGGTGATGACGAGACTACTTCTCCGGTTGACCCAACTGGCCGCTACTGGTTGGGACGACTAGGTCCTAAGGACTTCGTAACACGCCCTGATTTACGGGGGGACCGTCTTGAACCCTGCGCTATCGGCTTGCGCCTTCGCCCTGCAGAGAGTGGTCCATGGGCATTCCTGGTTACCGTCCGATTTTCCCTTTGGCTCCGCCGTCGTTCGACAGAAGAGAAAGGGTTACGTTGGGCTTACGACAAGACGCCATATATTGAAGTTCAAGTGCCAGTAACTGTAGAAGAGCGTACCGGAGACCAAATATTTGGTGAAGTCGCTTTCAGTGAGGCTTTTAGCACTTGGAATGCGAATAATCTCTCAGCTGAAGTACGGGTGCGCTTAACAGGGCGAACGGCAAGCTCCCGGGCAATCGAGGTTACGTTCGTGAATACGAGCCGTGAAGATGTCGATCTGGCGGATGGTCGATTCTTCGAAGCCTCATTGTCGGTAACGGGATTAAAATGCGTTCCTTTCGATCTCGAAAGCCTTCCTGACAGCTTTAGATTCAATCGGAAAGTGCCAGCCTATGGTATTAACTGTGGTGTTGAGATCGATGGTGAAGCATACCGCACTAGTGACGGACCCAACGCAACAAGATTTCGCCCAAATTTTTCGGCATCGTCTGAGAAGAAGGTAGATGTTAGTTTTGATGGGCTTGCACATGATCCGTGTGCAAGTGCGACAGATTTGGTTGGCATATTTGAGCTTTGGGCCTCTGATGTCTGGTCTGAGGAGACTCTGGCGCAGCGTGCCAAAGATGAAAGTTGGTCGGCAGGCATGCGAGAAGAAGCAGCTGCTGCACGGCAGGAATTCCAGGACGAGTTGAGACGCATAAAGCGTGGTGCCGAGCTTCTTGCTACCAACCCGAATCTTCGGCTGGCATTCCAGCGGATGAATCGTTCAATGACGATATCGGCGAGAGGTCGGTACAAAAAGTGGCGCCCTTTTCAATTTGCGTTTCTCCTCGCAAACCTCGAATGCCTCGTTAATCATGAATCTGAGAGTGATATTGTCGATATCGTATGGTTCGCGACAGGTGGTGGAAAGACTGAGACTTATCTCGGGCTTATTCTCACTGCGGCCTTCCTTGACCGTATGCGCGGAAAGATATCCGGTGTTACCGCGTGGTCACGTTTCCCACTTCGGATGCTTTCGCTTCAGCAGACGCAGCGCTTTGCAAACGCGCTGGCGGCGGCCGAACTGATTCGCCGCGAAGCAAAAATTGAAGGTGATCAGTTCTCGCTGGGGTTCCTGGTCGGCGGCTCGTCAACTCCTAATCGCATAAAGAAAGAGAGCGATAAGGCGAATGAGGACGTCGACAAAATCGAAGAGCGAACAAATCCATTCAAGCTGCTTGATCGATGCCCATTCTGTCGTGAGCGTGATGTATCTACCTCATTCGATCGCGTGTATTGGCGCCTGAATCATCTGTGTTCAAACGGTGATTGCCCGAGTCAGGGAGGGCCGCTGCCAATTTATGTTGTTGATGATGAGATTTGGCGGTTTTTGCCAACCGTTGTGATTGGCACGCTTGATAAGGCTGCGAATATCGCTAGGCAAACAGGCATGCGTGGTCTGCTTGGCAGCCCAAAGGGGAAATGTACTAAGCCTGGGCACGGCTACACATATGCTACTAGAAGTGATTTTCCCAATGGTTGTTTAGTTCCGGATTGTCGAGGGGGGGCTCCTGAGGGGCTCCCTATGGCAGAGGAGCTATACCCTGCAATGTTCCGGCTTCAGGACGAACTCCATCTCCTGCGAGATAGTCTCGGTGCTGTAGACGCGCACTACGAATGCGCTATGGACGGAATTCAGGAAAGGATCGCTGGCAGCAAACCAAAAATTCTGGCTTCCTCTGCGACGCTTACGGGGTACAAAAAGCAGGTGGATGTACTTTATAGGCGTAAGGCTCGCGTTTTCCCATTGCCCCCGCCTGTGGATGGACAGGGATTCTGGGCCACTGATTCAGATAAGTTGATGCGTCGCTATGTAGCGCTGGCGCCGCGCCGACTCACAGTCGAATTCGTTGTTGATAAGCTGATTGTAACGCTCCAGAACGCAATACGTAGTCTCCTTAACACTCCTGGTAAAATTTGTAGCGAACTTAATATCGATCCATCTTATGCATCGTTACTGGTGGATTTGTATGGCACCAATGTTGTCTATGGAAACACGCTGCAGGACATCGATGCCGTGGTGCGTTCGTCAGAGACTCAGTATGCTGAGCTTGTACCCCCACCAAATGTGGCGACCCTTACTGGTCGTACGAATTTCGAAGAAGTGCGGCAGACTTTAGATCGCTTAGAGTCGCCAGAGCCTGAATTTGATAAACGCCTTCATATTATCGCGGCATCATCCATGATGTCCCATGGTGTGGATATTGACCGACTGAACATCATGATTATGTTAGCCTTTCCACTTGGGGTTGCTGAATTTATTCAGGCTACGGCACGCGTAGGACGCTTCTGGCCGTCACTAGTACTTGTCATCCCAAAGATGACACGTGAACGAGATGCAAGTGTTTATCGTGCATTTCCAGAATTCGTTACTCATGGTGATCGATTCGTTGAACCAATTCCTATCACCAGGAAAAGCCGCCGTGTTTTGGAGCGTACAATCTCTGGCCTTGAGCTTGCGAGGATTTCCATGATCCATGAGCCTTCCTCAGCAGCCCCTATCACGACGATCAGATCCCTGAATGCCTTTGTATCTGCGAATCAGGGCGTCCTTGCCAATGATGAACAGTCGATTGCAGAGGATTTGGGGCTTGCGGATGAGGATGAGTTCATGCGTAAGCAGCTAAGTCAATGGTTCACCGATTTTTCTCGGAATCTGCGCGAACCACCAAGTGACTCAAAATTTCTTTCAGACCTTTGCCCAACTGGGAATGCAATGACCTCACTACGGGACGTTGAAGAGCAAGTGCCAATTAAAGGGGATAGTACGCGATGAAGGAAAAGAGGAGTGGGTCGCAAATCCTGTTTGGTCATCTTCCCGAACAAACCATAGATGCAGATGGTGGTATTTGGAAAGTTAAACGCTGGAACGACCCCAAGACTGAGTCTGCAATAGATGTTGCTGCATTACGTGAAGAGATCATTCGTGCAGCATATCCATGGAAGGAGGAAAAATGCGACGGTGGTCTTGTTGATGATCTCTATGCCCAACGTACTGTCAGGGTGAGATCATTGAACCGTGAGGAGGGGATATGGTGTGAGCCATTTCCCCGTCTATACCTTTGCCAAATATGTAAGCGGCTTCATGATGAACCTCTGGGGCTTTGTGAATGTGGTTCTCGCCGGCGTAGAGGTCAGCTTCCTTTTGTTGGATACCATGATGCCTGCGGATCCATCAAGACCCCATACGTAAAAAAGTGCCGTACACATGGGCAGCGGGCTGTCCGCTTCCCAGGCACCGCATCGGCTGCAGAATTAATTTTCTACTGTCCAGAATGCAACGATATCATTCAGCGGGGGTTTGGTGCTGCTTGCGACTGTGATCAAGGTGGAACATTGGCCTTTACTGTCCATCGCTCCGGAACGGTTTTCAAGCCTCGCGGCATCAGCATGATCAACCCTCCTCGGCGAGAAATTCTAAACACTATCGAGCAGGCTGGTGGTGGCGAACGTGCCCTCGAATGGATTCTCGATGGAATGGCAGGGAAGCGTGTCACTGACTCTGCACCCGCTCGCAATTCAGAATCAATTAAGAAACTGCTTGAGGGACGGGGATTCGATACTGCGACCATCGACGCCATGATTGCTGCAATGCCTCCGGCGGGACAAGGAAATACCCGTTCGCCAATGGCAATTGATCCACAATTACGGACAGATGCTGAAAGACAGGCAAAGCAGATAGCATTGGCCACGTTTGAGAGTCGTATAACGCTGTCTGATTTGCTCGCCCAGTCAGAAGGATTTGTGACCAGACAGTTGTATAAGGATGACTATCCTCTAGCCCTGGCACGCGCGGGTGTGGAGCGAGTCGAACTTATCGATCGTTTTCCTGTACTGACGGCTCAATTTGGTTACACCCGGGGGGGCTCCGAGCCAGGGAAAAGCCGTCTTCGTACTTATCGTGACAAGAATGGGGACTATAGCATTTATGGTGAACTAGCACAGACTGAAGCACTTTTGATACGTCTCGACCCAATGATGCTCCATAGGTGGTTGGTAAGGGTGGGGCAGGCAGTAGGACCTGCAACCGATAAAAGGGGGGCCGCTGAGGCCATTCTATCGGCTATGTCTCCCATGGACCGGCCAAACGAGGTGACTCGCAGGGTGACCGAACTTGTCCATTCGTTCTCGCATGCCTTTATCAAGCGTGCAGCAGTGTACTCCGGAATTGATCGAAATGGCTTGTCTGAACTAATTTTGCCGACGGCATTCTCGTTCTTTGTCTACGCAGCGGCTCGAGGTAGTTTTGTGCTTGGCGGGTTGCAGGCTCTTTTGGAATCGGAGCTTCATATACTCCTTGATGGATTAGTCGACGATGAGCATCGCTGTGCGTTAGACCCCGGCTGTGAGGATAACGGTGCTGCCTGTGCGGTATGCCTGCATCTTGGCGAACCCTCATGCCAGATGTTCAATGCGGCGCTTACACGCAGAGCCCTCGCCGGAGGCGATGGGTATTTCGATGTAACTACAGCGGCTCAGGCCAATTAAGTAGGCGGCGATCAGAGTCTCGTCCAATGACAACAAGCATTGAACGTGCACGGCTCATACCAACATAGGCTTCGATTCGATCATTGGCTGTGGTGATCGAGGGGAGTGCTAGGATGATCGCCTGTGCTTCTAAACCTTTAAAGCGGGCAATTGTTTCGGTAGCAATTCCGCGACTTCCCCACTTACCAAAGGAATAAGGGCCAACTGAACGCTCGTGTAGTCGTGTAATTAGGCCCGCTGATCCGCAAAGCACGACTAGGTTAGATGGCCCGAAACCCTCTTCAAGAAGACCTTCAACCGCAGATATCACGTCCTTTTCACTCGGTACTCCCTCTGAAATCTTCCAGGTTGGTTTTGGCCCAGGGATTCCCCTGCCTCTGCATTCCATATTCAGGGTGGCCACAACACAAGTTGCTATCGGCTGGGTATTCCTCATGTTTCGCGTTAACTCCCAGGCAAAGGAATAATCCATGTCTCGGAGCCAATCCCGTTTCCACATATCTTGCAGGGGGTCCGCAAACGTGAAGAAAGGCGCGTCAGGGTGAGTGGATACTAAACAGCGAAGTGAATTAAACCAGAGTGGTGAGAAATCCTGTCCCTCATCGATAATCACTGCATCGTACAACGTCCCATTAATTGCACAAGCTTCAATTAACAGGTTGGGGGCCTCTTTTTCCCACCAATGTGAAGGTTTGTGTCCTGGTATGTCGAGTGCTGCTCGGTGAGCTTCTCGAAGGCATAGTGAATGGTATGTGCACGCGGTAAGGTTTGGAAGATTCTCCGTGCGTGCCAACAAATCCCGACCTAATAATTCATTGTAACAAACCAAGAGAGTGCGAAAGCCGTCTCTTGCAAGCTGTTGGGCCCGCGCGATTGCGAGAACTGTTTTGCCTGTCCCGGCTCCACCTAAGATTAAACCTCCACGGCTAGCCCGTAAGCCCGAGAATGCCTCAATCTGTTCTGTGGTAAACATAAGGATTTCGGTTTCGGCCTCAGAGCTTTGGCTTGAAAGCTTTGGGAGCATGGAAACGGTCGGCGCAAGCAATGCGACAAGCTTGTCAGCTTCCTCTTGCGAGATCCCCGCTTCAAGTTCCCAGTGCTCGAAACAATTCGTGATTGCAGAGCAGATATTCTCTAGTTGCGGCTTGGCTAGACTGATCTCAGCGGTGGCCGCAGGCCCCGAAAATGGAAGGCTATCCATATGCGGGAAGGCCACGGCGTGGCCAACACGTACCCTTGCTCCCAGTCCATGCTCGCGCAGCCAGCCAACTAGAGCGTGCTTTGAGATAATAGCCTGCTCATAGGGATTCTTGATTGAGTGGCGTTTGCCGTACCGATCAGTTGTAAACCATCGACCGGCCTCGATATCGATGCCACCACCCTTTACTTCAATGACGAGCATGCCTTTGTTAGGGTGGAGGACGATAAAATCGGCTTCCCCGTCCCCCTGTCGTCCACCGCGCTTAGACTGCCAGCTCACATGGTGAAGAATCCTCCAGCCATCTGGCAGACGCTTCAGGGCATTAGCTACCCGTCGTTCGGAGTCCTCAATAGGCATATCTGCCCCTAATCCTATGTATGTCGCCATATTATAAGTCTATGAAGTCGCTTAATTGATCTTTGCGGATAGGATGGCATAATTTCTTAAGGGCCTTGGCTTCAACCTGTCTAATTCGCTCGCGGGTCACGTTATAATCTTTGCCCAAGCTCTCAAGTGTGTACTCTCGATCCACATCAATGCCGAACCTCATCCGTACTATGTGTGCTTCCTGAGGCGTGAGTGTGGCCAAGACATGGCGAAACCGCTCCTTCAATTCTTGATGCACAATTGTGTCAAAAACTGATTCTGCCGAATCTGCAACGAAGGAAAGTAAGCTGGAGTCTTCCCGGATGACAACATCTCCTTCGGCACAGTCTGTGGTCTCCACGTGCCAGAGAAGCTTCATCAATTTCTCTTGCTCCATCCCGACGGCGATCGCTAGTTCCTCCAAAGTCGGCGGGCGGCCACAAGTTAGTGTCAGCTTCTTTTTGGCTTTCTTTATCTGGGCCATCTTCTGTTGAACGTGGATTGGAAGCCTAATGGTCCGATCGCAGTTGCCAATGGCGCGCCGCATCCGCTGCTCGATCCACCACGCGGCATACGTCTTGAAGCGGAAGCCACGCTCCGGGTTGTATAGATCGGCTGCGTGGAGTAGGCCAAGAACACCTTCTTGTATTACATCTTCTAAGGACAAATGCTGATGCTCTCCGAAACGCCGTGCAAGCTGTTCAACGAATCGGATGTTGCTGACAACGAATGCAGCTTTAGCTCGCTCCGCATCCCCGAGTATGCGATCGACGTAGGTCGGATCTAGGCCACTTGTGTCTTTGGGAATACGCAACGCAAGCTGAATTTGACGCCCGAAATCCTTTTCCTCAACTTCTGTCAAATAGTGATATGTTTTTGAACCAGTTATCCCTTCACCATCTGTTTCATCTTCATCGAGAACTTGGTAACCTGCGGCGAGAATTCTGTCCTCAACTGCCATGCATTCAGCGATCGAAAGATTCTTGCGTAAGTAAGCACGATTAACATCGCTCCTTTGGAGCTGACTATCACCACGTTGAGCATCGGCCGAGAGTGCCTTAAACACCTTTTCAACGACTTCCGGCCTGATAGAGTCTAGGTCGTCTAAGTCATCCACAGACGTTGGCTCACTTAGCACTTCATCCTCGTCTTCAAAGGGCTGGTCATCATTGCCTTCGCCGTTCTCCCTTCGATTCATGCAATTCCCCCGTTTTTTTCACGACCGTTAATGCACGGAAACATCGACCGTCAAACCGTGCATTGGCGAAAACAGTCTCTGCTCCAGACCTCGTTGATCGTACTTCTAGACCAAGCGGCTAATGCAAGTTTCAATTTTGGTTGGGCCGGAATTCTGGGGAGTGGCTCACGTATACCGTATGAAAAGGTGTACTTGAGCATTGACTCGCAGCTCTACTTGCTTGGCAATGCCGATCTAATGCACGAATGACGATAGGGTATCATGCGGAGGGATGTCCAACGCACGACTTTCAGAGGTCCTCCTAGCTTGATAGCATTTCACAGTTCAGGTCGTCGGATCGACTACTCACGTATAAGGTTTACTAGAATCAAAACAGACCAGTCATGGCTAGGAGCCTTCAGGATGAGCCCTATGTATAACCCTGCACACCCAGGTGAGGTGCTGCAAGAATGGCTGGAAGGCATCAGTGTGACGGAAGCTGCCCGTAAGTTGGGGGTGACTAGGGCTGCCTTGTCGCGGATTCTGCACGGCCACGCTGGCATTAGCGCAGATATGGCGTTGCGCCTAGCCGAGTCCCTGGAGACGAGTCCGGAGTTGTGGCTCGGCATGCAGACGGCTTGGGAGCTTTGGCAGGCCAAGCAGAAGCCGAGGCCGCATGTCGAAAAGCTCTTGTCAGCCTGACCCATCTCCAGCGCGATGGCGGTACCTTACTTGGCCGCCTTAGACCGGCAAGCCATGCTCAATGGACGCGAGGACTCGGCGAGCCATTCCGCCTCCTAATTCCGTATCCATCAGCGAAAGCGGGGATGCGCTCAGCGTGATGTTGTGTTGCAGGAGCCAGGTTCCGGCCAGTTTCTTGTTTCCCAGAATGCCTTCAGCTACGCGGGCAATCCTCATGATGCGAAGCAGTTTTTCGCTGGCCGGCGAGTCTAGCAGGCGCTGCTGGCTGATGCGGTGCGAGGTTAGCCGTGGCGAAGGACCAAGTACCAAGTATAGATACTCAAGGGGAGTGCCAAACTCTTGGCTGACGGCGTGACTAGCTGTGGCAGGTAGTCCTTGGAGGATCATCTCGATTTGGGTGTTCGTGGGAAGATCCAGCTACTTAGTGGTTGCCGGCCAGCTGGTGCTACAACGCTCGATCTATAAGTTTATCTTTTTCTGATAAACCACACATACTTCGCTAAATATGCTTTATATCCAGGCCAGTTCAGTCGAACTCGTATTATCGCGTGTCGATGGAAAATTATGGGAATCCCATAATTATTGGTTTCCCATAATTTGCATAATCCACTCAAGTTAGGCTTGCAGCTACATCCGCGCGCCAAAACACATACTCGTCCCCGCAATTCTCCATTGGCCCATAGAGGGGACATAGTCCTTGTTTAACCAAGTGTCTGGCGGCCTGTCGCACCGGTTTGTTGACCATTTCCGCCAAGTGTTCGCCCCAGATGTAGTTGTTGGTCAACCGTTCCAGCTCCTTGGCCTCGATACCCAGCAGCATCCGCTTCTCATAGCCATACTGCTGCTGGCTAGCGTGGGCATGTCCGGCGCCAATCAGGTGATAGAGCAAGTTGACGTCCATCTGGATGGCGGCTGCCGCCTCCCTGACCGTGAAGAAGCCGCGGGAGCGGCGGTATTGCTCATGCCAGAGCGTGAATTGCTGTCGGGAAACCAGCAGCGCGCGGAGGCCATGGTCGGCCGGGGTGCGGCCTACAACCTCCAGCGAGCCATCTTGCAGGGCGCGGACCACCGCCAAGAAGGGCTGGCTGCCTTGCATCCACCGCTTAGTGATTTCCCACACCGATAGCAGTTCTGGATTGTTCGGTTCTGGGCTGATCTGGCTATGGTTCAACTGCTCCAGGAAGGCGTTGATGGTTTCCAGTTGAAAGCACCATCGAGTACGTTTTTTATCGTGGGGCAGGGGTTGCAGCAAACCACTTTCGATCAGCAAACGGATCCGTTTTGGGGTGATGCGCAGCATGCGTTCCACCTCCGAAATGGTCAGCGTGCCGTGCTCATTGCGGGCGTAGGCATCCAGCGAGCTTCGCTCCACCATCCAAGTGGCTTTCCCTTTAGCCGATGAGGATTGGCAGCCTTTGATGGCGCCGCTTTCGATCAGCTTGTGTACAGCTCCTCTTGAGAGATTGAGCTGTTCCGCTGCCTTGGCCAAGCTGATGATGGGATGGGCCTGGCGCAGGTCCTGCTGCAGGATCAGTTTGTCCGGCCAGCGTGCATGGACATAACGCTCGAATTCTTCCCGTACAAATAGCAGTTCTGGATGGATCAGCAGCCGGTAGAGGGCCTGATGTATTTCCCGCAAGTACACTCGCAGTGATGCCGTGTTCCCGGGTATGGGCAGCGTGTACTCCTCCAGCAGCTGATGGAAGCGTTGCGGCCAATGCTGAGCGATCTGCATGGCCAGCTGCAGATAGGGCTGAATGATTTCGATCCGGCCATGATCGGCTATTTTTTGTGGTCGGGTATTGGGCCGATGCGAGGCATAGGCGCCAAAGAACCAGAGCAGGTCGCATAGCTGTGCCGGGTGCAGATGATCTAACTCCGGCGGCGTGGGGATATTGCTGACAGCGAGGTCGGGTAAACCAATCAGTGGCCGGATGGCCTGGGCAATCAGTTTGGCGAGTGCCAGCTCGGCTGCGGTGCCTGGACGTGTGGCGGCATGGCGCAAGTCGGCGCCGCAGCTGCAAGTAAACATGGTGCCTTGATGCCAGCGGATGAGTTGGTTGCAGCCGGGGCATTTTTCTCGTAGCAACAGGCGATGAATCGGGCAGGCTATTTGCAGGGTCAGCAGCCATTCCGTTTGCCAGATGCCGTGCTCGGCCAGACAGACGGGGCACCAGCGGCGGTGGTGGTGGTTCCAGTACGTCACCTTGAGACCGAATCGATGGTGGCTGTGGCGGCCCAGGCTGGCTGGTGCAGGGCCTGTCAGGCATTCCAAACCTGTCTGATCATGGCCGGTGAGCAGGGTCAGATTCTGCTTGGCGGCGTCGTGCTTTTTGACGAATAACGGTAGCCAAGTCTGTCCGGGGTAGCCGTTGGCGTGTCCCAGACGTAGGCAATAGCCCAGCAGACTTTCACCCGCCTGCGGCTTGGGGCGGATCTGCAGTAGTGGGGAGGTCATGGTGTGTTCCGTTGGAGGATCGCCTGGGTGGCGATCCTCATGGGGTTACAACGCGGGGATGGCGGCTTTTGGAGCATTCCTCCGGGAGAACCGTGTCGGCTCGAATGGCTCGTCAGGCTGATTTAGGCGTCGGAATACAAAGTTGGCATCGAAGGGATTCAGCTCAGGCGGGCTGTCTCGCCAGATATAGTTGGAGAAAGCCATAGCCAAGACGCTTTGGTCGAGATCTTGCTGCTCCTGTTCGATCAAACATTCCAATGCCCCCAGAATTACCTTGGAGAGATAGCCGAGCAGGCCATTGCTGGCATAGTGCAGGCGCCTGACGCAGTCCCACTCGGCGAGTCCCCAGATTGGACGCCCCTGATTGATCTGCGTGTCCCAGGCATGGACAACGTCGCGGAACAAGGACTTGTCCTCGTTGCAGGAGAAACCGATCGGCGTCAGCGCCACGCGGGCGGCGAAGCGACGGCGCAACTGCTCGTTGGAGCGCAGGATCCACTCGCACTCTGGCAGGCCGGACAGTACCGTGGGAATGGCGATCTGATCGATCAGGGCCTTCAGCCACTCGGTGACCTCCTCGAAGGTTCTACGGCCGGCGTCGACGAAGTGATGGAACTCATCCAGCAGCAAGGCTTCGGTTTTACCGCCGCGGATTAGCTGCACGATCTGGTTGGTCTTCTCCGCGGTGCTGCCCCGGAGCTGAACGCCGGCCCCTAGCGCGATCAGAATGGCCTCTGCCAGACCACGGATGGTGGGGTGGGCGGGCACTTGGACATAGACCACTGGGCGTATCGTCGCCTCCTCCGTTTCGTAGCTGGGGTGCTGTTTGGCAAAGCTGAGCAGCACAGAGGTCTTGCCTGTACCGGATGCGCCAACCAGCAGCAGATGCCTGGCCGCGGCGCCTTGGCGCGACAGAGCATGGCTGTGCGACAGTCTTTCCAACGCTGTGCTGAATTGTGGATGCAGGATCTGGATCCGTTCCGCCCGTCGAAGATCCGCCAATGTGTAGCGCTCACTCATGGCCATCTCCTTCTAGATCGTGGGCGAGTACGGGCAACGTGCTGGGCGGTGACCAGCTGTCTGTCGGGGGGAGTTCTGCGTCCTCTGAAATCGTAGGAGGCAGTTTGCCGGTGGTCATCACCTTGCTTGAGTGCGCGCCTTTGGCCCGCGCGGCGCGTTTGCGGTCGGCCAGTTTGCGGCTTTGCAGCAATTGGCCGACCACCTCCTGCATGCGTACCTTGGCCCGAGCCAGCGATAGCGGATCGGCGGATGCCAGGCCCTCCTTGCGCAGCGATGCCTGAATCAACTTGTGCTGGTGCAGTTGCAGTCCTTCGGCGTAGTCCGGGGTGAGGCAGGGCACGGGCATAGCTTCTTTGGTCTGCGGGTGGAGGGCGAATATCGAGCCCAGGTTGTCTGGATCGAAACGGACCTGCACTTTGATGCGATCGCCGAGCTGTTTACGCCAAGGGAGCAGATCTTTGCAGTTGTAACGCAAGCCATGTAGCTCAATGCCGGCATGACCCAGCACACGTTCAGCCTGCTTGGAGAGCACCAGTCGTAAGCGATCAGGATCGATGGTGCGAGGCGTGACGATTTCCGCCGCGCGTTGCCAGGCGGCATACGGCGTCTGCTTCAGGCCTCGATGGTAAGCCTGGGAGTAGATGTCGATGATCCAGATGTGCAGGGCGTGGACCAGCTCTGACAGGGTGACGATCGACTCTTTCAGTGGGTCGTAGCCGTAGCGGTCGAACCAGTTGGCAAAGCTGGTGCCGGGCAACTGGTGGGCGAACTGTTCCGCCAGCGTCCGCAGTGATCGCTCGACCATGGGTTTGAACCACGGCGTGCGGGGCGGGCAGAACTGATAGTTGATGCCCAGTTCGAAAGTAGCACGCAGCAGGTCCTGGGAGTGAAACTCCAATCCGTTGTCGACGACAGCAGTGGTGGGGATGCCAAGGCATGGCCAGTCATGCTGGATGTCGGGATACCGCTCTTTCACATAGTCCTTGCTGCTGATGGCGTGCTGCAAGCAACGCAGCACCGCCTCGATGCTGGGTGGCGAGAACGACAAGTAGAAGCCCAGGATCATGCGGGTGTGGCAATCGATGATCACCGTGATGTACGGGCGCCCCAGCACCAGCATAGACTCCTCATCGATGACGAAGATGTTGAATGGCGTATGGTCAATCTCGATGCGTTCCAGCAGGTACATCGTGGTGGGTGTGATGCTGCTGTGCCGGTACTTTTTGCGGGCGTACTCGCGCCCGTAGCGGGCAAGATCTACCTCATACTGAGGTTGATTGCGAACCAACCGTCGGAAGGTGTCGTAGCAGGGGACTTTGAGTTGTTTATCCGCAGGCGCTTGATCGTTGTGAGCAGCAATCTGGATAAGCAGCTTTTCGTAGGTGAGTCGGATGGATGGGCGCTTCAAGGTCAAGTAGGTTGTTTGAATTGCGGCCTCTGCCAAGAGGAGCAACTCGCCTTCCATCCGCGGGCCTTTCCCTCCGCGGCGGTCAAAGTTAGGCACGAGCACCAAGGGGTTGCCTCCGCTGCTTTGCAGGCGCGTATGCCATCGATATAGCGTACTGCTAGAGGGTGGGTTGCTATCCCCGATGCGTTGGGCAATGTCTTGGATGAACGCTTCCAGCTTATGTTTGGTGTAGCAAGGGCTACGCTGGGCATTGAAGGCGTCAGTATAGGCCTGCCGCCGTAAAGCCGCGGTTTGAGCAAGAGAGGAGTGGCTGTCGAATGGACGCTGTTTAGCACTGGCCAGTGGTTCTTGGCCGGAAAGCCCTTCCGGGCTTTCCAGAATGATCTGGAGTGACATGATCATATCCTCCGGATCAAGGTACTGGGACGAAGTGGCTGGTAGAGGCTGACTGCTAGCCATTCCTGGCCAATGGCGGCATAGACCAGTCGGACATCTCCTGCAGCGCTACTGAGGGCTTCCAGTGAGGCAGAGCCCTCTCTGAGGGTTTGAAGCATTGCAGTCTTGGCTGTTAGTGGGATATGTCGATGACGCTGGCCTTCAACCAAGCCAAGGTTGTGCAGCAAGACCTTGTCTCGCAGCGTTTTTTCGGTCAAGACCGCGAAAAGCCCACCTGCGGATTCGATCAGTGGCGCGATCACTTGGAAACGGCGCTGGTTCTCAGGGGTGTCAGCTTCCTCCTGATACTTGATCTCTACAACGGCGCGTCGACCGTCGCGTAGGTGCAACAAAAAATCTGGCGTATAGCTATGGGCCTCACCGTCGAGCTCGTAGTCCAGAACGAACGGCTCCGGGATGATGAGCATGACCTCAGGAGCCAAGTTGTAAAGTCGGATCGCGTCGCGTGCTAGCCCGGATTCATAGGGGATGCAGCCGTCAATCCCTTTGTTTGATGGACACATCCCGCGATAAGAACCATTTCCGTGCTTGTGGAATGCATCACGGACAGGGCGTTTGGAATTAAGTAATTCTCGAATTGTGGCAAGTAAAGCTGCATAGATTTGACTGGTCATGTCGATCTCCTAAGATTTTTAGGGCGCACGTTTCCATCTCGAGGCTCGAGACAGGGAAAAAAGACGTGCGGGGAGCTTGACCAGTGCGAGACGTTAGACGATACTGAACTTGCTTAGGGTTATTAATACCGTCTGGTCTTTATCGCACGGGCAATAGGGCACTTCTCTACATTTAGGGGGTGTCCTTTTTTGCTATGTAGCCATAGGTGTTCCTTTCACGTTTTCTCGTGATGTTCTCGTTGCATTTCCTCTAAATTCTAGCTGTCGACTGCTTGATGCGACAGCAATTTTTCTGCGTAACATGCTGTTTTTTCGTAGAAACTATATTCTACGAAAAATTATGACATTGGAATTTTGTGGATGAATGATAAAGCTAGCTCCGAGGATGAACTTAAGCCAATTTTTGTCGTGGATGCTTCTTTGGATCCCGGGATTTTTATCCGAAGGAGATTCCGGATTTGCGAAGGAATAATGGGTAATTTTCAATGAGTTACTGAGGTGTAAGTCGGGGATTGGATATTGGGGGAGTTGGCAGGCTTTGCTTTTTATCCTGCAGTGAACTGAAATGAAAAACACAGAACAGATGAAATCTATTCTGTGTTGTAATTTTGATACGACATGCTATTGAATTTGCCGTTGGGGTTTTGATGGAAGGCTTTTTTTATCGACTTGGAGTGAGTTGCAATTTATTTGCCTTGAGCTGTCAATAACCTTGCCTCCCTACAACACCTCCCTACATGTTATTTCGCTTTGAAATCCAGGCACACCGAGTTGATGCAATATCTTTCCCCGCTTGGCTCCGGGCCATCTTCAAAAACATGGCCCAGGTGGGCATCGCATTGAGAGCAGCGCACTTCCACGCGCACCATGCCGTGGCTGGTGTCGGTGATGCGCTGGATGTTGGCTCCGGCGGCCTCTGCCCAGAAGCTGGGCCAGCCGCAGCCGGCGTCGAATTTGGTGTCGCTGTGGAACAGCAACGCGCCGCAGCAGACGCAGAAGTAGTCGCCCTGCTTGTGGTGAAAGTAGTGTTCGCCGCTGAACGGACGCTCGGTGCCGGATTGTCGGGCCACGCGGTATTGCTCCGGCGTCAGTTGGGCGCGCCATTCGGCGTCGGTTTTCTCTATGGTCATGGCGGGTGTCCTTGTGTCGTCCCGCCCGGCGGGCCGGGCGCTTGATGGTGGGTCGCCGCGCGGGCGGCTTTCTTACCGGAGGCTAACAAAAATCCTGCCGCGGCGGCGGATTCACTGGATTTCATCCAGCGCGCCGGAGAGGTGCGATTCATCGGCCCAGCGCCGCAGCGTCCAGCTTCCATCCTGATAATCCAGCCAGTTCAGCGCGGCGTTGGGAATGGGGAAGTCGCGCTTGTCTTCCAGCGGCTTGGCGGTGGCGGCGCGGTACATGATGTCCAGCACTCCGCCGTGGGTGACGATCAGCACGTCTTCGCCGGGATGCAGCGCGGCGATGCTGGCCATGCCATCCAGGACGCGGGCGCGGAAGCGGCGCAGGCTTTCGCCTCCCTCCAAGTCATAGTCGGGGTCGCGCGTTTGCTGGCGTTGGTAAATGTCCGGAATGCGTTGCGCCGCCTCGGCATAGGTGAGGCCCTGCAGCGCTCCCATATGGCGCTCGCGCAGCTGCGGCGTGTCGAGGGCTGCCAGTCGCAGCTTGTCTGCCAGGGGCGCGGCGGTCTGGCGGGTGCGGGTGAGGTCGCTGACGTAGAGCGCGTCGAAACGGTGCTGGCCGGGCGAGAAGGCGCGGGCCAGCTGGATCGCCTGTTCCAGGCCGGTGTCGTTGAGGGGGATGTCGGTGTGGCCTTGCAGCCGGTATTCGCGGTTCCAGTCGGTTTCGCCGTGGCGAACCAGGCAGAAGCGGGTCACGGGCTGAGTCATTGTCGCCTTTCTCTGAGCATTACAGGATGCCGACGCCGGACAGCTCGCGCGCCAGGTTGGCGGCGTAGTTGTCGGTCATGGCGCCGACGAAGTCCAGCACCTTCATATAGGCCTGATACAGGCTGTCGCCAGTTTGAATATGGCCGTCCAACAGGCCCATCGCCAGGTGTTCGCGCGGGGTCAGATCCTTGCTGTCCTTGGTGATGAAGGCGTGCACCGCCGGCACCAGCACATTGAGGATGGTGGCGATGCAGGGGTAGGAGGCCAGTTCGGTCACCAGCTTGGTGCGGTGGCGGTATACCTTGTGGCTGGCCAGGTCTTTGGCTTGCAGCAGCGCGTCCTGCACCGCCGGCTCGCAAAGGTTGATCAGATCCTTGGCCGGAAACTCGCCGCGCAGCAGCGAGGAGTGGTGCATCATGAATTTTTCCGCGACCTCGGTCACGCAGCGGCCGATGGCCACGCCGCGCAGCGTGCCGCATTTCTGGCGGACGTCGTGCACGCCCCAGACGCGCTCGTGTTCGGCAAAGCCGGAGAACAGCGTTTCGAACTCCTTGAAGTCAAGGATGCCGATTTCCACCGCGTCTTCCAGGTCGAGTATCGCGTAGCAGATGTCGTCGGCAGCTTCCATCAGGTATGACAGCGGGTGGCGGCTCCATTGCAGCGGGCTGTGCCTGAGCAGGCCCAACTCTTCCGCCACGCGTTCGAAATAGGGCAGCTCGGTGCGGTAGAGGTTGAACTTGTCGCGCTCGCGGGCGAGCGGCGCGTCGGAGGTCCATGGATATTTGATCAGCGTGCCCAGCGCGGCGGAGGTGAGGCGCATGCCGCCCTCGCCGCTGTACATTTCCAGCGAGGCCAGCATGCGCAGGCCATGGGCATTGCCTTCATAGGTTTGCACATCGCGGATTTCCGCCGCCGACAGGCCGTTTAGCCAATGCGCGTTGCTGTCGTCGCGGAACCAGTCGCGCAGCGCGTACTCGCCGGTATGGCCGAACGGCGGGTTGCCGATGTCGTGCGCGAGGCAGGCCACCTGCACCACGGCGCCGATGTCGTGCGGGGTGTAGCCGGGCGGCAGCAGGCCGTCGTGCTCCAGCATCACGCCGACGCGATTGCCCAGGCTGCGGCCGACGCTGGCCACTTCCACGCTGTGGGTGAGGCGGTTGTGGGTGTGGTCGTGCCGCGCCAGCGGGTGCACCTGGGTTTTGCGGCCCAGGCGGCGGAAGGCGCTGGAAAACACCACGCGGTCGTGGTCGATGTGGAAATCGGTGCGCAGCCCGGAGCCGCCTTCCTGTGTGGCCGGAGTGCGGGTTTCTTTCACTTCGCCCTGGATGATCTTGAAGCGGCGGGTGGAGAGCAGTCGCTCCCAGTTCATGCTTGGATTCATGGCGTGGCCCAGGTTGGATTCCTTATCGATGATATGGGCGAAGGCCGCAAAACAAAAGAGCCGGCATGGAGCCGGCCCGGTTTGGCGCTTGATTTAGTGCCGGCCGGTCTGGTGGCCGATCACGCCGCCGACGGCGGCGCCGCCTATGGTGCCGATGGCGTCGCCGCCGGTCAGCACCGATCCCAGCACCGCGCCGGCGGCTGCGCCGATGGCGGTGTTTTGCTGGCGATGAGACATATTGGCGCAGCCGGACAACAGGCTGATGGCGATGAGCGCGGCGGCGGCCAGCCTGATGCGGGGTTGGGCTATGGTCGTGTTCATATTGTCCTACCATTAAACGAGTGGTTTACACTGGCTTTGGCTGCGCGTAGGGGCAGTGGTTCCGGTGTTTGTGTTACTGATTGTTATGCCGGGATAGGCATCGGCCCGTACGATTGGCGGGCTGGAGTCGCGGCGTCTTGGGAATTTTCCGGCTGGCGCGGGGCGGGGGGCGATGCCGCCTTTACCGTTATTATTTTATTTAGTACAGTTCAGCGCTTTTCCACGTGTTTGGCGCTTGCCCCGACGCTGGGCGCGCGTCGGTTGCGGAGCCTTGCACGCGGAGCCGCGCCGCTGCTCAGGGCCGTCATGCATTTCACTATTTTCGATACCCCGGTGATCCGGGAACTGTTCCGCTGGCTGTCCCTGCTGCTGTTGAAGCTGAGCGGCTGGAAGCTCAAAGGCGAATTTCCCGCCTTAGACAAATACGTGCTGATAGGCGCCCCGCATACCAGCAACTGGGATTTCCCCATCACGCTGGGCCTGTGTTTCGCCGCCCGCGCCAAGATCTACTGGATGGGCAAGCACACGCTGTTCAAGGGGCCGATGGGGCCGGTGATGCGCTGGCTGGGCGGCATTCCGGTGATGCGCCACCAGAACAACTCCCTGGTGCAGCAGATGGTGGATGTCTACGGGCGCAGCAGCAGGCTGGTGGTGGCCATTCCGCCCGAGGGCACGCGCAAGGCGGTCAAGGAGTGGAAAACCGGCTTCTACCATATCGCCCACGGCGCAGGGGTGCCGATCGCGCTGGCTTATTTGGACTACAGCCGCAAGGAAGGCGGCTTTGGCCCGATGTTTACGCCCAGCGGCGATATCGAGCGCGACATGCCGCTCATTCGCGCTTTTTATGCCGATAAGGTAGGGCGCTATCCGGGCTGAGGGTCGGTTTGGCGGCCATGGCGGCGCAGTCTGTAGACTGCGCCGTTTTTCATGGCGCGCGGATTTCAGTCGGCTTTGTGCTCGAACAGCGTCTTCCAGCCGGCCGCGCCCAGCTGGCGCATGGTTTCGATATTGCGCTCGTAGATGGCTTCGGCTTCCGGAAAGGCGGCCACCGCGCGGTCTATGCTTTCTTCGCGTATCAGGTGCAGGGTGGGGTAGGGCGAACGATTGGTGTAGTTTTCCACGTCGTTTATGCCAGTGCCCTCAAACTGGAATTTGGGGTGGAAGCTAGCGACTTGCAGCACGCCGTCCAGTTCCAGCTCTTCGACGATGGCGTCGGCGATGTCCTGGAAGTCGTTGAAGTCGAGGAAGCGTTGCAGCACCTTGGGATGAACCAGCAGCGTGGTGTCGATTTCCTCCGGGTCGGCCTGAGCCAGCAGCTGCAGCTCGTCGGCCAGCTCTTCGGCCAATTGCTGGGGCGTGCTCGCCTCGCTCACCCGGATGCGCACCTGGTTCTTCACGTACACGGCTTTGGCGAAGGGGCAGAGATTGAGGCCGATGACGGCTTTCTCCAGCCAAGTCTTGGTGGCGGCGATCACGGTTTCATGGTCTGGCATGGTTGGCTCCGGTTGGGGTGGCGCAGCCCGGCGGCGGGCTGGAATGCAAAAAACCCGGACATGTCCGGGTTTTCATCAAGCTGATGATCTCTCGGGGAGATTACATCGGCTGGATGTTGGAGGCTTGCTTGCCCTTCGGGCCGTCGACGATGTCGAAGCTTACGCGCTGGTTTTCAGCCAGGGTGCGGAAGCCTTTGGCATTGATCTGGGAGAAGTGAGCGAACACGTCGTCGCCGCCTTCGTCCGGGGTGATGAAGCCAAAACCTTTGGAGTCGTTAAACCACTTAACGGTACCGGTTGCCATTTTGTTAAATCCTCAAAACGAGCGTTGAATAAAAGGCACGAAGATCAAGGGAAATGGCGACTGAGGTACGGCCTATGCCACTACGACAACTACACATCCACAACTTGAGCATCCTGCGGGAGGCATAGTGCCTCTAGTTGCCGCCCATGGCAAGCGTTTTCTTCAGGAATCGCCTGTTTTTACGAATCTTTAATATGTCTGCCCAGGACATTTACATTTTCTTGCGGCTGGCCGCGCGACGGCGGTTTGTCCTGCGACAGTTTCTGCGTTGCATATACTGAATCATCCACGATCCGGCGGAGAATCTCCTCATGGCCAAGCAGCAGCAGATGCCTGAAATTGTCGATCCGATTGCGTTCCAGGAGTTTCACGACGCCATGCTGGATTACGCGCCGCAGCTTGAGCTTCTGGTGTGCCAGCTGGGCGACGGCTCGGACAATGCCGAAAAGATAGCCCAGCTGTTCCGCATCCTGCACAGCGTCAAAGGCGACGCCAGTCTGTGCCAGGTGCATTTCGTCGAGCCTTATGCCCATGCGCTGGAAACCCTGCTGGACCGCGTCCGGCAGCGCGAGCTGCCATATCTCGAAGTGATAGGCGACGTGCTGCTGCTGGTGATGGACAGGCTGGTGCTGATGGTGGAGGCGGTGTTCAACGGCGAGGCGCTGGACGATTTGCAGCTGCCGACCGTGCTGTCCGCGCTGGAGAAGCTGCCCAAGCTGTCCGCCGACGAAGTGCCGCAGGCCTGCGCCAAGCTGGTGTCCAGCATGATGGGCAAGGTGGCGGCCGCTTCGGCGGCCGACTCAGGGTTGACGAGCGGCACGGGTAGCCGCTCGGAGCGCCGCTTCGCCGACCTGCAGTTTTTCCGCTCGCTCGCCTTGCAGCTGGAACAGCGTCTGCCGCCCTTTTTCGGCCGCACCGAGCGCAATCTGGCGTTGGCGCTGGATACCAATCAGCTGATGGCGCAGCCATTGAACGTGGAGCAATTGGCGGCGGCGGTGTACATGCACGATATCGGCATGATGCTGCTGCCGGAGGCGCTGTGGCTGAAGGTGGGGCGGATGAGCGAGGAGGAGCGGCGGCAGATGAGCGCGCATCCCGGCTGGGCGGCCGGGCTGCTGGAGCGGATGCCGGGCTGGGAGGAGGCTGCCAAGATGGTCAGGCAGCATCATGAGATGCCCGACGGCCACGGCTATCCGGATGGCCTGGCGGGCGGAGACATCTGCGACGGCGCCAGCCTGCTGGCGCTGGTGGACGCGTTCGAATCCGTGATGCTCAAGCATGCGCAGCAGGGCCAGCGCCGTTCCATGCTGCGCGCGGTGGTGGAGCTGAACGCGTCGGAGCGCCAGTTCGACCCGGAGCTGCTGCAGCTGTTCAACCGGGTGATCCGCGCCAGGCTGGAGGCGAGGGCGTCGGTGGGCGGGCGCTGAGCTGATGGCCCCGGCGCCCGGACGGCCAGGCTCAGCGCGCGCCGTGGCGGGCGAACCAATCCAGCATCTTGTGCCAGGCGTCTTCGGCGGCCGCGCGGTTGTAGCCGGGGCGGTAGTCGGCGTTGAAGCCGTGGCCGGCGTCCGGGTACACCACGATATCGTCGTCCTGGCCAGCCTGTTTCAGCGCGGCGCGCATCTTTTCCACCGACGCGAGCGGAATGCTCTGATCCTGGCCGCCGTACAGGCCCAGCACCGGAACCTTCAGCGCCGCGGCGATATCCAGCGGATAACGCGGCATATTGGCGGTGGCCGGCCCTTCCAGCTTGCCGTACCAGGCCGCGGCGGCTTTCAGTTCGGCATTGCGGGCGGCGTACAGCCAGGTTTGGCGGCCGCCCCAGCAAAAGCCGGTCGCCGCGGCGCGCTTCAGGTCGGCGCCGTTGGCGCCGGCCCAGCGCCAGGTGGCGTCCAGGTCGCTCTGCACCTCGCTGTCGGGGACTTTGGCGACGATCTCGCGCAGCAGGGTGTCGGTGTCCGGGGCCAGCGCCGGGTTGCCGTGGCGGAAGTACAGTTCGGGCGCCACTGCGAAATAGCCCAGCTTGGCCAGCCGGCGGCACAGGTCGCGGATGTGCTCGTGCACGCCGAAGATCTCCTGGATCACGATCACCAGCGGCAGCGGGCCGGCGGCGTGCGCGGGTTTGGCGTAATAGCCGGCCATCACACCGTTGCCGGTATCGATGGCCGGCGCGCCGGTCTGCAGCGCCTGGCTGTCCGTCAGGATCGCGCTGGCGGCGATGGGCTGCGCCGCCAGCGCGAAGCCCAGGCTGCCGGCGCCGGCGAGAAAGCTGCGGCGTGGGAGGATGTCGTCCTGCTGGCTCATGTCGTGCTCTCCTTGTGGCGGCGCAGCGAGGGAGCGGCGCGCGCGAAACTTGAATAAAATACTATTGGCTGCGATAAGCAATTTTGAAAGCTCCGCCGGCATGCCGCTGGCGCAACCTCAGCAAGTGGAATATGACGGATTCGTCTCCAAAGGTAAAACTCCCGCGCAATTTTTTGCGCGCGGGACAGCAGACGCCGGTGGACGTGTATGCCAAGAACGGCGTGCTGTTGCTGAAGCGGGGCCATTACGTGCTGACCGAAGAGCAGCGCGACCGCCTGGCCAGGCTGGGCCATGGCGAAAGCGATGAAGTCGAGGCCAGGCTGGAGCGCGAGCGGCTGGAACGCGCCGCGATGCGGGAGAAGGAGGCGGAGCAGCAGCGCAATAGCTCCAATCCGCTGCAGGAAATGGCGTTTCTGCTGCGCCGTGCCGAAGGCGTGCTGCTGCATGGCCTGGCGGTGCGCGACCTGGCCGGCAGTCTGCTGGACATGGCGGACGGCCTGCTCAACATCAGCCGCCGCCATCCCGACGGCGTTCTCGCCAGCGTGTTCCTGCTGCCCTACCAGGACATAGGCAGCGCCCAGAGCGCCCACGTGGCGGCGATATTGGCGGTGCTGGGGCGGCGGCTGGGTTTGTCCGACGCGGAACTGAGGCCGATGCTGGGCGCGGCGCTGAGCATGAACATCGCCATCACCGGCCTGCTCAACCAGCTGGCCAGGCAGGCGGAGCCGATGAACGCCGACCAGCAGGGGCTGATGTTCGCCCATCCGGCGCTGGGGTCGGCGATGCTGCGCGAGGCCGGGGTGGTGGACGAGTGCTGGCACCAGCTGGTGCAGCAGCATCATGAGCAGCTGGACGGCGATGGCTACCCGCTGGGCCTGGCCGGCGACGAGGTGGCGCCGGACGCGCTGCTGTTGCAGATGGTGGACCTGGTGTGCGGCTGCGTGCACCAGCCGCAACCGCAGCTGCCGGCGCTGGTGCTGGGCAGCCTGTTCCGCGGCGAACTGGGGCGGTTTCCACCGCAGCATGTGTCGCTGCTGGTGAAAGAGCTGGGCATCTATCCGCCCGGAAGCTTCGTGTTGCTGGCCAGCAATGAGGTGGCGGTGGTCACCCACCGCGGCGACAAGGCCAATACGCCCAGGGTGGCGGCGCTGCGCAAGCTGGACGGGCCGCCTTACGCCGATCCCTTGCTGCGCGACAGCCGCCAGCCGGCCTACCAGGTGCTGGAGCCGGTCGCGGCGACGGCGGCGGCCACCAAGCCAGCCTACCTCTACAAGCTGTGGTACAAGCCCTGAGCGGCTATGGCCGCGGGCCGGCCAGCCGCAGCGGCCGCACCGCCACCCGGCTTAGATCCGGTATCTTCCAGACCCGGCGCATGTGGCCGAAGTCGCGTTTTTGCTCATCGCCCAGCTTCACTTCCGGCAGGAAGGACATTTCCAGCTGCACCTGGCCCAGGTAAACGGTTTCGCCCGCGTCCAGATGGAAGGGCGCGTCCAGCCGGAACTGTTTCATTTTCAGGTCGGAGCCGAAGACGCCGTCTTCGGACCAGTGCCCCCATACGCCGGCCAGCCGGTAGTCGCCGGGCGGCAGGTCCAGCAGCACCAGCTTGCCTTCCACCGGCGACATGCCTTCCTCGCCGAACACCGTGTCGGTCAGCAGGCTGGCGGCGTCCTCGGCCGCCACCCGCCCTTGCGCGTCGCGGACGCTCATGCCCACGGTGGCGAGGTCGGGGTTGAAGGCCTTGCCGGTGAGGGACAGGATGGCGTAGGCGCGGCCGGGCGGCGGCGTCAGCGAGCCGCGGAGGCGGTCGGCCATCGACGCGCAGCCGGACAGCAGCGCGAACGCGAGGCACAGCAAGGCGGAGCGTAGCATGGGGCGTCCCTTCGGCGGACTAAGCGGCCGCGGCGTCGAAAATCATGCAAGTGGTGGTGGCGTGGGCGTACAGCCGGCCGGCCGCGTCCAGCAGCTTGCCTTCGGCGGTGGCCATGCGGGCGCCAGCGTGGATGACCTGGCCGCGGCAAACCAGCCTGCCGTGGCGCGGCTGCACCGCGCGCACGAAATTCACTTTCAATTCCAGCGTAGTGTAAGCCCTGCCGCTCGGCAGCGTGGAGTGGACGCTGCAGGCCATCGCGGAATCCAGCAGCGTGCTGATCACGCCGCCATGGACGCTGCCTATCGGATTGAAGTGCGATTCGTGCGGGCGGAAGGCGAATTCGACCTCGCCTTCGGCGGCGCGGACGAATTCGAAGCCGAGCAGTTGCATGATGGGCGGCGGCGGGATGCGGCCTTGCTCCATTTCCCGCAGGTATTCCAGGCCGCTGAGGGTGCGGGCGGCGCGGGCGCCTATCATCGGGTCGTCCCACTGGACGATGAGGCTGCGTTCTATGGTGCTGGGGTCTTGCATGGGCGCTCTCCTGGGCGGCAAGGCTTCAAACTTGCCACCGCGGGAGCGCAATCGTCAATGATTATGACGTTTGGGCGGCGCGCATCGCCAGGTGGGGCTCGACGAAGGCCAGCAGCCGTTGCGGCAGCCAGTCTATCCGGCCGGGGAAGGGGCCGGTGGCGAAGCCGACGTGGCCGCCGTCGTCGGGGAAGTCCAGCGTCACCGCCGGCGATACCTGGCTGGCGTCCGGCAGCGCGCTGGCCGGCAGGAAGGGGTCGTTGCGGGCGTTCAGCACCAGCGTCGGGCGGAGGATCTGGCCGAGCCGGGGCTTGCTGCTGGCCTGGCGCCAGTAGTTGAGCGCGGTGCCGAAGCCGTGCAGCGGCGCGGTGACCAGATCGTCGAATTCGATGAAGGTGCGGGCGCGGCTCAGCTTGCCGGCATCGAACAGGCCGGGATGGCGCTGCAGCGATTCCAGCGCCTTGGGCTTGAGCGTGTCCATGAACATGCGGGTGTACAGCAGCTTGCCCAAGCCGCGGTCCAACCGGGTGCTGGCGGCCACCAGGTCCAGCGGCGCGGAGACGGCGGCGGCGGCGCAGGGCAGCGCGGCTTCGCCTTCCTCGGCCAGGTAGTTGAGCAGCATGCTGCCGCCCAGAGACACGCCGACGGCGGCGATGGCGGCGAAGCGCGCCGACAGGCGCTGCAGTATCCAGCGCACTTCGGCGGCGTCGCCGGCGTGGTAGGCGCGCGGCAGCGGGTTGTCCACGCCGCCGCAGCCGCGGAAGTGCGATACCACGCCGTGCCAGCCGCGCGCCGCCAGCGCCTGCATCAGCGCCTTGGCGTAGTGGCTGGCGCTGCTGCCTTCCAGGCCGTGGAACAGCACCACCAGCGGCGCGCCGGGCTTGCCGTCGACGAAATCGAGCGCGATATGGCCGCCGTCCGGCGTGTCCCACAGCTCGCGGCGGTAGGCGGGCGGCGCAACCTTCACGGCCAGCGCCGGCCAGATGGTCTGGGCGTGGCCGCCGCGCAGCCAGCGGGGGGCGCGATAGCTCATGGCGCCGGCTTGATCGCGGACTTGGGGCGGAAAGCCTTGACTACCGTCTCGTGGGTTTCGATGTAGGGCGCGCCTATCAGGTCCAGGCAGTAGGGCACCGCGGCGAAGATGCCGGGCACTTCCACGCTGCCGTCGGCGCGGCGCAGGCCTTCCAGCGTTTCCTGGATGGCCTTGGGCTGGCCGGGCAGGTTCAGGATCAGGCTTTGCTTGCGGATCACCCCGGTCTGGCGCGACAGAATCGCGGTGGGCACGAAGCGCAGGCTGATCTGGCGCATCTGCTCGCCGAAACCAGGCATTTCGCGGTCGGCCACCGCCAACGTGGCGTCCGGCGTCACGTCGCGCGGCGCCGGACCGGTGCCGCCGGTGGTCAGCACCAGCTGGCAGCCCTCGTCGTCGACCAGCGCCTTCAGCGCGGCTTCGATGCCGGGCTGCTCGTCCGGGATCAGCCGGCACACGGTTTCAAACGGGGTGGCCAGCGCGCGCGCCAGCCAGTCCTGCAGCGCCGGCAGGCCCTTGTCCTGGTAGACGCCCTGGCTTGCGCGGTCGGAAATGGAAACCAGGCCTATCTTCAGCATCACTCGTCGTCCTCTGCCTCGTCCTTTTGCCAGATGCGCGGCTTGCCCGGCTCGGGGATCTGCTCCTTGATCAGCTGGTACAGCTGGCGGAAGGCCTTGGGCGGCTTGTTGTCCTGCTTTTCCTTGCGCGACTGGCGCACCAGCGAGTGCAGCTGCTTGGGGTCGGTTTCCGGGAAGCTTTGCAGGAACAGCGGCTGGTTGGCGTCGTCTGCCATCAGCTTGTCGCGCCAGCGCTCCAGCAGCTTCTGCCAGGAGATGTGCTCGGAGGATTCGCCTTTCAGGATCTGCAGGTATTGCTGGATCGGCTCGGGATCGACATTGCGCATCAGCTTGCCGATGTACTGCAGCTGGCGGCGGATGGCGCCGTGGGCGGTGAGGCGCTTGTGTTCCAGCAGCGCGGAGAGCAAATCTTCCGGCAGCGCCATTTTCTTCAGCGTATCCTTGGACAGCTCGACCAGTTCGCTACCCAGATCCTGCAGCGCGTCCATGTCGCGCTTGCGCTGGGATTTGCTGACAAAGCCGTCATCCTGGCCGTCGTTCTGGTAGTCGCTCATTGTTGCTAGGTCTCAACTCGGTTTTCAAGGCTGGTATGATACCGGAAAAGGCCGCGGGCCGTTTCCACCATTCCGAAAGATACTATGGCAGATAAGACATTCAGTTTCAGTGCCGACGCGCTGAGCGGCATCGCCGGCCGCGTGCTCGAACTGGCCGGCAAGCTGGGCGCCAGCGCCGCCGAGGCCGATGTTTCCGAAGGCGTCGGCCAGTCGGTCAGCGTGCGCCTGGGCCAAGTGGAAACCATAGAATACAACCAGGACAAGGGCGTCAGCGTCACCGTCTATCTGGGCCAGAAAAAAGGCCACGCCAATACCTCCGATTTTTCCGACCAGGCGCTGGCCGATACCGTGCGCGCGGCGCTGGACATCGCCCGCTACACCGCCGAGGACGACTGCGCCGGCCTGGCCGATCCGCAGCTGCTGGCGGACGAGCTGCCCGACCTCGACCTGTTCCACCCGTGGCAGCTGCCGGTGGAGCAGGCGATCGAGCTGGCGCGCCGCTGCGAGGACAGCGCCCGCGCGGTGGATGCCCGCATCAGCAATTCCGAAGGGGCCAGCGTGTCGGTGCAGGCCAACCAGTTCGTCTACGCCAACAGCAACGGCTTCAACGGCGGTTTCGCCAGCAGCCGCCACAGCCTGTCGGCGGCGGTGGTGGCCGAGCAGGGCGGCGTGATGCAGCGCGACTACTGGTACTCCGCCGCCCGCCACCGCGACGATCTGGCGCAGGTGGAGGAGATCGGCCGCATCGCCGGCGAGCGCGCGGTGCGCCGCCTGGGCGGACGCCGGCTGAAGACCGGCCAGTATCCGGTTTTGTTCGAGGCGCCGGTGGCGATGTCGCTGGTCGGCCATCTGATCGCCGCCATCAGCGGCGGCAGCTTGTACCGCAAGTCGTCGTTCCTGCTGGATTCGCTGGGCAAGCCGGTGATGTCGAAGCAAATGGTGATAGACGAGGACCCGTTCCTGCTGCGCGGCCTGGCCAGCAGCCCGTTCGACAACGAGGGCGTGGCGACGCAGTCGCGCCGGCTGGTCGACGACGGCGTGCTGCAGGGCTATCTGCTGGGCAGCTATTCCGCGCGCAAGCTGGGCATGCAGACCACCGGCAATGCCGGCGGCTCGCACAATCTGGTGGTGCATTCCACCGGCGAAAGCTTCGCCGAGCTGCTCGGCCAGATGGGCAGCGGCCTGTTGGTGACCGAGCTGCTGGGCCAGGGCGTCAATACCGTCACCGGCGATTATTCGCGCGGCGCGGCCGGCTTCTGGGTGGAGAACGGCGTGATCGCCTACCCGGTGGAGGAAATCACCATCGCCGGCAATCTGCGCGACATGTTCCTCAATATCGAAGCAGTCGGCACCGATGTGCTGGACCGCGGCGGCCGCCGCATGGGCTCGGTGCTGATCGGCGGCATGATGGTGGCCGGCGAGGAGTGAGCGCCAGCCTGTTCGCGCCGCAGGGCGAGCCCTGGGCCGAGCGGCTGTCGGCCGGCGCGGTGCTGCTGCATGGCTGGGCGCTGCCCCAGGATGCCGAATTGTGCGCCGAGGTCGACGCCGTCATCGGCCAGGCCCCGCTGCGCGGCATGGAGACGCCGGGCGGCCAGAGCATGTCGGTGGCCACCAGCAGCTGCGGCGATTGGGGCTGGGTGTCCGACCGCGGCGGTTACCGCTATTCCGCCAGCGATCCGCAAACCGGGCAAGCCTGGCCTCGGATGCCGGCGCGTCTGCTGCGGCTGGCGGGCGACGCCGCCGCGGCCGCCGGCTTCCCCGGTTTCGCGCCGGATGCCTGCCTGATCAACTGCTATCAGCCCGGCGCCCGCATGGGCCTGCATCAGGACAAGGACGAGCGCGATTTCTCCGCGCCCATCGTCTCGGTGTCGCTGGGCCTGCCGGCGGTATTCCTGCTGGGCGGCCTGCGCCGCGCCGACCGCGCGTTGAAGATCGCGCTGGAGCATGGCGACGTGCTGGTGTGGGGCGGGGAGGACCGCATGCGCTTTCACGGCGTGCAGCCGGTCAAGCCCGGCGTTCATCCGCTATTGGGCGCGCGCCGCCTCAACCTGACTTTTCGCAAGGCGCGCTGATGCCGCTGCTCCACTGTTCTATCCCCCTGCCGCCGCACTTCCGTCCGCAAGACATCCTGGCTTTTCACCGCCGCGACGGCGAGCGGCTGGCCGAGCAGGTGGATGGCGACGGTCTGCGCAAGGGGCTGTCATGGCGCGGCGCGCCGGCTTGCCTGGCTTTGCGCTTTGCCGGCGGCGAAGCCCGGCTGGAATTGGCGCTGGACGGCGATGGCGATGGCGGCGACGCGCGGCTGCTGGAGCAGACCGGGCGGCGCATGCTGGGCTTGGCGCAGCCGGTGGAGGCGTTCGAGCGGCGCTACCGCGACCATCCGCAACTGGGCCGGCTGATCGCCGCGCGCCCCGGCATGCGGGTGCCGCAGACCGCGACGCCGTTCGAGGCGCTGGCCTGGGCGATCACCGGCCAGCAGATCAGCGTGCAGGCCGCGGTGAGCATACGGCGGCGCCTGCTGCAGCTGTGCGGCCGCCGCCATTCCTCCGGTCTGCTGTGCCATCCGGATGCCGCCGCGCTGGCGGCGCTGGATGCCGACCAGCTGGGGTTGGCCGGGTTTTCCCGCGCCAAAAGCCGCGCCTTGCTGGCGCTGAGCCAGGGCGCGGCGGCGGGGGAGCTGCCGCTGGACGATTGGCTGGCCGACATGCCGGCCGCGGACATTTCGGCGCGCCTGCTGGCGGTGCCGGGCATCGGGCCGTGGACGGTCAGCTACGCGCTGCTGCGCGGCTACGGCTGGCTGGATGGCTCGCTGCACGGCGACGTGGCGGTGCGGCGCGCGCTGCAGATGGTGCTGGCGACGCCCGACAAGGTGTCGGCGCCGGACGCGCAGCGCTGGCTGGAAGGCTTCGCGCCGTGGCGGGCGCTGGTGGCGGCGCACCTGTGGGCGCTGTTGCAGGCTGGCGGATTCTGATTCCGCCGCGGCGAGGCTTGCTGCTGCGCTGCGTTATTGACTATCTCTAATAGAACAAATAAGCCGTTCGCAAAGGGACAGTCATGCGCAGGCCGGGCAGAATCGGTTTGGTATTGTCGGGCGGGGGCGCCCGCGCGGCCTACCAGGTGGGGGTGCTGCTGGGCATCGCCAAGCTGCTGCCGGATCCGGCGCAGAATCCCTTTCCCATCATCTGCGGCACTTCGGCGGGCGCCATCAATGCGGTGGCGCTGGCTTCCGGGGCCGCCAACTACCAGCTGGCGGTGGCGACGCTGGCCAAAGTATGGAAGCAGCTGCACATCCAGGATGTGTACGATGTCAGCACCAGCTATTTCCTGAAAACCTTTCTGCATTTCGGCGTGTCGCTGCTCAGCGCCGGCCATGTCTGGCGCAATCCGCAAAGCTTTCTCGACAACGCGCCGCTGCGCGACACCCTGGGCCGGGCGATGCCATTCGACGCCATCGGCGGCGCCATAGACAGCGGCGCGCTGCAGGCGCTGGCCTTGACGGCATCCTGCTACACCACCGGCATGTCGGTGACGTTTTTCCAAGGCCAGGACAAGCTGGAAGAGTGGACGCGCTACCAGCGCTTGGGAATACGCGAGCGGATCGGGCTGGATCATTTGATGGCCACCGCGGCCATTCCGCTGATCTTCCCCTCGGTGCGCATCGGCGAGAAATTCTACTGCGACGGCGCGGTGCGCCAGCTATCGCCGCTGTCGCCCGCCTTGCATCTGGGCGCGGAAAAGCTGTTTGTGGTGGGCCTGGCCAGCCAGCGGCCCGATACCATAGAGCGGCGCAGCAGTGGTGCTTATCCGATGCCGGCGCAAATCTTCGGCCACCTGCTCAACAGCGTGTTCATCGACAGCATGGCGGTGGACATGGAGCGGCTCAGCCGCATCAACCACACGGTTTCGCTGCTGCAAAGCAGTGAGGAGCTGGCGAGCCGCACGCAATTGAAGAAAGTGGAGATTTTCCAGCTCAATCCCAGCAAGTCGCTGGAAGGCATCGTCTTTCGCCACACCCACCTGTTTCCGCCGTTTTTGCGTTTCATCATGAAGGGCACCGGGGCCACCCGGCAGCGCGGCACGGCGCTGGCCACCTATCTGCTGTTCGAGCCCGAGTATTGCCGGGAACTGATCGCGCTAGGCTACCGTGACACGCTGCAGCAGAAGGAGGAAATCCGCAATTTTCTGGAACTGTAGATTTCCGGAACTTTGCGCCGGCGCCCAAATCTCAGCTTTTCCGTTTACACTGCGTTAACGCAGTGGACATACCAAGAAAGGTTGAGGGGGATGGCTTTGAATATGACGAACAGGCAGGGCTTTCTGCTGGTGGCGGCGGCGTGCGCCGGCGCGATGGCGTTTGCCCTGTATGCGCAATATCAGCTGGGCGAGGAGCCGTGCCCGCTGTGCATCCTGCAGCGGATAGGGGTGATGGCGGCGGGCGCGATCGCGCTGCTGGCGGCGCTGCATAATCCAGGTCGCGCCGGCGCCAAGGTGTGGGGCGGGCTGACGGTGCTGGCGGCGCTGGCCGGCAGCGGCGTGTCGCTGCGCCAGCTGTGGCTGCAGAGCCTGCCGGCGGACCAGGTGCCGCAATGCGGCCCGGGTCTGGAATTCCTGATGGAGTCCTTCCCCTTGTGGCAGGTGCTGTCCAAGGTGCTGAAGGGCAGCGGCGAGTGCGCGACCATCCAGGGCACCTTCCTCGGCATGAGCATGCCGTTCTGGGTGGCGGTGTTCTTCGCCGGGGTGATCGTCTGGACGCTGTGGCTGGTGTTCCGCCGCCGCTGAGCCAGGCGCGCGGAAGCGCGATGCCGCCCATCCTGCGCGGGGAGGGCGGCATTTTCTTTTCCCGTGCCTAGGGAGCCGAGGCTTGCGGCGCGGCTGGGCCGGATTCGGCCTGGCAGACCCGGTTGCGGCCTTCGCTCTTGGCCAGGTACAGCGCCTGGTCGGCGTCCTCGAACAGGCTGCGCGGCGTGTCGTCGGCTGGCGGACGCGCGGCCACGCCTATGCTGCAGGTGACTTTGCCCAGCGGGCTGGCGGCATGAGGCAGTTGCAGGTCTTCCAGATAGCGGCGAAAGCGCTCGGCGGCGGCCAGCGCCTGCTCCGGCCGGCGGTTTGCCAGCAGGATGCCGAACTCCTCTCCGCCCAGCCGCGCCACGGTTTCGTCCTTGCGGCGGAAGCATTTGCGCAGCGCGCCGGCGGTGCGCTGCAACACCTCGTCGCCGGCGTAATGGCCGTAGTGATCGTTGTAGCCCTTGAAATTGTCCAGATCGACGATCAGCAGCGCCAGCGGGCGGCGTTGGCGCTGATGGGCGGCCAGCGTCGCGGCGAAGGCTTCGTCGAAATGGCGGCGGTTGTGGAGTCCGGTCAGGCCGTCGGTCATCGCCAGCGTGTGCAGGCGGGACAGGCTGGCGACGAAGCGCAGCATGCCGGCCAGCAGCAACAGCAGCGCCGTCACGCCGCCGCCGATCCAGAGGCGGCCCAGGTACAGCGCGACGGCGGAAGCCAGCAGCATGGCCAGCGCCGTCAGCGCGTAATGGGCCAGCAGCCGCCGCGGCGAGCGCTGGCGCGATAGCCGCCAGTCGGCCAACAGCAGGATCAGCCCGGCGAGCAAGCCTTTCCAGACGGTGTCCAGTTGGGTGATCTGCAGGTTTTCCAGCAGGGCGTGCACCATGAAGGCATTGATCTCCACGCCGGACAGCCCGCGGTTGTTGGCCGATATCGGTGTCGGGTGGCTGTCGCCCAGGCCGGTGGCGGTGGCGCCGATCAGCACGATGCGGCTGGCGAAGCTGGCCGGCGGCAAGCGATTCAGCGCGTCCGAGTAGGACACCGTCTGATACGGGCGGTTGCCGGAGGAGAAGGGCACCATCACCGCCTGCGCCCGGTGCCAGGCGGCGGCGCCGGCGGGCGCGGCGGCAGGTGTTGCCGGTTTTCCGCCGCTGGCCAGCTGGCACAACGCGCTGGCGAAACTGAGATAACGCGGCCCGCCCAGGCCGGCCTGCAGGTAGACGCGGCGGATGATGCCGTCGTCGTCCTGTTCGTAATCGGTGTGGCCCAGCCCGGCCATCGCCTGGCTCAGCAGCGGCAGCGGGCGGGTCTCCACCAGTCGCCGGCCCTGCATTTCCGGGAATACCGGGCCGATGACCTTGCCGTTGCGGCGGATGGCCGCCGCCAGATGCTGGTCGGCCTCCGGCTGGGCCGAGGGTTCGACGATGGCGATGTCCAGTCCCACGGCCTTGGCTTGCGACAGCTTGTCCAGCAATTGGGCGTGATAGGCGCGCGGCCATGGCCAGCGGCCGAGTTCGGCCAGGCTTTTCTCGTCTACGGCGATGACGGTGATGGCGGCGTGGTCGTCATGGGCGAGGCGGCTGCGGCTGAGGCCATCATACAGCCACAGGTCCAGCCGGTTCAGCAATTGGCTGCCTGTCAGCAGCAAACCCAGGATGGCCAGCAGCAAGGGTGTCAGCCGGCCAGGCCTGGGAGGGGATGGGGCGTGCATTAACTTTTCCGGATTCAGACCCACGCTCGGGGAGTGGACATGGCGGAGGGCGGCGCCGCCCTCATGGCAGGTCGAGCGACGGGTATTTCTCTTCGGCGTGGTAGCCGGTGTTGTCGTCAATATGGATGGTGACGGCAAAACGGCCGCGCGGCAAGTCGCGCAGCGGCCAGAGCGGCTGATCCGAAGTTTGCTGGAACGCCGGCGCGGCGGCTTGGCCCGCGGCGGGGATCAACGACAGGGTATAGCGCAGGCCGGGCAGCGGATAGCGGCGGGTGGCGAGAGCCGGGGCGCGCAGATCCGGCAGGCCCAGCCAGCCGGTCACGTCCAGGATCTGGGCATCGCCATAGGGGCCCAAGGCGCCGTCGGCGGCGATGGAGGCCATGCGCCAGTGCCAGGCGCCCGCGGCCGGCAGTTCCAGGCTTTTCTGCGGCTCGTCCACGCGGCCGTTGAACAGCAATTGCTGGAAGCCGGCGTCGCGCGCCACTTGCAGCCAAGCCGGCTGGGTTGCGCTGGCGCTGCTGCGCAGCGTCATCGTGTGGCCGCGCTGCTGCTGCGGGCCCTGGCTTGCGACTATCAGCGGCGGCAGCGGATAGGCGCGCAGCGCGAAGTCGCGCTGGCTGTCGAAGCCCTGCAGGCCGACGGCGTTGACCGCGCGGATGGTCAGGCGATAAGCGCCGTTTTGCGGCAAGGCGGGATAAAAGCGCGGCGCCGCGCTGTCGCGTTCCTGTAGCAGGCGCGGTTGATCGCCTTGCTGGTGGATGGACAGGTGGTAGCCGTCCTCTCCGGGTGCCGCCTGCCATTGCAGCGGCGGGGGATTGAATGCGGAGCTTGGCGGCAGGCCTGTCAGCGGCGGAGCCGGCGGCAGCGCGACCGGCTGGCCGTCGCCGGATTTGCCGCGGCTGCCGAAGCCGGCGGGCACGTCGACCTCGCCTTGCCGGGCATTGACGTTTACCGTGCCGCGCAGCACTTCGGCGGCGGTGTCGTCGTCGCTTTGGCTGCGCACGCGGAATTCAGTGCCGCGCACGGTGGTGACGGCCGACGGCGTCTGGATGCGATAGCGGCTGGGCATCAGGATATTGGGGATCACCGAGCTGCCGGTGCTGCCATTTTCCAGCTTGTTTTGCGACTGGATGGCGCCGGTGCTGGGGTAGTAGGCCTGGCTTTCCAGCGTCAGCGTGGTGTTGGCGTTGAGCACCAGCATGGAGCCGTCCTGGAATTTCAGCCGCAGCATGGCGTCGTCGCCGGTTGAGAAGCGGGTGCCGCCGGGGTAGTGTTGCCCGCGCACCAGGCTGAGAGTGGCGCCGTTGCGGCCCTGGGCGCCCACCTTGCCGGACATGTCGTCCAGCACCGCGTCGGCGACATCCTGCTTCACCCAGGCGTAGGGAATGTTGAGCAGGCTGCCGGGCGGCAGCTTGTAGGGATTGGCGATATGGTTTTGCGCTTGCAGCTTCGGAACGTAGCTGGGTGAGACCAGGTGCTGGGATGCGACCGACCAGAGGGTATCGCCAGCCTGCACCCGGTATTGCCAGATGGCGGTGTCGGCGGTCGTGCTGGCGATGGCGGGCGGACAGGCCAGGCATGCCGCCAGCAAGATTGCCTTGTTCATTCTATAATCTCTTGATGTTAAATGTATAAAGTTTGCCAGTATTACCGCGGCGGGCGCGTTTGGCAACCCCGCCTTGGGATTTATTTGACATATCGGGCGGGCGAGAGGCGGGGCGAGGCGAGAATGCAAAAAAGCAGCCCTAAGGCTGCTTTTGTGACTATTGGCGGAGTGGACGGGACTCGAACCCGCGACCCCCGGCGTGACAGGCCGGTATTCTAACCAACTGAACTACCACTCCAACCGCAAACTGGTGGGCGTTGACGGAGTCGAACCGCCGACATTCTGCTTGTAAGGCAGACGCTCTACCAACTGAGCTAAACGCCCGTAAACGGGTACTGCTTTGTATTGTTGGCGGAGTGGACGGGACTCGAACCCGCGACCCCCGGCGTGACAGGCCGGTATTCTAACCAACTGAACTACCACTCCAACCGTAAAACTGGTGGGCGTTGACGGAGTCGAACCGCCGACATTCTGCTTGTAAGGCAGACGCTCTACCAACTGAGCTAAACGCCCTGAATTCGTTTCGCTGCTTGCGTTTCAGCGAGGAGGCGAATTAAAGCACAGGGTTTAAGCTTGCGCAAGGGCCTTGCCGTAGTTTTTTTAACAAAGCCGCCCGTTTTGAATATTTGCTCCATTTTTCTGTCGTTTTGCCAGCGTAACGGGTGACGGCGACTTTACGCCTCATGTATCATGCCGCGATTAGGTTTTGACCGGATGATGTGAAGAATGAAGCCGACCTTTCTCGATTTTGAGCAGCCGATCGCCGAGCTTGAGAACAAAATAGAAGAACTGCGTTTTGTTCAGGATGACTCGGTGCTGGACATATCCGAGGAAATCGCCCGCCTGCAGAAGAAGAGCCTGGAGCTCACCAAGACGCTGTATGCCAAGCTGACCCCGTCGCAGATCGCGATGGTGGCGCGCCACCCGCAGCGTCCTTATACCCTGGACTACATCCAGGCCATCTTTACCGACTTTGAAGAGCTGCATGGCGACCGCGCTTTCGCCGACGACGCCGCCATCGTGGGCGGCCTGGCCCGCTTCAATGGCCAATCGGTGATGGTGATCGGCCAGCAGAAGGGCCGCGATACCAAGGAAAAGATCCGCCGCAATTTCGGCATGCCGCACCCGGAAGGCTATCGCAAGGCGCTGCGCCTGATGAAGCTGGCCGAGAAGTTCGGCATCCCGGTGCTGACTTTCGTCGACACCACCGGCGCCTGGCCCGGCATTGGCGCCGAGGAGCGCGGCCAGTCCGAGGCCATCGGCCGCAATCTATATGAGATGACCCGCTTGCGCGTGCCCATCATCGTCACGGTGATAGGCGAGGGCGGTTCCGGCGGCGCGCTGGCGATCGCGGTGGGCGACCACGTCAACATGCTGCAGTACGCCACCTATTCGGTGATTTCGCCGGAAGGCTGCGCCTCCATTCTGTGGAAGACCGCAGAGCGCGCGTCCGACGCCGCCGAGGCGCTGGGCATCACCGCGCCGCGCCTGAAAACCCTGGGTCTGATCGACCGGGTGGTCAACGAGCCGGTGGGCGGCGCCCACCGCGACCACGCGCAAATGATGACTACCATCAAGCGCGTGCTGCAGGACGAATTGAAGGAAGTGCAGTCCAAGCCGCTGGAAGAATTGCTGAAACAGCGCTTCGACCGCCTGATGAGCTATGGCCGCTTCAAGGAAGATGCCGCCTGATCTGATCGGGCGCCTCATCAAGCATTGGCCGGACGAATTGTCCGGCCAATGTTCTTTTGAGGTGGGCCTCTCCGGCGGCCTGGACTCGGTGGCGCTGCTGTCGCTGCTGTGCGGGGTACGCGAGGAGATGCCGGGCCTGCGGTTGTCGGCGGTGCATGTCCACCATGGACTGAGCCCCAATGCCGACGCCTGGGCGCGGCATTGCGAGCAGTTGTGCGCAGCGTTGCAAGTGCCATTGCGCGTCGCGCGCGTGGCGGTGACGGCGGCGGGCGGCGACAGCCTGGAAGCGGCGGCGCGCGATGCGCGCTACGCGGCCTATCGGGAGTCGGCCGCCGGGGTGGTGGTGTTGGCGCACCATCTGGATGATCAGGCGGAGACGGTGCTGCTGCAACTGTTGCGCGGCGGCGGGGCGAAGGCGCTGGCGGCGATGCCGGCGCTGCGGCCGCTGGCGGGCGGCAAGCTGCTATGGCGGCCGTTGCTGGCGCTGACGCGCGCCGAACTGGAAGCCCATGTTCGCCGGCAAAGCCTGGCCTGGGTGGAAGACGAAAGCAACCAGGACACCCGTTACCGCCGCAATCTGTTGCGGCTGGAAGTGCTGCCGCGCATCGAGCGCGGCGTTCCGCATTACCGCCGCCATCTGGCGCGCGCCGCCGCGCTGCAGGCCGACGCCGCCGCCATCTTGCAGGAAGTGGCCGACGCCGATCTGCGCGCCTGCCGCTGCGAGGCGGGTTTGAGCCTCCCAGCGTTGGCGGCGCTGTCGGGGCCGCGCCAGCGCCAATCGGTGCTGGCCTGGATCGAAAGCCTGGGCTGGAGTGCGCCGGAGCCGGGCGCCTTGCTGGAGTTTTTGCGGCAGGCGCATCATGCGGCCGGCTCTCCGCAACTGGCGCTGCCTGCCGGCCATCTGTTGCGTTTTGCCGATACCCTGCAGGCCTGGCCGAAAGTTCAGCTCAGTCACGGGTCAGAAGTGTTGCCAGATTGCCGCGGCGGACGGGCGCTGAGCCTGCCCGCCTGGGGCGGCGAGTTGAGCTGGGAGTGGCGCGAACGCGGCCTGCCAGACGCGGCGCTGGCCGGTTTGTGGCTGGCATTGCGCCGCGGCGGCGAGAAGTTGCCGGCCCAGGTCGGCCGGCGCGAAGTGAAAGACCTGCTGCGCGAAGCGGGCCTGCCGCCGCTGCTGCGCCAGCGCTGGCCGCTGCTGTATGGCGCCGACGGCCAATTGCTGGCACTGCCCGGCATCGCGATTTCCTTCGTCCATTCGACAGGGCCGGGCTGGTGGCCGCGCTGGACGCCGGTCCGCGCCGGCCATGGCGACCCGGCCAGGGCTTAGCTGCCGAGCTGACGCAGCGACTGCTTCAGTTCCTGCTCCATCCGCGCCAGTTCCTCCATGGTTTGCAGACGCTGGCGGTCGCGCTGTTCCGCCAACTGAATCTTTTGCTGGATCATCGCCACCGTCTTGTCCTGCACGTGGCGCAGCGTGGCGACATCCACCGCTTGGCGCTGCAGTGCCTTCTCCGCGCCCAGCACATTGTCGTGGATCTGGTCAGCGGCGCGCTTCATCGACGCCTGGATCTGATCTTTGACCCGGTTGCTGATCTCGATATTGGCCTTCTGGCGCAGGCTGAGCAAACCCATGCCGATCTCGGCGCTCCAGGCGGGGATCGCGTTTTCCAGCAGCGCGCGGAAATCGTCGTGGATGCCGCGGTTGGCGTCCTCCAGCCCCTTGATCTGCATCGCGCGCAGCTTGGACTGGTGGATCTGCAGCGCGATCGCCTCGACGCGGCGGCCCAGCCGGTCCACCCGCTGGCGCTGCTCGGCCATCGGCATCGGCTCGGCGGGGTTCATCGCCGCCAGCTTGGCGGCTTCTTCGTCGCGCACGGCTTCCAGCGCCGGCAGCAGCTGCTCCAGCGCCTGCATGTCGTTGAGGTTGGCGGCATAAGCGCCGTTCAGCCACCGGTTGTCGCCTTCCAGCACCTGCAGCCGCTGGCGCAAATCGGCGCAAATCTTGTCTATCTGGCCCTTGGCGCTGTCGAAGGCCTGCGCCAGGTCCACTTTCGCCAGCTTGAAGGCGCGGCGCACCTTGTCCACCAGGCCGCTCAGGCCGTCCGGGCTGCCGAGCTGGTCGAATTGCACCGAACTCATCAGCCGCAGCACGTCGTTCATGCCGCGGCCGAAGGCGCCGGTGTCGCCGGCGCGGGTCTTGGCCAGCAACTGGTCGGACAAGCCCAGCAGCTGGCGGGTCTGGCTGCCGCCTATCTCTTCGAGCTTGTCGCTGGCGAGCTGGCGCAGCTGACTGATGAGGATGGGGTCGGGCGCGCTTGCGGCTGCGGTGGTGGCGGGGACGGCGCTCTGGGTGGCCGCCGCGGCCGGGCGATCGAACAGGTTTTGGTATTGGGGCATCGGGGTCTCACAAACGTTGCTGGATGTCTATCACCAGCAGGGACAGGAAGTTGGCGCGCCAGTCTTCGATGTCCTGTAATTGGCGTTGCAGTTGTTCTATCAATTGCCGGCTGGACGCGGCCTGCATGGCAAGGATATGGGCCTGGGTGCCGATGCGCTGCCGCAGTTCGGCGTCGGGCGGCAGCAGCGCGCCGGCGTCGGTTTGCAGCGTCGCCGAAAGCCGCTCCAGGTAGCCGGTCTGCCTTTGCAGCTCGTCCATGTCCTTGCTGATGAACACGTCCGGCTTCATTTCGCTGCGCAGAAAACCCTGCAACTGGTCTATCAGTTGGTGGCCGCGCGTCTTGTCCGCCGCCGGCTGGCCCCAGGGCAGGCGCCAGCGCGGCCGCATCAGTTGCTGCAGCTCCCGGGCCTGCCGCTGCGCCTGGCGGAACTGCTGGTCGAGCCGGGTTTCGCGCAGCTTCAGCGATTGCACGAGGTCTATCACCCGGTGGGCCAGGCCTTCGTTCTGCCGCAGCAATTCGTCGTAGCGGCGCTGCAACCCGGTCGGCGTGGCGATACTGGCCGGCGCGGCCGGCGGGCGGGCATCGGCCGCGCCGGGCGCGCCAGGCATGCGGTCGAACAGGGCGCGCGGGTCCGGCCGCGCCGCTTCGGGCGCGGCGGCTTGCGCTCGCGGCGGCTGGGCGTCGAACAGGCCGCGGTAGTCGGACATGTCAGCCCTGGTAGCCGAACAGGTGGAAGAAGTCCGGCAGCTCTTTGCCCGGGTAGCCCTGATTGACGTTTTCCACGCTCCAGGCCTGGCCTTGCTTGCGGATGCTGGCGAACAGGCAGCCGGTGGAGCCGGCGTCCAGCGCGGCCAGGTCGACCTGGCACAGCAATTCGTCGGTTTGCTGGTTGTAGACGCGCATGCTGGCGTCGGCCACTTCGGCGAAGGTCTGGCCGCGGGCGGTCGCCTTGTCTATGGTGGCGACCAGCGCCACCACGTCGCAGTTGGCCGGCAAGGCGTGCAGACGGATCAGGATGGCCTCGTCCGGGCCTTTGGCGTCGCCGGAGCGGGAGTCGCCCAGCAGGTGTTCCATCGACGGGGTTTTTTGCTGGCCCCAGTAGCAGATGTGGCCGACATCAGCGATGGCGCCCATCGGGCCGCCGCCCTGGCTGTTGAGCGGGAAAGCGCTGGTGTCGAGGTCGTAGCTGCCCTTGGCGCTGTGTTGCGGCGGCGACCAGGACAGTTCCAGGCGGATTTCATTCAGCGGCGCGCTGTTCTTGATCAGCGGCAGGCTGCCGCCTTTTTGCATCGGTAACATGGAAAGTCTTTCTGAAGGAGATCGGGAGCGGGACGGTCAGGCGCGGTATTCGGCCGGCAACTGGGCGTGCCAGCGCTTGAATTCCTGGTCGAATATGCGCTCGTAAAGCTGCTGGGTTTTCAGCGCGGCGAGGTCGGTCAAGCGGTGGAAGGTGCAGCCTTCCACCGCTTCGGCGGCTTCGCGCATCCGCTCGAACTGGACTTTTTTGTCGGAATTGGCGCCGATCAGCACGACGAAGGTGCCCATTTCGGCCAGCTGGCGCAGCTGCGACAGGAAATACTGGTGGGAGCCCATGTCCTCGCCGTCGGAGACGAAGAGCGCGAGGTAAGCCTCCTTGCGCGGCGGCGGCGTTTTCTTGCCGAAGCCGAACAGGCCCTTGATCAGCCCGCCCAGCTTGCTGGCCATGCCCTCGCTTTCCAGCAGCGCCTGCAGCGCGCGGCCGTAATCGGTGCTGCCCCACAGGATGGGCTGGGCGCGGCGGAGGAATTCCTGGCGGAGGTTGCCGGCATGGTCCAGCGAGTAGTCGCCGGTATCCAGCGCGCGGTCGGAGAAGCCGATGATCTGGATGTTGCGGTCGGGGTCGATCTCGCCGGCTATCGCCAGTGCGGCGGTGAAGAAGGGGTCCACCACGTAGCCGCCGCCGGGCAGCGGGCTGGTGAATTCGTCGCGGAAGGAGCCGCTGACATCGGCGAACAGCTTGACGTTGATCTTGAAGGCGGGCGGGATGTCTTGTTTTTGCAAGACCAGACGCACCTTTTCCTGCTCTTTGACCATGGGCAGACTCATGTTTGCGCTCCTGTTATTGTCATTTGGCGAAGGTGTGGAACGACATTCCATTTTTGTGCCGGTAAGTATATAGATTTGCCCTTTTGAGGCCAATGTACTGGTATTTTTTGCCAAATGCGCGCTTGGCATCGCGGATGCGAAAACGCGCCGGCGGGCCGGCGCGTTGGCGAGGGAGAAAGGCGGCGCGGCCTGGCAGGCCGCCGCCCGGGCGTCAGAAGCCCTGGTAGCGCGAGCCCTGGGCGCCGCCGGCGGGCGCCTGGGGGCGGCCGGCCGGTTGGGATGGCAGGCCCTGCTTCAGGTAGCGGATGGCGGCCTCAAGCTGGGCGTCCTGGCCCTGGAAGCTGGCCCAGGGCGGATTGTCCACTTCGATGTCCGGCGTCACGCCGCGGCCTTCCACCACCCAGCGGCTGCCGCCGGCGTCGGTCACGAACTGCGGCGAGCTGGCGGCGCGGGCGATGCCCTTGTCCCGGCTCCAGTTGTCGTCGCTCAGCCACATGCCGGCGCCGGCGGTGCGTTCGCCTATCAGGGTGGCGATGCCGAGCCGCTGCAGGCCCAGCGCGAAGGTTTCGCCGTCGGAGTAAGTGTCGCCGTCCACCAGCGCCACCACCCGGCCGCGGAAGGCGTGCGGCGGATTGGGGCTGGCCAGGGTCTGATTGCCGTCCTGCCACCATACCCAGACGCGGCGCAGCAGCTTTTCCAGCAGCCACTGGTCGATATTGCCGCCGTTGTTGTGGCGCAGGTCCAGGATCAGGCCCTCGCGCTCGAACACCGGGTAGTATTCGCGCGCCCAGCGCGCCGCGTCCTCCTTGCCCATCGCCTGCAGGTGCAGGTAGCCGACGCGGCCGCCGGTTTCCCGCTCCACCCGCGCTTTGCGCTGGCTCTCCCAGCCCAGATAGCGCAGATCGCGGTCGCGGCCGAGGCTGACCGGCGTGACGATGACGTCGCGCGGCTTGCCGTCGCCGCGCTGGATGCCGAGCAGCACCTGCTTGCCGACCTGGCCGCGCAGCGCGCTGGCGAGCGCGTATTCGCTCTTCAGCGGCTGGCCGTTGATTTGGCGGATGAGGTCGCCGACGCGGATGCCGGCCTCCGGCTGCGCCAGCGGCGAGCGCTCTTCCAGCAGTTCCGGGTCGCCGTTCCAGATGGCGGCCACCTGCAGGCCGCCGGGCGCGCGGCGGAAGTCGGTGGCCAGCTGGCCGACCTCGGGCTCGCCGCCGCCGCCAGCTTCGCGCAGGCCGACCTGGCTGTGCTGGATGCCGACTTGGGCGATCATCTGGGCGAGGACGTCATTCAGCTCCTGGCGGCTGGTGATCTTGTCCAGCAGCGGTTCGAAGCGGCGGCGCGCCGCCTGCCAGTCCACCGCCCGGATGGTGGCGGCATGCACTTTGTCGCGGTGCATGCGCCAGGTGTCGTTGAAGATCTGCCGCCATTCGGCGCGCGGGTCCAGCGGCAGCGACCACGCGCGCAGGCTGACGGTGTACTTGTCCAGCTCCTTGGGCGCCTGGGCGGCGGCCGGCAGCACCAGCAGGCTGGGTTGCTTGTTGACCTCCTTCACCAGCAGCAGTTGCTTGCGGTCGGCGGACAGGCGGAATTCGCGCACCCCTTCGCTGAAGGTTTCCGGCTTGGGCGGGGTCGGGTTGGGCGCCTCTATCGCCAGCGTGGCTAGTTGCTTGACCTCCGCTTCCGGCGTGTCGGCACGGGTGAAATAGAGCCGCTTGGCGTCCACTTGCAGATTGTCGTAATTGCCCGGTTCCAGCGGCACCTCGTACAGCCGCTGGCCGAGGCCCGGATCTATCTTCACCGGTTTGGCGGCGGCGTCTTTGTCCTTGCCCTTGGCCTCGTCCTGCTCCTTGTCGTCGCCGTCGGCCGCGCGCTTGCCGGCCAGCTCGTCTTTGGGGAGGAAGGGCCAGCGGGCGGAGGCGTCCAGCATCAGGCCGTAGATCTTGGTTTGCCGGTTGAAGTAGGGGCCGGGGTCGCGCTGGCCCCAGGGGCTGGAAACCTGGGAGTCCAGATTGCGGTCGCTGAGGAAGTACAGCGTTTTGCCGTCCGGCGCGAACGCCGGGCTGCGGGCGTGGTAGCGGTCACTGGACAGCGGTTGGCCGCGGCCTTCCTGGCTGTCGTACAGCCACAGCTGGCTGAACTCGTTGGCGGCGTCGGCGCGGTAGGCCAGGTAGCGGCTGTCGGGCGACCATTTGAAATCGCTGAGCTCGCCTTGCTCCAGCTGGCGGATCAGCTTCTTGTCCCGGCTGCCCAGGTTGAGCAGCCACAGCCGCCTGCGGCCGTCGGCATAGGCCAGCTTGCGGCCGTCGGGGGAGGGGGTGGGCTGGTAGATCGGCGAGTCGCTGCCGCGGGTCAATTGCTCGGCGGCATCGCCGCCGCGGGCGGAGACGCGCCAGAATTCCTGCTCGCCGTCCTTGTCGCTGACCAGCAGCAGCGATTTGCCGTCGGCGCTGAAGGCCAGTTCGCGCGCGCGCTGGCCGCTGTCGGCGAGCGCGTCGACGCGGCGGCCGGCGCCGACCGGGAAGATGGAGACATAGCCGCGCGCCTGCACCGCCACCCGGTCGCCGTTGGGCGACAGCGCCAGCGCGGATAGGTAGTTGACCGGGTTGTTGATCATCTTGGCGCGCAGCTGGTCGAAATCGGAATTCAGCGCGATCGACAGAGTCTGGTCCTGGCCGCTGCGCGGATCGAGCACATGGATCTGGCCGGCGCGGGTGAAGACGATGCGGCTGCCGGCGGCGGTGCGGGCCAGGCTGGCGCCGCGCACTTCGAAGTCCTGGTAATGGGTGAGCGGCTGGCTGTCGGCCAGCGCGCCGTCGGCGTCCAGGCGGGCGCGCCACAGATTGAGCCGGCCGCCCTTGTCGCTGATGAAATAGGCCTGGCCGTCATCGCACATCGGCTGGCGGCTGGTGCCGGGGTGGCCGGGGAAGGCCGGCTTGGCCTCGCGGCCGGGCTGCCAGCTCCACAGCTGTTGGCGCTTGCCGCCGACATAGCCGACGACGTTGTCCGATGGCTGCGGCTCGCGGGCGAACAGCGTCGGCAGGCCCTGGGCGTCCAGGCAGGCTTCGGCGGCTTCGGCCAGCGGCAGCGGCGTGCGTTCGCCGCTGTCCGGGTGGATCAGGTAGAGCCGGGTGTCGGGTTTGCCGCTGTAGCGGCTGCTGGAGACCAGCACCCGGCCGTCACGGCTCCAGCCTTCCACCTTGACGCCGCGGTCGCCGTCTATGGTCAGCCGTTTGGTGGCGCCGCCTTGCGCCGGCATCACGTATACCTCGGGCGCGCCGTCGTAGCGGCCGACGAAGGCCAGCCAGCGGCCATCGGCCGACAGGGCGGGGCTGTAGGCGTCGGCCGGGCGGCTGGTCAGGCGCCGCGCCATGCCGCCGCTGTACGGCACGCTCCACAAGTCGCCTTCGGCGACGAACACGATGCTGTCCGGACCAGCCGCGGCCTGGCGGTAATAACCGAGCGCCCGGCTATCCACGGCCTCCGGGCCGGAAGGGAGGGCGGCCAGGGCCGGCAAGGCGAAGGGAAAGGCAAGGGCCAGGATGGCGGGGCGCGCGGGGAAACGGCTGGGCAAGAGGCTCTCCAAATCATGATGAACGGGTAATGTTCGATGATGAGGGAAAGTTCTGGTGATGACAACGGCGTTTGGACGGCATGAAAACCCGGCGGGGCCGGGTTCTGCGCAATGGCCGGGACGGCAGTCCCGGCCGGTGGGGGCTTACAGGTCGACCGACAGCGAGACGGCCACGCTGCGCGGCGCGCCCAGGTAGTAGCGAACGCCGCCGCCGTCGCTGGCGTTGGCCTTCATGCCGGACGGAATGCGGTAGCTGGTGTTGAAGACGTTGCCGACGTTCAGCTTCAGCGTCGGATTCTTGAGCATGGAGGTATTGCCGAAGCGGTAGCCGGCATCCAGGTCCACCAGCGTGTATTCCGGCACCGCCTCGTCGTTGACCAGGGTGGCGTACTGCTTGCCGGTGTGCTTGACGTCGGAGCGGACATACCAGGCGCCCGGCGAGTATTGCAGCGACAGGGCCGCCATCCATTGCGGGGTCATCGGGAAGTCCTTGCCCTGGGTGGCGAGCACGGTGTTTTTCTGCCAGTTGATGTCGTTCTTCATCTCGCTGTGGTTGGTGGTGAACGAGGCGTAGGCGCTCCATCCCTTCACCGGCACCGTGCCCAGCTCGATTTCAGCGCCCCAGGTGTGGACGCTGCCGGCGTTGACGTTGACCGACTTCAGCGTCACCGGGTCGTAGCTATTGGCCTGGCGGTTGCTGTAGTCGACATTGAACAGCGAGCCGCTCAGCGTCACGTAGTCCGACTGCAGGCGGTAGCCCAGGTCGGTGTTGATCGCGGTTTCCGGCACGATCTCGTTCACCAGCTGCACCTGGCCGTTGACCACCTGCACATTGCCGTTGGTGCTGCTGTACACGTAGTTGGGCGGCGCGCGGTAGTTCTTGGTGACGTTGACGAATACCTGCTGCTTGGGCGTCAGGTAATAGCGCGCGCCGAGGCTGGGCAGGGTTTCGCGGTAGGTGCGGTTGATGTTGTAGTTGTACGCCGCCGGACAGTTGGCGGTGGCGCCGCAGCCTTCGTTGGCGTAGTTGGTGAAATCGCGGTTGATCGATGGCGCGCGCACGCCGGCGGTGATGCCCAGCTTGTCTTCCAGGAAGTTGAACGTGCCCATCGCGAACAGCTGGCTGGCGGTGCTGATGGTGTCCCAATCGCGATACTGGTAGCGGCTGCCGTCCGGACGGGTGATGTAGTTGGAGTTCAGCCAGACGCTGCTGGAAGTGCCGTCGTTGTTGACCGGCACGCCGGGGCTGGTCTGCACGTGTTCGGCGCGCTCATACCACAGGCCGGCCTGCAGCAAGTGGTTGCCCAGGCTTTGCTCCATGGTGACCGTCACGCCGGGCCGGCGGGTGCGGGTGACCGAGCTGGAGGCGATCAGAATCTTGTCCAGGGTGTCGCCGTCGCCGTTCAGGTCTTTGGAGGCGGTGTTGCTGTGGGTGGCGGGGTTGAGGAAGCCGCTTTCCGACAGCAGTTGCTGCTGGCTGCCGCCGGTGCCGTAGCCATACCAGTAGTAGGGCTCGATCTTGACGCGGGTGTCGGGACCCAGCTTGAGCACGGCGTCCACTTTGGCGATCACGTTTTGAAACGGGCTCATCGCCAGCTGGTAGTAAGCCGGGCTGGGGCCGGACTCGATCTGGGCCGTGCCGTTTTTCGGCGGCAGGTGGCCGGGGGCGAAGCTGGTCGAATAGTCGTAGTTGTAGCCGTACTTCTGCAGCTCGGCCAACGTCGGGCTGTAGATGGCGTTGGCGAGCTGGCGGTTGTACAGGATGGAGGCGTTGATATAGCTGCCGGAGTCGAAATCGTAGCGGAAGCCGGTGTCGACGTGGTCGCGGGTGACGTCGCCCGAGCCTTTCCATTTGTCCGACTCGGTATGCGAATAGCTGATGAAGGCGCGCGCCTTGTTGTCGGCGAACAGGCCGGTGTCGCCGCGCAGATAGGTGCGGTGCAGATGGTTGTTGCCCATGGTCTGCGACATGCGGAAGCGGCGGGTCTTTTCCGGATCGCAGGTGACGAAGCCCAGGTTGCCGCCGCTGGCGCCGATATGCGGGGAGTCGGTATCGCTGGAGCCTTGGGTGACGAAGGCCTGGCACAGGTTTTCATTGTCGATGAATTCCTGCGGATAGACGGCGTAGCTGCCCGAATCGTTGACCGGCACGCCGTTGATGGTGATGCCCAGCTGGTCGGAGTTGAAGCCGCGTATCGTCAACGCGCCGCCGAACAAGCCGGAAGCGTCCTGGCTGGAGGCGTTGACGCCGGGCAGCATATTGATGCCCTGGTAGATGTTGGACGTCGGGCTTTGCTTTTCCAGCGAGGCCTTGCTGACGTCGCTGCGGGCACGCACGCCTTCCTGCTGCTGCAGCAGGCCGACGCCGAGCTTGTCGCCGACGCCGGTGATGGTGACGGTTTCCAGCTGGGCGCTGTCGGCCAGGGCGGCCGGACTGCCCAGCGCGGCCAGGACGGCCAGCGTCACGGGACGCAGGTAATTTGATGGTTTCATTCTATTTCCTTGTTATACGAGCCAAATATATTGTTTTAATGCCATTGTTGTTTGCCGGGCGCAGCCGATGTCCTGCCTGATGGGTAGGGCAGACTAACGTTCAAGCAAACGGATACTGTCGATCCGGGAGGCGGCGTGGACCGGGGAGGAGCCATGAAGGAGTCGGCAAGGCAAAGTGAGCACCTGGAATGGAAAAGCGGCCACGATTGTGGATTGTTTTCCGAAGAGCGGCTTGTGCGGCGGCGCGAACATATTTTGCCTTGAAAATATCCTGGAAGCGGCAAATCTAGTCGAGCGTCATTTCATTTTCAAGAAACCAACATTGCAAAAAGAATAAACAAATATGTCTTTAAATAAAGAGTTGCTCAATAAAGGCGTGGATTTGTGAATGAATTGACTGAAATTAATATTTCAATATAAATTTCGCAGCGCAATATTCTTTATATTCATCAGGCATTTAAATTGAAGGCGGACGCGCTCGGGGCGGGAGGGCGGAGGGCTGAGCACGGCGTCGGCGCTGGCGCCGGATCGCGCAGGAAAATGCGCGGCGCGAGTGTGGCAATGTCGCCATTCGCGGAGGGCCGGGAGGGGGGCGGGAGGTGCAGGGGATGGAGGCCGCCGCGGGCGTCGCGGACAGGCCTGCCGGGAGGGGCGGGGAAAGCGTGGAGGCTTCAGCGCCCCAGCGGCAGCGCGCGGATGCCGGCGTCGTCCAGCAGCAGGTAGCCGCCGCGCCCGCCATGCCAGTCCTGGATCACCCAGCGGCTGGCGCCGCGCTCGCCCGCCTGATGGCGGTGCCGGGCCGGGCGATGGGTGTGGCCATGGATCAGCGTCGGCCAGTCGTGGGCGGCCAGCAGCGCCTGCACCGCGGCTTCGGTGACGTCGGAAATGGCGGCGAGGCCGGTTTGCTGCTTGTTCATCTCGCTTTGCGCGCGGGCGTGGCGGGCGATGGCGTGGCGTTCCGCCAGCGGTTTGGCCAGCATCGCCTGCTGCCATTGCGGGCTGCGGCTCAGCGCGCGGAATTGCTGGTAGGCGGCGTCGTCGGTGCACAGCGCGTCGCCATGGCACAGCAGGATGCGCTGGCCGTGGACGTCTGTCAGCGTCGGATCATCCAGCAGCTTTGCGCCGCTGCGCGCTTCGAAGCCGGCGCCCAGCAGGAAGTCGCGGTTGCCGCGCATCACGTAGAGCGGCGTCGCGGCGGCGAATTCGCGCATCGCGGCCAGCGGCGCTTCCAGATAGCTGGAGTCGTCGTCGTCGCCCACCCAGTATTCGAACAGGTCGCCCAGGATGTAGAGCGCGTCTATCCGGCCCCGCCATTGCTGCAGCGTGTCCAGGAACAGCTGGTTGAGCGCGGGGGTATCGTCGGCGAGGTGCAGGTCGGAAATGAAGTGGGTGGCCATGGCAGCGGATCGGTATCGGGCAATGAAAAGCCGGGGCGGCGCCCCGGCTGGTGTTTCAGGCTGGGCGGATCAGATGATTTCCGCCTTTTCCAGCACGACCGCGTCCAGCGGCACGTCCTGATGCATGCCGCTGCGGCCGGTGCGCACGGTCTTGATGCGATCGACGATGTCCTGGCCGGCCACGACCTGGCCGAACACGGCGTAGCCCCAGCCCTGGGTGCTTTCCGACTTGAAATCGAGGAAATCGTTGTCGGAGACGTTGATGAAGAACTGGGCCGAAGCGGAGTGCGGGTCAGAAGTGCGGGCCATCGCCACGGTGTAGGTCTTGTTCGACAGGCCGTTGTTGGCCTCGTTCTGGATCGGGTCCTGGGTCGGCTTTTGCTTCATCTGGGCGTCGAAACCGCCGCCCTGGATCATGAAGCCGTTGATCACGCGGTGGAAGATGGTGCCGTCGTAGTGGCCGCTTTTCACGTATTGCTCGAAGTTGGCCGCGGTTTGCGGGGCTTTTTCGTGGAACAGTTCCAGCGTGATTTCGCCGAAGTTGGTCGTCAGTTTGATCATGAGGCTTTCCTTTGCGCTGAGGCCGGTTGCGCGGCCTTAGGGTTTGATGGTGACTTTCTGGATGACGATGGGTTCGAACGGGACGTCATCCATGCCGTTCATGCTGCCGGTGCGGGTCTTGGCGATGCGGTTCACCACATTCATGCCTTTGCTCACCTTGCCGAATACGGCGTAGCCGGCGCCTTGCGGATTGGGGGAAGTGTAATTGAGGGCGTCGTTGTCGCGCACATTGATGAAGAATTGCGCGGTGGCGGAGTTCGGATCGTTGGTGCGCGCCATCGCAATGGTGCCGACATTGTTTTTCAGGCCGTTGCCCGCTTCGTTGACGATGGGCGCGCGGGTGGGTTTCTGGTTCAGCTTGGCGTCGAAGCCGCCGCCCTGGATCATGAAGCCGTCGATCACGCGGTGGAAGACTGTGCCGTTATAGTGGCCGGCCTTGGCGTAGGCGACGAAATTGGCCACGGTCTTCGGCGCCTTGGCCGAATCCAGCGTGATTTCGATATTGCCCTTGTTGGTGACCATCTCCACCACCGGGGCGGCGAAGGCCAGCGCGGGCAGGGCGGCCAGGGCCAGGCTGCAGAACAGTTTCTTCATGATAGCGATGCGTGCCGACAGGGAAGTTGGGGCTGTGATTCTAGCACAGGCGCGGAGGAGGATCGCCAGCCGGCTGTTTGGCGGCGGCGGCGTCTGTTCATACAAGTTCAGGAAGATGTGTTTTTCTCTTGCGATGGGGCGGATTCGAGTTTAGACTCCACGCCCTAAAAAAGATGCAAGCGCTATCTATTTATCATGCGCCTGCTGATTGGATAAGCCCGGGCCGGCACGGCATGGCCACGCGGCGCAAGAAGAACACTTCAGGAACATGAACACAATGCAATCTGCTGTTTCGCCTCGCTCGGCGCGTCTGCTTTCCCTCATCGTCGCCGGCCTGTTCGCCGCTCCCGCGGTCCAGGCCGCCGGCTTTCAACTGACGGAGCAAAGCGTGGCCGGCATGGGCCGCGCCCACGCCGGCGCCGGCATGGCCGGCGACGATCTGTCCGCGGTGTTTTACAACCCGGCCGGCATGACCCTGCTGCAAGGCACCCGGGCGCAGGGCGGCTTCACCTATGCGGAAGTCGATGCGCCGTTTGAGGGCAGCAATACCGTCAGCGGTTCGCCGGACCCGCGGCTGAATCGAACCAGCCAAGCCTCGGACAATGGCCGCGCTCCGGGCGTCGCCATCCCCAATGCCTATTTCACGCATCAGATCAATGATCAGTTGTACGCCGGCGTGGGCCTGACCACCCCGTTCGGTTTGGGCGCGCGCTACAACGACAACTGGGCAGGGCGCGACAGCGGCATCTCCAGCTCCATCATGACGCTGGACATAAATCCCTCGCTGGCCTACAAGCTGGACGAGCGCTGGAGCTTCGGCGCCGGCGTGTCGGCCCAGTACGCGAAGGCTCATCTGAAGAAGGGCGCCTTCCTGCCCGGGGCCACCGGCGAGATCAAGGCCGACAGCTGGGGATTCGGCTACAACCTGGGCGTGATGTATAGCTACAGCGCCGATACCCGCATCGGACTGTCCTACCGTTCCAAGATCGACCACAAGGCCAAGGGCGACTACATCAATTCCGGCTTCGTCGATCTGGCGCCGACCATGCCGCTGTCGCGTCTGAATGGCACCTACGCCGGCTCGGCCGACGTCACCACGCCGGAGTCGCTGCTGCTGAGCGGCTACAGCAAGCTGAACAGCAAGTTCGCCGTCGGCGCCACCGCGCGCTGGACGCGCTGGAGCCGTTTCGACCAGTTGGTGATCAAGGGCAGCCCGCAGTTCGGCGGCATCGATACCACCACCCGCATCGACAACCACTGGAAGAACAGCTGGATGTTCTCGGTGGGTGGCGACTACTTCTTCAACGACGCGCTGACCCTGCGCAGCGGCCTGGGCTATGAAACCACTCCGGTGCCCAACGCCGAGCACCGCAATCCGCTGATTCCGGACGCCGACCGCATCTGGCTGAGCCTGGGCGCCGGCTACAAGATCAGCAAGCAGGCCACGGTGGATGTCAGCTACGCGTATCTGCGTGCGGTGGGCGATCGCAAGATCGACAACGTCTCCAAGAGCCCGTTCGGCACCCAAAGCCACCTGCAAGGCCAATACGGCTCCATTACCGGCCACCTGCTGGGCGTGCAGGCGCAATACCGCTTCTGATGGCTTGAACGCGAAGGAAGAAAGCGCGGCGCGATGCCGCGCTTTTTTTTTTCGCGCAGGGCGGGGTTAGATCTGGTATTCGAGACAGTCGTCCGGCAAGCGGGCGCGGCCATGCTGCGGCTCCAGGCCGAGCAGCCGCATTTGCCGGAGCGGCGGCGAGTACAGATGCAGGGTGACCAGATCGCCATCTTGTTGATTGGCTATCTGGTGGATGTCCTGATCGCCGTTGATCACCAGGCTGCCGGCGGCCAGTTCGCGGGTTTCGCGCGAAGCCAGCAGGCCGGCCGGCGTTTCTTCGAACACGGTTTCGGTGGCCACGCCCTGAAGCACCCGCACGCCGCACAGGCTGCCCCGGTGGTTGTGGATCTGGCTGCGTTGGCCGCTGCGCCAGCACAGCAGCAGCAGTTCGCAGAAATCATCGGCATAGATGCGGTTGCGGCGATATTGGCTGTCGCCGAATAGCCAGAACGGCGCGAAGTCGGCGCGGCCGAGGCGCAGCGAGCGGTGGAAGCCGCGAATGTCTTCCAGGCTCAGGCGGGCCTGAAACTGTTCCAGCCGCTTGAGCGCGGCCAGTAGCCCGGGACTGATCTCGGCTGGGATCGGGGCGCGGGCATTCGGCGTTTCCATCGATTTCTCCTTGCTATCCATATGGTAGCGACGCATTGGGCGGCTTTTTTGCAGGCGATATGATGATGGAATTTCTGGTGGTTCGGCTATGCGTATTTGCGCATAAGGAAATTCCGCCAGCTGGATAGTCCCGGCCGCACGGTTGCGGTATAGCCTTGCGGTCGGGCGGCGTGGATGGCAGAAATGTCAGGGCAGCGACGCCAGCGGCAGCTTCATGGTTTGCTTGATGGCGTTGAGCACGATGGTGGATTTGACACTGCGCACCAGCGACAGCTGCATCAGCTTGTTCATCACGAAGGCCGACAGCGACGGCAGGTCGGGCACCACGATGCGCAGCAGGTAGTCGGCTTCGCCTGCCGCGGCGTAGCATTCCAGCACTTCCGGCAGCGCGTGGATGGATTGGGCGAAATCCAGCAGCGCCGCTTCGTTGTGCCGCTCCAGGCTGACGTTGGCGAAGGCCATCACCGACAGGCCCACTTGCTCCGGGTCCAGCGCCACCTGGTAGCCCTGGATGATGCCGTTTTGCTCCATGCGCTGGATGCGGCGGCCGATTTGCGAGGCGGACAGCGGAATGTCCTGCGCCAGCCGCTGGTGGGTGGCGCGGGCGTCCAGCTGCAATTGCTGCAGGATCTCCAGATCAAAGCGGTCCAGCTCTATTTTGCGCATTTTGTGCACCATATGACATTTGATGCGGCAAGTATGCAAAATTTACTGGATTTCAGCAAATTATGCGGTCTTCCCGCATCTGTGAAGGGCTAAACTAGAGTAAATGACCCAATCCTCCAGGAGTGCCGAAATGAACGACCGCGCCGACTTCGTCGTGCCCGACATCACCACCCGCAAGAATGTCGGACTCAGCCACGACGCCAACGATTACACGCTGCCGCAGCCGCTGGACCGTTACAGCGCGGAAGATCACGCCACCTGGGCCACCTTGTACCAGCGCCAGTGCGCGCTGTTGCCCGGCCGCGCCTGCGATGAATTCCTGCAAGGGCTGGAGCAGCTGGGCGTGGACGCCGACCGGGTGCCGGACTTCGACAAGCTCAATCGCCAGCTGATGGCCGCCACCGGCTGGAAGATCGTCGCGGTGCCGGGCCTGATTCCCGACGACGTGTTCTTCGAACACCTCGCCAACCGCCGCTTCCCGGTGACCTGGTGGCTGCGCGAGCCGCATCAGCTGGACTACCTGCAGGAGCCGGACGTGTTCCACGACCTGTTCGGCCACGTGCCGCTGCTGATCAATCCGGTGTTCGCCGACTACCTGGAGGCATACGGCAAGGGCGGCATGAAGGCCAAGGAACTGGGCGCGTTGCCGATGCTGGCGCGGCTGTACTGGTACACGGTGGAGTTCGGCCTGATCGATACGCCGCAGGGCATGCGCATCTACGGCGCCGGCATCCTGTCCAGCAAGTCGGAGTCCATCTACTGCCTGGACAGCCCCAGTCCCAACCGGGTGGGCTTCGACCTGATGCGCATCATGAATACGCGCTACCGCATCGATACCTTCCAGAAGACCTACTTCGTCATCGACAGCTTCAAGCAATTGTTCGACGCCACCGCTCCCGATTTCACGCCGCTGTACCAGCGCCTGTCGGCGGCGCAGCCGTGGGGCGCGGGCGACATCGCGCCGGACGACCGGGTGCTCAATCGCGGCGACCAGCAAGGCTGGGCGGACAGCGACGACGTCTGAACCGGGAGGTTTGCATGCCGGCAGGCCCGCTTCGCGCGGGCCTTTTTCATGGACAGCGGCTGCCGCGACAGCAGATGGTGGGGTCAACGGCGCGGGCATGGCTATCGTTAGATCTGACAAACTGGATACACTGGAGCAGGCTTCGCCGCCGCCCGCGGCGCCTGACAGGAGGGATGAGACAGCGGCCATGCAAACGAGAGAATTGATTCCCTGTATCATCGCCGGCGGCGCCGGCGCCCGGCTGTGGCCGGTTTCGCGCCAGGCGCTGCCCAAGCCGTTCATCCGCATGGCGGATGGCCAAAGCCTGCTGCAGAAAGCCTTCCTGCGGGCATCGCGCTTGGATGGCGTGAGGCGGGTGATGGTGGTCGCCAATCGGCAGCTGCTGTTCCATGTGCTGGAGGAATGCGGCGCGGTCAATGCGGCGAGGCTGGAGCTGGAGATCCTGCTGGAGCCGGAGGGCCGCAACACGGCGCCGGCCATCGCCGCGGCGGCGCTGGACGCGCTGGCCCGCCGCGACGGGGCGCGCCCCATACTGCTGGTGCTGCCGGCCGACCACCTGATGGCGGACGAGAGCGCTTTCGCCGAAGCGGCGGTCCGCGCTCGCGGCCTGGCCGAGCTGGGCCGCATCGCCGTTTTCGGCCTGAAGCCGGTCCGGCCCGAGACTGGCTTCGGCTATATCGAACCGGGGGAGGCGATTGGACGGCTGGGCTATCGAGTGGCGCGCTTCGTCGAGAAGCCGGACGCGGCCAGCGCCGAACGCTATCTGGCCGATGGCCGCTTTTTGTGGAATGGCGGCATGTTCTGTTTCGACGCCGAAACCCTGCGCGGCGAGCTGGCCAGTCATGCGCCCGCTGTGCTCGCCGGCGTGGCCGCATGCCTGGAGGCCAGCCCGGAGCTGCGCGGCCCGGGCCGCCGGCAGCGGGAGCTGGATCCGCGCAGTTTCGGCCGCTGCCCGGACATCTCCATCGACTACGCGGTGATGGAAAAGTCGGACGCGGCGGCGGTGGTGCCGTGCGAGCTGGGCTGGAGCGATATCGGCAGTTGGGAAAGCCTGGCGGCCGAGTACCCGCATGATGAAAACGGCAACGCCAGCCATGGCGAAGCGCTGCTGCGCGACACCCGCAACACCTTCGTGCAAAGCGGCGGCCGTCTGGTGGCCACGCTGGGGGTGGACAACCTGCTGGTGATCGACACGCCGGACGCCTTGCTGGTGGCCGACCGCCGCCGCAGCCAGGAGGTGAAGGACATCGCCGCCGAACTGAAACGGCGCGGCCATCCGGCCTATCTGTCGCACCGCACCACGCCGCGTCCCTGGGGCCATTACACGGTGCTGGAGGAGGGCGGCAACTACAAGATCAAGCGCATCGTGGTGAAGCCGGGCGCGTCGCTGTCGCTGCAGATGCACCGCCACCGCAGCGAGCACTGGATCGTGGTGAGCGGCGCCGCTCTGGTGGTCAACGGCGCCGAGGAGCGCCGGATCGAGGCCAACCAGTCCACCTTCATTCCCGCCGGCGAAAAGCACCGGCTCGCCAATCCCGGCCGGATCGAGCTGGTGATGATAGAGGTGCAGAGCGGCGATTATCTGGGCGAAGACGACATCGTGCGCTTCTCCGACCACTATGGGCGCGACGTCGTCGGCTGAGCGGCGCCGCGGCTAGTGGGTGGCGCCGCCCGCCAGCGCCAGGTCATGGCGATGCGCCAGCGCCAGCTCCACCGCCAGCCTGAGCGCCGCGACGCAATCGTCCAGCGCCATGCTGGGCGCGCCGGGATGGCCTGCCGCCTGCTCCGGGAGATAGGGAATATGGATGAAGCCGGCGCGCGGCACGCGCCGGTGCAGCAGTCCGTACATCACATGGTTGCAGACGAAGGTGCCGGCGGTTTGCGACACCGAGGCCGGGATGCCTTGCGCGCGCAGGCCGGCGACGATGGCCTTGATCGGCAGCGTGGCGAAATAGGCGGCCGGGCCGTCGGCGGCGATCGGCTGGTCTATCGGCTGCCGGCCGGCGTTGTCGGCGATGCGGGCGTCGTCGACATTGATGGCCACCCGTTCGACGGTGATGTCGGGGCGGCCGCCGGCCTGGCCGACGGCGATGGCCAGCTCCGGCCGCAGCTCGGCCAGATGGCTGTCCAGCGCGGCGAGCGCTGCGCCGAACACGCAGGGCAGCCGGCGCGCGAAAACGCGGGCGCCGCCCAGCTCCGCGCCATCCAGCCGGCGCACCGCCTCCCACGACGGATTGACGGTTTCGCCGCCGAAGGGCTCGAAGCCGGTCAGCAATACGGTTTGCATGTTTTTCTCCTCAGCGGAACATCAGCCAGTTCATCAGCGCGGCGTTGACCGCCAGCAGCGCCAGCGCGGTCGGCACCTGGGCCTTGATCACCGCGTTCTTGTCGTCCAGCTCCAGCAGGGCGGCGGGAACGATGTTGAAATTGGCGGCCATCGGCGTCATCAGCGTGCCGCAGTAGCCGGAGAACATGCCTATCGCCGCCATCACCGCCGCGTCGCCGTGGTGCATGCCGACCAGAAACGGTATGCCGATGCCGGCGGTCATCACCGGGAAGGCGGCGAAGGCGTTGCCCATGATCATCGTGAACAGCGCCATGCCCAGCACATAAGCCAGCACCGCCACCCAGCGCGTGTCCAGCGACAGGTAGGCGGTGGCCACATGCGCCACCGCCTTGCCGGCGCCGGCGTCGGCGAACAGCAGGCCCAGCACCGCCAGCATCTGCGGCAGCAGCACCGCCCAGCCCATGCAGTCCAGCAGGCGGCGGGTTTCGCGGATGCTCTGCGCCGGCCGCTCACGCGTCAGCCCGCAGGCGGCGATGAAGGAAACGAGGCAGGCCACGCCCAGCGCCAGCAGCGTGACATTCTTGGGGTCGAACAGCGGCGCGCCCGCCAGTTTCACGTCCTTGGCCGCCAGGCTGAGCGCCACGGTCAGCAGCGGCACCAGCAGCGAGGGCAGAAACACCTTGCCGCCCAGCCGACGCAGGCTGTCCTGCAGCCGCGCGGCCGACAGCGCGATGTGATGGCCGCTGCCGAGGCGGCCCAGGCCGGCCAGCAGCACCATGGCCAGCACGATGGCGCCGGACAGCTGCGCCGGCAGCCAGTCGCCGGCCAGGAACAGCATGCCGAACAGGCCCCAGAACGCCGCGCTGCCGTAGCGGCGCGGATGGCCGGGGTCGGCCAGCGCGCCGGCCGCCACCAAGAGCAGGACCGCGCCGGCCAGCCAGTACAGGTACTCGACATGCAGGATCATGCGCGCTTCTCCGACAGATGGGCGGCCGGGGCGGCTTGCCGCAGCAGCTGGCGTTCCAGCCGCATCAGGCGGACGGCGTGGATGATGAAGGCGAACAGCGCGGTGGGAATGCCCCACAGCGCGATGTGCAGCGGTTCGCTGGGGATCTGGTTTTCCTGCAGGAAGGTATGCATCAGCATCACCGCTCCGAAGGCGACGAAGATGTCCTCGCCGAAGAACAGGCCGACATTGTCGGTGGCGGCGCACATGGCGCGCAGCTTCTGCCGTTGCTCGGGCGTCGGCTCGCCGTGGCGTTGCTCCCAGGCGCCTTCGGTCATCGGCGCCAGGATGGGCCGCACCATCTGCGGATGGCCGCCCAAGCCGGTCAGGCCCAGCGCGGCCGACAATTCCCGCACCAGCAGGTAGACGATCAGCAGGCGGCCGACGGTGGCGTTGCGGATGCGCCGTATCCAGGCGCGGGCCTGGTCGCGCAAGCCGTGGCGCTCCATCAGCCCCACCACCGGCAGCACCAGCAGCAGGATCAAGGTGATGTTGCGGGTTTTCATGAAGCCCTGGCCGAGCTTGGCCAGGATGGCCAGCGCCGGCATGCCGGCGGCCAGGCCGGTGACGACGCCGGCGGCGCATACCGCCAGCAGCGGATTGAAGCGCAGCAGGAAGCCTGCGATGACCACCGCTATGCCTAGCAGCGGCCACAGATTGACAGCTGGGTCCATGGTTTCTCCTTGGGTGGGGCCGCGCTGCGGTCTGGCCGCCGCCTGGCGCGGTGTCGGGGTGGCTCAGTCGGCGGCGATGCGGATGCCCAGGGCTTCCAGGTGGCCGCGCAGCCTGGCGGCGAAGGCCGCCGCATGGGGGCCGTCGCCGTGCAGGCAGATGGAATCGGCGCGCAGCGGCACGCTTTCGCCGCTGACGGCGATCACGCGCTGGCGCAGCGCCATGTCGCTGACTTGGGCCAGCACCGCTTCGGCGCTGTCCAGCAGCGCGCCGGGCGCGCCGCGCGGCACCAGGCTGCCGTCGGCGCGATAGCCGCGGTCGGCGAAAACCTCCCGCCGCGTGTCCAGGCCCTCGGCGCGGCAGGCGGCGAGAAAGCCGCTGCCAGCCAGGCCGATCACCCGCAGCCTGGGATTGAAGTCGCGGATCGCGCGCGCCAGCGCCGCCGCCAGCGCCGGGTCGCGCGCGGCCTGGTTGTACAACGCGCCATGCGGCTTGACGTGGCGCATCTCGCCGCCTTCGGCGCGGACGATGGCGTCCAGCGCGCCCAGCTGATACAGCACGCCGGCGCGCACCGCGTCCGGCGGCAGCTGCATCTCGCGGCGGCCGAAATTTTCCCGGTCGGGAAAGCTGGGATGGGCGCCGATGGCGACGCCGCGCCGCAGCGCCATGCGCACCACTTGCAGCATGGTGTCCGCGCTGCCGGCATGCCAGCCGCAGGCGATGTTGGCGGAGCTGACGTGTTCCAGCAGCGCGGCGTCGTCGCCGCAGTCCTCGCCCAGGTCGGCGTTGAGGTCAATTTGCATTCAGCAGCCTTTCGATCCGGTGTTGATAGCGTTGCTGCAGCCGCAGCGCCTGGCGGGCGCCGTCGGGGTCGGTCGGGATGAAGTGCAGCTGGCTGCCCAGGCGCGCCTGGCCCAGCTGCCACAAGTCGGCCTCTATCACCATGCCCAGCCGCGGATAGCCGCCGGTGGCCTGGGCATCGGCCATCAGCACGATGGGCTGGCCGTCCGGCGGCAGCTGGATCAGGCCGGGCAGCACGCCGTGGGACAGCATATCCACCGTCTCGCCGCCTGTCAGCGCGGGGCCGGCCAGCCGGTAGCCCATGCGGTTGCTGTTGGGCGTCAATTGCCAGGGTTCGCGCCAGAAACGCTCTTGCGCCTGTTTCGACAGCCGCTTGAGTTCCGGCCCGGGGCAGACGCGGATCTGGCTGCCGGGGCGGGGCAGCCAGACGCCCAGCCGCGGCGCCGGCGGCCGCGCGGGCCCCAGCGCCAGGCGGTCGCCGTCGCGCAGCGCCCGCCCGTCCAGGCCGCCGAAGCCGGCCAGCAGATCGGTGCTGGCGGATCCCATCACGGCCGGCGCCTGGATGCCGCCGTCCAGCGCCAGGTAAGCGCGCATGCCGAAGCGCGGCGCCTGCAGCTGCAGCATTTGCCCGGCGCGGAAGGCAACGCGCCAGCCCGGCCACACCGGCTCGCCATCCAGCAGCGCCTGGCAATCGGCGCCGGCCAGCGCCAACTGGCCGGCGCGCAAGAAGCGGAAGCAGGCCGGCGGCAGCGTGATTTCCAGCGCGGCGGCGTCGGCGGGGTTGCCGACCAGGCGGTTGGCGATGCCCAGCGCCAGGCCGTCCATGGCGCCGGCGCGGCATACGCCCAGATGGCGCGCGCCGAAGCGGCCCAGATCCTGCACCGTGGTTTGCGGTCCGGCCTTGATCACTTCCAGCATGGCGATTCCTTGCTGGCGACGAAGCGGACGATGTCCCCCGGCTGCAGCAGGCAGGCGGGTTCGCGCGCCGGGTCGAACAAGCGGGCCGGACTGCGGCCTATGATCTGCCAGCCGCCGGGAGAGGCCGACGGATAGATGCCGGTCTGGCAGCCGCCTATCGCCACCGCGCCCGCCGGCACCGCGATGCGCGGCGTGGCGCGGCGCGGGGTGGCCAGCCGCGGATCCAGGCCGCCAAGGTAGGCGAAGCCGGGCTGAAAGCCCAGGAAATACACGGTGTAATCGCTCGCGCCATGCCGTTCCACCACCTGGCGCGGACTGAGGCCGCAATGCCGCGCCACGTGGTCCAGGTCCGGGCCGTATTCGCCGCCGTAGCAAACCGGAATCTCCACTCGCCGCTGCGGGATGTCGGCTTGTTCCGCCTGCTGCCACAGCTTGCGCAGCCGGGCCGGCAAGGCCGCGGCCAGCGCCGGATCGTCGCTCAGTTCCAGGGTGAGATTGTTCATGCCGGGCACGATTTCTCGGATGCCGTCGCCGGCTTGCAGCTGTCGGGCCAGCCACCAGATGCGGCGCTGGCAGTCCAGCGTGGCGGGCGGCGGCATTTCCAGCGTCAGGGCCTGGCTGCCCAGCCAATGGATCGCGGGCGAGGTGAGGGGGGCGGAAGGCATCGGGTTTTGACGAAATGCGATTTGAGAATATGATTATGATTATGGGTTAATTGAATGTAATGATGCAATGTTAATAATTTCTCGTCAATTTATGAGAATGAAAGGATGGGAAGGCCTTGAATTTCGAGAGAACGGAGAAGAACGTCCATGACGAATGATTTGCCGAAGATCGTGTCTTCGCAGCATCTGGTGTCGGAGCGCAGCCCCGAGTTGTCGGAGTTCGAATTCAGCCTGACGGTGGTGAACAATGCCTTTCACCGCTGGATGGTGCGCTGCATGGCCGCCGCCGGAGAAAAGGACATGACGCCCACCGAGGTGCTGCTGGTGCATCATGTCAACCACCGCGGCCGGCAGAAGAAACTGGCCGACATCTGCTTCGTGCTGAATATGGAGGACACCCACGTGGTGGCCTACGCGCTGAAGAAGCTGGTGAAGATGGGCTATGTGCGCAGCGAGAAAAGCGGCAAGGAAGTGTTGTTCTCCACCACCGAGAATGGCCGGGCATTGTGCGAGCGTTACCGCCAGGTGCGCGAGCAGTGCCTGCTGCCGACGCTGAGCGACGGCGGCATCGCCAATCCGGCCATAGGCGAGGTGGCCCAACTGATGAGGGCGCTGGCCGGCGTTTACGACCAGGCCGCGCGCGCCGGGGCCTCGTTCTGAATGCCGGCCGGGCGGCGGCTCAGATCACCGCCCACAAACCGATGATGGCCGCCAGCACCAGCACGCCGGTCAGGATCTGCGAGGTGCTTCTTTCTTTCTGCAGCGCGCGCTTGAGGCTGTCGTGCGCGCCCTCCAGCTGGTCTATCCTTTGCTGCAGCGAGGCGCGGGCCTCATCCTGGCCCGCCAGCCGCTTCAGCATGTCCTCGCCGCCGAATTCCTTGATGACATCCTTGTTCCACACCCCCAGCAGCTTGTTCACCTTGTCCTTGAAATACAGCGCGGTGCGCTGGGTCGGATCCTGCCACTCGAACTGGAAGCCTTGGCCGGCGAAAAAGGCGTGGCGTTGCAGCCTTTCTTCTTCGGTGCTGCTTTGCCCGGTATTGACCAGGCCCGGGGTGATCGCATAGTCGGGGCAGACGCCCTTGGCCCAGACGATCACGCTGGCGAACAAAAAGGCGTCCAGTCCGCTGCCCATCAGCGCAGGGCTGCAACTGACGCCGCTTTTGGGGCCGAAGGTGACGGACTTGCTCGGGCGGTCCACCCGCACCCAGGCGACGTTGTACACGGCGTGGAAGCGGCTGTCGTCGCCTTCCAGCATTTGCCAGTGCTGGTTGCTGTCGGCGCGGGCGTAGCCGCGGAATTGCAGGCGGAAGTAGTCGGACTGCGAAGTCATGGCGCGGCTGCGCTGCAAGATGCCGTAGATCGGCGCGCCCTCGATATTGAGGGTGAGGATGGTTTCGCCCAGCGGGATGGCCAGATTGGCCAGATTGAGTTCGTTTTCCGGCGGCGGCAGCGGAATGTCTTCCGTCGCCGCCTGGGGGTGGTCGGTGCTTTTGGTATTGTTCGAAGTCATGTGGCAGTGATTCTGTCGCTGGTGGTGGTTCGACTGCGCCCGCCGGACGCCATCGGCATGGGGATTCTATCCTAACATTGTAGGGGAGCGCGCTTGCGCTTGCCGAGGACGGGAGGTGACGGTGCGGTTCATCGGGAATTTCGTTCTCCTGGCGTGCTGGATTTTGCCGGCGATGGCTGGCGGGGTGTGCGGCAAGCCGATTCAGGTGGGGTGGGAGGAGCGGCCGCCCTATCATTACCAGGGACGGGATGGCCGGCCCGCAGGCTACTCGGTGGAACTGCTGAACCAAGCCGCCGCGCGCCTTGGCTGCCGCCTGGCTTATCGTCAAATGCCCTGGTCGCGCAATCTGCAGGAGTTGCGGCTGGGCACGGTGGATGTCGCGATGCAGGCGTTGAAAACGCCGGAGCGGGAGGCGTACGCCTGTTTTGTGCCGGGCTACAGCTCAGCGCAGGTGCGGCTGTGGGTGCGCGCCGATCGCGCTGCGCGCTGGCCGGTTGCCCAGCTGCAGGACTTGGGCAAGCTGGGCCTGGTCAGGCTGGGCGTGACGCATGGCGACAGTTACGGCGACGCATGGGACCGCTGGCTGAAAGCGCCTCCGGCCACGGTGAGGGTGGACGCCGGGGAAACGCTGGCCGGCAGCTTGCGCAAGCTGCAGCTGGGGCGGATAGACCTGCTGCTGGCGACCATGGACACGCTGCCGAATGAGCTGGCCCGCTTGCCGCAACAGCCGGCCATCGTGGCCCTGCCGCCGGCATGGCGCGCGGGCGGCGCCTTTTATGTTTTCAGCAAACGCAGCGTGCCCGCCGAGCTGTGCCGGGCTTTTGCCGGCGCGCTGCGCGACATGAAGCGCGACGGCGTGGTGGACCGGCTCTACCGCAGCCGCTTCAACATCGCTTATCCCGACCCCTAGCCTCAAACCCGCAGCAGCGGCAGCGGCGCGAAGCGGCCGCCCAGCACATTGCGGCTGTCCTTGCCCCACCAGCTGTCGATCGCGGTGGCGTAGACCTGGCGGAAATCTATCGCATGCGGCAGATTGCCGTCGCTGACGCCGGCCAGTTGCGGCGTTTGGCCGTACAGTCCGCCTTTGACGCGGCCGCCGGCGGCGAAGTGGACGCTGGCGGTGCCGTGGTCGGTGCCGCGGTTGGCGTTCTCGCGCGGACGCCGGCCGAATTCGGCGTAGGTCAGCACCAGCGTGTCGTCCCAGCGGCCCAGCCGCGTCATTTCGCCGCGCAGCTGTGCCAGCCCGTCGGCCAGCTCGGCCAGCAGCCGCGCTTGCGCCGGCTGCTGGTTGCCGTGGGTGTCGAAGCCGGTGAGCGTGATGCGGGCGACGGCGATGTCGACGCCGCGCGCCAGCGTGTCGGTCAGCGTGCGCACCGCGACGCCGAAGCCGCCGTTGGGCTTGGGGCCGGCGGTGGGCGATTCGCTGGGCGCGGTGCGCGGCAGCGGCGCCAGGCTGGCGGCGGCCTGGCGGATGTCGCCTTCCACTTTCAAAATATGCTCCAGCGCCGAGCCGGCGTGGCCGGGCTGCTGGTCGGCCACCAGCTTGGCTTGGCGCGCGAAGTCCTGCGGATTGGCCAGCACCACCGCGCGCGCGCCACCGTCCAGCGGGCCCAGCACCTGGCTGGACAGCACCACGCCGTCGGCGGCGAAGTGCTTCGGCGTCGGCTGCTCGCGGAACAGCCGGGTCAGCCAGCCCTCGCTCAGGTATTGCTGGCTGGCCGAGGCGGTGTCCCAGATCTCGATCGAGCGGAAGTGCGACAGATTGGGCTCGGGATAGCCGACGCCCTGCAGCAGCGCCAGCTGCTGGTCCCGCCACAGCGGCATCAGCGGCGACAACGCCGGATTCAGGCTGATGGCCTCATCCAGTTGCAGCACCTGCTCGCGGGCGATGGCGATGCCGGGGCGCAGCCGGTAATAATCTGCGCTGGCGTAGGGGACGACGGTGTTGAGGCCGTCGTTGCCGCCTTTCAATTCAACCAGCACCAGCAGGCGTTTGTAGCCGGCCGGGGCCAGCGCCCAGGACAGGTTGGGCAGCACGCTCAGCATCAGGCCGGCGCCGGCCGCTTTCAGGAATTCGCGTCGTTTGAACATGGCGGTCTCCTTCACTCCACCTGGTAGGCCGGGTCCAGCAGCAACTGGGCGATGGCCTTGGCGCCGCTTTCTCCCTGCGGCAGCGGATTGGCCGGCGGCACCGCCAGCAACAGGCGCGCGGCGTCAGCCGCGCTGCGGGCGTCGTAGATGGCGGCCCATTCGTCGGGTTGCAGCTTCATCGATGCGACACCCTTGGCGACGAAGCGGTTGATGCGCGCCTCGCGGCCGGCCATCTCGTTCAGGCTGCCATCGGCCTGAGCGAAGGTGTCGCGCGCCGGCGCGGCGTCGTGGGCGATGCGGTCGAGGAACTGCTTGCGGGTGAGCAGGGTGGCGCTGTTGATCCAGGCTTCGCCGCCGGGCCAGCCCTTGACGTTGGGCGGCGCGAACACGTCCTGGCCCAGCTGGCGGTTCAGGCCGGCGATCACGCGCCAGTCGGGCGGCGTCAGGTCGAAGGTCACCAGCGTGCCTACGGTCAGCTCCACCGGCGATTTCACCAGTTGGCCCTGGCTGTGCCAGAACTGCGGCGTCAGCAGCAGCGCGCGCATCAAGGGCTTCAACTGGTAGTGGCCGCGGCGGAAGTCGGCGGCCAGCTTGTTGATGCTGGCCGCGTCCGGCGTCGGCGACACGAAATTGCGCCACAATTTGGTGGTGATGAATACCGAGGTTTGCGGCTGCTGCAGCAACAGGTCGATCACGTCGTCGCCGTCGAAATTGCCGCGCTGGCCGAAGATGGTCTTCTCGCCGGCGTCGCGCAGCCGCGGCCGGACGATGAACTGGTCGTCGTGGTCCAGGCCCCAGCCGGTGAAGGCGCGCGCCGCCTCGCGGATATCCTGTTCGCTGTAGTGGCCTTCGCCCAGCGTGAACAGCTCCATCACCTCGCGGGCGAAGTTCTCGTTCGGTTGTTCCTTGCGGTTATTGGCGGTGTCGAGGTAGCGCATCATCGCCGGGTCGCGCGCCACCGCGTGCAAGAGTTGGCCGAAATCGCCCAGCGCGTAGTGGCGCAGCAGCAAATTCTGCTGGTACATCATCTGCGGCGAACGCACCTTGTCCAGCGCCGACACGAAGTGATTGTGCCAGAACAGGGTCATCTTTTCGGTCAGCGGCGACGGCGTGGCGAGCATCTCGGCCAGCCACCAGCTGCGCAGCTCCACCGCGTGCTGGTTGCGCTCTTGCTGCAGCGCTTTTTTCTGTTCCTCGGTCAGGCCAGGCTGGCCGGGGCGCTCGAAGGGGTCGTTGGCCCAGCCGGGCGGCGGCGTGGCCGGCTGGGTGCGGACGCCGGCCAGGATCTTGTCCACCGCGGCTTCGCGGCTGAGCGGCGCGTAAGCGGCGATCTGCGCCGGATTGGCGCCGAAGCCGGTGCGCAGCAGCAGATGGCGCGCGCCGTCGACGCCGATGTCGGCCAGCGCGCAAAGCGGCAGGCTGAACAGCACGGATGAGAGGATTATTTTTTTGAGCATGGTCGCAGGTTCCCGATGCAGGGTAGCCATGCCAGCTTAGCCGCCTATTTTTAGCAAGGTATGTCGGCTCGGGGGAAACTGTGAGGGAATGTTTATGGCATGCGCTGTGGCGGCTGCCTGAGGGCGGACAGGCCATGCCCGGTGTGCGATGATTGGCCATTTTACCGTGAGGTGGCTATGGCGGAAGCTGCGCCGCAGGCGCCGTGGTGGCGAAGAGCCTGTTCAAACGTCTTGTTCCTGCTTTTTTTCTTCTCCCTTCTGGCGCTGATTTTCTTCCTGACATGGCTGTTTTTTTTCCCGCTGCGGGCATTGGGGGATTGGCTATTCATCCCTTTGCCCCGCGGTCAGTATCTGCACCTGGAGACAAATCAAGTTCTGAACCAGCCGGGTTTCGTGCTGCCGCTGCTGTTTTGGGTGTTGGCTTTGCTGGGCGCGCTTTCCGGTTGGCGCGATGGGTTTCGTAAATTGCCCAAGCGGGACAAGGCCAAGCGGCGACAAAAATTGGCGCAGTTGAATCAGCGGTGTTGCCGTTTGCTGGCGATATGCGCAGGGCTGAGCGTGTTGCTGTCTTTGCCCGCCATGCGCAGCTATACAGTCGTGGCTGGGGATGGCATCCATGATATGGATTTCTATCGTCGGCACGAGACGGTGTATCCATTTTCGCAGCTTGAATGCATTAGAAGGTCGGTGGTGCGCGGGGCTATTTTTTACGATTTCTACTTTGATCGAAAAGAGGATGACTCGTTTACAGCGGCCGGACTCAATCCGCAAGCGTTGGCCTGGGTCGAATGCCAAACCGGGAAAAGCTTCCAGAGCTGGATGGGGGCTTGCGGCGGATGGCGGCGGGGCCGATAGGCCGCTATACTAGCGCCCTGTCACCGGGGGTGCCCGCCATGCGGGCTGAGAGACACCCTGAGAACCTGATCTGGATCATGCCAGCGGAGGGAGCGTGATGAGCGGAACATGATCCGCCCTGCCTGCTTGCTCCGTGGCCGCACCGCACGGAGAGATGTCCATGAAGTTGCTTCCCACCCTTGTCGCCGCCGCTCTGAGTCTGGCCGGCCTGTCCGCCCAGGCGGCCGAACTGCGCGTGCTCGCCCATAGCTCGTTCAGCGTCGACAAGCCGCTGCTGGCGGCGTTCGAAAAGCAATACGGCGCCAAGGTGTCCATCATCAAGGCCGGCGACGCCGGAGAGATGACCAACAAGCTGATCCTGACCAAGGCGAATCCGATCGCCGACGTGGTGTTCGGCCTGGACAACAGTCTGATCGGCAAGGCCGAGCAGGCCGGCGCGCTGGCCCCGTTGCCGGCCGAGCTGGCCCGCGGCGGCAAGGTAAGCCTGCCCGGCGCCGCCGCCATCGACTACGGCTACGTGACGTTGAATTACGACAAGGCCTGGTTCGCCAAGAACAAGCTGCCGCTGCCCAAAACCCTGAACGACCTGGCCCTGCCGGCCTACAAGAACCTGCTGGCGGTGGAAAACCCGGCCACTTCCAGCCCCGGCCTAGCCTTCCTGGCCGCCACCATCCACGCGCTGGGCGAGGAAAAGGCCTTCGCGTTGTGGGGCAAGCTGCGCGACAACGGCGTGAAGGTGAGCAAGGGCTGGACCGAAGCCTATTACACCGACTTCTCCAAGAACGGCGGCGGCCGCCCCATCGTGGTCAGCTACGCCACCAGTCCGGCGGCCGAAGTGTTCTACAGCAAGGAAAAGCTGAGCGACGCGCCCACCGCCAACCTGCTGTTGCCGGGCACGGTGTTCCGCCAGGTGGAGGGCGCGGCGCTGGTCAAGGGCGGCAAGGAGCCCAAGCTCGCCCAGCAGTTCATCGCCTTCCTGCGTTCCGACGCGGTGCAGAAGGATATCCCGACGCGGATGTGGATGTACCCGGCGATGGACGGCGTCGCGCTGGACCCAGTGTACAAGCACGCCGAGCAGCCCGCCGCGCACGATACCCCCGACAGCGCGACGCTGGCCGCCAAGCAGCGGGCCTGGGTCGGCCGCTGGGCGCGGGTGGTGCTGAAGTCTGGCGTCTGAATGGCGCCGACATTAGGCCATAATGTCCAGATCCCATGACCAAACGGCAACACAAGTGATGATCGCAGACATAAGCTCCTCCCGCCTGATCCTGCGCCATATGAGCGCGGATTTCCTGCAGGCCTGCCTGCGCGGCGACATCGACGACGCCGCCGCGTTGCTGGGCAGCCGCCCAGACGCCGGCTGGCTGGCGGAGGCGCAACTGATGGCGATGCGGCTGGACGATATGGCCGAAGACGCCGCCTACGCGCCGTGGTCGGTGCGGGCGATGCTGCGCCGCGACGATCTGGCCATGATCGGCCACATCAATTTCCACACCCGGCCGGGCCATCCGTATTTGCAGGGCCACGGCGACGTCGAGCTAGGCTATGCGGTTTATCCGGCGTTCCGCCGCCAGGGCTACGCCCGCGAGGCGCTGCTGGCGATGGCCGGCTGGGCGGCCGGACAGGGCGCCGGGAGAATGGTGCTGTCGATCGAACCCGGCAACCTGCCGTCGCAAGCGCTGGCGGCGCAGCTGGGCTTCGCCAAGGTGGCCCAGGCGCGCGACGAGGATGGTTGCGAAGATGTGCTGACGGCCGACTGGCCGTTGTCTGGAGCGAATGTTTGACGCAGTCGGGTGTCCGGCGGCTGGCGCTGGCCAGCCTGCCCGTGTTGTTTTTGAGCGCGCTGGCGCTGGCGCCGTTGGCGCGGCTGGTGGCCGAAGGCGGCCTGCAGTTCAGTCCGGGCCTGCTGGCCGATTCTTATCTGCGCTGGCGGCTGCTGTGGTCATTGCTGCAGGCGGCGGCCAGCTGCCTGCTGTGCCTGGCGCTGGGCGCGCCGCTGGCCTGGCTGCTGGCGCGCTACCATTTCCCCGGCCGCGGCCTGCTGCTCAGGCTGCTGATGCTGCCCTTCGTGATGCCCACCCTGGTGGCGGCGATGGGGGTGCTGGCCTTGTTCGGGCCGCAGGGGGCGACCGGACTCCATCTGCAGGACACGCCGTGGCTGCTGCTGTACGGCAATCTGTTCTTCAATCTGCCGCTGGTGGTGCGCGCCGCCTGCGACGGCTTTTCCCAGGTGCCGGCCAGCCGGCTGGCCGCCGCCCGCACGCTGGGCGCCACCCCGTGGCGGGCGTTCTGGCGCGTGGAGTGGCCGGCGGCGCTGCCCTGGATCCTCTCCAGCCTGTGCCTGGTCTTCCTGTATTGCTTCTCCGGCTTCGGCCTGGCGCTGATCCTGGGCGGCCAGCGCTACGCCACGCTGGAAGTCGAAATCTACAGCCTGGTGGCTTATGAGTTGAACCTGGCCGACGCCGGCGCGCTGGCGCTATTGGTGTTGCTGGTGTGCGGCGCCGTCGCCGCCGTCTATGCCGCGCTTATGCGCCGGCTGGCGACGGCGGCCAAGGTCGAGCCGCTGCCGCTGCGGCCGGCGCGCGGCTGGCGGGCGCGGCTGGCCTTGCTGGCCGGTTTGCTGACGTTGCTGCTGTTCGCCGGCCTGCCCTTGCTGGCGGTGCTGTGGCGCGGCCTGGCCGGCGGCGGCGGCTGGCTGGCGCTGTGGGACGAGGATGTCCGGCTGGCCTTGTTCAACAGCGCCCGCTTCACCGCGCTGACGGTGCTGGCCGCCGGCGCGCTGGGCCTGTGCCACGCGCTGGCCGCCGGCCGCAGCCTGGCGTTGCGGGCGCTGATCTTCCTGCCTTTCGTCGCGTCGCCGGTTTGCGTCGCTTTCGGCCTGTTGCTGCTGTATCCGCAGTGGAGCGCAGCGCTGGCCTTGCTGCTGGCGGCCTACGCGCTGCTGGCCTATCCCTTTGTCGCCAAGGCCTTGCTGACGGCGCGCGACGGCCAGCCGCCGCATTGGGAGCAGGCGGCGCGCAGCCTGGGCGCCGGCCCGTGGCGGACATTCCGGCGCCTGCAGTGGCCGCTGCTGCAGCCGGCCTTGCGGCGCGGCCTGGCTTTCGCCGCCGCCACCGCGGTGGGCGAATTCGCGGTCACGCTGTTTTTGTCGCGGCCGGAATGGCTGACGCTGACCACGCTGATCTACCAGCGGCTGGGGCGGCCCGGCGCCGCCAATATGGACGCGGCGATGAAGCTGTCCTGCCTGCTGATGCTGCTGGCGCTGCTGGCGTTCTGGATCATCGAAACCGCCGGCGGCGCCGGCTCATGGGAGGACCGTCGTGCTGACGCTGCGAAACCTGAATAAGCGCTTCGGCGCGCGCGTGGTGGCCGACGCGGTCTCGCTGACCGTCGCCGCCGGCGAGACGCTGGCCTTGTTGGGGCCGTCCGGCTGCGGCAAAAGCACATTGCTGAAGATGATCGCGGGCCTGGAGCGGCCGGACGGCGGCGGCATCCATTTTGACGGCGAGGATCTGTGCCGCCAGCCGCCGGAACGGCGCGGCTTCGCGCTGATGTTCCAGGATTTCGCGCTGTTTCCGCATCTGGACGCGCTGGGGAACGTGATGTTCGGCCTGATCGAGCAAGGCTGCGCCAAGCGGGACGCCGCGGCGCAGGCGCGGGAGATGCTGGCGCGGGTGGGGCTGGCCGAGCATGGCGGCCGCAAGGTATGGACGCTGTCCGGCGGGGAGCAACAGCGGGTGGCGCTGGCGCGGGCGCTGGCGACCCGGCCCAGGCTGCTGTTGCTGGACGAGCCCTTTTCCAGCCTGGACGCCGATCTGCGCCGCCAGTTGCTGCAAACGTTCCGCGCGCTGCTGCGCGAAGCCGGCATCCCGGCCATCATCGTCACCCACGACAGGGACGAGGCCTTCGCGCTGGCTGACCGGGTGGCGGTGCTGAAGGCGGGCCGGCTGTTGCAATGCGACACGCCGGCCCGGCTATTGGCGGCGCCGGCGGACGCCTGGCTGGCGCGTTTCATCGGCTACGACAACGTGCTGGCGGATGCCGCTGTGCCGCCGGGCGCGCTGCTGCTGGGGGACGATCAGCCGCCGGCGCGCATCGTCGAACTGATCTGGCTGCCCGATGGCGCGCGCGTCAAGGTGGTGGCGGCGGCGGGCGAGCTGGTGTTGAATCTGTCGGGACGCGAGGCCGCGCGCTGGCAGGCTTCGCTGTTCGTCGGCGGCGAGATCGGCGTCGGCGTGGCCGAGGCCGGGCTGCTGCGCTTTAACTGATTCAGCTCAGTCCGGCCTGCTGCATCTTGCTCAGCAGGCGCAGCAGCTGGCTTTTCTCTTCGGCGCTCAAGGCGTCGGTCACGCGGGCGCAGGCGCGCCAGAACCCGGGCAGCGCTTCGGCCAGCAGCGTCCTGGCCGCTTCGGTCAGGCGCAGTTGCAGGCTGCGGCGGTCGCTCGGGTGCGGCGCGCGCGCGACCCAGTCCCTTTTTTCCAGCCAATCCAGCAAGCCGGTGGCCGAGGCGCGGGTGATGCCGCAGTAGTCGGCGATGCTGGACGGCGTCGGCGGCGCTTCGCCGAACAAGCCTTGCTCATGTAGCCGGAACAACAGCAGCACCTGCAGCTTGTTTTCCGACAGGCCGTGCCTGGACAGGCTGGCGTTGACCAGTTGCAAGGCATCGTCGCCCAGCCACAGCAGCAGCAGGCCGGCGGCGGCGGCGTCGCGGTCGGTGTCCTGGCTGGCCGTTTCCCGCATCAGTTGCAAGTGGGGGGCGTGATGGGCGGTGGAGTCTGCGGCGTTCATCGCGTGGCGGCGGAGAAGAAAATAGACGGCCGATGCTAGCGTAAAAGCGGCAGCGCGTCGATTTCGCCATTAAATTAGGTTGACTAACTATATGCTTAGCGTATTATTTGGATGGAGTGCCGACATGACATCACACAAGGAGAAAATCATGGCCATTCAAGTATGCGAACTGCACCACGTGGGTTTCGCGGTGCCCAAGCGCCAGGTGGACGCGATGCGGGATTTCTACCAGCAGGTATTCGGCCTGCGTGCCGATCCGTCGCGCTGGAATATCCCGGACGTGCCTGGCTGCTTTCTGGATGTGGAGGACGCGCGGCAACTGCACGTGCTGGGCAGCGACGGCGTGTCGCGCTATGCGCAGGGGCCGGAGCGCGATCCGGTGTCCAATCACGTCGCCTTCACCGTGGCCAGCCTGGAGGCGGCGGCCGAGGAGTTGCGTTCCCGCGGCGTGGATTTTTTCAGCCAGCGCAGCGTGGTGGCGGACCGGCTGACGCAGTTGTTCCTGCGCGATCCGGCGGGCAATCTGCTGGAATTGCGGCAGGCGGCGCCGGCCGCGGATTGACGGCGCGGCGGGGAGGGGCCATCGCGGCTTGCGGCAACGGCTCTTTATCCTGCGGCGGGTCGTTGAGCGTCGGCTACAGCGTCCGCCGCAGTTCGCTTGGCGACAGGCCGTAGCGCTGGCGAAAGCGCGCGGCGAAGCGCGACGGCGACGCGTAGCCGCTGGCGGCGGCGATGTCGGCGATGGGCTTGGCGCCGGTTTGCAGGTTTTGCAGGGCCTGGCCCATGCGCACGTCTTCTAGCAGGCGCTGGAAGCCGCTGTCTTCTTCCGCCAGCCGGCGGCGCAGGGTGGAGGCGCCCAGATTCAGCCTCCGCGCCGCCGTTTCCACGCTCCATGGCGCGGCGGGATCCAGCATCAGCAACTGGCGGATCCGCTGCGCCACCGGCGCGGCCGGCGCTTGCAGCAGCGGCCCGGCCTGGCCGGCCAGCGCCAGGGCCAGCAGCACGCCTTCGGCATGGTGCTCGCGCATTTCCGGCGGCGTATCGCCGCGCAGGCTGTCCATCAGCAGCTGCCAGGCGCGGTGGCCCGGTTCGCCGATGTCGAGGCATAGTTCGTTGCCGGCCCGTTGCCGCAGCAGCAGCGAGCCGTGGCGCTCGCAAAAGCGCGCCAGCAGCGCCGGCGGCAGGCTGACCACATCCGCCAGATAGCCGGCGGGGCCGGGAAGGTTGGCGATGTCCAGTTCGCTGCCGGCCGGCAGCAATACCAGCTGCGCGGGTCCGGCCGACATTTCCCGTTCGCCCAGCCAGATGCGCTTGAGGCCGTGGCGCACCCGGCACAGGGCCGGCAGGAATACCGGCACCCGGCGGATGCGCTGCGGCAGGCGGGCGCGGACTTCGCCGGCTTCGATGCGGCATTCGCGCAGCGCGAGGTCGCTCACGCGGGTCAGCGGCCGTAGGTGGCGGTGAGGCTGGCCTTGGCCAGCGCGTTGGCGTTCAGCATGAAGCCCACCAGCGCGCCGCTGGCGTTGGCGTCAACCGGCAGCTTGTCGGTTTTGAGCGCCCAGACGGTGAATTGGTAGCGGTGCGGCTTGTCGCCAACCGGCGGGCAGGCGCCGCCGAAGCGCGATTCGCCGAAGTCGGTGCGGCCCTGCACCGCGCCCGCCGGCAGTTGGCCGCCGGCGCTGCCTGCGCCTTCCGGCAGCGCATGCACGTTGGCCGGCAGGTTCACCACCGTCCAGTGCCACCAGCCGCTGCCGGTGGGCGCGTCCGGATCGTAAACGGTGACGGCGAAGCTCTTGGTGCCGGCCGGCGCGCCGCGCCAGGACAGCTGCGGCGAGACATTGCCGCCTTCGCAGCCGAAGCCTTGGTAGACCTGGCGCGCCGTCAGCGGCTTGCCGTCGGCGATGGTTTCGCTGCTGAGCTGGAAGCCGGCGGCGTGGGCGGCCAGCGGCAGGGCGAGCAGGCTGGCGATCAACAAGGTGTTGCGCATATCGGTTTTCCTGTGGGTGACATGGCGGATGATAGGCGGCGGCGTTCGTTGCCGCTGTGCCGAAACGCTCGCCGGCGGCGCCGCCGCGCTCGCGTTTGAGCGATGGCGGCTAGACCGTCGGGTCCGGCTCAGGCGTTCACGGCGCTTTCGTCCAAGGCGAAAGCGCGCAGGTCGTCGCCGGCCAACCGGTAGCGCACCCACTCGGCTTGCGGCTTGGCGCCGATGGACTGATAGAAGTCTATCGCCGGCTGGTTCCAGTCCTGCACCACCCATTCGAGGCGGCCGCAGTCGTTTTCGCAGGCCAGTTGCGCCAGGCGGCGCAGCAGCGCCTTGCCGGCGCCGGCGCCCCGCACTTGCGGCGTGACATACAAGTCTTCCAGGTAGATGCCGTTTTTGCCCAGCCAGGTGGAGTAGCTGAAGAAGTACACGGCGAAGCCGGCCAGCCGGCCGTCGACATGGCACAGCAGGGCCTGCGCTTTGGCACCGGGGCCGAACAAGGTCGCCTCGATGTCGGCGGCGCTGGATTCCACTTCGTGTTCGGCGCGTTCGTAAATGGCCAGCTCGGTGATGAAGCGGTGGATGGCGGCCGCGTCCTGCGGCTGAGCGGTATGAATCTGGATGGTCATGCGTTTCCTCGGGTGCGCGGGCCCTGGCCGGCTGCGGCGGGCGATGCCGGATATGATCGCATGCCGGCGCTGGGATGAAAACGGCATGCCGGTCCTGCGTGGACAGGAAAAAGGGCCGGCGAACCGGCCCCGGGGCGTCGCGCGGCGGGGTTCAGCCCGCCAGCCAGCTGCCCGGATGGGCTTCCAGCCAGGTCTTGATGTTTTTGGCGTCGTTGACGCGGGCGGAGCTGGCGCCGGCGTCCAGCAGCACGATGACCAGCGGCTGCGAGCCGACCACCGCCTGCAGCACCATGCAGCGGCCCGCTTCCTGGATATAGCCGGTCTTCTGCACCGCGATGTCCCAGTCGCCCTCGCGCACCAGCGCGTTGCTGTTCTTGTATTGCAGCACGCGGTTGCGCGCCGACAGGATCTGGTGTCTTTCGGTGGTGGTGAACTCCCGGATCAGCGGGTATTTCTGCGCCGCCATCACCATCTTGGCCAGGTCGGCGGCGGTGGAGGTATTGCGCACGTCCAGGCCGGTGGGGTCGTGGAAGATGGTTTCCGTCATGCCCAGGCTGCGAGCCTTGTGGTTCATCCGCTGGACGAAGGCGGCGCTGCCGCCGGGGAGGGCGGTGCGGGCCAGCGTCGCGGCGGCGCGGTTTTCCGACGACATCAGCGCCAGCAGCAGCATTTCCCGGCGGCTGAGGGTGGTGCCCACCGCCAGCCTGGAGGTAGTGTGCTTCAGACGGTCGATCTCGGCGTCGGACACCGTCACCTCGTCATCGAGAGACACCCCGGAATCCAGCAATACCATCGCCGTCATCAGCTTGGTGATGGAGGCGATGGGCATGCGCTGGTGGGTGTTCTTTTCGTAGAGGGTTTCGCCGGTGCTGCCGTTGAGCACCAGCACTGAGTGGGAATTGAGCCTGGGGGCGGTGTAGCCGGACATTTCGCTGGCTACCATCACGCCCTGGGGCGAAGCCGCCAACACCGGCGCGGCCAGGGCCGCCGATATCAGCAAGCTTGCGATTTTCTTGATCATGCGTCACTCCGCAGTACGCTTGAGGTGTGAGGAAAAAGGATGCTATCCATCCGGCATTTGCGGCTAACTGCAGTCAACATGCGGTCATCATGGATGATGCGGCGGGATAGCTCCTGCTTGTATTCTAAACAATGTTCCGCCGCCGCGCGGCACGAAAAAGACGTTTTCGGGCGGCTGAAACAGCCAAGGGGGCGCGTCGCCGCGCCGGCGGATGTCCGCCTGGCGCACGCCGGGGGTGAGATTGGCCGGCAATAGGCGTAAAATCAACGGTTTCGCCACTTCCCGCGCGCCTGCCATGCTGCTCAACTTTCCCGATAGCCCGTTTCAGCTGAACCAGCCGTTCCCGCCGGCCGGCGACCAGCCCGCCGCCATCGAGCAACTGGTGGAAGGCCTGTCCGACGGCCTGTCCTACCAGACGCTGCTGGGCGTGACCGGCTCCGGCAAGACCTACACCATGGCCAACGTCATCGCCCAGACCGGGCGGCCGGCCATCATCATGGCGCACAACAAGACGCTGGCGGCGCAGCTGTACAGCGAAATGCGCGAGTTCTTCCCGCATAACGCGGTGGAGTATTTCGTTTCCTATTACGACTACTACCAGCCGGAAGCCTACGTTCCCAGCCGCGACCTGTTCATCGAGAAAGACTCCAGCATCAACGAGCACATCGAGCAGATGCGCCTGTCGGCGACCAAGTCCATTCTGGAGCGGCCGGACTGCATCATCGTGGCCACGGTGTCGGCGATCTACGGCATCGGCGATCCGTCCGACTACCACCAGATGATCCTGCATCTGAAGGAAGGCGAAACCACGCCGCAGCGCGAGATCATCAGCCGCCTCACCACCATGCAGTACAGCCGCAACGACCTGGACTTCGGCCGCGGCACCTTCCGCGTGCGCGGCGACGTGATCGACATCTACCCGGCGGAAAGCAGCGACACCGCGCTGCGCGTCAGCCTGTTCGACGACGAAGTGGAAACGCTGACCCTGTTCGATCCCTTGACCGGCACGACGAAACAGCGCGTCGGCCGCTTCACCGTATTCCCGTCCAGCCACTACGTGACGCCGCGCGACACCGTGCTGCGCGCCTGCGAGCAGATCAAGGACGAGCTGCGCCACCGCATCGAGTGGTATCAGAAAGAGGGCAAGCTGGTGGAGGCGCAGCGCATCGAGCAGCGCACCCGCTTCGACCTGGAAATGCTGTACGAGATGGGCTTCTGCAAGGGCATCGAAAACTATTCGCGCCATTTCTCCGGCCGCGGACCCGGCGATCCGCCGCCGACCTTGATCGACTACCTGCCCAAAAACGCGCTGATGTTCATCGACGAGAGCCATGTCACCGTGCCGCAGGTGGGCGCGATGTACAAGGGCGACGCCGCGCGCAAGGCGAATCTGGTGGAGTACGGCTTCCGCCTGCCGTCCGCCGCCGACAACCGGCCGCTGAAATTCCACGAGTTCGAGCAACTGATGCCGCAGACCGTGTTCGTCTCCGCCACGCCGGCGGTGTACGAAAAGGACCATGCCGGCCAGGTGGTGGAGCAGGTGGTGCGGCCGACCGGCCTGGTGGACCCGCAGATCGAAATCCGTCCGGTGGCCACCCAGGTGGACGACCTGCTGTCGGAAATCCGCGACCGCATGGCGCGCGGCGAGCGCGTGCTGGTCACCACGCTGACCAAGCGCATGGCCGAACAACTGGCCGACTACTACACCGAGCACGGCATCAAGGTGCGCTATCTGCACAGCGACATCGACACGGTCGAGCGGGTGGAGATCATCCGCGACCTGCGCCTGGGCATGTTCGACGTGCTGATCGGCATCAACCTGCTGCGCGAAGGCCTGGATATTCCCGAAGTGAGCCTGGTGGCGATTCTGGACGCCGATAAAGAGGGCTTCCTGCGCAGCGAGCGCAGCCTGATCCAGACCATAGGCCGCGCCGCGCGGAACCTGAATGGCAGGGCATTGCTGTACGCGGATCGCATCACCGATTCGATGAAAAAGGCGATGGACGAGACCGAGCGCCGCCGCGCCAAGCAGATGGCGTTCAACGCCGAGCACGGCATCGTGCCGCGTGGCGTGGAGAAGAAGATCAAGGACATCATCGACGGCGTCTACAGCGTCGAGGCCGAGCGCAAGAAGCTGGTGGATGAGGCGGCGGTGGCGATGATGGACGAGAAGACGCTGGCCAAGGAAATCAAGCGGCTGGAAAAGGACATGATGGAAGCGGCGCGCAACCTGGAGTTCGAACGCGCGGCGCGCATCCGCGACGAACTGAAGCAGCTGAAGGAAAAGGCCTGGCTCAGCGATCTGTAGCCCGGCCCGTTTCCATTCGCATCCCCGCTCAAGCCAGCGGGGATTTTTCTTGCATGCGGCCGGTGTGCTGGCGCTGCTGGCGGAAGCGCTGCGCCAGCAGCGCGCACACCATCAGCTGGATCTGGTGGAACAGCATCAGCGGCAGCACGATGGCGCCGATGGCGTGGCCGGTGAACAGCACCTTGGCCATCGGCACGCCGCTGGCCAGGCTTTTCTTCGAGCCGCAGAACAAGATGGTGATTTGATCCTCGCGATTGAAGCCCAGCTTGCGGCCCGCCAGCGTGGTGAGGCCCAGCAACAGGCCCAGCAGAATGACGTTGACCAGCAGCAGTCCGGCCAGCGCGGCCGGCGGCGTCTGCCGCCACAGGCCGCCTATCACCGCCGCGCTGAAGGCGGTGTAGACCACCAGCAGGATGGAGCCTTGGTCCACGTACTTCAGCATGGCCTTGTGGCGATCCACCCAGCGGCCTATCCAGCGCCGCGCGATCTGGCCGGCGATGAAGGGCAGCAGCAGCTGGTAGACGATGTCCAGCGCCGATCCCATGCCTTGTCCCACGCCGCCATGGCTGACCACCAGCCAGCCCACCAGCAGCGGCGTGATGAAAATCCCCAGCAGGTTGGACGCGGTGGCGCTGCAGATGGCCGCCGGCACATTGCCCTGCGCCATCGAGGTGAAGGCGATCGACGACTGCACCGTGGACGGCAGCATGCACAGATACAGCACGCCCAGATACAGCTCGGGCGTGACCAGCGGCGTCAGCACCGGCTTGAGCAGCAGTCCCAGGATGGGGAACAGCGCGAAGGTGCAGGCCAGCACGGTCAGGTGCAGCCGCCAGTGGCCGATGCCGGCCAGCACCGCCTCGCGCGACAGTTTGGCGCCATGCAGGAAGAACAGCAGGCCTATCGCCAGATTGGTGATCAGGTTGAAGGCCTGCGCGGCGGCGCCGGAGCAGGGCAGCAGGCTGGCCAGCGCGACGGTGGAGAGCAGGGCCAGGGTGAAGGAGTCCAGCAGTTTTGGCATGTCGGCGATTCTTGTGAGGCGTGGATGCGCCTATTGAATCGCAGTCATATTCAGAATACAAATGTATTTATTTGATCAATTGATGAGTATTTTTTATGAATGTCAGTCTGCGTCAATTGCGGGTATTCCGCGCGGTGGCCGAACAAGCCAGTTTCAGCCGGGCCGGCGACCAGTTGGGCTTGACCCAGCCGGCGGTAAGCCGCGCGGTGAGGGAACTGGAGCAGGCGCTTGAGTTGCGCCTGCTCGACCGCACCACCCGCGAAGTGGTGCTGACCGACGCCGGCCAGCGGCTATTGCCCAAGCTGGCGCGCGTGCTGGACGAACTGGACGAGGTGCTGCTGGCTGCGCGCAAGGAGGGCGGCCAGGCGATGGGCAGCGTGCATGTGGCCAGCAGCCCGACGCTGTCGGCCAGCCTGATGCCGGCCATCATCGCCGCCTGCCGGCAGCGCTATCCGCTGTTGCGGCTGCATCTGCAGGACCAGGTGCAGCGCCTCAACGTGGCGGCGGTGCGCGGCGGCGAGGCGGACTTCGGCCTGGTGGTGGAGCCCGAGCCCGGCGATGACCTGTGGCAGGAGGAAGTGCTGGTGGATGATTTCTGGCTGGTGTGCCGCGGCGATCATCCGCTGGCGGCCGGCGCCTGGGTGTCGTGGCGCCAGCTGGACGGCGAGCCGCTGGTATTGCTGGACGACAGCTCCGGCAGCCGGCCGCTGATAGACCAGCTGCTGCTGCGGCACGGGCTGGATTGCCCGGTGGCGCAGCAACTGGGGCATTCCCATTCGGTGTTCCGCATGGCGGCCGCCGGCATCGGCGTCAGCATCACCCCCGGCCTCGCCATGCCCTTGCCGGCGGGCTGCGGCCTGGTGGCGCGGCCGCTGCTGCCGCGCGCCAGCCGCCGCATCGTGCTGATCCGCCGCCGCAACCGCACCTTGTCGCCGGCGGCGGAAAGCCTGTGGCGGCTGGTGCTGGAAATGCGCCAGCCGTTGCAACGGCTGGCGGAGGAGATCATGGAAAGAGCGCTGTCAGGTAATTGATCGGCGCGTGGTCGGCCAGATCGCGCAGCGGCACCGAGTCTATCTTCCAGGCGCGCTGCAGCAGGTATTCCTCGCGCGCGGCGGCCTGGTCGGCGGCGATATCGAAGCCGGGCGCGTCGTGAATGCCGCCATCCTTGTCGATATAGCGCTCGCCGGGCAGGTGGACGTAAAGCGGGAAGTCGGGCGTTTCCGGCGGCACCCTGGCGACTAGGTCGCAGCAGTCGACATAGCGGCAGATGGCCTGGCCGGCGCAGGCGGCGGCGAAGTCCTGATCGCCCACCCGCGGCGAGCCGATGGTGATCAGTTCGGCCTGGCGATGCGCCGAGGCGAACAGGGTGGCGATGGCGGCGCCCAGGCTGTGGCCGGCCAGGATCAGTTGCGGGGTGGCATGGTTGTCCCACCAGCTGGAAAAGGCCGGCAGCAGCTGGCCGGCGGCGGCGGCGAAGCCCAGATGCACCCTGCCGCCCTGGCTCCAGGGCGTCAGCGATGCCCGCAGGTCGGTGGCGATGTCGGTGATCTGGCTGACTTCGGTGCCGCGGAACGCCACTATCGTCAATGTGGATGGCAGCACCGCGGCGAAGCCGTGCGAGTGGCTGTTGTCGACGCTGAAGGTTTGCGCCAACTGCAGCCCGGCGAGCGACAGCGCCGATGCCAGGCGGTGGCGCTCCGCGTCGCCGTCTTCGAAGCGGATGTAGGCCAGGCGCGCGCATTCGGCCGCCAGTTGCGGGTGGCTGTAGCTGCGGTCGAACTGGAACAGCGTGTCGCTCAGCCCCGGGTTCAGCAGCGCGGCGCTGCTGGCGTCGTAGCGTGGGTTCATGGCGGGTCTCCTTGTCGTCAGTTGCGCGCCTTCCAGGCGCTGATGGCGTCGTGGGCGGCTTGCAGGAAAGCCTTGGCCTTGTCCGGGTCGCCCTGGATGGCGTTGAAGCTGTCCTTGATGGCTTGCTGCTGTTCCGGCGGCGCCACGCTCAGCTGGCGGGCCAGCGCGATTTGGGCGAAGCCGCGCAGCGACGGGGGCGGCGCGCCGCCGGACAGGGTGGCGGCCGCGCCGACCGGACCCGCCGCCGGGGCGGGCAGGGTTTGCGGGGCGTTCTGGCGGCTGGCGGACTGGATCAAGGGCGCGAGGCTGTTGGCGTCGCGGTCGCGATGGGTCAGCGGCCCGCCTAGCTCGAACAGCTCGCACACGGTTTTGACGATGGAGCTGTGATCGTACTGGCGATGGTCGATCAGGTTTTCGCCCACCCAGGGCGAGGCGACGATGCACGGCACCCGCAGGCCCAGCCGGTCGAAGGCGAAGTTGTGCGCATTGTGCTCGCTGCCGGGCTGGGTATCGCCGGGCGGCGTGGCGGCGGGCGGGAAAACATGGTCGAAGAATCCGCCGTGCTCGTCGAACAGCACCAGCAGCATGCTGTTGGTCCAGATGCGCGAGGCCCGCAGCGTTTCGTAGACGGTTTTGACCAGCGCTTCGCCTGCCCTGGCGTCGTTCAGCGGGTGCATGCTGTTGCCGTCCAGATAGTGGTTGTGGACGTCGTAGCGCGGCTCGATGAACAGGTAGGCGGCGTTGAAGTCGTCCGCGTTGATCAGTTCGCCGAAATCGTCGAGGTCGCGGAAATGGCCGTTCAGCGCCGCGTGGGTCATGCCTCGCAGCGAAAACGCCTGGGGAAAGGAGTCGCCCTCTATGATTTTCCAGTCGAGGCCGTGATGGTCCAGCCGGTCGAAAAGCGTGCCGTTGGGCAGGGCGAAGCCGGCCACATAGTAATCGGCGATCTGGCCATCGCTGGGGCTGTCGTCCAGGCCGGCGGATGAAGCGGCGTGCGCGAAATAGCGGTTTGGCCAGGTGGGGCCTGGCAGCGACGAGAACCAGCCATCGCACAGCACGAAGGCCTTCGCCAGCGCGTTCAGCACCGGCAGTTGCTCGGGGGTGAGGCTTTGCATGGCCAGGCCGGGGGCGTTGGCGCCGCCGGCGGCGTAATTGGCGACGAAGCCGCTGTTGGCCTGGCCGGCCGCCGGCACCGGATAGGCCGCGCCGGTCAGCCGGCCATGGGCGTCGGTATTCTGCCGCCAGGCGTCTACGCCGCATAGGCAAGTCAGCGTGTTCTGAAACTCATGGCCGGGGTCGGTGCTCAGCTGGAACGGGGCGTTGCCGGCCGCCGCGGCATAGGGATGGGTTTCGCCGTGGTCGGAGAAAACGTTGACTGGCGGCGGGGTCGGAACGCCTTGCGCGCGGGTGGCGCGCCCGGTTTTGGCGTCGGCGCCGGTGATGTTGGAAAAACCCAGCAGATGATCGAAGGAGCGGTTTTCCAGCATCAGGACGATGATGTGCTGGATGGGGGAGTCGGACATGATGGCCTCCTGATGCGCGCGCGGGCCGGCGCGGCGAGATCCCCTTGGATTTGCGGATGATGGCGCGGCGGCCTTTCTTCGGGAAGGCTCGGACGTGCGGATAAGCTCAGTGATAGCGCATGGCGGGACGATAGTTCGCTGCCGGCTTTCCTGCCTTGGTTTTGTCGAAGCGCGGCAAGCCGCGCCGGATATGGCGGCCGTCGCAATCAGGTCTAATATTTTGCCGTATTTGCGCTTAGCCGGCTTGTTGCGGATTTTGTCTGCTGCACGCGCCGGCTCCAGGCTATTGGAAGGGAAAGCTCAGCCGCAGGTTGAACGAGTTGCCGCCGACGTCGCTGCGGGTGTGGAAGCCGTAGGTGTAGACGCCCATCAGCTTCAAGCTGCCGAACTGATAGCCGAGCAAGGGGCCGATGCCGTAGTTGCTGGCGCGGCAGCCGCCGGTTTGCGCGCAGGCCGCCGCGCCGCTGCCGGAGTCGTCGCCCAGCTGGTTTTCCTGGTAGCCTCCCAGGCCGACGGTCCATTTGCCTATGGTTTTGGCCGCGGTATAGTCTATGGCCAATTGCGGGCCGGAGCGGTAATGGGTGTCGGTATTCTGGAAATTGTACGAATAGGTGGCGTCCATGGTCAGGTTCCAGCCGGCGCGCAGCCAACTGACGGCCAGGCTGGGCTGGAGCGACCAGAAGCCGTTGGCCGATCCCAGGAAGGTGCCACCGGGCAGGCGGCCCGGCGACGAGCTGCCGGTGGGAAGGTAAACCGCCAGCCCGGTTTTGAGGTGGAAGTTTTCCGGCAGCGTCCAGGATAGCTGGCCGGGGATCAAGATGGTGTTGAAGGCGCCCCAGCGGCCATTCGACGGGATGCCGTTACCCTTCAGCGTGGTGTAGTCGATGGGTTGGGCGATGGCCACCGCGTAGTCGGCGCCCCATATCTTGATGCCGGTCGACCATAGCACCTCGGGCAGCTCGATCAGCGCATCCACCTTCAGGCCGGTCTTGTTGCCGTTATGGTCGAACTTGTCCACCGAAGTCCAGTAGTTGTTCAGCACGCCATACAGCCCTTCGGGCGGCAGCGCGCCGGCGGCGAGGCCGATGTTGACGCCGCGCAGATGCGGGTCCCACAGTTCTTGTCCATGCGCTCCGAAGTGAGGCAGCAGCGCCGCGACGGCGGCAGCCCGAGCGATCAGTCTGGATGGTTTCATCTTGTCCGCTTTCTGTCCTGTCGGGCGCTGCGGTTGGCGATGCGCGGGAGATTTGGGCCCGCGGCTGGCAGTTGGCAGGGTGAGTATAGATCGCGTATTCCAAAAGCGTATGCTGATGAGGTTTTTGATGATCGGCTTGTGCCCCTTAGTCTTCGCGCTGGCGGAGCGGCGCCGCATCCGGCGGGAGTCGGTGCCTGGCGGCTAAGCGGCGAAATGTGCCCCAGGCGGTCGGATGATGTCCCGCTGGCATCGTTTGCGGATAAAATCCGCCGCTAATGATTTGCCGTTCGGCCTTGCCGGGCAGGCGGGCGCTTGCCGCGGCATGACCGTCGATGGGCGTGTGAAGATTTCAGTTCAGGAATGCAGTCAAGGAGACGCGAAGTGGAGCAGCAGTTACAGGCTTATCAGGTGGGCGGCAACGATATCGTCGCGGCTTACTCGCAGGAGGGCGCGCTGGCCGTGCTGGAGGAACTGGCAGGCGAGACCGGACTCGCCTTGGAAGATGTCAGTCCGATCGAGGAAGCGGAACTGGATGTGCCGGTGGAAGATGAAGACGGCGCAGCCTGCCCGACCATCCGCCAGATGCTGGCGGAGTTGAGCGAACCGGCTTATCTGTTTGGCTGGGATTGAGCTCGCAGGGAGTGGGTGGACGCTGGCGGCGCTGTAGTTTTGGCTGGACTTTTTGACGAGGTATCGTGGATGTTGGAAGAACAAGCCGTCTCGATTTTATTTGTCTGCCACGGCAATATCTGCCGTTCCCCCACCGCCGAAGCCATTATGCGGCGCTTATCGGAGCGGGCCGGGCTGGCTGAAGCGATCCGGGTGGACTCAGCCGGCACGCATGGTTACCACGCGGGGGAGGCACCGGACGCGCGCAGCGTTCAGGCAGCGGCGCGGCGCGGGTATGATTTGTCCGGCTTGCGGGCCCGCCAAGTGGTGGACGCCGATTTTTCCGGCTTTGATCTGATCCTGGCGGCGGATGCCAGCAATCTGGCGGATTTGCGTCGGCGCTGTCCCAAGACTTTGCAGAACCGCTTGCACCTGATGCTTGAGCCGCTGGGCGGCGAGATGGAGGTGCCCGACCCCTATTACGGCGGCGGCAAAGGCTTTGAAACGGTGCTGGATTTGTTGGAGCAGGCATGCGCCGGCTGGCTGAGCCGATTGCGCCCGGCGGGGGGCTGACAGGATGGCGGGCTGACCTGGCAGGGCAAGTCCTGCTAAGCTATCTAAACAAACCCTATCAGGCCCGAGTAAGGTCCGGCGAGGCGCAACGGCGTCCGCCGGCGCGGGCGGACCATGTCAGCAAGGTAAATCCATGGCCCTGACTTCGCGCGAAAGAGCGAGCAAAACCCCGCTGGAGATAGTTCCCAGCCATAGCGCGGATGTCATTCTGCCGCGCCAGCCGGGCAAGACGCCGCTGGCTAGCCAAACCGTGATCGTCATCGGATCGTCCACCGGCGGAACTGAGGCGCTGCGCACGCTGCTGACCGCGCTGCCGGCCAATATGCCGCCCATTCTGATCGCGCAGCACATGCCGGAAATGTTCACCCAATCCTTCGCGCAGCGGCTGGATTCGCTGTGCCGGCTGCGGGTGAAGGAGGCGGAGGACAATGAAAGGCTGCAGGCCGGCATGGTGTACATCGCGCCAGGCCATTCCCATTTGCTGATCAAGAACGCGCCGACCATAGGCTACAGCACGTCGCTGAACAATGGTCCGGCGGTAAACCGCCACCGGCCCTCGGTGGATGTGCTGTTCCGCTCCGCGGCCAATCTGGTTGGCAAGAACTGCATCGGCGTCATCCTGACCGGCATGGGCCGCGACGGCGCCAGCGGCATGCTGGAGCTGAAGCAGGCCGGCGCCTGGAACATCGCCCAGGACGAAGCCAGCTGCGTGGTGTTCGGAATGCCCAAGGAGGCGATCGCGCTGGGCGCCGCGCACGAGGTGCTGGGGCTGACCGGCATCGCTCAAAGATTGGTGACGCTGGCGCATCAGCGCCAGCCTTCCGCATAAACTAAGCATTGGATTCCATGAAGTTTCTACCGATTCTGGTGGTCGAGGACGACGCAGACCTGCGCGAAGCCATCGTAGACACCTTGTCCCTGTCCGGTTACCCCACGCTGGAGGCCGGCGACGGCACCCAGGCCCTGCAAAGGCTGAGGCAGGAGCCGGTGGGTCTGATCATTTCCGATGCCCAGATGGCGCCGATGGACGGTTACACGCTGTTCGAGGAAGTGAAGAAGCATTACCCGGGCGTGCCGTTCATCCTGATGACCGCCTACGGCGTGATCGAGCGCGCGATCGAGCTGCTGCGCGCCGGCGCCACTCATTACCTGCTCAAGCCGTTCGAGCCGCCCAGCCTGCTGGCCGAGGTGGAAAAGCATATATTGACGATGGCCGGGGACGAAGGCGGCGAGGTGGTGGCGGAATCGGCGGCGATGCGGCAGCTGTTCGCCCTGGCCGGGCGGGTGGCGCAAAGCGACGCCAGCGTGATGGTCAGCGGTCCCAGCGGCACCGGCAAGGAAGTGCTGGCGCGTTACATCCATCGCCACTCCCGCCGAAAAGACGGTCCTTTCGTGGCGGTGAACTGCGCGGCGATACCGGACAATCTGCTGGAGTCGACGCTGTTCGGCCACGAGCGCGGCGCCTTCACCGGCGCGGCCCAGGCGCTGCCCGGCAAGTTCGAGCAGGCGCAGGGCGGCACCATCTTGCTGGACGAAGTGACGGAGATGCCGCTGACGCTGCAGGCCAAGCTGCTGCGCGTGCTGCAGGAGCGAGAGGTGGAGCGCATCGGCAGCACCCGCACCATCAAGCTGGACATCCGGGTGCTGGCCACCTCCAACCGCGATTTGCAGGCCGAGGTGGAGTCCGGGAAATTCCGCGAGGACCTGTTTTTCCGGCTGAACGTCTTTCCCTTGCGCATCCCGGCGCTGGCCGACCGGCCGGACGATATCCTGCCCTTGGCACGATTCCTGCTTAAAAAACATATGGAGGCCGCCGGGCGCGCGTCCCTGGTGTTTTCCAGGGATGCGGAACGTCATTTGACGGCCTATAGTTGGGAGGGTAACATCCGCGAACTGGATAATGTCGTACAGCGGGCGGTGATTCTTGCCGCCGGGGCGGAAATTTCTGCCGCCGATCTGCTGCTGGGCGATATCGCAGGCGTGGGGCAGTTTACCCGGGCAGTGTCTGAATCAGACAGTTCGGTGTCGGATGAAACCGACATGAAAACCCTTGAAAAACGCCATATTCTGGAAACATTGGCAGCCGTCGGCGGCGTGAAGAAGCTGGCGGCCGAAAAACTGGGCATCAGCGAGCGCACTTTGCGCTACAAGCTGCAGCGATACCGTGATGAAGACGCTGCGGATTCTGGCCTGGATGTTTCGGAGGGAAATGGCACGGAGTAGCCATGTCAGTCAATAATATCGACCAATTGCTGGGCGAGCTGAGAAGCGCGGCGGCCCTGGCCGCCGGCAAGCAGGCCCCCGCAGCGCAGCAAACGTCGCAGGTCGACTTTTCCGATGTGCTCAAGTCCACCATTGAGCAGGTGAATTCGGCGCAGCAGACTTCGGAGGAGATGCAAAAGCAGTTCCAGTTGGGTGACAACAAGGAGGTGAACCTGCAGGATGTCATGGTGTCCTTGCAGAAAGCCAGCTTGTCGTTCCAGACCATGGTTCAGGCGCGCAACAAACTGGTGAGCGCCTATCAGGAAATCATGAATACCCAAGTCTAGCGCTGTCGGATTCACAGACGGGCAGCGGTGGACCTAAACCAAAAACCACCGTATGGCTGATCTGGCAGAAGAAAACGCAACGCCTGTTTGGCGGGCTCGATTGAATGAAGCGGGCGATCGCTTCAAGACCCTCCCGAACAACAAAAAAATCCTGTTTCTGACCGCGATCGCGGCCATCTTCGCCGTGGTCGTCGGCGCCGTGGCGCTCAATCGCACCCCTTCCTATAAAGTGTTGTTCTCCAATCTGGCCGACCGCGACGGCGGCCAGGTGACGGCTGCGCTACAGCAGATGAACATCCCCTATCAGCTCACCGACGGCGGCGTGATCTCGGTGCCGTCCGACAAGGTGTACGACGTGCGCCTGAAGCTGGCGGCCCAGGGCCTGCCCAAGGCCAGCGGCATCGGCTTCGAGCTGATGGATAATCAAAAATTCGGCATCAGCCAGTTCGCCGAGCAGGTCAATTACCAGCGCTCCATCGAGGGCGAGCTCGCGCGCACCATAGAATCGGTATCTTCGGTGCAGAGCGCCCGCGTGCACATCGCCACCCCGAAGCAAAGCGTGTTTGTGCGCGACCAGCAGGCGCCCACCGCCTCGGTGATGCTGCAGCTGTATCCGGGCCGGATGCTGGACGGCGGCCAGGTGGCAGGCATCCTGCACCTGGTGTCGAGCTCTGTGCCGAATCTGCCGGTGAAGAACGTCACCATCGTCGACCAGGACGGCAATCTGCTGTCCAAGCAGCTTGGGCCGGACGAGAACTCCGGGCTGGACCAGCGCCAGTTGGGCTTCGTGCGCCAGATCGAAGACGGCTACGTCAAGCGGATCGAGGACATCCTGGAGCCCATCTTCGGCCACGGCAACGCCCGAGCCCAGGTGACGGCCAATGTCGACTTCTCTGAGACCGAGCAGACCTCCGAAACCTATCGCCCCAACTCCAGCCCGAATCCGTCGGCCACCCGCAGCCAGCAGATCAGCGAGAAGCTGGCCAACGGCGCGGCCCAGCCCACCGGCGTGCCGGGCGCGCTGTCCAATCAGCCGCCGTCAGCGGCGTCGGCGCCGATCACGCTGCCGCCGGGCGCCGCGCCAGGCACCGCCAATCTGTCCGGGCAAACCATCAGCCAGAACGGCACGCTGCAGCGCGACATCACCACCAATTACGAGGTGGACAAAACCATTCAGCACACCAAAGTGCCGACCGGCGTGGTGAAGCGGCTGTCGGCGGCGGTAGTGGTCAACTACCGGCGCATGCCCGACAAGAACGGCGAGATGAAGCCGACGCCGCTGTCGGCGCAGGAAGTGCAGCAGATCAACAATCTGGTCAAAGAGGCGATGGGGTACAACGCGCCGCGCGGCGACACGCTGAACGTGGTGAACGCCGCCTTCGCCGATAATGCCCAGCCGGTGACCATGCAAGACCGGGTGGTCGACTACGTGAGCGACAACGGCACCAGCCTGGTCAAGTACGGCTTGCTGGCCATCGCTGTGCTGTATCTGCTGTTCGGCGTGGTGCGCCCGATCATGCGCGACCTGGTCAAGCCGGCGGCCGCGCCCGATCCGGGCGGCGCCGAAGGCGCGGCGGGCGCGGCCGCGGGCGGCAGGTTGCTGGGCGTGGCGGCGGAAGAGGGCGAGATGGGCGCGGCGTTGGCCGCGGGCGGCGCCGGCGGCTCGTCCGACGATCCGCGCGAGGTGCAGAAGCGCCAGTACAGTAGTAATCTGGAAGCAGTGCGCGAACTGGTGAAATCCGACCCGCGCATGGCTGCCCAGATCATCAAGGAATGGATAAGCGCCGATGAGTGAAAACGGAGTGCGCAAGAGCGCGGTGCTGCTGTTCAGCCTCGGCCAGAACGAGGCGGTCGAGGTGTTCAAATACCTCGGCCCCAAGGAAGTGCAGAAGATTTCCCTGGCCATGGCGGCGATCAACAACCTCAGCTACGAGCAGATCGACGACGTGGTGGCCGACTTCCGCAAGGAGTGCAATGCCCGGGCCAGCATCGGCGCGTCCGACGAATACCTGCGCAATGTGCTGATCGAGGCGCTGGGGCCGGACAAGGCGGCCAACCTGCTGGACAAGATCATGCAGGGCAACGACCACAGCGGCATCGAAAGCCTGAAGTGGATGGATCCGTCCTCCGCCGCCGACCTGATCCGCCACGAGCACCCGCAGATCATCGCCACCATCCTGGTGCACCTGGAGCCGGACCTGTCCAGTTCCATCCTGTCCTTCTTCCCCGAGCGGATGCGCAACGAGGTGCTGATCCGCACCGCCACGCTGGAAGGCGTGCAGCCGCAGGCGCTGCGCGAACTGAACGACGTGCTGACCCAGCTGCTGTCGGGCTCCGACCGCATCAAGAAGAGCGCTTCCGGCGGCGTCGGCCTCACCGCGGAAATCCTCAACTTCATGGGTGGCAACGTCGAGGCGTCGGCGCTCAGCTTCATCCGCGAGTACGACCCGGAGCTGGCGCAGCGGATCCAGGACAAGATGTTCGTGTTCGAGAACATCCTCGATATCGACGACCGTTCGATCCAGACCATTCTGCGCGAAGTGCAGTCCGATTCGCTGGTCATCGCGCTGAAGGGCACCAGCACCGAATTGAAGGAAAAAATCTTCCGCAACATGTCGCAGCGCGCGGCGGAAATGCTGCGCGACGATCTGGAATCCAAAGGGCCGGTCAAGCTGTCCGAAGTGGAAGCCGAGCAGAAGGAAATCCTCAAGGTGGTGCGCAAGCTCGCCGACGACGGCCAGATCGTGCTAGGCAGCAAGGGCGGAGATGAAGGCCTCATCGAGTAATAATCCCATCATTCCCGGCGAGGAGCTGGAGGGCTGGACCAGCTGGAGCCCCGAGTCGCTCGACGGCTTCACCCGGGCATTGACCCCGGCGCAACTGGTGTCGATGAGCCAGATGCGCCGTCCCGGCGCCAGTCTGGCCGAAAAAATAGCGCAGGCGGAAGCGGAACCGGCTTCCGAAGTGTCCGCGCCTCAGCCTGAAGCGCCGGAGGCCGACCTTCCTCCCGAAGAGGAGGAGGTGTCCGGCATCGGCTATCCCACCGCCGCCGAACTGGAAGCCATTCATCAGGAAGCCTGGCAGGCCGGCCATGACGCCGGGCTGGATGCCGGCCGCGCCGAAGGTTTCGAGCAGGGCCTGCAGGCCGGCCGCGAGCAGGGCATGGCCGATGTGCGCGCCGAGCAGCTGCCGCGGATGGAAGATGCCTGGCAGGGGCTGTGCCGGATGGGCGGAGCGTTCGCCGACGAGCTGGCGCGGGTGGAGCGCGAGCTGGCGGACGATGTGCTGCAGCTGGCATGGCAGCTGGCGCAAAAGCTGCTGCAGCAGAAGCTGCGGCAGGATGATCAGGCGCTGCTCCCTTTGCTGCAGGCCGCGCTGGCGGAGCTACCGTCCACGCTGGGCAACGCCCGGTTGCGGGTCAATCCGGCCGACCTTTCCGCCGCCAGGGAGTTTCTGCGGCAGGAGACGCCGGAAACCGTTTGGCAATGGATAGAAGACCCGGCCATGGCCCGCGGCGGCTGCGTCATCGACACCGCTTCGGCCAGGCTGGACATGACGCTGCCCACGCGGCTGGCGGCGATGAGCCGCGCGCTGGGGCTGGAGGCGGATGATGGGCAACGGCCTGCTTGAGCGCCAGCGCGGCTGGCTGGCGGCCTGCGCCGAATCGGCCGCCGCCGCCGATCTGTGGCAACCCTGCGGCAGGCTGGTGCGCGTGACCGGCATGGTGATGGAGGCGGTGGGCATCAAGCTGCCGGTGGGCAGCGCCTGCCAGGTGGCGCTGCCGGACCATGGCGCGGTGGAGGCCGAGGTGGTTGGCTTCTCCGGCGACAAGGTATTCCTGATGCCGCTCACCAATGTCCACGGCCTGCAGCCGGGCACGCCGGTGACGCCGGTGCCGGCTTTTCGTCCGCCCAGCTATGGCCGCGACGCCGCGCCCGCGCATGCGAACGGACCCGTTGGCCGCCAAGTGCCGGTGGGCGCCAGCCTGCTCGGCCGGGTGCTGGATTCGCTGGGCCGTCCGCTGGACGGCCTGGGGCCGGTCCATCCCGATGCCTGGTTTCCCCTTTACAGCCAACCGATCAACCCGCTCGAGCGCACGCCGGTGCACGACGTGCTGGATGTGGGCGTGCGCGCGATCAACGGCCTGCTGACGGTGGGGCGCGGCCAGCGCCTGGGCCTGTTCGCCGGCTCCGGCGTCGGCAAGTCGGTGCTGCTGGGCATGATGGCGCGCTTCACCAAGGCCGATGTGGTAGTGGTGGGGTTGATAGGCGAGCGGGGCCGCGAGGTGAAGGACTTCATCGAAAACATTCTGGGCGAGGAAGGCCGCGCGCGCTCGGTGGTGGTGGCCGCGCCGGCCGACATGCCGCCCTTGATGCGTCTGCACGGCGCCGCCTACGCCACCGCGCTGGCCGAATATTTCCGCGCCCAGGGCAAGGATGTGCTGTTGCTGATGGATTCGGTCACCCGCTATGCGATGGCGCAACGCGAGATCGCGCTCGCCATCGGCGAGCCGCCGGTGACCAAGGGTTACCCGCCCTCGGTGTTCGCGCGCCTGCCGCAATTGATCGAGCGCGCCGGCAATGGCGAGGAGGGCGGCGGCTCCATCACCGGCTTCTACACCGTGCTGTCGGAGGGCGACGACCAGCAGGACCCGATCGCCGATTCGGCGCGGGCCATTCTGGACGGCCACTTCGTGCTGTCGCGCGATCTGGCCGAGTCCGGCCATTATCCGGCTATCGATATCGAACAATCGATCAGCCGGGTGATGGTGGACGTGGTGCCGCAGTCGCAGATGGACCTGGCGCGCCATTTCAAGCAGCTTTATTCCCGTTACCAGCGCAATCGCGACCTGATCAGCGTCGGCGCGTATGTCGCCGGCTCAGATCCGGTGCTGGACGACGCGATGCGCCGCCAGCTTCCCATGGTCAGCTTCCTGACCCAGCCCATGCACGAATCGCACGACTACGCGTCCTGCTGCGCGCAGTTGGCTAACGTGCTGGCCTGAGGAGCGGCGGCGTGTCCGGCAAATACCAGCTGCTGATCCACCTGGCCGAAGAGCGCCAGCAGGCGGCGGCGGAGCGGATGAGCCTGGCGCAGAACCGGCTGAGCGAAGCGCGGGCGCGGCTGGAGCAATTGGACGCCTTTCGCGAGGAATACCGCCATCGGCTGGTGGGCGGCGGCGGCAAGGGCATGTCCATCGTCCAGTATCAGGATTTCCATCGTTTCCTTTCCCGCCTGGATGAGGCGATGATCCAGCAGCAGCAGGATCTGGACCGCTGCACTCAGCGCTTCGTGATGGAGCGCCAGGCCTGGCAGATGGAGTACAAGAAGCTCAAGGCTTACGAAAAGCTGTTGCAACGCGAGCAAGAGCGCGAGGCGCGGGAGGAGGCCCGGCGCCAGCAGAAGCAGACCGATGAATTCGCCACCCGGCAGTTCTGGGACCGGACCCACGGCGAAGACGCCTGAGTTGGCACGCTACTTGCTTTTCTAGCGTCGTTACACTCAGCCGAGACCCCATCATGACCATCACGGTAAACACGCCAGTGACCAATGCCGCCTCCGCGGCCACTTCCGCTCCCGGCGGCGCGGCGCCCGGCGCGGCAGGCAACGGCGCGGCCAGCGATCTGTTCGCCAGCCTGCTGGGCATCCAGATGAGCGCGATGGGCTCGACGCTGCCCGGCATCAGCGACCAAGGCGACGCCAAGCCCGCCAGCGACAAGCCGGCGGCCAAGGACGAGTCGGACGGCGGCGATGTGCCGGCCGCCGCGGCGATGCCGCTGCTCGCCGCGCTGCAGGCCAGCCTGCAGGCGCAGCCGCAGCCGGTGGATAGCAAGGCCGCCAATCAGGATCTGCTGGCGCAGCAAGCGGCCAGCAAGCCCGATTTGACGGCCTTGCTGCAGGCGAAGCCGGCATTCAATTGGCAAGGCAACCAGCAAAAATTGCCGGCCGCCGACGCGGATGCGGCGCAATTCTTGCCGCTGCAGCAATTGCAGCCGCAACAGCAGTTGCAAAACGTCCAGGCGCAGACCAATGCCAATATGCCGGTGCTGACCCTGCCGCAAACGCTGAACGACCCGGCCTGGGGCAAGGCGCTGGGCGAGCAGATGCTGAGCATGGTCAACATGAAGGCCGACAAGGCGCAAATCCAGCTGAATCCGCCGCAGATGGGGCCGATTGAAATCACCCTGAAAATGAACGGCAACGACCAGGCGCAGGTATTGTTCACCGCGGCGGTGCCGGCGACGCGCGAGGCGCTGGAAAACAATATGCACCAGCTGCGCTCGATGATGTCGTCCAGCGGCATCCAGCTGACCGATTCCCAGGTGTCCAGCGGGCAATCCGGCCAGCAGCAACAGGCTTACCAGCAGAAAAAAGGCCGCTCCGAACCCGTGGTTGGCGAGGTGGAAGGCGTGGATGCCTTGAGCGCGATCAAGGCCGCGCGCGGCATACTCAGCATTTTTGCCTGACCCGATTTGAGATTGACCCTGTTCAGCCGGCCGAGAAAACTGGAAAATATGGTGAGGAAATCGTTTAAGATTTCACTAGGCACTCCATAAAGAACAGGTCATAACTTATGTCGGATGATAAAAAGGCGGAAAAAGCGGAAAAAAAACCAGGCGGGGGCGGCAACAAACTGATGCTGATAGTCATCGTGTTGTTGATCCTGGTTTTGGCCGCAGTAGGTGGCTTGGCTGCCTATATGTTCACCAATATGGGCAAGGCGCCGGCGGGAGCGCAGGCCGAGCAGGTCAAGGAAAAACCGAAGAAGAAGCATGACGGCCCGCCCATTTTCGAGAAAATGGATACCTTCGTGGTGAATCTGGCCGGCAACGACGGCAGCCTGCTGCAGGTCGACATGCAGGCCGAGCTTGGCGACGAGGAAGCCAAGAAGAAATTCGCCGACTATGGCCCCAAGATCCGCAGCGCCGTCATCCTGCTGCTGTCGTCCAAGAGCGCGGCCGAGGTCAGCACCGCCGAAGGCAAGGTCAAGCTGAAGGCCCAGGTCAAGCAGATCATCAACGAGTCCATGGACGCGGGCGACGAGCCGGTCGTGGACAGCGTGCTCTTCACTTCCTTCATCATTCAGAAGCAATAAGCGCCATGGGCGACGATATCCTGTCCCAGGAAGAGGTAGACGCGCTATTACGGGGCGTCTCCGGGGAGGACGAAGATGATGATGGCAGTCAGGATGCGCAGGGCGTCCGCGGTTATGATATCGGCCGGCAGGAACGCATCGTCCGCGGCCGGATGCCGACCCTCGAAATCATCAACGAGCGTTTCGCGCGCAATCTGCGCATCGGCCTGTTCAACTTCCTGCGCCGCAACGCCGAAATCTCGGTGGGGCCGGTGCGGGTGCAGAAATACAGCGAATTCATCCGCAACCTGGTGGTTCCGACCAACCTCAACCTGGTGCATGTCAAGCCGCTGCGCGGCACCGGCCTGCTGATCTTCGATCCCGATCTGGTTTTTCTGATCGTGGATAATCTGTTCGGCAGCGATGGCCGCTATCATGTGCGGGTGGAGGGGCGCGATTTCACGCCCACCGAGCAGCGCATCATCCACCGTCTGCTGGAGGTGGTGTTCACCGAATGCCAGAAGGCCTGGGAGCCGGTGTATCCGATCGAGTTCGTCTACCTGCGCTCGGAGATGAACACCCAGTTCGCCAACATCGCCACCCCGACCGAAGTGGTGGTGGCGATGACTTTCCACATCGAGCTGGGCGCGGGCGGCGGCGATTTCCACATCTGCCTGCCGTATTCGATGGTGGAGCCGATCCGCGACCTGCTGTCCAGCACCATGCAGGCCGACCGCACCGAAGTGGACAACCGCTGGGTCAACCTGATGACCCACCAGGTGCAGGCGGCCGAAGTGGAGCTGGTGGCCAGCCTGGCGCACACCAAGGTGACGCTGGGGCAGATACTGAATTTGAAGAACGGCGATGTGGTGATGATAGAAATCCCCGAACTGGTGGAGGCCGACGTGTCGGGGATTCCGGTGTTCGAGGCCAGCTATGGCACGGTGCAGGGCCGTTACGCGTTGAAAGTGGAAAAGATACTGGCAGGCGCCAATGAGTTCATGGAGTCGCCGGGGGATAAAGAGCAATGAGCGAAGAAGAACAGCAAGCCGGCGCGGCCGGCGCCGAAGAAGAAGTGTCGATGGACGACTGGGCGGCCGCGATGGCCGAGCAGGAGGTGGCCGAAAGCGCCGCGCCCGCCGCCGACGAGGCGGTGCCGGCGCAGAACCTGTTTCAGGAGATAGGCGCGGGCGCCATCTCCGGCGGGCCGCCCAATCTGGACATGATCCTGGACATCCCGGTGCAGCTGACCGTGGAGTTGGGGCGGACCAAGATCGCCATCCGCAACCTGCTGCAGCTGGCGCAGGGCTCGGTGGTGGAACTGGACGGCATGGCCGGCGAGCCGATGGATGTGCTGGTCAACGGCTGCCTGATCGCCCAGGGCGAGGTGGTGGTGGTCAACGACAAGTTCGGCATCCGCCTGACCGACATCATCACCCCGGCCGAGCGCATTCGCCGTTTGCAGAAATAATGGACATGGCAAAAACATCGAAAGTGCGCCTGGCGCTGCGGGGCGCATTTTGCTTTATGGCGGCGGCCCCCGCGCTGGCCGCGCCGCAGCTGGCTCCGGCCGCGGCGGCGGCCCCGTCGCCGCTGGCCAGCCTGGTGCAGGTGATACTGGGCCTGGCGGTGGTGCTGGGCGCCATCGTCGGCGTCGCCTGGCTGTTCCGCCGGCTGTCCGGCGGCATGATGGGTGCCGCCGGGCGCTTGCGCGTGGTGGGCGGCGCCATGGTGGGGCAGAAGGAGCGGGTGGTCATCGTCGAACTGGAAGGCGAATGGTTGGTGCTGGGCGTGACCGCCAGCCAGGTGAACCTGCTGAGCAAGATGCCGCGGCCGGAAGGCGCGGACCAGGCCCCGCCTGAGCCCGCCGAACCATTCGCCCGCTGGCTGAAGGCGGCGCTGGACAAGAGCCGCCCGCCCAAGGGGCCGCAGGACAAGCAATGAAAAAGAATATCGTGATCGCCCTGCTGTCCGGCGGGGCCTTGCTGCTGCCCCTGCTTGCCGACGCGGCGGGCGGCTTGCCGCTGATGACCAGCACTCCGGGACCGGGCGGCGGGCAGAACTATTCGCTCAGCCTGCAGATGCTGCTGTTCATGACCTCGCTGACTTTCATCCCGGCCATGCTGCTGATGATGACGGCGTTTACCCGCATCGTGATCGTGCTGTCGCTGCTCAGGCAGGCGCTGGGCACCACCCAGTCGCCGCCTAACCAGGTGATAGTCGGCTTGGCGCTGTTTTTGACCCTGTTCGTGATGGGGCCCACGTTCGATCAGGTGTACAGCAAGGCCTGGGTGCCGTTTTCCGACGACAAGATCAACATCACCCAGGCGCTGGACGAGGCCAGCAAGCCGATGAAGGCCTTCATGCTGCGCCAGACCCGCGAGAAAGACCTGGCCTTCTTCATCGAGATTTCGCAGTCGGCCAAGCCGCAGACCAAGGAAGACGTGTCGATGAAGACGCTGATTCCCGCCTTCGCCATCAGCGAACTGAAAACCGCGTTCCAGATCGGCTTCATGGTGTTCATCCCCTTCATGATCATCGACCTGGTGGTGGCCAGCATTCTGATGGCGATGGGCATGATGATGGTGTCGCCGGTGACCATTTCGCTGCCGTTCAAGATGATGCTGTTCGTGCTGGTGGATGGCTGGACGCTGCTGATGGGCTCGCTGGTGCAGAGCTTCTACACCGGATGACGGCGATGCGGCTGGAGGATTTGTCTGCGGCGGATCTGCCCGCCTGCCACGCCTTGTTCCAGGCCAGCGTGCAGGCGCTGGCTGGCGGCGTCTACACCGCCGAGCAATGCCAGGCCTGGGCGCCGGAGCGGGCGTGGGATGCGGAGATCGACCCGCACTGGCGCGCCAGGCTCGCAGCGTCCTGGGGCTGCAAGGCGATGGCCGGCGACGGCCGCCTGGCCGGTTTCGCCTGGCTCAAGCGCGGCGGCGAGTTCGACATGCTGTTCGTCGCTCCCTGGGCCGGACGGCAGGGGCTGGCGGGGCGGATGCTGGGCGAGCTGGAAGCGCGTGCTGCGCGGGAGGGCGTATCGGCGCTGCACGCCTGGGCCAGCCATGCGGCGCGGCCGGTGTTCGAGCGGGCGGGATATCTTTTGCTGCGCGCCAACCGCCTGCAGCGCAACGGCGTGGCGCTGGATAATTGGCTGCTGGCCAAGGGCGGCTGGCGGGAGGAGGAGGCATGAGTCCGGAACTCATCATCAGCATCGTGCAGAACGCGCTGTACATCCTGATCATCGTGTCGGCGCCGGTGCTGCTGACCTCGCTGCTGGTGGGCTTGCTGGTCAGCATCCTGCAGGCGGCCACCCAGATCAACGAAATGACGCTCACCTTCATTCCCAAGCTGCTGGCGATGTTCCTGGTGCTGGTGCTGGCGGGGCCGTGGATGCTCAATACGCTGATCGAATACACCACGCGCCTGTTTCAGAGCATACCCAACGTGATCGGCTGATGCTGACGATAAGCGACGTACAGATCAATGCGCTGGTCGGGGCCTTCGTCTGGCCCTTCGCCCGCATCGTCGGGCTGTTCCTGGCCGAACCCATCTTCGCCTACCGCGGCGTGCCGCGCAGCTTCAAGGCGGGCTTCGCGCTGTTTCTCACCGTGATGCTGGCGCCGCTGCTGCCGCCGCTGCCGGCGGTGCCGCTGATTTCGGCGGGCGGGGTCGCCATATTGCTGCAGCAGCTGCTGATAGGCCTGGCGATGGGCTTCGTGATGCGCATCGTGATCACCGCGGTGGAGTTGACCGGCTTCATCATCGGCGCGCAGACCGGCCTGGGCTTCGCGATGTTCTTCGACCCGATCCACGCCGCCCAGGTGCCGGTGCTGTCGCAGATGCTGTCGCTGTTCACCTTTTTCCTGTTCCTGTCCTTCGACGGCCACCACGTGGTGCTGTACACGCTGGTGGAAAGCTTCCGGGTGCTGCCGATAGGCATGCCGATGCCGGAGCAGGGCATCAAGGCGCTGGCCTTGTGGGGCCGCCATCTGGTGGAATGGGGCGTGTGGCTGGCGATGCCGGTGATCGGCGCCTTGCTGGTCGTCAACCTGGCCATCGGCGTGATGACGCGCGCGGCGCCGCAGTTCAACATCTTCACTTTCGGCTTCCCGCTCACCATCATGGTGGGTTTCGGCACCCTGTACCTGACGCTGCCGATGATGGTGCCGGTGATAGAGCAGATGTACCATGCCGGTTTCGAAATGATGCTGAAGATGCTGCAGGCGAAGTAGCGCGGCGAGACTCGTAGCGGCGGCCGGCTTTCTGCTAAAATAGCGCGATTTTTTGACGATTGGGTTCGTCGGAACCAGATAACAGACAGAGGCAAATATGGCAGGTCACAGTAAATGGGCTAACATCCAGCACCGCAAGGGTCGCCAGGATGCCAAACGTGGCAAGATCTTCACCCGCCTGATCAAGGAAATCACCGTCGCCGCCAAGATGGGCGGGGGCGATGTCAACATGAACCCGCGCCTGCGCCTGGCGGTGGAAAAGGCCAAGGCCGAGTCCATGCCCAAGGACAACATCGAAAACGCGGTCAAGCGCGGCACCGGCCAGCTGGAAGGCGTCGACTATGTCGAATGCCGCTACGAAGGCTACGGCATCGCCGGCGCGGCGGTGATGGTGGATTGCCTGACCGACAACAAGACCCGCACCGTGGCAGACGTGCGCCACGCTTTCTCCAAGTACGGCGGCAATATGGGCACCGACGGCTGCGTGTCCTTCCAGTTCAAGCACTGCGGCTACCTGGTATTCGCCCCGGGCGTGGACGAGGACGCGCTGATGGACGCGGCGCTGGAAGCCGGCGCCGATGACGTGGTGAGTAACGACGACGGCTCCATCGAGGTCATCACCGGCCCGTACGAGTTCACCGACATCAAGGAAGCGCTGGAAGCCAAGGGCTTCAAGGCCGAGATGGGCGAAGTGACCATGCGCGCCGAGAACGACACCGAGCTGAGCGGCGAAGACGCCGCCCGCATGCAGAAGCTGCTTGACGCGCTGGAAGACCTGGACGACGTGCAGGAAGTCTACACTTCCGCCGTGCTGGACGAATAAGCGCGCTCGCCGCCGCCAGGCGGGGCGGACCCGAAACCCGGCATCGCCGGGTTTTTTCATGCCGGCGTCGTCGCGGGCGGCAGCGGCAGGCTTGGGCGCTTGCCGGCCAGGGTGTAAACTGGCGTTTTTGCCATGGCCGCGCCCACGCCGCGGAGAAGCCGAACATGTATCAGCCGCACGCAACTCGCCGCAACCGCCTGTTGTCGACCCTCGGCGACGGCGTCGCCCTGTTGGCCACCGCGCCGGAAGCGACGCGCAACGCCGACTGCCTCTATCCTTACCGCGCCGACAGCTATTTTCTTTACCTGACCGGCTTTGCCGAGCCGGAGGCGGTGCTGCTGCTGGATGGCCGCAGCGGCAAGTCCATCCTGTTCTGCCGCGCGAAGAATCCGGAAATGGAGATTTGGGACGGCTTCCGTTACGGACCGGAGGGCGCGAAAGAAGCTTTCGGCTTCGATGAAGCCTATGCGCTGGACGAAATGGCGCAGCGCATTCCGGACCTGCTGGCCGATTGCCGCCAACTGTGGTGGCCGCTGGGGCATGACGAGGCCTTCGACCGCCGCGTCAACGGCTGGCTGGACGGCGTGCGCCGCGCCCGCGTCGGCACGCATGCGCCGGCGCATTACGGCGACCTGCGCGCGCTGCTGGACGAGATGCGGATGGTCAAGGACGAGGCCGAAATCGCGCTGTTGCGCCGCGCCGGCGAGATTTCCGCCGCCGGCCACGTCGCCGCGATGCGGACGGTCCGGCCCGGCCAGTACGAATACGAGGCCGAGGCGGAGCTGCTGCGCGCTTTCGTCCGCCGCGGCGCGCGCTATCCGGCCTACGAGAGCATAGTCGCCGGCGGCGGCAACGCCTGCGTGCTGCATTACTCGGCCAATAACGCCCGCCTGCAAGACGGCGAACTGCTGCTGATAGACGCCGGCTGCGAACTGGACGGCTACGCCGGCGACATCACCCGCACCTTCCCGGTGAACGGCCGCTTCAGCGCGGCGCAGCGCGACGTGTACGAGGTGGTGCTGGAGGCCGAGCTGGCCGGCATCGCCGCGGTGCGGCCGGGCGCGCCATGGAACGCGCCGGCCGACGCCGCGCTCCGGGTGCTGGCGCAGGGCATGCTGGACCTGGGCCTGTTGGCGGGCAGCGTGGACGGAGTGATTGAATCCGGCGACTACCGCCGCTTCTACATGCACGGCATCGGCCACATGATAGGGCTGGACGTGCACGACGTCGGCCAGCGCAAGCAGAATGGCCAGTGGCGCAACTACCAGCCGGGAATGTGCACCACGGTGGAGCCGGGCCTGTACATCCGGCCGGCGCCGGATGTGCCGGAGGCCTTCCACAACATCGGCATCCGCATCGAGGACGATGTGCTGGTGACGGCGGACGGCAATGAGGTGTATACCGCCGCCGCGCCCAAGCGGGTGGACGAGATCGAGGCGCTGATGCGCGGAGAGTGAAGAATATGCGAGCAAGAACGAGCGAGCACGCCGATGTGCTGATCGTCGGCGGCGGCCCGGTGGGCGCGCTGGCGGCGCTGCGGCTGGCGCGGCAGGGTCGCAGCGTGCTGCTGGTCGAGGCGCGCGGCCGCGACGACGCGGTGCGCGACGCCCGCGCGCTGGCGCTGTCCTGGCACAGCCGGGAGCTGCTGGCCGAAGCCGGCGCCTGGCCGGACAGCCTGCCGGCGACGGCGATAGACACCGTGCACGTGTCGCAGCAGGGCAGCTGCGGCCGCGCCCGGCTGGACAAGGACGACTTGCAGTTGCCGCACCTGGGCGTGGTGGTGGATTACCCGGCGCTGGTGGCCAACCTGGCCGAGGTGTTGAGCCAGGCCGGCGTGCAGGTGCTGTGGCGCAGCCGGGTGCGGTCGGTGAGCAGCCTGCGCGAATACGCCTGCGCCGAAGTGGAAACCCCCGACGGCGAACGGCTGCTGACCGCCCGCTTGCTGGTGTTGGCCGAGGGCGGCGCGCTGGCCGGCGCGCTGCCGGGCGTGCGCCGGCTGGAGCACGATTACCATCAATGCGCGGTGTTGGCCGAAGTGGAAACCGAATGGCCGGCCGACGGCGTCGCCTACGAACGCTTCGCCGCCAGCGGCCCGTTCGCGCTATTGCCGCACGGCGACCGCTACATGCTGGTCTGGACGCGCAGCCACGCCGACGCCGAGCGGCTGTCGCGCGGCGACGAGGCCGAATTGCGCGCCGAGCTGCAGCAGGCCTTCGGCGAGCGCCAGGGCCGCATCCTGTCCATCGGCCCGCGCGCCAGCTTCCCGCTGGCGCTGCGCCAGGCCAACAAGGTGGTCAGCGGCCGGGTGGTGCTGATCGGCAACGCCGCCCAGACCATGCATCCGGTGGCGGCCCAGGGGCTGAACCTGGGTCTGCGTGACGCCGTCGGCCTGGCGCAGGCGCTGGCAGGCGAGGCCGATCCGGGCGACCCGCGGGCGCTGCGGCGCTATGCCGCGGCGCGCAAGCTGGACAGCCACGCGGTGGTGGGCTTCACCCACGGGCTGATCAAGCTGTTCGACGGCCACCATCCATTGATGAACACTCTGCGCGGCATGGGCATGACCGCGCTGGACGCGCTGCCGCCGCTGCGGCGCAAATTCGCCGGCCACCTGGTGTTCGGCGTGCGAGGATAAGCGGATGCGAGACAGTCAATACCACGCGATTATCGTCGGCGGCGGCCTGGTGGGCGCCAGCCTGGCGCTGGCGCTGGCGCGCGCCGGCAAGCGGGTGGCCCTGCTGGAGGCCCGCCCGCCGTCCTTCGACGGGCTGGATTCCGGCTGGGACGCGCGCATCTACGCGGTGAGTCCGGCCAATCGCCGCTTCCTGGAAAGCCTGGGCGCCTGGCCCGGCATGGAGCGGATAAGCGCCATCGCCGCGATGGACGTTTGCGGCGATGCCGGCGGGCGCATCCAGTTTTCCGCGCGCGACGCCGATGCCGACGCCTTGGCCTGGATCGCGGAAAACCGCTGGCTGCTGGCGGCGCTGTGGCGGCAGCTGGCCGATAGCGATGTCGACTGCCTCCATGGCGGCGCGCAATCGCTCGCCACCACCGCGAGCGAGGCGCGGCTGGCGCTGGATGACGGCCGGCAGCTGAGCGCCGAGCTATTGGTTGGCGCCGACGGCGCCAATTCCTGGGTGCGCAGCCAACTGGGCCTCGCCGCCAGCGTCAAACCGTACGGCCAGAGCGGCGTGGTGGCCAACTTCGCCTGCGAAAAGCCGCACCAGGGCGTGGCGCGGCAGTGGTTCACCGGCGACAGCATCCTGGCCTGGCTGCCGATGGCGGGGAACCGAATCTCCATGGTCTGGTCCACTCCTGACCCGCAGTCTTTGCTGATCTTGTCGCCGGAGGCGCTGGCGGAGAAAGTCGCCGCCGCTGGCGGCCGTCAACTGGGCGCGTTTTCCACCCTGACCGCCGCGGCGGCCTTCCCCTTGCGGCTGATCCAGCCGGAGGCGGTGGTGTCGGAGCGGGTGGCGTTGATCGGCGACGCCGCGCACACCGTGCACCCGCTGGCCGGCCAGGGCGTCAACCTGGGCTTCCAGGACGCGGCGCAGCTGGCAGACCTGCTGCGGGCCGCGCCCGACTGCGGCGACTGGATGCTGCTGCGCCGCTACCAGCGCCAGCGCCGCGAAGCGGTCACCACGATGCAACTCGGCTGTGACAGCCTGTACCGGCTGTTCCATGCCAAAATGCCCGGCCTGTCATGGCTGCGCAATACCGGCCTGTCCCTGACCAACTGCTGCGCGCCATTGAAGCGGCAGTTCGCCAGGCAGGCGATTGGATACTGATCCTCAAAGGACACTTGATGAAGACAAGATTGAAGTCGCTGGCGCTGGCCAGCGGGATGCTGATGTCGCTGGCCGCCTGCTCTCAGGCCGCCGGCGGCAATCTCGACGCGGTGAAGAAGGCCTTCGCCGAGCATTTCCCGGACAAGGAAGTGAAGAGCGTCAGCGCCACGCCGGTCAAGGGCATCTATGAGTTGGTGGTGGGCGGCAAGCAGGTGGTGTACACCAATAGCGACGCCAGCTACCTGTTCGTCGGCGACTTGATCGACACCAAGACCAAGGAAAGCCTCACCGAGAAGAAGATGGCCGAACTGTCCAAGGTCGACTTCAACTCGCTGCCGTTCCAGTACGCGTTCAAGGACGTGCGCGGCAAGGGCGAACGCAAGATGGCGGTTTTCACCGACCCGGACTGCCCGTACTGCAAGAAGCTGGAGCGCGAAAGCCTGAAGGATGTCGACAACGTTACCATCTACACCTTCCTGTACCCGCTGACCCAGCTGCACCCGGACGCGATGCGCAAGTCCAAGCAAATCTGGTGCGCCAGCGACAAGCCGGCGGTGTGGACCGCCTTCATGCGCGATGGCAAGCCGCTGACCGGCCCGGACAATTGCGATACCAGCGCGCTGGACAAGATCCAGGCGCTGGGCGAGAAGCTGGGCGTCACCGGCACGCCGGCGCTGGTGTTCGCCAACGGCCGGCTGGTGCCGGGCGCGATAGACGGCAGCGACATCGAACAGCTGCTGAACGCCAAGTAAGCGGAAAACGGGTCAGGCGAATGCCAGGCCCGTTTTTTTTGGCGCCGGCGGCCGAAAGGGATAGCCTGATGAAATTTCGTCCCTGGAGCCTGGCCGAGCGCGGGTTGCTGGCGCTGTGGCTGTCGCTGCTGCTGCACGCCGCGCTGTTGTGGCTGCCGGCGCGGCTGGGCCAGCCGGCGGCGCATGCAGGCCTCCTTGTGCGGCTGGCGATGCCGGCGGCGGCCCCGGCGCGGCCTGCCGCGCTCCCAGGCGCGAGGCCGGCCTCTGCCGCCGGCGGCGAAGCATCGGCCCCGGCCGGCGCCGCGCCGCGCGAGGCGGACGGCAGGCTGCGGCTGGGGGCGGACATCTACTACCCGGCCCGCGAACTGGACCAACTGGCGCAGGAGCAGGGCGCGATCACGCTGCCTGACGTCGAACTGGATGGCCAGGCGCCGCCGGCGCTGACCGTGCTGGTGTTCATCAGCGAAACCGGACGGGTGGACGGCGTGCGCTTCGAAGGCGCGGCGCCGGCCCGGCTGGCCGACGCCATTTCCCCGGTCTTCGGCGCGGCCAGTTATCAGCCGGCGCTGAAGGACGGCGTGCCGGTGAAAAGCTACAAGCGGATCCGGATCGAGCCGCAGCCGGCCGCGGCCTTGCCGCCACTGTCGCATTGAGGGCGCTTCGTGATAAATTGGCGCAGGTTCCGGCGCATGCCGGAGGGCTAACACCATCAGGGATGGACAACCATCCCGGCTTACAACAAAGGATACAGTCATGTCTGATCTGCAGACGCTTTTCACCCAGGCCCAGGCCGACGTCAAAACCCTGTCCGAACGTCCGGACAACCAGACCCTGCTGCAGCTGTACGCGCTGTTCAAGCAGGCGACCGAAGGCGACGCCACCGGCGAGCGCCCGGGCATGATGGACTTCATCAACCGCGCCAAGTTCGATGCCTGGGAAAAGCTGAAAGGCCAATCCGCCGACGACGCGAAGCAAGGCTATGTCGACGTGGTGAAACGCCTGCTGGCGGAGTAAGCTCGCAACGGCCGCCTGGCGGCCGACTGCAGAAAAAGCGCCCATCGGGCGCTTTTTCCGTTTCCGGCTACCAGCAGCCGCTGACGCTGAGCGAGGCGCCGTTGGCGGCGAGGTTGCTCTGGTTGCCCAGATTGTCCAGCTGGTAGGTCTGGCAGCTGTCCTGCGCCTGCTGGCCCTGCGGGACGGCGGTCAGCGCGAAGCTGCTGGCGGTGGCGCTGCCTATGGTCAGCGCGTAATAGTTGTTGCCGTTGCCGGGCACGTAGACGGTGTTGCTGGCGTAGCCCAGCGTGGCGAGCTGGCTGGCGTAGGTGTTCTGCAGCGAGTAATAGCTTTCCTCGCGGGTGGCCAGGTCCTGCAGCGCGGTTTTGGCCGAGGTGCGGTTGGATTGCAGGATGAAGGCGCGGTACGACGGCAGGGCGATGGCCACCAGGATGGACAGCACCGCCAGCGCGATGACCAGTTCCAGCATGGTGAAGCCCTGTCGGGCGCGGCGGCTAGGCATGGCGATGTTTCCCTCTGTGTGTTCAGCGCAATTCTATCCAGTTCAAGCGGGTATGCAGATCGAAGGCCGCCGGGTTGATCTGCGGCGGGGTGGCGATCGGGCCGCCGTTGGTGCTGCTGCCGATTGCGAAAAAGTTGTTCTGGTAGCTGACCACATTCGGGCTGCCGGCCATATTGATGGCGATGCCGTTGATCACGCTGCCGCTGATGCCGTTGAAATTGCCCTGGTCGTTGGCGTAGAAGGACAGCCGGGTGGCGCCGCCGGTTTTCATATTGAGCGACATCGAGAAGCTGGTGGCCGAGGCCACGGTGCAGGACGAGGCGTTGTTGTTGGGCGGGATGGTGGTGTTGACGGTGAAGGTGCCCAGCTCGTTGACCGGGTTGTACACCACCTGCTCGCCGCTGGAGGGCAGGCTGAGCTTCCAGCCGTAGCTGGTATTGGTGTTGACCGCGCAGGCGCTGTTGCCTTGCCAGCAGACGGTGTTGCTGGACAGCGAGCGGTAGCCTTGCACGCTGCTCAGGGTGGAGTTGTACGAGGCGGTGACGGTCTGGGCGGTGAGGTTGGCGGGGCGCAGCGCGCTGGCGGGAATGGCGGCCGCGGCGGCGGGGTAATAGGCCGACTGTCCCGCCAGCGTGTTCCAGCCGGACATGTCCCAGTCCCAGACGCCGTACAGGCTTTGCGTGCCGCCGGCGTAGATGTCGGCGGCCGAAGTGGTGAAGGGGATTTTCTGGCCGGTGCCGAAGGCCACCAGCACGCGCGGGCTGGAATTGCCGGTGGGAATGGCCGATACCAGCAGCTTGCTGCTGATCGGCTGCAGGCTGCGGGTGCAGCTGCCGTTGGCGGCCTGAGTGGCGTTGCAATAGGTGTACTGGCTGGTGAACAGCGGCGCGGCGGCGCCGGTGCCGTACTGGGAGACGGCCCAGCTGCCGGGGCTGTTGCTGGTGAGGTCGAAGCGCCAGACATTGCCGAACAGGTCGCCGGCATAGACGTAGTCGGTGGTGCCGTCGCCGTCAAGATCGACCGCGGTGGCGTAGTAAATGCCGTTTTTGTTGCCGCCGCCGGAGGGGTCGTTGGCGCTGCCGCTGCCGGTGTCCAGCTCGTAGAAGCTGGGGACGCCGCTGCCGTTCACCAGCATGACGAAGATCGCCGCGTGGCCGTTGCCGCTGTTGTAGCCGTTGCCGAACACCGCGCCCCACTGGCCGTTGTGGAAGCGCGTGATCACCGGCGTGCCGAAGGTGTAGCCCAGGTCGCTGCCGCAGCTGCTTTTGTTGACGCAGCTGAGGGTGGCGCTGCTGATCTCCTTGACCACCAGGCTGGCGGCGTTGCTTTCCGCGAAGTTGGCAGGGTTGGTGACGTCCAGCAGGTAGAGCGCCTGGCCGCCGGCGCCCATGCCGCCCATCAGCCAGGTATGCCAGTTGCTGTTGTAGAACAGGTCGTCGGCGGCCGGCGTGGCGTCGACGAAATACTGGTGGGCATAGGTGGGATTGCTGTACTGAACGGTGTTGGCCTGGGCGGCGGCGGGCAGGTAGGCGATGACTTCCTGGCCGTCGTTGGGCGTGGCCGCGGTGGAGTAGTTGCCGCTGGCGTCGTTGGCGCCGCTGCGGTAGCCGTGCAGCATGCCATCGTTGCTGCCGTTGTAGATGATGTTGGCCCGGGTCTGGTTGCTGGACTTGAAATTGCTGTAGGCCTGCGCGCCGGTGGCGTTTTCGGCAACAGAGGCTGAGGGGTAGAGCTTGTCCTTCCAGGCGTCGGCATAGCTGTTCTGCGGCGCCCCCACCCAGATCGGGCTGCTGTTGACCACGTCGCCCAGCACGCTGTCGCGGTCGCGGAACAGGCCGGCGCCCAGTGTGGTGACTTCGTTGCCGCGCGCGCCGCGCAGGTAGGAGACCCGCGCCGAGCCGTTGCCGTCGGGGCTGAGCGCGGTTTGCTGGGCGGAGGACAGGCTGGTCCACTGGAAGGGGATGCCCTGGCTGCCGTTCCAACTGAGGATGGCGCGGCTGCTCTGCGCGCTCATATTGCTGGCGCCGGTGGCGCTGCAGTTGCCGCCGGTGAGCACGCAGGAGGCGTCCCAGGTGGCGGTGGAGGACACGGTCACTTGGCCGGTGCCGCTATTGCCCAGCAGCGCGTAGGACGCCACCTCACCCCACCAGTTGTCGGAGTGGTAGCTGGCGACGTATTGCTGAGTGCCGGTCTTGATCAGGCTGGTTTGCTGGCTGTTCAGGCCGCTGGAGCTGGCCGACTGGGTGGATGGCTGCACCTGGAAGCAGGTCAGCTCGTGCACATTGCGGCTGCCGCCGGTGGAGCCGGCGAAGCCGAAGGTGATCTGGCTGGGCAGCGGGCCGCTGACCGCGGTGTTGTTGATGTCGTAGTTGTTGATCACCGGCACGTAGGCGCCGTTGTTGTAGCTGTACCAGAGGCTGAGCAGGTTGCCGGTGGTGATTTTCAGCTTGTAGCTGATCGGCACTGCCTGGCCGCGGGTGGCGGCCGATTCCGCCGCCATCGGCTGGGAGCCCGGCAACTGGTAGACGCCGCCGCTGGCGCCGGGGATGTTGATGAACGGGTAGTTCATCACGCTGTGGCCGGCGTAGCTGCCGTTGCGGCACACGTTTTGCACCGCCGACGCGCTGAAGCTGCCGCCGAACTGGCTGGCCAGCGCGCTGGCGGCCACCGAACCGGCGCCGCGCAGCGAGATGTTCTGCGGCTTGGCGCCGGGGCCGGACGAGGTGTTGTCGTTGTTGTAGCCGCCGTTGGGGAAATTGCCGTACTCGTCCAGCCCCAGGCCGAGATAGCCGCCGATGATGCCGTTGTACGGAGAGTTGACGTTGGAGCAGCTGTAACCCAGGCTGCCGCCGAAGGAGCCGACGGCGCTGGGGATGGCTGTGAGCAGGAAAAAGCTCATGCCGTCGGCGCCGTCGCCCGCCGAGCCGCCCGAGTCGCCGGCGTAGGTGTAGCTGGTGAAGGTGGCCTGCAGGCCGCTATTGGATGGAAACAGGCTGTTGTAGACGATGGCGCCGGACTGGCTGCCGGCGCTGTTGGTCAGCCGCAGCGCGCCGTTGCCGTTGCTGTCCGGCAGCGAGCCGGCGTAGCCGCCCACTTGGGTGTTGCCGCTGGGGTCCTTGCTGCCGCAGGCGGGAATGCTGCCGCTGCCGTTGCCGGCAGTCATGCAGGCGCCGCCGAATACCAGCCAATTCAATTGGGCGCTGGCGCCGGTGAAGTTGTCGCCGACTGTGACGGCGCCGCAGGCGGCGGGCCACAGCGCCGCGGCCAGCAGGCAGGCAAGGGGCAGGGAGGGGCGCGGCAGAGGGCTCATGGTCATTTCCCCAGGTTGGTGACGCCGGAGTACAGCGTGAACGTGCTTTGCAGCACCACGATGGAATAGGCGTTGCCGCCGTAGCCCAGCGCGGTCAGCTGGTACAGGGCGCCGTTGCCGGCGGCGTTCAGGCCCAGGTATTGGAGATAAAGCTGCGGCGGCTGGTAGAAGGTTTGGCTGCCGCCGGCCGCGCCGTTGGCCGGCACGCTCAGGTAGGGCGGCGAATAGGTGTAGCTGGTGGCCCACGACGACAGCGTGGTCGGCGTCGCCAGCGCGTTGCTGCAGATCTGCAGCGAACTCAAGGCGCCGCTGCAGCTGACGGCGGCGCCGCCGGCGTTGCTGCCCTGGGTCAGCCACCATTCGGCGTATTGCAGCGCCGATTGCGCGGCTTCGAAGGCGCGGCCCTTCTCGCGCATATTGCCGGCCATCCGCTCTTGCAGGCCGACGCTGCGCATCATGGCCAGGCCGATGATGGTGATGACGATCAGGATCATCAGCGCGGCGATCAGCGTGAAGCCAGACTGGCGGGCGGGGCGGAGGGCGGCGGCGTTCATAGCTGGTTCATCAGGCCTATCAGCCAGGACATGGTCACGCTGGCCGGCTGGCCCGGTTTGGCGGCCAGAGGATTGGCCATGGTCAGCGTCACCTGGATCGAGCGCACGGCGGCGCCGGCGGGCAGGTTGGCGGCGCTGTAGTAGTGGTTGACCGAGCCGCTGCCGCTGCCGTCCACGCCATACAGCACGGTCATATTGCTGACGCCGTCCACCAGCACTTGGGCGCTACCGCCGTTGACCGAGCAGGTCAGCTGGTTGGCGGCGTTGACGGCGAACTGATTGATGTAGACGGCGTTGGCGCTGCCGGTGTTGCCGTTGCCGTTGCAATTGAGCACGCCGTCGTTGGGCGCGGCGGCGAAGCGCACGCTCAGCGTGTCAGGCGGACCGCTGACGCCCAGAATGGACTGGCCCGCGCCGAAGCCGCCCGCCGCGGGCAGCGCGGCGGCGGCGGTCTGCGATTGCGGGCTGGGGTAGTAGCCGGCCGACTGGACGATGGCGTTGATCATCGTCATCGCCGTACGCTGGTTGTCTTGCAGTTGGGCCAGGCCGTTTTCGTTGCTTTCCGTCAATTCGGTGGAGGTGAAGATCATGATCAGCATGCTCAGCAGGAACAGGCCGATGGTGATGGCCACCATGACTTCTATCAGGCCGCTGCCGCCTTGCCCGGCGCGGCGGCTCATGGCTCCACCACCATTTGATAGCTCTGGATGGCGACCCCGGAGGCGACCGAGGCGGCGTTGACCGCGCTTTTCTTCTCCAGCCAGGAAACCGTGATCGTGCACGCGGTGGGCGAGGACGCGCTGGCGGCGGCGCAGGCGATCTGGCCGCTGCCGCCGGGCAGGGTGGCCAGCGAGCCGCCGTTGCCGCCCCACTGGGTGACGTCGTAGGCGGCGATGTTGGCGGCGCTGCAGGCGGTGCCCGAGGCCGAGCAGTCCACGGTCTGGCTCAGGCTGGGGGTGCCGGTCACGCCGCTGGCGTTGACCGACCAGGTGTTGCTGGCGGCGGCGGACAAGTTGCCCCAGTAGGCGGTGTTGGCATGCATGGCGGCGGCCATGCTTTCGGCGGCGATCGAGCCCAGGCTGCGGGTGCGCGCGATGGCGGTGTTGTTGATGGCGGCGGCCTGCATGCCGGCGATGCCGAGCAGGCCCAGCGAGATCACTACCAGCGCGACCAGCACTTCCAGCATGCTGAAGCCGGCATGGGCGGCGGCGCGGTTCACGGACATGCGTATTGTCCCGTGGTGTCGGTCTGGCCGCTGGACAGGATCTGCGGATGGCCGACCGCCGCCAGCGCCACGCAGCGGCGGTCGGCCGCGAGGCCGGACGAGGTGTTGAAGGTGACCATGCCGACATTGGCCGCCGGCGCGTAGCCCATGCGGTTGAAGCACAGCGCGGGATTGGCGCTGTTGCTGTAGTTGGCGGTGTCGCCGCTGGTGAAGGCTTTTTGCTGGCGCAGCAGGGTGCCGGTGCTGTCGGCGCAGCTGCCGGTGGCCGCCACCAGCACCAGCCAGCCCGAAGCCCAGTTGGCGCCGCCGGCGCTGGCGGCATTGCAGCTGCTGCCGTTGCTGGACGGGCACAGCAGCACCACCTGGCCGCGCTTGATCGCCTCGTTGCGGGCGAACAGGATGTCGCCGTAGAGATTGTTGCTTTCCGACAGGATGGCGTTGACGGCGATGGTGCTCTGATAAGCCGGCACCGCCAGCGCCAGCACCACCGCCAGCAGGGCCATGACGACCAGCAGCTCCAGCAGGGTGAAGCCGTTGTCGGGGTGCATCGGGCGGGATCGCTTGCCTGGCATGGAGGACGCCTGCGCTACGGGACTCGTTGCTTATTATCGATCAAGTCAAAACCATAGTGTATTGCCGATTGCTCCGCTGGTCCGGCGCGAGCCGCCGTTTGTCGTCCGGCTCAGCCCCAGGCCTGCAGGATGGCCTGCAGCGCCGGGTGCTGCAGCTTGCGGCGGCTGGCCACCGCATAATAGTGCTCCCACACGCCGTCCAGGCAGCCCACCAGTTCCAGCCCCGACAGATCCTGCGCCGCGTCCGGCAGCGCCGGCGACGGCAGCAGGCCCAGGCCCTGGCGGGCGAAGGTTTCCATCAGCGCGCCGTCGTCGAACTCGCCGGCCACCTCCACCCTCAATCCTTGCGATTCCAGCCAGTGGTCCAGCTGCCGGCGCAGCACGTTGTCGCGGCTGGGCAGCAGCAGCGGCGCTTGCTCCAGGCTGGCTGGAAACTCCGGGCGGTAGCGCCGGCACAGTTCGGGCGCGGCGTACAGCAGCACCGGGCAGCGCAGCAGCAGCCAGGATTGGAATTGCTGCTGCTCGCTGCTGGCTATCGGTCGGTCGGCCAGGATCAGGTCCAGCCGATGCCGGCCCAGGTCGCCCAGCAGCTCGTCGAAGTCGCCCTCGCTGCAGCTTAGCCGCAGCTTGCGGCCCATTTGCAGCGCCGGCCGCAGCAAATGGCTGGCGATGCGTTTGGGCAGCACGTCGGACACGCCGGCGGCAAGCCGCACCGCCTGATCCAGCCGCGCGTCGGCCAGCGCTTCGCCCAGCGCCTCGCCCAGCATGAAGATCTGGTCGGCGTAGCCCTGCGCGGTGCGCCCGGCCTCGGTCAGCGCCAGGCCGCGTCCCTGCTGGCGGAACAGCGCGCAGCCGAGCTGCTGCTCCAGCTTGGCCACCTGGCCGCTGATGGTCTGCATGCTGATGCCCAGCTGCTCCGCCGCCTGGGTGACGCTGCCGGTGCGCGCCACCGCCCAGAAATAGTACAGATGCTTGTAGTTGAGCTTTTCCACGTATTTATTCGAAAAAATCGTAGTAATGATCAGAGTTTAATTTATTTTTTCGATGCGTGTCCTTGCATACACTGCAGTGTGGCCCGCGCTGCGTCGCGGCCGCCTGAATAAACGACTATCGGGAGAGGAATGATGAAACGGGTGATCTTGCTGATTGCCACCAACATCGCGGTGATGCTGGTGTTGAGCGTGAGCGTGCGCCTATTGGGACTGGACCGCTTTATCACCGCCGGCGGGCTGAATCTGGGCATGCTGTTGATGTTTTCCGCGGTGCTGGGCTTCGGCGGCGCCTTCATTTCGCTGGCCTTGTCCAAGACCATGGCCAAGTGGAGCACCGGCGCGCGGGTGATTACCCAGCCCAAAGGCCAGACCGAGGCCTGGCTGTTGGCCACCGTGCGCCGGCTGGCCGACCGCGCCGGCCTGCCCATGCCTGAGGTGGCGATCTATGAGGGCGAGCCCAATGCCTTCGCCACCGGCCCCAGCCGCGCCAATTCGCTGGTGGCGGTGTCCACCGGCCTGCTGTCGGGCATGACCGAGGAAGAGGTGGAGGCGGTGCTGGCGCACGAGATCGCCCACATCCGCAACGGCGACATGGTGACGCTGACGCTGATCCAGGGCGTGGTCAACACCTTCGTCTACTTCCTGGCGCGGGTGGTCGGCTACCTGGTGGACAGCTGGCTCAAGCGCGATGAGGAAAACGCCGCGGCCGGCACCGGCATCGGCTATTTCATCACCGTGATCGTCTGCGAGATCGCGTTCGGCATCCTGGCCTCGGTGGTGGTGATGTACTTCTCGCGCCAGCGCGAGTTTCGCGCCGACGCCGGCGCCGCCGAACTGCTGGGCTCCACCCGGCCGATGGCCGACGCGCTGCGCCGCCTGGGCGGCATCGAGGCCGACGGCCTGCCGCAAAGCCTGGCCGCGTCCGGCATCGCGGGCGGCCGCGGCCTGTTGGGGCTGTTCGCCACCCACCCGAGCCTGGAAGAGCGCATCGCCAGGCTGGAAGGCCGCGCCTGACGCGGAGGCGGCGGCCCAAGCCGTCGCCGACAACACTGATGAAAATGGAGCGATGAAGTGATCGAGTTTTTGCTTTCCCCGGCGCTGGGCTACCCGCTGTGGGTGTGGCTGATGTTCCTGGCGGGCGTGCTGGCGCTGCTGGCTTTCGACCTGGGCGTGCTGCAGAAGGACGGCCGCGAAATCGGCGTCAAGGCCAGCCTGAAGTTGTCGGCTTTTTACATCGGCATCGGCCTGTTGTTCGGCTGCTGGGTGTGGTGGTATCGCGGCGCGGACGCCGGCGTGCAGTACTTTACCGGCTATGTGCTGGAGAAGTCGCTGTCGCTGGACAATGTGTTCGTGATCTCGTTGATCTTCTCCAGCATGGCGGTGCCGCGCGCCTATCAGCATAGGGTGCTGTTCTGGGGGATATTGGGCGCCATCGCGATGCGCGCGCTGATGATAGGCGCCGGCGCGGCGCTGGTGGCCGAATTCCAGTGGGTGCTGCTGCTGTTCGGCGCCTTCCTGCTGTGGGCCGGCCTGAAAATGCTGTTTAGCGGCGACGACGCGGCCACGCCGCTTGCCGAGCAGAAGTTTTACCAGTGGCTGCGCCGCCATATGCGCCTGACGCCCGGGCTGCACGGCAACGCCTTCCTGCTGCGCGGCGAAAAGCACGGCATGGCGCGCGGCTGGTGGGCGACGCCGCTGCTGCTGACGCTGATCCTGGTGGAGTCGGCCGACCTGGTGTTCGCGGTGGACAGCATCCCGGCCATCTTCGCGGTGACGCAGGATCCGTTTCTGGTCTACACCTCCAACATCTTCGCCATCCTGGGCCTGCGCGCGCTGTATTTCGCGCTGGCGGCGATGGTGCATCGCTTCCACTACCTGAAGTACGCGCTGGCGCTGGTGCTGGTGCTGATAGGCGTGAAGGTGGGGCTGGTGTATCTGCACGACGTCGGCCTGGTGGCGTTCAAGCTGCCCACGCTGCTGTCGCTGTTGTTGACCGTGCTGCTGCTGGCTGGCGGCATCGGCTATTCCTGGCATAAAACCCGGCGCGATCCGGCGCAGTCCTGACGGGAAGAGGGCGGCGAGGGAACCAATCGCCGCCCACGGCCCTCAAACCTGGCGAGGCGTCTGCCGTCCGCGCGCGGGCAGGACGCCGCCGCCGCCGGTTTCGCCGACGGCGCGCTTATCTTTCAATCCAAAATTCTAGGAATAGTTCCGATGTCCCAAGCGTCCCGTTTGCTTATCGTTGATGACGATCCCGATCTGCGCGATCTGCTGAGCGATTATCTGAGCCGCCAGGGCATGGTCGTGGCCGCGGTGGGGGATGGCGACGCGATGAACCGCATCCTGGCCGAACAATCCTTCGACATCCTGATCCTGGACCTGATGCTGCCCGGCACCGACGGCCTGACCCTGTGCCGCGACCTGCGCTCGCGTTCCAGCATTCCCATCCTGATGCTGACCGCGCGCGGCGACGAGCTGGACCGCATCATCGGCCTGGAGATGGGCGCCGACGACTACCTGCCCAAGCCCTTCAACCCGCGCGAGTTGCTGGCGCGAGTGCGCAGCATCCTGCGCCGGGTGGAGGAGAAGCGCAGCAACAGCGCCTTGCGCAGCCTGCAGTTCGCCGAGTGGCGGCTGGAGCTGGGCGCGCAGCACCTGGTGGACAGCGGCGGCGTGGTGACGCCCCTGTCCGGCGGCGAATTCAAGCTGATGCAGGCGCTGGCGGAAAATCCGCAGCGGGTGATGTCGCGCGACCAGTTGATGGAAGCGATGAACGGCAAGGAAGCCGGGCCGTTCGACCGCACCGTCGACGTAATGATAGGCCGGCTGCGCCGCCGCCTGGGCGACGACGCCCGCGAGCCGCTGCTGATCAAGACCATACGCAGCGGCGGCTACATGCTGGCATGCGAGGTGGTATCGGTGCGATGAGGCGCCTGCCTCGCACCCTGTACGGCCAGTTGCTGCTGACGCTGCTGACCAGCGTGCTGCTGGCCAACGTGATAGGCATAGGGCTGGTGCTGACCGACCGCGAGCGCCTGACCCGCACTTTGCGCGCGGAGTACGTCGCCCAGCACCTGGCCGACATGATCAATCTGTTGGACGAAACTTCGGCGTCCAACCGCCCCAAGCTGGCCAGCGCGCTCACTTCTCCGTCCGCCCAGGTGCTGCTGGACCACCCCTGGGTGGAAAACCGCCAGTCCGATCTGCCTGAAGCCAGCAAGCTGTGCCAGCTGATCCGCACCGATCTCAATTTCCCCTACCGCATGCAAGTGCTGTCCTTCCGCGAGGACACGCCCGACGCGGCCGAGGACCTGCTGCGGCCTTTCCTGGAGCCCGGCCAGCACGTGTTCACCGCCGGCAAGCAGTTTTGGGTGCGTGCCTTGCCCAGCAAGCGGGAGGATGGCGAGGAGGAGCTGAAAATCCAGATGGCCACCGTGCAGGTGAAGCTCCGCGACGGCGCGGTGGCGACCTTCCGCATCGGCCAGATCGCCTCGGCGGTGGAGACGCCATGGCGGGTGACCGCCTGGCTGCTGCTGGTGGCGCTGGTGGTGGCGGGCGTATCGGCCTGGGCGGTGCGCCGGCTGACCCGCCCGCTGGCGGTATTCTCGCAGGCGGCTTCCGGCCTGGCGGCCAATCTGGACCAGCCGCCGTTGCCGGAAACCGGCACCCTGGAGGTGGTGAACTCCACCCGTGCCTTCAACCGCATGCAGAAGGAATTGCAGCGCTATCTGCAGACCCGCAGCCAGATGCTGGCCGGCGTGTCGCACGACCTGCGGCTGCCCATCACCCGCATCCGGCTGCGGCTGGAGCAACTGGATGAGTCGCCGGCTCGCCAGGCGATAGAGCGCGATCTGGAAGACATGGACCAACTGATAGGCGACACGCTGGCCTATCTGCGCATGGGGCAGCGCAGCGAGACCTGCGTGCTGCTCAATGTGGACGGGATGCTGCAAGGGGTGATCGAGGATGTCGAAGCGCTGGGCGCGGAGGTGGTTTACCGCCCCGAGCCGGTGAAGCCGCTGTGCGCCAGGCCGCAAGCCCTGCGGCGCTGCATCGCCAATCTGTTGGAGAACGCCCGCCGCTATGGCAGCGGGCCGATCGAGGTGCGTTTGCGCGAGCGGGAGGGCCGGCTGGCGATCCAGGTGCGAGATCACGGCCCGGGCATCGCCGATAAAGACCTGGAACGGGTGTTCGAGCCCTACGTCAGGCTGGAGGACTCCCGGGCGCGCCACACCGGCGGGAGCGGACTGGGCCTGGCGATCGCCCGCGCCATCGCGCGCGAGCACCATGGCGACATCCAATTGTCCAATCATCCCGAGGGCGGTTTGTGCGCCGAGCTCAGCTTTCCGGCGGAGCGCAGCCAGTGCGTGCCGCTTAACACTATTTGACAAAGCTAGGGGTGGAAGACATTGACCTTAAGATTGCAAGCAAATACACTCTAATTGTGAGTTTATTGAACTGAGCTTCGGCAGGTTCAACAGATCTCCGGTCAAGTCTATCCTTGTAAGGCCCACGTGAATGTGGGCCTTTTTTTTCGGAAATTATTTATTTTCCGGCTTAACAGCTTTGTAAATTTTCGTTAAGCAACAAAATCACATAAAGTTGTTATCGTAAGACATAATTTTCTGGTGTTGTATTTATGCACACTGTGTGTCTTTTTCACTACACAAAAAAGAGCGTATGCTTGCGTATGTTGTCTTGAGAAATTAGTATTTGATCGCTTTCTAAGACAACCTAACAGGATGTACGAAATGAAAAAGACTCTGATCGCCCTGGCGGTAGCCACCCTGCCGGCAGCTGCTTTTGCTGATGTGACCATCTACGGCCAAATCAAGGCTGGCGTTGAAAATGTTGATGCCGGCGGCATGAACAAAACCAATATCGACGACCTGGGCTCCCGCATCGGTTTCAAGGGCAGCGAAGATCTGGGCAACGGCCTGAAAGCCATCTGGCAGGTTGAAAGCGGCCTGGATATCGACGGCTCCAACCGCCAAGGCTACGGCAGCTTCGCCAGCCGCGAATCCTTCATCGGTCTGGATACCGGTTTCGGCAAGGTGCGTCTGGGTAACATCTCCACCTTCAGCGACTCCAACATGAGCGTCGTGAACCCGTGGGAAAGCTCCAGCAACGCGCTGCAACTGAACGCCTTCACCCGCGACGACATCCGCGTGAAGAACGCCATCCGCTTCGACACCGCCAACTACGGCGGCTTCCAGGGCGCCCTGCTGTACGGCACCAAGGAAGTGAAGAACGGCACCTTCGCCAATGCGAACACCGACTCCGCTCAGCGCGAGACCTACAACCTGGGTCTGTCGTACGAGAACAGCGGCTTCTTCGGCAAGTACCAGTACATCCATGAGACCCCGGTTGTGGTGACCGTGGCTGGTGCCGGCGTGAAGACCCAGGCCAACGACAGCCACCGTCTGGAAGCCGGCTACAACGCCAACAACCTGCTGCTGGCCGTTGGCTATCGCAACGACCGCGGCGACAGCACCATCAGCCCGCTGAGCTTCCTGAAGGACGCGAACGTTCCGACCAACGGCAGCAAGTACAAGTCGCAGGAATACGCGCTGACCGCCGCCTACACCCTGGGCGCCTTCACGCCGAAGTTCTCCTACGCTCAAGGCCAGGACGTCAAGATCGACGGCGCCTCCTCCCCGGATAGCGGCTACAAGCAATTCCTGGTGGGCGTTGACTACCAGATGTCCAAGCGCACCGTGGTTGGTCTGCAATACGGCGAAGTCAAGGCTGACCAGGCCATCTTCTCCAACGCAGCCGATGGCTCCAGCGCCGGCAACAAGCTGCGTGGTCTGGGCCTGAACATGGTTCACTCCTTCTAATACCGGCAACGGTTAGGAATGGCTGCCGGGCCGATGGGCTGACGTCGGCCCCGGATGTCAAAACCGCCGCTCTCCGCAAGGAGGCGGCGGTTTTGTCTTGCCCGCGGCGCGGAGCTTGAAGCGGGCGGCGCGGCCTAGTGGAATGGCAGCACGCCGAACTTTTCCAGCAGATAGCCGGCAGTTTGCAGCGCGCCTTCCACCCAGCCTTGGGCGTCGGAATACGCTTCGCCGCAGATGTACAGCGGCAGATCGGTCGGCTGCACGATGCGGTGCTTCACTTCCCAGCTCTTCACGCCGATGTTCCAGCTGTTCCAGCCGCCGCCGTACGGATCGTCGCCCCAGTCGCGGTAGGCGGCGTTGCGCACCTTGGGCGTGTAGCTGAGGCTGTGCATCACGGTGAGCTGGCGGGTGACTTCTTCAGTCATCAGGCGCGGCGCCTTGTACTGGTGCCAGGTCAGCTCGTCGTTGCGCACATTGTCGTCTTCGCCGATGAAGGGGTCGGCCAGCGGCGCCACGTCCAGGCCGACGGCGCGCGGCTGGCGGCGCCTGGCGCGCAGGCCGTCCCAGAAGCCGGTGTTGTCGCCGTCGTCGTAGCTGGCCAGCAGCATGGCGTGGCCCTGGGTGGCCGGCTCGCCGTTGCTCTTCGGCCAGTAATAGGTTTGCCGCACCGGAAGGTCGGTGACCGAGCGGCCTGCCTGCACCGGCACATAGCTGCCGTCGGGAGCGGAGTAGCCGGTATTGAGCCACCACGGGCTGTTGTAGGTGGTGAACAGCTTGAACAGCGGGCGCGCCGTCACGCTGGCGATCAGCGGCTGGATTTCCTGCAGCACCGGGCTGGTGGCGGACAGCAGCTCCAGCGAGCGGCGCGGCATCGCCAGGATCAGCGATTTGGCGGCGATGGTGCGGCCCTTGACCTGGAACTCGAAGCCTTCGCCCTTGCTGACGATATTGGAAACGCTGGACTCCAGCCGCACTTCGCCGCCCAGCTGCTGGAAGAATTGCGCCAGCGTCAGCGGCACCTGCTGGAAGCCGTTGCAGAAGCCCTTGTATTCCGGGCTGACGCCGAAGTCGGACAGATACCAGGGAATGGCGTCGGCGGCGTTCCAGTTGCACAGCGTGGAGTCATAGCCGCCGACATCTTCGGCGTAGTGGTAGGCTTCGCCGGTGATCACGCGCAGCAGCACGTTCCAGAAGCCCTGCTTGTACAGCGGTATGCCGCCGAATTCGGCCTGCTGCGCCATTTCGCGGCGCTGCGCCTCGTTGAGGTTCGGGTTGGTGATGCCGGGCACGATCTGTTCGATCGCGTTGACGATCAGGCTGCCGGCGCTTTCGCCGTGGTCCAGGAAATTCAGCTGGTAGGGCACCTTGTCCGGCGCGTGGGTCAAATCGGCCAGCCGCAGGTAGACGCCGCGCAGGAAGGCGATGTTCTGCGGTTCATCCACCGGGAAGTTGTACAGCGTGATCTGCTGATCGGCCGGCAATTCGCGGTTGAGGTCGGCGATCAGCCGGGTGATCAGCGGCTGCACCGCCGGCAGGATGCGCATGCCGCCCAGTTCGGCCACCATGTCCGGAATGTCCGGCGGCCGCACCGACAACAGCCGGCCGCCGATGTGGTTGCTGGCTTCGAACACCGCGATCTTGTCGTTCGGCCGCTCCTGTTTCAGCCGCCAGGCGCTGTAAACGCCGGATACGCCGCCGCCGACGATGGCGATGTCCAGATTTTCGTCTGCCATGATGCTGTTTCTCCTTGAGGGTGGGCGATCAGAAGATCACCGGCACATTGCCCGGCTGGCCGGCCGACGCCGCGCGCAGGCCGTCTTCGCTGCTGAAGTGGACGCAGTCCAGCCGCGGCTGTTTCTCATAGCGGGCGTTGGAGGGCTGCAGGTCGGGCGTGGGCTGGTCCAGGCCCACGGTATGCATGTCCAGCACATAGGCCTGGCCGCTGAGCACATGGTCTATGCCGCGCCGCACCGCCGCGCGCACGTCTTCCGGATGGCGGACGATTTCGCCCTCCATGCCGCCGAACGACTTGGCCAGCGTGACGAAGTCCGGTTTGGGGCGATGGATGCGCAGGTATTCCGGGTCCTGGGTCTTCGCCGTCCACTCATAGCCGGGCGCTTCGCCGTAGATGCTTTCCACCTGGGTCAGCCCCATCTGCAGCGTGTGGTATTCGTGGTTGTTGGTGATGATGTAGAGCACGCCCAGCTTGCGGTGCTGCGCGGTCCACCAGGTTTGCGGATAGAACAGTGAGGAGCCGTCGCCGGTGGCGGCCACCACGAAGCGGGTGTCTATGCCCTGGTAGCCGTCCTGCTCCAGCTTGATGCCCAGCGTGGCCGGCATCGACCAGCCGAGCGAGCCGCCGCCGACGCAGTAGTAGCTGATCGGCTGCGCCGCCTGGTCGGTGAACGGCAGCAGGAACTGGAACGGCGCCGGGTCGGACACCGCTTCATGCACGTAGACGAATTGCTTCTCCAGTTTGCGTTCGCCGATTTCCTTGCGCAGCGCGTCGGCGATCACCACCGCCCAGATTTCGTTCTGATGCATCGCTTCGCGCAGGTAAACCTCCCAATCCGCGGCGCGCTTGACGGCGAATTCCCGCAGTTGCTGATTGCGCGCGGCGGCGGCGGCCGAGGGCTGGCTGCCTATCAACTGGTTGATCAACGGCAGCGTGGCTTTCAGGTCGCCGAACAATGCCGCTTCGCCGTAGTAGTTCTTGCCTATGTCCCAGGTGTTGTTGCTGAGATAGACCTGGGTGACGTGCGGCGGAATCAGCGGGCCGTCGCTGTACTTGTAGACGGTGATTTGCGCCTGGTTGCTGAAGCCGCACAGGAAGGCGACATCGTGGTCCTTGAACACTTGCTGCACGCCGGCCTGGCTGCCGGGCAATTCGCCTTGCCAGTGGTAATCGTTGTTGGGGAAGTTGGCCAGGCTGCTGAAGGTTTGCTGCAGCACCGGCGCGCCCAGCAGTTCGGCCATCCGCTGCAGTTCGGGCCAGGCCTGGGCGTAGCCGGCGGCGTCGCCAGCGACGATGATGGGGTTCTTGGCTTCGCGCAGCAGTTTGGCGGCCTGTTCTATCGCCTGCGGGTCGGCGGTGAAGTGCGGCGAAATCTTGGTCACGCCCTTGATGCGGTCGTCGCCTCCGATGCGGCGCATGGTGAATTCCCACGGTATGGCGACGAACACCGGGCCGTTGGGCGGCGCCATCGCCTCCTTGAACGCCCGTTGCAACACCATCGGGAACTCCTGCTCGGTGCGCACTTCGTGCGCCCACTTGGTGTATTGGCGCGCCAGGTCCACCAGGTTGGACGCCAGCAGCGGTTCCTGGGTGACCAGTTCGTTCTGCTGCTGGCAGCACAGGATGACCAGCGGCGCTTGCGAACGCCAGGCATTGAACAGGTTGCCTATGCTGTGGGCGATGCCGGGGGTGACGTGCACCACCAGCACGCCGGGCTTGCCGGTCATCCGCGCCGAGCCCATCGCCGCGCCGATGGCGATGTTCTCATGCAGGCATTCGATGTACTCCACCCGGTTTTCCGGGTAGGAGGTGCCGTCGATGATGGGAATTTCGTTGGTGCCCGGCACGCCGAAAATCCGGTGTATGCCCAGCTGGCTCAGGATGTCGAACACATAGTCCCGGGCCCAGCGTTTCTGGCCGCTTGTCTCATCCATGCTCATGCTTTTCCTCCCGCGTGAAAGTGCGAAACCGATATGTGAGTGGTAATGCAGCCGGATGCGGATAGAAACGAACAAGGCCTTGTCGGATAAATGCCAACAGCGGTGTTTTGGGTGGGCGTGGCTATTTTAATTTGATGATTTCAAATGAAATCTTGTGGGTGGGCCTGGGGTGGCTAGGTGTGAATACGATTAGGCATTAAGGACAGTCTTAACCGGATATGCCGGCTGACGAGCTTGATATTGGCTTTTGCTGGACTAACGGCGGGTTGGCAAGACGACAAAGAGGCTGGCCTGGGGGCCAGCCTCGTTTGCGCGCGCCAAGCGTCGGCGCGTTAGTGGCTTAGAACCACTGGCCGTAACGCTTGATGTAGATGGTCTTCACCGTCTGCGTCAGCGCCAGGTAGCCGGCCATGGTCAGCAGCAGCCACCAGAAGTAGCTGGCGTCCAGCTGGATGAAGCCCAGCGAGGCGGCGATGGGCGAGAACGGCAGATAGCAGGCGATGGCGATGGCCACGCTGGTGGACAGCAGCACCGGCAGCGACGCCGTGCTTTGCAGGAACGGAATCTTGCGGGTGCGCAGCATGTGCACCACCAGCGTCTGCGAGATCAGCCCTTCCATGAACCAACCGGTGTTCATGATCAGCTGGCCGCCGTCGCCGCCGTGCAGATGGTAGGCCGCGCCGGCGCCGAACACCGTCCACAGCAGGATGTAGGTGGTGATGTCGAACACCGAAGAGGTGGGGCCGAGCCACAGCATGAAGCGCTTGATGTTGCCGGCTTCCCATTTGCGCGGTTTTTTCAGGAATTCCGGGTCCATCTTGTCCCATGGCAGGAACATCTGCGACAGATCGTAGATCAGGTTCTGCAGCAACAGCTGCATCGCCAGCATAGGCTCCCATGGCAGCCAGGCCGAAGCCACCAGCACCGAGAACACATTGCCGAAGTTGGAGCTGGCGGTCATGTTCAGGTATTTGAGGATGTTGCCGAAGGTTTCGCGGCCCTTGATCACGCCTTCTTCCAGCACCATCAGGCTCTTTTCCAAGAGGATGATGTCGGCGGTTTCCTTGGCGATGTCGGCGCCGCTGTCCACCGAGATGCCGACGTCGGCGTCGCGCAGCGCCGGCGCGTCGTTGATGCCGTCGCCGAGGAAGCCGACGGTGTGGCCGTTGGCTTGCAGCGCCTTCACCACCCGCGATTTTTGCAGCGGCGTCAGCTTGGCGAAGATGGTGGTGTGCTTGACCGCGGTGCACAGCGCCACGTCGTCCATCGCCTCGATTTCCTTGCCGATCAGCGGCAGGCCGGGGCTGAGGCCGACATCGCGGCACACCTTGGCGGTGACGATGGGGTTGTCGCCGGTCAGCACCTTCACCGCCACGCCGTATTCCTTCAGCGCGCGGATGGCCGGCGCGGCGGAGTCCTTCGGCGGATCGAAGAAGGTGAGGAAGCCGCGCACCACCAGGCCCTGTTCGTCGGCGGTGCGGTAGCTGCGTTTTTGCTCGGCGGCGGGAATGTCGCGGGTGGCCACCACCAGCACGCGGTAGCCTTCGGCATTGTATTCCTCGCTGCGGCGCAGCAGGGCGGCGCGTTCTTCGGCATTCAGCGCGCGGGTTTCGCCGCCATCGCGGATATGGCTGCAGACAGCCAGCATTTCCTCCACCGCGCCTTTGGATACCATCAATTGCTGTCCGCCGTCTTCCACGATCACCGACAGGCGGCGACGCTCGAAATCGAACGGCAGCTCGTCCACTTTGGCGTACTGCCGCAGCTTGATGCGGTCGCCCAGCTCGTCGGCATGCTCCACTACGGCGATGTCCATCAGGTTTTTCATGCCGCTCTGGTGGAAGCTGTTGAGCCAGGCCAGTTGCAGGATGCTTTCATCCTTGCGGCCATGGATGTCGTAATGGTGCTCCAGGATGATCTTGTCCTGGGTCAGCGTGCCGGTCTTGTCGGTGCACAGCACGTCCATCGCGCCGAAGTTCTGCACCGCGTTCAGCCGCTTCACCACCACCTTGCGCCGCGCCATCGCCACCGCGCCCTTGGCCAGGTTGGCGGAGACTATCATCGGCAGCATTTCCGGAGTCAGGCCCACGGCCACCGCCAGCGCGAAGGTGAGGGCGGACATCCAGTCGCCTTTGGTGACGCCGTTGATCATGAACACGATGGGCACCATCACCAGCATGAAGCGGATCAGCAGCCAGGACACGCTGTTGACGCCCTTGTCGAAGCTGGTTTCGATGCGCTTGTGGCTGACCACATTGCGCGCCAGCGAGCCGAAATAGGTATCGGCCCCGGTGGCGACCACCAGCGCGCGGGCGGTGCCGGACACCACATTGGTGCCCATGAAGCAGGCATTGGGCAGGTCCAGCAGGTCGTCGGCGTGGCTGGCGTCCCGCTCGGCCGACTTGGCGGCCACCGCCCCCAGCGTGTCGTACTTCTCCACCGGCAGCGCTTCGCCGGTGAGCACGGCCTGGCTGATGAACAGGTCGCGCGATTCCAGCAAGCGGATATCGGCCGGAATCATGTCGCCAGCCTGCAGATGGATGACGTCGCCCACCACCAGTTCCGACATCGGCACCTCCAGACGCAGCGGCGGATTGGGGCCGGCGGGGCGGCGCTGCACGGTGGCGGTGTTGCGCACCAGCGACTTGAGCTTTTCCGCCGCCTTGGCCGAGCGGAATTCCTGCCAGAAGCGCAGCAGGCCGCTGATGGCGATCATGGCGGACAGGATGATGACCTTGGTCCAATCCTGGTCGTCCGGCGGCGCCATGGCGATGTCCATCACGTAGCTGATGACGCCCAGCACGATCAGCACCATCACGAAAGGATTCTTGAACGCGAGGAATAGCTGAACCAGCGGGTGCGGCGGCTTGTCGTGCGCCACTTCATTGCGGCCGTATTGCTGCAGCCGCTGCGCGGCCTCCATCGCGGAGAGGCCGTCCGGCTGGCTGCGCACCCGCTTGAAGGTGTCTTCCAGCGGCAGCCGGGCTTCGTCGGCCAAGCGGAAGGCGACTTTGTCCTGCCGTTTTCCCGGGGTGGCGATGAAGCCGCGGTTCTTGCTGCGTTGGGTGTTGTGTTTGGTCATGGGTATCTCCTGGCGCTGACAACGGGCGTGACCATCCCTGCCGTGAGGCATCAGCGCCGACAATGTGTCGACTCGAAATCGAGAGAACATTGCCGCCCGTTGGGGGGCTCTATGCGAACGCCCCAGCGGATGGCATCTCAATCAGCGTGTTGCGTGTCTATGGCATGCCTTCTCCTGCGGATGATGGTCTTGCCGCGGCCGGCATGGCGGCCGGCATGGCGGCCGGGCGGGGAGGATCAGGCGCTGGCTGGACGCCGCATGCCGCTTGGCGGCAGCGACAGGCAATCCAGCTTGACCCGGGTAAGCGGCATGGTGGCCAGCCGCTGGGCGATGCCCTGCAGGAAATGCATGCAGGCCTCGGAGCCGCAGCGGAAATCGGCGCAGATCAGCCAGGGCGTCAGCGTATGGCGGCTTTCCCGCGCGGCCGGCTGCGGCTGCTCCTGCCATTGCTGAATGCGCAAGCCGTGTTTTTGCGCCAGGGTGCGGATTTCGCGTCTGGCGGCGCCCAGCGACATCGATGGGCAGATGATGGACAGCTGATACAGCTGCTGATTGCGGGGGGTGGTGAACAGGTTTTGCATCGTAAGCTCCTGTGGAATGGCGCGTGTGGTTTCACATGGCGACAGGCAGCCGTCTTCCGCGGCGATAGCCGGGAAGCGGCATGATGGACGGCGCGGCGGCGGCGCTGTCCATCGCTTACGGGAAGGGGTGGATCAGTGCGGTGCCGGCGGCGAAGACCTGGCTGTCTGCGGTTCGGGTTCTTCGGGCATGGCTGGGGCCTTGTGGTGCGGCGGTTTGGCCGGCGGTCTTTGCGGACGCCGGCGCGACGGGTTCGGCGTTAGGCGGCGATGCGCGGACGGCTGCCGAACAACGAGCGGTGATGTGGCTGCGCGCTATGCAGGCGGCGGCCCCAGTGCACGCGGCGGATTTCCGGCAGCTGGCTCAGGCGCAGCGCCATGTCGTCCAGGTCCTGGCGTTGCGTCAGCGGGCAGTTGAGCACCACCGACAGCTTGCACTGGTTGTCATGGCTGTCGGGGCCGATGGTGACTTGCGAGGCGCGCAGGCCGAGGTCGTGCATTTCCCAGAACAGGCGTTTGCGCAGCGTGGTGATGACGGCTTTGTCGCAAACGATATTCAGGCGGAAGTCGGCAACTTGAGCGGAAGTATTGCCGCGGGTAAAGAATTTCAGCAGTTGGGACAGTTTCAGGGCTCGCATATTGAATCCCCCTATTTTTATAGCAGCAGAGAATAAGCACCCCTTTCCGGTTTGAATAACCGTATGCGGGAATGCGGTCCGATATTGAATGAGCGGAGTATGGCGCGGCTGCCGAGCCGGTTATTTCCGCCCAATAGCGGAATTAGCCTGACGCGCAGCTACGCGGCGCATACGTTCGCGGTTCTGGTTCTTCCGGCATGGAATCTCCTTTGGCGCACGCAGCTAGCGTAAACAATTCGGTCGGTTTGCTGAGTCGGTCTGATGCTGGGGGATGCTGGCAAGCCATTCGGGACGCAGAAGCGCAGCGCGGACTGGAAGCCGCGGCATAAGGCGATGCTGTGTGACTGAGTGGATTGCGTTTGGCGCGTCAGCCTGTTTTCAGGCCGGAACGGATGCCACATCCTGGCTTTGCAGGATGAGGCAGAAGGAAGGAATTCGGTCTGCTTAAATCCTGCAAGGCGATACTGCGATCGAAGATCGACTGGAACCGTCGTTGTCCACGGTTTGCCTTTGCAAAATTAATAACAATCCGACTATAAGCGAAACTGCCTATTAAATCAAACCAAATTGCTGTTTTCGCGGCAAGCGTGGCGGATTCGTCTTTTTTATATTGATTTGCAATATATGGATAGCGCGGCATTCCAGCCGCATGCGTTCGCTTTGCGCTTGACATGCATGGATTTGTCTATGCTGGACAAGTAGTGGCGGTTTCGCCGCGGGACATGGTTTGGGCGGGTTGCGCAATGACGAAGTCAAGGGTTTTGGTGGCGGATGGGGAAGGCGCGCCAGAGTATCTGCTGACTTGCGCTGTCGCGAGGGAATTGGCCGAGGTGGATGACGATTGTCATGTCGCGTCTGAGGCCAATGTGCGGGAGCCGCTGGGTTGCGCGAACGTAAGCTTGAGAGGGCGCCCGCGATCCAGCCTGAGAGGGGATGGCCGTGCGGATATCGTGTGGTGGGTGGCGCCCGAGGCCGGCGGGCATGGCGTGCCGAAGTCGATCATCGAGGTAAAGAATTACCTGGCGGAGCCTGGGGGGGCGGCTGGAACAAGACGTGGGCCGCTTGCGCGATAGTCTGGCGCTGAGCATGAAGAGCAATGGCGAGCTGGAGTTCTGCTGCCTAGCGTTCTGGTTGGGCGTGGGCGAGCCCAGGCGAAAGATTCATGATTCGCCTGTGGCTTGGCTGAAGTTCAAGTCTGACAGATTGCTCAGCGCGGCGCAGAGTTCGGTGGCGAGGGATAGCCTGGTTGCTAGGCTTGCGCAACCCAAATTCTATCAGGGCGAATATGCCGGCGGCGCCAGCTATGCCTGGGCTCCCGGCGTGCTGGTGATCGAGAAGCCGGCCGTTTGAGCGGCGGCCGCATGAAAATACGGCATCCGGGTTGAAGCTCGGATGCCGTTTTTGCTGGATGGCGAGTGTTTATGTGGCTTCCAACGCTCGACTGTACTGGTTGACGATTTTTCAGCAACGTCCACATAGCTCTTCGCTACTGGCTGACGTCGCTTTCTTGTACCCACCGGAGTTCTACAGTGCTATCGTGTACTGAGTGAGGTACATCATGCCCGTGCGCAAGATCCCCAAGAACTACCGTAACGTCACCGGCATCGCCGCGCACCGCAAGGCGAACGGGCCGGCCATGTTCGAGTCCACACTGGAGCGTGACTTTATCACGTTGCTGGAATTCGACCCGGTTGTCGAAACCTTCGAGGTCCAACCGCTTACGCTCGAGTGGACCGATTCCGACGGCAAAATCCGCCGCTACACGCCCGACGCGCTCGCCACTTTCAAGCTACCTCATGGGCAGCAAAGCAAGACACTTTACGAGGTCAAGTACCGAGATGAACTGCGTAGGGATTGGCAAGAACTGCGTCCGAAGCTCCGCGCAGCCGTGCATTTCGCCCGCATCGAAGGCTGGCGTTTCAAGATCGTCACAGAGGTAGAGATCCGTTCCCAGTATCTCGACAACGCCAAGTTCCTGCTGCCGTTCGTTCGACAGGGGCCGGCAGAAGAAGCTCACATGGACCTACTCGACGATCAGCTGCGTCTGATCCGCCACGCCACGCCGGCAGAGCTGCTGTCCGCAGTGTTTCAGGACCAGTGGAATCAGGCGCGCCTGCTTCCCTCCCTTTGGTACTTGGTCGGAACAGGGCAGGTTGGCGTCGATCTTACCAAGAAGCTGACGATGACCAGTCCGATCTGGAGCCTTCATAAATGAGTACGCCCACCACTCTATTGCAGCTCCAACCAGGCACAGCGGTGGTCTATCAAAATCGACTCCATCGCATCACCCATGTGCTGGATCTCGACGAGGTGCTGCTGGCCGACGACGAAACCAACCAGGTCAGCCACGCCAAGGTGGGAGACTTGGAAGCGGTGGTCGGCAATTCGCAGCCGTCGGCACGGCCGGACTTATTGCAAGTGCTGGACAAGGATTGGGAGGAGGCAAAACGGCGTTACGAGATCATCCGCCCGCTGCTCGACAAAGCAGACCGCAGCCGGCAAGACGTCACCGACCGAGGCAAAGCTTTCGGCCACCATGCGAATACGCTCTACGAGTGGCTACGCCGCTACGAAGACAATCATTTACTGACCTCGCTGCTGCCTCGTACTCGGAGCGACAAGGGCGCCACCAAGCTCACGCCGGAAATCGAAGCGATCATCCAGGTGGTAGTAGAAAGCGAATACCTGACCAAGCAGCGAAAATCGCAGCAGAAAGTCTGCGACGAGGTGCGCAAGCGCTGTTTGAATGCCGGCATAGAACCGCCGCACGACAACACCGTACGTAACCGCCTGAAACTGCTGGCCGGCGAGTATGTTATGGCCAAGCGCAGAGGCCGCAAAGCAGCTGACCAAGCCTATTCGCCAATCGAAGGCAGCTTCCCTGGCGCGGATTGGCCGCTCGCCGTTGTGCAGATCGACCACACCCCGCTGGACATCATCCTGGTGGACGACATCGACCGTCGGCCAGTGGGCAAGCCATGGATCACCATGGCGATCGACGTATTCAGTCGAATGGCGGTCGGATTCTACGTATCGTTCGATCCGCCCGGCGCTCTATCGGCCGGCCAGTGTCTGGCCAATGCGATTCTTCCCAAGGAGGGCTGGCTGGCCAAGCATGGCGTCAAGGGGGAATGGCCCTGCTGGGGCATTCCGGCAAAGCTGCACATGGATAATGCCCGGGAGTTTCGCGGCAATATGCTGAAGCGGGCCTGCGACCAATACGGCATAGACATCGAATGGCGGCCAGTTGCTCGACCACATTTCGGTGGACACATCGAACGCCTGCTGGGCACTTTCGCCAATGAAATCCATACCCTACCGGGCACTACATTTTCCAATGTTCAGGAGCGAGGCGGTTATGACTCGGAGGGCAGGGCAGCGCTATCGCTCACCGAATTAGAAGAGTGGCTGGTGACCTTCATCGTCAACGTATATCACCAGCGCGTGCATTCCGGCCTCCGGATGCCGCCGATAGAGAAATACCGCCAGGGGATCTTCGGCACCAAGGACATGCCAGGCCGCGGCTTACCTGCGCGGATCACTGACGTGGATCGTTTGCGGCTCGATCTCATGCCGTACGAGGAGCGCACGGTCCAGGACTACGGTGTGGTGATCGACGAGATCCACTACTACCATGATGTGCTACGCCGCTGGATCAATGCCCCTGACCCGGTAGCGCCCAAGTACAAGCGCAAGTTCATGTTTCGCCGCGATCCGCGTGACATCAGCACGATCTGGTTCTACGACCCCGAGGTCGATCTCTACTACCCGATCCCCTACCGGGATACATCCCACCCTCCTATCAGCATCTGGGAAATGCGCGAGGCAAAGCGTCGAGCCGAGGCCGATGGACGACGACATGTCGATGAGCGTGCACTTTTCGCCGCCTATGACCGTATGCGGGAGATCGAACAAAACGCCCAAGCCAAAACGATGTCGGCGCGGCGCGCAACTCAGCGGCGCAAAGACCATCAGGAGGTGGTCCGTCAACCTACTCCGCCAGTGGCGCAAATGGTAGAGCACACCACGCCGCAGCCGCAAACTGTGCCGGCGATCCTGCCTTTTGATGAAATGGATGACTTGGCATGAGCCACTTGAACGACTCGACCCTCAAGCTGCTCGAGCTAAGCGATCCAGAACGGATAGAGAGGATCAGGGCGCCGCGTTGGATTGGCTATCCGCAGGCGAAAGCGATCCTGGCTAAGCTCGATGATCTGTTGACCTACCCGAAATCGCACCGCATGCCGAACCTGCTGGTGGTGGGTGACACCAACAACGGCAAGACCATGCTGGTACAGCGGTTCTGCTCCCAACACCCAGCCGACGACAACCCCTCCGGCGAAGGCATTCGAGTACCGGTGCTTTGCATGCAAGCGCCACCGGTTCCCGATGAAGGCCGCTTCTACAATGCCATCCTCGAACTGCTGTTTGCGCCGTATAAGCCGAATGACCGGGTGGATAAGAAGCAATTCCAGGTCATCAAGCTGCTGAAATACGTCGGACTGCGCATGCTGATCATCGATGAGATCCACCATGTTCTGGCCGGAAATCTGAACCGACAGCGCGCCTTCTTGAATGTGCTCAAATACTTGGGCAACGAGCTGCAAGTTCCGATCGTGGCCGTCGGCACCCGAGATGCCTTCCGCGCCCTGCAAACTGACCCACAGTTGGCCAACCGTTTCGAACCGGCGCTGCTGCCCCGCTGGGAATTCGATACCGACTTTCTCCGCCTGTTGGCCAGCTTCGAACGGATGCTGCCGCTTCGAGAGCCATCGGCTCTGCACAGCACTACCCTGGCCGCAAAGCTGTTTTCGATGAGCGAAGGCTACATCGGAGAGCTCTCACGGTTACTGGCCAATGCCGCCGAGCATGCAATCAAAACAGGGCGGGAGCAGATCGATGCACGCGCTCTCGACGGAGTCGGTTGGATATCACCATCTGATCGAAAGCGGCAAGCTCAACTGAGCAACTGACATGCTTTGGCCCGCTCATCCTCATCCATACAGAGATGAGTTGCTATCATCTTGGCTTGTCCGCGTGGCCCATGCGAATGGGCTGAAAGTGCAATCATTTTGTCGGCTGACATTTGGAAATGAACGGCAGGTGTGGAACCGAGACATCGATAGGCTTGCCCCCCTGTGGCTGATTGAGGCTATGGCAACAAGAACCGGGACGACAATTGAGCGCGTCTGGCAAACTACACTGATGGCCTACCGAGGCAAACTATTCGAGCAAGAGAAGGCATCCGGCCAACTAAAATGGATGCTTTCGCTTCAAATGTATCACCGCAAGCGACTTGGGCATGGCATGCAATTCTGTCCAATTTGCTTGAGCGAGGACGTAGAGCCCTACTTCCGCCGAGCATGGCGTGTCGCACTCTACACCTTCTGCCCCAAGCATAATTGCATGTTGCTAGATCGATGCCCACAGTGTGGGCAAGGCGTGGCCTATCACCGGATTGAACTGGGACACCCCCGAGAAATGAGCATGGAGCCGCTCTGTATCTGCTGGGCGTGCAGCTTTGATTATCGCCAATCGAAAATCGAACCAGTCCACAAATGGAACGGGCGTACTTTCCAGTCCTGGGAGAAAGTGTTACGCATAATCGATAGCGGAACGCCTTCATCTAGCAGGTTTGATTACGACATGCTGGCGGTGTTGCACCAAATGGCCAAGTTGCTATCTAGCAATGGCGCGAAACAAAAACTGGCGGAATATGTCACGACAAGGACTGGACTTGCTCATCCCAGAATGGTGACTGGAAAGCTATCAATCGAGAGCCGGGAGCTAATCGATCGACACTACATTATGGGCTTGGCTTGGTGGTTGATAGGGAGGTGGCCAAGCCGACTTTGGGTAGCCTGGACCCAACGCGCGCTTAAGTACAACTGGCTAATGCGTGACTTCAGCCACGCCCCATCATGGTATAGAAACGCTGCAGATAAACTGCACCAGCAATTAAGCTTGAAAAAAATAGGAACAAGGACACAAAAACGAAAGGGACCTTGATCCGCTATGACTATTTTTACTAGGCCGCCTCAATAATCGGACTCACCAAACCATCAGGGGCACGTAGCTGCGGAGAAAGCACCAACAGCTCATTTGCCTTCCGCTTAACTTGCGCATAATACACAAGGCTCTTTCGATAGACTGGAAGACCTGCATATAGCTCTTCGATCTGAGGTACATCATCATATGTCAGCATCCACGGACACCGTAGCTTACGAATTACAGCAGCAAGACTGGCGTGATCCGAAGGCGTATAGAAATTGATATACAACTCTTGACCCTTTGCAAAATAAGGTGGGTCAATATTTATAAGCGATCGCGGGGGAAGTTGTTCTGACCATTGAGTAATGCACTCGGCCGCATCAAGCCGAGTTAGTCGAACCACATCACGATGGCGTGCGATTCGTTGAATTTTCCGAACCAACTCATTGCGATTAAAACGGCAATCTAATTTATATGCACCCTCTTGAGATTTTCCGCCAATCACACCACCAAGCAAGATGCCTGAACGATTCGTTCTATTCATGAACAGTGTTGAAAACGCACGATCCAGCGTTGGTGCATTGCTATCCAAAAATACGCTACGCTGATGATGCCATTCATCTAGCGTTATTGGTGTTTCAGTAATTAGCTCACACAACGCCCCTGGCTGATTGAGTACAGCATCCCACAGGGCATAAACACAGGGATCAATATCGTTAAGCCATACCTCGCCTACCTGGCCTGACAGCAGCAGTCTCCAGGCGAGTCCAGCTCCTCCAGCGAATGGCTCTGCATACACGCCTTGCTGGAGGTCGTTTACACGTAGAAGATCGCTCACAAATGGCGTTAGTTGTGTCTTCCCGCCTGGGTATCTCAATGGGGATTCAGTCGTAGGCATGGCGGTACGATAGCAAAAATGACCCCGGCTGGCCAGACATTTTTACATACGAGAAAGCATTATTTTTAGAGCCTTCTCCCAGTTATCCCACGCCCCCACCAGGCTCTTTCGAGTTGCGACAAGGCTTGTGTGAACAGCAGTACCCAAGGTATGCAAGCTATGCGCCGAGTTTTCGTCAGACATTGCAACCCTCATCAATTTCAGATCGTTATCTGGCACGCCTTCTTTGCCCAGTTCCTCTACACAAACTTGCACCAATTTCTGATCTGCCATCTTTGACCTATGTACCCCTCGGTGCTTGGCATAGAGAACCAACACCCGCTCGATAAAGGCTCTCAGCAGATAATTTACTGCGAACTCATGATCATCGATTGGCGTGCTGCGAAATTCACCGCGCAAACGACGCAGTGACTTATCACTATGAGTGAAAGTAAAGTCCGTTGGCATGAGGTACATGCGATCATCCGGATGTTGTTTCCCACGTGGAGGTCTTGGTTGAGCGGGCTTGCCTGGATCAGGGGCGGGTGGTAAAGGATCCGGTTCAGGTTGCGGAGGAGTAATGCCAGGGTCAAGGGGTTCTGGCCCAGGATCTACACCATGAATTGGAGCGGGTTCGACTACGTCGGGAGATAGGTCATCCTGCCAACCAGGTTCAGGAGGCTGACTTGGAAATGGCAACAAGCTCCGAGGAGTGATCCCTCGCACGGCAAGCTCTCTGGCATATGCTTCTCGTTCCAACTTTCTAGACCGAGAATGAACACGTGGCACACCTCCGTCATGCACAGGAGCCGCGTCAGCAAGAAACTGACGTAGCGCGGCCTCTACTTCAGAAGCATCATGGGTATATAACAGCTCTCGATGGTTTCCAAGCCCAAGTGCGGCACGTACCAGTGGGCTACTAAGATATCGCGTGAGGGTAGTAATTGCCAGTTGCTCACGCATATCGGCATCTATCCAGCCGGATTTCTCCGCGTGGTCCAGCAGCGCCAATGCTAACTGATTGGGCGATTCTGTTTCAGCATACCGGGACTTTTGTGCAGCATCCCAAGTGCGAGTTCCCGCCCCTTCCTGAGCCCCCAAGTGACGCAAACCAATCCATGGGCGAGCAGCATTGCGATCTGTAAATACAACGACAGAAAACGAGGAGGGTACTTCAAACCTTTTTGACAAAGCTTCAAATGTAGCACGAACTTCTGGAGTAGGAGCTTTCTGCGGGTCATGCAACAGCTTGAGTGCACACGTTCGGCGATTTCCCTCCACGACGATGTAGTGACCAGGATTGTCGTCCATTTCAATCACTCCAGGGCGGTCAAGAGGACTCAACGTTCCTTTGGCAACAATATCCTTTGCAAGATTCAGAACCTGTTCGTCTTTGTAGAGCTGAGCGATGATCTCATCTTCATCTTCAAGTGGGTCATGTCTTGGGTTCTGGGTGTCAAGGTGAAGCCTGTTTAGAGAAACCTCGTCTTGATTCCTGAACCCTGGATTTACCATTTCCATATTCCTCTCGCTTAAATAACTTAAATAGCATGTATTATGTCAAAATTCACCCTACTACAACACAGCTACATTGGTTAGCAAAACAAAAAAGTAATTCTTAATTTGAAAATGTGCTTACTCTTGCCAAAATTGCCTGGGCATATGCGTCAACGGAAGGCCATGTGTGCTTGAAGGTGATAAGCTTGGCATTCCAGGGTAATGGCTTAGTGCTTCCCCAGCGACCTTCCTTTTTAGCCAACATTCTGAGCAGTAAGTGCAATTGCTCATCGCTCAGCCTGGCGCCTCCAGATAACGACACCATTGCGAGCTTAAACGATTCCTCTTCTCGCCACTGAAACTCAACTAAGCTGTACACGCAGCAATCATGCGTAATGTCTGCAATTACAACTGCACGTCTTTGCCGTGTTCCCGAATCCAAGTAACTCCACTGCCAAGCCCGGTGTGGTTTCGTCAGCGGGATGTGCATTGTGGCATCAGATCTGGGGCGAATCTTTGCTTGGTACCCAGGCAAACCATCCAGATGTCGCACCATCGCCTCGAAGTTTGCAAAACTCGCGGGCAACGCCTCTTGGCGCTCATGCTTAACCTCAATTGACGTTTGCGTCATGATACCACCAGAATAATTGCCATCGCTCGTGCCAAGTACATCAGAGGGGAGCTCGAGCGGGTGAGCACTCCCCGCGTTGAAATAGTGGCAAATATTCTTCTCGGGCTTCTCCAATTCCATATTCGCCAGCGCGCCAAACCGCCCTTCAGGTAGATCAATAACAGCCGACTGGATCTCCTTGGAGGCATCCTCATTGCTCTGCAATTCGCCATCGGTAACATCCTTCCCCGATTGCTGCTTGCGAGGATATGCAGGGGCCTTCAATTCATCCGGCTGATCATGCCCTTCCTCTGGGCGCAGGTTGCTGTTATCACGGTCGCAGGTAATAGCACTGAATGGAAATGGTCCCGTGCAGTGTTCCAACGCAAAAACGATGAAACGCCAGCGTTTCTCATCTGGCGACCTCATCGCTTTCATCCGCACCCGTAGGTTGGTTTCCCCGACAAAAGGAAACGCAGCTTCTGGATACAGGCGGGACTTACTCTGTACGGCTTGCTTGATCATCGAGTCATGCACTAGGACGGCACCATTGAACGCTTCATGGCTATTCAGTATGCGTCCAATAGTCCAGGCATCCGCATCGGCAAACTCCTTACGCAACTTGAGGATGCAGCGATTTTCCTGCTTGATGTAACCGCACTGAGTTGGATTCACGATTGAACCCAGTTCATGTCGAAAATCGCCAGCAAAAATGGCCTTGGCGAGATCTGTTGACGTGGCATAGTAAAAACGAATGACCTCGGCTGTCGGGATGATGATGCCGTATGGGTCTCCCTGCCATTCGATAGCCAAGCAGTTTGCAGCAAGCCCTGCGCCGATCTGGTGGTACTTTTTACGGACGAGTGGCTGCCCGCCTACTAGAGCGTCCGATTTTACCAAGAGGGCCGTCTTAGGCGAGATGACGAGATTTTCGAAGACCTTGGTTTTGCCGGCACTTTCGATCAAGCAATGCCGGTTTTGCCAAAGCGAACCGATGGTAATGAGGGGAAGCTGACCAATGCCGATGCTGATTGAGCTACGTTCTTCGTGATTGACGGAGTTGCTGGCAGCGTAATCGATGGCGCCATCCACCACCGGGCTGATGATGAGTTGGATTTTAGGTTCGGAGGGAATCTGAGGATTGCGCTCTACACCGCCAAACCAATCTACCCTCCAGATGCGGCCGTCGTCTGGAAACTCCTTGATCTTTGGAATTGCCTTTCGCACACCCGCCCTCCTCAGTAGCATTTAGCGATGTAGAGTACAAATTAGCGTTGTTTAGTCGCCATTAGCGTTGGACGTGTCAGTTTACACGCCAGCCTCATGCGCCTGCACGTCGGCGTGGTAGCTGGAGCGCACCATCGCGCCTACCGCGGCGTGGACGAAGCCCATTTCGTAGGCTTTTTCCTCGAACATCTTGAACACATCCGGGTGCACGTAGCGCAGCACCGGCAGGTGGCCGTCCGACGGCTGCAGATACTGGCCTATGGTCAGCATGTCCACGTCGTGAGCGCGCAGATCGCGCATCACTTCCAGGATTTCCTCGTCGGTCTCGCCCAGGCCCACCATCAGGCCGGACTTGGTGCGCACGTCCGGGTTCTTCGCCTTGTAGTCTTTCAGCAACTGCAGCGAGTGGGCGTAGTCGGCGCCGGGGCGGGCTTGCTTGTACAGGCGCGGCACGGTTTCCAGGTTATGGTTCATCACGTCCGGCGCGGTGCCGCTGAGGATGTCGATGGCGATGTCCAGGCGGCCGCGGAAGTCGGGCACCAGGGTTTCGATCTGGGTACCCGGCGAGGCGGCGCGCACCGCGTTGATGCAGTCGGCGAAGTGCTGGGCGCCGCCGTCGCGCAGGTCATCGCGGTCCACCGAGGTGACCACCACGTACTTCAGCCGCATCGCCGCCACGCTCTCGGCCAGATGCTTGGGCTCGTTCTCGTCCAGCGGGTTGGGGCGGCCGTGGCCGACGTCGCAGAACGGGCAGCGGCGGGTGCAGATGTCGCCCATGATCATGAAGGTGGCGGTGCCCTTGCTGAAGCATTCGCCGATATTGGGGCAGGAGGCTTCTTCGCACACGGTGTGCAGCTTCTGATCGCGCAGGATCTGCTTGATTTCGTGGAAGCGCTGGCTGTTGGGCAGCTTGGCGCGGATCCACTCCGGCTTTCTCAGCTTTTCGTCCAGCGGCACGATCTTGATCGGGATGCGGGCGGTCTTGGCCGCGCCCTTGTGCTTCACCCCGGCCTGGTTGTCCGGCTTCATGCGGTCTCCTTGCTTGTGCTCAGGTGGCGTTCCAGGTGCGGCAGCAGCTTGTCGGCGGCTTCGGCGACCGTGAGGTTCACGCCCAGATTCTTCAATTGTGTCACCTTGAGGTTGGCGTAGCCGCAAGGGTTGATCCAGCCAAACGGGCTCAGGTCCATGTCCACGTTCAGGCTCAGGCCGTGGTAGGTGGCGCCGTTCTTGATGCGCAGGCCCAGCGAGGCGATCTTGGCGCCGTCGACATAGACGCCGGGCGCGTCGACATCGCCGTTGGCGGCGATGCCCTGTTCGGCCAACATGTCGATGATGGCCTGCTCGATGTGGCGCACTAGTTCGCGCACGCCGATGCGCATGCGCTTGAAATCAATCAGCAGGTAGATCACCAGTTGGCCGGGACCGTGGTAGGTGATCTGGCCGCCGCGGTCGGTCTTCACCACCGGGATGTCGTTTTGCTGCAGCAGGTGTTCCGGCTTGCCGGCCAGTCCCTGGGTGAACACCGGCGGGTGTTCGACCACCCACAGTTCGTCCCGGGTGTCGTCGTCGCGCTGGTCGGTGAGCGCCTGCATGGCGCGCCAGGTCGGCTCGTAGTCGGCCAGGCCCAAATGTTTGATGATGCGTTGCACCTGAGCTCCCGGGTCAGAGGACCATTTTCACCATGGGGTGGCCGGTCAGCGACAGGTAGATGTTGTCCAGCTGTTGGCGCGAGGTGGCGGTGACGGTGACGGTCAGCGCGTAGAAGCGGCCGCCGGAGCTTTCGCGCAGCACAATGTCGACCTCGGCGAGGTCGGGGGCGTTGATGCGCACCACTTCGGTGATGGTGGCGACGAATTCGTCGTGCCGCTCGCCCATGATCTTGAGCGGGAAGCGACAGGGGAACTCCATCAGTTCCTGTTTTTCATCAGACATGTCAGATCTACTCTTGCCAATTGCGAAACCGGCGGCGCCGCAGCCAGGCCGGGGCGCCGCCAAAACCGCTGCCGCGGTTACTTCCAGCCCAGCATCAGCTTCAGGCTGTCCCACAGGCGGCTGAAGAAGTTGCCTTCCTCCACCGCTTTCAATGCTACCACCGGACGCTCCAAGAGCGGCTTGCCGTCGAGCGAAACCGTCAGCTTGCCGACCACCTGGCCGGCCTTGATCGGCGCGATCAAGGGCTGCATGGTGGTCAGGTCGGCCTTCAGCTTGGCGGCCTGGCCCTTGGCCACGGTGGCGTAAACATCGCTGCCGAAGCCTACCGCCACCATCTTGTCGCTGCCCTTGTAGACGGCCACGTCGGAGACGCGGGTGTTCGCTGCATAAAGTTTGGGCGTGTCGAAGAATTGCAAGCCGTAGTTCAACAGCTTGGAGCTTTCCACCGCGCGGGCTTCCGGGCTGGCGGTGCCGACGACGACGGAGATCACGCGGCGGCCGTCGCGGTGGCTGGACGTTACCATATTGTAGCCGGCGCTGTCGGTGTAGCCGGTCTTCATGCCGTCGACGTTGGGGTCGCGGTACAACAGCAGGTTGCGGTTAGGCTGCTTGATGTTGTTGTAGGTGAACGACTTCATCGAGTAGATCGGATAGAACTCGGGGTAGTCGCGGATCAACGCGGCGGCGAGGATGCCCAGGTCGTGCACGGTGGTGTAGTGGTCGGCGTGCGGCAGGCCGGTGGCGTTCCTGAACTGGGTGTTCTTCATGCCGAGCTTCTGCGCCTGCTGGGTCATCATCTGCGCGAATACGTCTTCGCTGCCGGCGATGGCTTCGGCCAGCGTCACGCAAGCGTCGTTGCCGGACTGCACGATCATGCCGCGGATCAGGTCCTCCACCTTGGCCGGGACTTTCGGATCCAGGAACATCCGCGAGCCTTCGGTTTTCCAGCCTTTTTGCGATACGGTCAGCGTCTGCTCCAGCGTCAGATGCTTTTCCTTCAGCGCCTTGAAGGTCAGATAGGCGGTCATCAGCTTGGTCAGCGAGGCCGGCTCGACGCGGGAGTCGGGGTCGCGTTCGGCTAGCACCTGGGTGCTGTTGTAGTCCAGCAGGTAGTAGGCCTTGCCGGCGATGTCCGGCGCCGGCGGGGTGAAGGCGGTATTGGCAAAGCCAAGGGACGGCAGCGCCAGGGCGGCGGCCACCAGGGCAGTGGTGAGTTTTTTCATTTTGGAGAGGACTTGCTTAGGGGTCACAAACAGTAGCCGCTGATTATACACGCTGTGGCCACCACCGTTGCCGGAAAAACCCGAACCGGCGTTGATATTGCAATGCAGCAGACAGTGCGCGGCGGGCCTCCCGTTCGTTTGGAGTTCCTGATACTCTGACAGTTCAAATACAAGAAACTACAGGGACGAAGGCATCGCTATGAGCAATACGCAAGACTATCTGGAACGCATCCTGACATCGAGGGTTTACGACGTCGCGGTGGAGACGCCGCTGGAGCTGGCGCCGAATCTGTCGCGGCGCTACGGCAACAAGATACTGCTCAAGCGCGAAGACCTGCAGCCGGTGTTCTCGTTCAAGCTGCGCGGCGCCTACAACAAGATGGCCAAGCTGAGCGCCGAGCAGCGCGCGCGCGGCGTCATCACCGCCAGCGCCGGCAACCATGCGCAGGGGGTGGCGCTGTCAGCCAGCAAGCTGGGCTGTGAAGCGGTGATCGTGATGCCGGTGACCACGCCGCAGATCAAGATCGACGCGGTGAAGCAGCGCGGCGGCCAGGTGGTGTTGTCGGGCGATTCCTTCAATGAGGCCTATCTGCACGCGGTGAAGCTGGCGGAAGAGAGCGGCCGCACCTATATCCCGCCGTTCGACGATCCGGACGTGATCGCCGGCCAGGGCACGGTGGGCATGGAGATCCTGCGCCAGCATCCGGACGACCTGGACGCGGTATTCGTCGCCATCGGCGGCGGCGGCCTGGCTGCCGGCGTGGCCAGCTTCATCAAGCGGCTGAAGCCGGAGGTGAAGGTGATCGGCGTGCAGCCGGTGGACTCCGACGCGATGCGCCAGTCGATAGAGAAGGGCGAGCGGGTGGAGCTGAAAGACGTCGGCCTGTTCGCCGACGGCGTGGCGGTCAAGCTGGTGGGGGAGGAAACCTTCCGCATCTGCCGCGAATTGTTGGATGAGATCATCCTGGTCGATTCCGACGCCATCTGCGCGGCGATCAAGGATATTTTCGAGGACACCCGCTCCATCGTCGAGCCTGCCGGCGCGCTGGCGGTGGCCGGCGCCAAGGCATACATCGAGCGCGAAGGCTGCGCCGGGCAGTCGCTGGTGGCGATCTCCTGCGGCGCCAACATGAATTTCGACCGCCTGCGCCACGTGTCGGAGCGTTCCGAACTGGGCGAACGGCGCGAGGCCATCATCGCCGTCACCATCCCGGAAAAGCCGGGCAGCTTCAAGCGCTTCTGTTCGGTGATCGGCGGCCGCAACATCACCGAGTTCAACTACCGCTTCGCCGACCCCAGCGTCGCCCACGTGTTCGTCGGCGTGCAGATCGCCGGCAAGGAAGATGTGGAGCGCTTGTTGACGGACTTGCGCGCGGCGGAGTTGGACGGCATCGACCTGACCGATAACGAATTGGCCAAGCTGCACATCCGCCATCTGGTGGGCGGTCATGCGCCGCAGCTGAAAGACGAGCGGGTGCTGCGCTTTGAATTTCCCGACCGCCCCGGCGCGTTGATGCGTTTTCTGGAGGCGATGCGCACAGACTGGAACATCAGTCTGTTCCACTACCGCAACCACGGCGCCGACTATGGCCGGGTGCTGGTCGGCATCCAGGTGCCCCCGGGCGACGCGCAGGCCTTCCAGCAGTTTCTGGAAACGCTGGGATACCCTTATATAGAGGAAACCGATAATCCGGCCTATCGGCTGTTTCTTGGCAAGACCATCCGTTGATGGTGCAATGTCGGCCTTATTTCCAATCTGGTGAAGCAGGAATCATGATCAAGGCAGTATTGTTCGATTTGGACGGCACGCTGGCGGATACCGCCCGCGACCTGGGCGCGGCGCTGAATCGCCTGCTGAAGGAAGAGGGCCTGCCGCCGCAGCCATACGAGGCGATCCGGCCGATGGCCAGCCATGGCGCGCGCGGCCTGGTGCGGCTGGGCTTCGGTGCCGGACTCGATGCCGAGCGGATGGAGTCGCTGCGGGTGCGCTTCATGGATCTGTACGACGCCAACCTCGCCGAGGAGACGACGCTGTTCGACGGCGTCAACGAGCTGATCGCCGAATTGGACAAGCGCGGCCTGGCCTGGGGCATCATCACCAACAAGTCGATGCGCTTCACCGACCGCCTGGTGCCGTGGCTGCCGTTCGCCATTCCGCCAGCTGTCATCGTCAGCGGCGATACCGTGGGCGTGGCAAAGCCCGACCCGCGTCCGATGCTGCACGCCACCGAACAGATCGGCATCGCGCCCGAGCATTGCATGTATGTCGGCGATGCCGAGCGCGACATCCAGGCGGGCCGCAATGTCGGCATGAAGACGGTGCTGGTCAACTGGGGCTATTTCTCGGCGGACGACAAGCCGGAGCAGTGGGGGGCGGATGCCGATATCGATCACCCGCTGCAGCTGCTTGATCATCTATAAGGCCTGATGAGAGGGGTTGAAGCAGGCCGGCGGGTGCGCCGGCCTGTTTGTTTTCGGGGTTTC